>NZ_JALNTQ010000002.1:0-1310226 GCF_023161745.1 Cobetia sp. 1CM21F | reverse complement strand
CAATGTGTTGAGCTAACCAGTACTAATTGCCCGTGAGGCTTGACCATATAACACCCAAGGGGTTTGCGCAGGCAAACGCCGGGATTGCGACAGGATCGAGACATATCGGTCAGCATGATTCATATTGCGAGTCGCGAGGCCACAAGCCTCGAGACTCAGGCATCGCAAGATGCCACCGTTTCGCCTGACGACCATAGCGAGCGTGAACCACCCGATCCCATGCCGAACTCGGAAGTGAAACCGCTTAGCGCCGATGGTAGTGTGGAGTTTCTCCATGTGAGAGTAGGTCATCGTCAGGCACTTATACTGAACCGCCCCTGCAGCCTTGCTGCAGGGGCGGTTCTCTTTGTGGTGAGGAAAGTTGCGCAAAGCAAGAGATGTACGCGCTTCGTGAGGCGTCTGCTGCGCCCATGACTACGGCCTGAGCGTTGTCACAGCCCCATCACGTACATGCACGCTTGTAGAAGGCAGCGGTGAGAAGCTAGACTCCCCAGCCTTCTGTATTGGAGATGATGATGCAACCTCAAGAACTGTTGCTGTATTGCCGCCCTGGCTTCGAGGCCGACCTGGCCTCAGAAGTCAGCGAGAAAGCGGCGTATATCGGCACGCCGGGTTATCCGATTGCGGCACGCGACAGTGGCTTCGTGCGTTATGTGGTGACGGGTGATGAGCCCGCCAACGCCCTGCATCGTGACATGCCGCTACAGGCGTTGGTCTTCGCTCGTCAGACCCTGGTGGCACTGGAGCCGCTGGTCGGCATGTCGCGGGAGAATCGTGTCTCGCCGATTCTGCAGCAGGTGGTCGACGCCGGCTGGAGCTTCGAGGAGATCCGCCACGAGATGCCGGATACCAATGATGGCAAGGCACTGTCGGGGCTGGGCAAGGCCGTCGGTCGTCCGCTGGAATCCGCGCTCAAGAAGCGGGGCGCCCTGCGCCGCAAGGCCGGTGGTCGGGCGTTGCATGTCTTCTGGACAGATGGCGATGAAGTCCAGCTGGGCATGAGCTTCCCGGGCAACCGCAGCGAATATGCTAATGGCATTCGTCATCTGCGTTCGCCGAGTCGTGCGCCCAGCCGCTCCACGCTCAAGCTGGAAGAGGCGTGGCACGAATTCGTGCCGCGCGATCAGTGGGAGCGTCGCATCGCCACTGGCATGCAGGCAGCGGATCTTGGTGCCGCCCCGGGTGGCTGGACCTTCCAGCTGGTCGAGAAGGGCATGTTCGTGTTCGCGATCGACAATGGCCCGATGAACAAGGACCTGATGGCGACAGGGCAGGTCGAGCATCTCAAGGAAGACGGCTTCACCTGGGAGCCGCCGTTGCGCCTGGATTGGCTGGTCTGCGATATCGTCGACAAGCCGATTCGTGTGACCGAGATGGTCGAGCGTTGGCTGAAGAAGCGCTGGTGCAACGAGGCCGTCTTCAATCTCAAGCTGCCGATGAAGCAGCGCTGGAAGGAAGTCTCTCGCTGCCTCGACTATCTGGCCGCCAGTCTCGAGCGCTCCAACGTCGGTGCCGAGATTCGCTGTCGTCATCTGTATCACGACCGTGAAGAGGTCACTGTGCACGTGCGCATCACGCACTGATTGGCTGTTGCTCAATCAGCATGCACGAGTGGCACATGCCCCATACAAGAACCCCACGGCCTGTCCAGGCCGTGGGGTTCTTGTATGGGGGGCGTCTGATGCCTTCGCTCGCCGGAGAGGCGCGCTCAGGTATGCTCCAGCAGGATTATCCGCTCCGGTTGGGATAGCATGGGCGCCAGGCGCGCCATCATGCGATCTCTGGCCGGACTGACCGACCATTCCTGCCACGCTCGCGCATCGCGCCATGAGGTGATCAGGATGCGGTGACCCGCGCGGCCGGTTTCCATCAGATTCTCGCCCGAGATGAAGCCCGGGACATGCGTGGCCTCGCGTACGACTTCACGCGAGGCCTGTTCGTAATCCTGTTCCAGTCCCGGCATGATATGCCGTTCGATCAGAACCTTGATCATGCCTGTCTCCCCTTTTTTGTACGTGCCGCCAGCCAGGGCGGCAGGATTGTCAGGAGTCTTCGATGACCGATATCACATTGCCCGAGCCCGATGCCGAACTGGAAACCAGTGGCCTGTATTGCCCGGAACCCATCATGATGCTGCACAACAAGGTGCGTGAGCTTGCCTCGGGTGACCTGTTGCGGGTAGTGGCGACCGACCCTGCCACCACCCGTGATGTGCCCAAGTTCTGCGCCTTTCTCGGCCACACCCTGGAACTGAGCCACGAGACGCCGGAACAGTTCCTGTATTACATCCGCATCAGTTGAGCCGCATCCGCTGAATCGCTGGCCATGACTGGCCCTCAGGCTTCGCGGTCATGGACCTCGACGCAGACCTGATCGCTCTCGCCGGTCATCATCAGCGCGAGAGCCTCCAGCGTCGCCGGGTCCTGCTCGCGAATCTGATTGGCGATGGCGCGCTGGAAGAAATAGACCACATCATGCCGGCTGCGCCCCGGGTACAGGCAGTCGTCGCCGGCCAGCACCGGTGTCTGGGTGACGCGAGCCTCATCGACCAGCAAGGCCTCGATGTTGCCATCGCTGTAGAGACGCCAGCCGAAGACCTGCTTGAGCTGCCACTGTGTCTCGCCGTTGGTCATGCACAGCGCGTGGGTACCCAGCGTGTCCGGCAGTTGCTGCAGCAGCGTCGTCTTGTCCGAGACTTCATAGTCGTAATAGGCCGCGGCATGTTCGAGCTCGAACACCTTGTGGTCAGGCGCCAGCATGAAGACTTCGTCGGTTTCCGGGTCGCGATAGCCGACGAAATGCCCCTGCTGCGGGTCTTCCAGCTCGTGGCAGGGCATCAGTCCCTCCATCCACGGCACCATGCCGACGACTTCACCATCCTCGCGCAGCCCCCAGGCCAGCACCGGAATGCTGTAATAGCTGTCCGGATCGCTGTCGAGCTGATAGAGCATTTCCAACCCGTCGTGTTCCGGCGCCAGCCGGAGAATACGACGTCGTGCACGCATCCTGTCACGCATGACACTCAGGTCGATGACCTTGGCGGAGCGGGGGGAAGATACTGGTACGCCCATGACGAACCCTCCTCAGCAGCTTGTCGATCGTCCTCGGCGTGTGCTGGTGCGTTCTCTCGCTTCTGCCATGTGTGTCGTCAGCGAGAGAGCACTGCCTTGAATAACCATTAGCACAGCCAGAGCCTTGACGGTAACCCCTCCTTGGACGAAATGACCGTCTATCAGCTTTTTCGTGTTTAAACGCAAAAGCCCCGCGTCACCCTGTCGGGTGTCGCGGGGCTTGCTCATCAAGGCGTTTCAGGCAGCTGTCAGCCCAGTATCCAGGCCGAGCTTCCTGTTGGGATGCAGGCTGAGATGCAGGTGCTATCCGTCAGACATCACTGGCTCGCCAATGCCTCGTCACGCACGCCACGGCGCGCAATGATCCACAGGCGCCAGCCAAGCAGCAGCGCCGCCACGGTCAGGCCGGCCACCATGCCGATCCAGTAGCCATAGACGCCCATCTGCTCGATGGGCCAGGGCGAGATCGGAAAGGCCTCACTGCCGACACCCAGCAGGTGTCCGCCTCCCAGCCCGACCACCCAGTAGGCGAACATGGTGATCAGCATGATGATGCGCGTGTCCTTGAAGCCGCGCAGTGCCCCTGCCATGGCGACCTGCAGGGAGTCCGAGACCTGATAGAGCATCGCCAGGGTGATCAGCGACATGGCCAGGACCTGGACCTTGAGGTTGCTGGTGTAGAGCGCCACGGCCGGCTCGGCCAGTACCCAGATCACGATGTCATTCACCAGCGCCACCACCAGCGAGAAGGCCACGCCATTCCAGGCCACGAAACGTGCTTCGCGCATGTCGCCGCGGCCGATGGTGTGGCCGACGCGCACGGTAAGGGCCATCGCCATCGACAGCGGCAGCATGAACAGCAGCGAGGTGAAGTTGAGCGCGACCTGGTGGGCCGCGACCTTGATCTCGCCGAAGCTGGCCACGAACAGGGCGATGACCGTGAACAGCGTGACCTCGAAGAAGATCGCGATCCCGATCGGCAGGCCGACCTTGAGCAGTTCGCCCATCTGCTTGAAATGGGGGGCGCTGGGCTGGCACCACAGCGCCACGGCGCGATACGCGCTGCTGTAACGCGTGTAGGCGAACATGCTCAGGCACATGATCCACATCGCAAGGCCGGTGGCGATACCGCAGCCGGCGGCGCCCATGGCCGGAATGTCGCCCAACAGTCCCGGCAGGGTGATCCCCAGCAGGTCATCCACGCCCGCAGACCCGTAGATCAGCACGTAATTGAGCGGGATGTTCGATATCAGGCCGATCAGGCTGATGATCAGTGCCGGGCGGGTATGGTTCATGCCGTCCGAGTAGGCGCGCAGGACCTGATAGAAGGCGGCACCCGGCATGCCCCAGGCGATGGCCATCAGGTAGAGGGTCGCCTGCTCGGCCACGGCCTCAGGCACCTCCATCAGGGTGAAGATCGGCGCGGCCAGATACCACAGCGCAAGCCCGGACAGGCTGCCGAGCACCAGCGAGATCCACAGCGATTGATGCACGTTGCCACGCACCTCACCGCTGCGATTGCCCCCCATCAATTGCGCGACCACCGGCGTCAGACCCATCAGGGTGCCCGCCATCAGCAGCAGCAGGGGCACCCACAGGCTTGAGCCCACCGACACGGCTGCCAGGTCCGTGGCCGAGGAGCGTCCCGTCATCAACACGTCCACGGCACTCATGCCTGCCTGAGCCAGCTGCGCGCCACAGATCGGCAGCGCCAGGGTCAGCAGGCGTGAGGTTTCCGCTCTGACGCGGGGAATCAGTGGCGGAGGCGGAGAACCGGGGGCCGTCTGAGGCTTGGAGGGGGTGGATGAATCGGCGGGGGGCACGGCAGGCTCCTGCTAGTAATCGAGAATCATTCTTGCTTGGCGCGCCATCCTAGCAGATAAGCAGGTTTCATGAACGCAAGCTGATGAATTATCACGGCTGTAAGCGACACTGTCAGCTGAAATGACGCGCTATACGCTAGCCACGTACAATGAGCCATCCGACAGAGCAGGTTTTCCTGCCGCCATCGAATGCCCACACACTGCCAGCGCTTGCCGAGAATTGCCGTGTCGTCCCATGAGTCCCTACCTGCCGTCCATTGCTCTGATTCCGCCAGCGGGAGTCCCCGTCGTGCGCATGACCTCGCCACCTTGATGGCATTGTTCGACGGCCTGTTCGGCGACACCTTCAACACCTTGCTGCGCTGTGATCCCGAAGAGCCACTGTATCTTCCGGCCGGCATGCAGGGGGAAGGCAGGCATGTCCCGGAATCAGAGCTTGGCTATCACCGCATCTATCTGGCACGTGGCTTCTTTTCCAGCGCGCTGCATGAGATCAGCCATTGGTGCATCGCAGGCGCCAGACGGCGGCTCGAGGAAGATTACGGCTACTGGTATGCACCGGATGGCCGCGACGCCGAGCAGCAGCGTGCCTTCGAGAGTGTCGAGGTCGCGCCGCAAGCGCTGGAACTGCTGTTTCACCGGGCGGTGGGCAAGCCGTTTCATGTCAGCGTCGACAATCTTGAGCTGGAGGTGGATCGAGACGCCTTCGCGCAACGTGTGATGCAGCGCGCTGCCGATGTCGAGCAGCGCGGCCTGCCCGCCCGCGCCGCTGCCTTCCGCCACGCACTCGCCGGTGTCTGGCAGCAGGGGATGCCGCTTGAGCAGGCCATCGCCCATGCCAGGCCCCTGTTGCCTGCGGTGGGGGAGGACGGCCGACTGGCGTGATGCCTTGTCTGCGCATGCCAGTCGGCAGTGGCGTCGCCCGCTGGGCTTGCCTCCCGGAACTCGCCTACCTGAGCCGGATTGCATTATCTGCAAATCAGCGTTGCACTCACGTTGCAGGTGTCAGGGCTTTGTGATTAGAATGATTCGCATTGACACAATGGTTCCGCTTTTACTGGCCTGCAGGTCTGCAAATGGCAGTCCTCGTCAGGACAGGACACCTTGAACAGGGGTATTCGATGACTGCTGTATCCATGATTTCTGCATCCTCCGCTCGCAAGCTGTTGTTGAGTGCGCTGGTCGGCGTGACGGCTGTCACGGCCATGCCGGCGCAAGCCCAGGAAGAGGTGAACGTCTACTCCTATCGTCAGGCCTATCTGATCGAGCCGTTCCTCAAGGAGTTCACCGAGGAGACCGGCGTCAAGGTCAACGTGGTATTCGCCAAGCAGGGTCTGGCCGAGCGTCTCAAGCGTGAGGGTCGCAACACGCCGGCTGACGTCCTGCTGACGGTGGATATCGGTCGTCTGCAGGAGCTGGTCGACGAAGAGCTGGTCAAGAGCGTCAATGACGACGTCATCGAAGCCAACCTGCCCGAGCAGTATCACGGTCCTGACAACCAGTGGTTCGGTATCACCACCCGTGCCCGCGTGCTCTACACCAGCGTCGAGCGTCTCGAGGCCGGTCAGGTCGCAAGCTATGACGACCTGGCGGACCCGAGCCTCAAGGGCCGTGTCTGTTCGCGTGCCGGTGATCACCCCTACAACGTGGCATTGATCGCCTCGCGTATCGCCCACAACGGCGAGGAAGCGACCCGCGAATGGCTGGAAGGCTTCAAGGACAACCTGGCGCGCAAGCCGCAGGGCGGGGACCGCGATCAGATCAAGGCGATTCGTGACAACGTCTGTGACGTGGCCATCGGCAACAGCTACTACTACGGCAAGATGCTCGACAACGACGAGCAGCGTCCGTGGGCCGAGAAGGCACGCATCGAGTTCCCGGACCAGAACGGTGTCGGCACGCACATGAACATCTCCGGCATGGCGATGACCAAGTACGCGCCGCACGAAGAGAATGCGCTCAAGCTGATGCGCTTCTTGACCGAGAAGACCGCCCAGCACATGTATGCCGAGGTCAATTTCGAGTACCCGGCCAACCCGGCTGCCGAAAGCTCGGAGCTGCTGACGTCCTGGGGCGAGTTCAAGCAGGATGACCTCTCGCTGACCGAGGTCGCCAAATACCGCAAGCGTGCTGCTCAGATGGTCAATGAAGTCGGCTTCAACCAGTAACGGCACTCACCGCTGGCGTAAGCCATCGGGTGGGATGTCATGAACGAAGAGGGGCTGTCGCGATGCGACAGCCCCTCTTCGTTTGAGTGAACAATGTAAAATAGACGCAATTGCAGTTGGCAGGTCAGTGAGGAAGAACAGATGACGCAAGGCAAGCGGCTGTTGGCAAAGCGAGGTGCGAGCCTTGAAGAGGGAGCCTGCACGGCAACCAGCGCGACGGAGCTCGCCCTGGAGCGCGCGACTCACAGCACGTCAGGCGCCGAAGACGCGGCGATAAGACGCCGTCAGCGGCGCCTGGGCACGCACATGGGGTGGTTCGCGACGGCCTGGGGGGTCGCCGCGCTGGTGGTGATGCCGGTGCTGGCCGTCATCTGGCTGGCGTTGTTCGGCGATGATGGCAGTGATCAGGCCGGTGACGGCATCTGGCCGCACCTCGTCTCCACCGTGCTGCCTGACTACGTCATGACGAGTCTGGCGCTGGTGGCCGGCGTGGCGGTGCTCAGCGGCAGCATGGGCGTGGTGTCGGCGTGGCTGACCACCATGTATCAGTTCCCGCTGCGGCGTACCTTCGAGTGGTCGTTGCTGCTGCCGTTCGCGATTCCCGCCAACGTCATCGCCTACATCTACACCGATGTCTTCGAATATGCCGGGCCCTTCCAGGGCGCGCTGCGTGCGCTGTTCGGCTGGGACTCGCCGCAGGATTACTACTTCCCCGAGATACGCAGTCTGGGCGGCGCCATCCTGATGCTGTCGCTGGTGCTGTTTCCGTATGTCTTCATGCTGGCGCGCTCGGCATTTCTCGATCAATCACCGTCACTGCGCGATGCCAGCCGCACCCTGGGCTGCAATGGCTGGCAGAGCTTCTGGCGCGTGGCGCTGCCCAGTGCACGCCCGGCGATCGCCGTCGGCCTGGCGCTGGCGATGATGGAGGCGCTCAACGACTTCGGCACCGTCGATTACTTCGCGGTGCGTTCGCTGACTGCCGGTATCTTCAATGTGTGGCTCAACATGGGCAGCCTGCGGGGCGCGGCCCAGATCGCGCTGTGTCTGATGATCTTCGTGGTCACGCTGATCTGGCTGGAACGGCATGCCCGGCGCCGGCAGCGTCAGTTCGGCAAGGGCGATCGCTATCGTCGCTATCGTCGCCCGACCCTGCATGGCTGGCGCGCCGGACTGGCGACACTGGCCTGCCTGCTGCCGCTGCTGTTCGGCTTCCTGTTGCCGGTGGGGCTGCTGACGCGGCATGCCATTCGCTACTTCGAGGAGTCGTGGACGCCGGACTTCGCCGGTTACGCGCTCAATAGCCTGATGCTGTCGGTGAGTGCTGCCGTGCTGACGCTGATCATCGGGGTGCTGCTGGCCTACGCCAAGCGGCTGGATCGCACCGCCAGCGTACAGCAGGCGCTCAAGCTCTCGAGTCTCGGCTATGCCATGCCGGGGGCCGTGCTGGGGCTGGGCGTGCTGGTGCCGCTGTCCGGTTTCGACAATGCGCTGGACAGCTTCCTGCGCGCCAACTTCGGGTTCTCCAGCGGCCTGCTGCTGACGGGGACGATGGGCGCGATCATCATCGCCTATGTGGTGCGCTTCCTCGCCATCGCCGCGGGCTCCATCGAATCGAGCCTCGACAAGGTCACGCCCTCGATGGACATGGCGGCGCGCTCGCTGGGCGAGAATACCTTCTCGACACTGCGCCGGGTGCACCTGCCCTTGATCCGTCCCGGCTTGCTGACCGCGGCGCTGGTGGTCTTCGTCGATGCCATGAAGGAGCTGCCGGCCACCTTGCTGCTGCGGCCCTTCAACTTCGACACGCTCGCCACCCACGTCTATCAGTACGCCTCGGATGAAATGCTCGAGCAGGCGGCGCTGCCGGCGCTGGTGATCGTGGTGGTCGGCATCCTGCCGGTGATCGTGATCTCGCGCACCATCGTGGCCTCGCGCAGCGAGTCATGATGAAGACAGCGTCGGCATCAGCTTATTGCCAAACGGGAGTTGTTCCTCGTGTGGAGATCGCCTAGGGTGCAGCGCTCGACACTGACATGACAACGCCGGAGATGGTTCGCACGATGCTCAAGCCTTACGTAGCCAAGATGCGTGGTGGCCCCCTGAAGCGGGGCAGGCCGCATGTTGCCGATGCCCTGTGGTCGTGGCTCGGGGCCTTTCTGGGCATGGCGTTGATCGGCTGGCTGTCCTCGCACTACCTGGCGGTCAGCTCGCTGTTGCTGGTGGGGTCCTTCGGCGCGACCTCGGTGCTGCTCTACGGCGCGCCGCACAGTCCGCTGGCCCAGCCGCGCAATGTACTGGGCGGCAACATGCTGTCGGCACTGGTCGGTGTCGCCTGCTATCACTGGCTGGGCGATGGCTGGCTAGCGGCGGCCATGGCGGTCTCGGTGGCGCTGCTGGTCATGCAGCTGACGCACACCCTGCATCCGCCGGGTGGTGCCACGGCCTTGATCGCGGTGATCGGCGGTCAGCCGCTGCACGAGCTGGGCTACTGGTACGCCCTGTTGCCGGTGGGGCTTGGCTGCTTGGCGATGCTGGTGCTGGCGGTGTTGATCAACAATCTGGCGCGTCATCGTCGCTATCCGCTGCACTGGCATTGAGCCCATCGGATGCGCGTTTCTGCAGGCGACGGCGGAAGATGGTAGACTGGGCTATCGCCTGACGCGAGCGACTGGCAGCAGCCGGATGAGGTCCCTCTGACCGACTCTTTCTTCTCTGCGCCTGATACGCCTCGCTCCCTCTCCCGGCACGTGCCCGGCCAGGCGCCATTCCTTAATGATCGACCAGCACGTGGCCGGTCAGCCGAAGAGATATTGATGACTGAGACTACTGCCAATTCCGTCCCGGCGTTTGCCTCCCTGGGGCTGTCCGCTCCTGTCCTGAAAGCGATCGCCGAGATGGGCTATTCCACGCCGTCTCCCGTCCAGGCAGGTGCGATTCCTGCCGTGCTGGAAGGCCGTGATGTGATGGCTGCCGCGCGCACCGGTACCGGTAAGACTGCCGGTTTCGCCCTGCCGCTGGTCGAGCGCCTCTCGCAGAGCGCTCCCGCGGGTGCCCGCAAGATCAAGGCCCTGATCGTCACGCCCACGCGTGAACTGGCCGCGCAGATTGACGAGAACGTCACTGCCTATTCCCGTCACCTGAAGCTGCGCAATGCCGTGGTATTCGGTGGCGTGAAGATCAACCCGCAGATCAGCCGACTGTCCTCTGGCGTCGAGATCCTGACCGCCACGCCGGGCCGTCTGCTGGACCTGCACTCCCAGAAGGCCATCGACTTCTCCGATCTCGAGACGCTGGTGCTGGATGAAGCGGACCGCATGCTGGACATGGGCTTCATCCACGACATCCGTCGTCTGCTCAAGCTGCTGCCGACCAAGCGTCAGACGCTGCTGTTCTCCGCGACCTTCTCCGATGAGATTCGCGGCATGGCCAACAAGCTGCTGAATGACCCGGTGGCGGTGGAAGCCAGCCCGCGCAACACCACGGCCGAGAAGGTCGAGCAGCATATCCACACCGTGGAGAAGAGCCACAAGCCTTCACTGCTCAAGCACCTGATCATCAAGGAAAACTGGCACCAGGTGCTGGTCTTCACCCGTACCAAGCACGGTGCCAACCGTCTGGCGACCAAGCTCGAGAAGTCCGGCATCAGTGCCGCGGCGATTCACGGCAACAAGAGCCAGAATGCGCGTACCAAGGCACTGGCCGGCTTCAAGAACGGCGAAGTGCGCGTGCTGGTCGCGACAGATATCGCGGCGCGTGGTCTGGATATCGAGCAGCTGCCGCAGGTCGTCAACTACGAACTGCCCAACGTGCCGGAAGACTACGTGCACCGTATCGGGCGTACCGGCCGTGCCGGCGCCAGCGGGCGTGCCATCTCGCTGGTCTCCAGCGATGAGCGCAAGGAACTCGGCGGCATCGAGCGTCTGCTCAAGGGCAAGCTCAAGCGCGTCGAAGTGGAAGGTTTCGTGCCGGAAGTCGATGTCGAGCCGGAGCGTGAGCCGCGTCAGCCGCGTGGTGGTCAGCGCTCGGGCGGCCAACGTACTGGCGGCAAGCCTGCCGCTGAAGGCCGTGGCAATGGCGGCCAGCGCTCTGGCGGCCAGCGTACTGGCAGCAAGCCTGCCGGTGAAGGCCGTGGCAATGGCAGCCAGCGTTCTGGCGGCCAGCGCACTGGCGGCAAGCCTGCTGGTGAAGGTCGTGGCAATGGCGGCCAGCGTTCTGGCGGGCAGCGCTCTGAAGGTCAGCGTTCTGGCGGCGCGCGCTCGGGCGGCCAGCGCACTGGTGGTCAGTCTCAGCAGACCGCGCGTGTCGATGATGACAACCGCGGCAACCGTGCACCGGTGCAGCGTGAAGTCGATGGCAATCGCGTCGCGCCGCAGACGGAGGTGAACGGCAACCGTGCGCCGAATGCGCCGAGCAATGATGAGCGCCCGCGTCGCCGCTCACGTGGTGGTCGCAACCGCTCCAGCGGTGGCAACGGTGGTGGCCGCTCCAACGGCTGAGCCGCGCCGTAGAGGCCAAGGCTGGAACGCAAACGCCCCGACAACCTTGCGGTTGTCGGGGCGTTTGCGTGTCAAAAGCAGGAGCGTCTGATCAGACGTCTTCTTCCCAGTCGATCTCGTAATCCGGGCCAGTGCCCTGGATGTCCTGCTCGCCACGCACGCCATCACCGCGCAGGCGGGTATGGATGGCCAGCATCACCAGCACCTCGTTGTCCGGGCGGAACGGCTGCAGGCCCTGTTCGAACAGCATGTTGTTGCGCTCGCGCGCCCAGTCACCTGGGGCAAGCTCAGGGTAGAGGCCTTCCGCCGGCGCGAACTCGATGAAGGGGTCCATGTTGTAGGCGTCGAACAGGCGGGCCAGTGCCTGCTCGTCATCCATGACGCCGGTGGTATAGAGCGTGGTCTGGTAGTAGTCCTGCTCCAGCTCCTTGAGCACATCGAGGGGGCTGACGCCGAAGCTGCGCAGGTCGTCCAGGCTGTAGTCGCCCAGCTCCAGCATCTCGCCATCCAGCCATTCGTCATCCGGCTGGATCAGCACATGCTTCATCTGGCCATCGGGCAGCGCCCAGGCGATGGCCAGCGGCAGACTGGAGTCCTCGCCGGTCTCGACGGCGATGAAGGCGGGGAAGTCCCCTGTTTCGGGTTCATATTCGTGCATGGTGATGTCCAGAGCAGGGAAGCGTGCAGGGAAAGTCGTTGATGCCGATTACAGGCGGAAGAAGCGTGTGGCAGTGGCGGTGGTGGCCTCTGCGAGCTCTTCCATGTCGATACCACGCAGCGCCGCGACCTCTGCCATGATCCACACCAGCAGTGAAGGTTCATGACGCCGCCCCTTGAGCTTGGCGGGCAGATTGCGCGGTACCAGATAGGGGCAATCGGTTTCCAGCATCAGGCGTTCGAGGGGAATCTCGCGGCACAGGCTGCGCAGGTGTTCGCCTCGGCGCTCATCACACAGCCAGCCGGTCAGACCGATGTGCAGATCGAGATCGAGATAGCCGTAGAGCGTCTCGCGCTCACCGGTGAAGCAGTGCACGACGGCGTGGCTGATATCGTCGCGCCAGTGCTTGAGCATCTCGAGCATCTGGCGACCGGCGTCACGTTCATGCAGAAACAGCGGCAGGCCTGTCTCGGCGGCCAGCGTCAGCTGCGCTTCGAACGCTCGGGCCTGTTCGGCGGGCGTCGAGAAGTTGCGATTGAAATCGAGGCCACATTCCCCCACCGCGACGACCTCCGGCTGCGCCAGTAGCTCTCGGATGCCGCGTTCGACGCCATCGTTCCGCTGGCTGGCATCATGCGGATGCACACCGGCGGTGGCAGAAAGGCCACGATAGCGTGCCGCCAGCGCCTGGGCCTCACGCGAGCCATCCAGGCTGGTGCCGGTCAGGATCTGCTGGCTGACGCCCGCCGCGCGTGCTCGCAGCAAGGTGCCCTCGACGTCGCGCGCGTAGCTCTCATGCGTCAGGTTGACGCCGATGTCGACCAGCGCAGAGGGGCTGGCGAAACGCAGCTCCGGTGCCAGCAGCGTCAGCGCGGCCGCGATATCGGCCTCGCCGAGTTCAAGGTCGTCACACAAGGCGGCAAGCGTCTCGTCGGACAGCCGCTCGCTATCATAGTAGGGCAGGGAGGCAGGATCGGCATGCGGGGGAAGCGCGGACATCGGACACCCTTGGGATCGCGGGGAGGGAGAAGACACGTGACAGCGCAAGGTCGGGCAATAGCCCGTCGGCCTGGCACTCGATAGCGCTGCATGACAGGCGGGCCTTGGCAGTGCAGGGCACGTGACGTGATTTCAAGCGGTCGGCCATTCTACCCAAGGCGCCGGCGTCTTTCAGCCCTTGCGGCGTCTTCCATCGCCTGCACGCTGCGCCTCGGGTAGAATGGCAGCATTCTCCGGCGCGCGTCGCTGGCGGCGGCCTGTCCGCCTGACTCCCACTTCCTCCGTGGCCTTCCCGGCCGTGGACCCGTCACGAGTTGCTGCTGCACATGGCATTGTTACGACTGGAAAATCTTCAGCTGGCCTATGGCCATCACGTCTTGCTCAACGGGGCGGACCTTGTCGTCGAGCGCGGCGAGCGTCTGGCGCTCGTCGGCCGCAACGGCACCGGCAAGTCGACCCTGCTCAAGCTGATCACCGGCGAATTCCAGGCCGATGCCGGTGAGCTGTGGAAGGCACCGGGCCTCAAGATCGGCGTGCTCTCGCAGGACTTGCCGGCCGCCGAAGGACGCACCATCTTCGATATCGTCGCTGAAGGCCTGCCGAAGGCGGGCGCGCTGCTGGCGGAATATCATCACCTGATCAGCGACCCCGAGCCGGACCTCAAGCGTCTCGAGCATGTGCAGGTCGCGCTGGAAAGCGTCGATGGCTGGCAGTTCCAGCAGCGTATCGATACCGTGCTGACCCGCCTGGGCCTGCCGGAAGACACCATGATGGAAGACCTGTCCGGCGGCTGGCGCCGTCGTGTCGCACTGGCGCGTGCGCTGGTGTCCGACCCGGACCTGCTGCTGCTCGATGAGCCGACCAACCATCTGGATCTCGATACCATCGCCTGGCTGGAAGAGCAGGTAGCGGCCTTCTCCGGCGCCGTGCTGTTCATCACCCACGACAGGGCCTTCCTGAAGCGCCTCGCGACCCAGATTCTGGAGCTGGACCGTGGCCGTCTCGGGCGTTACCCGGGCGATTACGCGGCCTACCAGGCCCAGAAGCAGCACGAGATGGATGTCGAGGCCAAGGAGAACTCCGAGTTCGACAAGAAACTGGCCCAGGAAGAGACCTGGATCCGCCAGGGGGTCAAGGCGCGTCGTACCCGCAATGAAGGCCGTGTGCGTGCGCTGGAGAAGATGCGTGCCGAGCGTGGCCAGCGGCGTGAAGTGCAGGGCCGTGCGCGTATCGCCGTCGACTCCGCCGAGCGCAGCGGCAAGCGGGTCGTGGAGCTGGAGAACGTCAGCTATCGCTACGACGAGGCGCAGGAGCAGTGGGTCATCCGTGACCTGAGCGTCGAGATCCAGCGCGGCGACAAGGTCGGCCTGCTCGGGCGCAACGGCGCGGGCAAGACCACGTTGCTGCACATTCTGCTCGGTCAGCTGGAAGCCAGCGAAGGCAAGCGCATCGAAGGCACCAAGCTGCAGATCGCCTACTTCGATCAGCTGCGCAAGGGCCTCGACATGGAAGCCACCGTCTACGACAACGTGGCGCGCGGCAGCGACCGTGTCACGGTCGGCGGGCGTGACATGCACGTGATGAGCTACCTGCAGAACTTCCTGTTCACGCCGGACCGCGCGCGTCAGCCGGTTCGTTCGCTGTCAGGGGGCGAGTCCAACCGCCTGCTGCTGGCGCGTCTGTTCACCATGCCGGCCAACGTGCTGGTGCTCGATGAGCCGACCAACGACCTGGATGTCGAGACGCTGGAGCTGCTCGAGGAGCTGTTGCTCGACTTCGACGGCACCGTGCTGCTGGTTTCCCACGACCGTGCCTTCATGGACAATGTGGTCACCAACATCCTCGCCTTCGAGGGCGACGGGGTCGTCAAGCCGTATGTCGGGGGCTACAGCGACTGGATACGTCAGGGCGGGCATCTGCCGCCAGCGCCGTGGGAAGTCGAGCGTGAGCGCGAGGAAAAGCACCGTCGTGATGCCCAGGCAGAAGACGAGCGCCGCAAGCGTGAGGCCGCCCAGGCGCAGCAGGCCAACAAGAAGGTCAAGCTGCCCTACAAGTTCCAGCGCGAGCTGGACCTGATTCCGGCGACCATCGAGAAGCTGGAAGCGGAGATCGCGACGCTGGAAGCCGAGATCGCGGCACCGGAGTTCTACACCGGGGATGCCAAGGCGGTGAAGAACACGCTGGAGAAGCTCAGCCACAAGCAGCAGGTGCTGGAAGAGACGATGGAACGCTGGATGGAACTTGAGGCCATGCAGGAAGGCTGAAGCCGCAAGTGACGGTCATAAGTGACGATGCTTGATGACCGTGCCGTGCAGAAAGCCCGTCAGCTGAACACACAAGAGGGCTGCCCATGGGCAGCCCTCTTGTCGTCCCTCACATGTCATCGACGTGAGGTGTCGTCTGGCATGAGGTGTCGTCTAGCCGGCCGCCATCATTCCTCGCTGTCATCCGCGCCGACGCGCACCGCGAGCACGTCACACTGGGCACCGTGCAGGACACCCGTGGAGGTGGAGCCCAGCAGCAGCGCAAAGCCATGTCGACCATGCGAGCCGACCACGATCAGGTCCACGTCGTGTTCGGCCGCGAAGCGATGAATCTCGCTGTCCGGCATGCCGACCACCACGTACTGGTCTTCGGCGGCGATATCATGAGGGGAGGCAATCTCGCCAAGCCGTTCACGGGCGTGGGAATCCAGCTGGTCCTGGATGCTGGTCAGATCCATCGGGATATCACCGCCATAGGCAAAACCCAGCGGTTCCAGCGTATGGATGATGGAAATCTTGGCGCCGTTGCGCTTGGCGATCGGCAGTGCCCGCTCCAGCACCAGATGGGAATCCTTGGTCAGGTCGACAGCGACCAGTACATGCTTGTATTCGTTGCTCATCCTGAGGTCCTCCCGCAGAGGTTGGCCATTCGAGTGGCGTCGTGCACCTGCTTCCATGCTAGGCTTGCCGCCCCCTTAAACACAATGACTTACATCAACGTAATGGCAGTGCGTGATACGCAACACTGCGGGGCTGCATAGCCTATCCTGCGCTTTCACGCCACGTCCTGCTTGATGAAACCCTTGAATAGACAACCGTTGGATAGACGATGACGACTGCGCTGATCATCATTTTTGTCGTGCTGGCGATGCTGTCGCCGCTGACCTGGCTACGCCCCAGTAAACGCGAGACGCGCACTTCACTGGTCCGCAAGGCGGTGATCGCCGATGGCATGCGGGTGGATCTCAAGGCGCCGGCGCTTTCTGATGCGCCCAAGGGCATCGTCGGTTACCGCCGCCCCTGGCCGACCGAGCGCGATGTCACGCCCTTCATTCTGGTGCAGGATGAATGGGCCAGTGATGCCCTGCGTGAAGCAGTGCCGGGCTATCGCTGGCGCGAAGAGAGTCGCCTGGCGGATGACCCTGATGTCGCCGCGGCGCTGCTGCGCTTCACGCGCACGCTGCCGGAGGATGCCCTGATGCTGGAGTCGTCGCTCTCCGGTCTGACGCTGTGGTGGGGCGAGAGTCTGGATGTGGAGAGCTGCCACGACTGGCGGCGCGAATTCGAGGCCTTGCATGCGCTGTTGATCGACAAGGCGCCTATCTCGCACAAGCGTCGACCGCTGGTGGGCACCGAGCCGAAGATGCCGGACGCCTGACACGCGCAGCCTTCCTGCCCGCAGAAAAAAGCCCCCATCGAGTCACTCGATGGGGGCTTTTTCATGTCCCGCTTGCGTTCATGTCCTGCTGGCGCGGCCGGCCATTTCCGGTCGGCGTGTTGGCTCTGGCTCAGGCGCTCTCCGGCACCTTCTCGGAGATTTCCAGACCATTGCGCTCCATGATGCGCAGGCATTCACAGAATTGATCGACCTGCGCCTCGCTCAGGCCCTCGAGCATCTCGATGCGAGTCTGCTCGGCGATGGCATCGATCTTCTCGATCAATGGCAGCGCCTTGCGGGTCAGGAAGATGCGCTTGGTGCGGCGGTCTTCCTCACAGGCACGGCGCTCGACCAGGCCCTGTTCGGTCAGTTGGTCCAGGGTGCGAACCAGCGACGGGGCTTCGATACCGATGGAGCGAGCCAGATCACATTGGGGCTGACCATCGCCCATGCGCCACAGGTGTACCAGCGTCATCCAGCGAGTCTGGGTCAGCCCTAGTGGGGACAGTCGCTGGTCCAGAATGGCGCGCCACAGGCGCGGCAGGCGGGAAAGCTTGAGTCCGATATCTTCATGCATGGATAGGTCGTCCGCTGAGTGCAAATGTGAAGGGGCTTTTGTCATTGGCGCGCGTCCAGTATCACTAAAACCTGAATGAGACTGATTCCTGCGCGCGCCGCCCTTCACATCAGCATGCTAGGCAGTCTGGATAATTACAAGCCTGCGAACGAATTTTACGTCCAAGGTCGAGTAACTCAGCGTTCCCGCTTGCAAAGTGACTCATGATGGCGACTGTCACAAACCCGGAATCAGGTTGGTAATACGCCAGCCGGGGATGCCGGGTGGCTGGCTGATGGTGCTGTCGGCCAGGGTCGCCTGCTGCGGATCATCGCTGACCACGAAGCGCAGACTGCCGATGCGCTGTCCGTTCATCGTCTCGACATCGATGCGCCACTCGCCCTCGCTGCCCTGCGGGAAGGCCGTCTTGTGCGTCCAGGCGCGGTAGCCTTCGCTGCGCCCGCCGTTGATGTTCAGTGCGATGCGATCGACGACTTCGCCGTCATGCCGCCAGACGTGATAGACCTTCTCCGACAGGCCGCGCGGGGCGCGGATGGCCGTGAAGGCGTAGAGGCCTCGGGCGGAGAGTTGCGTAGGCGTCAGCTGCATCTCGCCACGCGGTGCGCGCGCCGCGGTATCGAAGTCCGGCGACAGGCTGCTGGCATTGATCCACAGCGTGGCGGGCGGAATCCAGGCGCGTGCCCCCCATGCGCCTACCCCGAGCATCACGCTGATGCCGATCATCGCCAGCCCGCCGACCACCCCGCGCGCGATGCGCAGGTTGGCGACGCTGGGCAGCGCGAACAGGCTCATGGCGGCACAGGCGGCCAGCAGGCTCTCACCCGTGGTCAGCTCCAGCAGCAGGGGCAGGGTGACCAGTACCACCACGAACACGCACAGGGCGTGGAAGCCGAAGTACAGCCAGCGATGGCGCTCGGCCAGCCGGTAGTAGAAGGGATCGAGAATCGACAGCAGGGTCGCGCCGCACAGCAGCAGCGTGAAGCCCGCCTGGCCGCTGGCCCAGTCGGTGGTCGCCAGGAAGAACGGCAGCGTGAAACACAGTGTCTCCTGCTGGATCAGCTGGGCCACGAAGGTCGCCAGCTTGCGGGGCAGGGCATTCTGGCCGCGATGGCGGCGCAGACGGCTCCACAGGCCTTCGGCGATCAGGATCAACCAGGCCAGCATCATGCCCAGCGCCAGCATGCCGCCCAGCCATTGCTGACGATTGACGAGGAAGAAACTGCAGATGCCGGCGGCGAAGCCGATGGGCGGCCATAGCCAGTGCCAGCGCTTGGTGCGTTCGACAAGGCCGGTCAGGCGCAGATACAGGGCGGTGAGAGTGCTGCTCATGAAAGCATGATATCGATGAGGCCTTTGAAAGCCTGCTGGCGCGCGAGGAGGTGTCGCGGCCAGCCTGCGGGTTGGGAAAGCGTTCAGGGTAACGCGGCTGCCTTGCGCGGTGTAGCGTCGATCTTTGCCTACATCGGCTGTTGATGGCGTGCGCCAGTCAACCCGGGCCAGTATACAGACGGCTCGTGACCCCCGACCTTTCGCTAATGTCCGCAGGCTTGATCTTTGCCCGTCACTGGCCCAAGCTGGCTGTATTCAAACGCTTGTATGAAGCGCTGTGATGAGAGATGACTCTCGCGCGGTGCCTCAGCCAGCGGCGAGTCCGGCGAGGCCGGTTGCCAGCGCCCTCATGGCCAACGCCAAATGGCAGTGACCCTCGAGCGCCCGGCAGCCCCTTCACCTCTTTCTCTTGTGGAGATCCGTGGATGATCTATTCAGGCAAAACGCTAACCGTCGAGGCCAATCAGGACGCCATCGCCCTGTTGACCCTCGATCTTGAAGGCGAATCGGTCAACAAGCTGGCCAGCTACGTACTCAAGGAGCTGGGAGAGGCGGTCGAGGCCATCAAGGCGACGGCCGATCTCAAGGGGCTGGTCATCCGCTCCGCCAAGGAAGCGTTCGTGGTCGGTGCCGACATCACCGAGTTCCATCAGATGTTCGAGAAGGATGAAGCCTTCCTCATCGACATGAACATGAACATCCATGGCATCTTCAATGCCATCGAGGACCTGCCGTTCCCCACCGTCACTGCCATCAATGGGCTGGCGCTGGGCGGTGGCTGCGAGATCACCCTGACCACCGATTTCCGGGTCATGGCCGACAGCGCCAAGATCGGCCTGCCGGAAACCAAGCTCGGCATCATCCCCGGCTGGGCGGGCTGTGTACGCCTGCCGCGTCTGATCGGGGCGGACAACGCCATCGAGTGGATCTGTGGTGGCACCGAGAACCGTGCCGACAAGGCGCTGGCAGTGGGCGCCGTCGATGCCGTCCTGCCGGTGGCCGAGCTGGACGCGGCGGCACTCGATATTCTGGCGCGTGCCAACGCCGGTGAGCTGGACTATCAGGCGCGTCGCCTCGAGAAGACCTCGCCGCTCAAGCTCAATGCCATCGAGCAGATG
The DNA here is from genome assembly GCF_023161745.1 of Cobetia sp. 1CM21F. Taxonomy (NCBI): domain Bacteria; kingdom Pseudomonadati; phylum Pseudomonadota; class Gammaproteobacteria; order Oceanospirillales; family Halomonadaceae; genus Cobetia; species Cobetia sp. 1CM21F. The sequence continues at coordinate 1,290,342 of NZ_JALNTQ010000002.1, read as the reverse complement.
ATGGCCTTCGAGACCGCCAAGGGCTTCGTGGCCGGCAAGGCCGGTCCGCACTATCCGGCGCCGGTGGAGGCCATCAAGGTCATCCAGAAGGGGGCGGGGGAATCGCGTGAGCGTGCCCAGGCCATCGAGGCCAAGACCTTCGCCAGGATGGCGCTGACCGACGTGGCCTTCAATCTGGTCGGCCTGTTCATGAACGATCAGGTGGTCAAGAAGAAGGCCAAGGGCTACGAGAAGCAGGCCAGCGAGATCAAGCAGGCCGCCGTGCTGGGGGCCGGCATCATGGGCGGCGGCATCGCCTATCAGAGCGCCAGCAAGGGCACGCCGATCCTGATGAAGGACATCAACGGCGAGGCCATCGAACTGGGCCTCAAGGAGGCTCGCAAGCTGTTCGGCAAGGGCGTCGAGCGCGGCAAGCTGACCACCGAGAAGATGGCGCAGGGCCTGTCCAACATTCGCCCGACGCTGTCCTACGGTGACTTCGGCAATGTGGACCTGGTCGTCGAGGCGGTGGTCGAGAATCCCAAGGTCAAGGCCTCTGTACTGGCCGAGCTCGAGGACAACGTCGCCGAGGACGCCATCCTGACCTCCAACACCTCGACCATCTCCATCACGCGGCTGGCCGAGTCGCTCAAGCGTCCCGAGAACTTCTGCGGCATGCACTTCTTCAATCCGGTGCACCGCATGCCGCTGGTCGAGGTCATCCGTGGCGAGAAGTCCAGCGATGCGGCCATCGCCGCGACCGTCGCCTATGCCCGCCAGATGGGCAAGACGCCGATCGTCGTCAACGACTGCCCGGGCTTCCTGGTCAACCGCGTGCTGTTCCCCTATTTCGGTGGCTTCAGCCTGCTGGTCGAGAAGGGCGCCGACTATCAGCGCGTCGACAAGGTGATGGAGAAGTTCGGCTGGCCGATGGGTCCGGCCTACCTGCTGGATGTGGTCGGCATGGATACCGCGGTGCACGCCAATGCCGTGATGGCGGAAGGCTTCCCGGACCGCATGGCGCGAGACGGCAAGACCGCCATTCAGGTGATGTACGACAACAAGCGCCTCGGCCAGAAGAACGATCTGGGCTTCTACCGCTACGAGGAAGACCGCAAGGGCAAGCCGAAGAAGCTGGCGGATGATGAAGCTCAGGCACTGGTGGCCCAGGTCGTCAGCGAGACGCGCGAGTTCTCCGATGAAGACATCATCGCGCGCATGATGGTGCCGCTGTGCATGGAAACCATCCGCTGCCTGGAAGACGACATCGTCGGCAGCCCGGCCGAGGCCGACATGGCCTTGATCTACGGCATCGGTTTCCCGCCGTTCCGTGGTGGCGCGCTGCGCTATGTCGATGCCATGGGCGTGGCCGAGTTCGTCGCGCTGGCCGACAGCCTGGCCGATGAGCTGGGGCCGCTGTATCGCCCGACCGAGGCGCTGCGCGAGCGCGCCAAGCGTGGCGAAGCCTTCTACTCCTGAGCCTTTGATGGCTGAGCGCCCGAGTGGCCGCCAGCACTATCCGACCAGAATTTTCGGCCCTCGCGACAGCGAGGGCCATGAGGGAGCCAGACAATGAATCTGAATCCGAGAGATGTGGTAATCGTCGATGGCGTGCGTACCGCCATGGCCAAGGCCAAGAACGGCGCCTTCCGACACGTGCGCGCCGAGAATCTGTCCGCCGCGGTGATGCAGGCGCTGTTCGATCGCAATCCCGGCCTGGTGCCGGCCGAGGTCGACGACATCATCTGGGGCTGCGTCAACCAGACCCTGGAGCAGTCCATGAACATCGCGCGCAATGCCGCCATCATGACCGGCATTCCGCGCACTGTGCCGGCGCAGACGGTCAACCGCCTGTGTGGTTCCTCGATGAGCGCCCTGCATATCGCCACCGCCAACATCAAGGCCGGCATGGGTGACTTCTATATCATCGGCGGTGTCGAGCACATGGAGCACGTGCCGATGGCACACGGGGTCGACGTCAACCCGGCGGCCAGCAAGCATGCGGCCAAGGCGGCGATGATGATGGGCCTGACCGCGGAACTGCTCGGCAAGATGCATGGCGTGAGTCGTGAGCAGCAGGATGAGTTCGGCGTGCGCTCTCACCAGCGTGCCCAGGCCGCCGCCGATGAAGGTCGCTTCGATGACGAGATCATCGGCGTCGAGGGCCATGATGCCGAGGGGCGTCGCGTGATGGTGACTCGCGATGAGGTCATCCGTGGCGATGCCAGCATGGAATCCATGGGCAACCTCAAGCCGGTGTTCGATCCCAAGGGCGGCAGCGTGACGGCGGGCACCTCTTCCGCGCTGTCGGTGGGCGCCTCGGGCATGGCGGTGATGAGTGCCGAGCGCGCCGAAGCGCTGGGCCTCAAGCCCATCGCTCGTGTGCTGTCCACTGGCGTGGCAGGCTGTGACGCCTCCATCATGGGCTACGGGCCGGTGCCGGCCTCCAAGCAGGCGCTCAAGGCGGCAGGTCTGACCATCGAGGACATCCAGACCGTCGAACTGAATGAGGCCTTCGCGGCGCAGTCGATTCCGGTACTCAAGGACCTTGGCCTGCTGGAGCGTGTCGATACGGCGGTCAACCTCAACGGCGGCGCCATCGCGCTGGGCCACCCGCTGGGTTGCTCCGGTTCGCGTATCTGCACCACGTTGCTCAACGTCATGAAGCAGCAGAACACGCGCCTGGGCCTGGCGACCATGTGCATCGGCATGGGCCAGGGCGTCGCGACCGTGTTCGAGCGTCTCGACTGAGCGTCAGCGCCTTCGGTCAGCGTCTTCGACAAGCGATCAGGCCTCGCCTGATACCTCAAGCGGCATGTCTTCGGACATGCCGCTTTTTCGTCGGCAGGCTTTTGTCTGGAAACGAGAGGGGCGGCGCAGTATCGTGGCAATGGGCGATCGAGCGTCACGTCGCCCCGGGCTTGATGATTGAGGTTAAGCGAGGGAGTCGCATCGATGGACTGGAATCATGTCGAGCAGGATCTGCCGCGCGCCACGCCGCCCAGACCCTTGCCACACCCCCTGACCTTCCGGTTGCCGGCGGGCAGTATAGATTGTCACCTTCACCTGTTTGGTGACCCGGTGCGTTACCCATTGGCGGCGGACAGAACCTATGACCCGGCCCCCGTGGGGCTCAATGAAGCACTCGAGATGCATCATGCACTGGGCGCCAGCCACGGCGTGCTGATACAGCCCAGTGTCTATGGCTATGACAATCGCCTGCTGTGCGACAGCCTGCAGAGCTGTCGTGAGCGTGGGCTGGATTACCGTGGCGTGGCGGTTGTCACCCCCGACATCAGTGATGCCGAGCTTGAGCGGCTCTCCGAGCTGGGTGTCTGTGGCGTTCGCCTCAACCTGATCTTCGCCGGCGGGTTGCGCTGGCGTGATGTGGTGCTGCTGGCGGATCGCCTGGCACGCTTCAAGTGGCATCTGGAATGCCTGATCGATGTCTCGACCTTCCGTGACATGGAAGCGCGCCTCGGCAGCTTGCCGGTGCCGGTGGTGATCGACCACATGGGCCATCTGGCGGCCACGCGTGGCCCTGAATGCCCCGGCTTTGCCGCGCTGTGTCGACTGCTCAAGCAGGGGCGCACCTGGGTCAAGCTGTCGGCGCCTTACCGGCTGACCACGCGCGGACGCTTGCCTTACTCCGATGTCACGGCGCTGGTGCGGGCGCTGGTGGCGGCCAATCCGGAGCGCGTCGTGTGGGGCAGTGACTGGCCGCATCCCTATATCGGCGTCGAGATGCCGGAAGAGGACACCCTGGCCGAGCTGATGCAGCGCTGGTTGCCGGAGCGCGAGATGCGCGAGAAGATCTTCCGCGACAATCCGCGCAAGCTTTATGGCTACAAGGCGTTCGTGAAGTCCAAGGCGGATGCGGCGCACTGAGCGAAGAGTTGCCACGCTTGCAGGGCGCAATTGAGTGGCGCGGCATCACTTGTATAAGCCGCATAAGCCGAATGACAAGACGCCCCCATCAGCCTGCTGGTGGGGGCGTCTTGATGATTGGCGAAGAAAGACAAGAGGGGAGCAGGGGGAAAGACAAGCGAGGAGGCCCGCAGCGTCTAGCGGGTCTGGAAGGCCACGCGCGTGCCATGGGCCAGCAGGCTGGCATTGTCGATCGGCGTCGTGGGCAGGCCGATCATCTCATCCTGTACTTCCGCCCAGGTCTGCACGCCGTGGGTCAGCCCCAGCGGCAACAGCAGGCGACTGATCCACTGGGTGCCGGTGAAACTCAGGGACTGGCCGTTGTCATCGACCAGACGACTGATGCCAGCGGCGTGGTGCAGGCGAACCACATGAAGCCCCTGATCCAGCGTCTGCACTTCCACTGTCAGGGTATTGCCCTCGGCGAGCCACAGCCGCAGGGTCTCGACGTCGACGGCTTCGCCAAGCGTGCTGGAGGAAGTATGCATGCGTTCTCCCGGGTGTCTGAATCACACCACCTTGTAGGCGTGAGGCAGCTCGGCCAGTGGGCCGCGTCCGCCGGCGAGCGTCAGGGCGAGATCGACCATCCCGTCCCAGATGGGCAGCGTCATCCCGCCCTTGATCGCCATGTCGAGTCGCTGCGAGAACAGCAGCAGCTTGTGCAGGCGCTTGTGGGGCAGACGGTTGAGCGCCTGTTGATAGAAGGGGCGACGCTTGTCGAAGATCATCGGCTTCTGCGCCTTGCAGGCATGCTCGAAGCTCTGGCCTTGATCGAGGTGCTGGCGCAGCGAGAGCAGGGTGCGCAGCTCGCGGGTCAGCGCCCACAGGATCACCGGCGGCTCGACGCCTTCTCCCCGCAGCCCGAGCACGATGCGGCCACTGCGCTCGACTTCCCCCTTCAGACACGCATCGGCCAGCGTGAAGACATCATAACGGGCATTGTCCTCGACGCCCTGGACGATGGCATTGCCATCCAGGCGTGCGCCCGGCGGGTGCAGCAGCGCCAGCTTCTGCAGCTCCTGATCCGCGGCCAGCAGATTGCCCTCGATGCGCTCGGCCAGCAGGCGAGCGGCGTCCTGATTCAGCTCGAGGCCGTGACGACGGGCGCGGTCGCGAATCCAGAAGCCGAGGCGGGAATGGTCCACCGGCCACACCGCGATGAAGACGCCGACCTTCTCCAATGCCTTGAACCACGCCGTCTGCTGCACCTTGCGATCGAGACGCGCCGCGGTGATCAGCAGGATGTCGCCATCCTTCTCGATGCGCTCGGCGTAGGCCTTGAGGACCTTGCTGCCTTCCTGGCCGGCACTCTGGGTGCCCATGCGCAGCTCGATCAGCTTGCGCGAGGCGAACAGTGACATGCTGGCGGCAGACTCGGTCAAACGGCCCCACTGAAAGCCGTTCTCGACATGCAGTACCTCGCGCTCCTCGACACCGGCAGCGCGTGCCGCACGCCGGATGGCGTCGCAGCTTTCCTGGTGAATCAGCGGCTCATCACCGGCCACGATATAGACGGGAGACAGGCGCTTGTTGAGCTGCTCGTCGAGCTTGTCGGGATAGACCTTCATGAATGTCCTTCGATACTGCGCGGGTCTGGTGGGCAAGTGCGCCTAAAGGCTCGGGCGGCCAGTCACGAGCAGGGTGCTAGCCCCGGCGTGATGGTGGCCCTGAACAGGCACGGCCCCATGATGATCGGTTGCCCGATATCGTGGAGCCGTGCCTGGCGAACGTTGCGATTTCCAATCTCTACCAATCTCTACCAATTGCTGCCAGCTTCCTTCCACTTCTCCCGGCTTCGCCTGTCGTCAATCGGCTTGTCGTCAATCGTCTGGCCTTTCAGCACTCATGGATCACGACTCATGACTTACGAACGGGGCGCCTCACTGCGGGAGCGTGGAGCTCAGGGCTTGATCGCGCGCAGGCGCTCAAGCAACTGACGGCTCAGATCACGATTGACTTCCCTGGCCGCACGCTCACGCAGGTCATCGGTGTTGAGCAGGTCGTCATCGTTGGTGTAGTAGAAGCTGCTAGCCTGCAGCTCCTGCTGGTTGGCCAGGTAGGCCCCATCGGACTTGCGCTGCAGCGAGTAGGTCAGGCGATAGGTCAGCTCACGCTTGATGCTGCCGGCATCGCCGTAGGTGATCTGCTGCACGTTCTCACGGACCTTGCCCAGGTTGAGGGTCAGCGGGGCGCTGTCGCTCAACTGGACGTCGGCGCGCTCGAGGGCGTCTCGCAGGGCGTCGTGGGTCTTGGTGATCGGTGCCTGGACGTCCAGCTCGGTGATGGCCATCGGCGCATCGTTCACGCCGCGCAGCTGGAAGCCGCAGCCGCTCAGTGTCAGCGCCAGGCCGACGCCGAGGGCGGCCAGCACACGACGGCGGCCAAGGCCGCGGGATGCATGCTCTGATGTGTCTGCTGAAACACTGGAAGACTTCGCTTGCGTCACCGTGACCTCCTGTCATGAACGAGTGTCATGAATATCTTGCGAGAGCGCTGCGTGGGGCCTGTCAGCATCACGCAGCGCACGGAATATGGCCGTCAGAGACCGACATCCTTCCAGCTGCCTGTCGGGCTCTGACGGGACCGGCGACCCGGGCCGCCGGTATCTTGCTCGATCTGGTCGGGTCGCTATCAGTTGGCGACGATATTGACCAGCTTGCCCGGCACCACGATCACCTTGCGCACCGTCTTGCCATCGGTGTGCTTGGTGACATTGGCATCTGCCAGCGCCGCGGCTTCGATGGCGTCGCGATCGGCATCGGCGGCGAAGGACAGACGCGCACGCAGCTTGCCGTTGACCTGCACGACCAGCTCGATGCTGTCCTTCTTCATCGCCTCGGCATCGGCGGCCGGCCAGCTGGCGTCGATCACGGCTTCGTCGTGGCCCAGTGTCGCCCACAGCGAGTGGCTGGCATGCGGGATGATCGGCGACAGCAGCAGCACGCAGGCCTCGACGGCTTCACGGCTGACGGCCAGGCCCTGCTCGGAGGTGTCCTCGAAGCGGCTGATGGCGTTGACCAGCTCCATCACGGCCGCGATGGCGGTGTTGAAGGTGGTGCGGCGGCCGATGTCGTCGCTGCACTTGGCGATGGTCTCGTGTGTCTTGCGACGCAGCGCCTTCTGATCATCGTTCAGGGCAGTCACGTCCAGCGCGCCCGGAGTGCCGGCGGCGACATGCTCGTGGACCAGACGCCAGACGCGCTTGACGAAGCGGTGTGCGCCCTCGACACCGGAATCGGACCATTCCAGCGACTGCTCAGGCGGCGCGGCGAACATCATGAACAGGCGCACGGTGTCGGCGCCGAAGCGGTCGATCATCGACTGCGGGTCCACACCGTTGTTCTTGGACTTGGACATCTTCTCGGTGCCACCGATTTCCACCGGCAGACCATCGGACTTCAGCACGGCCTTGATGGCGCGGCCCTTGTCGTCGGTCTCGACGTCCACGTCCAGCGGGTTGAACCAGTCACGGCCACCCTTGGCGTTGATGCGGTAGTAGGTATCGGCGACCACCATGCCCTGGGTCAGCAGCTGCTTGAACGGCTCGTCACTGTCGACCAGGCCGAAGTCACGCATCAGCTTGTGGAAGAAGCGCGAGTAGAGCAGGTGCAGGATGGCGTGCTCGATGCCGCCGATGTAGTAATCGACCGGCAGCCAGTAGTTGGCGCGCTCGTCCAGCATGGCATCCTGGTTGTCCGCGCAGCAGAAGCGCGCGTAGTACCAGGAGGACTCCATGAAGGTGTCGAAGGTGTCGGTCTCGCGCTGCCAGCCATCGCCCAGGTCACTGAAGGACGGCATCTTCTTGATCGGCGAACCGCCGGAAGCGTCGAATTCGACTTCCAGCGGCAGAGCGACCGGCAGTTCGTCGTCGGTCAGCGGGATGGATTCACCGTTCGGGCCATTCTTGACCGGAATCGGCGCGCCCCAGTAGCGCTGACGGGAGACGCCCCAGTCGCGCAGACGGAAGTTGGTCTTGACCTCACCACGGCCCTGCTCGACCAGGCGCGCGGCGATGGCATCGAAGGCGCTCTCGAAGTCGAGGCCATCGAAGTCGCCGGAGTTGATCAGCACACCGTGCTCGGTGAAGGCGGCTTCGCTGACGTCAGGCGCATTGCCGTCGGCATCGGCGATCACGGCTTCGATCGGCAGGTCGTACTTGGTGGCGAATTCGTGGTCACGCTCGTCGTGGGCCGGCACGGCCATCACGGCACCGGTGCCGTATTCCATCAGCACGAAGTTGGCGACGAAGACCGGCACTTCACGGCCGGTCAGCGGGTGGATGGCCTTGAAGCCGGTGTCCATGCCGCGTTTTTCCATGGTCGCCATGTCGGCTTCGCTGGTGCCGCCACGCGCGCACTCGGCGTTGAACTCGGCCAGCTCCGCATTGTGCTCCGCCGCGGCCTTGGCCAGCGGGTGAGCGGCGGCGACGCCGACGTAGGTCACGCCCATCAGGGTGTCCGGACGGGTGGTGAAGACGGTCAGGGATTCCTGCACCTGGCTGGCCTTGGCATCGAGGCCGAAGCTCAGCTCGACACCGCGTGACTTGCCGATCCAGTTGCGTTGCATGGTCTTGACCTGCTCCGGCCACTCGACCTTGTCGAGGTCGGCCAGCAGCTCTTCGGCGTAATCGGTGATGCGCAGGAACCACTGCGGGATTTCCTTGCGCTCGATCAGCGCGCCGGAACGCCAGCCACGGCCGTCGATGACCTGCTCATTGGCGAGCACGGTCTGGTCCGCCGGGTCCCAGTTGACGATGGAACTCTTCTTGTAGACGACACCCTTCTCGACCAGCTTGGCGAAGAACCACTGCTCCCAGCGATAGTATTCCAGGTCGCAGGTGGCGAACTCACGGCTCCAGTCGTAGGCGAAGCCCAGCGCCTTGAGCTGATCGCGCATGTAGGCGATGTTCTCGTGGGTCCACTTGCCCGGCGCGACGTTGTTCTTCATCGCGGCGTTTTCCGCCGGCAGGCCGAAGGCGTCCCAGCCCATCGGCTGCATGACGTTCTTGCCCTGCATGCGCTGGAAGCGCGAGATCACGTCACCGATGGTGTAGTTGCGCACGTGACCCATGTGCAGCTTGCCGCTGGGGTAGGGGAACATCGACAGGCAGTAGAACTTCTCGCGGTTGGCATCTTCCACCGCCTTGAAACACTGATTTTTCTCCCAGTACTGCTGGGCAGCCTGTTCGATCTGATCGGGAGCGTACTGTTGAGAAGTATCCTGTGAATCCATCGGGTCCGTCACTACCTTGGCATTGGCCGCTACCCGTCACCAGGGACAGGCAGGGCGTGAAGAGGTGGGCGGTCACATCCGGGATGGGCCGCCGCTGTCTGCGATGGGGTCAAGTCTACCCCAGACGCCAGGACTCAGGTAGGGGAGGCGAGTGCTGTGGCGCCAGGCGAATGCGCTTCATGCTGGCAGTGTCACGCGCTTGATGCGTGTCAGGGAGTGGAAGCGTGTGGCTTGTGTCGCAACGCCAACGCCACCATGCTGAAGGTAGAGCGCCATGCCCTCCCGCAGTACGGGAGAAGGTGAAGACACAAGGAGAGTCCATGAGCCAACCACGTGAACCCCGCGATCCCCATGAGCCGATCAGCGCCACGGATCGTGATACGGCTGCCACGTCCTCGCATGACAGTGGCTTTGAAGATACGCCGATGCCCTCGCGCTCAGCCTCCAGTCAGCCGCAGGGCGAAGGTGAAGGGCGTCTCGGCGATGCCTATGGGCGAATCCTGTCGCGGCTGGAAGACAGCAGCGGTGAGCTGTCGTGGGATGGCCTCAAGGCCGAGCTGGATGAAGCGGTCAAGTTCGAGGCCGAGGTCGAGGAATTCACGCTCGACGAGCTGGCGCTGCTGCGTGCCTGGGTCGAGCGTGACATGCGTGAATTCCGCCGCCATCTGGCGACCGGTGGAGAAGGGATCGCCAGCTGGCTGGGGATCGACCTCTCGGTGCTGTCGCGCAGTGTCAGTTCCGCGCTGATGTCGATCGCGGACCGCACCGTGGTGGACCGCGCCCACTTCGAGGAAGACCTCGAGGCCGCGCGCGCCGACTACACCAGCGGCGAGGTCATCGCGCCGGGGCTATTGCATTGCGTGCACTGTGAGTCGACCACCACACTCACGCGCCCCAGCGTGCTGGAACCCTGCCATGCCTGTGGACATCGTTTCTTCTCGCGTGGCGCGCCGCCCGTCACTCGTCAGCCTCCCGCGGCCGATGAGAGTGATCAGGGCTGATGGCGACACCGTCAGACTGGTTCGCCCCGGCGCATGCCACCTGGAGCGCCGGTCAGCGCCACAAGGCGTTGCAACAGCTGATCGATCACTTCAATCAGCGCCCGCGTCCACGTGAGGCGGGCCTCTTCAAGCAGATCTCCTATTATCTGTTTCTGCTCGCGGATTATCGCTCGGCCAGCCAGATTCTGGCCCAGGGGCATGTGGAGTGTCCTGCCGATGAAGAGATCGCGCTTAATCAGGTGGTGTGTCTGTCGCGCGCCAATGATGCCGCCGGCTCGCTGGCGGCCGGTGAGGCATTGGCCGCACGAGGCTGTCTCAATCCGGTGCTGTTCGACTCGCTGGCCAGCAGTGCGGCCAGACTCAAGCGCCATGACGAGGCACGCGAGCATGGCAGTCGCGCCTTGGCGCTCAAGGACGAGCAGCATGGGGGCCTGGCGTTGGCGAAGGGCTGGCGACTGCCCGCTGAATCCCCCTCGGCAGTCGCCGCCGGCAAGACGCGCGTGCTGTCCTTTGGCCTCTGGGGCAAGGGGCCGCGCTACTTGAACGGCATGCTGCATAACCTGCTGTTGGCGCCGGTGCTGTATCCGGGGTGGCGGGTTCGGCTCTATCACGATGACAGCGTGCCCGATGATTTCCTGGCTCTGGCGCGGGAACTGGACGCCGAGCTGATCGAGCGTCCCTCCAGTGACACCCTGAGACAGCGGCTGTGTTGGCGCTTCGCGGTCGCCGATGACCCGACGGTGGGCTACTTCGTGGTTCGCGACTGCGACAGCGTCATCAGCCTGCGCGAAGTGCGTGCGGTGCAGATGTGGCTGGCGTCCGGGCGCTTCTTCCATGTCATGCGTGACTGGTGGAGTCATACCGATCTGGTGCTGGCGGGGCTGTGGGGCGGGGTGGCCGGAGTCCTGCCGCCACTCGAGACATTGCTGGCCCAGTGGCAGCCACAGCATGTCGAGACGCCGAATATCGATCAGTGGTTCATGAAGGAATGCGTGTGGCGCTACCTGCGCGAAAGCCTGGTCAGCCACGACCGGTGTTACTCGCTGCTGATCAAGGGTCGCGACAGCCTGAAGTTCCCGGACGACGTGTTGGGAGAAGCGCCTGGTGGCACTGCGCATGTCGGCAGTGACGAGTGGACGCGCGATCGCGCCTTCCAGCTCCGCCAGCTGGGGCCATGGCTCAAGGAGGCCAGCTGGATGCGTGACAGCGAGGTCTGAGCGCAATCCTGCGATAAGCGTCTGCTGAGCGGGTTATATAGACACACGAAGGGCTGCCCATGGGCAGCCCTTCGTGTGTCTTGCCAGCAGTCCTTCGCTTGTCTTGCCAGCAGTGCTGTCGGGGCTAGCGACCCACCAGCCAGCCGATCCATTCGTGCAGTGCCCAGCGTGACTGGGTCAGCGCGGAGCTGTTGGGGATCCAGGCATCGATGCCCAGTCCGGACACCGTGGTGTAGCCCACCGGCGCCGGAATGATGGTACGGAAGCCCTGGTTCTGGAAATTGCGCATCGCGCGCGGCATGTGCCAGGCGCTGGTCACCAGCACGATCTTGTTGATGTCGTCCTGCTCGAGCATCTCGCGCGTGAAGAGCGCATTCTGCTGGGTGTTCTCGCTGCGGTTCTCCAGCCAGCGCGCCGGGTAGTCGAATTCATCGATCAGCGAGCGCTGCATCAGCTCGGCGAGGGTGCCGTCATCGGAGGACGATACCTTGCCACCGGTGAGCAGAATCGGCAGCTCCGCGTTGCGGGCCACGCGGACGCCTTCGTCCAGGCGGCTGAGCGTCTCGCCGTTGATGCGATCGCGGCCCTGCAGCTCCGGGGCGTCGTAGTAGCGTCCGCCGGAAAGCACCACCACGGCCTGCGCCTGGATCCACTCTGCCGGCTCACTGGGCTGAATGCGCTCCAGCCCTGACATCAGGCGCGTGGAGACGACAGGCGAGGACAGCAGCCACATGCCCAGAATGGCCACGACCATCATGGCGCGTGCCAGGCCCGGCCAGCGCTTGAGCACGAGCATGGCCAGAAACAGCAGCAGGAGAGGCCCGCCGGGCGGCAATACCAGGTCCTTGATGATGCCGAGTAACTCGGTGATGCCCATTGTGGTCTCGCTTGTGCAGAGGCAGTGCCGGGCATCGGCCCGGCAACGGGTAAGGTTGAGCGTTCAAGCGTCTGAGGCCCTGGGGACTCACACGTTCTGGCCCTCAGGCGTCCTGCGGGCGTTGACGGCGCGCCTTGAGGCATTCGTTGATGCCCAGCACAAGGCCCGGCGCCAGCAGCAGCGCGATCAGGATCCACACCGGCAGCAGGCCGTAGTGCATCCAGGGCGTCATGCCCAGTTGCAGGCGGATATCGCCAGTGACGGTAGCCTCCTCGAACTGGGGTGCCTGGGCGATGATCTCCCCCTGCGGCGAGATGATCGCCGTCACGCCATTACTGGTGGCACGCAGCAGATAGCGGCCGTTTTCCAGCGCGCGCAGCTGAGCCATCTGCAGGTGCTGCAGCGGGCCGATGGAGTGACCGAACCAGGTGTCATTGGAGACGGTCAGCAGCACGGTAGAGCTCAAGGCGCGCTGGCGGACCAGCTCCGGATAGACGATCTCATAGCAGATCGCCACGCCGATACGCAGACCGCTGACCATCAGTGGCGGCTGCTGGCTGTCGCCTGACTGCATGCTCGACATCGGCAGGTCCAGGAAGCCGATGATGCCCCGCAACCAGCTTTCCAGCGGCACATACTCGCCGAAGGGCACCAGGTGCTCCTTGCGATACTGGGACGACGGGTCATCGATGGGAATCACGCTGTTGTAGAAGCGATTGTCGGCGTCACGCTCGACGATCCCGGTGATCAGACCGGTCTTGGGCGGCAGAGTTGCCTGGATGCGCTCGAGGAAGGGCTCGGCCTGATCGCGCAGCATCGGCAGTGCCGTCTCCGGCCAGACGATCAGGTCGGCATCGTCCTGCACGGCGCGCGTCATCGCGGCGTAGGTATTGGCCGCACGACGCTGCCCTTCGGCACTCCACTTGATCAACTGCGGCAGGTTGCCTTGCAGCAGGGCGACGCGTGCCGGCTGGCCGCCGGACTGCGTCCAGCTGGTCGGCAGCAGCAGACCCGCGCTCCACAGCACGAGTAGCGGCGCGATCGCCCACCAGCGGCGACGCAGCGCCAGATTCCACAGCAACGCCCCGGACAGCGCGATGATCAGCGAGATACCGTAGACGCCAAGCACCGGCACCCAGCTGGCCAGCGGCGAGCCTACGGCGCTGTTGCCCAGCAGCAGCCACGGGAAGCCGGTGAAGGCCCAGGTGCGGAACAGCTCGCTGAGCACGAATACCGCAGCAAATGACAGTACATCGAGCTTGCGTGAGCAGAAGCGCTGCCACAGGCCCATCCACAGCATCGGGAACAGCGCCATGCAGGCCACGAACAGCATCGTCAGCAGCACCGCCAGCGGCATGCCGGTATAGCCATAATCATGGATCGAGACGTAGACCCAGCTGGCTCCGCTGCCGAACAGGCCGACCCCGAACCACCAGGCGCGCAGTAAGCCACCGCCTTCCATGCGCAGCGCCCCGTAGAGCAGGCCTGCGCCGATCGGGCCCAGCCACCACTGCTCGAAGGGGGCAAAGCTCAGGGTGACCAGTACCCCGGCAATGATCGCCAGTACATTGGCCAGCAACGAGGCGCCCGGGAAGCTCCTCGCGCGGGGGGAATCTGACATGCCGCTCTCCTTGTAAAATGCCAGACACATCGGCGGATGTGTCTGGCATTGTCCTCTATCGGGTCAGCCTGTGATCAGGCCATGAATCACTCGCCGCTGATATGCGCACGATGCTCGGCCGAGGGCGGCGCGTCACCGGTGGCATCTTCCAGACGACATACCTGTACCTGACGAATGCGACGATTGTCCGCATTGAGCACCGTGAAACGCCAGCCGGCGAAATCGGTGGATTCCTGACGGCGCGGCATGTGACCGAAGCGCTGAATCATCAGACCGCCGATGGTGTCGAATTCTTCATCGGAGAAGTCGGTATCGAAGTGCTCATTGAAGTCATCGATGGTGGTCAGCGCGCTGACGGCGAATTGGCCATCGCCCAGCTCGCGGATGTCCTCATCCTCATCGGTGTCGTGCTCATCCTCGATATCCCCGACGATCTGCTCGAGGATATCCTCGATGGTGACAAGGCCTGCCGTGCCGCCGTACTCGTCGATGACCACCGCCATGTGATTGCGGGTCTCGCGGAATTCCTTGAGCAGGCTGTTGAGGCGCTTGGATTCGGGGATGAACATCGCCGGACGGATCGCTTCGCGCAGATCGAAGCGCTTGCGCTCGCTGTCATTTTGCAGAATCAGCGGCAGCAGGTCCTTGGCCAGCAGGATGCCGAGCACCTCGTCGAGGTTCTCGTCGATGACGGGATAGCGGGAGTGAGCCGATTCGAGAATCAGCGGCAGGTACTCCTCCGGGCGCTGATCGACCTGAATGGCCTGCACCTGGGAGCGGGGGATCATCACCTCGCGCACCTGCTGGTCGCTGATTTCCAGCGCGCCTTCGATGATGGCGATGGCGTCCTGATCGAGGTTGAGGCGTGGGCCTACCTCAGCCAGAAACTGGAGCAGCTCGCTACGGGAGCTGGGTTCGTCGGTGTCGCTTGAGAAGGCGCCGAACAGCTTATCGAGCCAGGTTTTCGATTGGCTTCCCGATCGGTCTTCGCTCATGCGTTAGTTTCTCTTTTCCTCGGTGGCGATACCCCATCGTCGTGGTGGTATCGGGGCAGCCGAGTGACCCGGGGACAAGCCCCGAGTCACCCGACGGCGGGTGCTGCCGATGCGCAGGGGCGCCGGCATCAGTGATTCTCTTCCCGGTAGGGGTCGGCGATGCCGAGCCCTGCCAGCACATGACGCTCGAGCGCTTCCATGCGTTCGGCTTCATCGTCCTCGATATGGTCATAGCCGAGCAAGTGCAAGGTGCCATGAACCAGCATGTGGGCGAAATGATTTTCCAGCGACTTGCCCTGTTCCCGCGCTTCGCGGGCGACGACATGCACGCTGATGATCAGGTCGCCCAGAAAGCGCTGCTCATCAAGAGCTTGTTCATCAAGAGCCTGCTCAGCCGCGGTCTCGGTGGCCGCAGAGCCGAGGGCAGAAGACGCGGCGCCAGAAGTCGAGGCATCAGAGACGTCTGCCTCGTCAGCTTCGCTCATGGCGTCTGACGCCAGCATGACATCGTCGCTGTTGTGACCGTCGAGACCTTCCTCTTCGCCGGCGTCCAGATCGCCCTCCGGCATGCCCGCAAGCGGCAGGCTGTCGTCATCGCCTTCCTCGGCGAAGCGCGCAGCCAGTTCCGGCGGCAGGGCGAAGTCGTCCAGATCCAGCGGCTCATGCGGGAAGGACAGCACGTTGGTCGGGGAGTCCTTGCCGCGATAATCGCGGTTGAGGCCCTGACTCTCGGCTTCTTCCACCAGACGCACGGTCAGCTCGTACGGCGCCGCGGTGGCGCTGGCATCGCGCTCCAGCGCACCATCTTCCGCGGCGGCCAGCAGCGCAGCCGCCACCCAGGCTTCCAGCTGATGGCTGGCCGGCAGCGGCTGGCCATCGAATTCACTCTCGCCGATGGCCAGTTGCAGGTCCACGACGACTGCGGGGGCTTCGCTCACTGGCTACCTCCCGCCGGAGTGCTGGCAGGCGGCACGTTGCTCTGGGCATTCAGCGCCGCCATGCGGGCTTCGCGCTCGGCCTGACGCTGCTCGCGACGCTCACCTTCCTGCTGTTCTTCCGCGGCTTCGAAGGTGTCGTAGGCCTCGACGATGCGCTGCACCAGCGGGTGACGCACGACGTCCTTGGCCAGGAAGCGCGTGATGCTGATCCCCGGGGTGTCCTTGAGCACTTCCAGAACATGCGCAAGGCCCGACTGGGTGCCGCGCGGCAGATCGACCTGCGAGACGTCACCGGTGATGACGGCGGTGGAGCCGAAACCGATGCGCGTCAGGAACATCTTCATCTGCTCGCGCGTGGTGTTCTGGGACTCATCGAGAATGATGTAGGCGTTGTTGAGCGTCCGGCCGCGCATGTAGGCCAACGGCGCGATCTCGATGATCTGACGCTCGATCATCTTGTTGACGTGCTCGAAGCCGAGCATCTCGTACAGGGCGTCGTAGAGCGGGCGCAGGTAGGGGTCGATCTTCTGGGCCAGGTCTCCCGGCAGGAAGCCGAGCTTCTCGCCGGCCTCGACCGCCGGACGTACCAGCAGGATGCGTCGCACTTCGTTGTTGTTGAGCGCTTCCACGGCAGCGGCGACGGCAAGATAGGTCTTGCCGGTACCGGCCGGGCCGATGCCGAAGTTGATGTCGTGATTGCGCATCTCGGTGACATAGCCCTGCTGATTGAAGCCGCGCGGGCGCACCAGCACCTTGGGCGTGCGGATCACCACATCACCGTAGGTGGCGCCCTGGTCCTCGGCGGCCTCGACCAGCGCCTCGACGCCGGATTCCTGCAGGAACAGATGAACGGTCTCGGCATCGACTTCGCCGGCGCCGGTCTCGCGATACAGATGCTCCAGCACGTTGGCGGTCGCCTTCACGGCGGCCGCGGGGCCTGCGATCTGGAAGTCATTGCCGCGGTTGCGCAGGGTGACACCGAGCCGGGATTCGATCAGCTTGAGATGCTCGTCGCGCTGGCCGGTCAGGCTGGCCAGACGCTGCGGGTCTGCCGGCTCAAGCGTCATGTTGAGAATGCGATTGGCTTGCTGTGACTGGTGGCTCAAGGCGTCGAATATCCTGATAGTGATGAGTGACGATGAGGGGCAGCCGCGATGGCGGATATCTGCGCGTAATGTACGGGGCGCTCTGCCCGCCACGGCGCATGACGGCGCCATTTCAGTGTCAATGGTGACGCGTTGCCGAAGTCTCAAGAGAGCTTAATGCGCGATGGCCGTACAGGGCAATTGTCCTGTACGGCCAGCGTGGCTATCTGCTTGATAGTGGGGGCTGATGGCGCCTCGTCAATGTCGTGAGCGACGAGCGATCAATAGCGGTAGGGCGAGCTGAGCTCACCGCGCAGCGAGTTGGGGTAGGCCTCGGTGATCTCGACATCCACCAGGTAGCCGATCAGCTCGGTCGGGTTGGCGGCGCGGAAGTTGACCACCCGATTGTTCTCGGTGCGCCCTGACAGCAGGCCCGGGTCACGCGGCGAGAAGCCGGAGACCAGGATGCGCTGGGTGGTGCCGACCATCTTGCGACCGATCTGCATCGCCTGCTGGTTGATGCGCTCCTGCAGGATGAGCAGGCGCTCCTTCTTCACTTCTTCCGGAGTGTCATCGTCCAGATTCGCCGCCGGGGTGCCCGGACGTGCGGAGTAGATGAAGCTGAAGGAGTGATCGAAGCCGATCTGGCCGATCAGGTCCATGGTGTCCATGAAGTCCTGATCGGTCTCGCCCGGGAAGCCGACGATGAAGTCGGAGGAGAAGCTGATGTCCGGGCGCAGCGCGCGGATGCGTTCGAGCTTGTCGATGTAGAGGTCACGCTCGTGGCCGCGCTTCATCGCCGCCAGGATGCGGTTGGAGCCCGACTGCACCGGCAGGTGCAGATGGCTGACCAGCTCCGGGATCTCACCGAAGGCCTCGATCAGCGAGTCCTTGAACTCCAGCGGATGCGAGGTGGTAAAGCGGATGCGGTCGATGCCCTCGACCTGCGCCACGCAGCTGATCAGCTCGGCGAGGTCGATCTCCTCACCCAGCTGGTTGAGACCGGCGTAGGCGTTGACGTTCTGGCCCAGCAGGTTGATCTCGCGCACGCCCTGGTCGGCCAGGTGGATGACTTCATCCATCACCTTTTCGAAGGGGCGCGAGACTTCCTCACCGCGGGTGTAGGGCACCACACAGAAGGTGCAGTACTTGGAGCAGCCTTCCATCACCGAGACGAAGGCGCTGGCACCGTCGCTCTTGGGCGCGGGCAGGTTGTCGAACTTCTCGATCTCGGGGAAGGTCACGTCGACGACGGAAATCTGCTTGAGGCTGTCGCGGCGGGTGTCGAGCATCTTCGGCACGCGGTGCAGGGTCTGCGGGCCGAACACCATGTCCACATGCGGGGCACGCTTGCGCAGGTTGTCGCCTTCCTGACTGGCCACGCAGCCGCCGACGCCGATCACCAGCTCCGGGTTCTTTTCCTTGAGCTTCTTCCAGCGTCCCAGCTGGTGGAACACCTTCTCCTGCGCCTTCTCGCGGATGGAGCAGGTGTTGAGCAGGATGACGTCTGCTTCGGATTCGTCGCTGGTGACTTCCATCTGATGCGATTCGCCGAGCAGATCCGCCATGCGCGCGGAGTCATACTCGTTCATCTGGCAGCCGTGAGTCTTGATGAAGAGTTTCTTCGCCATTGCCTTGTGTGAACGCTCTGAGCTGCGCGCCCGGGCTTCGTGCGCCTCGCGCCCGGGCACATGGTGGCGGCGGGCAGCGTCAGCGGTCAGGAGAAGCGGGCGCGACTTGTAATGAATGAGCCCCGGCGCCGATGGCTGGCCGGGAATCGAGGGCGCGACGATACTGTGCCAAGCGGCACGCTGATCGGGTCGAGGCCAAAATCGGGACGGCACAGTATAGGAGTCTGCCGGCCATGCGGCCAGCCCTGTCGCATCGCTGTCAGCAATGAGGAGGATGCCTGCCAACCACCGGTTCAGCCTGATGGTGGCTGTGGTATCCTCACGAGAAAGCCCGCGCATGCCCTGACGCTACAACAGGGGCTTGGCATGTTTCATAGTTATCAGGCAGGTGTTGCGCAACGCACATCAGGCTGTCAATGGCTTGATTTGTTGAGGTTTTCATGCCGATAGCCCGGCTGCCTGAGCTGGTTAAAATTTGATCGATTTGTTGGCGGGGCAGGCATTTCGCCGTGCGCAGACCTGCCCCTTTGAGGTTGTCCCAAGACTTATCCACAGAAAGTGTGGATGTCTGAAGACACTGAAATGACAGTCTCGGATTTTTCTCGCGGCAATTTCGTTACCGTACGTCCAAGCGCGACAGCGATGCCAGGCAGGACGCCTTGCATTGCGCAACCTGGCAGACACCGCATGGGCAGACAGGGCGAGCCTTCCTTCGCCCAAAAGCGGTCGATCATGTTCGGCATGTGGGGACGCAGGATTCAGCGCGCTTGCTCCTCGTGCCCACACGCCTGACACGGTCGGCTTACGCCCTTAGACAGCCATGAAGAACACGATATGACGCGATTCTCCATTACCAGCACCCCTTCATCTTTCGGTCTCCTGTCACCCCGATCGCCGTGTTCGACGCTTGCGCGCTCACTGCGCCGTGTGGTGCTGGGGGCTGGCGTCGCCGGCAGCCTGCTGCTGGGCGCACCGCTGGCCAATGCGGCCACCGACCGCTGGGTCGCCGATGACCTCACCACCTTCGTGCGCAGTGGCCCGACGGATGGCTACCGCATCGTGGGCACGGTGGAAGCCGGCCAGCCGGTCGAGCTGCTCGAGGTCCAGAATGACTACAGCAAGATCCGCACCGCCAGCGGTGACGTGGTGTGGATTCCCTCCGCTGACCTGCAGGACACCCAGAGCGTCAATGCCCGGGTGCCCGAGCTGAGCGCCAGGGTCAAGGAATTGACTGCCAAGCTCGACGGCATCAATGAAGAGTGGGAAACCCGTGTCGAGGACATGAAGACCGGCCTCGAGACGCGTCAGGCGCGCATCGAAGAGCTTGAGCAGGCCAGCAACAGCCAGTCAGCCGAGCTTGCCCAGGCGCGTAGCAAGATGCAGGACATGGAAACCAAGCTCGATACCAAGAAGCAGGACCTGCTGATGCGCTACTTCATGTACGGCGGTGGCGTGGCGGGTGTCGGCCTGCTGGTCGGCCTGATCGTGCCGCACCTGCCGCGTCGCAAGAAGAAGCGTCACGGCTTCCTGTAAGGCATCCCGGTAACCGATAGCAGAGGGAGTGCGCCAGCTCATGTCGGCACAAGACACGACGATGGACGCGACGCCGGCCAGTGACCCCTGGCTGGCGCGATGGCAGGAAGGGCGGATCGGCTTTCATCTGCCCGCCACGCATTCGGCGCTGGAGCGCTGGTGGCCGCGGCTTGAGATCGCGGCGGGCGCCAAGGTGCTGGTGCCGTTGTGTGGCAAGAGTCTCGACATGCGCTGGCTGGCGGCGCAGGGCTATCCGGTGCTGGGCATCGAGCTTGCGCGCCAGGCCTGCGAGCAGTTCGTCGCCGAAGGCGCCGGGGATGTCTCGCGCTATCGGCTGGAGCACTTCGAATGCTTCCGCCAGGGCATGGTCGAGCTGTGGTGCGGAGACTTCTTCCACTTCCATATCGACCATGTCGATCATCTGGATGCTTTCTATGATCGCGCCGCGCTGATCGCCTTGCCGCCGGCCACCCGGCAGCGCTACGCCTTCCATCTGGCGCAGCTGCTGCCCCCGGGCGCGCGTGGCCTGTTGATCAGTCTCGAGCGGCAGACGGAGCAGCATCAGGGCCCGCCGTTCCATGTCGCCGAAGACGAGATTCGTCAGCTGTTGAGCGCCAACTTCACGCTTGAGGTACTGGAGCGTCGTGCCCCGGATGAGCGCGGTTTGCGTGAGACGGTATGGAGTCTGGTGCGCAAGGGACCGCGTCGCTGACGACTCAGGGGTGACCTTGTCAGTCAGGTCCAGTCTTCTTGAAGGTCCAGTCCTCATGAAAAACGCCACCGCCGCCCAATGGGCGGCGGTGGCGTTTTCGTTGGTGGCGAGCTGCTGTCGAACTTACTGATCGAGCCTACTGGTCGAGCTGGCGGATCAGCGTAGTGTCCTGGAAAGCGCGAGTCAGCGCATCGCCGATCACCTCAGAGACCATCTCGGTGTTCTTTTCCTGGCTCGGCTTGAGGGCATAGCCCTGATCACGCGTCGCGGTGTAGCTGCCGGTATAGCGCTGCTTGCCGGACACGGCGACGGCCTTGATCACGCCATTGAGTGTCGCGGTATCGGTGATCAGGCCGCCACGCTTCACGCCATAGGCCAGCTCGGTCAGCGAGATGGTCAGCTCTGCTGCGCCCTGGTTGGCCTGTTCGGCGGACACCGGCACGAAGCCCATGCGGCGCAGGGCGCTGACGGTCTGGGCCTCAAGCTTGGGTGTCAGGTCGCCGGTCGGCACGACCAGATAGCTCGAGGCATTGGTGGCGCCATCGCGAGAGCCGATGCGCTCTGACGGACGCTCATCGAGCACGTCCACCACCACCTGTTGCCCGTGGCCGACCACGCCCATCTCGCCGACCTGCGGATTGACGTACAGGCGCTGCGGGCTGGTGCCGCAAGCGCTGAGAAGTGCCGCCGTGGCGATCAGTGCCACGCTCATGCAGGTGGTGCGCAACTTGTGCATCATCATCGGGGTTCCTGGGCCTGAGGCCGGTTGTCATGGGAGTCATCTCGGCCATCCGTTGCCAATATCTCGCCTGCCGCGCGGGATGGCCGGAGCACAATGGCGCGAGTATAGGGCCAGAATGGCGCCTGAGCGTAGTGGAAATTCAGGCTCACCGCTGTCCTCTGCAAGCGACAGTGGTCGAGGTTCATGGCCCGTAGCCCGTAGCCCATGGTCCATGGCTCATAGCTCATGACTCATGCGCCGTCGACGCGCCTGCTCAAGGCCAGCAGGCCCAGCAGCGGGCCGGGCAGCAAGGCCAGCAGCAGCAGGCTACCGTGGCCGGCGATCAGTGGCGTGAGCAAGGCGATCGAGACCAGCGACAGGCTGAAGCCGAAGGCATTCATCATCGCCAGGGCGCTGGCCTGCAGCTCGACCGGGGTACCGCCCGCGGCGAGCGCCGAGAACTGCGGCGAGTCGATCACGGCCAGAAGGCTCCACAGCGCCAGCAGTGCCAGCAGCACGCCGTAACCGGCCTCAAGCTGCGTGGCGGCGACGAAGACCAACGTCAGCGTCACCGAACCGGCGAGCCCGAGACGCGCGACCCACAGGCTGCCTCGGCTGCGCGAGAGCCAGCCCCCGATGACGCAGCCGGGCGCGCCGATGGCGATCACCAGGAAGCTATGCCAGGCCAGGCTGGCAGGAGAGAGCGTCACGCCTGTCGCGCTGGCCATCTGGGTCAGCAGCAGAGGCGTCAGGGCCCACAGGGTGTACAGCTCCCACATGTGGCCGAAGTAGCCCAGTGCGCCGCGTACGAAGCCGGGATATTGCCAGGCTGCCAAGCCTCGTGTAGCACGTGCGAGAAAGGTGTTGCGGCCGTCTTTCGCCGCTGGTGCTTGGCGGGGCGCCGAGGTGGCTTTCGCCGCCGGTGGGGCCAGCAAGGCGACCAGACCGGCACCGACGATGGCCAGCAGCGAGGCAGTGCTGATGGCTGCGCCCCACGGCAGCTGCATGCCTTCGCCCTGTTGCAGTGCGGCCAGTGCATGCGGCAGCCCGGTGCCAAGCACCAGCATGCCGACCAGCCAGGCGAGCGCGGCACCGGCACGGTCCGGTGCGGTCTGCACCATCAGCTTCAAGCCGATGGGGTAGATGCCAGCCAGTGCCAGCCCCGTCAGCACGCGCAAGCCTGAGGCGCTCAGCAGGCCCGGCGCGATCAACAGCGCCAGATTGGTCAGCGCGCCCAGCACGCAGGAAGCCATGAACAGATGGCGCGCCGCGAAACGGTCCGCCAGGCCGGCAAGCCCCAGCCCCAGGGTGCCGACGATGAAGCCGCCCTGCACCGAGGAGGTCAGCTGGCCGAGTGCCGAGGCGCTATCGCCGGCGAAGCCCCAGCTCGCCAGCATCGGCGTGAGTACTGCATTGGGGGTGAACCACAGGCTGGTGCCGAACAGCTGCGCCAGGGCGATCAAGGCGACCGGATAGCGGTTGGCCCATTGCCGCCAGCCAGAGATGGGCGGCGTGAGTGACTTGGTTGAGGACACGAGGGCACCTTGTAGGGCTGATGGCGTGATGGCACGGCAAGACGCGAACGGGCGACACCGAAGTGTCGCCCGTCACAGATAGCCCGTCCCAACAATGGGGTCAAGGCGTCATTGATGGGGCAGCTCGGCGATGCGATGCAGAGACTACCCCGTCGCAGCCGTCGTCTACAGCCCCATGGCCGAAGAGGTGGAGCGACGCGGGTCAGCACCGCCGTAGAAGGTGCCGTCGTCGATCATGATCGACTGGATGGCGCCCATGGCGTCCTTGGTCACCACCTTGTGGCCCATCGCCTCGAGCAGACGGATGGTGTCCTTGCTGATGCCCGCCTCGATGCGAATCTCGTCCGGCAGCCACTGGTGGTGGATGCGCGGCGCACTGACCGCCGACTGGATGTTCATGCCGTGGTCGATCACGTTCATGATCACCTGCAGCGTGGTGGTGATGATGCGCGAGCCGCCGGGGCTACCGGTGACGAGGAAGTTCTTGCCATCCTTCATCACGATGGTCGGGCTCATGGAGGACAGCATGCGCTTGTTCGGCTCGATCTTGTTGGCGACGCCGCCGATCAGGCCATAGGCATTCGGCACGCCCGGCTTGGCGGAGAAGTCATCCATCTCGTTGTTGAGCAAAAAACCTGCGCCATCGACCACGATCCCGGAGCCGTAGCTGAAGTTGATGGTGTAGGTATTGGAAACGGCCAGACCATTGCCATCGGCAATCGAGAAGTGGGTGGTCTGGTTCGACTCATACGGCTGCGGCTTGCCGGGCTTGACCTCACTGGAGGGCGTGGCCTTGTCGAGCTCGAACTGGGCGCGCAATTCCTTGGCGTAGTCCTTGGAGATGATGCCCGACAGCGGCACATCGACGAAGTCGGTGTCGCCCAGATACTCGGAGCGGTCGGCGTAGGCGCGGCGCATCGCTTCCGCCATCACGTGGAGGGTGGCGGCGGAATTGAAGCCCATCGCCTGGATGTCATCGCCTTCGAGCATGTTGAGAATCTCGACGATGTGCGCGCCGCCGGAGGAGGGCGGGCTCATCGAGAAGATGTCATAGCCACGATAGGTACCGTGGACCGGCTCGCGGATGGCCGGCTCGTAGGCCTTGAGGTCATCCAGCGTCATGATGCCGTCGTGGCGCTCCATCTCGGCGACGATCAGCCGGGCGGTCTCGCCCTCGTAGAACTCGCGCGGTCCATTGGCGGCGATGCGCTTGAGGGTCGCGGCCAGTTCCGGCTGCTTGAACAGCTCACCCGCTTGATAGTTGCTGCCATCCGGCTTGTAGAACACCTTGGCGGTGCTGTCCCACTTGGCCAGGCGGTCCTTGGCATCGCTCAAGCCCTTGGCGAAGCGCGTCGGAATCACGAAGCCGTCTTCGGCCAGCTTGATGGCCGGGGCGAGCGCCTGCTCGAGACTCAGGGTGCCGTAGTCTTCCAGCGCCTTGGCCAGGCCAGCGACGGTGCCGGGCACGCCTGCCGCACGGTGGGTGAAGCGTGACCACTCGGAGACCGCCTCGCCATTCTCGTCCTGGAACATCGTCTCGCTGGCCGCCGCCGGGGCCTTCTCGCGGTAGTCGATGGCCACCACTTCGCCGGTCTTCTCATCCGACACCAGCATGAAGCCGCCGCCACCGATGTTGCCTGAACGCGGCTGGGTCACGGCCAGCGCGAAGCCTGCTACCACGGCGGCGTCGACGGCGTTGCCGCCATCGGCCAGCACATCGCGTGCGACCTGAGAGGCCAGATAGTGGCTGGTCGCGACCATGCCGTGCTGGCCTTCCTGGGGGTGGAAGCGCTCGCCTTCCAGAATCGCGGAAGACTCGGCGAAGGCGGCGGGAATCGCCGTCGGCAGCAGGCCGGCCAGCGGCAACAGTGCGGCGGCGGCCAGCGCCTTGAGATGTCTGCGGTTTGCGAGAGAGGTGTCGAACATGAGAGGTGTCGGTTCCTGTTATCGTTATAAGAGATGCGACATGACGCGTGCAGTGCGAGGAACATGCGCAGAAGGCCAGCGAGCTGCTCACTGGGCCGAGAGAACAGCTTAACTATCAGTTGCTAATGCACCAATTTCAACTTTGCACGGCAATATTCTTGTTGGTGTCTGATCTGGAAGGGGATGAGGTCCTGGTGTGAGGGCGGCTTGAGGGTGTGGGTCGCAGTGGAGTGCTTGGCGTGGGCCGGCGGCGACGGACCGGCAGGCTGGCGGTGCACATTCACACAGCGCCTGTCTTTTGTGAGAGGGTGGCGTAAAATGCCCCTTCCACTTCTCGCTGGCGCCTGATGACATGTCTGAACTACTGCCGAATGACTTCAAGATTGCCCCGTCGATCCTCTCTGCTGACTTCGCCCGCCTGGGGCAGGAGGTCGAGGATGTGCTGGCCTCCGGGGCCGATATCGTCCACTTCGACGTGATGGACAATCATTACGTGCCCAACCTGACCATCGGGCCGATGGTGTGCAAGGCGCTGCGTGACTACGGCATCAGCGCCGAGATCGATGCCCACCTGATGGTCACGCCGGTCGACCGCATGATCGGTGACTTCGCCGAGGCCGGTGCCAGCTACATCACCTTCCACCCGGAAGCCTCCGATCACGTCGATCGCTCGCTGCAGCTGATTCGTGATGCGGGCTGCAAGTCCGGTCTGGTATTCAATCCGGCCACGCCGCTTTCCTACCTCGACTACGTGATGGACAAGGTCGACATGATTCTGTTGATGAGCGTCAACCCGGGTTTCGGCGGCCAGTCGTTCATCCCCGGTACCCTCGACAAGCTGCGTGAAGCGCGTCGTCGCATCGATGCCTCCGGCTACAACATCCGCCTCGAGATCGATGGGGGCGTCAAGGTCGACAACATCGCCGAGATCGCGCGTGCCGGTGCCGATACCTTCGTGGCCGGTTCCGCCATCTTCAATGCGCGCAGTGACAGCGATGCCAACCGCTACGACAGCGTATTGGCGAAGCTGCGTGCCGAGCTTGCCAGCGTGCGCAGCTGATCGCGTGACGGATGACAGCGCGCGAGCTGGCGAGGCAGTCGACGGCTCGGCTCACGCCGCGGCGCTCAGCGAGTGGTCGCTGTATGTGCTCGAGACGGCCCAGGGGCGCCTCTACACCGGTATCAGTACCGATGTGGCGCGCCGCCTGAGCGAGCATGAGGGCGGCAAGCGCGGTGCGCGGGCGCTGCGCGGCAAGGGGCCGCTGACGCTGTGTTATCAACAGGTGGTCGGCGATCGCTCGCGGGCGCTCAAGCTTGAGTATCGCGTCAAGCAGTTGAGTGTGGCGGCCAAGCGCCGCTTGATCGCCGGTGAGCTTGCGCTGGACAGCCTGCTCGACTGACGATCTGCTTGATTGAATGCGTGAAACGAAAACGCCCCCAGCGGAGACCGCTGGGGGCGTTTTACGTTTTGCGTTACTGGCGAGCGATCAATGCAGTTTCATCTTCGGACGCAGGTAACGGTTCAGGCCATCGACCACCACCGTCATGCCGGTCTTGACCACGCCGTGGATCGCCATCTGGTGCATGCGATACAGCGAGGCGTAGAAGAACTTGGCCAGGCGACCTTCGATGAACAGCGAACGCGCCGAGGCACCGCGCATCAGCGAGCCGACGGCATCGAAGTGCGCCAGCGAGATCAGCGAGCCGTGGTCCTTGAACACGAAGTCCTTGAGCGGCTTGTTGGCCATCGCGGCGCGCAGGTTCTTGACCATCAGGCTGGCCTGCTGGTGAGCGGCCTGGGCGCGCGGCGGGACGCGCTTGTCATCCGGCTGCGGGCAGCTGGCACAGTCACCGAGGGCAAAGATGAACTCATCATCGATGCTCTGCATGGTCTGGTGCACCTTGACCTGATGGTTGCGCTCGGTGGACAGACCCAGCTCGGACAGGAAGGCGGGCGCACGGATACCGGCGGCCCAGACGCTCAGGTCGGCTTCGATCAGGGTGCCATCGGCAGTGGTGATGCCGCGTGAGTCGGCGCAGGTCACCCGGGTATCGACGTGGATATCGACGCCCAGCTTGGTCAGCTCCTTGGCGACCGGCTTGCCGATGCGTTCCGGCAGGGCGGGCAGGATGCGCGGTGCGGCCTCGATCAGGTGGACCTTGACCTGGCGGTCTTCCAGCGAGGAGAAGCCGTAGCTGTGCAGCATCTTGGAGGCATCGAACAGCTCGGCGGAGAGCTCGACCCCGGTAGCACCGGCGCCGATGATGGCGACGTTGAGCTGCTGGCGCTCACATTCCTCGCCGTTGGCGCTGAAGCGCAGGAAGGTGTCGAGCATGTCGCGGCGGAATTTCTCGGCCTGCTGCGGGCTATCCAGGAAGTGGCAATGTTCGGCGACGCCTTCGGTGCCGAAATCATTGGACACGCTGCCCAGTGACAGTACCAGATAGTCATAGCTGAGCTGGCGGGCGGGCAGCAGCACGTTGCCCTTGGCATCGTGGATGGCGGCCAGGGTCAGCTGCTTCTCTTCACGCTCCAGGCTTTCCAGGGTGCCGCGCTGGAACTTGTAGCCGTGGGCCTTGGAATGGCCCTGGTAGGAGACTTCATCGAGACCGGAATCCAGCACGCCGGTGGCCACTTCGTGCAGCAGCGGCTTCCAGATGTGCGTGGAGTTGCGGTCGATCAGAATGATCTCGGCTTTCTTCTTGCGGCCCAGCTTGTGGCCCAGTTTGGTGACGAGTTCCAGACCGCCGGCGCCTCCGCCAACGACTACGATGCGGGGAATGGCCATTGAGTGCTCCTCAGTGACAAGATTGATGGGAAGGTGTGAAAAGTGTCGGCCGGCTATCGAGTCAGGACATGCAAGGCCCGGAGTCGATAACTGGCGTCGCGATACCGCTATGATAACAAGATAATGAGCGTGCTAAATAGTGCTGCATGCGCGAAATGTCGTTATTTTACGTATATTCGCCATGAGCACGCGAGAACTCGGTGTTGCGCTTTTGGCACCTACACGAATTCTGTCGCTGAAAAGGAGCAAGGATGCACGATCATCCCACATTCACAGGTCCGGTACATCCGTCGCTCAGGGCGATCGAGATGGTCGCCTTCGACCTCGATGGCACCCTGATCGACTCGGTGCCGGACCTCGCCCATGCGATCGACTGCATGCTTGAGCAAGAGGGGCTGACGGCGCTGGGGGAGGCGCGGGTACGCGACTTTGTCGGCAATGGATCGCGGGTGCTGGTGGAGCGCGCCCTGGCAGCACATGGCCTGGCGACCGATGACCTGGCGCGGGTCGAGCAGGCGCATCAGAGCTTTTTGGCACATTACGCCGCCGACCCCAGCTCGCGTACGCGACTCTATCCCGGCGTGCGGGAATGCCTGGAGGGGCTGCGCCAGGCCGGGATCCCGCTGGTGCTGATCACCAACAAGCCGGAAGCCTTCATCGAACCGCTGCTTTCGCACTTCGCGCTGAGCGAGCATTTCGCGCTGGCGCTGGGCGGCGATAGCCTGCCGACGCGCAAGCCGGACCCCGCGCCCCTGCTGTTCGCCGCCGAGCGGCTGGGAGTGTTGCCGCGTCAGGCCTTGATGGTCGGTGACTCGCGTCATGATATCGCGGCAGGCCGCGCCGCCGGCTTCCGCACCCTGGCGGTGCCTTACGGCTACAACCATGGCGAGCCGATCTCGCGCAGCCACCCGGACTACCTCGTCGACTCACTCGCCGAGCTGGTCGTGGCTGGCTGAGTGACGCTGATTGATGGGAATTGACAGAGCGAGGCTGGTGTCCCGCTCGGGCGCACAGTGAGGCATGAGATGGCAGAACTTGCCTCCACCAGCGCTGCCGCCAGCGACCCGCGATGATAGACTGAGTCCCAGACAAGCCGGCCCCGTGTCGGCAACGCACCCTCCGTGGAAGGAACTGCAGGTCATGATGACCCCACAACACTTCGCTGAACTGGCCGAGGCCGGTTACAACCGCATTCCCGTCACCCGTGACGTGCTGGCGGATCTCGACACGCCACTGTCTACCTATCTCAAGCTGGCCGACATGCCGTGGACCTTCCTGCTGGAGTCCGTGCAGGGCGGAGAGAAGTGGGGGCGCTACTCCATCATCGGCTTGCCGTGTCGTGAGCGCATCGAGGTGCGTGGCCAGGTGGTCTCGCATCTGATCAATGGCGAGCAGACCGGCATGACCGAGGTCGAGGACCCCCTCGACTGGATCGAGCAGTTCCAGACCCGCTTCCGCGTGCCGGTCATCGACGGTGCGCCGCGCTTCAATGGCGGCCTGGTCGGCTACTTCGGCTATGACACCGTGCGCTATATCGAACCGCGCCTGCGCGGCGTCGAGAAGCCGGACCCGCTGGGCGTGCCGGACATCCTGCTGATGGTCGCCGACGAGCTGGTGATCTTCGACAACCTGTCCGGGCGTCTGACGCTGTTGACCCACGCCGACCCGGCAACGCCGAACGCCTACGAGGCCGCCTGCGAGCGTCTCGAGCGCCTCGAGATCCAGCTGCGCAGCGCGACGCTGAACACCGTCAGCCCCGGCACCGGCGGCGAGCCGGTCAAGGAGACCGACTTCACCTCCGGCTTCACCGAGGAAGGCTTCAAGGGCGCAGTGGAGAAGATCAAGGAATACGTGCTGGCCGGTGATGTCATGCAGTGCGTGCCGTCGCAGCGCATGTCGATTCCCTACCGCGCCGCGCCGCTGGATCTCTACCGTGCACTGCGCAGCCTGAATCCCTCGCCGTACATGTTCTTCTTCAACCTGGATGACCACCATGTCATCGGCTCGTCGCCGGAGATTCTCTCGCGTCTCGAGGATGGCGAGGTCGCGGTGCGCCCGATCGCCGGTACCCGTGTGCGCGGCGCCACCGAAGAGGAAGACCTGGCGCTGGAGAAGGACCTGCTGTCAGACCCCAAGGAGGTTGCCGAGCACCTGATGCTGATCGACCTGGGTCGCAATGACGCCGGTCGCATCAGCCAGACCGGCAGCGTCAAGGTGACGGACCAGATGGTGGTGGAGCGCTATTCCCACGTCATGCACATCGTCTCCAACGTCACCGGCAAGCTGAAGGAAGGCCTGGGGCCGATGGACGTGCTGCGGGCCACCTTCCCGGCCGGCACCCTGTCCGGCGCGCCGAAGATTCGCGCGATGGAGATCATCGACGAGGTGGAGCCGGTCAAGCGCGGCATCTATTCCGGCGCAGTGGGCTATCTCTCCTGGCACGGCAACATGGATACCGCCATCGCGATCCGCACCGCGGTGCTCAAGGACAAGGTGCTGCACGTCCAGGCCGGCGCCGGTATCGTGGCCGATTCCGTGCCGCAGTCCGAGTGGGACGAGACCCTCAACAAGGGGCGTGCCCTGTTCCGTGCCGTGGCGATGGCGGAGCGCGGTCTGGACAACCTGGACTGATCGGCGCGCCACGCATTTCGGGAGTGACTCGCCAGTGTTCGCGGGTCACTCCCTGCAACGGCGCATGTGATTGACACTCCTGGCAGCTCAACGCACTATTGACCCATGACGCTACGTAACCCGCACGACCTCAGCCAGCAGTGGTGGCGCTCCTGACAAGGGGGCGGCTTTCGCATGTCTGAAGTTCGAGGACGTACGACCAGAAGAATGCCGCCGACCAGGGCGGCATTTTTGTTGCTGGACGGCGGGAACGACACCACAGGAGAGCGGGCAGGCCGGTCAATCACGGCGCATGATCCGCTCCCGAGAATGGACACTGACCATGCAGACATTCACTTCGCAGGACGCCAGCACGCCACGCGTGCTGATGATCGACAACTTTGACAGCTTCACCTACAACATCGTCCAGTATCTGAGTGAGCTGGGCGCGGAAGTGCTGACCGTGCGCAATGACGCCATCACGCTCGAGCAGATCGAGGCGCTCGGTGCATCACATCTGGTGCTGGGCCCGGGGCCGTGTACGCCCAACGAGGCCGGCATCACGCTGGAAACCATTCGCCACTTCGCCGGCAAGCTGCCGATTCTGGGCGTGTGTCTCGGTCACCAGGCCATCGGTCAGGTCTACGGTGGCAAGGTGGTACGTGCGCCCCGGGTGATGCATGGCAAGACCTCCGCCGTGCGTCACGACAACAGCGGTGTCTTCGCTGCGCTGGCCGAACCGCTGGAAGTCACGCGCTATCACTCGCTGGTGGTCGATCGTGAGAGCCTGCCCGAGTGTCTGATCGTCACCAGCTGGACGGATGATGACGATGTCACGCCGCAGTTGATCATGGGCCTGCGCCATCGCGAGCTGGATGTCGAAGGCGTCCAGTTCCACCCTGAGTCGATCCTGACATTGCAGGGTCATGAGCTTCTGGCTAACTTTCTGCGTCGCGGCGAGGCTGCGAAAGCCGCCTGAACGGGCGTTGATCGCAAGAGTCACATCCTATTTTTTCATGCGTCAGCCGCCGAGGCTGGCGCCTGCGGAGACACAACATGCAGATGCGTGAGGCGATTGGCGCCGTGATGCGCCGCCAGCACCTGAGCTACGACGACACTCATGCGGTCATGACGGCCATTATGACCGGCGAGGCGACCCAGGCGCAGATCGGGGCCTTGTTGATGGCGCTGTCGATGAAGGGCGAGACCGTCGATGAGCTGGCCGCCGCCGCCCAGGTGATGCGTGAGCTGATGACGCGCGTCACGGTGCGTGCCACCGATGCAGTGGATATCGTCGGCACCGGCGGTGATGGTGCCAACCTGTTCAATGTCTCCACGGCGGCAAGTTTCGTGGTGGCGGCCGCCGGTGGCCATGTGGCCAAGCATGGCAATCGCAGTGTCTCGTCATCGTCCGGCAGTGCCGACCTGCTTGAGTCGGCCGGCATCAATCTGGCGCTGGATGCCGAGCAGGTCGCACGCTGCATCGATGATATCGGGGTCGGTTTCATGTTCGCGCCCAATCATCACGCCGCCATGAAGCACGTGATCGGCCCGCGCCGCGAGATGGGTGTGCGTACCATGTTCAACATCCTCGGTCCGCTGACCAATCCGGCCGGCGCCACCCGTCAGGTGCTGGGGGTCTATGACCCGGCGCTGGTGCCGCTGATGGCCGAGGTGCTCAAGCGCCTCGGGGCCGAGCATGTGCTGGTGGTGCACAGCGATGATGGTCTGGACGAGATCTCGCTGGCGGCACCGACGCTGGTCAATGAGCTCAAGGATGGCGAGATCCGCGAATACCGTATCGCGCCGGAAGACTTCGGCATCGCGCGCCAGTCGCTGGAAAGTCTGGCGGTGGAGACCTCGGACGCCAGCCTCAAGCTGGTGCAGCAGGCGCTGCGCGGTGACGAAGGCCCGGCCAGTGACATCGTGGCACTCAATGCCGGTGCGGCCCTTTACGTGGCGGGCATCGCGGACAGTCTCAAGGAGGGTGTCAGCATTGCCGAGGACGTGCAGGCCAGCAAGCTGCCGTTCGAGAAGATGAAGGAATTGGCGGATTTCACCCGTGTCTACGCCCAGGTCAATGATGAAGGAGCGACCCGCTGATGAGCACCGAGCAGACGACTGACAAGGCATTGCCGACCATCCTGGCCAGGATTCTGGCGCGCAAGGAAGAAGAGATCGCCGAGCGCAGCGTCGCGGTGAGCGAGGCGGACCTGCAGACCCTGATCGAGAAACAGAGCGCGCCGCGCGGCTTCATCGAGGCGCTGACGTCGCGCATCGACCGTGGCGAGCCGGCCATCATCGCCGAAGTGAAGAAGGCGTCACCCTCCAAGGGCGTGATCCGTGAAGACTTCGTGCCCGCCGAGATCGCCGTGGCCTACGAGCAGGCCGGCGCCGCCTGTCTGTCGGTGCTCACCGATGCCGACTTCTTCCAGGGGCATGAGGACTTCATGATCGAGGCGCGCGACGCCGTCTCGATTCCGGTGATTCGCAAGGACTTCATCATCCACCCGTATCAGGTGCTGGAAGCACGTGCCATCGGTGCCGACTGCATCCTGTTGATCGTTGCGGCGTTGGACGATGCGCGCCTGAGCGCTCTGTATCGTCAGGCGCGTGAGCTGGGCATGGATGTGCTGGTCGAGGTGCATGACGGCGAAGAGCTCAGGCGTGCACTGGCGCTGGGCATCGAACTGGTCGGCATCAACAACCGTGACTTGCGCACCTTCGAGACGTCGCTTGAGACGACGCTGGACCTGCTGAGCGACATGCCGCAGGGCGTGCGTGTGGTCACCGAATCCGGCATCCATACCCGTGACGACGTGGCGAAGATGCGCGACGCCGGTGTCCACGGCTTCCTGGTGGGAGAAGCCTTCATGCGCTTTGATGATCCGGGGGAAGGTCTGCGGGGATTGTTCTTCGTGGATTGATGATCGATTATTAGTGTTATTTGTTATCCAAAGGATAACAAAAGCCCGCATGGCATTGCCATGCGGGCTTTTTCATGCCTGTCTGCTGACTTCTGTCCAAAGGCCTTTGGCCATCATCCTGCTGGAGGTCTATGGCCGCCATCAGTCACAGGGTCAGGCGTCTGTCTTGACGCTCTCGACTCCCTTGCGTGCCGTGAGCAGGGCTTCGGCGATTTCCTCGACCCCGGCGCCATGACTGTGGCGCGTCACCCAGCTGGGCTCCCAGCCGAGTGCCGCACGGTGCTGGATGATGTTGGCCACGCCCACGGTATGGCGGAAGGTGGCGAACATCGGCGCATCATTGGGGGCATCGCCGACGTACATCACCTCCTGCTCCAGCTGCATGCGGTCCAGGCCGAAGGTCTCGGTGAGGACCCGCACCGCCATGCGCGCCTTGTCGAACTCGCCCTGCCACGCATTGATGTGGATGGAGCTGGCACGCGCCTGAATACCGGCGGCCGTGAAGCCGGCGATGATGGCGCGAATCTCGCTCTGGGCCAGCGGGCCGACCGCCTGGCAGTGGTCCACCGCGACATCGGCGAAGCGGAAGGGCTGGTCCTGGGCCAGTGCCGCGCGCGGATGGTTGAGCAGCAACTGGCGGGCGACGGTCATGACGTGGCGCTGGCGAGCGCGCAGGCGCTGCTCGTCTTCCCACCAGGTGGTGAGGATGCGCTGCCCCTGACGGCGGAAGGCAAAGGCGCCGTTCTCACCGATCACGCTGGCGACCGGCCAGGCGCGTGCGATGTGATCACACCAGCCCGCACAACCGCCCGTGACGGGGATGACCTTGATGCCGGCGGCATCCAGGCGCTCCAGCGCCGCCAGCGTCGATGCCGCGAGACGCCCTTCATGGGTGAGGGTGTCATCGATATCGGTCAACAGATACCGGATACCCGACAGGGTGCTGGCAGGACAGTGGGCGAAGGCTTGCATGGTGATTCCAGAAATCCTCAGAAGGTAAGCGGGCGCGCGGCTGTCATCAGTCGCGTGTCCCTTCAGTATCGTCGATGCGTGCCGGCTTGCGCGACGCGCCTCGGTTCAGGCAGTGAAGCGCACCGACAGGCTCTGCTGGCTGGCAGCCTCCAGCGCGCTGCGATAATCGGGCTGATGGGGCAGCTCATCGGTGACCAGCAGGTCGATCTCCTCGAGCGGGGCGATGCGGCACATGGCGGCGCGCCCCCATTTGCTGGCGTCGGCGACCAGAATCCGGCGCTGGGCGTGATGGACCAGCGCACGGCTGACCGCGGCTTCTTCCGGGTCGAAGTCGAGCAGCCCACCGGCATCGAGGCCGCCACAGCCGAGGACCGCGATATCGACCTGGTGACGCGCGAAGAAGGCCACGGTGGCGCTGCCGACCACATCGAGGTCCTGCGGGCGCAGTTGTCCTTCCGCCAACTGGACGGCGACATCCGGGTGGGTCGAGAGCGCCTGCGCCACCTGCAGATTGTTGGTGATCACGCGCAGGCCGCGCCGGGCAAGCAAGGCTTCGGCGACCGCCACCACGCTGGTGCCGATGCCCAGCGCCAGGGTGGCGCCATCGGGAATCTCGGCGACCACGCTGGCGGCCATGGCCTGCTTGGCAGTGCGCGCCAGCATGATGCGCTGGGAATGTCCCAGGTTGTAGCCGCCCGGCGGACGCTCGATGCCGCCGTGGCGCCGACGCGCCAGCCCGCGCTCACACAGCACGCCCAGGTCACGCCGGATGGTCTGGGGCGTGACGTCGAAGGCGTGGGCCAGCGGGTCGACGGCCAGCTGGCCCTCGCGGGCCAGTCGCTCGAGTATCTGTTGCTGGCGCGGCGTCAGTGCATCATTGCTTGCGTGTTCAAAGCTGCGACTGTCGCGCTCGATGCCCGGGGTCATGTCTTGGGTAGCCCTTGCGTGGTGGTGTCGTTCGGCAGAGTGGGCTCGCGATCCTCCTCGCTGAAGATGGCCGGGTCATCGCTGATGACGGCATCCACACCCCAGGCCCAGCGCGGCGCGAAGGCGGCCGCATCATTGGGCGTGTAGCAGAGCAGCTTGTGGCCCCGGCTGGTGATGGCACTGGCCGCGGCGCGCGTCAGGGCGCGCCAATCGGCATGCACGGAACTTGCGTTCAGCTCATCGGCCAGGCTCTGCCAGTCGTCGGGAATGTCATCGTAGAGCAGGCCGATATGCACCTGCGGGTCGCGTTGACGTGTCAACCGCAGCGCCTGGGGATCAAACGACGAGATGATCAGGTGTGAGGCGGGCAGATGGGCGCTGGCCATCGGGATGGCAGCATCGACCAGCGCCTGGGCATCGTGGCCAGGGCTGAGCTTGAGCTCCAGATTCAGGCACATGTCCAGGCGTGCGATCAGCTCCAGCGCCTGCTTGAGCGAGGCCATGCGCTCACCGGCAAAGCACGCATTGAACCAGCTGCCGACATCGAAGGTCTGCACGCTGTCCCAATCGAGATTCTTGAGCTTGCCACGCCCATCCGAGCAGCGATTCACGCCGGCGTCGTGCCAGATGACCGGCGTGCCATCGCCCAGCAACTGCACGTCCAGTTCCACCCATTGAAAGCCGGCCTCATGCGCCGCCTGAATGGCGGCCAGGGTGTTTTCCGGCGCATAGGCCGACAGGCCGCGATGTGCGATCGCCAGGGGCAGGGGCAGGACGCTGTCAGTTGAATGTGATGCGTCGGCTGAATGTGACGATGAAACCATGGTGAATCCTCACAGAAAGAATGGCATGTCTGCCCGCCACGCAGCTGTGGCGCTGATCGGTCGAGGCGGATCACTGATGCTCAGACGCGAGACGGATCAGGGCAGGTCTCAAGCATTACCATCCAATGATGACGTTATCAGGGCAAGGGGTTCCGTCGGCCCGCGACAGGACGCAAGCGCTCATTCGATGGCCGCTGTCGCCTGCTCGCGGGTTGCCAGCCGCTTGCCGTCGGCGCCGAACAGATGGGCACGCGCCGGAAGGATGGCCAGGCGCAGCGTCTGTTCTTCCGCGACGGCGTGCTCGCCATCCAGTCTCACCACCAGCGGCTCGCTCTGGCCTTGCAGTCGGCAGTACGCCAGGGTGTCCGCGCCCAGCGGTTCGACCAGCTCGATGCGCGCCTCAAGCTCCGCGGCCCCTGCGGGCAGGGCATCGGCTGCTCCCAGTACCTGCAGGTGCTCGGGGCGAATGCCGAGGGTCAGCTCAGCGCCCGTGGCCAGGCCTTCGCCCTTACCCTCACCCTCACCCTCACCCTGCAGGGCAATGGTTGCGCCACACGGCAGCGCAAGGCCTGCCTCTGCCTGGGTGGCGCTCAGGAAGTTCATCGCCGGCGAGCCGATGAAGCCGGCGACGAACTGGCTGGCGGGCTGATCGTAGAGCGCCATCGGCGTGCCGAACTGCTCGACATGGCCGCCATTCATCACCACCAGACGATCCGCCAGGGTCATGGCCTCGGTCTGATCATGGGTCACGTAGACGGAAGTGACCTTGAGACGCTTCTGCAGACGGCGGATCTCGAGACGCATCTGCACACGCAGCTTGGCGTCCAGATTCGAGAGTGGCTCATCGAACAGGAAGACCTGCGGCTTGCGCACGATGGCGCGCCCCATGGCGACACGCTGACGCTGGCCGCCGGAGAGCTGCTTGGGGCGGCGATCGAGCAGCTCGGTCAGGCCCAGCAGCTCGGCGGCCTCGCTGACGCGCTGCTGGATCTCATCCTTGGGCGTGCGCCGGTTCCTGAGGCCGTAGGCCATGTTGTCGAACACGCTCATGTGCGGGTAGAGCGCATAGTTCTGGAACACCATCGCGATGTCGCGCTCGGCGGGTTCCAGCTCATTGACGCGCTTGCCGTTGATCTCCAGATCGCCCTCGGAGATGTCCTCCAGGCCTGCCAGGGTGCGCAGCAGGGTCGACTTGCCACAGCCGGACGGGCCGACGATGACGATCAGCTCGCCTTCGCCGAAGGCCAGGTCGATGCCATGCAGGGCCTGGTAGCCGTTGGGGTACTGCTTCTTGAGCTGCTTGAGCGCCAGTGTTGCCATGAGTTGTGTATCCAGAGCGGTGGCGTGACGGGCAAGTCTGTCCATCACGGCGTAACGGAATCAGGGGGCTTGGGGCGAGGTGTCGCGGGTCGGAGCGCGAGATCACTTCTCGCTGTCCACCAGGCCCTTGATGAAGTAGCGCTGCATGAACAGGATCACCAGTACCGGCGGGCCCATGGCCAGTAGCGTGGTGGCGGTGACGTCCTGCCACGGCACCAGACCATCACCGGTGGTCAGCATGCGCTTGAGGCTGACGACGATGGTCAGATAGTCGGCATCGGTGGTGATCAGCAGCGGCCACAGATACTGGTTCCAGCCGTAGATGAACATGATCACGAACAGCGCCGCGATGTTGGTCTTCGACAGCGGCAGCAGGATGTCCTTGAGAAAGCGCCACGGCCCGGCGCCATCGATGCGCGCGGCCTCGACCAGTTCCGCCGGAATGGTCAGGTAGAACTGACGCAGCAGGAAGGTCGCGGTGGCGCTGGCGATCAGCGGCAGGATCAGACCGGCGTAGCTGTCCAGCATGTTGAGGTCGGCCACCACCTTGAAGGTCGGCAGGATACGCACCTCCACCGGCAGCATCAGGGTGATGAAGATCAGCCAGAAGCACAGCTTGCGGAAGCGGAACTCGAAGAAGACGATCGCGTAGGCGGCCAGCACCGAGATGATGATCTTGCCGATGGCGATGCCCAGTGCCATCAGCATCGAGTTGAACAGCAGGGTCATCACGTCGGCGCCGAGACTGCTGACCGGGTCTGCCAGCAGCTGGCGGTAGTTGTCCAGGCCAGCCTCGCCGATCCAGACGGGGGCGACGTTGGAGTAGAGGTCACCCATCTCGTGGGTACTGGCGCTGAAGGCGATCCAGACCGGCAGGAAGAACAGTGCGCAGCCGACGATCAGCAGGGCATGGCTTGCGATATCAAGCCCGGGGCGGTTGTAGCGCATCAGTACTGCACCTTCTTCTCGACATACTTGAACTGGATCAGCGTCAGCACGCCGACGATGACCATCAACAGCACGGACTGGGCAGCACTCGAGCCCAGGTCCTGCCCGACGAAACCATCTTCATAGACCTTGTAGACCAGGGTGCGGGTCGAGCCGGCCGGACCGCCCTGGGTGGTGGCATCGATGGTGCCGAAGGTCTCGAAGAAGGCGTAGACCACGTTCATCACCAGCAGGAAGAAGCTGGTCGGCGAGAGCAGCGGGAAGGTGATGGTCCAGAAACGTCGCCAGGGGCCGGCGCGGTCCATCGCGGCCGCTTCCAGCAGGCTCTTGGGGATCGCCTGGAGGCCGGCGAGGAAGAACACGAAGTTGTAGCTCATCTGCTTCCAGATCGAGGCCAGCACCACCAGCAACATGGCCTGATCGCCATTGAGCTTGTGGTTCCAGTCGATGCCGATGGCGGACAGCAGCTCCGGCAGAATGCCCAGCGTCGGGTCGAACAGGAACAGCCACAGCACCCCGGCCACGGCGGGCGCCACGGCGTAGGGCCAGATCAGCAGGGTCTTGTAGGCGTGTGCGCCGCGCAGCACGCGGTCGGCCAGTACGGCGAGCCCCAGCGCCAGTGCCATGGCGCCGAAGGCCACCGCAAAGGAGAAATAGGTGGTCGTCCATAGTGTCGTCAGATATTCCGGCTCGCTCAGCACGCTGACGAAGTTGCTCAGCCCGGTGAATTCCCGCGAGAGCCCGAAGGCATCCTCGACATAGAAGGCCTGTTCGATGGCCTGGTAGGCCGGCCAGAAGAAGAACACGGCCACGATCAGCAGCTGAGGCGCCAGCAGTATCCAGGGCGTGATGGGGTGTCGATTGAAATGGGCCATGCAGCAGGGGTCTCGCAAGCAAGGAGGGACTGGGTGGTTCCGTCGGTAGCACGGAGTCGGCAAGCCTCGGCCGCTCCTGCGCCATCAAGCCGTGAGAGAAGGGAAAGCACACCGGATGTCGGATGCGCTTTCCGCTCTCTGGCTGGAGAAAATAGCGGGGGGGGGGCGAGCCCGGCATGGGCCCGCCCCCGGTGTGGCGATGATCAGCCGTTGGCGCGTTCGAACTTCTCGAGCAGCGAATCGCCACGCTTGACGGCGTTGTCGAGACCGTCCTGCACGCTTTCCTTGCCGGAGAAGATCTTCTCCAGCTCTTCATTGATCACGTCACGAATCTGCACCATGTTGCCCAGGCGCAGGCCCTTGGAGTTCTCGGTCGGCGTCGCGGAGGTCATCTGGGTGATGGCGACGTCGGTGCCCGGGTTCTCGGCGTAGAAGCCCTGTTCGCGCGTCAGCTCTGCCGCGGCAGTGGTGATCGGCAGATAGCCGGTGAACTGGTGCCAGTCGGCCTGCACTTCGGGCTTTGAGAGGTACTGGAAGAACTTGGCGACGCCCTGGTATTCCTCATCGCTGTGACCGGACAGCACCCACAGCGACGCGCCACCGATGATGGAGTTCTGCGGTGTCTCGATCACGTCGCTGTCATAGGGCAGCGGTGCCACGCCGAACTCGAAGCCCTTGGCGCTTTCCTTGACGCCGGCATAGCTGGCGGAAGAGCCCATCATCATCGCGCACTCGCCGGAGTAGAACTTGGGCGCCGCGTCATCGAAGCGACCGCCGAACACGAAGCGCTTGTCGGCCTGCCAGTCATCGAGACGCTGGATGTGATCGACCACGGCGGTCTTGTTGAATTCAAGGCGGGTATCGGTGCCGGCGAAGCCATTGGCCTGGCTGGCGAAGGGCACGTCGTTGCGCGCCGAGAAGTTCTCCAGCATCACCCAGGACGGCCAGGTGGTGGTCAGGCCACAGCTGGCGGCGCCGGAATCGACGACCTTCTTGAGCGCAACGCCCATTTCCTGCCAGGTCTGCGGGAGGGAGTCGACGCCGGCCTTGGCCAGCACGTCCTTGTTGTAGTAGGTCACCGGCGTGGAGGAGTTGAACGGCATCGACAGCATCTTGCCGTCGGTGTCGGTGTAATAGCCGGTGACGGCAGACAGGTAGGCGTTCGGGTCGAAGGCGGTGCCTTCCTGCGGCGCGAAGTCTGCCATCAGCTGATGCACCGGGACGATCGCGCCCTTGGCGCTCATCATGGTGGCGGTGCCGACCTCGAAGATCTGCACGATGTCCGGGCCCTTGCCGGCGCGGAAGGCGGCGATGGCGGAGGTCATGGTCTCGGAGTAGTTGCCCTTGAAGACCGGCTTGACGACGTAGTCGTCCTGGCTTGCATTGAAGTCGGCCGCGATCTCGTCGACCTTCTTGCCGAGCCCGCCCCCCATGGCGTGCCACCATTCCACCTCGGTGGCGGCGAGGGCACTGGCGGAGGCGGAGGCGAAACCGATGGCCAGCGCGAGGCTGGCGAGGCGACGAGTCGCGGTGGCAGTCGTGCGGGTGCTTGCATGATGAGTCGGGCGGCGCATGGTCAAACTCCTGAGAGGTTCCCCTGGCCAGCTTCCGCAACAAAGAAGAAGGACGCTGGCCGCTGACGATCGATGGCGACGATCAAGTGAACATTTTCTTGTTCTTTTGATGATCGTCCGAAAAGCGTAGACGACTCTATAGCGCCCGCCTTACAACTTTGTGACAGGAAGATGTTCATTCGAGCGAGGCTGAACTTATGACTGAACTTATGGCTGAACTTGTGACTGAGCAGCGAGTGTGTGGCGTCGCCAGCTCGGCTCAGGCTGGCAAGCAAGGCGCCGGGGGCAACTCAAGGCCGGAATAAGCGGCCGGCGAGCGAGTGTGCTAGTCTTGCGCGCTGAAAATGCCTGTGGCGGAGAACGCGATGAAAGTGGTTGAAGTGAGTGCCGGTGCCCGACGTGATGCCTGTCTGGCGATGCTGTGCGCCGAAGTCCATGGCCGCGAAGGGGGTCTGGATGCGCTGGTGAGTTACGCCGGCGTGCGTGGGGTGTGGTTCGAGAATGAGATGGCGCGCCTGTTCGCGCTGGTCGACGATGCCGAGCGCATCCACTCTGCCGCGCTGCTGGTACTCGACGAGAACGCACGTGGCCTGAATCTGGCGCTATGGGCGACGCCGACGGTGCATCGCGGTCACGACCACGGCATCGCGCTGGTCTCCCAGCTGTCCGATCACGGCCGCCTGCAGGTGCGCATCACCGACAGCTCACTGGTCAGCGTGCTGCGTCGCGCCGGCATCAACGACTGGCTGGAGGCCGAGGCCGAAGGCGATCAACCGCGCGAGCTGGTCGGCATGAATCCGGCGGCGCGTGTCGGCAACCTGGCGGCCCTCGACGCGCCGTTGCGCCTGGACCGCGAGCGCATCAAGCGCTCCTTCAAGGCGCGCCCGAAGGACTTCGAGACCTACAAGAACGCCTTCGTGCGTGACCTGGAGCACTTCGCGCGTCATATCTGAGGATGAGATGACGCAAGCGAATGACATGCTCACCAAGACAAAGGCCCCGCTCATTGAGCGGGGCCTTTGTGGTTCAGCGATCAGTGATCAGTGATCAGTGATCAATTCCTGCGCCGATCAAGCGGGCGTCGGCCAGTCATCAGGCGGCGTCCTGCTGCGGGTTGGAGGCGGTGCCGTCACTCGCCATCGGCTTGCGCACGAAGGCGTCGAATTCGAAGTGGTCGACGGTCAGCATGTCGAGTACCTCGGCTTCGAAGACGCGCATGAAGTCGCCATCCTCGGCGGACAGGATGCCTGCCTCGACCGCCGCTTCGATACGCGCTTCCGGTGACAGTGCGTCGGCCGGAATCTCGCCCTTGTGGTAGGCCTTGGCCAGCGCCTTGTAGATCGGCTCG
Organism: Cobetia sp. 1CM21F; assembly: GCF_023161745.1. NCBI lineage: Bacteria > Pseudomonadati > Pseudomonadota > Gammaproteobacteria > Oceanospirillales > Halomonadaceae > Cobetia > Cobetia sp. 1CM21F. The sequence continues at coordinate 1,248,298 of NZ_JALNTQ010000002.1, read as the reverse complement.
GCGCGCGGGTAGTCCTTGAGCAGCGCGTTGTAGCGGGCGAGGGCGTTGTCCTGCTGGCCTTCGTCCTGGGCGTCCCAGGTGTTGTCGGTCAGCTTGGCGCGCAGTGCAGTGTCGGTGGAGACGGCACGGGCGATCTCGCGGGTCAGGCTGTCCCTGGGCATGGCGAACTGACGGCCACGCGGCAGGGCGATCACGCGCAGGGCAGTGCCCAGCGCACGGTTGGGCAGGTTGGCGAACAGCTCATCCAGTGCCTTTTCCGCGCGGTGCAGCAGCCACTGCATGCTGTAGTGGAACAGCGCCTCTTCGTGTTCGCAGGCCTCGGATTCGTGCCACTGCTTGAGCGTCAGTGACGCCAGGTAGAGGTTGGAGAGCACGTCGCCCAGGCGCGCCGACAGCATCTCGCGCGCCTTGAGGCTGGAGCCGAGACTTGCCATGGCTGCATCGGCAGACAGCGAGAAGGCGGCGCTGAAGCGGTTGATGTGGCTGGCGTAGGGCGTGGCGACGGCGTCGAAGCCAGTGGCCTTGCCGCCGATGCCGAAGCTCTGGGTGAAGGCGCGTGCCGCGTTGCCGAAGATCAGGCCGGCATGGCGGAAGAAGGCCTTGTCGAAGGCGTTCAGGTCATCGGCGTCCTTGGCGGCCAGCTCTTCCAGCACGTAAGGATGGCAGCGGATCGCGCCCTGACCGAAGATCATCAGGTTGCGGGTCATGATGTTGGCGCCTTCCACCGTGATCGAGACCGGAGTGCCAGCGTAGGCCACGCCGATGTAGTTGCGCGGGCCAAGCGTCACGCCGCGTCCGCCGTGGATGTCCATGCCATCGGCCAGCAGCGAGCGGGCCATCTCGGTCAACTGGCTCTTGAGGATGGCGGAGGGCACCGCCGGCTTGTGGCCGTTGTCGATCATGTTGGCGGTGTGCAGCACCGACGCCTGGCTGATGTAGTTCATCGCGGCCATGCGGGCCAGCGGCTCCTGAACGCCTTCCATCTCGGCCACCGGCAGATTGAACTGACGACGGATGCGCGCAAAGCCGGCGCTCCAGCCCAGTGCGTAGCGCGAGATGCCCGCGGAACCGGACGGCAGGGTGATGCAGCGACCCACCGACAGACACTCGACCAGCATCTTCCAGCCCTGGCCGGCCATCTGCTCACCGCCGATCAGATAGCTGAGCGGAATGAAGACGTCCTTGCCGAAGATCGGGCCATTCATGAATGGCGCGCCGATCGGGTGGTGACGACGGCCGATGTCCATGCCGTCGGTGTCACGCGGAATCAGGGCGCAGGTGATGCCGATGTCTTCCACGTCACCCAGCAGGTGCTCGGGGTCGAACATGCGGAAGGCAAGGCCGACCACGGTGGCGACCGGCGCCAGGGTGATCCAGCGCTTCTCGAAGTTCAGGCGAATGCCGACGACTTCCTCGCCGTCATGCATGCCGCGACACACGATGCCGGTGTCCGGGATGGAGGTCGCGTCACTGCCGGCACGCGGGCCGGTCAGGCCGAAACACGGAATCTCGCGGCCATCGGCCAGACGCGGCAGGTAATGGTTCTTCTGTTCTTCGCTGCCGTACTTGAGCAGCAGCTCGCCCGGGCCGAGGGAGTTGGGCACGCCGACGGTGACCATCAGCGTCTCGTTGACCGCCAGCTTCTGCAGCACCAGCGACTGCGCCTTGGCCGAGAAGCCCAGGCCGCCATATTCCTTGGGAATGATCATGCCGAAGAACTTCTCGCGCTTGAGGTATTCCCACAGCGCTTCGGGCAGATCGGCACGCTCACGCGCGATCTCCCAGCTGTTGGTCATGCCGCAGGCGACAGAGCATTGATCGTCGATGAAGGCCTGCTCTTCGCTGGAGATGCCGTCGTTGCGCTGTGCGGTCAGGGTGTCCCACTGCGGCTTGCCGGAAAAGAGCTCGGCGTCCCAGAACACGGTGCCGGCTTCCAGCGCCACCTTCTCGGTGTCCGAGACCTTGGGGGAGACCTTCTTGAACATCGCGAACAGGCGCGGGCTGAGCCACTTGCTGCGCAGGGCCGGCAGGCCACACACCGCGACCAGTGCCGCGCCGATCAGCAGCAGGCAACCCAGTACCGGCGCGTCGACCGCCAGGCCGACGATACCGATGATGGCGAGAACGCCGATGGCCGCGAGGGCCCCGGCTTCGCGTGCCATGACGGTCAACAGACCGGCAACGGCGACAAGGATGAGGATGAGCTGCGTCATGGCAGGATCTCCGGGTGGCGAGGGATGGTGTCTTTGCATGGCGTTTCTACAGCGTAGCAGCCATGCGTTTAGAACAGTTGTTTGAATTCTCTTCAGCGTATCCCATGTTGCCCGACCCTGCAGTACGTCCAAGGTCTAAGGTGTGCGGATTCATTCTCGAAAAGGGCAGTCGCCCGGGGGAGGCAGTCGGCGAGCGCCAGACCGGGCTGAGTGAAAGCTGTCTGGCAGGCATGAAAAAGGCCCCGCAATGCGGGGCCTTGGACGATCGATAGCGCTTGCGTGCGTGAGGTCAGACTACCTGTCGCAGGCGTTGACTCGCACGGGCTCTGGCGTTGATCAGTGCTCAGCCATTGATCAGTGCTTAGTCATTGATCAGTGCTCAGTCATTGATCAGTGCTCAGCCATTGATCGGAGCGGAGTCGATCTTGCGCTTGGCGGGCTTCCTGGCCGGCGTGCCGGGTTCGATCACGAAGTAATCGGCGTCGGAGGGCGGCAGCGGCGCGCGGCCACGAATCTTGTCGGCCATCTTCTCGGCCAGCATGATCGTCGGCGCATTCAGGTTGCCGGTCGGGATGACCGGGAACAGCGAGGCATCGACGACGCGCAGGTTGTCGAGGCCATGCACGCGACCGGCACCATCGACCACTGAAGTCTCGTCACTGCCCATGCGGCAGCTGCCACACGGGTGGTAGGCGGTCTCGGCGTGGTTGCGCACGTACTCGTCGAGCTCGGCGTCGGTCTGCGCCTGGGCACCCGGTGCCAGCTCGCGGCCGCGGTAGGGGTCCAGCGCGGGCTGGGCGATGATCTCGCGGGTCAGGCGGATGGCGGCGCGGAACTCTTCCCAGTCACGCTCCTCGGCCATGTAGTTGAAGAAGATCGACGGCGCGGCCTTGGGATCGAGTGAGGTCAGGCGTACGCGGCCCTTGCTCTGGGAGCGCATCGACCCGACGTGCGCCTGGAAGCCGTGGCCCTGCACCGCGCTCTTGCCGTTGTAGCTGATCGCGATCGGCAGGAAGTGATACTGCAGGTTCGGCCAGGCTTCGTTGTCATCGCTGCGAATGAAGCCGGCGGCCTCGAACTGGTTGCTGGCGCCGACACCGGTGCCCTTGAGCATCCATTCCAGACCGATGGGCGGCTGGTTGTACCACTTGAGGGACGGATACAGCGAGATCGGCTGGGTGCACTCGTACTGGATGTAGAGCTCCAGGTGGTCCTGCAGGTTCTCGCCCACGCCCGGCAGGTGGTGGACCATCTTCACGCCCAGCGGCTCGAGATGTTCACGGTTGCCGACGCCGGAGCGCTGCAGGATCTGCGGCGAGGCGATGGCGCCGGCGCACAGCAGCACTTCCTTGCGCGCACGCACGCGGTGGTCCTGGCCCTTGCGCTCGTACTTCACGCCGACCGCCGTCTTGCCTTCGAACAGGATGACGTCGGTGGTGGCACGCGTCTCGATGGTCACGTTGGAGCGCTTCTTGGCGGTATCCAGATAGCCGCGCGCGGTGGAGGCACGACGGCCTTCCCTGGTCACGAAGCGGTCCATCGGGCCGAAGCCTTCCTGCTGGTAGCCGTTGACGTCTTCGGTGGCCGGGTAGCCTGCCTCGATGCCTGCCGCGATGAAGGCATGGTAGAGCTCGTTGTTGCCCTGCTTGGGCGTGGTGACCGACACCGGGCCGTCGCCGCCATGGTAGTCATTCGGGCCGATATCGCGCGTCTCGCACTTGCGGAAGTAGGGCAGGCACTCACGATAGTTCCAGTCGGCCAGGATGGGGTCCTTGGCCCAGTTATCGTAATCCAGCGCGTTGCCGCGGATGTAGCACATGCCGTTGATCAACGAGGAGCCGCCCAGACCCTTGCCGCGACCACATTCCATGCGACGGTTGTTCATGTGCGGCTCGGGATCGGTCTTGAAGTCCCAGTTGTAGCGCTGACCCTGCAGCGGGTACGCCAGCGCTGCGGGCATCTGGGTGCGGAAGTCGAAGCGGTGGTCGCGGCCACCGGCTTCCAGCAACAGCACACTGACATCGGCGTCTTCGCTCAGGCGGGTGGCCAGCACGTTGCCGGCGCTGCCGGCGCCGATGATGACGTAGTCGTATTCACGCTCGAATTGGCTCATGGAAGGTCCTCTCGTATCGGGTGCCACATGCGGGCACATGACGCCCCGTTCACGACGGGGAGTGGCCACTGCCGGGCTGCTGGATACGTTTGCTTGTCTGTGGTGAGCCGTCGGGGCACCGCATGACAGCAAGCTGCCATCGGTGACTCAACGACTCATCGGGATTCGGGCACTGCGCGCGGCGCTGGCGAACGACGCGGCGTGCAGCCGGCATGGCGAGTGTTCGACATGCCGGCAGGTGGGGCATCTGGCGCGTTGTCGTACTTGAGGTCCGGTGCTTAGGCCCGGTGCTTAGGCCCGGTGCTCAGGCCCCGTGCTTGAGGTCCGGGCTTGAGATCCGGTACTTCAGCCTCTGGCGCCAGAGGGTGCTGCTGTCATCAGGCCTTGTGGCCAGTGATGGCTCAGAAGGCGGACTCGAACGGGCCCATCTCGATCAGCACGGACTTGGTCTGGGTGTAATGAGACAGCGTCTCGACACCGTTCTCGCGACCGATACCGGACTGCTTGTAGCCGCCGACCGGCATTTCGGACGGCGACTCGCCCCAGGTGTTGACCCAGCAGATGCCGGCTTCGAGCTGGTGAATCACGCGATGCGCGCGGTTCAGGCTCTCGGTGAACAGGCCAGCCGCCAGGCCATAGGTGGTGTCGTTGGCGCGACGGATGACTTCCTCTTCACTGTCGAAGGACAGGATGGACATCACCGGACCGAAGATCTCTTCCTGCACGATGCGCATGTCATCGCTGCAGTCGGTGTAGACGGTCGGTGCGACCCAGGCGCCCTTGGCGAAGTCGCCTTCGCTCATGCGCTCGCCGCCGACCAGCAGACGTGCGCCGTCCTGCTTGGCGATCTCCAGATAGGAGACGACCTTGTCCAGGTGCTCGAAGCTGACCAGCGGGCCGAAGGTGGTGGCGCGGTCCTGCGGGTCGCCGGCCTTGATGCGCGCGACGCGCTCGACGATCTTGGCTTCGAAGGCGTCCTTGACGCTGGCTTCGACGAACACGCGGGTGCCGTTGGTGCACACCTGACCGGAGCTGTAGAAGTTGGCCATCATGGCGCCGTCGGCGGCACGGTCGAGATCGGAGTCGGCGAACACCAGCAGCGGGGACTTGCCGCCCAGCTCCATGGTGACTTCCTTGAGGCTGGAAGAGGCGGACGCGGACATGACCTTCTTGCCGGTGCCGGCTTCCCCGGTGAAGGAGATCTTGGCGATATCCGGGTGCTCGGTGAGCATCACGCCGACGCGGGCATCGCCCTGCACGACGTTGAACACGCCGTCCGGCAGGCCGGCTTCGGTGAAGATCTCGGCCAGCTTCAGTGCGCTCAGCGGAGTGACTTCGCTGGGCTTGAAGACCATGGCGTTGCCGGCGGCGAGAGCCGGGGCAGACTTCCAGCAGGCGATCTGGATCGGGTAGTTCCAGGCACCGATGGCGCCGATGACGCCCAGCGGCTCCTTGCGGGTATAGACGAAGGCTTCCTGGCGCAGCGGCATCTGGCTGCCTTCGATGGCCGGCGCGAGGCCCGCGTAGTACTCGAGTGCATCGGCACCGGTGACGATGTCGACCGCTTCGGTCTCGGACAGCGGCTTGCCGGTGTCGAGTGTCTCGAGCAGCGCCAGTTCGTCGTTGCGCTCGCGCAGCAGGTCCACGGCGCGACGCAGGATGCGTGAACGCTCCATGCCGGTCATCGCGGCCCACACCTTCTGACCCTGCAGGGCGCTTTCGACGGCGGTATCGACGTCGGCACCGCTGGCCTGCTGGATCTCGGCGATGACTCCGCCGGTGGCCGGGTTGACGGTCTCGAAGGTCTCGCCGGAGGTAGCCTCGACCCGACGGCCACCGATGTAGAGGGTCTGGGTCGGGAAGCTTGCGTTGCCGTTAGCCATGCGTGCGCTCCTTACTGGGTTCAGGGGAAGTGGGGGAGTCTGTCGCGTTCAGGGATGCTGCCATGTGACGTGTCAGCTGGTAGTCGACATATTCGTAGGCGAGGCGGCGTGCGCGCTCGACATCGAGGCCGGTCGGGTCCAGCGTACCGCGCAACCACAGGCCGTCGATCAAGGCGGCCAGTCCGGCCGCGGCATCACGTGCCTCGTTCAGCGGCATGCAGCGGCGGAACAGGGCACACAGATTGGAGATCAGCCGCCTGTCGTTGACTCGCTGCAGGCGTTCCAGCGGAATGCGGTGCATGCTGGAGGCCCAGAAGGCCAGCCAGGTCTTGGAGACGCTCTGATTGACCTGGCTGCGGTCAAAGTTGCCGTCGATCACCGCGCGCAGGTGGCTGCGGACGTCATCGTCGGCCAGTGCGGCGCGACGCTCACTGACGGCGCTGCGCAGGTCAGTGAGAATCTGGCGCATGGTGGCTTCCATCAAGCCATCCTTGCCGCCGAAATAGTGGCTGATGATGCCGGTGGACACACCTGCGTGACGGGCGATACGGGCCACGGTCGCGTCGGCGAGTCCTGCCTCATCGATGGCTTGCATGGTGGCCTGGATCAACTGGCGGCGGCGGATAGGTTCCATTCCCACTTTGGGCATCAACGGAGTCCTTTTCGTATATCGGGTCGGTGTGACACTTGGTGTGGCCATGGTACTGGATCATCACCGGTTTGCCGCGAGCGCTGCACCATGCTGTCGTGCGCAAAGTTTTTATTGAACGTTCAATTAACAAAAAGTGTAGAGGCTGGTTCCCGATGCGTCAAGTTGAGGCAAGGCGGGGCAGTCAGGGGGGCGGTTCGGAGTCAATCAAAGGGGAGGCGCACTAGGAAACAAGGGCCGGTGGCAGCCAGTGACAGGCGGGCGTTCAAGACTGTGGGTTGGAGAGTCCGGTTGGTAAAAGCGCTACAGTGCGGTAGAACATGGAGGGGCAGCATGTCGATCTCAACGTAGGTTGAACGTTGCGCCGATGGTCGAGAGTTGAATGACAACGAACAATAAAACAAGGGGTTAGCATGAAACGATCACCTGGTAAGGTGCTGTTGGCACTGGGCGTCTTCGCCGTGCCGGTCATGGCGAATCAGGCTCAGGCCGCCGTGTCGGAGGAATGTCGCACGGTGCGTTTCGCCGAAGTCGGCTGGACGGACATCACGGCCACCACCGCCCTGACGCGTGCCGTGCTGGAGGGGCTGGGCTATGAGACGACGTCTGACACCATCTCGGTGCCGATCGCCTATGCCGGCATGAAGAATGATGACTTCGATGTCTTCCTGGGCAACTGGATGCCCTCGATGGCCTCCATCAGTGACCCTTACATCGACAAGGGGCAGGTCGATCGCCCGCGCGCCAATCTCCAGGGCGCGAAATATACCCTGGCGGTGCCGCAGTATGTGCTGGATGCCGGCGTGACCTCGGTGGCGGACCTTGCCGACAATCTCGAGAAGTTCGATGGCCGCATCTACGGGATAGAGGCGGGTAACGACGGCAACATGATCATTGCCGACATGATTGATGACGACGCCTTCGGCATGGGCGAGTTCGAGATGATCGACTCCTCGGAAGCCGGCATGCTGGCGGAAGTGAAGTCGAAGATTGCCGCCGAGGAGTGGGTCGTGTTCCTCGGCTGGGAACCGCACCCGATGAATACCCGCTTCGAGATGGGCTATCTGGAAGGGGCCGATGATTACTTCGGGCCGAATCTGGGTGGTGCGACGGTGTATACCAATACTCGTGCGGGCTACAGCGAGGCATGCACCAACGTCGGGGCCCTGCTTTCCAATCTCGAGTTCACCCTGGAGATGGAAAACCAGCTGATGGGCGACATCATGGATGGCGGCGAAGACCCGGACGATGCGGCGGCCAGTTGGCTCAAGCAGAACCCTCAGGTGCTGGAGGCCTGGCTCAAGGGAGTCGAGACCGTGGAGGGTCAGCCTGGCCTTGCCGCGGTGAAGACATCGCTGGGGATCTGATCGGCCCGTCAGGCTCGTCTGTTGAGCTTTTGATAAAAAGTGCTTGCAATTCAGCAGCCTGACCTGCAATATACGCCTCGTCGTGTGGCTACATAGCTCAGCTGGTTAGAGCACATCACTCATAATGATGGGGTCCCCTGTTCAAATCAGGGTGTAGCCACCAGTGATTCCAAGGCCTGCATCCGTGCGGGCCTTGTCACATCTGGATGTCGCTTCGTGCGCTTTCGGAGGTGGATCCGGCAGGAGGAATCGAACGAGTTCTGCGGTGGTCTGAATGGCCGAAGGTGGTTGACGCCATTGAGTATTTCCGTATAATTCGTCGCGTGTTCAAGGTTGTTCCTCGATAGCTCAGTTGGTAGAGCAAATGACTGTTAATCATTGGGTCACAGGTTCGAGTCCTGTTCGAGGAGCCAATAGCACATGCAGCATGCTTGAAATGTCAGTCTGATAGCATCCATGATGATGTCACTGACAGATGGATTTCCGGTAGTTCCTCGATAGCTCAGTTGGTAGAGCAAATGACTGTTAATCATTGGGTCACAGGTTCGAGTCCTGTTCGAGGAGCCAATCCAAGGCTTCCTGCCAATGCCGGAAATGACGCTGATGGATGAGTTCCTCGTCATCAGCTTCGATATCGCCCTGATATCGCCCTGATATCGATCGATATTTTGTTGTTCCTCGATAGCTCAGTTGGTAGAGCAAATGACTGTTAATCATTGGGTCACAGGTTCGAGTCCTGTTCGAGGAGCCAATATCACTTCCCTGCTTCCCTCCGTGTTCTCTGTTGGTCGCACCATCGCTGCCTGAGCTTTGCTTGTTGGCCCTGACCGCAAGTGCTTTTTCTGATCTCTGTTCGCAAACCCTGCTTCCTCAGTTCTGCTCGCCAGTCCGCTCCTGCTCCGCATCTTGCTTTGGTATTTCGTGCTGCTTCGGCATTTCGTGCTTTCTGCCTCGAGAGTATGTTCCCGCGTCGCCAGCATTCTGCTGTCATCCTCTGCGCGGCAGCTGCCTGGCGTTGCGATGCTAGCCATTTCGTTTCTGCTGCTACGTTTTCTGTCTTGTCGTTGCTCCGTATGTGTTGCTTCGTATGTGTTGCTGCCTGTGCATTGTTGTGCGCGCGTTGCTGCCTCGCGCGGCCGTGATGCTGCGTGCCACAGGCTTTCTTTGTGGCACGAAAAAAGCCCCTGCGCTCGGTGTTGCATGAGAGCAGGGGCCTTGGCTGTCGACCGTGTCCGTCAGGTGGTGGCCGTGGTGTGAATCACGAGAGTCTAGCGATCACCGGTGAGGTGGGCGTAGTCGAGCAGGATCTCGGCACTTTCCTGAAGCTGGGCCTGATCGATCGGGTCCTTGGCTTCCTTGTCGGTGCTGCCTTCTTCGATATCGGCTTCCTGCTGCGGGTCACTCTCGGGGGAAGAGATGTGGTCGCTGGCGGCATCGAGTTCGGCAAAGCTTGTCAGTGGCTCGAGATTGAGGGCACGACGGCGCTTGTTTTCCAGTGCCAGCTGCTCGGCTTCCTGGGCATCCATCTCGCGTTTGCGCTGCTCACGATTGAGGCTGATGCTGGTCTGCTGCGCGCGCAGTGCCTTTGACAGCGCGACTTCGCTCTTCAGGTAGCTGAAGTTGGGGTCCTGTTCGACGCGGCTCTGGTGGCGGGCGCGCAATGCGGCCAGGTAGCGTGCCGGATCACCGTAGCGGCGATACTTCACCGGGCGCACCTGGTCCCAGGGCAGCGCGTAGTCGAGGCTGGATTCGCCGATCTCCTGCGGGTCGATGACGCTGGGGAAGGCGATGTCCGGCTTCACACCCTTGTTCTGGGTCGAGTCGCCGGAGATGCGATAGAACTTGGCGCGGGTCAGCTTGATCTCGCCTTCGCTCAGCGAGGAGATGGTCTGCACCGTGCCCTTGCCGAAGGTCTGGCTGCCGAGAATCGGGCCGCGGCCGTAGTCCTGGATCGCACCGGCGAAGATTTCGGATGCCGAGGCCGAGAGGCGGTTGACCAGCACGGTCAGCGGGCCGTCATAGTGGGTGCCGGCGTCGGTATCGCCGTAGAGGCTGATACGGCCGCGTGCATCACGCACCTGCACGGTGGGGCCGCGATCGATGAACAGGCCGATCATCGAATTGGCTTCCTGCAGGGCGCCGCCGCCGTTGTTGCGCAGATCGAGAATGATGCCTTCCACCTGCTTGGCCTTCAGTTCGTCGATCAGGCGCGCCACGTCGCGAGTGGTGCTGCGGTAGTCGTCTTCACCGGCCTGCCAGGCATCGAAATCGACATAGAAGGCGGGCACATGAATGACGCCGATCCTGTGGACGCCGTCATCGCGCTTGACGTCGATGACCTTGGCATTGGCAGCCTGGTCCTCGAGCTTGACGGTGTCGCGGGTGATGTCCAGTTCACGCGTCTTGGTGACATCCAGCGACTGGGCCGGAATCACTTCCAGGCGCACGACGGAGCCCTTCGGGCCGCGGATCAGGTCCACGACGTCATCCAGGCGCATGCCGACCACGTTGGTCCACTCACTGTCGCCCTGACCCTGGCCGACGGCCACGATGCGATCAGCCGGCTTGAGCTCGCCATCCTTCTCGGCAGGGCCACCGGGCACGAGACTCGAGACCTTGACGTATTCGCCTTCGGATTGCAGCAGGGCGCCGATGCCATCCAGCGACAGCTTCATCTGGATATCGAAGGATTCGCCCTGGCGCGGCGAGAAGTATTCACTGTGCGGGTCGATGCTTCCGGTCACGGCATGCATCACCAGCGTCAGGATATCTTCATCGTTGGTCTGCTTGATGCGCTTGAGCTGGTTGGAATAACGCTCGCTGAGCGTCTTGGCGATCTCGTCATCGCTCTTGTCGGACAGCGACATCGATAGCCAGGCATTCTTGAGGCGCTTGCGCCACAGCTCGTCGAGCTCCTGTTCGCTATCGGCCCATGGGCTGTCCTTGCGGTCCAGCGCCAGGCGATCGTCCTTGTCGAAATCGAAGCTCGGCTTGGCGTCCAGCGTCTTCACCAGCCAGGTGAGGCGTGCGGTGAGGCGTTGCTGATAGCGCTCGTAGAGGCCATAGATACGCTCGAGATCACCATCGACCATGGCGTCGTCGAAATCGTGACGCAGGTCGCTGAACTCGCTGATGTCCGCATCCAGCAGATAGGCTTTCTGGGGGTCGAGAGTCTTGAGGTATTGCGTAAAGGCGCGGTTGGCCCAGTGGTCATCCAGGGTCACATCTTCGTAATGCCCATAGCGCAAAGACTCGGCAACTTCGCGAGCAGCCTGTGCATCGGCGTCAGTAGGGGTGACCGCGGCACTGGCAGGGCCGGCCATGGCAAGACACAGGGCAACGAATGCCGTGCGCCGGACGTTTGCGAACAGGCTCATCAATGAAGCACTCCCGATTCATGTACACTCTGCTCCCTGAACGACCTCCCCGCAGGGGGTCGAGCGGGCATTGTAGCAGTCTCACGCACCATACACAGTTGTCTGGCGTTGATGCGTTGGGGTTGTGAAAACTCCGTCAGCGCAGGGCTTTGGCTGGCATGCCGCGCTTCTCGACGCCCCGCTGAATGGTGACTGGATGGCAGTCATGTCATCGAAGGGTCGTCACAGGTTTTCCCCATCATGTTTCTTCTTATACAGTGCCTTGCATATATCTTCGAGGACCAGACGCCATCATGACTCATGCGATTGCGGATTCCCGCGTTCCCGCACTGCTCGACTTCCTGTCTTCTTCTCCCACGCCGTGGCACGCGACGGCTTCCATGGCGCAGCGTCTTGAACAGGCGGGCTATCGTCGCCTCAGCGAGACGTCTTCCTGGCAGCTGGCGCCCGGTGAGCGCGCCTATGTCACGCGCAATGATTCCTCGTTGATCGCCTTTCAGCTCCCGAAGGGTGATACGTCACTGAGCTCACTTCGGATGATCGGTGCGCACACCGATTCGCCCTGTCTGCGCCTGAAGCCCAATCCGGCGCAGGCCAGTCAGGGCTGGTTGACGCTGGGCGTCGAGACCTATGGCGGCGTGTTGCTGAGCACCTGGTTCGATCGCGATCTGGGCCTTGCGGGCCGTGTCCAGGTGCGGCATGCGGACGGTCGTCGCGAGACGCTGCTGCTGACGGTCATGCGTCCGTTTGCCTGCGTGCCGAGCCTGGCGATCCATCTGGATCGTGACGTCAACAGCGGGCGTGCCATCAATGCCCAGACCCAGATGTCAGCCGTGGTCATGCAGCTTGGGAAAGAGGCCGGGACGCCCGCGGAGGCCTTCAATGCGCTGTTGATCGAGCTGATCGAGGAGCAGCACGGCGTGCGAATCGCGGATGTCGTCGACTTCGAGCTGGGCCTGCATGATCTGCAGCCGGCGGCGCAGTCGGGGCTGAAGGGTGAGTTGATCACCAGTGCGCGCCTCGACAATCTGCTGTCCTGCTTCGTCGGTCTCGAGGCTCTGCTGGAGGCTGATGGCAGTCAGGGGGCGCTGTTCGTCACCACCGATCATGAGGAAGTCGGCAGTGCCAGCGCCTGTGGTGCCCAGGGGCCCTTCCTGGCTGATGTGCTCAAGCGCATCAATCACTACGTCGGCTTGGACAGCGAAGAAGGCTATCAGTGCCTCGTGCAGCGCTCCTTGATGATTTCTTGCGATAATGCCCACGCCGTGCACCCCAATTTCGCGGACAAGCATGATGCGGGGCATGGGCCGAAGTTGAATGCCGGGCCGGTCATCAAGGTCAATGCCAATCAGCGTTACGCCACCAACAGCACCACGGCCGGGCTGTTCCGTGAGATGTGTCGCGAGCAGGATGTGCCGGTGCAGACCTTCGTCAGCCGTGCCGACATGGGCTGTGGCAGTACCATCGGGCCGATCACCGCCAGTGAGGTGGGGGTGCCGACCCTGGATGTGGGGCTGCCGCAGTGGGGCATGCACTCGATTCGTGAGACATCCGGCAGTGCCGATGTCGCCATGCTGATCAAGGTGCTGGTAGCCTTCTGCAATCGCGAGCAGCTGGATTGAGTCGAGCCGGATTGTGCTGAGAGAGCGGGCGCTTATCGTAATATCGTAAAAAGACGAGCCTGGAAAAAGGGCGGCCTGCGGGTCGCCCTTTTTGATGTCTGTGACCTGGCTCGAGGATTGCGGCGCAGGGCGCTGGATGCGCGAGTCTTGCGTATGGATCGCGCACAACGAAAAAGGCCTGACTGCAAGCAGTCAGGCCTTTCGAATCTTGGTTGGTGGCTACACCCTGATTTGAACAGGGGACCCCATCATTATGAGTGATGTGCTCTAACCAGCTGAGCTATGTAGCCGTCCAACGGAGGCGAATATTACGGATTGCCCGTGATGTTGTCAACGCATCAGCGCGAAAAAGTGGCAGGGAATTCATCAGGCTAGCGTCCAGGCCGCGCAGCGAGGGCATCAGGTAGGCTGTCGGAGAGAGAGCTGGGGAGAGCCTCTCGCGAGATGGCGCGTGCGATGAGGTCGCCACTGGCGCAGGCCAGCGTGAAACCCAGACTGCCATGGCCGACGTTCAGCCACAGATTGTCCGGGCTGTTCGTTTGCCGGGGACGGCCGAGGATCGGCGGCCCCTTGGGCGTACTGGGGCGCAGTCCGGCCCAGGGAGTGGCCTGCGCGAAATCGCCGGCTGCGGGGAAGGTGGCGCTGGCCAGCTTGCGCAGGGCGGCAATGCGCTGCTCATCCAGTTCGGGGTGGAAGCTGTCGCGTTCCTGCTGGCCGATATCCACCATCGCCGCGACGCGCAGCTGGCGCGATGCCGACGACTCCAGGTCGGCATAGACCACCTTGCGTGCCGAGTCGGTGACGCTGATGCGCGGCGCGGCCGTCTCGGGGGTGTCAGCTGCCAGTGGCAGGGTGAGGCTATAGCCCTTGAGCGGCTGCAGGGGCAGGCGGATGCCCAGTGGGCGCACCAGCTCGGCGGCATGATTGCCGGCCGCGATGACGACCTCTTCGACGGCATGGCATTCTCGGCGGCCATCAAGGTGTCTGAGCTCGAGTTGCTCGATGCGGCCGTTGCGTGCGCTCAGCGCGGCGACGCGCGTGTTGGCGATGCGCGTATAGCGCCCGGAAGCCTGCAGCTTGCGCTCCAGCGCCTGACAGAAGGCATGGCAATCCGCCGTCTCGTCCGAGGCGCTGAAGATGCCGCCTGACAGATGGGCTTGCTGATGGGCCAGTGAGGGCTCCAACGTGATGCATTGGCGCGCATCGAGCACCTGCTGGTCCTGCGGGGCGACGCGCGCGGCGGCCGCCTTGTCGAGCGCCTTGGGATCACGGTGGATCACCAGCTTGCCGCGCTGCTGCCAGGCGAAGTCGCCGAGCGCATCTCGAGTGCGCCACTCGCTCATGATCGCCTGGCTGTGCAGAGCCAGCGAGAGCATCTGCGCTGCGCTGGCCTGATGGGTGCGGTGATTGCAGGCGGCCACAAAGCGGGCCATCCAGCGCCATTGTGCGGGGTCCAGATTCGGGCGCAGTTTCAGCGGTGCCTCATTGCCTGCCAAAAGCCACTTGATGGCCTGGCGGGGCACGCCGCTATCGGCCAGTGGCGCCACATAGCGATAGCTCAGCTGGCCGCCATTGGCGTGGCTGGTCTCACTGGCGACCTCGGCATGGGCGTCGATCAGGGTCACGCAGTGGCCGGCGCGTACCAGGGCGTGGGCACTGGCGAGGCCGATCACGCCGCCTCCGATGACGGTCACGTGGCGTTGCATGCTGGGCTCCCGGGTCGTGAAGGTCGTGTTGCGTTGTGTTCGAGCTTGCCGGTCGCTGGCGTGAGTGGCGAATGAAAAGGATGTGCTGCGCCATAACCCGAGGTTATGGGGTAACCTGATGCGCAGGCGCTCAAGTGCGCCCTCAAGTTAGCCCTCTAGACAACCGGACAGGGAGATAGCGCATGCGGCTCAGGGACCTGGAGATCTTTCACGCCGTCCTGCAGGCCGGTAGCGTGACCGGCGCGGCGCGGTTGCTGCATATCTCCCAGCCAGCGGCGAGCAAGGCGCTGCAGCAGGTCGAGCGCCAGTGGGGCATCACGCTGTTCACGCGCAGTGCAGGGCAGCTTCATCCCACCGAGGAGGCGCGCAAGCTGGAAGCGGCCAGTCAGGGAATGCTCGGTCAGCTGAACGATGTGAGACGGCTGGTCGATGGCTTGCGTGAGGGCGAGGCACGCACGCTCAAGGTGGTGGCAACGCCTGCCATCGCCCAGCAATTGTTGCCGCAGGCGCTGGGTCAGTGGCGCCGGCGTCAGCCGCGGGTCAGCTGTGAGCTGGCGACCCAGCATACCCGCGAGATCGTCGATGCCCTGTTGCTGCATGAGGTCGATATCGCCTTCACGCTGAGTGCGCCGACGCATCCTGCGCTGATGACGCGTCCGCTGGTGCGCATGCCGCTACTGGTGCTCGGGCCCGCAGGGTATTGGGCACAGGACTGTCAGCAGACGCCGATGACGGTGGCGGAGCTTGCCGGTCAGCGCCTGATCGCGCTGGGAGCGCACGACCCGCTGGCGCGGCGACTCGATGGTCTGCTGGCGAGCGTGGCGCAGGAAGCTTCAAGCGCTTTGCCATCCTCACCGCGCATCGTGACGCGTGTGCAGACCTATCCACTGGCGGCGGCGCTGGTTCAGGCGGGGGAGGGGCTGGCGGTGGTCGATGCGATCACGGCGCATGCCGCCACTACGGAGCGCGGCTTGAGCGCTCGTCAGCTGCCCCAGGCGGGTGAGCTGGTGCTGAGTGCCGTGTGGCGACGCGAGGCGGGGCGTTCGCGGCTGGCGCAGTCACTGGCGGACCAGCTCGCCAGGCAGGCCGCGCAGTGGCTGCAGGTGCCGCTGGCAGAGCCCTCAGCGGTCTGAGCCCTTCGCTGGTTGAGCTCTCTGTTGGTTAAGACCTCCACGGCTTGATCGGTGCCCCTGATTGAACCGTTTGCCGCACCACAACGCAGAACGGCCCTGACCTCGTGAGAGATCAGGGCCGTTCTGTCAGGACAGGCTGTCAGGGCGTCAGCTGGGCCTGGGCGTCGCCGGGCACCGGTGAGCCATCAGACATTGAAGCGGTAGTGCACCACGTCGCCATCCTTGAGGATGTAGTCCTTGCCTTCCAGGCGCCACTTGCCGGCATCCTTGGCGCCTTGCTCGCCCTTGTAGGCGATGAAGTCGTCATAGGAGATGACTTCGGCACGGATGAAGCCTTTCTGGAAGTCGGTGTGGATGACACCAGCGCCTTCCGGTGCGGTAGCGCCGATCTTGACGGTCCAGGCACGCACTTCCTTCACGCCAGCGGTGAAGTAGGTCTGCAGACCCAGCAGCTCGTAACCGGCGCGGATGACGCGGTCCAGGCCCGGCTCTTCCATGCCCAGCTCGTCGAGGAACATCTCGCGCTCTTCCTCGTCCAGCTCGGCGATCTCGGCTTCGATCTTGTTGCATACCGGCACGACGCTGGCGCCTTCGTTGGCGGCAATGCCGCGCACGATATCGAGGTAGGGATTGTTCTCGAAGCCTTCCTCGCTGACGTTGGCGATGTACATGGTCGGCTTGAGGGTCAGGAAGCCGAAACCGCGCACGATCTTCAGGTCGTCATCGCTGAGACCGAAGCTGCGCAGCGGCTGGCCTTCGGCCAGGTGCGGCTGGATGCGTTCCAGCACGGCCTTGGTGGCGATGGCTTCCTTGTCGCCGCCCTTGGCGACACGGGCCAGACGCTGGATGCTGCGCTCGACGCTGTCGAGATCGGCCAGGGCCAGCTCGATGTTGATGGTCTCGATGTCGGCGGCCGGGTCGACGTGGTTGGCGACGTGGATGACGTTGTCATCCTCGAAGCAACGCACCACGTGGGCGATGGCGTCGGTCTCGCGGATGTTGGCCAGGAACTTGTTGCCCAGACCTTCGCCCTTGGAAGCGCCCGCGACCAGACCCGCGATATCGACGAATTCCATGGTGGTCGGGATCACCTTCTCCGGCTTGACGATCTCGGCCAGCGCGTTCAGGCGAGGGTCAGGCATCGGCACGATACCGGTGTTCGGCTCGATGGTGCAGAAGGGGAAGTTCTCGGCGTCAATGCCCGACTTGGTCAGTGCATTGAAGAGAGTGGACTTGCCGACGTTCGGCAGGCCGACGATGCCGCAATTGAAACCCATGGCGCTAGATCCTGGTGTGACGTATCGAATGGGGCGTGGCACTGGCAGTCGTCTCGACCAGCAGGCTCTGAGTGCACGGGCACTGGGCATGCGGGGAAACGAGTGGGCAGGCACGGAATGAAGACAGGCGGGAAGTGTAAGGCCTCATGCCGCCGAGGTCATCCATTGGGCGCATGTCGCGCGACAAATGATGCCTTTTGCTGCTGATCGCGTGGCGAGATGCGCGCACGCAAGCGAGGTGATGCGCTGAGCGAATCACCGAAATTCGGAGAGGGGTGGTACCGGGTGATGCAGAGGTTCAGCTCTTGAAGGAATGCAGGCGATTCATGGCCCGTGCCCATTCGCCACTGATGGCGTCGGGGAGGGTCATCACCACTTCGTCGATGGCGTCGTCGATGGCCTGGCGTTCAGCCTTGCCGGGACGTCCGAGCACGAAGTTGGTCACCAGCTTGGCATTGCCGGGGTGGCCGATGCCGATGCGGGCACGATGGAACGACTTGTCGTTGCCCAGTGCACTGATGATGTCGCGCAACCCGTTGTGACCGCCATGGCCGCCACCCTGCTTGTAGCGGGCGGTGCCGGGGTCGATGTCCAGCTCATCGTGGGCGACGAGCAGCTCATCCGGGGCGAGCTTGTAGAAGTTGCACAATGCGGCCACGGCCTGACCGCTGCGATTCATGAACGTCGATGGGAACAGCAAATGCAGATCCTGACCGGCGAAGTGGACCTTCGCGTATTGGCCATGGAACTTGCGTTCCGGACGCAACGTGGTGTGACCGTGGCGCGCAAGAGCGTCAAGGAGCCAGACGCCGGCATTGTGACGGGTGTCTTCGTATTCGTTCCCCGGGTTACCGAGGCCGATGATCGCTTTCACTCGTGACATGCGCTGTCTGGCTCCTTGGTCAGGCTGCGTTATTCTGCAGCAGGTGCTTCTTCGCCTTCAGCAGCATCTTCTGCGTCAGCAGAGATGTTCGGACGAGTGACGTTGACCACAGCGGTGTCGTGATCGGCACCGTGGGACAGGGCAACGGACTCGGCGCCTTCCGGCAGAGCGATGTCGGACAGGTGCAGGGTGTGGCCAACTTCCAGCTTGGACACGTCCAGCTCCAGGTATTCCGGCAGGGCTTCCGGCAGGCAGCTGATTTCGACGTCAGTCGCCAGGACGTGCAGGACGCCGTCCTGGTCCTTGACACCGACACAGGCTTCCTGACCAGTGATGTGCAGCGGCACGTTCATGGTCAGTTTGTGGGTCGGATCGATACGCAGGAAGTCGACGTGAGTCAGCAGCGGCTTGAACGGGTGACGCTGCAGGTCACGGATGACGACTTTCTCGGTCTTGCCTGCAACGTTCAGGGTGATGATGGAGGTGTAGAACGCCTCATCGTCAACCGCCTTGTACAGGCTCGGCTTGTCGATCATGACCGGAGTCGGAGCCTGGTCGGCACCGTAGATGATGGCCGGCACGAAGTCGTTCGTACGACGCAGGCGGCGGCTCGCACCTTTCCCCAGGTCTTCACGAACTTCAGCATTCAGTTTGAACAGTTTCATTTTGCAGATACCTCAAGGGTCTAATGAGAATCCGGTAGCCCCCGCGACCAGAGCGCTACCGGATCCATGAGGCCGGCCCGGAGATTTCCGGGCCGGCCGCTTGTCGGCGGATGATGGATCATCCGCCGTTGTCAGTGCCTGTTCCGCGAGCAGCGGCGAGCAGGGCCCGCCGGCAGGACTCAGTGGAACATTGCGCTGACGGATTCTTCGTTGCTGACGCGACGGATCGCCTCGGCGATCAGGCCAGCGACAGTCAGCTGGCGGATCTTGCCGGAACGACGCGCGGCGTCGGACAGCGGGATGGTGTCGGCAACCACCACTTCGTCGAGGACGGAATTGGTGATGTTGTCGACCGCCGGGCCGGACAGGATCGCGTGGGACGCATAGGCCACGACGCGGTTGGCGCCATGATCCTTGAGTGCCTCGCCCGCCTTGCACAGGGTGCCGGCGGTATCGATCATGTCGTCGACCAGCACGCAGGTGCGGCCCTTGATATCACCGATGATGTTCATCACCTGGGCCTGGTTGGCCTGGGGACGACGCTTGTCGATGATGGCCAGCTCGCAGTTGAGCTGCTTGGCGATGGCACGGGCACGTACCACGCCGCCCACATCCGGGGAGACGACGATCAGGTTGTCATAGTTCTGACGTTCGATGTCGTCGAGCAGGATCGGTGAGCCGTAGACGTTGTCCACCGGCACATCGAAGAAGCCCTGGATCTGGTCGGCATGCAGGTCCATGGTCATGACGCGATTGACGCCAGCCTTGACCATCATGTCCGCGACCACCTTCGCCGAGATCGGCACGCGCGCAGAGCGCACGCGGCGGTCCTGACGGGCGTAGCCGAAGTAGGGTACGACCGCAGTGATACGCGCCGCAGACGCACGACGCAACGCATCCACCATCAGGATCAGCTCCATCAGGTTGTCGTTGGTCGGTGCGCAGGTGGACTGCATGATGAAGACGTCCTTGCCGCGAACGTTTTCGTTGATTTCTACCGCAATCTCGCCATCGCTGAACTGACCGACGGTTGCATGGCCCAGGCGGGTATCGAGGGCTTCAGCTACCTTGCGGGCGAGAGCGGGATTGGCATTCCCCGCGAATACCATCAGTTTTGACACGCGCAGCCACCTTTGGAGTCTTGTGGGATCTCGGGAGTGGAGAATTCCGGGTTGACCGGGAACGGCCAGGATTGGCTGGGGTACCAGGATTCGAACCTGGGAATGTCGGTACCAGAAACCGGTGCCTTACCACTTGGCGATACCCCAGCAACGTTCACTTCAACCAGTTGCTGTGCTCAGGCCGAAGCCAGAGCGGCATGTAGAGGGGAGATATTGCAACCGCGTGCCGAGAAGGCGTGCCACATCGGGCGCTCGAGTTCGAGTCGACCCAGCACCTCGCTGGCCTGTCGTGCGTCGTCAAACGCACAGAACACACAGGCGCCGGTGCCCGTCAGTCTGGCGGTGCCGAACTGGTCCAGCCAGTCCAGGGCGTCGGCGACTGCCGGGTACAAAGTGCGCACCACGACTTCACAGTCGTTGCGGCCCCCCTGCAGTGCGCGCGCCATACTAATCGCGAGGCTGGAACGTGTCAATTGCGGGTGGCCGAACACGGCGGGTGTCGCGACCTCGACACCGGGGTGGATCACCACGAACCATGGGGTGTCCAGCGGGGCTGGCACCAGGCGTTCACCGATGCCTTCGGCCCAGGCGGCGAAGCCGCGCACGAATACCGGCACATCCGCGCCGAGCGACAGGCCGAGCTCGGCGAGGGCGTCTTCGCCAAGCTCAAGCCCCCAGAGTCTGTCCAGCGCCAGCAGGGTCGTGGCGGCGTCGCTGCTGCCGCCCCCCAGGCCGCCACCCATCGGCAGCACTTTCTCCAGCGTGATATCGACACCGGGCAATGCGGTGGGTGACGCGACCTTGCCCTGCGCATGTGCGGCTTCTCGCAGCAGGCGCGCGGCGCGCACGACCAGGTTGGCCTCTTCGGGCACGCCTTCAATAGGCGGTGAGAGGCGGATGGCCTCATCGTCGCGCAGCGTGAAGCTGAGGCTGTCGCCGTGCTCGAGAAACTGGAACAGCGTCTGCAGCTCGTGATAGCCATCGGCACGCTGGCCCGTGATATGCAGCATGCGGTTGAGCTTGGCCGGAGCAGGCAGCGTGAGAGTCATGGGCGATGCGGATGCGGCTGTCGGGGTCGTCATGGAAGAAGGAGAAGGTGTCACGATCACAGCGCCTGCCACTGGTTGACGATCAGAGTGGCGGTGAGGTCGCCGTAGTAGAGTTTCATCTTGCGCGGCAGCCACAGGCCTTCGGCGCGGGTCCAATCCTGATAGTCCACTTCCCAGCCGTCCTGGTAGAGAGTGGTCGGGAAGCCAAGTTGATCTGTCTCGATGTCATGCTCGCCAGCGGCCGGTACGCCGCGCACCCAGTTGTCGAGGGCGCCCAGCGGCAATGACCAGCCCAGTTGCGCCAGCATCAGGCTCTCGGCATCCGGGGCCTCGAAGTCGCCCTCGGAGGAGGAGAGGCGCACACCATCGGCGTCGCGCACCAGGGCCGTGCGCCCCGCACCCAGCGGTCCGGTGATCAGCATGTGGTAGTCATCGCCGTCCTGCTGCCAGTCGAGGTTGGCGCTATGGCCTTCCTCGGGAGTGCGAATGCCGACCTTGCCTGCCAGCTGCCAGTGGGTCAGGGCGGCAAGTTGCGCGTCCTGTTGCTGCCAGTCGCCGTCGCTGCGTGTCAGATCACCGGCATTGTCGCTGGCCATCTGGCTGGCGCAGCCGCTGAGTACCAGTGTCATGGCCAGCAGGGCTGGCCCGAGCAGACGGCGTGCCTGGCTCAGCAGGGGAAGTGACAGGGGAGAAGTGATCATGACGCGAAGGCCTTCCGGATGGCGAGAAGATGAGTGACGGTGAGTGAGACTCCACTCACTGACGAGTCAGGATAATGGACTCGCCAGTGGGCAGAAAGTGCCGGGTAGCGTGGCAGTGCCCTTCAGGGCGCGTCGACGACCGGGCGCAGCTCGGGGATGTGCTGGAACAGGGCTTCGAGCTCGCTGGCTTCTTCAAAGCGCTCGCTCAGCTCTACCGCCAGGCCGCGGGCTTCATCCTCGCGGCCCAGCGCCCACAGCACCTCGATGAGATGGGCACCGATCTCGGCATCCTGCTGCTGGGCCCAGGCGGCTTCCAGCGGTGCCAGCGCATTGTCGAGGTCGTCGGTCAGATAGCGGCCCCAGCCGAGGCTATCCAGAATGGCCGCGTCGTCGGGCGACAGCGCATGGGCGCGCTCGATCAAGGCCAGTGCTTCCTCGAGGCGGTCCGTCTCCACCAGCAGGGTGTAGCCGAGCGCGTTGTAGGCGCTGGCGTTGTCGGGCTCCAGCGCGATGACTTCCCGCAGGTCTTCTTCCATGCCGCCCAGCTGATCATCTTCCAGGCGGCGGATGCCACGCAGGAACAACAGGCTGCCCAGCTCGCTTTCCAGCGTGTTGCGCGTGTCGGTCTCCTGGGCGGCGATGGCTTGCGCAAGCGCCTTGCGGCGTGTGGTGATGCTGCTGCTGAGCAGGGCATCGGCCTCGGCATGCGCCTCCTGGGAGTCGAGCAGGTCGATCTCGAAGCTGAGCAGCGTCATGGCATGACGCGGATGGCGCAGGCGTTCCACGGCCAGGAACTGACGGGCCTCGTCCGTGCGCTCATGTTCGACCAGCAACTGGGCGGCACGGGCGCGGCTGGAAATGTAGCGCTCGCCGTCCGGCACCTGACGGTAGTAAAGGATGGCGTTGTCGACATCGCCGCTGGACTCGGCGGCCAGCCCCAGCAGGGCATAGGCGGCGTCCGGTGCCGGGTCTTCGTCGAGCAGCGGCAGCAGCAGGCGATGGGCGTCCTCGGGGGAATCGGCATCAAGATAGAGGCTGGCCAGCGCCAGGCGCAGACGTGGCGCGTTGGGATGGCGGGTGATGAGGCTGTCGATGCGCTCGCGTGCCGCGTCCAGATCGCCGCTGGCCAGTTCGGTCTGCGCGGCGCTCAGGATCAGGCGACTGTCATCGGGGGCGATCTCAAGGCCTCGGGCCACCGCGCGCCGCGCCGCCTCGAGACGCCCCGCGCTGCGTTCGATCTCGCTGCGCGCCAGCCAGAGCTCCGCCAATGTGGCGTGAGCGCTTTCCAGGCGCACCAGGCGTGCACGCGCGGCTGTCTCATCGCCCAGCGCTGCCTCGAACAGTGCCGCGGCAATCTCGGGCATCGGCTGCTCGGGATGCTGGGCGATATGCGCCTCCAGCATCGCCAGCAGGGGTTCGAGCTCGGCACCGGCATCGATCGCCTGCTCGGCCAGGGTCGCCAGATTGCCGTTGCCGCCACTGGCGGTGAGCATCAGGCGCTGCTCGAGTGCGGCTTGCCAGTCGCCTCGCTCGACCGCCAGGCGGGCGCGGATGATGCCGGGCTCGCTGGCGGACTCATCGAGTTGCTGCCAGCGTTCGGCGGCGCGCTCCAGCAGGGCCGGGTTGTCGGCGAAACGGGCCGCGAGCACGGCGCGGCGCGCCAGTTCCGGGTCATCGAAGTGACGGCTGGCGGCCAGATAGCCATTGGCGGCACGGGGATAGTCACCGCGCTGTCCGGCGAGTTCGGCGCTCAGCAGCTGATTGAGGCTGTCGGCATCCAGGCCCTGCTGGAT
Organism: Cobetia sp. 1CM21F; assembly: GCF_023161745.1. NCBI lineage: Bacteria > Pseudomonadati > Pseudomonadota > Gammaproteobacteria > Oceanospirillales > Halomonadaceae > Cobetia > Cobetia sp. 1CM21F. The sequence continues at coordinate 1,224,746 of NZ_JALNTQ010000002.1, read as the reverse complement.
GGGCGGCGCCGTGGCCAGCGGGTCGGGCTGCGCCATCAGGGGCGCGGAGTCGCTCATCGACTGACAGCCGGTCATGCCCAGCAGCAATCCGCCCACGACGCAGGACTTCCATCCGGCGCGCGGGCGACGGGGGGCATCAAGGCAGGCGTGCGCGTGCGGGGGGCTATGTTCAGCGGCAGTCGAAGCGTGCATGCAACCTCGCGTTTGTCAGTGGGAGCAGGGTGAGGGAACGGGGCGGTCGAGCCGCAGGCCAGGTCATGCGCGCAGTGTGGCGCTGATGAAGGCGTCGTGTCTCGCAGCATAACGGCTGGCGGCGAGCGGGGATAGCGTTGCCGATGCAAGCAAGAGGCATGACCCGCCGGCCACCTCGTATGCCGACAGATACGCCGCGCGGGCTGATAGCGATAGCCTGCCAGCATCATGGAAAATCCTCATCGGCTGCGACGTGCTGCGGGGTCGCGTGGTACAGACGCTGTGGTAGAATGAGCGCGCTAATATTACGATCTCAGCCGCTTCGGCAGCCCTGTGTGCCTTTATGTCAGCCGCCTTTGTCCCCATTGAGTCGACAGGTGTAAAGGCACCGAGCCTGCGCGGATTACCTGCTGTCCTGGCCTTGGCCTCGCGGCAGGCCAGCACCGAGAGCCGCCTGACATTGACGCCGATTCCTGCCGGCCAGACCCTGACGACTGACTCCATGACCCTTCTTGCCCTTGGCATCAATCACCGCACCGCCGCCGTTGACGTGCGCGAGCGCGTTGCTTTCACGCCCGCGCAGCTCGATGCCGCGCTGGGCGAATTGAAGCGCCTGCCGGCGGTCTCCGAAGCGGCGGTGCTGTCGACCTGCAACCGTACCGAGCTCTACTGCGTGACCAGCGATGGCGCCAAGTCGGTGCTCGAGTGGCTGGGGCGTTTTCATCGCCTGCCGGTGGAGGAGCTGTCGCGTTGCAGCTATCAGCACCTGGGAGAAGAGGCGGTACGCCACCTGATCCGTGTCGCGGTGGGGCTGGACTCGATGGTGCTGGGCGAGCCGCAGATTCTGGGCCAGCTCAAGGACGCCTATCAGTTCGCGCGCAACTCGGTGGGGCTGGGCGGTGAGCTCGAGCAGCTCTTCCAGCATATCTTCCAGGTCGCCAAGCAGGTGCGTACCGAGACCGGTATCGGCGAGAACCCCGTCTCGGTGGCCTACGCCGCCGTCAGCATGGCCAGCCACATCTTCGATGACTTCTCGCGGGCCAATGCCTTGTTGATCGGTGCCGGCGAGACCATCGAACTCGTCGCGCGCCATCTCAAGGAAGCGGGCATCGCCAACCTGTGCATCGCCAACCGCACCGTATCGCGCGCCGAGCGTCTGGCCGATGAGCTGGGCGGGAGCGCCATCGGCCTGGAAGGCATTCCGCATGCCCTCGAGAATGCCGATATCGTGATAGCCTCCACCGCTTCCCAGCTGCCGATTCTCGGCAAGGGCATGGTGGAACGCGCGCTCAAGAAGCGCCGCTACAAGCCGGTGTTCATGGTCGACATCGCCGTTCCGCGCGATATCGAGCCGCAGGTCGGCGACCTCGACGATGTTTTCCTCTATACGGTCGATGACCTGCAGGAAGTGATCGACGAGAATCGTCGCCACCGCGAGCTGGCCGCTGCCCAGGCAGAAGAGCTGATTCGCCAGGGCGTCAACGCCTGGTTGCACCTCAAGCGGGTGCGCAGTGGCGGCGAAGTCATCAAGCGCTACCGCAGCCATGGCGAGCAACTGCGCGCCGAATGCGAGGCGCAGGCGCTGGCGGAGCTCGATCAGGGACGCGACCCCCAGGAAGTGGTCGCGCAGCTGGCACGCCAGCTGGCCAATCGCTTCATGCATCACCCGACGCTGGCACTGCGCCAGGCCTCGGGAGACGATCGCCAGGATATTCTTCAGACGGCCCAGACGCTTCTGCTCGCGCCGGCTGATTCATCACAGGACCCTTCATGAAAGACAGCCTCATCACCAAGCTCGACACCTTCCATGACCGCTTCGAGGAGATATCCGCACTGCTGTCGGAGCCCGAAGTGATCGGGAACCAGGCCAGGTTCCGCGACCTGTCGCGGGAGTATGCCGAGCTTGAACCATTGATCGAGGCATGGCGCCGCCATCGCGGCCTGAACGAAGACCGTGACGCCGCGCTGGCGATGGCGGAGGACAGTGATCCAGAGATGCGCGACATGGCGCGTGAGGAAGTCCGCGATACCGATGCGGCGCTCGAGACGCTGGAAGCCGAGATCACCCAGCTGCTGATTCCGCGTGACCCGGATGACGGTGCCAACGTCTTCCTCGAGGTGCGTGCCGGCACGGGCGGTGACGAGGCGGCGCTGTTCGCCGGTGACCTGTTCAAGATGTATTCACGCTACGCCGAGCTCAAGGGCTGGAAGGTCGAGACCGTCAGCGCCAGCCACGGCGAGCACGGCGGCTTCAAGGAAGTCATCGCCCGCGTGAAGGGCGAGGGCGTCTACTCGCGCCTCAAGTTCGAGTCCGGCGCGCACCGCGTGCAGCGCGTGCCCGCCACCGAATCCCAGGGGCGTATCCATACCTCGGCCTGCACCGTGGCGGTGATGCCCGAGGCCGATGAAGTCGGTGATGTCGACATCAATCCGGCCGATCTGCGCGTGGATACCTATCGCAGCTCCGGTGCCGGTGGTCAGCACGTCAACACTACCGATTCCGCGATTCGCATCACCCACCTGCCCACCGGCGTGGTGGTGGAGTGTCAGGACGAGCGCAGCCAGCACAAGAACCGTGCGCGCGCCATGTCACTGCTGGCGGCGCGCCTCAAGCAGGCCGCGGTGGACACCCAGGCACAGGCCACCTCCGATGCCCGTCGCAAGCTGGTCGGCTCCGGTGATCGCTCCGAGCGCATCCGGACCTACAACTTCCCGCAGGGGCGTCTGACCGATCACCGCATCAACCTGACGCTCTACAAGCTCAATGAAGTGATCGCCGGCCAGCTGGACGAAGTGATCGAGCCACTGGTGGTGGAATACCAGGCCGATCAGCTGACCGCACTGCAGGAGCAATAAGGTGAGAATCGATGTCACCCTGGCAGCCGCGACTGCCCGTCTGAGCGAGGCGGGCAGCGATTCTCCGCGTCTGGATGCCGAGTTGCTGCTGGGCGAGGTAATGGGACGAGAGCGCACCTGGTTCTACACCTGGGGCGATCGTGATCTCGAGAGCGAGGCCGGCGCCGAGGGCGTGGCACGTTTCGAGGCGCTGCTGGCGCGTCGCGCCGAGGGCCATCCCGTGGCACATCTGCTCGGGCGGCGTGAATTCTATGGCCTGACGCTGGCCTGTTCACCGGCCACACTGATTCCGCGCCCGGACACCGAGGTGATGGTGGAATGCGCGCTGGAACTGGCCGAGGCCACCAGCGGCAAGCTGCTGGATCTCGGCACCGGCACCGGTGCCATCGCGCTGGCCTTTGCGCGTCATCGCCCGCAGTGGCAGGTGCTGGGAGTCGATCTCATCGAGGAAGCCGTGCAGCTTGCACGCGGCAATGCCGAGCGTCTGGCGATCGCCAATGCCGAATTCCGCCAAAGTGACTGGTTCAGTGCCGTCACCGAGAGCGGCTTTGCGCTGATTACCGCCAACCCCCCTTATCTGGCCGATGATGACCCGCATCTCGCGCTGGGCGATGTGCGCTTCGAGCCGCGCTCGGCGCTGGTCGCGGCCAAGTCAGGGCTGGCGGACTTCCTGCATCTGATCGCCACTGCGCCGCAGCACCTGGCCGCAGGCGGCCACCTGATGCTGGAACATGGCCTCACCCAGGGCAATGAAGTGCGCGAGGCACTGCGTGCCGGCGGCTTCGTCGACGTCGAGACCCTGGAAGACCTGGGCGGGCGCGAACGCATCACGCTGGGCAAGCTGGCCTGATGATCGCCGGGCGCCGTCTAGCGGTGCCCGTGCGTGCTCCCCGCTGACATCCTCGCGCTTGGCACCCCTGTAGTGCATTCCACCGTTTTCAGTGGAGTCTGCGTGGAATCCTCGTCACAGTACCGCCAGTGAAGGCGTATCCCCTGTTGGCCGGGTATGATAGTAATGAACCTGCATGATTGGCATGGTCATCTGATAACCCCCTTGTTATCCGACGGCCTGACTGCACGGAAGCCAGGAGCACGGATGATCCTGCTGCAAGTCACCCTGCTGGGAAAACTATTACAATGAAAGCAAAATCACGCTCTCTGGACCGCATCGACCTCAAGATTCTGCGTTGCCTGCAAGAGAATGCTCGTATCTCCTATGTCGACCTTGCCTCGGAAGTCGGCCTTTCCACCACGCCGTGCCTGGAGCGCGTCAAACGCCTCGAGCGTGCCGGCGTCATCCGCGGTTACAAGGCGGTGCTCGACCCCAAGGCGCTCAAGGCCAATCTGTTGGTCTTCGTCGAGATCAGTCTCGAGACGCAGTCGCCGTCGGTGTTCGATGAATTCCGCCGCGCCGTCTCCAAGCTGCCGCAGATCCAGGAATGTCATCTGGTCTCTGGGCAGTTCGACTACATCCTCAAGTGCCGGATTCCGGAAATGTCCGCCTATCGTCAGCTGCTCGGCGATGTGGTGCTGACGCTGCCCGGCGTCAAGGAATCCAAGAGTTATGTGGTGATGGAAGAGGTCAAGGAGCAGTTCTCGCTGCATGTGCCCGATATCGAGGAGCTGGATGCCAAGTAATGGCAAGCCCTGTTGTTGTCGGGCAGGGCTCGTGGCTTCTCACTTCATTTACCGATAGGCGGCTTTTCTCCCATGCAAGATTCGCAATTGCTGCGCTACTCGCGCCAGATCCTGCTCCCTCAGGTCGACATCGCCGGGCAGCAGCGCCTGTTGGCGGCGCGGGTTCTGGTGATCGGGGCGGGTGGTCTGGGCTGCCCGGCAGCGCTCTATCTGGCAGCCGCGGGCATCGGCACCCTGGTGGTGGCCGATGATGACCACGTCGAGCTGTCCAATCTGCAGCGCCAGATCGCCCATGGTGACGCCGATATCGATCAGCCCAAGGCGCAATCACTCGCCGCCTCGCTGTTGGCGATCAACCCCGATGCCGAGGTGATCGCGTTGTCAGAGCGCCTGCAGGTCGAGGCACTTGCCGAGCAGGTGGCCGCCGCAGACGTGGTGCTCGATTGCACCGATCGCTTCAGCTCACGCTTCCCGATCAATGCCGCCTGCGTGGCAGCGGGCACCCCGCTGGTCTCCGGTGCCGCGATACGCTTCTCCGGCCAGCTGGCGGTGTTCGATCGCCGTGAGCCACAGGCGCCATGTTATGGCTGTCTGTATCCGCCGGATGAGCTGGGCGATGAAGAGCTGACCTGCGCCGAGAGCGGGGTCATCGCGCCGCTGGTCGGCATCATCGGCGCCTTCCAGGCGCTGGAAGCGCTCAAGCTGATCAGCGGTGCCGGCAGCGTGCATCGCGGCCTTGCGACCTTCGATGGCCTGAGCGGTGAATGGCGGCGCATGGGCCTCAAGCGCGACCCCGGCTGCCAGGTATGTGGTGGTCGTGAGCCCGCATAGGCGGCTGTTGATTGCCGTTCGATAGAGCATGAAAAAGCCCCCAGCGTCGTGATGACGGTGGGGGCTTTTTTCATTCAGCGGCTGATGGACAGGCTCAGCTGAGGCTATCCAGCTTGTCTTTCAGCACCTTGTTGACCTGTTGCGGATTGGCGGTGCCGCGCGAGGCCTTCATCACCTGACCGACGAAGAAGCCGATCATCTTGCCACGCTTGTCCGGCTCGGCTTCCTGATACTGGGTCACCTGGGCCGGGTTGTCGGCGATCACCTGATCGACCACGGCTTCGATGGCACCGGTATCAGTGACCTGCTTGAGGCCGCGCGACTCGATGATCTCGTCTGCGCTCTCGCCTTCGCCATCCCACAGCGCGGCGAACACCTGCTTGGCGGCCTTGCCGTTGATGGTCTCATCGACGATGCGCTTGATCAGGCCGCCCAGCTGGGCCGCGGAGACCGGGCTTACGGTGATGTCGAGGTTTTCCTTGTTGAGACGACCGGCCAGCTCGCCTTGCACCCAGTTGGCGGCCTGCTTGGCGTCGCCACAGACATCCTTCACTTCCTCGAAGAAGTCGGCCATCTCGCGGCTGGCGGACAGCACGCTGGCGTCATAGGCGGACAGGCCCAGTTCGCTTTCGAAGCGTGCGCGTTTCTCGGCCGGCAGTTCCGGCAGGGTCTGGCGCAGGTGTTCGATGTAGGCCTCGTCCACTTCCACCGGCAGCAGGTCCGGGCACGGGAAGTAGCGGTAATCGTTGGCTTCTTCCTTGGTGCGCATGCTGCGCGTCTCGTCGGCGTCCGGATCATACAGGCGGGTTTCCTGCACGACCTTGCCGCCGTCCTCGATCAGCTCGATCTGACGCTCCACCTCGAAGTGGATGGCGCGCTCGATGAAGCGGAAGGAGTTGACGTTCTTGATCTCCGCGCGGGTGCCGAAGGCTTCCTGACCCTTGGGGCGCACCGAGACATTGACATCACAACGCAGGGAGCCTTCGGCCATGTTGCCGTCGGAGATGCCCAGGTAGGTGACGATGGCGTGGATCGCCTTCACGTAGGCCACCGCTTCCTTGGCGGAACGCATGTCCGGCTCGGAGACGATTTCCAGCAGCGGTGTGCCGGCACGGTTGAGGTCGATGCCGGTCATGCCCTGGAAGTCTTCGTGCAGCGACTTGCCGGCATCTTCCTCGAGGTGGGCGTGGTGGATGCGGATCGACTTGCGCGTGCCGTCTTCCAGAAGGATCTCGAGCACGCCAGGGCCGACGATGGGCTGATCCATCTGGCTGGTCTGGTAGCCCTTGGGCAGATCCGGGTAGAAGTAGTTCTTGCGCTCGAACACCGAACGACCGGCAACGGCGGCATCGACGGCGAGGCCGAAGCGCACGGCCATGGCCACGGCCTGCTCGTTGAGCACCGGCAGGGTGCCCGGCAGGCCGAGGTCCACGGCGCTGGCCTGGGTGTTGGGCTCGGCACCGTAGGTGGTGGAAGAGCCGGAGAAGATCTTTGACTGGGTGGCGAGCTGAGCGTGAACCTCAAGCCCGATTACGACTTCCCATTGCATCAGGCTTGCTCCTGTCCGAATTCCGGGCGCTGGCGGTGCCAGTCGGTGATTTGCTGGAACTGGTGCGCGACGCCCAGCAGGGTCTGCTCACCGAAGTGCGGGCCGAGGATCTGCAGACCCACCGGGCGCTTGCCTGCCAGGCCAGCCGGCACGCTGATGCCCGGAATGCCCGCCAGGTTGATGGCGATGGTGTAGAGGTCCTGCAGGTACATGGACAGCGGGTCCTTGTGCGCGCCGAGATCGAACGCCGGGGTCGGCGCCGCCGGGCCCATCAGCACATCGACCTGGTCGAAGGCATCGAGGAAGTCCTGGCGGATCAGGCGACGCACCTTCTGGGCCTTGATGTAGTAGGCATCGAAGAAGCCTTCGGACAGGGTGTGCGTGCCGATGATGATGCGACGCTTCACCTCGTCGCCGAAGCCTTCCTCGCGGGTGCGCTTGTAGAGGTCTTCCAGGTCCTGCGGGTCCTTGCAGCGATGGCCGAAGCGCACGCCGTCATAACGCGACAGGTTGGAGGAGGCCTCGGCCGGTGCGATCACGTAGTAGGTCGGGATGGCCAGGTGGGTATGCGGCAGCGAGATTTCCTGCACGCTGGCACCGGCATCCTCGAAGACCTTGATCGCGGCACGCACGGAAGCTTCGACATCCTCGGACAGGCCTTCGCCGAAGTATTCCTTCGGCAGGCCGATCTTCAGGCCCTTGAGGTTGTAGTCCAGTCCTTCGACGTAATCCGGCACGCCACGCACCACGCTGGTGGAGTCGCGCGGGTCGGCGCCGGCGATCACGTTCATCAGGCGCGCGCAGTCTTCGGCGGAGCGGGCCATCGGGCCGCCCTGATCGAGGCTGGAGGCGTAGGCGATCATGCCGTAGCGCGAGACACGGCCATAGGTCGGCTTGAGGCCGGTGATGCCACAGAAGGCGGCCGGCTGGCGGATGGAGCCGCCGGTGTCGGTGCCCAGGGCGGCCGGCGCAAGGCCAGCGGCGACGGCGGCGGCACTGCCACCGGAGCTGCCACCCGGCACGGCGGACAGATCCCACGGGTTCTTGACGGCGCCGTAGTGGCTGTTCTCGTTCGAGGAGCCCATCGCGAACTCATCGAGGTTGGTCTTGCCGAGAATCACCACGCCTTCGGCCTTGAGCTTCTCGATCACGGTGGCGTCGTAGGGCGCGACGAAGTTGTCGAGCATCTTCGAACCGCAGCTGGTGCGCACACCTTCGGTGCAGAAGATGTCCTTGATGGCCATCGGCACGCCGGTCAGCGCGGCGGCATTGCCAGCGGCACGGCGTGCATCGGCGGCATCCGCATCACGCAGCGCGTCTTCGCGGCACAGGGTGATGTAGCTGTTGAGCTCGCCGTCGAGGCGTTCGATACGGGCCAGGAAGGCTTCCGTCAGCTCGCGGCTGGTGTATTCGCCGGCCTCCAGGCCTTGCGCCAGCTCACTGAGCGTCTTGTCATGTAGTGCAATGGACGATGACATGTTCGATTCCATCAGTGCAGACGATGCGCCGGGCATCGTCCGCAGAAATTCCGGGGCGGACGGGGCGTGCCGCGTGACGTGGTATCCGATGGCAGCCGGTCACGATGCGTGAGCGACCTGCCAGGCGAGATCACTCGACGACGCGCGGAACCAGATACAGACCCTGCTCTGTGGCCGGGGCCACCTGCTGAAAACGCTCGCGCTGATTCGATTCGGTGACTTCGTCGGCGCGCAGGCGTTGCGTGGCTTCCAGCGGGTGCGCCAGCGGTGCGATGCCGTCGGTATCGACCTGTTGCAGCTGGTCGACCATGGCGAGAATCCGGTCGAGATCCTCGACGTAGGCTTCGGCATCCTGCGAGGCAAGACCCAGGCGTGCGAGGTGAGCGGCACGCAGCACATCTGAATGTTCAAGGGCCATTGAAGTTTCCCTGTCTTGGCTTCGAGAGGCTTGAGGTGACGGCAGGAGTCGGAGACGACCACACGGAATCGGGCTGGCGCAAGGTGCGCGAAAGGCCGAATTCGAAAATTGTGGTGTCCCGGCAAACCCGATGCCCGTTACCCTGTAAAACAGCGCGCTTTGCAGCGATGGAGCAATCTGTCGCCGAATGCGCCGTTACAGTGTGATTCGGCGTGAAATGTACCACATCTGCGTCGCTCTGGCAGGCGTGTCAGCTTGCCGCCATGGGGTGGCAATGGTACCGTTCGCGTCTGCACAGGGTTCCGGTCTGGACTAGGTGATCAACTTCCATGTTTAAACGTTTACGTGGGCTGTTCTCGAGCGATCTGTCGATCGATCTGGGTACTGCCAACACGCTTATTTATGTGCGCGGTCGCGGTATCGTGCTCGACGAGCCCTCAGTCGTGGCCATTCGCCAGTCCGGGAATGCCCGCAGTGTGGCGGCCGTCGGTGCCGATGCCAAGCGCATGCTGGGGCGTACCCCCGGCAATATCACGGCCATCCGTCCGATGAAGGACGGCGTCATCGCCGACTTCACCGTTACCGAACAGATGCTCCAGCATTTCATCCGCAAGGTGCATCAGAGCACCTTCCTGACACCCAGCCCTCGTGTGCTGGTGTGTGTGCCGTGCATGTCGACCCAGGTCGAGCGTCGCGCCATCAAGGAATCGGCCGAAGGGGCCGGCGCGCGTGAGGTCTACCTGATCGAGGAGCCGATGGCTGCCGCGATCGGTGCGGGCCTGCCGGTGGAAGAGGCGATGGGCTCCATGGTGGTCGATATCGGTGGTGGTACCACTGAAATCGCCATCATCTCGCTCAACGGCGTGGTCTATTCCGAATCCGTGCGTATCGGCGGTGACCGCTTCGACGAAGCCATCACCTCCTATGTGCGTCGCCATTACGGCAGCCTGATCGGTGAGGCGACGGCCGAGCGCATCAAGGAAGAGATCGGTTGTGCCTACCCGGGTGGCGAGCTGCGCGAGATCGACGTGCGCGGCCGCAACCTGGCTGAGGGCATTCCGCGTTCCTTCACGCTCAACTCCCACGAGATCCTCGATGCGCTGCAGGAACCGCTGGCGGCCATCGTCTCGGTGGTCAAGAGCGCGCTCGAGCAGTCGCCGCCGGAGCTGGCCTCCGACATCGCCGAGCGCGGCCTGGTGCTGACCGGTGGTGGTGCGCTACTGCGTGACATCGACAAGCTGATCGCGGAAGAGACGGGCCTGCCGGTGATCATCGCCGAAGACCCGCTGACCTGTGTGGCGCGTGGCGGTGGCAAGGCGCTGGAAATGATCGATCAGCACACCTTCGAGCTGCTGTCGAGCGATTGACCTCGTCCGGGGCCGGGCATGCTGTGTGCTGTACGGCTGGTCCCGGCCTGTCGGAGGAAGTGCTATCAAACCCCTGTTCACGCGTTGCCCCGTGCCCGGCTACCGCATGCTGTTGTGCGCGGTGCTGTCACTCGCGCTGATGTTTGCCGAAGATCGCTTCAGCTGGATGGTCGATGTGCGCGCCAGCATGGCGACGCTGGTATCGCCCGTGCAGTGGGTCGTCAGCTTGCCGACGGAAGGCATCAGCTGGGGCGCGCTGGTGTTTGCCGACCAGCAGGAGCTGGCCGACGAGAATCGCGCGCTGCGCGAACAGCTGCTCAATCTGTCCAGCCGTGTGCAACGCATGGCGAGCTTGACCTCCGAGAATACGCGCCTGCGCGAATTGCTCAATGCCGGGCAGCGTAGCGACATCCCCTATATCACCTCCCAGTTGCTGACCCTCGATGCTGACCCGTTCTCCCACCGCATGGTGGTGGACCGCGGCGAGCAGGATGGCGTGCGCATTGGCTTGCCGGTGCTCGATGCCTATGGCCTCGTCGGGCAGGTCATCTCCACCTCGGCCTACAACAGTCGTGTGCTGATGATCAGTGATGCCAGCCACGCCGTGCCGGTGGAGATCAATCGCAATGGCCTGCGCTTCATCGCCCAGGGCAGCGGCAAGATCGACCAGGTCGATGTGCTGCATGTGCCGGACACCGCCGACATTCGTGTCGGTGATCTGCTGGTGACTTCTGGACTGGCATTGCGCTTTCCGCGCGGCCTGCCGGTGGCACGTGTCACCGAGGTCTATCATGACCCCGGCAAGCCGTTCGCCCGCGTGAGTGCCGAGCCCATCGCGCAGCTGGAGCGCTCGCGCAACTTCCTGATCCAGATGCCGCCGCCAGTGGACACCGACAACCTGTATGTCGATGACAGCCTCGATGAGTTGCCGCGTGACAACCTGGCGGCGCCCAGGCCCGAGGGTGATGATGCCGCGCAAGGCTCCGCCGAGGATGCGGCAGACGCTCAGGCACCCACCGATGCTGCTGGGGAGAACAACTGATGGCCTTTCGTCCCCAGACCACCTTGCTGTGCTGGTTCTCGCTGCTGCTGGCGCTGTGTCTGCAGGTCATGCCATTGCCGGATGTGTGGCTGATCTGGCGGCCCCAGTGGCTGGGCCTGATGCTGGTCTACTGGTGCATCGTCTCGCCGCAGAGTGTCGGTGTCTTCCACGGCTTCCTGTTCGGGCTGGCGCTGGATGTTCTGCAGGGCGCACCGCTGGGGCACAACGCCCTGGTGCTGTCGTTGACGGCCTTCATGGGCGTGCTGCTCTATCAGCGCATTCGCGCCTATTCACTGCTGCAGCAGGCGTTGCTGGTGATCGTGGTGCTGGGCATCGCGCAGTTGCTGGATCAATGGCTGCGCAGTCTGTTCGGTGCCGGCCCCGTCAGCCTGTCGTTCCTGCTCTCGGCGGTCATCGGCGGTGCATTGTGGCCGTGGCTCTATACCCTGCTGCAGATGCTGCGTCGGCGGGTCGCGGCCTGAGTGCCACTGGCGCATCGATAGCGCTTCTTGTCAGCTTCCAAAAGCCGCCTACGGGCGGCTTTCTGGTACTTGTCAGCCATGTTTCTCTTCACGAGGTCTTCCATGTCATCCAGTTCAAGGTCATCCACTTCCAGGCCATCCACACCTGACACCGAAAGCCCCACTTCCTCACTCTTTGCGAACTCTGACGCCGCGACGCAGCGCACAGTGATGTCTCAGGACGTTGCTCAACAGGGCATTGCTCAACAGGGCACTGATCAACAGGGCGCTGCTCAAGCGGAATTGATTCTGGCCTCGGGGTCGCCGCGTCGTCGTGACCTGCTGGCCAGTATCGGCATCCAATGTGAGGTGGCGCCGGTGGATATCGATGAGACGCCGCAGGCCAATGAGTCGCCGGAGCATTACGTGCTGCGTCTGGCGCGGGAGAAGGCGCAGGCCGGCTTCGCGGCCCTGGCGCAGCGGACGGCAGGCCAGACGGCGGGGCGGCGAGTGCTCGGCGCGGATACCGCGCTGGCACTGGATGGGCGCATTCTCGGCAAACCGCGCGATGAGGCCGATGCGCGCGAGATGCTGCTCAGCCTGTCGGGGCGCAGCCATCAGGTGCTCAGTGGCGTGGCGCTGTGTCATGGCGACGCCGGGCGCGACATGCGCTGCGCGAGCGAGCTGGTCGAGAGCCGCGTGACTTTTCGCACCATCACCCCAGAGGAGGCCGCGCGCTACTGGGCGACCGGTGAGCCCGCTGACAAGGCGGGTGGCTACGCCATCCAGGGGCTCGGCGCTGTCTTCGTCAGTCATCTCGAGGGCAGTTACAGCGCCGTGGTCGGGCTGCCGCTGCATGAGACCGCAGAGCTTCTGAGCAAGGCGGGCGTTCAGCCCTGGCAACCGCTCTGACGGGCGATGTTCCGCACTGCGTCAGTCGGGTGTCGAGACAGCACTCCAGCGCCATCGTGAAGGACGATGGCTTGCGTGCGTGGCACAAAATACCCGTTGCAGGAAATCCTTAGTCGATAGATCACAGCCGGGGGCTCCCTTGCTATGTCATAATCGCAAGCAACGACTTTACAAGGACTTGCGCTATGAGCGGCGAGGTATTGATCAACCTGACACCGATGGAGACCCGCGTGGCGGTGGTCGAGAACGGTGTCCTGCAGGAAGCCTTCATCGAACGCAGCGGGCGACGCGGCATCGTCGGCAACATCTACCGTGGCAAGGTGGTGAGAGTGTTGCCCGGCATGCAGGCGGCCTTCATCGACATCGGTCTCGAACGGGCCGCCTTCATCCATGCCCAGGAAGTCATGCCGGCGCACACGCCGCATGATGAGCAGCTCTCGATCCGCGAGCTGCTCAGCGAAGGCCAGCCACTGGTGGTGCAGGTCACCAAGGACCCCATCGGCACCAAGGGCGCCCGGCTGACCACGCATCTGTCGGTGCCGTCACGCTATCTGGTCTATATGCCGGACTCGCCGCATACCGGCGTGTCGCAGCGCATCGAGAGCGATGCCGAGCGTGACCGCCTCAAGGAGCTGACCGAGCAGTGCCTGACGGCGCTGGATCCGGAAGCCCCCGGCGGCTTCATTCTGCGCACGGCGGCCGAAGGCATCAGTGAGGCCGAGCTCAAGCAGGACATGCACTTCCTGCTGCGCCTGTGGCGCAAGGTCAGCGAGCGTCGCCTGACCGCCGCCGTGCCCAGCGTGATCTATGATGATCTGCCGCTGTTCATGCGCACGCTGCGCGACGTGATGCGTGACGAGATCGAGCGCGTGCGCATCGACTCGCGCGAGAACTTCATCCGGCTCAAGGAATTCGCCAGCGAGTTCATGCCGGACATGGAAGGGCGCATCGAGTATTACCCCGGCGAGCGGCCGATCTTCGATCTGTTCAGTGTCGAGGATGAGCTGCACAAGGCGATGGGCCGCAAGGTGCAGCTCAAGAGTGGCGGCTATCTGGTGATCGACCAGACCGAGGCGATGACCACCATCGACGTCAACACCGGCGGGTTCGTCGGCCATCGCAACCTCGAAGAGACCATCTTCAAGACCAATCTCGAGGCGGCGACCGCCATCGCGCGCCAGCTGCGCCTGCGCAATCTCGGCGGCATCATCATCATCGACTTCATCGACATGGAAGAGACCGAGCATCAGCGCCAGGTGCTGCGCGTGCTCGAGAAGTCGCTGGAGCGTGATCATGCCAAGAACAAGATGACCGGCGTGACCGAGCTGGGTCTGGTGCAGCTGACGCGCAAGCGCACGCGCGAGAGTCTGGAGCAGGTACTGTGCGAGGCCTGCCCGACCTGCCAGGGGCGCGGCACCCTCAAGACCCCGGAGACGGTCTGCTACGAGATCTTCCGCGAGATCATGCGCGAAGAGCGCGCCTACAGCCCGGATACCTACATGGTGCTGGCCTCACAGAACGTGGTCGATCGCCTGCTGGACGAGGAATCCGCGGCCGTGGCGGACCTCGAGAGCTTCATCGGCAAGACCATCCGCTTCCAGGTCGAGGCGCATTACACCCAGGAGCAGTACGATATTGTGCTCATGTGATCTGTCAGCCGCTGCGCCTGCGATGAAGCCGGGAGTCGCGTTATCCACATCGTGAGTCTGTCCTGTTCGGAGAACCACCAGTGACCCGTTCTACCTCACAAGAGGCGGCACGTTCTACCTCGCAAGAGGCGGCGCAGGAGGGTGTCGACGACGCCCCGTCTTCGTCAGCTGCGACGCCAGCGCCACCCTCGCGTGGGCGGCGCTGGGCGCGCGGACTGCTGATGGCGCTCGCGGTGCTGCTGGCGGTGCTGGCCATCCTGATCGGGGGCCTGCGCTGGTGGTTGACCACGCTGGATTCGCGCAGTGAGTCCATCAGTGACTTCATTGCCACCCAGACCCACTCCAATGTGGGGATGTCATCGCTTGAGGGCCGCATGGATCACCTTGATCCGGCCATCAAGCTGTCGGGTCTCAACCTCTTTCGACCCAACGAGATGCAGGCGGCGCCGCTGTTGAGCGTGTCGCATCTGGAAACCCGTCTCGATGTACTTTCCTCCCTGCGCCATCTGGCGCCTGTCTTTGATCGCGCCACCGCCACCGGCGTCATCGTCCACCTGTACCAGCGCGAAGATGGCAGCTGGGGCTGGCCGGGGCCGCCGCGTCCTCCCGAAGCGCTCGAACCCGAAGGGCAGATGAGCCTTGCGCAGACGGAGCAGGGGCTGGCGCTTTTGGCGCGTCAGCGTGTGCGGCTCGAGGACGTGCGCCTGGTGCTGCATGGTCGCAACGATACCCTCAACCTGAATGCCGCCGAGCTGCTGCTGTCGGGAGAAGGCGATCGCGCGCATCTGGAGGGCCAGTTGCGGGTCGGGGAATCGCCTCAGGCCGGTGTCAGCGCCGTGCTTGAGGTGCTGCCGGGAGACGACGGCCTCGCCGACTACTCGGCCCAGCTGCAGGTGGAGCTGGACGCCGGTGCGCTGGCGAGTGTCGGGCGTCTGATGGGCGAGCGCGACAGCCTGATGCTGCGTGACGCCGATGGCAACGCGACGCTGTGGGCGCGCTGGCGTGACGCGCGACTGGAAGATGCTCGTCTGCGTCTTGATCTCAATCGCCTGACGCTGGATCACCATGGCGCCCAGCTGGCGCTCAAGGACATTCATGCGCGTGGCCAGTGGCTGCGCGACCTGGCGGGCAGTGATCGCTGGCAGGCCTGGCTCAATCAGATCTCGGTCGGCGCCACGCAACTCGATGACGCCCCGGCGGCCGGCGCCCCGGTGGCCGGCACTCCGGTGGCCGACAGTGACGGCCAGACGCCGCAAGCGGCGTCATCGCCAGAAGTCTCCGCGGCGCTTGCCAGTCTGCCCGAGCGTATTTCGCTGTCGGGGGATCTCGCCGAGGGCAGCGTGTCGCTGGTCACCAGCAGTTTCGATCTGGAGAAGGTGGCGCGCTGGCGCAACGTGCTGGCGCTCGGCGAGCTGGGCAATGTGCTCGAGTCTCTCGATCCGCGTGGCACGGCCACCGGCCTCTCCCTGTCGCTGGCCGGGATCGGCCTCGATACCCCGCTGACCATGAAGCTGGCGCTGGGCCTGACCGGCGCCGAGGTGGAACCCTGGCAGGGCGCCCCGGGACTCGGGCCCCTGGCGGCCTGGGTCACCGCGCAGAGTCTTGATGAGGGTGGCATCGCGAGCCGGATCGCGTTTCGCGGTGACCCGGGCATGCGCTTCCACTTCCCCGAGGTCTTCGGCGACGGCTGGCAGCTCGAGGTTGCCTACGGAGTGGTCGAGGTCAAGGTCGATGACAGTGGCAGCAGCGTCTCGGGGCATGACCTGCATATCCAGCGCGCTGGCGCTGATGTGACGGGGGGCTTCGGCCTGCAGATTCCCGCACAGGACCATGACCGCTTCCAGCTGGATCTCGAGATGCGCGACGTGAACGCCCGCAGCATTCCGCTGGCCTCCTGGTTGCCGATGAAGGTGCTGGACCCGGCGCTGAGCGAGTGGTTGACGCGCGATGTCGCGGGGCAGGTCCCCGAGGGCAGCCTGCATCTCACTCAGGTGTGGGATGACGACAATGGTGAAAATGGCTATGGCCCCGGTGATTCGATGGACCTTGAGCTGGCCATCGAGGACGGGCGACTCGGTTACGCCGAGGGCTGGCCTGCGCTGGAGGGTGTGAAGGGCAACCTCGCGCTGCACGACAATACGTTGAGTGCCACGGTCGCGGCGGCGCGCTCTCAGCCGGCCACGGCGCTGGGCAGTGCAGCGCCCCTGGCGGTGCGTCAGGCCGACGTCGACATGCAGGACAATACCTTGAAGATTCAGGGTGACGTGACCGGCAGCGTCGAGGCGCTGTTCGATCTGCTCTCGCATGCGCCGCTCGAGGATACCGCTGCGCTGATCGCCGAATGGCAGGGCAAGGGCTCGGTGGATGCGACGATGGACATCCGCGTGCCGCTGGAGGACGCCGAGCAGACGCACATCACGGCGGCGGGCAAGGTCGGCGATCGCCAGGCTGCGACGCTGGCCTTCCCGGGGCCGGGCATCGAGGTTGACGGCATTCGCGGGCCGCTCGAGTTCGTGCATGACCCATCGCGCCCCGAGGGGCGCCGTGAGCAGTTGACCGGCAATCTCTCCGGCAAGCTGTTCGGTGGTGCGGTCAAGGCGGCGCTCAACATCGGGCAGGCAGATTCAAGCAGCAAGGGCGCGATCACCTTCGACGGCAAGGCGCCATTGGCGCCGGTGCTAGGCTGGCTGGGCGCGCCCGAGCACCTGATCGGCGATGCCACCGAGGACACCCGGGCCGCCTTGCAGGACGGCGAGAGCCCGCGCGCGCTGGGCGGCGAGTTCCACTACCAGGCGCGCCTGATGCTGCCGGATGACGGCGCCAGTCTGGCGCTCTCGAGTGACCTCAAGGGAGTCGCCATCAATCTGCCGGCACCCTTTGGCAAGACGCGAGAGGAGGCGGCACCACTGGCGGTGGATATCGGGCTCGCGGAGGGTGGCGGTGATGTGCGCCTCGACAATCGCGCCCGTGCACGCTGGAAAGGCGGCAATACGCGTGACGATGGCAGCACGGTGCCGATGACGGGACAGCTGTGGCTGGAGCGTTGGCCGAGTGACCCGCAGTGGCCCACCCAGACCGGCTGGGACATCGCCTGGCGCACACCGACCCTCGCCCCCGAGCTCTGGAAGCCGTGGGCGGGAGCGCTCTCCGGTGAAGGTGGCGCGAGTGGTGGGGGCAGCGACGCTGAGCAGAGTGACCCCCTGCGTGCCTTGTCACGCCTGCGCGTTGCCACCGATTGCCTGATGATCCAGTCCCGGTGTACGGGGCCGATGACGCTCGAGGCCGCGCCGCGCCAGAGCTCACAGCAGCAAGGGCTGGGGCTGGCCGCGACGCTGGATGGTCAGCTCGCCAGTGGCGAGCTGGTGTGGCAGTCAGGTGCCGCGCGACCGCTGATTCTGGACCTGGATACCCTGAATCTCGATGCCCTGTGGCCCGCGGATGCCGAGCAGGAGACGCAGACCGCCAGTGCGCCAGGCAACTTTACCGAGGCTATCGATGTCGGCATCGAGCCGACGCCGTATCCCGCCGAGCTTGCCGACCTGCCCGCGGGCAGTCTGCGTCTGGCACACCTCATCTGGCGCGATCAGCAGCTGGGGCCGATCAGTGCCGACTGGACCGCCGACAGCCAGCAGCTGGTGGTGTTGCCGCTCTCCATCACGCTGGGCAAGATCACCGCAGTGGGCAACATCACCTGGGAAGATGCCGGCGCCAACAGTCTGACGCGCGCTCGCCTGTCCGCCGATGGCAGTGACCTGGGCGGGTTGCTCGAGCGTCTCTCCCAGCCGCGCGGCATCGAGGCGGACCGCGCCCGGGCCGAGGTCAAGCTGGCCTGGCCCGGTGCGCCGCAGGACTTTGCCCTGTCGCGCTCCAATGGTCGTGTCGAGGTCAAGCTGGATGACGGACGCTTCCTGAATCTGGGCTCGACCTCTGCCCGCCTGCTGGGGCTGGTCAATGTGGATAACCTGCTGCGCCGGCTGTCGCTGGACTTCTCTGATGTCACCGACAAGGGGACGGCCTTCGACAAGGTGCGCGGCGCAGCGACGCTCTTCGATGGGCGGCTGGAAAGCGATGGCCCCTTGCGTATCGAGGCGCCGTCCACCACCGTGACACTCAACGGGCAGGTCGATCTGCTTCGCGGTACCCTTGATCAACGCATGGCCATCACGGTGCCGGTCAGCCAGAACCTTCCGCTGGCCGCCGTGCTGGCAGGCGCGCCCGCCGTGGGCGGGGCGCTATTCGTGGCCGACAAGATCTTCGGCCGCTTCATCGACAAGGTGACGCAAATTCACTATCGGGTATCAGGCCCCTGGGGCGACCCGAACATTACTCTGGAAAGTGCCGAATGACGCAAAATGCGAGTTCCGGGCGCGTGCTCGACGATGCCGCGGCCCTGTTGCTGACCCCGGGCGGGCTCAGCCTGGATGATCTGGATGCTGGCCTGGCACATGCCATGGGCCCGGGCACCGACTATGCCGACCTCTACTTCCAGCGTATCTGGCAGGAGAGCTGGGTGCTGGAAGACGGCGTCGTCAAGGACGCCAGCTACAACATCGATGGTGGCGTGGGCGTACGCTCATTGGCGGGGGAAAAGACCGGCTTCGCGTACTCCAATCAGATCGATGCCGCCGCGCTTGCCGACACTGGCCGTACTGCAGCGGGTATCTCGCGCAGCGGCAGCAGCGGCACGGTCGCGCGCTCGATCATCACCGAGGCGCCGTCCTTCTATGCGGGCATCGACCCGCTGAATGGCCTGAGCGCCGAGGACAAGGTCGCGATGCTCAAGGAAGCGGACCGCATCGCGCGCAGCCTTGACCCGTCCATCAGTCAGGTGTCGGCCTCGCTGTCGGCGCTTTACGAGGTGGTGATGGTGCGTGCCAGCGATGGCACCCTCGCCGCGGACCTGCGTCCGCTGGTGCGTTTCAACATCAGCGTGATCGCGGTGCGCAATGGCCGTCGAGAGCGTGGCAGTGCCGGTGGCGGTGGTCGTTTCCCGCTGACCCGTCTGCGCGATGAGAATGTCGCCGAGCGTTACGCGCGTGAAGCCGTGCGCCAGGCGCTGGTCAATCTCGAGGCCATCGATGCACCGGCCGGCCAGATGCCGGTGGTGCTGGGCAATGGCTGGCCGGGCGTGCTGCTGCACGAGGCGGTCGGTCATGGTCTGGAAGGGGACTTCAACCGCAAGGGCAGCTCTGCCTTCTCGGGCCGCATGGGTGAGCAGGTCGCGGCACGCGGCGTCACCGTTGTCGATGATGCGACCCTGGCCGATCGCCGTGGCTCGCTGTCCGTCGATGACGAAGGCACCCCGGGGCAGTACACGCCGCTGATCGAGGACGGCATCCTCACCGGCTACATGCAGGACAAGCTCAATGCCCGCCTGATGGGCATGGCGCCGACGGGCAATGCGCGCCGTGAGTCCTTCGCGCACCTGCCGATGCCGCGCATGACCAATACCTACATGCTGGATGGCGATCGCGATCCGCAGGAGATCATCAAGAGCGTCAAGCGTGGCCTCTACGCGGTCAGCTTCGGCGGTGGTCAGGTCGACATCACCTCCGGGCGTTTCGTGTTCTCCGCCAGCGAAGCCTATCTGATCGAAGACGGCAAGGTGACCACACCGGTCAAGGGCGCCACCCTGATCGGCAACGGGCCGGAAGCCATGGGCCGCGTCTCGATGATCGGCAACGACCTGGAGCTGGATACCGGCGTCGGCGTGTGTGGCAAGGACGGCCAGTCCGTGCCCGTCGGCGTCGGTCAGCCGACGCTGAAGCTCGATGAGCTGACGGTCGGCGGCACGCAATCCTGAGCGGGTCGCGTTCACAATGAAGCGATGAATACGACGACACCGCCGTGGCAGGGCCATGGCGGTGTCGAGGAAGCGCTTGAGGATCAGTGCATGAGGTTCAGCACGAGAGACGCAGCGCGTGAGCGGCAGAGCCCGTGTCAGAGGTCGAGTTCGGCCCGCAGCAGCTTGAAGAGCTTCTTGGCGCTGTTGGGCTGTTTGCCGGCGTCACGTTCGGCACGCGCATTGCGGATCAGCTGACGCAGGGCCTGACGGTCCACGTGAGGATAATCCTCGACGAAGATCACGAAGGCTTCATCGTCGTCCAGCAGGCGATCGCGCCAGCGTTCGAGACGCTGGAAGGAAGCATCGCGACGCACGTTCTGCTGCTCCATGGCTTCGAAGACGGCACGCACGGCGTCCAGGTCTTCCTTGCGCATCAGCTTGCCGACGTACTGCATGTGGCGACGCAGGCCTTCGTGACTACGAATGCGATGGGTCTCCTCGATGGCGGCCAGCATGTCGTCAGAGAGCGGGAACTTGGCGCGCTGGCCTTCCGGCAGATCGATGATCTTCTTGCCCAGCGCCTGCAGCTCGATCATCTCGCGCTTCAACTGGGACTTGCTGGGGCGCTCGACGAGCTCCTCGGGTCTTTCTTTACGCATGCCAATTCCAATGAGTCGGGGAAATTTGCGGCAGTATAGCACTGCCGGGCCCCCGTCTCCTCAGAAGGAGAACAACATGAGCCAGGCCTTTGATGCCGTTGCTCAGCAACAACTGCTCGAGCGTCGCGTCAGCGAAGCTCTCGAGCTTGCCCGCAGCCTGGGTGCCGACGCCTGTGAGGTCGGTGCCAGCGTCGATCAGGGCGTCAGCATCTCGGTGCGTGACGGCGAAGTCGAGACGGTCGAACTGTCGCGTGACCAGGGCATCGGCGTGACCGTCTATCTCGGCAATCGCAAGGGCAGCGCGACATCTTCCGATGCCGGCAGCGACTCGATTCGTGCCGCGGTCGAGAAGGCGGTCTCCATCGCGCACTATACCGGCGAAGACAGTTTTGCCGGTCTGGCGCCGGCCGAGCTGATGGCCACCGACTTCCCTGATCTCAAGGCGCATCACCCCTGGGCGATCAGCGTTGATGAAGCGACTGACCTGGCACTGGCCTGTGAGCGTGCCGGACTGGAAGTGGAAGGCATCGCGCAGTCCGAAGGCGCCAGCTTCTCCAGCGGTGAAGGCGTGCAGGTCTATGGCAACAGCCATGGTTTCCTGGCCAGCCAGTGCGGCAGCCGCCACTCGATGTCGTGCATGCTGATCGCCAAGGATGCACAGGGCATGCAGCGTGACTATGACTACACCAGCGTGCGCAATCCGGCGGACCTGCGTTCGCCCGAGTCGGTGGGGCGTGAGGCCGCGCGCCGTACGCTGGCGCGTCTGAATGCGCGCAAGGTCGCGACGGGGCGCATGCCGGTGCTGTTCGATCCGCAGATGTCGGCCGGGCTGGTCGGTCACTACCTGTCTGCCATCGCCGGCGGCTCGTTGTACCGTGAGTCCAGCTTCCTGTGCGATAGCCTGGGTCAGCCGCTGTTCCCCGACTGGTTCACGCTGGGCGAGAAGCCGCGGGAAGTCGGTGGCATGTCCAGCGCCGCCTTCGACAACGATGGCGTCGCGACGCGTGACAATGTCTACTTTGCCGACGGCAAGGTGCAGAGCTACATGCTGAGCGCCTACAGCGCCCGTCGCCTGAACATGCAGACCACCGGCAACGCCGGCGGCGCGCGCAACGTGCGCATCACCGCGCCGCTGACCTCGCTTGATGAGATGCTCAAGCAGATGGGTACCGGCGTGCTGGTGACCGAGCTGATGGGCCAGGGCGTCAATGGCGTCACCGGTGACTACTCTCGCGGCGCCTCCGGTTTCTGGGTCGAGAACGGCGAGATCCAGCATGCGGTCGAGGAATTCACCATTGCCGGCAACCTGCGCGACATGGCGGCCAATCTGCTGGCGGTCGGCGATGATGTCGATACGCGTGGCAGCATCCACAGCGGTAGCTGGCTGATCGATGGCATGACCGTCGCCGGCATGTCCGAAGGCGAAGACGAAGAGCTGGAAGGCTGATCGCTGACGCTTCTCTGATCGCGCGACAGGCGAGAAACAACACGGCCGCTCCCAAGGGAGCGGCCGTGTTGTTTCTGGAGCAGTCACTGGTCCCCGTCGGGCGTATTACAGATAGAGCCAGGTCGCCAGTCCCAGGAAGGCCATGAAGCCGATTACGTCGGTCACGGTGGTCAATATCACGCTGCCGGAGAGGGCAGGGTCGATATTGAGTTTCTTGAGTAGTACCGGCAGCAGCGTGCCCGTCACGGCGGCGATCAACAGATTGATCATGATCGCGGCGCCGATGATGGCCCCCAGCTGGACATCCCCGAACCACACGATGGCGATGCCGGCCACCACCACGGCCCATAACAGGCCGTTGAGCCCCGCGACGATGACCTCGCGCTTGAGTAGCCAGCGGACATTGCCGCTCTTGACGTGCCCCAGCGCGATACCACGAATCAGGACGGTGAGTGCCTGAGAGCCCGCGATGCCGCCCATGCTGGCGACGATGGGCATCAGCACGGCCAGCGCGGTGATCTTCTGGATGGTGCCTTCGAACATGCCGATCACGGCGGAGGCCATGAAGGCGGTCAGCAGGTTGATGCCGAGCCAGACGGCGCGGCGCCACGAGGTTCGCATCACCGGAGAGAAGGTGTCTTCGTCCTCATCCATCCCCGCCATCGACATCACCTGGTGCTCGGCGTCGCCACGGATGACGTCGACCACGTCATCGATGGTGATACGACCCAGCAGGTTGCCATCGCCGCCGACCACGGGCGCCGAGATCAGGTCGTGCTTCTCGAACAGCGAGGCGACTTCGGTTTCCGGCATCAGGGCCGGAATCACCACGCTGTCAGTGTCCATCACTTCGCGCACCGTGACGCCGGGGTCCGAGACCAGCAGGCGATTGATGGGCAGGGCACCGATGAATTCATCGCGACGCGAGACGACCAGCAGCGTATCGGTGGAGTCGGGCAGGCGCTCGTGGCGGCGAATGTAGCGCAGCACCACGTCCAGGGTGATGTCCGGACGAATGGTGATGGTGTCCGTGTTCATCAGGCCGCCGGCGGTGTCCTCCGGGAAGGACAGTACCGTTTCGACGCGCAGGCGCTCCTGCGCCTCCATGGAGTCGAGAACTTCGAGAATCACCGCATTCGGCAGGCGCTGCAGAATGTCGGCGACATCATCCGGTTCCAGGTTCTCGGTGGCGGCGAGAACGTCGACGGCGTCCATGTCCTTGAGGAAGTCGGTCTGGATGTCTTCGCCAAGGTATTGAAGGACATCGCCCTGCAGCTCGGCATCGACCAGCTCCCAGAGCAGATTACGCTCCTTGGGGGGCGAGGATTCCAGCAGGTGGGCCACGTCCACTGGCGCGAGGCCGCGATTGAGCATGCGTCTTGCCTGTTCCAGCTCGCCGCTTTCCAGCGCCTGTGACAGGCGATCAAGTCTTGGCTTGAGTTTACGAGACGTCTTGCTCATCTGTCGGCTTCCCCTGTCGACATGAAGGACAGCGTTGATTCTACCATTGGCGTAGGGGGGCGCGTCGACAAAAGAAAACAGTGTTTCTTATCGAAAGGACAATCCGCGTCCCGCCACTGGCGCAAAAGCAGCGTTGCATGGCTACCAGGCGCAAGGATAGGTGCAGGGAAAGGTACAAGGGTAGGCGCAAGGACAGGTGCAGGAACCGGTGAAGGAACAGGCGCTAGGCATCCTGCGCGAGCAGTTAATGCTTTCGCCAGGGGGGGCGCCAGAGGGGGCTGGCCGATAAGCGAGCGAGCCGAAAAGATAGTTGGCCAAGAAGCGAGCTGGCTGAGGAAGGAAGGCTGAGCGCACAGCGCAAATGCACAGCGCTGTCAGTGGCGGTTATTCGTCTTCCTCGAAACGCGCCTCGAAGAGCGCCTCGATGGCCAGCATCGCCTCATCGGCCTGTTCGCCCTCGACATCGATCAACAGCGTGGTGCCGCAGGGCGCGGCCAGCATCAGCAATGCCATCACATTGGCTGCATTGGCGCGTCGCTCGCCATGGCTGACCATCACCGTCGCGCAATAGGGCGCACAGCAATTGACCAGCTTGGTGGCTGCGCGGGCGTGCAGCCCGCGGCGGTTGGTCAGCGTCAGCTCACGAGAGGCCATCGCGATGCTCCTGCTGATCACTTGTCTCACCCGCGTTGCTCAGGGCGGTATGAATGCCCAGCTCGCGGTGACGCAGGCGTACCTCAGGCAGGCGCTCGGCAAAGTAGCTTGCCAGCTGCTCGCACAGGTAGACGCTGCGATGCTGGCCGCCGGTGCAGCCCACGGAGACCGTCAGGTAGCTGCGGTTGCTGTCCTGATAGGCGGGCAGCCAGCGTTCCAGCCAGCCAGCGATATCGTCATGCATCGCCTGGACGGTGGGGTAGCGCTGCAGGAATTCGGCCACGCTGTCATCGCGACCGGTATCGCCGCGCAGATTGATGTCCCAGTACGGGTTGGGCAGGCAGCGGGCATCGAACACCATGTCGGCGTCGGTCGGCACGCCATGCTTGAAGCCGAAGGATTCAAAGGTCAGCGTCAGGTGGCGGGAGCTGTGCTGGGCGACCTGCTCGGTGATCCGCGAGCGCAGGTCGTGCACGCTCAGGTTGGTCGAGTCGATGACCAGATCGGCCTTCTGGCGAATGGGAGCGAGCGTCTTCTGCTCGATCTCGATGGCCTCGGCCAGGGTGTGGTCGTTGTCGCGCGTCAGAGGGTGACGACGACGGGTCGCCGAGTAGCGTTCCAGCAGCACTCGCGAATCGGTGGTCAGGTAGACGACCTGCACGTCCATGCCGCTCTGGCGGACGTTGTCGAGCAATTCGGGGAAGCGGGTCAAGGCTTCCGGCAGATTGCGGGCATCGATGGAGACCGCGATGCGCCGACGCGCCGGGCTGTCCTTTTCGAGCTGATCGACCAGTGGCGCCAGCAGCATGCCGGGCAGATTGTCGATGGCGTAGTAGCCAATATCTTCCAGCGCCTGGAGAGCGATGGATTTCCCGGAGCCGGAGCGGCCGCTGATGATCACGATCTTCATGAAGTGCTCTCCAAGGGCGAGGTCAACGTCGAAAGAATGCAGGGGTGGGGCAGAGGGCTGCCCGCTATCAGTGCGCTGTACGTCGGCCGATGGAAGGCCAGCAAGACGAAAGCCCGGACGATGTCCGGGCCTGTCATTCAGCGCGCCGGTAATTCGGCGATGGCTTGGGTCAATGCCTCAAAGAGTGCACGCTGGCTGTCTGCCTGGCGCAGGGCCGAGCGATTGGTCGGGGAATTGAGCAATTCCGCGACCTGCCCGAGCAGCGTCAGATGAGTCTCATCCGCTTCCTCAGGCACCAGCAGCACGAACAGCAGATCGATGGGTTCTCCGTCGATGGCATCGAAGTCGATGGGTTCACCGAGCTTCAGAAACGCAGCGATTGGCGTCTTGCAATGCGGGCTGCGTGCATGGGGCACGGCCACACCGTGGCCAATGCCGGTCGACCCCAGTCTCTCGCGCCCGATCAGGCGCGAGAAGACTTCCTGGCTATCCAGGCTGGGAATGTTCTGTGCGATGAAGGTGCTGAAGAATTCAAGCACCCGCTTCTTGCTCCCCCCGGGGACACCGTACAGCGTGCGCTCGGGGGGAAGGATCTGATCAAGTGTCATGGCTGAAGGTCAACGGGTCCCGGTGCCCTGAGAGCGAGCCTGGGACTTTTCCTTGTGTTTGACCAGCTGGCGATCCAGCTTGTCGGCGAGCGCGTCGATGGCAGCGTACATGTTGGGGTCTTCTGCCAGGGCGTGGAGGTCAGCGCCTGCCGCGTGCAAGGTGCAGGCAGCCTGCTGGCGCTCCTTCTCGATCGACAGTGTCACCTGAACATTGGTGATGTTGTCGTAATGCCGTTCGAGGCGAGCGAGCTTCTCGTTGACGTAATCGCGGAGAGGATCGGTAAGTTCCACATGATGCCCGGTGATATTCACTTGCATGGACACGCTCCTTTATCCAGCGGGTTGCCATTCAATTGTAACCCTTTTTGACTACGAGCAAACCCTGATCGGACGCTCTGCAACAGGCTTGACGGCCACCGTCTGGCGATGTTTTCGCACCCTTGCCAGTGGCGTCAGATGTCGTGAGCGTCTGTACCGACAATGCCCAAGCTTTGCGCAAAGATCAACGCTGCGCTGCATCGTGGCTCAGTGCTTGTCTTCAACTCAGTGAGGGGTATCGGAGTGGACTTCAAGGGCACGTCTGGTGGGTGGTGCGTGAAAGACGCGCAAGAAGGCGGGTTTTCGTCGCCAATCCCTGCATGTACGTCGCCTTTCAGGCGCTTCGATTGCGTGGAGCAAGCGGCGTTCCGGGAGGTTGTCCGGGTGTCATCCAGGTGCAATACGCGCAAAAGTGACTTTAAAAACATGCGATTGACGGTGAATGACGCTGCCGGAACGGCGGTTTTTTACCGTCATCCTGCGCGCCGTCATGGCCCATGACGGGCAATTGATGAGCGGTTGACGGCATGACAGAGCGCGAGACAGGCGCACCGCTGCCCGCGAAGTCAGAGGCTGATGAGCGGAAAATCCAGCGCTTGAGGTTGGCGGCGGCTGCCATTGTGGAGGTGAGAGCAGGGCATGACAGCCGCAGGTGACGCCTCAGGCCAGACGTTTGCGCTCGCTGGAGGAGGGGATGCCCATCGCTTCGCGATACTTGGCCACGGTACGGCGTGCGACCTCGATGCCATCGCTGGCGAGCAGATCGACCAGCCGCGAGTCGGAGAGAGGCTTGCGGGCCGGCTCTTCCGCGATCAGCTTGCGGATGCGGGCACGAATGGCGGTGCTTGAGTGGGCGTCGCCACTGCCGCTGCCACCGACCTGGCTCGAGAAGAAGAACTTGAGCTCGAAGACGCCGCGCGGGGTGTGGATGTACTTCTGGGTCGTGACCCGCGAGATGGTCGATTCGTGCATCTCGACCACTTCGGCGATGTTGGCCAGAATCAGCGGCTTCATGCCTTCCTCGCCTTGCTCGAGGAAGTCGATCTGGCGCGCCATGATCTCGCGGCCGACCTTGAGCAGGGTGTCATTGCGCGATGACAGGCTCTTCATCAGCCAGCGGGCTTCCTGCAGGTTGTCCTTGAGGAAGGTGTTGTCGGCTGACTTGTCGGCACGCTTGATCAGCGCGGCGTATTCCGGCTGGATGCGCAGCTTGGGCAGCGCTTCCGGGTTGAGCTCGACCTGCCAGCCATGGCGGGTATGGCGCACCAGCAGATCAGGGATCACGTAATCGCTGGCGGGCTCGCCCCAGGCGGATGCCGGACGCGGATCGAGCGCGCGTACCAGGCGGATGACGTGATCCAGCTCGTCATCGTCAAGGCTCAGGCGGCGCTTGAGCAGCTTGCGGTCATCGTTGCCCAGTGCCTCGAGGAATTGACGTACCAGGCGGCGCGCCTGCGCCAGCAGCGGCAGGTCATCCGGCAGCAGTGCCAGTTGCAGCAGCAGGCATTCGCGCAGATCACGGGCGAAGACGCCGGTCGGGTCGAACTGCTGCAGACGCAGCAATACCTGCTCGAGTTCGGAGGCCTTGAGGCCGGGCAGGCCCTGGCCGCGCAGGCCATCGACCAGCTCATCGAGTGACAGGCTCAGATAACCGGCACCGTCGACGGCATCGATCAGGCTCTCCGCCATCTGGCGTTCACGGCCATCGAGGTCGGTCATCGCCAGCTGCCAGCGCAGGTGGTCCTGCAGGCTCTCGACGCTGGTATTTCGATCGAAGTCCGTCCCTTCTTCACTCCCGCTGCCACTGCCGGAGCTGGTCAGGCTACCGGCGTGGTCCTGGTAGAGGTCCGACCAGTCGCTGTCGAGGGGGTATTCCTCGGGAATCTCGCTCGAGGAGTCGGCAGTGGAGATCTCGCTCGAATCCTGTGTCTCGACGACATCCAGCGACTCGTAGTCCTCGTCGAGCTCCAACATGGGGTTGGACTCGAGGGCTTGCTGAATCTCCTGACGCAGGTCGAGCGTCGACAGCTGCAGCAGCTGGATCGCTTGCTGGAGCTGCGGCGTCATGGTCAGCGAGGTGCCGAGGCGGAGTTGCAGGGTGGGTTTCATGGAGTCAGTCAATTCACGGCAAAGGAACGTGCTTACTACGCTATACCGTGACTCGGGGCACTGACAAGTGGTTGTCGTGAATATTCAAGCAACTTGCATGCCATGTTTCCACCAAGGTGGTATGGACGTCATGCATGCGTCTGATGTCAGACATGAAAAAGCCGCTACGCGATAAAATCACGCAGCGGCTTTTGAAGCTTTCGCATCTGGTGGGCTCAGCGCAGCCGCTAACCCTAGAGCGTGAACTCGTGGCCCAGGTAGACGTCGCGCACCTGCTGGTTGGCCAGGATGGAGTCCGCGTCACCGTGGGCGATGATCTGGCCATCGCCGACGATATAGGCGGTGTCACAGATATCGAGCGTCTCGCGCACGTTGTGGTCGGTGATCAGCACGCCGATGCCACGATCGCGCAGTTGGCGCACGATGCTCTTGATCTCGCCCACCGAGATGGGGTCGACGCCGGCGAAGGGCTCATCGAGCAGCACGAAGTCCGGCTCGGTGGCCAGTGCACGGGCGATCTCGACCCGTCGACGCTCACCACCGGACAGGCTCATGCCGGCGCTGGCGCGGATGTGCGTGATGCTGAATTCCTCGAGCAACTCTTCAAGGCGTGCCTTGCGGCCATTGCGATCCAGGTCCTTGCGGGTCTCCAGGATCGCCATGATGTTGTCGGCCACCGACAGCTTGCGGAAGATCGACGCCTCCTGCGGCAGATAGCCGATGCCGGCGCGTGCACGCTGATGCATGGCGGCAGCGGAGAGGTCCTTGTCATCGATGGAGACGTTGCCGGCATCGGCGCGCACCAGTCCGACGATCATGTAGAACGAGGTCGTCTTGCCGGCGCCGTTGGGGCCCAGCAGGCCGACGATGTCGCCCTGGCGGATCTCCAGCGAGATGTCCTTGACCACCTTGCGGCCCTTGTAGGCCTTGGCCAGATGGCGAGCGCTCAGCGTACGCGGAGTAGCAGCAGTCATGACTCAGTTTTCCTTGCTGGCATTGGCGCCGCGTGGCGTCAGAGTCATGTGCACGCGACCGCCTTCGGTCTGCTGTGCCGTCTTGCTGTTGTTGGCGTTCACCTGGCGCTTGTCGAGGAAGTACTCCACGTAGCCGCCTTCGAAGGTGTCATCGCCTTTCTCAAGACGCGCGTTGCCGACCAGCTCCACGCGGCGCTCCAGTGCATGGTAGCGGATGGTGTCGGCCCAGCCCTTGACCAGCTTCTCGTCGGGTGCGGGTTGCTGTTCCAGGTAGGCACGCTTGCCGGTGGCCTTGACCAGCGAGATCTCGCCGCTGCCGGCGCGGCTGATATCGACGCGGCTGGCATCGAGTTTCATGCTGCCCTGGCGCATCTCCACCTGGCCGGTGTAGGTGGCGGTACCGGCCTTGTCATCGAGCGACAGGGCATCCGCGGCGATGTTGATCGGCTGGCTGGCATCGCTGTCCAGCGCCATGGCGGCCGGGGCGAAGGTGGACATGCCCAGTGCCAGGCAGAGCGCCATGACACCGCTGTTGAGGGTCTGGCGACAGGCCGTCAAGGGCTTGCGAGTCGTGGAAGTCATGGTGGCTCCTTGGCATGACGGGGTCGCCGCCCGAGCAATGATGCCATCGAGCGGCAGAGAAGAAGGTGGTGCGGCGCGGGTCATGGCGTGACGGCCAGCCCGGCGGGTTCATTCACCGCTGGCAGGCGCTGCCTCGAAGGTGCTGTTGACGCGCCCATCATCGGAGGTGGTGCTGTCGGCGCCCGAGTCGATGCGCTCGGCCTCCTTGCTGGCCTCGCTCTGGCCCGTGCCGGGTTGCAGGACGCTGCGAACACGGCCCTGCAGCACGGCGGAGTCCCGGGAGAGGTCGGCGCTGAAGCTGTCGCTTTCGACATGCTGGCCATTCTGGGTGATCACGACCGGCACGTCACTCCAGGCGCGATTCTGATCACGGCTGTAGTGCAGGACGTCGGTATCGAGGGTCCAGCGGTCATCGGGCTGGCGCAGTCTGGCATTGCCCTCGAGGGTGAAGGTGTCGCCGCCGGCGCTCAACACGCCACTGTCACCCGTGGCATACCAGCGGCGGTCTTCACTGTCGTTGGTGCGAATCTTCGGGGTCTGCGCCCGGGTCACGTCATCGCCTGGCGTGTGCTCGATATGCGGCGAGGTCATGGACTGGGTCGCCACGCCGCGCGCATCGAAGCGTGTCATGTCTGCCCCGTCGAGATAGTAATCCGGCTCACTGCTGTCGACCTCGACGTTGACGGTCGATTCCAGGCTGTTGCGCTGCTCGATCAGCGCCAGCACGCCACCGACGAGCAGCAACAGCAGCATCAGCCAGAGGCGCGGAGAAGGGCGGGGCAGACGTAACATCAGGGACGCGACTCCTGCAGGTAGGTATCCAGCACCGAGGCCCAGTGGCCCTGTGCCTTGAGCAGCAGATCACAGAGCTCGCGCACGGCGCCATCGCCGCCCTGGCGTGAGGTGACCCAGTTGGCCTCGCTCATCACGTAGGCCATGGCGTTGGGCACGCTGACGCCGAGACCGACACGACGAATGGCCTCGCGGTCCGGCAGGTCATCGCCACAATAGGCGACCTCTTCCAGCTCGATCCCGTGCTCGCGGCACAGGTCGGTCAACGCGACCAGCTTGTCTTCACGGCCCTGGATGACATCCTGAATGCCCAGTTCCTTGGCGCGACGCTCGACCATCGGCGAGCTGCGGCCGGTGATCAGCGCGACGCGAACGCCACTGCGCAGCACCAGCTTGAGGCCATGGCCATCCTGGACGTGGAAGGACTTGGTCTCGACGCCGTTGGCATCGTAGTGCAGACGGTTGTCGGTGAGCACGCCATCGACATCCAGCGCCAGCAGACGCACGCGGCGTGCGCGGTCGATGATGTCCTGCGGATATTCTTCGCTCAGGGAATTCGTGTCGCTCATGGTCTTTCTCCTCGCACTCCGTGCATGCTTGACGCTGTCCTGTGAACGGCGCTGATGGGCGTTGAGCGGTAGCGTCTTGCCGGGACGATCTGCCGTCGAACAGAGACAGCGAACGCCCGCGGGAGTTCAGATCACGCCGCTGGCCAGCAGGCCGTGCATATGGATGGCTCCGATGGGGTGCTCATCCTCGTCACAGACTACCAGAACGCTGATGCGGTTTTCTTCCATGATGCGCACCGCTTCGGCGGCCAGCATGCTGGCGCGCACGGTCTTGCCGCCGCGGGTCATGACATCATCGACCTTCAGCGCGCGCAGATCGCCGTGCTGGTCGAGGGTGCGGCGCAGGTCACCATCGGTATAGACGCCGACCAGGTGGTCGTCATCATCGATCACGCAGGTGAAGCCCATGCCCTGACGCGTGATCTCGAGCAGCGCATCGCGCAGCGGGCTGCCGAGTGCCACGCGCGGCAGGGCATCGCCGTGGTGCATCACGTCCTGAACCCGCAGCAGCAGGCGTCGGCCCAGGCTGCCACCCGGGTGGGAAAGCGCGAATTCCTCGGCAGTGAAGCCGCGGGCCTCCAGCAGTGCCACCGCCAGGGCGTCGCCCATCACCAGCGCGGCGGTGGTCGAGGCGGTCGGTGCCAGATTCAGCGGGCAGGCTTCCTGGGCGACGCTGGTGTCCAGATGCGCCTCGGCGTCACGCGCCAGGGTCGAGCCGGGCTTGCCGGTCATCGAGACCAGCGGGGTGCCCATGCGCTTCAAGAGCGGCAGCAGCGCCGTGACCTCGGCGGTCTCTCCGGAGTTGGACAGCGCCAGCACCACATCGGCCGGCGTGATCATGCCCAGATCGCCATGGCTGGCTTCACCGGGGTGGACGAAGAAGGCCGGCGTGCCGGTGCTGGCCAGGGTGGCGGCGATCTTGCTGGCGACATGGCCGGATTTGCCCATGCCGGTGACGATGACGCGGCCCTTGGTGGCCAGCATCAGCTGACAGGCGCGGTCGAAGTCGTCATCGAGATGGCTTTCGAGCGCGGCGATGGCCGCTTCCTCAATGGCGAAGGTACGGCGGGCGCTGGCGCGAAAATCCGCCTGGCTGGCCGGAGTCTCATCGGCGGCGGACTGGCTTGAAGCAGAGGCGCCAGGCGCGGTGGCGTGCGGAGTGCTGGAAGGCTCGGTCATGATCGAATTGTTGCCTGTGGTTGGCCAGGGCTCAAACCGCGCGGAAAGGGCGTGTCATTCCGCGCGGCGGCGTGGCAAACGATGATGAAGACGCTGCCGTCAGCGAGTCAGGCTGATGGCAAGCCAGGCCGTGTAGGCCAGATAGCAGGCGAGCAGGATAACACCTGGGCCGCGGCCGATGCGCCCACGGCGCTGCCAGATGAGCAGCGCGGCCAGCAGCAGCGTCAGCCCCAGCATCACCGGATAGTCACGGCTGATGGCGCTGCCATCCACCGGGCCCGGCGCCAGCAGGCCCGGCACGGGCAGCACGGCGAGGATGTTGAACAGGTTGGAACCGATGACGTTGCCGATGGCGATGTCGTGATGGCGCTTGAGGGCGCTGGCCACGCTGGCGGCCAGTTCCGGCAAGCTGGTGCCGATGGCGATCACGGTCAGGCCGATGATCAATTCCGGCACGCCGAGTGCCTGGGCGATGTCGGTCGCTCCCCACACCAGCGCACGCGAGCTGGCGATCAGCACCGCCAGCCCGACCAGCAGCCAGAAGATGGCGCGTCCGGTGCTCATCTCGGGCACGTCATCCTGGCTTTCCGCCTCGCTCGGCGAATCGACCTTGAACAGCCACACCAGCGTGAAGACCAGCAGGGCCAGCAACAGGATGCCATCGAGACGCTCGAGCCCGCTGTTGGACAGCGCATAACCGCCCAGCGCCGTGGCCGCCAGCAGCAGCGGCAGCTCGCGGCGCACCAGCCCGAAATGCACCGGGATCGGGGCGATCAACGCCGTGACGCCGAGCACCAGGCCGATATTGGCGATGTTGGAGCCCAGCGCATTGCCGGTCGCGATATCCGGAGTGCCATCAAGAGAGGCCATGATGGAGACGACGATCTCGGGGGCAGAGGTGCCGACGGAGACGATCGTCATCCCGATCAACAGTTTGCTCATCCCGGCGCGCCACGCAGTGGCCGCGGCTCCTTCGACGAAGCGATCAGCACTCCAGACAAGACCAATCAGGCCGATGACGACTGCAAGGATGGGATATAGCATCAGAACTCTCGGGGCAGGGGGCAGGGCGGTGGCGTATCGCCGGGAACCGCGCCATTAAACGCATCCCCCCAATCCTTTGCAAGACAGTGGCCATGTTCCCATTGTCGAGCGTGTTGCCGAGTGCATTGTTGAGCGCATCACCACCCGCGGCACGGCTCTGTTGCCTTGATGAGACTGGCGGCACAGGGGTGGGTTCGGATACGATGTTCGCTAACTAACTTGATCCTTGGATCCCATGACTCGGACATTCGACCTGTTCGCGAGCCGACTGCGTGTGGCTCGTCACGGCGAAGGTCCCTCACAGCGGATGCTTCTATGACTGATTTGCCCGGTCAGACCGCAACCCGGACGGGTGCGGACGGCCAGGATGCGCAGGCTTCTTCACGCGGCGCGGCAGGCGAGATCAATCTCGATGACGCCCTGATTCGTGTCGAAGGCCTGCGGTTCACCCGTGGAGAGCGCGAGATATTCTCCGGCATCGACCTCAAGATCCCGCGCGGCAAGATAACCGCCATCATGGGGCCTTCCGGTACCGGCAAGACGACACTGCTCAAGTTGATCGGCGGCCAGCTGACGCCCTCGGCGGGGCGCGTCGAGATCGCCGGCTTGCACGTGCATGGCCTGTCGCGGCGCGAGCTGTTTCGCATGCGCCGTCGCATGGGCATGCTGTTTCAGAGCGGTGCCCTGTTCTCCGACCTGAGCGTGTTCGAGAACGTCGCCTTCCCGCTGCGCGTCCACACTGATCTCCCTGATGCGATGATTCGTGACATCGTGCTGATCAAGCTCGAGTCCGTCGGGCTGCGCGGCGCGCGTGAATTGATGCCGGCCGAACTCTCCGGCGGCATGACGCGGCGTGTGGCGCTGGCGCGAGCCATCGCGCTGGACCCGGACCTCATCATGTACGACGAGCCCTTTGCCGGGCAGGACCCCATCTCGATGGGCGTGCTGGTCAATCTGATCCGGCGCCTCAACGATGCGCTGGGCATGACGGCGCTGGTGGTCTCGCACGACATCAAGGAAACGCTGACCATCGCCGATTACGTCTATGTGATCGCCGATGGCAAGGTGATGGCGCAGGGCACCCCCGAGGCGCTGAACGCCGAATCGGACCCGCGCGTGGCCCAGTTCATCCACGGCAAGCCGGATGGCCCGGTGCCCTTCCATTATCCCGCCCCGGACTTCGCCGGCGACATTCTCGATGGTCGCGAATCGGCAACCCGCAGGAGAGAGTCATGAGTGGTCTGAATCGTGGCCCGCTCGGGGCCATCACGTCACTGGGCCGCAGCAGCATCGACGTGATCGCGGCCATCGGGCGTGCCGGCATGCTGCTGGTACAGGCCGGCATCGGCATTCCGTCCCGTGAGGGCATCGGCCTGTGGGTGCGGCAGATGCACTTCGTCGGTGTGCTGTCGCTGGCCATCGTGCTGGTCTCGGGGCTGTTCATCGGCATGGTGCTGGCATTGCAGGGCTACACCATTCTGGTCGGTTTCGGCGCCGAGGAGGCGTTGGGGCAGATGGTGTCGCTGTCACTGCTGCGCGAGCTGGCGCCTGTGGTCGCGGCCTTGCTGTTTGCTGGTCGTGCAGGGTCGGCGCTGACGGCGGAGATCGGCCTGATGAAGGCCACCGAGCAGTTGACCAGCATGGAGATGATCGGTGTCGATCCGCTCAAGCGCATCGTCGCGCCGCGCCTGTGGGCCGGTTTCGTCTCGCTGCCACTGTTGACCATCGGCTTCAGTGTCGTCGGCATCTGGGGCGGCAAGCTGGTGGGGGTCGACTGGCTGGGCATCTACGAGGGCGCCTACTGGAGCAGCATGCAGTCGAACGTCGATTTCATCGGTGATGTCATGAACGGCGTCATCAAGTCACTGGTCTTCGGGCTGGTGGTCAGCTGGATCGCCGTCTTCCAGGGCTATGACCTGATCCCGACCTCGGAAGGCATTTCGCGCGCCACCACACGTACCGTGGTTTATTCATCTTTGGCGGTGCTGGGGCTCGACTTTGTCCTCACGGCCGTCATGTTCGGAGAGATTTGATGAAACGTACCCGCATGCTCGAGTTCGGCGTGGGCCTGTTCATACTCGCTGGTTTCCTGGGAATGGTCTTCCTGGGGCTGCGTGTCAGCGGCGTCACGTTCCAGCAGGCCGATGACACCTTCGTGCTCAATGCCAACTTCTCAGGGATCGGAAGCCTCAAGGCGCGGTCAAAGGTCACGATGGCAGGTGTTGCCGTCGGCAGCGTCGAGAAGATCGAGCTGGACCCGAAGTGGTTTGACGCCCGTGTCACGATGAAGCTTGACAGCAGCCTGCGTGGCAAGCTGAGCAAGGACACCACCGCCGCCATCCTGACGTCCGGCCTGCTGGGCGAGCAGTACATCGGCCTGAGCACCGGGGGAGACCCGGACGTGCTGGAGGACGGCGATACCATTCGCGATACCCAGTCTGCACTGGTGCTGGAAGAGTTGATCCAGCAGTTCGTGTCCAATTTTTCGAAGAGCTGATTCTCGAAGCGTTGATTCTCGATGCGCTGTTCATCGAAGTGCAGGCACCCGGCGCACGCGTGTGATGCACCGACAGATCTGACTCGGTGCCTGCGGTTTCACGTTCGAGCACGATGCACATTTTCAAGGAGCAACCCTGATGACCTCTAGCCTCAAGAAGCTGATTCGTCCGTTGAGCGTGCTGAGCCTGTCCGCCCTGATGGCGCTGAGTCCGCTGGCCATGGCCGCCCCGCAGGAGCCGGACGTGCTGCTGCGCGACACGGTCGAGGGCCTGACCACCAAGATCGATAGCCGCGAGAGCTACTACAAGGACAACGTCGACGAGCTGGAAACCCTGGTGGATTCCGCGCTGAAGCCGGTGGTGGATTATCGCTACATCGCCGCCAGCGTGATGGGCAAGTACTTCAAGGGCGCTTCTCCTGAGCAGCGCACCGAATTCTCCAAGGTCTTCCATGACACCCTGATCGGCACCTATGCCAAGGGTCTGGTGAGCTTCGATTACGCCAGGCTGGACGTGAAGGACAGCGAAGGCGAGCGTCGCTATGAAGACCAGGACACCGTCTACATGGACGTAGTCGATACCAAGGGCAAGGTCTACCCGGTGGCCTATTCCATGCGTCTGCGCAACGACGAGTGGAAGGTGGTCAACGTGATCGTCAACGGCGTCAACCTTGGCCTGACCTTCCGCAACCAGTTCGATCAGGCCATGCGTGACAACGGCCGCGACATCGACGCCGTCATCAAGGGCTGGCAGCCGGATGTCGACCTCGAGAAGGGTGAGGGGGATCAGGGCAACAGCTGAGCCCTGTCGTCGCCATGACCATGAAAACTCTCTTCGATCGCGAGGGCGTCACGCTGGAAGCCGGTGACGCACGGCTGAGCCTGAGTGGCCAGCCGGATTTCGACAATGCCGCAGAGCTGGCGGATTCCGGCAGGAAATGGCTGGGGCGCCGCGAGGATGGGGTTTCCATCGATCTGTGCGGCGTGGATAGCGCCAGTACCGCCACCCTGAGCGTGCTGCTCGAGTGGCAGCGCCATTTGGCGGAGCATGGTGGGCATGTCGCTCACCTCGCGCTGTCTCCCGCATTGAGCCGACTGGCGGCAGTCTCCGGACTGGAAAACCTGCTGCCGGGGCTGAATGTCGCCGAGATCAGCGCCGAGCCCCCGCTGTCACTCGAGACGTCCTGAGTCAGCGGCGGCCTGACCGTCTGTCAGGCCGCACCGCTCTGCTGGAGGCTCGAGGCTTGTCCGAATCGCCATTCATGCGCGCGGCAACGTGGAGGCAGCGATTGACTGCCAATCGCGTTCCCGCGCGCTTTTGATTACCATGTGCGGTCATATCGCATCGATCGTCGCGCAAGGATTCCCTGCCACGATCCCGACATGTACCGCGAAGGAGTCACCGCCCGTCATGCAACCAAATGATGTCAAGGCCCTGCTCGAGGCTCGTATCGAGAACGTCGATTTTCATATCCAGGGTGAGGGCTGCAATTTCCAGGTCGTCGCCGTGGGAGATGTCTTTGCCGAGCTGAGCCGCGTCAAGGCCCAGCAGCTGGTCTACTCCGCACTCAATGACGAGATCCGCTCTGGCGCGCTGCATGCCATCAGCATTCGTACCTATACCCCGGCGCAGTTCGAAGCTGCCGCCGGCAACGCTCAGGGTTGACCGGAACATTTCATGGATAAGCTGATCATCACTGGCAACGGGCCGGTCAACGGGGAAGTCTGGGCCAGCGGCGCCAAGAATTCGGCACTGCCCATTCTGGCAGCCACGCTGCTGTCGGAAGGTCCCGTGACCATCAGCAACCTGCCGCATCTGCAGGACATCACGACCAGCCTCGAGCTGCTCGGGCGCATGGGCGTCGAGCCGGTGATGGGCGACAACATGACCGTGCAGCTGGATGGCTCCAAGGTCGAGCATTGTCACGCGCCCTATGACCTGGTCAAGAAGATGCGTGCCTCGATTCTGGTGCTGGGCCCGCTGCTGGCGCACTTCGGCAGTGCCGAAGTCTCGCTGCCGGGTGGCTGCGCCATCGGCTCGCGTCCGGTGGATCTGCACATCCGTGGCCTGGAGGCGATGGGCGCCGAGATCACGGTCGAGAATGGCTACATCCGTGCCAAGGCGCCGGGTGGCCGCCTGAAGGGCGCGCGCATCGTATTTGATGTCGTGACCGTCACCGGCACCGAGAACCTGCTGATGGCCGCGACCCTGGCCGATGGCCGCACCGTGCTGGAAAACGCCGCGCGTGAGCCGGAAGTCGTCGATCTGGCCGAGTGCCTGATCGCCATGGGCGCCAGGATCACGGGCCAGGGCTCCGACACCATCGTCATCGACGGTGTCGAGAGGCTGCACGGCTGTGAATACTCCGTCATGCCGGACCGCATCGAGACCGGTACCTTCCTGGTCGCGGCGGCCGCCTCGCGCGGCAAGGTGCGTGTCACGCGTACGCGTGCCGACACCCTGGACGCCGTACTGGCCAAGCTGGAAGAAGCCGGTGCCACCATCACCACCGGTGATGACTGGATCGAGCTGGACATGCACGGCAAGCGCCCGAAGGCGGTCAATATCCGCACGGCGCCATACCCGGCATTCCCCACCGACATGCAGGCCCAGTTCGTGGCGATGAATGCGGTCGCGGAAGGCACCAGCACCGTGATCGAGACCATCTTCGAGAACCGCTTCATGCACGTGCAGGAGCTCAACCGCATGGGCGCCCACATCGCGCTCGAGGGCAACACCGCAGTCGTGACCGGCACCGAGCGCCTGTCCGGCGCGCCGGTGATGGCGACGGACCTGCGCGCCTCTGCCTCGCTGGTGATCGCGGCGATCGTCGCCGACGGCGAGACCATGGTCGACCGCATCTATCACATCGACCGCGGTTACGAGTGCATCGAAGAGAAGCTGTCCGGGCTGAACGTGATCATCCGTCGCTCCGCCGGCTGATCAGTGCCCCACCTCGCGCTGTCGGCCTTGATTGACCGGCAGCGCGTGCCGAATTCCTACGTACAAGCACGGGCGAATACCCCATGAGCAAGCAACTGGTCGTCGCCCTCTCCAAGGGGCGTATCCTCAAGGAAACCCTGCCGCTGCTGGCTGACGCTGGCATCGAGCCGCTGGAAGATCTCGACAAGAGCCGCAAGCTGCTCTTCGATACCAATCTGCCGGACGTCAAGCTGGTCATCATTCGTGCCACCGACGTGCCGACCTACGTGCAGCTGGGCGCCGCCGATCTCGGTATCGCCGGCAAGGACGTGCTGCTCGAGCATGGTGCCGAAGGCCTGTACGAGCCGCTGGACCTGGAAATCGCCAAGTGCCGCCTGATGACAGCCGGCGTCGTCGGTCAGCAGCAGCAGGGCGCTCGCCGTCGTGTCGCGACCAAGTTCGTCGATGTCGCGCGTCGCTATTACGCCGAGCAGGGCATCCAGGCCGAAGTCATCAAGCTCTACGGCGCGATGGAGCTGGCCCCGCTGATGAATCTGGCCGACGAGATCGTCGATATCGTCGACACCGGCAACACCCTGCGCGCCAATGGCATGGAGCCGCGCGAGCTGATCACCGACATCAGCACGCGTCTGGTGGTCAACAAGGCCTCCATGACCATGAAGCACGATCGCCTCAAGCCGCTGATCGATCGTCTGCGTCAGGCCGTGGAAGCCCGCCGCGAGGTGTGATGGCCGCGCGCTGTCGGCATCGACCCGATGGATACCCAAGGTCGCATAGATGACCGTGGCAGAAGATGACTCTCGAAACGCCAGCTGCCGCCCCTGCTCGTCAAGATGTTCATCATGGTGCTCATCAAGAGTTCATCACGATGCTTATCAAGATGATGCGGGCAGGCGCTGGACAGAGCCCGTCCGGTTCAGCCTTCTCTGCCAAGCAATGAGAAAAGAGGTTCGCATGGATACCTTGATCAACCGGCTTGATAGCCGTGATACCGATTTTACTGCCCGCCTGGACCGCTTGCTGTCATGGGAGGGCGTGTCCGATGCCGAGGTACAGCATCGTGTCACCGACATCCTCGCGCGCGTCAAGCAGGAAGGCGATGCGGCGCTGGTGGAGTTCTCCAACCGCTTCGACCGCCTGAATGTCTCGAGCATGGCCGAGCTGGTCATCGGTGCCGAGCGTCTGGCCCAGGCCTATGCCGACCTGCCGGCGGATCAGCGCGAGGCGCTGGCCGTGGCTGCCGAGCGTGTGCGTGTCTATCACGAGCATCAGAAGCCGGAAAGCTGGTCCTTCAAGGACGAGCACGGCAGCCTGCTGGGCCAGAAGGTCACGCCGCTGGACCGCGCCGGGATCTACGTGCCGGGCGGCAAGGCGGCCTATCCGTCTTCCGTGCTGATGAACGCGATTCCGGCGCATGTCGCGGGTGTGCGCGAGATCATCATGGTCGTGCCGACGCCGGACGGCGTGGTCAATGAGCTGGTGCTGGCCGCGGCGCACCTGGCGGGCATCGATCGTGTCTTCACCATCGGCGGCGCCCAGGCCGTGGCGGCACTGGCCTATGGCACCGAGACCGTGCCGCGCGTCGACAAGATCGTCGGTCCCGGCAACATCTACGTGGCGACTGCCAAGCGTGCGGTGTTCGGTCAGGTCGGTATCGACATGATCGCCGGGCCGTCCGAGATTCTGGTGGTCAGCGATGGCGTGACCGACCCGGACTGGCTGGCGATGGACCTGTTCTCCCAGGCCGAGCACGACGAAGATGCCCAGGCGATCCTGATCGGGTGGGATGACGAGCATCTGGCCGCCGTCGAGGCCTCCATCGAGCGCCTGGCGCCGACCATGGAGCGTGCCGAGATCATCCTGACCTCGCTGCGTGAGCGCGGTGCCCTGATTCGCGTCAGCGGACCGGAGCAGGCGCTGGAGCTGACCAACCGCATCGCGCCGGAGCACCTGGAACTCTCGGTGGCGAATCCGGAGGAGTGGGTCGAGGGCGTGCATCACGCCGGCGCCATCTTCATGGGCTCGCACACCTCCGAGGCGTTGGGCGATTACTGCGCCGGGCCAAATCACGTGCTGCCGACCTCCGGCACCGCGCGCTTCTCCTCGCCGCTGGGCGTCTATGACTTCCAGAAGCGCTCCTCGCTGATCCAGTGCTCGCCGGAAGGCGCGTCAGTGCTTGGGCGTACCGCCTCGGTACTGGCGCGCGGCGAGTCGCTG
Source organism: Cobetia sp. 1CM21F (assembly GCF_023161745.1). Classification (NCBI taxonomy): domain Bacteria; kingdom Pseudomonadati; phylum Pseudomonadota; class Gammaproteobacteria; order Oceanospirillales; family Halomonadaceae; genus Cobetia; species Cobetia sp. 1CM21F. Next base: position 1,183,604 of record NZ_JALNTQ010000002.1, on the reverse strand, counting down.
ACGGCGCACGCGCGCAGTGCCGAGAATCGCATTCTCGACTGAGCCTGAGCCAGAAACTGAGACTGAGCCTTGTCTGGTCAGTCAAAAAAGCCCCGCGACGGTCTCCGTCGCGGGGCTTTTGTCATCATGGGGCGGGTGTTCTACTCAAGGCGTCGTGCCGATGGCTCCGCTTCAGCCCTTGTCCTGCAAGGATGGCTCGACGGCCGCCGGCGTGTTGTCGGGAATCGGGCGCTCGCCGACCTTGACGTCGATGTCCAGCGTCTTGCCGTCACGCAGCAGGCGCAACTCCAGCGCATTGCCGGGTTTGACGGCGGCGATGTCGGCCATGGCCAGGCGAGCATCCAGCAGGCGCTTGCCGCCGATGGCGGTCAGGATATCCCCCGGTTGCAGGCCGGCACGCGCGGCAGGGCCATCACGCAGCACGGCGGCTACCACCACGCCTTGCGGGGCGCTCAGGCCGAAGGAGTGCGCCAGCGACGGTGTCAGCTCCTGTACCTCCAGGCCCAGCCAGCCACGAATCACGCGCCCGTGGTCGACCAGCGACTCGAGGATGTCGCGCGCCAGGTTGGCGGGGATGGCGAAGCCGATGCCCTGCGAACCGCCGGAGCGCGAATAGATGGCGGTATTGATGCCGACCAGTGAGCCGTCGGTGTTGATCAGCGCGCCGCCGGAATTGCCGGGGTTGATCGCGGCATCGGTCTGGATGAAGTCTTCATAGGCGTTCAGACCAAGGTGGTTACGTCCGGTGGCCGAGATGATGCCCATGGTGACCGTCTGGCCGACCCCGAAGGGGTTGCCGATCGCCAGCGAGACATCGCCGACGTGGACCTGGGTGGAATCGGCGATCGCCACGGTGGGCAGGTTGTCGAGGTCGATCTTGAGCGCCGCGAGGTCGGATTCCGGGTCCACACCCACGACCTTGGCGAACGTCTCGCGGCCATCGCGCAGGGCGACCTGAATCTGGTCGGCGCCCTGGATGACGTGGTTGTTGGTCAGGATATAGCCGTCACTGGAGAGAATGACCCCAGAGCCCAGGCTCGACAGCATGCGCTGGCTGCGCAGGGCGTCTTCCCCGTAGAACTGGTTGAAGAAGGGGTCGGACATCAGCGGATGCTTGCTGTCGTCCTTGATCTCGCGCGAGGAGTAGATGTTGACCACCGCCGGGGCGGCGGCGTCCACCGCGGCCTGATAGCTGGCCGGGCCGCTGTTGCGCTGCAGCGGCGGTGCTTCACGTAGTACCGGGTCTGCCGACTCCTCGCGCTGCGCCGCTGACAGCGTCAGGCTTGGAGGCGGCAGTACCTGCTGATTGGCGGCAGGGTTCTGTGACGGGCTCGGGTAGGGGGTGTTGCCTGCCTGCTCGTTCTGCTGCGGGGCGGGCTCGCCCAGGCCCAGCGTCGGAAAGCGATCCAGCACGACGACGGCCAGCAGGACGCCGGTGACGACGGGCCACAGTAGCGGGAGCAGTGTGCTGCGAAGAGAACGGGGCATCGGATTACCTGATAAAAAGTCCGCGCACCGACGCGATGCTGCGGACATGAAGATGAATAGCCTGAAGATCCACGTGCCACGCGAAGGGATGGCCCCGGTCAAGGCGCGACACGCTTACATGGCGCCGATGCGCCGTTACAATGCTCGCCAGTGTAACACTCGATGACTCTGACTGCTGGAGGCCCAATGGCTGATCGTGACACGCTGATGAAGGTGCTGGATGGCTGTCTGGAGGCGCAGGCCTTCAAGGACTATACCGTCAATGGCTTGCAGGTGGAGGGGCGCCGTGAGGTGCGCCGCGTGATGACCGGCGTGACGGCCAGTCAGGCGCTGCTCGATGAGGCGCTCGCCTGGCAGGCCGACCTGGTGCTGGTGCACCACGGTTACTTCTGGAAGAACGAGCCGGCACAGATCACCGGCATGAAGCGTCGGCGCCTCAAGACCTTGCTGGCCAATGACATCAATCTGGCGGCCTATCACCTGCCGTTGGATGCGCACCCGACACTTGGCAACAATGCCCAGCTGGCCGAGCGTCTGGGGCTGGTCAGTGAAGGCTGTCTGGATGGCGTGCCCGGGCGTGGCCTGGTGCATGTCGGGCGTCTGGCCGCTGAGGTGGAAGGGCTGGACAGCACCGCGCTGGGGGCCGAATTCAGCCGGCGGCTCGGGCGTGAGGTGCTGGTCGTGGCCGGCCATGATCGTCCCATCAAGCGCATTGCCTGGTGCACCGGCGGCGCTCAGGACTATATCGGCCTGGCCATCGAGGCCGGTGTCGATGCCTTCCTCTCGGGCGAGATTTCCGAGCGCACCACGCATAGCGCCCGTGAAGAGGGAGTGACCTACTTCGCGGCGGGCCATCATGCGACCGAGCGTGACGGTGTGCGGGCCCTCGGCGAGTGGCTGGCCGCCGAGCATGGTGTGGAGCACCGCTTCGTGGATATCGACAATCCGGCGTGACAACTGATGCCGGAAACGACAACGGCCACCTCGAGAGGTGGCCGTTGTCGTTTTCAGATGCCGTGAGTGGTTCACGACAGCAGGACGATTAGATACGCGGCGGGTTGGTAGCCGGTGTCTCGCCTTCACTCGGTTGTGGCTTGAGGCCGAAGTCCTCTGACAGGGTGCCACGGTTGTCGGCGTAATCACGCGGCAGGTCGACCTTGTCGGTCTCGCTGTCGTCCGGCGTGGTGTCAGTGTCCAGCAGGCGGCGCTTGAGCTGGCTGTCATCGCACAGCGCGGTGGCGCCAGTGGCCAGATGCTGGCGCAGCTCATTGCCGGCGCGCTGGATCTGGTCGGTCAGGTCGCTGGCCTTGGAGAAGTGGTCGTTGAGGGCATCGCGGAACTGGGTCAGCTCCAGCTCGCGCTCAGCCAGCTTCTGGCGGGTCTTCTGGTTGCGGGCCACGTTGGCATTCAGCAGGTGGTAGCACAAGGCGCCGATACCGATGCCAGCCAGAAAACAGGCAATGGCCAGGATCCAGTCAATGTTGCTCTCGTTCACGTCGCTCTCCTTGTGTCACGACTGCGGTGATCGTCACCGCTGGGGCATGGTAGCGCTGAGATACGATGCCGGTATTCAATGATGTTCCATCACGCCGATCTCGGGATCGGTCTGGTGTCCAGCAGGTCAGCGCCGCTTGCCGCTGTCCTTCTTGCGTCAGTCTGTCGTGCCGCTTGCGTTTCAAAAGCGTCCACGCGCCATTATATCGGTGTGGTGCAGCGATGCGTCAATTCACGCGGCGCGCGACCTTGGTCGCCTGTCGGCGCAGCCGGCGGGGTGTGGGCGGATGCCAGCTCACGCCCTGCGAGTGATGCGCGCGGCGAAAGCCACGTCGCGCAGCCGATTGCTGGCCGGTGAGTGGGTAAAGTGGCCATCAAGGCGTATAATGCCGCGCAATTTCGTCCTTGCCTGCCCGCCATGTCGGGTCAGGCGTGATCTTGTTCCTTTCATGTCAGGCGTGCGCCAGTGCGTGGTGCCTGACCTGCAGCGGGTTTCTCAATGCCAGCACCGACGCCTCTCGAGAAGTACCAGGCAGACCTCAAGCGTGATGACTTTGCCTACGATGCCGCCCAGGAAGATGCGGTCCGCCATCTGCAGCGTCTCTACGACGACCTCGTGCGCACGCCGCGCCAGACGCCCGACAAGGTGTCCGACGCGACGGGTGGCGGCGGGCTGGGCTCCAAGGTGCGTCGTCTGTTCGGCAAGCCGTCACGCACGGCGCCTGTCGATGAAGCGCCCGAGATCATGGGCCTCTACTTCTGGGGCGGCGTGGGGCGCGGCAAGACCTATCTCGTCGATACCTTCTACGAGAGCCTGCCGTTTGCCGACAAGATGCGCACGCACTTCCACCGTTTCATGCAGCGTGTCCACAATGAACTCGGCCACTACAAGGGCGAGAAGAACCCGCTGACTCTGGTGGCGGCCAAGTTCGCCGTCGAGGCGCGCGTGATCTGTTTTGACGAATTCTTCGTCAAGGACATCACCGATGCGATGATTCTCGCCACCCTGTTCGAAGAGCTGTTCAAGCAGGGCGTGGTGCTGGTCGCGACCTCCAATATCGTGCCGGATGATCTCTACAAGGACGGCCTGCAGCGGGCGCGCTTCCTGCCGGCGATCGACCTGGTCAAGCGACACTGCACAGTGGTCAACGTCGATTCCGGCATCGACTACCGCCTGCGCGCACTGGAGCACGCCGAGCTCTTCCATAGCCCGCTGGGCGACGACAGTGCCGCGCGGCTGGCGCGGGAATTCCGCTCCATCGCCGGTGCCGAAGGCCATGCCGATGAAGGTCTGAGCATCAATCATCGCGTGCTGCACGCCCTGCGTCGCCATGAAGACGTGGTGTGGTTCCACTTCGATGAGCTGTGTGATGGCCCGCGTAGCCAGAATGACTACATCGAGCTGGCGCGTGAGTTCCACACCGTGCTGGTGTCCGAGGTGCCGCAGATGGGGCGCGACAGCGACGACCAGGTGCGTCGTTTCATCAACATGGTCGATGAGTTCTATGACCGTGGCGTCAAGCTGTTGATGAGCGCCGCGACGCCCGTCGAGGACCTCTATACCGGCGGCAACCTGGATTTCGAATTCCAGCGCACGCTGTCACGTCTGCAGGAAATGCAATCGCGTGAGTATCTCGCGCTGCCGCACAAGCCGTGAGACCCGCGGCAAGGGCAAAATAGCCTTTGTGGTAGGCGGGCATGACATGTACAATGCGCGCTCGCTCGAACTGTTGACCGGTTCTCGAGCCATCCTGAGTCATTCACTCCTGATGGGCGAGGGCAGTCTGGAGATGAGAGGTCAGTGACTGCGCAAGCAGCACGCCGCTCGCTGCCAGACGTCGGACAACCAAGAAAAATAGGGATTGGTCGCGCACACAAGTGCAAGACCCGACTATAGGTGATTCATCCATGAAGACGTTTACTGCTAAGCCGCAGTCCGTCCAGCGTGACTGGTTCGTCGTCGACGCAGCCGGCAAGACGCTGGGCCGTATGGCTACCGAAATTGCTCGTCGTCTGCGCGGCAAGCATAAAGCCGAGTACACTCCGCACGTTGATACTGGCGATTACATCGTCGTCATCAATGCCGAGAAAGTCGCTGTGACTGGTCGCAAGGCAGAAGCCAAGACCTACTACCGTCACACCGGTTACCCGGGCGGCCTGCGCTCCATGAACTTCAACCAGATGATCGAGCACAAGCCTGAGCGCGTGATCGAACTGGCTGTCAAGGGCATGTTGCCGAAGGGCCCGCTGGGTCGTGCCATGCAGTCCAAGCTGAAAGTCTATGCTGGCTCCGAGCATCCGCACGCTGCGCAGCAGCCGCAAGAACTGAACATCTGAGGGAAGCATCGCCATGACACAGCAGCACTACGGTACCGGGCGCCGCAAGACTTCTACCGCGCGCGTCTTCCTGAAGCCGGGCACCGGCAAAATCACCGTCAACCAGCGTGACCTGAACGACTACTTCGGTCGTGTGACAGGCCGCATGGTTGTCCGTCAGCCGCTCGAGCTGACCGAAACTACCGAACAGTTCGACGTCTACGTCACTGTTGCTGGTGGTGGTGGTTCTGCTCAAGCCGGCGCTATCCGTCACGGCATCACTCGTGCCCTGATGGCTTACAACGAAGACTTCCGTCCGGCCCTCCGCGCCGCCGGTTACGTCACTCGTGACGCCCGTGAAGTCGAGCGTAAGAAAGTCGGCCTGCGCAAGGCCCGTCGTCGTCCGCAGTTCTCCAAGCGTTAAGAGAACTCGCGTCGACCACAAGAACGTCCAGTGCCCGCAAGGGTGCTGGACGTTTTTTTTGCGGTCTCGCTGCACGATTGACGAAAGCGGCTTTGGTCAAGGTGGCTTTCTTGAGTTGTGAGCGCTCTGTTCTTGCCCTTTAATACAAGCAAGCATCAAGTGCTCGGCAAGTGGATGGCCCAGCATCAAGCGGTAGTGTTTGGGAGATAACAATAAAATGTCAGATCAAGCTGTGAACCGAGGGCGACGCCGCTTCCTCGTCAGCGCAACCACCGTGGTCGGGGCGGTAGGGGTGGTCGGTATCGCAACGCCCTTCCTGGCGTCCTGGCAGCCAAGTGCGCGTGCCCGTGCGGCAGGCGCGCCTGTCACGGCGGATATCTCGCGGCTGGCACCCGGCCAGCAGATGACCATCGAATGGCGCGGCAAACCGGTGTGGGTGGTGCGTCGCACCCCCGAGATGATCGCCGATATCCGCGCCATCCCCCCCGCAGAGCTGCAGGACCCCGAGTCTCTGCGTCCCCAGCAGCCCCCGTATGTCGATGCCGTGCTGCGCTCCATCAAGCCGGAATATGTGGTGTTGGTGGGTATCTGCACGCACCTGGGCTGCTCGCCTGGCTATCGTCCCGAGATCGGCGCGGCGGATCTCGGTGCGGACTGGCCGGGCGGCTATCTGTGTGCCTGTCATGGGTCCAAGTTCGATCTCGCCGGGCGAGTCTTCACTGGAGTGCCGGCGCCTTCGAATCTGGAGGTGCCGCCGCATCGCTACGAGAGTGAGCAGGTGCTGGTGGTGGGTGTCGACGAGGAGGCTGCCTGATGGGGAATCCAAACCGTGCCAAGGCGCCACGCGGCATCATGCGCTGGATCGATGACCGCTTGCCGGCCACCCAGTTTCTGCAGGACCATCTGACCGGCTACTACGCGCCGAAGAACTTCAACTTCTTCTACTTCTTCGGCTCGCTGGCCTTGCTGGTGCTGGTCAATCAGATATTGACCGGCATCTGGCTGACGATGAGCTATACGCCGAGTGCCGAGGAGGCCTTTGCCTCCATCGAGTACATCATGCGCGATGTGGAGTACGGTTGGCTGATCCGCTACATGCATTCCACCGGCGCCTCGGCCTTCTTTGTTGTCATCTATCTGCACATGTTCCGTGGCCTGCTGTATGGCTCCTACCGTGCGCCTCGCGAGCTGGTCTGGATCTTCGGCATGTGCATCTATCTGGCGCTGATGGCCGAGGCCTTCATGGGCTATCTGCTGCCCTGGGGGCAGATGTCCTACTGGGGCGCGCAGGTGATCATCTCGCTGTTCACGGCGATTCCGGTCATCGGGGCAGATCTGGCGCAGATGATACGTGGCGACTACCTGATCTCGGGGATCACCCTGAACCGCTTCTTTGCGCTGCATGTCATCGCCTTGCCGCTGGTGATCGTCGGGCTGGTGGTGCTGCATCTGGTGGCGCTGCACGAGGTTGGCTCCAACAATCCCGATGGCATCGAGATCAAGGACCGGAAGGATGAGGCGGGGCAGCCGCTGGATGGCATTCCGTTCCATCCCTATTACACGGTGAAGGACCTCGTCGGTGTCGGCGTCTTCCTGTTCGTGTTCTGTGCGGTGATCTTCTACTTCCCCGAAGGCGGCGGCTACTTCCTGGAGACGCCGAACTTCGAGCCGGCCAATTCGCTCAAGACGCCCGAGCACATCGCGCCGGTGTGGTACTTCACGCCGTTCTACGCCATGTTGCGCGCGGTCAATTACCCGCTGTTCGGCGTGGATGCCAAGTTCTGGGGCGTGGTGGTCATGGGGCTGGCGATCGCCATCCTGTTCGTGCTGCCGTGGCTGGATCGCTCGGCGGTGCGCTCGATCCGCTACAAGGGCTGGCTGTCGCGTATCGCCATCGTCATCTTCGTGGTCAGTTTCGTGACGCTGGGCGTGCTGGGAGTGATGCCGCCCACGCAGGAGCGCACGATCATCGCGCAGCTGGCGACCGTGGCATATTTCGCCTTCTTCATACTGATGCCGCTGTATACGCGCTTCGAGACGACGCGAGCGGTGCCTGACAGGGTGACGGACCGATGAGCGCGTTGATGGGTGGGTCAAGGAAGTGGCTCAAACGCGGGCTGGCAGCAGGGTTGCTGGCCGTAGTGAGCCTGATGGGGTCGGGCATGGTGAGCGCGGCGAGCAGCGCGGTGCCGCTGGAGACGATGCAGCCGGATCTGCATGATCAGCCCTCGCTGCAGCGAGGCATGCAGCTTTACACCAATTACTGCCTCGGCTGTCATAGCCTGCAGTATCAGCGTTACTCGCGTGCCGCAGAGGACCTGGGGATGCCCGAGGACCTGGTCGAGCAATATCTGATTCTCTCGCCAGCGCTCAAGATCAATGACACCATGCGCACGGGCATGCAGAAAGAAGACGCGGCCGGCTGGTTCGGCACGCCGCCACCGGATCTGTCGCTCGAGGCGCGTCTGCGCGGCACTGACTGGATCTACACCTATCTGAAGAGCTTCTATCGCGATGCGTCACGTCCGTGGGGCGTGAACAATGCGGTCTTCCCCCAGGTCGGCATGCCGCATGTGCTGGAGTCGCTGCAGGGCGTGCAGGAAAAGGTCTGTGGACAGAGTGACCTGGCGGTAGCGGGGGCGGAGATCGATCCCGACACGGGGCGTTATGCGTCCTGTGATATTCTAGAGATCACCCAGCCTGGCAGCATGACGGCAGGGGAGTTTGATCAAGCGATGTGGGATCTGACCAATTTTTTGGCCTATGTCGGCGAGCCTTCGCGACTCAAGGCTGAGAGCATGGCCCCCAAGGTGTTAATATTTATTCTGATCTTTACCTTGCTGGCGTATCTTCTCAAGAAGGAATACTGGCGCGACATTCATTGATGGCCCCCGGGGCGGGGTCTCAGTGATAATGGCGAGCCGGCAGTGACGGGCGCGCGGCTGATCAGTCGCGCGCCCGCTTGCGTCGCCTTGAGGTGGCGCAGGCTGACCCTCTGGCAGGGCCCGTTGTGACAAGGGCAGGCCAGAGGAAACTTATCCCCGTTTGTCAGGCCAAAAGCTGACACGGGCATGTCTCGAACAGATGCGAGGACAGTTTCATGGGTGTTGTGGCCAAGCGTTCATCGATGACCTTCTACTCCGGTGGTGACGACCACTTCAGCCACCGTGTACGGATCGTGCTGGCCGAGAAGGGTGTGGCAGTCGATATCATTGATGTGGATGATGACAGCCGTCCGGCCGAACTGGCCGACCTGAACCCGTACAACAGTGTGCCGACGCTGCTGGATCGCGACCTGGTGCTCTACGAGTCCAAGGTCATGATGGAATATCTGGACGAGCGTTTCCCGCATCCGCCGCTGTTGCCGGTGTATCCGGTGGCGCGCGCCCAGAGCCGTCTGTGGATGCATCGCATCGAGCGCGAATGGGTGCCGATGATGGAAACCATCCAGACAGGCACCAAGAAGGAAGCCGACAAGGCGCGCAAGGAATTGCGTGAAAGCCTGATCGGCATTTCCCCGATCTTCGACGACATGCCGTTCTTCATGAGCGACGAGTTCTCGCTGGTGGACACCTGCATTGCCCCGATCCTGTGGCGCTTGCCGACACTGGGAATCGAGCTGCCGGAGAAGCAGGTCAAGCCGCTGCTGACCTACATGGAGCGGTTGTTCGGGCGTGATGCCTTCAAGGCGTCGCTGTCCGAGGCCGAGCGCGAGATGCGCATCTGATCCGTGCGTGATCCTTCGGTCACTGATCGATCGGTCACGCATTCGGGCTTTCGCCCTCGCTCATCAGTCTGTGGATGATGGATATGAGCGATGTGCGGGGCGTTGGCCCGTTGGCGGAATGGACTTCGGTCGTCGCTGACACTCATTGCAGTTCAAGAGGTTCTCCCATGCTTTCCAGTCGCCCTTATCTGGCACGCGCACTCTACGAGTGGCTGCTGGATAACGACAATACGCCGTACATCGTGGTGGACGCCGAGCAGGAAGGTGTCCAGGTACCGCGTCAACACGTCCAGAACGGCCAGATCGTGCTCAATATCGCACCCGGTGCGGTGCGTGATCTGTTGATCGCCAATGAAGGGGTCAGCTTCAATGCCCGCTTCGGTGGTCAGCCGATGCACGTCAGCGTGCCGACGGCGGCCCTGGTCGCGCTGTATTCGCGTGAAAACGGTGTCGGTATGGTCTTCGGTCACGAGCCGGTGATGCCGGGTGCCGATGAGATGACATTCGGTGAAGCCGCGCCAGATGCCGAGCCGGCCGCCGCAGCGCGCCCGACGCTGGCCAGTGTCGGCAGTGCGCCCGCCGAGGAAGAGGTGCCTGCCTCGGAATCAGCGGATGCGTCCGTCGAGCCAGGCTCAGGCGCTGATGCCGAAGCCGCCGATGAAGAGCAGGCGTCGGACTCGGCCAGCGACGAGCAGGGTGCTGATGACAATGATCAGCCCAAGCCGCCGCGCAAGGGGCGTCCGTCGCTGCGCGTGATCAAGTAATCACGTCGGCAGGTGGGAGCGATGGATGAGGGTTGGCCATTGTCCGCCTGATGTCGCTCCTGTCATGAAAAATGCCCCGCAGGCTTCGGCCTGCGGGGCATTTTTCATTCTGGGCACTATTTAATCAGGGCACTTTTCGTTCAGGGCGCTTTTCGTTCAGCGCACTTTGCATGTCAGGCACGCAAGGTGCACCACCTCGATCAGTCGAGGTACTCGAAGACCTTGGCGATACGCTGGATGCCGCCGACTTCAGAGACCTTGCTGACGATCTGGTCGGCTTCGGCGCGGGTCACGATACCCATCAGGTAGACGCTGGCATTCTCGGTGAGTACCAGGATGCGGCCGGAGTCGATGTTGGCATCCGCCGCCAGCGTGGCCTTGACGCGCGTGGTCAGCCAGGTGTCCTGCACGCGCTGGCTGGCCGGGGCATTGGCGCTGATTTCCAGCGCGTTGTGCACCTGGCGCACGCGGCGCACATCCTTGGCGATGTCCGTGGCCTTCTGCTTCAGCTCGTCGCTGGCGACCTGGCCGGTCAGCAGCACCATGCCGTTGTAGGAGTTCACGTTGACGTGGGCATCATTGAAGCGTGCATCGGTCTTGCCGAGATTGACCTCGATCTTGGTCTCGATGCTCTCGTCTTCCACCTGAGCGCCCAGGGTGCGATCGCCATAGTCTTCGTCGATCGGGCCGCTGTTGGTCAGGTCGGCGACGGTGGTGCAGCCGGCTAGCGTCAGGAAGCCGGCGGTGGCCATGAGGGAAAGCAGGTTCTTGGGCGTCATGCCGTTTTCTCCTGGTGAATGCCGTGGGGCGCGCGGATTACTCGTTGCTGCCGAACAGCTGATGATCAATCAGGTCGCACAGGCAGTGGATGGCCAGCAGATGGACTTCCTGGATGCGTGCCGTAGAGGTGGCGGGGACACGAATCTCGCAGTCTTCACTGCCCAGCAGTGACGCCATGTCGCCACCGTCACGACCGGTCAAGGCGACGACACGCATGTCACGGTCGTGAGCCGCCTGGATGGCCTGCACCACGTTGGCGGAGTTGCCGCTGGTGGAGATGGCCAGCAGGATGTCGCCGGGCTGACCCAGGGCGCGGATCTGCTTGGAGAACACCTCGTTGTAGCTGTAGTCGTTGGCGATGGACGTCAGCGTGGAGGTGTCGGTGGTCAGCGCGATGGCCGGCAGACTCGGGCGCTCACGCTCGAAGCGGTTGAGCAGCTCGGAGGAGAAATGCTGGCTGTCGCCGGCGCTGCCGCCGTTGCCGCAGGCCAGGATCTTGCCGTCATTGACCAGGCTGTGGACCATCATCTGGCTGGCCGCTTCGATGAAGGGCGGCAGCACTTCGCTGGCGTAGGTCTTGGTGTCAATGCTGGCGTTGAAGTGGCCGAGAATACGCGATTGGAAATCCATGATGGCTCTTGGTCGTTGGCTTCAGAACGCTTCGAAGGCGTGGCGAATCCAGTGAATGGAACGAGGGGAGGTCCCCTCCACGCCTACCACGTCGAAGCGGCAGGAACATGATAGCCCGTGCTGGGCCAGATAAAAACGCGCGGCAGTGATCAGCCGGCGTTGCTTGGTATGGGTCACGCTTTCCAGTGCGCTGCCGAAGCGGGAGTTGGCCCGGTAGCGCACCTCGATGAAGACCAGGGTCTCTGCGTCACGCATGATCAGGTCGATCTCGCCTCCCTTGGCATGCTGGTTGCGCGTGACGGGTGTCAGGCCACGCGCTGCCAGCCATTGTTCTACCTCTGCCTCGATGACGGCGCCGCGCGCTCGGGCGCGACGCTGGGGAGGCGGGTGCGCCTTGCCAGAGGGCGAGTCGGCGCGTGCCATGTCAGGGCGTGTAGGCTTCGACGGTGCGGCTGTTGGCGCCTTTCAGTGGCGGACGCGGTACGCCACCTCTGAATTCAGCCCAGGGCAGCGTGCGCTCGATGCGGCCATCGTGGCGCGGGAAGAGGCTGCCGGTGGCGCCGAAGAGTTCGCCGCCCGCACCGGCCAGCATCAGCGGTACGCGCTGGGCCAGACGATAGGCATCGACCCCCATGGCGTTGAGCTTGAGCATGCGCGGTGAAGCATCGGACAGGGCGCGGTAGGTGTCGACTTCCGGCAGGGACGCCTTGCCGCCGGAGGAGGCCTCCGGCACTTCCCAGGGGATGTCCACGAAGTCGACGCCATTGAGGTCGCCATCCTGATCGGGCTGCGGTGCGCCGTCATAGAGATGGGAGGTGCCGTAGATCGGCAGGTCGCCCGCGTAGTAGAAGTCCAGCATCGGCGGCACCTGACGCGCATAGCTCGGCAGTGCCAGTAGGAAGATCATGTCGATGTTGCCGGAATGGGCGCGGCCGTATTTGCTGCCGGATTTCTTGGCGGACTTCATGCGCGCCTGGTCCTGGCTCGAGACCGACAGCAGGTCCTTGACGGCTGCGCTGACGGCGCCCTTGGGGTTGTAGCGCTCGACGGAGACGATGTCGCCGCCTTCCTGCTCGAAGCGGTCGCGGAAGGCGCTGTAGACGCGCTGGCCCCAAGCATTGTTGGGCACCAGCGCGGCGGCGCCACGATGGCCGTCGAGTGCGGCGCGCATGGCGACCTGGCGGGCTTCGTCCTCGGCGGACAGGCCGTACTGGAACAGGTTGTCGGCACGGTTGCTGTCATGGGTGCCGTAGTTGAGGGCCAGTGTCGGCAGCGGCAGGCTGTTCTGGGTCTCGAGCTGACTGACCAGCTTCTTGTCCAGCGGGCCGAGCACGACCTGGGCGCCATCCATGGTGGCACGGGCATACAGGGTCTTGAGGTCCGCGCTCGAGGTGTCATAGAAGCTCAGCTGCGGCGTGGCCTCGGCATTGTCGATGGCGCTGCGATGGCGTGCCTCGATGCCTTCACGGATGGCCTGGGCGATCCGCTTGAGCGAGCCGGACTCGGGCAGGAAGACGGCAATCTTGCGCACTTCCTGGCCGGAGAGCTCGCGCAGGTCGAGAATGCCCTGCGGCATCTGGCGTGCGGCGGGATGCTGCGGGTTGGCGTCCGACCAGTCGTTGATGGCGGAGAACATCTGGTCGATGTTGCCGCCGAAGCGACGCTGCAGGCGCAGCAGGTCCGTCCAGCCACTGGCGGTGGGGCTGGCACTGGCCAGCTCATTGAGCTGACTGGGCGAGAGGCGCGTGAGCTGCTCCCACAGGGTGTCGTTGATGCTCAGGTCATCGCTGTCGGCCTGCAGGGCGATCAGGGTCTGGGCACTGGCCAAAGGTTCGCCGACCATGCCGAGCGCCAGGCCGCGACGCTTGCGCAGTGTGCGCTGGTCATCGCTGGACATCTGGATGCCGTCCTCGAGCACCGAGGTGGCCAGGATCGTGTTCCAGCCGTCCTGCTGCTCAAGCGCGATGCGCGACAGCAGCAGGGCCCATTGCACGCGTTCCTGCGGCTCGAGGCTTGTTGGATCGATGTCGGATGCGATGGTGATCGCCTGCGCGTTGTCGCCGCTGCGTGCTAGGATGTCCGCAGCTTGCAGGCGCGTACTGGCCGCTTGCTGACCCTGTTGCTGCTCGGCCTGAGCGAGCAGGGCATCGGCCCCGGGGCCGCTGGAAAGCGGTGACTGTCCGGCACACCCTGCCAGCAGCAGGGCGGAGGCGGCGAGGCCCGCCAGCGTGCGCAGGCCGGAACGTGAACGGCGCGCGGCCTCCTGCCGGATGGCTGACGAAGTGCCCAGCGTATTGGCTGATGCACGATTCCATGTCTGGCGCATGTACGACGGTCCCTTGGCTGATGGGCGATGTGGTCAGGACTGCATCGCCGCCTACTGTGATGAAGGGTGAAAGGCATCATGGCACTCGGTCGATCAGGGCCACGCATGCAGCGTCCTTCGGATGAAATGTCCCAAGGCAATCTGCCTGTGTCTGACGACCATTTCTACCATTGAGTTCAACGAGTCGAAGCATTGAATGTCCGAGTCTTCTGAAGGCGTATTGTACGTGGTCGCCACGCCGATTGGTAACCTCGATGATCTCAGTCCCCGCGCCGCGCGGGTGCTGGGAGAAGTGGACCTGATCGCAGCCGAGGATACCCGCCACAGCGCGCGGTTGCTGCGTCACCTGGGCCTGGAAGTGCCCATGATGTCCCTGCACGATCACAACGAACGTGGTCGTGTCGACCAGCTGTGTCAGGCGCTGGAGGCAGGCCGACGCGTCGCGCTGGTCTCCGATGCCGGCACGCCGCTGATCTCCGATCCCGGTTTCATCGTCGTGCGCGCCCTGCGCGAGCGTGGCTTCAAGGTAGTGCCGCTGCCGGGGCCGTGCGCGTTGATCACCGCCCTCAGCGCGGCGGGCCTGCCGACGGATCGCTTCACCTTCGAAGGCTTTCTGGCCCACAAGGGCGGCCCGCGTCAGGCGCGCCTTGCCGCGCTGCGCGACGATAGCGCCACCCATGTGCTGTATGAATCCCCGCACCGCATCCAGGCGCTGCTCGGCGATATCCGCGAGGTGCTGGGAGAGCGCCGGGTCGTGCTGGCCCGTGAGCTGACCAAGACCTTCGAGACCTTCCTCGATGGCACGGCGGCCGAGCTGCTGGCGCAGATGGACGCTGACAGTGATCAGACCCGCGGTGAATTCGTGGTCATGATCGAAGGAGCGCCGGCACGTGACGGCGATGAGGCGGCCAGTGTCGAAGGCGACGCCCTGTTGCAGGTGCTCTTCGAGGAGGGCGTCGGCGTCAAGCAGATGGCCGCCATTGCCACACGTCTGGTGGGCGGGCGCAAGAAAGCCTGGTATGCCAAGGCGCAAGCCATAAAGGACGCGGCAGAGGAATAAGCAAACCTCTGTCACGCCAGACTTTTTTGCCGCTGCCATTGTTCGGTCTGCACGGGCTTCGTCTTGTGAAAGGCCCATGACACTGGTAGTCTTGCGCGCTTGGGAGACGGCCAGACAGTCGCCGCCAGCGCAAGCTGGGGGAGGAAAGTCCGGGCTCCATAGGGCAAGGTGCCAGATAACGTCTGGGCGGCGCGAGCCGACGGCAAGTGCAGCAGAGAGAAGACCGCCTACGTCAGCTTCGGCTGACCGGTAAGGGTGAAAGGGTGCGGTAAGAGCGCACCGCGCGGCTGGTAACAGTTCGCGGCGAGGTAAACCCCACCTGGAGCAAGACCAAATAGGCCCCCTATGCTGCTGCCCGCAGTGGGGGCGGGTTGGTTGCTTGAGCCCTGAAGTGATTCAGGGCCTAGATGAATGACTGTCCACGACAAGACCCGGCTTATCGGCCATCTCCCGCCTTATAACGTCAGTGTGCTGCCAGCCTTCGCGATGCGAGCGATGGCAGCACACCTTGAATTCGCATGACCGGCGCCGTCCGCTGCGTGTTTCGTGAATGACCATTGCAGTTGGATGGCAACGAACACGCTGCCGTGACAGGCGCCGGTTGTCGGTTATGGCACTTGAATTCGTGTTTCAGCCGCTTGCCTGCTGCACGCAGGCGCTGTTTCCGCCCTTATGCTGTCGGTGTCCTTTGCCACCGGCTTTCACTGCTCGCATCGCGTGCCAAGGTCCAGAGTTTCGTCATGTCCAAGCCCAGCGCTCCTTCCGTTACCGAGTCTGCCGATACCGAGTCCGTCGAAGTGGCTGATCGCTTCGCGCATGTCAGTGTCATGCTCGACGGCGCGGTCGATGGCCTGATTCAGGACACGGCCGGCGTCTACTTCGACGGCACCTTCGGTCGCGGTGGCCATTCGCGTCTGATCCTGTCGCGTCTGGCGCCCGAGGGGCGTCTGATCGCCTGTGATCGTGACCCCCAGGCGCTGGCGGAAGCCGCGACCATCGACGACGAGCGCTTCAGTATCCATGCCGGTGAATTCGCGCGTCTTGGCGAATATGCCGAGCGTGAGGGCGTGCATGGCCAGCTGGATGGCATCCTGCTCGACATCGGCGTGTCATCCCCGCAGCTGGATGATGCCGAGCGTGGCTTCAGCTTCATGAATGATGGCCCGCTGGACATGCGCATGGACCCCACCAGTGGCGAGAGCGCCGCCGAGTGGCTGTCGCGTGCCAGTGCCGAGGACATGGCCTGGGTCTTCAAGACCTATGGTGAGGAGCGTTATGCCAAGCGCCTGGCGCGCGCCGTGGTGGAGCGTCGCGCCGAGCGACCCATCACGCGCACCGGCGACTTCGCCAGCCTGATCAAGGATGCCCACCCCAACTGGGAGAAGCACAAGCACCCGGCGACGCGTGTCTTCCAGGCGATCCGCATTCACATCAATGGTGAGCTGGATGAGCTGACCCGCGCGCTGGATGCCGGTCTCGAGGCGCTCAAGCCCGGCGGTCGTCTGGTCGTGATCAGCTTCCACTCGCTGGAAGACCGCATCGTCAAGCGCTTCATGCGTGACAAGGCGCGGGGGGATCAGGCGCCGCGTGGCATGCCGATCCGTGAAGACCAGCTCAACAAGCGTCTCAAGCTGGTGGGCAAGGCGCAGAAGGCTTCGCAAAGCGAAGTCGATGCCAATGTCCGTTCGCGCAGTGCCGTGATGCGCATTGCCGAAAAGCTCAAATAGCGTCAGTGCTTCCTCCGGGGAATCGTGCCTCTTTCTGCGCCTGCCTACCGGCAGGCGCGCGCGCAAGTGGGCTGTGGTGAAAGGACGACACAAGTGTTGCCGTGCTGCAACTCTTAGCGGCTAACGCCACTTGCTGACATAATGCGCCGGGCGCTTCAAACAAGTGAGCGAACATCGCGCCTGCACGGTGGCAGTCTGCAAGGATATTCGTGATGCGGGGCATCACGTTCAGAGTGATTAGGGAGTCGGCATGGCGGGACGGAGACAGGATGGCTGGACGGGTAACTGGCCGATCAAGGTGCAGATGCGTTGGCGTCACCTGTGTTTCGCGGTGCTGATGCTCAGTCTGCTCGGCTCTGCCGCTGCTGTCGTGATCAGCTCCCACCTCTCGCGTGGCCAATATGCCCAGCTGCAGAAGCTGGAAGCGGCGCGCGATGATGCGCGTGCACGCTGGGGCCGCCTGCTGCTGGAAGAAAGCGCCTGGTCGGCGCCGGCGCGTATCGAAAGCATCAGCATCGAGCGACTCGAGATGCGTGTCCCGGATGTCCACGATGTCGAGGTCATTCGCTGATGGCCACGCGTCGCCCGCCTTCGTCTCGCCCGCGCAACCCGCGCAAAGCCGCCGGCGCTGAGACGCCCGCTCGTACCAAGGCCGCAAGCGGTGCCCGCAAGAGCGCGCGCGCGGCCATGGGGCCAGCCCGCTATCGCATCATGCTCTTCATCGTGCTGGCCGGGCTTGTCGCTCTGGTCGGCCGCATCGGCTATCTCCAGCTCTTCGATCAGCAGTTCCTGCAGGATCAGGGCGACGCACGCACCCTGCGTGTCGACAGCATCAATGCTCACCGCGGCATGATCACCGATCGCACCGGTGAGCCGCTGGCGATCTCCACGCCGGTCATCACCCTGTGGGCCGACCCGCGCAAGGTGCCCGACGACCCCGTGCGGCTGTCATTGCTGGCGCGCGCGCTGGGGCAGAAGCCGGATGATCTGATCGCACGCGTCCGCCGCTATCGTGATGCCGGCAAGGGCTTCATGTACATCAAGCGCCAGATGACCCCGCCGCAGGCTCAGCCTGCCATTGACCTCGATATTCCGGGCGTCAGCCACAAGCAGGAATACAAGCGCTATTACCCCTCCGGAGAAGTCTCCGCCCAGTTGATCGGCGTGACCAACGTCGATGACAAGGGCCAGGAGGGGCTCGAGCTTGCCTACAATTCCTACCTTTCCGGTACGCCGGGCAAGCGGCGCGTGCTCAAGGACCGCAAGGGGCGCCTGGTGCGTGACCTGCACCTGATCAGCGAAGCCAAGCCCGGTGGCGACCTGACACTCTCCATCGACCTGCGTCTGCAATACATGGCCTACCGTGAGCTCAAGGCGGCCGTGGCGGAGCACCGCGCCGATGGCGGCACCCTGGTGATGATGGATGCGCGCACCGGCGAAGTGCTGGCGATGGTCAATCAGAAGTCCTATAACCCGAACAACCGTGCCGGGCTTGATCCCGCCGGGCTGCGTAACCGCGCGATCACCGATGCCTTCGAGCCCGGCTCGGTGATGAAGCCGCTGTCGATGAGCGCCGGCCTTGCCTCCAGCAAGTATCAGCCGGACTCGGTGATCGATACCACGCCGGGTTACATGCGGGTCGATCAGTTCACCATTCGTGACTTCCGCAACTACGGCAAGCTCGACATGGCGGGCATTCTCTATCATTCCTCGAATATCGGCATGAGCCGCATGGCGCTGAGTCTCGAGGATGATGCGGTGTGGAATCGCTACTATGAGCTGGGCCTCGGCCAGGCGCCGGGCACCGGCTTCCCGGGCGAGACGACCGGCGTGCTGCCGCCGCCGACCAACTGGTCGCGCAGCAAGCGGGCCTCCATCTCCTACGGTTACGGTATCAGCGTCTCGGCGCTGCAACTGGCCAGCGCCTACACCGCGCTCGCCAACGACGGCCGTCGTGTGCCGCCGTCGCTGCTCAAGGTCAAGACGCCGCCGGTCGGTGACCAGGTGATCTCATCGGACAACGCGCACGCCTTGCTCGGCATGATGGAGAAGATCGTGCAGCCCAACGGGCCTGCCAAGCGGGCGGTGGTCGAAGGCTATCGCATCGCCGGCAAGACCGGCACCGTGCGCAAGGTGACGGCCGGTGGCTATCAGAAGACCGCGTATCGTTCGTTGTTCGCGGGTGTGGCACCGGTGTCTGATCCGCGTATCGTGACCGTGGTGATGATCGAGAACCCCAAAGGGGAAGAATATTACGGCGGTCTGGTGGCGGCGCCCGTGTTCGGGCGCGTGGTGGGCAAGGCTTTGCGCCTGCTGGATGTGCCGCCGGACAGCAAGGTCGGTGAGTAACGCTTTTCATGTGGCACGGTCGTCGGCCTCGGGCGGGCGACTGCGTCTTTTTTCTCATGTAGTGAATACGTTCCGGGACATCGGGAACAAGGAAGGTCTTCCGACATGACTTCACCGCACGATTCCAGGCGCCTGGGCGAGTTTCTGGCGCGCCCGTTGGCCACGGCGACAGACATGCTGGCAGCATTGCTGGCGCTGTGGCCAGGCGCCCTCAATGACGATTGCCGTGCACGGCTTGCCGCGCGCGATGACTGGCACCTGACGATCGACAGTCGCAGTGCCGCGCAGGGCTCCCTCTTCATCGCCATCCCCGGCATCGCCAGCGATGGCCGCGACTATATCGCCGCGGCGCTTGAGGGCGGTGCCGAGCTGGTGCTGGCCGAAAGACCTGCAGGCGGGGATGCACATCTCGCACTGCATTCAGACGATGCCAGAGTCGTCTGGCTCGAGAACCTGGGCGAGCAACTCGGTGAGCTGGGCCGCCAGGCCTTCCGCGTGCCCGAGTCGCTGACGCTGGTCGGGGTCACGGGCACCAATGGCAAGTCTTCCGTCACCCATTACATCGCCGAGCTGGCCGAAGCGATGGGCACGCCCGCCGGCATGATCGGCACGCTCGGCATCGGGCGTCCCGGCGCGCTGGTCGCGGGCGAGCGCACCACGCCCGATGCCCTGGCCGTGCAGGCGGCGCTCAAGGGCCTGAGCCTGGCCGGTGCCGAGCTGATCGCGATGGAAGTCTCCTCGCATGCGCTCGATCAAGGGCGCGTCAATGGCTGTCGCTTCACCGTCGCGGGCTATACCAATCTTTCGCGGGATCACCTCGACTATCACGGCAGCATGGCGGCCTATGCGGCGGCCAAGGCGAAGCTGTTCAAGCGCCCCGAACTCAAGCTTGCGGTGCTCAACGCCGACGATGCGCTGGCGCGTCTGATGCTGGCCGGCATGCAGCGCGGCGTGCGCGTACTGGCGATGGGGCGTGATGATGTCGCGACCCTGCGCGTGCTGGATGTCTTCCCCGAGCCGCTGGGGCAGGTTGCCGTGATCGCGACGCCGGATGGCGAGCGCGAGCTGGGCCTCAATCTGATGGGGCGCTTCAATCTCGACAACGCCTTGCTGGCAATGTTGATCCTGCATGGCCTCGATTATTCGTTCGAGGGGCTGTTTGCCGCCGCGCCGCGTCTGACGCCGGTACCGGGCCGCATGCAGCGCCTGAGTCGTGATGGCGCGCCGGTGGTGGTGGTCGACTACGCCCACACGCCGGAGGCCGTCGAGACGGCGCTGACCGCGCTGCGTGCCCACCTGCCGGCGCGGGATGATGCGCGCCTGTGGTGTGTACTCGGCTGTGGCGGCGATCGCGACAGCGGCAAGCGCCCGCTGATGGCCACGGCCGCCGAACAGGGCGCCGACCGGGTCGTGATCACCGATGACAATCCGCGTAGCGAGGATGCCGCCGCCATCCGTCAGCAGATGATGACCGGCATCCAAGCCCGCGAGCGCGTGCTGGATATCGCCGAGCGTGGCGAAGCCATTGCCCAGGTCATCCGTGATGCCGGCGAGCATGATGTCATCCTGATCGCCGGCAAGGGGCACGAGGACTATCAGGAAATCGACGGTCAGCGACTGCCGTTTTCCGATGTGGCCCATGCGGTCGCGGCGCTGGAGCGTCGTGAGCTCTCGATGCTGGAAGGTCAGGAGCGTGACGCATGAGTGCGCCTGAACAGTCCGTCGGTCTGAGTACCTTCGAGGAAGTGGCCGCGGTGCTCGGGGCGCAGTTGCCACAGGCATTGCGCGGTCAGGCACTGGGCGCCATCGAGACGGATACCCGCAAGCTTGGCGAGCAGGTCGCACCGCTGTTCGTGGCCCTGAAGGGTGAGCGCTTCGATGCCCATGACTTCCTCGCCCAGGCTCGTGCCAATGGCGCCGTCGCGGCGCTGGTCGAGCGGGCAGTGGATGATCCGCTGCCGCAGATCGTCGTCGCGGATACCCGGCTGGCCTTCGGGCTGCTGGCGGCGGCGCGTCGCCGTGCCTGGGGTAAGCCGCTGATCGCGGTGACCGGCAACAGTGGCAAGACCAGCGTCAAGGGTCTGGTGCATGCCATCCTTGTGCGGGATGCCGCGCGTTTCGAGGCCGAAAGCCTCGCCAATCATGGCAATCTCAACAACGATTTCGGCCTGCCTATGACGTTGCTGCGCTTGAGCAATGCCCACCAGCACGGCGTGGTCGAGCTGGGCGCCAATCATCTCGGCGAGATCGCCTGGACGACGGCCCTGGCGCGCCCGCAAGTGGCGGTGATCACCAATGTCACCGGCGCCCATGTCGGCGAATTCGGCGGCATGGGGCAGATCGCCCAGGCCAAGGGCGAGATTCTGGCGGGCTTGAGCCCGTTGGGAGGGCGACGTCCGGTCGCGGTGCTCAACCGTGATGACGCCTACTTCTCGCTATGGCAGGCGCTGGCCGCAACCGGCCAGGCGGTCGATGTCATCGACTTCAGCGTTGCGGATGGGGTTGTGGATAGCAGCGTGGATAGCGTTGATCGCCCGGCACGCCTGCAGGCACGTGAGCTAGGCGCGGATGAACTCGGGCGTTATGCTTTCGAACTGACGTTTGATGGCCGCTCGCTCGGTCGTGTCCAACTGGCGTTGCTGGGGCGTCACAACGTGGCCAATGCGCTGGCGGCTGCCGCGGCGTGCCTGGCACTGGGCATCGACAGTGATCTGGTGATCGCCGGGCTCGAGAGCGCCGAGAGCGTGCCCGGCAGGCTGGGCGTCGTGACAGGCATCAACGGTTCGCGTCTGCTGGATGACAGCTACAACGCCAACCCCGGTGCCATGCTGGCGGCGCTGGATCTGCTGGCGACACTGCCTGCGCCGCGCTGGTGCCTGATGGGCGCCATGGGCGAACTCGGAGCAGACGCCGAACGTCTGCATGCCGAGGTGGGCGATTACGCCCGCAAGCTGGGCATAGATTTCATTGCCACCTGCGGCGAGGGCGCTCAGGCGACTGCCGAGGCCTTCGGGGCCGGTGGCAAGCACTTTATCGAGCGGGCAGAGCTGGAAGCTTACGCCCGTAACCATCTACCCACCGGGGCCAGTGTTCTGGTCAAGGGGTCTCGCAGCGCTGGCATGGAGAATGTCGTTGCCGCGCTCAAGGTCGACGCATCAAGGTGAATGTGAGTCATGCTGCTGCTGCTTGCTGAGTTTCTGGCCCAATTCAATGGCGCCTTTACGGTTTTCAATTATCTGACCCTGCGCGTGGTATTGGCCACGTTGACGGCACTGTTGCTGTGTCTGTGGCTGGGTCCCTGGGTCATCCGCAAGCTCGTCGATGGCCAGATCGGCCAGGCCGTGCGCGACGATGGCCCCAAGTCTCACCTTTCCAAGGCCGGCACTCCGACCATGGGCGGCGTGATGATCCTGCTGTCGATGGCCGTCTCCACTCTGCTGTGGGGCGACCTGACCAACCTGTATGTCTGGGTGGTGCTGGCCGTCACGCTGGGCTTCGGTGCCGTCGGCTGGGTCGATGACTACCGCAAGGTGGTGGAGAAGAATCCGCGTGGCCTGCCGGCGCGCTGGAAGTACTTCTGGCAGTCGGTGGTGGGCATCGGCGCCGCCGTGGTGCTGTATCTGACGGCGAGCACGCCGGCCGAGACGGGCCTGCTGGTGCCGTTCTTCAAGGACGTCGTCATCCCGCTGGGCGTGTTCTACATGGTGCTGACCTACTTCGTGATCGTCGGCAGCTCCAATGCGGTCAATCTGACCGATGGCCTCGATGGTCTGGCGATCATGCCGACCGTGCTGGTCGCCATGGGCCTGGCCATCTTCGCCTACGCTTCGGGCAACCTGAAGTTCGCCGAGTATCTGCACATTCCGTTCATCGCCGGTTCCGGCGAGCTGGCCGTGTTCTGCGCCACCATCGCGGGTGCCGGCCTCGGTTTCCTGTGGTTCAACACCTATCCCGCCCAGGTCTTCATGGGCGATGTGGGCGCGCTGGCACTCGGCGCGGCACTGGGGGTCGTGGCGGTCATCGTGCGTCAGGAAATCGTGCTGTTCATCATGGGCGGCGTCTTCGTGATGGAAACCGTCTCGGTGATCCTGCAGGTCGGCTCCTACAAGCTGACCGGGCGACGCATCTTCCGCATGGCGCCGCTGCATCACCACTTCGAGCTGAAAGGCTGGCCGGAGCCGCGCGTCATCGTGCGCTTCTGGATCATCACCGTCGTGCTGGTGCTGCTTGGCCTGGCCACACTCAAGGTTCGCTGAGGACGCATTCGCGATGACCCTCTCTGTCACCTCTCAAGCACCGGCCTCGCCGGTGCCTGCCAAAGGACCGACCCTGGTGGTCGGTCTTGGTGTCTCCGGACAGGCGATCGCTCGCCATCTGAGTGATCGCGGCATCGACTTTGCCGTCGCCGATACCCGTAGCGCACCGCCGGGCCTCGAGAGCCTGCGCGAGCATGCGCCGCAGGCCGAGGTACATCTCGGCCCGCTGGAAGCGCTGGACCTGTCACGCTTCGGCGAGGTGGTGCTCAGTCCGGGCATTGACCCGCGTCAGGCGGTGTTCGATGGGGTTCGCGAGCGACTGGTCGGCGAGATCGCACTCTTCGTGCGTGCGCTGGATGAGCGCCAGGCCCGCGATGCGCAGGGCAAGCGGCCCACGCTGGTCGCGATCACCGGCTCGAACGCCAAGTCCACCGTGACCACGCTGATCGCGAAGATGGCCGCGCGTGCCGGTCGTGACGTGGCGGTCGGCGGCAATCTGGGCACTGCCGCGCTGACATTGTTGCGTGAGCAGCCTGATGCCGAGCTCTACGTGCTGGAGCTGTCTTCCTTCCAGCTCGAGACCACGCCTGAGCTCAAGGCCGATGTCGCCTGCTTCCTGAATCTCTCCGAAGATCACCTCGATCGCCACGATGGCATGCGCGGCTATCAGGCCGCCAAGCGCGGCATCTTCCGCGGCGCAGGCCTTGCGGTCGTCAATGCCGATGACGCCTGGAGCTGGCCGGCCGAGAATGATGCGGTGGCGCGAGTCAGCTTCAGCGTGCAGCTCGGTGAGTCAGCTGATGAGTCGACCGATGAGGCTGCCAGGCAGGCGCAATGGCGCCTGGCGGAGCAGGGCGGCACGCTGTCGCTATGTCATGCCGAGTCTGGCCAGCTGCGCGGCGTGATGCCTGCTGCGGACGTGCGACTGGCCGGCCGCCACAACCAGGCCAATGCGCTGGCGGCACTCGCGATGGGCACGGCGATCGGCCTCGACGAGACGGCGATGGTCGCCGAGCTTGAAAGTTTCGCGGGGCTGCCGCATCGCGGCGAACTGATCGCCGAGGTGGCGGGCGTGCGCTGGATCAATGATTCCAAGGGTACCAATGTCGGGGCGACGCTGGCGGCGATTGCCGGTCTCGGCCCGACGCTCGAGGGCAAGCTGATATTGCTGGCCGGCGGTCAGGGCAAGGGCGCGGACTTCACGCCGCTGGCGGCGCCATTGGCCCGTTACGCCCGTGAGGCGGTGGTGTTCGGTCAGGATGCGCCGTTATTGACGCAAGCCCTGGCCGGTGGCGTTACCGTGACGCCAGTCATGACGCTGTTGGAGGCCATGCGTCATGCTCGACAGATCGCTCAGGCGGGGGACTGCGTACTGCTGTCACCGGCCTGCGCCAGTCTCGATCAGTTCCCCAATTACATGGCGCGCGGCGACGCGTTCCGTGACTGGGTCACGCAGCACATCATACCCGGTGCTGACTGCAATTCTGGCCCTGGCGGCAGCGACAAGGAAGCCTGCGATGCGTAACAAGGCCCGGCGAGTCCATGACACCTTGACGGCAGAGCGTCAGCCCGTCGACGGCTGGCTGCTGTTCTGCGCGCTGGCGATCCTGTGTATCGGCTGGGTGATGGTGACGTCTGCCTCCAGCGAGATCTCGAGCGAGCGCTTCGATGGCAATGCCTTCTACTACAGCATGCGTCACGGCATCTTCATCGTGATCGGCCTGGTAGCCGCCTTCTGTACGCTGCGCGTGCCGATGTCCGCCTGGCAGCAGCGCAGCTTCGCGATGCTGATGCTGGGCTTCGTGCTGCTGGTGGTCGTGCTGGTGGTCGGGCGCGAGATCAACGGCGCCAAGCGCTGGATACCGCTGCCATTGGTCGGCGGGGTGCAGGCCTCCGAGATCGCCAAGCTGTGTCTGATGATCTGGCTGGCCGGCTATCTGGACCGCCGCCTCGACAAGGTGCGCGCCAGCGTCGTCAACGGCCTCATTCTGCCCTGCGTTCCCTTGCTACTGATGATCGTGCTGCTGGCGCTGGAGCCTGATTTTGGCTCCATCGTGGTCATGGGCGGTGCCGTGATGGGCATGCTGCTGATGGCGGGCGTCGCCTGGTGGGGCTTCATCGTCTTGCTGGGCCTGGCCGGCGGCGGTGGTTGGCTGTTGGCGATCGCCGAACCCTATCGCTGGGAGCGTCTGACCACGTATACCGACCCGTGGGCCAACATGTATGACAGTGGCTACCAGCTGACCCAGGCGCTGATCGCCTTCGGCCGTGGCCACCTGAGCGGCATGGGGCTGGGCAACAGCGTGCAGAAACTGTTCTATCTGCCGGAAGCACATACCGATTTCGTGTTTGCCGTGCTGGCCGAGGAGCTGGGCTTGATCGGGGCGACGGCCGTGGTGGCGCTGTTCGGACTGCTGATCTACCGCGCCTTCAAGATCGGTCGCCGCGCAGAGCTCGCCGGCTTGCCGTTCAGCGCCTACCTCGGCTACGGTATCGCCCTCGTGCTGGGGGCGCAGGCCTTCATCAACATCGGTGTGGCCAGCGGATTGCTGCCCACCAAGGGGCTGACTCTGCCCTTGATGAGTTATGGCGGTTCCAGCCTGATCGTCAGTTGCGTGCAGATCGCGATACTGCTGCGTATCGATGCCGAGACCCGCAAGCTGACCCGCACACCGACAGGAAATACCGCCGCGCCCCGGCGCAAGGCCAAGAAGCCGACCGAGACACCGCAAGGAGCACAGGCATGACGTCATCTTCTTCTACTATCGCTCCCGAGGGGGCGGTTGACTCGGTAGACACTGTCTCCAAGGGCGTCGTGCTGATGATGGCCGGCGGCACGGGAGGGCATGTGATCCCGGCGCTGTCGCTGGCGCGTGCCCTCGCGGCGGCCGGTCACGAGATCCATTGGCTGGGCAGCCCGCGTGGCATCGAGAACCGTCTGGTGCCTGACGCCGGCTACCCGCTGCATCGGGTCGAGGTCGCGGGCCTGCGCGGCAAGGGGCTGGCGGGTTATGCGGCGATCCCGTTTCGTCTCGCGCGTGCCGTCCTACAGGCGCGGCGCGTGATCCGTGAGCTCAAGCCGGTGCTGGTGGTGGGCCTCGGTGGCTTCGCCAGTGGTCCGGGCGGGCTTGCGGCGCGCCTTGAAGGCATTCCACTGATCATTCATGAGCAGAATGCCATCGCGGGCCTGACCAACAAGGTGCTGGCGCGGATGGCGACGCGTGTCTACGCCGCCTTCCCGGGCGCCTTCCCGCCGGCCCTCGGGGCTCAGGTGGTGGGCAATCCGGTGCGCGATGAGATCGCCGATGTCGGTGCCGCAGGTCATACGTCCGAGTCTGCTGTCGAGACGGCAGGCGAGGCGCGTGCCTTGCATCTGCTGGTGATGGGCGGCTCGCTGGGCGCTCAGGCGCTCAACGAGACGCTCGCGCCGGCGCTGGCCCTGCTGCCGGAAGCCTCGCGCCCCGTGGTGCGCCATCAGGCCGGACGTGACAAGCAGGAGGCGACCCTTGCCGCCTATCAGGCAGCCGGCGTCACGGCTGAGGTCAGCGAGTTCATCGGTGACATGGCCGAGGCCTACGCCTGGGCAGACCTCGTGGTCTGTCGCGCTGGCGCCCTGACCGTGGCCGAGCTGGCTGCGGCAGGTCGGCCTGCGGTGCTGGTGCCGTTCCCCCACGCCGTGGATGACCACCAGACCGTCAATGCCGCGGTATTGGTCAAGGCGGATGCCGCGCGCCTGATTCCCCAGAATACGTTGACTGCCGAGCGCCTCGCCGAGACGCTGGCAGAATTGCTCGACCCCAAGATACTCACTGGCATGGCCGCTCGCGCCCGCAATAGTGCGGAACTCGATGCGGTAGCGACCATGCTGGCAGGCTGCATGGAGACTCGCCTTGAACGCTAGCAATTCTGATCGCGGTGCAGGTATGCGCCGCATCCGTCGTATCCACTTCGTCGGCATCGGCGGTGTGGGCATGTGTGGTATTGCCGAAGTACTGGGCAACATGGGCTATGAGGTCAGCGGCAGTGACCTCAAGGAATCGGCCGTCACGGCGCATCTGCGTGAGTGCGGCGTGCGTGTCGCCATCGGTCATGCGGCCATCAATGCCGAAGGCGCGGATGTGGTCGTGGTCTCGACCGCGGTGGACACCACCAACCCGGAAGTGGCCTGGGCGCGGGAGCATCGCATTCCCGTCGTGCGTCGCGCCGAGATGCTCGCCGAGCTGATGCGCTTCCGCCAGGGCATCGCGATTGCCGGTACCCACGGCAAGACCACCACCACCAGCCTGACCGCGACCCTGCTCGCGGAAGGTGGCATGGACCCGACCTTCGTC
The DNA here is from genome assembly GCF_023161745.1 of Cobetia sp. 1CM21F. Lineage (NCBI taxonomy): Bacteria > Pseudomonadati > Pseudomonadota > Gammaproteobacteria > Oceanospirillales > Halomonadaceae > Cobetia > Cobetia sp. 1CM21F. The sequence continues at coordinate 1,155,932 of NZ_JALNTQ010000002.1, read as the reverse complement.
ATCGGCGGCAAGCTGACCAGCGCGGGCACCAATGCCCGTCTGGGCGAGGGCGAGTATCTGGTCGCCGAGGCGGACGAGTCCGATGCCTCCTTCCTGCATCTGCAGCCGTTGATCTCGGTGGTGACCAACGTCGATGCCGATCACATGGCCACCTATGAGGGCGACTTCAATCGCCTCAAGGACACCTTCATCGAATTCCTGCACAACCTGCCGTTCTACGGTCTGGCGGTGCTGTGTATCGATGATGCCAACGTGCGTGAGCTGCTGCCGCGTGTTCAGCGTCAGTTCGTGACCTACGGCTTCAGCGACGATGCCGATTACCGCATCAGCGATTTCCGCCAGGGTGGCGGTCAGCTCAGCTTCACGGCGCTGCGTCCGGAAGGCCATGCACCGCTCGAGATCACCCTGGCGATGCCTGGTGAGCACAATGCGCTCAACGCCCTGGCGGCGATCGCCATCGCCACCGATGTCGGTGTCAGCGATGAGGCCATCGCCCGCGCACTGGCAAGCTTTGCCGGTGTCGGTCGTCGCTTCCAGGTGCATGGAGAATTCGCGGCACCCGATGGCGAGCAGAGCGTGATGCTGGTGGACGATTATGGCCACCACCCACGCGAAGTGGAGATGGTGATTCGCGCCGTGCGCGCCGGCTGGCCGCAGCGCCGTCTGGTGATGGCCTACCAGCCGCACCGTTATTCGCGCACTCATGATCTCTATGAAGACTTCGTGCGTGTGCTGTCCGAAGTCGACACGTTGTTGCTGCTGGATGTCTACAGCGCCGGGGAAGCGATGATTCCGGGCGCCGATGGCCGCTCGCTGGCGGGCTCGATCCGTCAACGCGGTCAGGTGGACCCGCTGTTCGTCGAGCACAAGCGTGCCTTGCCGGACCTGCTCAAGAACGTGCTGCGTCCGGGCGATATCCTGATTACCCAGGGGGCGGGCGATGTCGGTGGCATTGCGCTGGCACTGGCGGGGGCCGACCTCAAGCTTGACGAGGTGACGCTATGACCGTCTCTTCCTCCCCATCCGGGTCGGCAGGCGTGAATCCTGAGCTGGCCACGCGCTATGGACGTGTCGTGGTGCTGTTCGGTGGCCTGAGCGCCGAGCGCGAGGTGTCGCTCAAGAGCGGTGCGGCGGTGCTGGCGGCCCTGCAGGGCGCAGGTGTCGATGTGCAGGGCTATGACATGGCGCATGGGCTGGCCGGTCTCGAGGCATTGCGTCCCGACCGTGTCTTCATCGCCATGCATGGTCGCGGCGGCGAAGATGGCTCCTTGCAGGGTGCGCTGGAATTGCTGGGCATCCCCTACACCGGTAGCGGCGTATTGGCCTCTGCACTGGGCATGGACAAGCTGCGTACCAAGAAGCTCTGGGATATCGAAGGCTTGCCGACGCCACGCTCCTGTCGCCTGGCGGCGGATACGGACTGGCAGTCGGTGCTCGAGACGCTCGGGACACCGGTGGTGGTCAAGCCGGTGCATGAGGGGTCGACACTCGGCATCCATGTCGTCGAGGACGCCCAGGCGCTCCAGGATGCCTGGACGGATGCCAGCCGCTTCGATGCGGTGGTGATGGCCGAGCGTTTCATCAAGGGGCCGGAATACACGGTGTCGGTATTGGACGGCGAAGTCCTGCCGGCCATTCGCATCGAAGCCGATAGCGGGTTCTATGATTACGATGCCAAATACATCGCCAATACCACGCGCTATCTGCTGCCTTGTGGTCTGAGCGCTGCGCGCGAGGCGGAATTGGCCGAGATCTCGCTCAAGGCATTCAACGTGCTGGGCTGCGAGGGTTGGGGGCGTGTCGATGTGATGGAAGATGCGGACGGCGCCTTCTGGCTGCTGGAAGTCAACACCTCGCCGGGCATGACCGATCACAGCCTGGTGCCGCAGTCCGCGGCGCATGTCGGGCTCGATTTCGCCACCCTGGTGCTGCGTATTCTCGACACGACTCTCGCCGAGCGGGACGCAAACGACGCGTCAGTCGCTCAGCAGAGTGGTCATTGATCGATGGCGGCGCGTAGCACTACCGGCGCAATCTTCGGCCTCGTTCTCGGTCTTGCGCTGCTGGTCGCGGGCGGACAGGCATTGTGGACCTGGCTTGACCGTCCCATTGAGCGGGTCACCATCAAGGGTGACTTCGATCATGTCAGTGCTGCCTACCTTCAGCGTCATATCGCGCCGTTGATTCGTGGCCAGAGCTGGCTCTCCGTCCCATTGGGCGAGGTTCGGCGTCGCGCGTTGGCGATCGATTGGCTGAGTGAGGTCAGCATCTCGCGTCGCTGGCCGGATACACTCGAATTCGAGCTGTTTGAGCAGCAGCCGGTGGCCTACTGGAATGATGGCGAATTGCTCAATGTGCGCGGCGATGCCTTCCAGGCGGGCCCGGTCACGCAGCTGGGCAATCTGCCCAATCTGGCAGGGCCCAAGGGCAGTGGGTCCGAGGTGCTGGCCGAGCTTGACGCGCTGCAGAGCCAGTTGGGCGGGCTGGGGCTCAATGTCTCCCAGTTGCGATTGGAGCCACGCGGCGCCTGGCGCTTTCAGGTCAATGATTCGGTGTGGGTGATGCTGGGTCGCAATGATCGAGAGGCGCGTCTGGCGCGTTTCATGGCGGCCTGGCAGCGGCGCCTGGGCGATGAGGCGTCGCAGATCCGCTACATTGATCTGCGTTACCCCAACGGAGTGGCAGTGGCGTGGCATGGGGAGACGATGGCACCCGAAGAAGGCAAGGGCAGTTGAGGCAAATGGCGACACTCACTACATGCTTCATTTGCGTGTGAGTATTAGCAAAATGGCGATATCGCCAGTTTCATTTGTCGTCAATCCCGCCTATTCTAGCGGGGATTTGCGCCCCTCGGTATTTTAGGCTGGTATGCCCCAAGTGGCTGCTCCTATACTGGGAAGTCAAATCCCTCTGTACGGGTTAAACGGAACGTAAACCCGTTTTGGGTGGTGCGGCAGACATGTTGTCTGTCAAAGCGCGCAATTATTTTCATGATGAACCAGAATCAAGGAGCTGGCCCGACCTATGGCAGGACATTCCAAATCACAGGATATGGTGGTCGGGCTGGACATCGGAACCTCCAAGGTAGTCGCGATCGTGGGTCAGCCGACCGATGATGGCGGTATCGAAATTGCGGGAATTGGCTCCCACCCTTCACGTGGCATGAAGAAGGGTGTGGTGATCAACATCGAATCGACCGTACAGTCGATTCAGCGCGCAGTGGAGGAGGCTGAGTTGATGGCCGGCTGCGATATCCACTCGGTATATGTGGGCATCGCCGGCAGTCATATCAGTTCGATGAATTCCGATGGTGTCGTGGCGATCAAGGATCGCGAAGTGACGCCGTCTGATATCGAACGCGTGATCGACTCGGCGCGCGCTCGAGCGATTTCTGAAGGTCAGCGTATTCTTCACGTGCTGCCGCAGGAATATGCCATTGACCGTCAGGAAGGTATTCGCGAGCCGTTGGGCATGTCCGGGGTGCGTCTTGAGGCGCGCGTTCACCTGGTCACTGCCGCACTGAATGCCGTGCAGAATATCGAGAAGTGCGTGCGTCGCTGCGGGCTCGAAGTCGACGACATCATTCTCGAGCAGCTCGCCTCGAGTCATGCGGTTCTGACCGAGGATGAGCGTGAATTGGGTGTGTGCATGGTGGATATCGGCGGTGGTACCACGGATATCGCCGTCTTCACCGAAGGTGCCATTCGTCATACGGCTGTGATCCCCATCGCGGGTGATCAGGTCACGAATGACATCGCCATGGCGCTGCGCACACCGACGCAATATGCAGAAGAAATCAAGGTCAAGTATGCCTGTGCTCTGACCCAGCTGGCCTCCAGCGACGAGACGATCAAGGTGCCGAGTGTCGGTGACCGACCGGCACGTGATCTGTCCCGTCAAGCGTTGGCCGAAGTGGTCGAGCCCAGGTATGAGGAACTGTTCACCCTGGTCCGCGATGAATTGCGTCGCAGTGGCTATGAAGATCTCGTGGCTGCGGGCGTGGTTCTGACGGGTGGAACGTCACGCATGGAAGGTGTCGTTGAGCTGGCGGAGGAGATCTTCCACATGCCGGTTCGCATCGCTTGCCCGCAAAATGTGCGTGGACTGGCGGATGTGGTCCGCAATCCGATTTATTCCACGGGTGTGGGTTTGCTACATTATGGGATGAAACAGGAGCGGCACACGCCATCGTCGACGACCGTCGCGGTGCGCAGAGAGGAATCTGCCGCGCGACGCGTTCACGGCCAAGAGCACGACACCTCCACGCTGGAGCGGATCAAGGGCTGGTTCAAGGGAAATTTCTGACAGGGATTACAGAAAGACTGTGATCCAGGAGACAGGGCATATGTTCGAACTGGTAGATAACGCACCCTCCAGCAGCGCGGTCATCAAGGTGATCGGTGTTGGCGGCGGCGGTGGTAACGCCGTCAATCACATGGTCGAGAGCAACATCGAAGGCGTCGAGTTCATCTGCGCCAACACCGATGCTCAGGCGCTCAAGCGCGTGGCCGCCAAGACTGTCCTGCAGCTGGGCAGTGAAATCACCAAGGGGCTTGGCGCTGGCGCCAACCCGGAAGTGGGCCGCCAGGCGGCGATGGAAGACCGTGAGCGTATCGTCGAGCTGCTGCAAGGCGCCGACATGGTCTTCATCACCGCTGGCATGGGGGGTGGTACCGGTACCGGCGGTGCTCCTGTCGTGGCGCAGGTCGCCAAGGAACTGGGCATCCTGACCGTGGCCGTCGTCACGCGTCCGTTCCCGTTCGAAGGGCCGCGTCGTCAGAAGGCGGCAGAGCAGGGCATGAAGGAGCTCTCCGAGCACGTCGACTCCCTGATCACCATCCCCAACGAGAAGCTGCTGTCTGTGCTGGGCAAGAGCGCCAGCCTGCTGAGCGCCTTCAGCGCCGCCAACGACGTGTTGCTGGGTGCCGTGCAGGGGATCGCGGAGCTGATCACCAGCCCGGGCATCATCAACGTCGATTTCGCCGACGTACGCACTGTCATGTCCGAGATGGGCATGGCGATGATGGGGACCGGTGACGCCATCGGCGAGAACCGTGCTCGTGAGGCCGCCGAGAAGGCCATTCGCAGCCCGCTGCTCGAAGACATCGATCTGCACGGCGCGCGCGGTATCCTGGTCAACATCACGGCAGGCCCGGACCTCTCCATCGGTGAATTCAACGATGTGGGTGCCACCGTGCAGGAGTTCGCTTCTCCGGATGCCACCATCGTGGTCGGGACGTCCATCGACATGGACATGACCGACGAGCTGCGTGTCACTGTCGTGGCGGCGGGTCTCGACGGTCGCGTCGAGAAGCCGGCGGCGCGTGAAACGGCACCGGCCAAGCGTACCGTCGAGAAGCCGGCGGACTACCGCAGCCTGCAGACGCCGACGGTCACCCGTCAGGCCAAGGAAGAGCAGGAAGCGGCAGCCAAGAAGTCTGAGCCGCGCAAATCGCGTGATATGGATGACTATCTCGATATCCCGGCCTTCCTGCGTCGCCAGGCTGACTGATGCGCACTGACTGACACGTCATTGACGCTCATGCGCCTGTCGGCATGAGATCGAGATGACACGGCTCATCGTGAGTCTGACTTCACCCATCCGGGGCTTCCCGGGTGGGTGAAGTCGTTTCCGGGGCAGACAAAAGGGGCTTTCGCCGCCGGCGCGGGGCGCTGCCTGTGCGTCGCGGGTGCATCCGCCAGTGCCGTGGGCGCGTAAGGAGGAAGGTCTTCAAGCTGTCTTGCACATTGATTATCGTTTTATGGCAGTGCGAGTGAGAACTGTTTGGTGATTGCGTGTTCATACTCAGCACGAGGCCAGCAGGCGCGCGGGTCAGCCTCAATGGTGCTCGAAAGGCAATGTTGAATTTCCCTAACAGCGGCAGGTGACAATTTGTTGAATTCCTGCATTGCTGTTATCATGAACACTGTTTCCAAATTCAGGCTGACTGGCTATCTCCCTATGATTCGACAAAAAACACTCCAGAATACGATCCGCGCCACAGGCGTTGGTCTGCACTCAGGTGACAAGGTTTACCTGACGCTGCGTCCCGCTCCGGTCAACACCGGCATCGTCTTCATCCGTACCGATCTCGAGCCGCAGGCTCATATCCGTGCCGATGCGATGAGCGTCCGTGACACCACCATGTGCACCGCCGTCTCCAACGGTGAAGCCAAGGTGACGACCGTCGAGCACCTGATGTCCGCCTTTGCAGGCCTGGGCATCGACAACTGCTTCGTCGAGCTGTCCGCGCCAGAAGTGCCGATCATGGACGGCAGCGCCGGTCCGTTCGTCTTCCTGATCCAGTCCGCTGGTATCCAGGAGCAGTCGTCGCTCAAGAAGTTCATCCGCATCAAGCGCGAGATCGAAGTGCGTGATGGTGACAAGGTCGCGACCTTCCTGCCGCACAACGGCTTCAAGGTGTCCTTCGCCATCGACTTCGATCACCCGGTGTTCGAGCAGCAGAAGCAGACCACCACGGTCGACTTCTCTACCACCTCCTTCGTCAAGGAAGTGTCTCGTGCGCGTACCTTCGGCTTCATGCGTGATCTCGAGTTCCTGCGCTCCCAGAACCTCGCGCTGGGCGGAAGCCTCGACAACGCCATCGTCGTCGATGACTATCGCATCCTCAACGATGAAGGTCTGCGTTACGACGATGAGTTCGTCAAGCACAAGGTGCTGGACGCCATCGGTGACCTCTACCAGCTGGGCCACAGCATCATCGGTGAGTTCCGTGGCTACAAGTCCGGTCATGGCCTCAACAACATGCTGTGCCGCGCGCTGCTGGAAAATGCCGACAGCTACGAGATCGTCACCTTCGAGAACTCCGATGCGATGCCGATTTCCTACGCCTCTCCGGCGCTTGCCGTCTGAGTCGAGGTCAATGACATCTGCGAAAACTGCAAGACGAGGTATTTCAGAAGAAAAGCACTCAGAGAGACAGTACGAGCAGAACACTGTGACCTAGCCCGTCCAGCCTGACAGCACTGCTCCGGCCTTAGCCAGCCGGAGATGGAAACGACAACAGCCGCGCCGCCCTTCTGGGCGGCGCGGCTGTTTGCATGCAAGACAAGAAATGCTTGAGTTGGCTCAGGGCGTTTCGGTGTCGTCGCTCGAATCCGATGCGTGGGCCGCCAGTCGCTCCAGGGCGAGGCGCAGTCGCTCGTCCCGGGTATGGGAGGCGCAATCCAGTAGATGTTCCGCGGCAGCCTCTGGCAGGTGGCGTGGTTGGCGTGCGGGCACGAAGGCCGGACGAATCGGGCGGACCTTGAAGGCCAGGCGGGCGAGGGTGGCGAGTTCTGGCAGCTCGCGCAGCACACTGATCAGGCGACGCTGCTCATAGCGCAGCCAGGTCAGCCAAGAGGCGCGACTGGTGATCAACGTCAAGGTGTCATCGTGATAGCCGCCGACGAAGACCTGTTCCTGCATGTCCTTGGGCAGTGCAGCACGCAGGTGCAGCTGGGCCTGCTCGAGCATGCGCGCCTGGCGCATGACGCTGCCAAGTTGCCCCTTGCCGTTCAACAGGCGCGCCGCGGGCTGGGCGCGGAAACGCTTAGCCTTTATACTCATGGGCTTGCATGCCGGTTCAGTGATTTCCGGCAATCTATCATGAGCGGGAGTCCGGCAACAGCATGAGCCCTGTCGATGCCACAGCACGCCCTCGTGCGTTACCGGATTCCGGTAGCGGCGCTTCGCGTCGCTGGTCGGTACGCACGGCGCCGCGCTGGCTGCTGGCAGGCCTGCTGCTCAGCTGTCTGTTCCCCGCTGGACTGAGCGCGGCGCAGGTCGAGCGCGTCAATCTGACGCTGGCCAGCATCCAGTTGCTGGCACCCGCGGTGATTCGTGCCGAGAGTCGCCGTCAGGGGCTACGCTGCCTGCGCAAGCGGGTGCGTCGTGCGCCCCAGGCCAGTCCCAACCTCCCGCGCCAGCGCTCCTTCGTTTCCTGCACACGCGTCCTGCTGCGTGGTCTCGTCAATGCCATCGCGCCGCGTGCGCCGCCCATTCTGTCCTGACACCCCGTTCATCGTTCGCGCCGCGGATGATGAGGTTCGTTTTCTCTTTCGAGCGTAATGCCTGATGGGCCCCGGGCCACATCGAGCTGCCTGTCATCGCGTTTGGCGGCAGCGCTTGAGTGTCATGATATGTGAAGGCGTGACCCGGCCCCGGGTCACGTACAAGGACAGAATATGCTGGGTAAATTCCTGACCAAGGTAGTAGGTTCCAAGAATGATCGCGAAGTGAAGCGCCTGCGCAAGCGGGTCAACGCGATCAATGCGCTCGAGAGCGAGCTTGAACCGCTCTCCGATGAGGCGCTGACAGCCAAGACCGCGGAATTCCGCGAGCGTCTCGCGCAAGGGGAACACCTCGACAAGCTGCTGCCGGAAGCCTTCGCGACCGTGCGTGAGGCCAGCAAGCGCATCATGGGCATGCGTCACTTCGATACCCAGATGGTCGGTGGCATGGCGCTGCACGAAGGTCGCATCGCAGAGATGAAGACCGGTGAGGGCAAGACGCTGGTGGGGACGCTTGCGGTCTACCTGAATGCGCTGACCGGCGAAGGCGTCCACGTGGTGACGGTCAACGACTATCTGGCCACCCGTGATGCCAACTGGATGCGTCCGCTGTATGAATTCCTCGGTCTGAGTGTCGGTGTCATCTACTCCGGCCAGCCCAATGAAGACAAGCGCGCCGCCTATCAGGCCGATATCACCTACGGCACCAACAACGAATACGGTTTCGATTACCTGCGCGACAACATGGCCTTCTCGCTGGAAGACAAGGTCCAGCGCAAGCTGCACTTCGCCATCATCGATGAGGTCGACTCCATCCTGATCGATGAGGCGCGCACGCCGCTGATCATCTCCGGTCCGGTGGAAGAGAATACCGACCTCTACAAGATCATCGATCGCATGGCGCGCGAGCTCGAGCAGTGCAGCGATGAGGAAGATCCGGAAAGCGGCGACTTCACCCTCGATGAGAAGCAGAAGCAGGTCGAGCTGACCGAGTTCGGCCATCAGAAGGTCGAGGCGCTGCTGCGTGCCCAGGAGCTGCTCGGGGAGGAGGATTCCCTGTATGCGGCCCAGAACCTGAGCCTGCTGCACCACGTGCACTCTGCGCTGCGTGCCCAGAACCTGTTCGTGCGTGACGTGGATTACATCGTCAACAACGGCGAAGTGGTCATCGTCGATGAGCACACCGGGCGTACCATGGTCGGTCGCCGCTGGTCTGAAGGCCTGCACCAGGCGGTCGAGGCCAAGGAAGGCGTTGTCATCCAGAAGGAAAGCCAGACGCTGGCATCCACGACCTTCCAGAATTACTTCCGTCTCTACGACAAGCTGTCCGGCATGACCGGTACGGCCGATACCGAGGCCTTCGAATTCCGTCAGATCTACAACCTCGACGTGATGGTCATCCCGACCAACAAGCCCATCGCGCGCAAGGACATGAATGATCTGGTCTATCTGACCGCGGAAGAGAAGTTCAACGCCATCATCGAGGATGCCCGCGAGAAGGTCGCGGAAGGTCGCCCGGTGCTGGTGGGTACCGCCTCGGTCGAGACCTCCGAGCTGCTGTCGCAGATGATGCACAAGGCGGGCGTCAAGCATCACGTCCTCAATGCCAAGCAGCACGTCAGCGAGGCCGCCATCATCGCCCAGGCGGGTCGTCCGGGCGCCGTGACCATCGCGACCAACATGGCCGGTCGTGGTACCGACATCATGCTGGGCGGCAACTGGGAAGCCGAGCTTGCCGAGCTGGAAGCGCCGACCGAAGAGCAGATCAACGAGATCAAGCATGGCTGGCAGGAGCGTCACGAAGCCGTGCTGGCCGCGGGCGGTCTGCACGTGATCGGCTCCGAGCGTCACGAATCTCGCCGTATCGACAACCAGCTGCGCGGTCGTGCCGGTCGCCAGGGTGACCCGGGCTCCACGCGCTTCTTCCTGTCGCTGGAAGACAGTCTGATGCGCCTGTTCGGCTCTGACCGTGTTCAGCGGCTGATGGGCGCGCTGGGGCTCGAGAAGGGCGAAGCCATCGAGCACAAGATGGTCTCCAATGCCGTCGAGCGCGCGCAGAAGAAGGTCGAGGGTCGCAACTTCGACGTGCGCAAGCAGCTGCTCGAGTACGATGATGTCGCCAACGATCAGCGCAGCGTGATCTACGAGCAGCGCAACGACATCCTCGAAGCCGACGAGATCGCCGAGAACATCGCCGGCATCCGTCGCGAAGTGCTCGATGACGCCATCTCCCTGCGTGTGCCGCCGCAGAGCCTGCCGGAACAGTGGGACCTGCTGAGCCTCGAGAACGACCTCAAGACCGACTTCAACCTCGACCTGCCGCTGGTGCAGTGGGCGGAAGAGGACGAGCACTTCCATGAGGAAACGCTGCGAGAACGTCTGCAGGCCGCCCATGAAGCGCTTTATGCCGACAAGGTCGAGGCCGTTGGCCCTGAGCTGATGCGCCGCTTCGAGAAGCAGGTCATGCTTCAGGTGCTGGACACGCGCTGGAAGGAGCACCTGCAGGCGATGGACAACCTGCGTCGCGGTATCCACCTGCGCGGCTATGCCCAGAAGAACCCGAAGCAGGAATACAAGCGCGAAGCGTTCGAGCAGTTCCAGACGCTGCTGGTCAACATCAAGTCTGACGTGGTGCGCATTCTCAGCCACGTGCAGGTGCGTCGCCAGGAAGAGGTCGACACGCTGGAAGAAGAGCGTCGTGCCAACCTCGAGCGTGAGCAGGCCAGCGCCGAAACGCGCCGTGTCGATGACGATGCGGTCAGTGAAGACGGTGTCCAGGCGGCCGAAGAGGTCGTTGAGGCACAGTACGGCGCGCAGCCTCAGGCCCAGGGCGATGGCGAGCCGATCCGCCGCGATGTGCCCAAGGTCGGTCGCAACGACCCGTGCCCGTGCGGTTCCGGCAAGAAATACAAGCAGTGCCACGGCAAGCTGAGCTGACACTGCGCCAAACAGCCTCCCTGCGCGTCACGTCGATTCGGCTCGCAGGGGGCAGTTGTCACAGAACACCATGATTGGAGACGTGAACGATGGCGGTAGGGCCTTCCACTTTTCCCGCTGACATGCCGGCGATTGCCGGCTTTCAGATCGGGGTTGCTGAAGCCGGTATCAAGAAGCCGGGTCGTCGTGATCTGGTGATCATGGCCCTCGAGGCAGGGTCGCGTCTTGCAGGCACTTTTACCCGCAACGCCTTCTGTGCGGCACCGGTCCATGTCGCACGTGAGCACCTCACGGCGGGCGTCGACGGGCCGCGTTATCTGGTGATCAACACCGGCAATGCCAATGCGGGAACCGGCGAGCAGGGCATGACCGATGCTCGCGCGACCTGCCAGGCCTTGGCGGAGATCGCCGGCTGCGATGCCCGGGCAGTGCTGCCGTTCTCGACCGGCGTGATCGGTGAACCGCTGCCGATGGATCGCCTGACGGCGGCACTGCCGACAGCCTTTGCCAACCTGGGCGAGGGCGACTGGTCTGCCGCGGCGCATGGCATCATGACCACCGATACGCGCCCCAAGGGCAGCTGGCGGACGCTTGCGCTGAGCAATGGCGAGAGCGTGACGCTGGCGGGTGTCTCCAAGGGCTCCGGCATGATCTGCCCGAACATGGCGACCATGCTGGGCTTCGTGGCCACCGATGCTGATCTCGCCATCGATCAGGCGGCTCTCGATGCCATGCTGCGCCGGGTGGTGGTCAAGAGCTTCAACAGCATCACCGTCGATTCCGATACCTCCACCAATGACGCCTGCATGCTGGCTGTCACGGGGCAGGCCGGGCGTGTCGAGGGTGAAGACCTGATCGCGTTCGAGGCCGCCCTGGCGGAGGTCATGCTCGAGCTGGCTCAAGCCATCATTCGTGATGGTGAAGGGGCGACCAAGTTCGTCACCATCGAGGTCAGCGAGGCGCGTTCACAGGAAGAGGCGCGTGCCGTCGGCTTTACCGTCGCGCACTCGCCGCTGGTCAAGACAGCCCTCTATGCCAGCGACGCCAACTGGGGTCGCATTCTGGCGGCCGTTGGACGTGCGCCGCTGGAAGAGCTGGACGTCACGGGTGTCGCGATCACGCTCAATGGCGTCACCATCGTCGAACAGGGCGGCCGTGCCGACAGCTACACCGAAGCCGCCGGCAGTGCCGCCATGGCCGAGGAAGAGCTGGTGATCGGCATCCGCCTGGGACGTGGACAGCAGGAAGCTCGCATCTGGACATCGGATCTGTCCCACGATTACGTCTCGATCAACGCTGATTATCGTAGCTGACGCCCCAGGGCGGAGGCTCACGCTGAAACGGTAATGCAATATCTCCCGCAGGCTTCGCCTCTCGAGGCGGAGTCGGATGTACAACGCGAGTCAAAGGTACAGGCATCATGCCGAAGCGAAGGGTTCACGTGGCGGCTGCCGCCATCTTAAACGAACAGGGCCAGGTCCTGATTGCACGTCGTCCCTCGACGGTGGATCAGGGCGGCTTGTGGGAGTTTCCGGGTGGCAAGCTGGCGCCTTACGAAACCGGTCTGGAAGCGCTCAAGCGTGAGCTGTGCGAAGAGCTGGGCATCGAGATCATTCGTGCTCAGCCGCTGATCCGTATTCATCACGAATACCCGGACAAGCACATCCTGCTGGATGTGTGGGAAACGCGTCAGTTCACTGGCGAACCCTTTGGTCGTGAAGGGCAGGCAGTGCGCTGGGTCGAGATCGAGGACCTCTACAAATACGCCTTCCCGGCGGCGAATCTGCCGATTCTGCGGGCGGTCTCGCTGCCGCGCGAGTATCTGATCACGCCGGAAGAGGCCGATGAGGACGTCTTCGAGACGCGTCTGACGCGTGCGCTGGATGAGGACGGCGTGCGTCTGGTCCAGCTGCGCGCCAAGGAGCTGGATGAGGCGGCCTATATCGCGCGTGCCGAGAAGGCGCTGGCGATCTGTCATGCGCGTGGTGCTCGTCTGCTGCTCAACGCTGAACCGTCCATGCTCGGCAAGGTCGATGCGGATGGTATCCACCTGACCAGCGTGCGTCTGGCGGAGCTGGCGGAAAAGGGCGAGCGTCCGATTGCCGCCAACAAGTGGCTGTCTGCCTCCACCCATGATCAGCAGCAGCTGGACCAGGCCGGCCGTGTGGCGTGTGACTTCGTGTCACTGTCGCCGCTGCGTGTGACGCCGTCGCATCCGGAGCGTCCGCCGCTTGGCTGGCATGACTTCCAGGGGCTGGTCGAGCAGGCATGCATGCCGGTCTATGCGCTGGGCGGCATGTCCCGCTATGACAGCGATCATGCACGCGCCGTCGGTGCCCAGGGTATCGCATCGATTCGTGATTTCTGGAAGTGATGATCGCGCGTTGATGGCAGTTGCCTGAACGACAAAAGACCCTCGAGGCTAGCCTCGAGGGTCTTTTTTATGCCCAGCGTCTTGAGTGTCTAGCTCTGCATCAGTCTGAACCAGCAGGGCTCTCTCGAGCGCTACTGCTGATGCATGTCGCGCTCCATGCGCGCCACCATCTCGTCGATGCTGGTCTCATCCATGGCGGGCTCACCGGCGATGCTGTGGGATTCGTCAGCCCAGGCGCCAAGATCGAGCAGTTGGCAGCGCTTGCTGCAGAAGGGGCGAAACTCGCTGGCGGCACTCCATACCACGTCGGTACGGCATTGCGGGCAAGCGACGGTCAATGGTGTCTTGCCATTGTGGGGAGCGGTGGCATCAGACATGAGGGGTGTCCTGAAACGGTGTGTGGGGGGCGCTCAGTGATCGATAGTAGGCATCCATGGCCACTACCTGTTCACGAAGATGCGCCTGGCTTCCGTCATTGTCGATGACATCGTCGGCCTTGGCCAGTCGTGTCTCGCGTGGCAGCTGAGCCGCGAGGATGGCGCGTACCTGCGCTTCGCTGACACCATCGCGACTCAGCGTGCGCGCCAGCTGGATATCCTGGCTGACATCCACCACCAGGGTGCGTGAGACGAGGCTGTCCTGGCCGGACTCGAACAACAGCGGAGAGACCAGCAGGCGATAGGGGCTGGTCATGGCCGCCAGATGCTGCACGATCCGCTCCCGGATACGCGGATGGGTGCAGCGCTCCAGCCATTGGCGCTCCTCGGGGGCAGCAAAGATCCGCTCGCGCAGCGCGGCGCGATCAAGCTCGCCCTGCGCCGTGACGATCGACTCTCCGAAGTGGGCGATGATCTCGGCCAGTGCGGTCTCGCCGGGGCGCACGATTTCGCGCGAGACATCATCGGCATCCACCCATTGGATGCCAAGCTCGCCGAATAGCCGCGCGACGCTCGATTTACCGCTGCCGATGCCGCCGGTGACACCGATGATGGGGCCTTGGGTTGGAGAGGACGTCGTCATGCGCCGATCACGCTCAGGTAGAGGCTCATCAAGGGCGTGCCAAACAGCAGGGCGATCCAGCCGGCAACCGCCAGGTAAGGGCCGAAGGGCATCGGGGCGCCGCGCAGACGCGGTACCAGCAGTTGCAGCAGGATGCCCAGAACGGCCCCGAGACCAGCGGACAGAATCAGCAGCAGCGGCAACCACTGCCAGCCGAGCCAGGCACCCAGCGCGGCGAGCAGCTTGAAGTCACCGTAGCCCATGCCTTCCTTGCCGGTGATCAGCTTGAATAGCCAGTAGAAGCTCCACAGCACCAGATAACCCGCCATCGCGCCGATGACAGCACTGGGCAGCATCAGAGGCTGGAACAGCAGCTGATAGGCGAGGCCTGCCCACAGCAGTGGCAGGGTGATGGCATCTGGCAGCAGCTGGGTGCGGAAGTCGATGACTGACAGCACCAGCAGAGTCAGGCAGGCACCGAAGATCCACAGGCTCTGTGCCTCCAGGCCATAGATCAACGCGATGGAAGCGCCGAGCGCGCCACCGGCAAGTTCCACCAGCGGGTACTGCGCGCTGATGCGCGTATTGCAGCTGGCGCAGCGACCACGCCGTTTCAGCCAGCCGAGGATGGGGAGGTTGTCGTGCCACTTGATCGGTGTGTCACAGCCCGGGCAGCGTGATGCGGGTACCAGCAGATTGAAGCGCGGTGTGTCTTCGGCTTCCAGCTCCAATGCCTCGCGGGCCTCGGCGCGCCATTGGCGCATCATCATCACGGGCAGGCGAGTGATGACGACATTCAGAAAGCTACCGACCAGCAAACCGAATATACCGGCCAGGCAGGCCTGCAGTGTGGGGGAGAGTTGGGCGAATGAGTCCACGAGTCTTCCTTGTCAGTAAATGAAATGGCCGCGCCCCAAAAGTAGCGCGGCCATGTCTCCAAAAATTAACGTCGTTTAATGGTTATATAACATTACCCATTTCAAAGATGGGTAGATACATAGAGACGACCAAGCCGCCGACAAGAGTACCCAATACCACGATGATAAAGGGTTCCAGCAATGAGGTCAGGGCATCTACCTTGTTGTCGACGTCTTCTTCGTAGAAATCCGCCACCTTGTTGAGCATGGCATCCAGTGAACCGGATTCCTCGCCAATCGCCACCATCTGTACCGCCAGTGTCGGGAACAATTGCGTATTGCGCATAGCAAAGTTCAGCTGCTGTCCGGTAGAAACATCTTCCTTGATCTGGGCGATAGCGCGCTCATAGACCTTGCTTCCAGTGGCACCCGCTGCTGTATCAAGTGATTCAATCAGCGGCACACCGGCCTGAAACGTGGTTGCCAATGTGCGCGAATAGCGAGCAACGGACGATTTATCCAGGATGTCACCGAGCACGGGCACCTTGAGCATGAAGCGATGCATGGCATACGCAAATTTATCTGAGCGCTTCATTGCTTGTGCAATCAATATACCAGTTAAGATCACTGCCCCTAAAGCTACATACCAGTAACTTTGAGCATATTCAGACATGGTAATAGTCAATTGAGTAAAGGCAGGTAACTCGGCTCCGAAGCCATTGAAAAGAGTCTCAAACTGCGGGACTACTTTTATCAATAGTATGGCTGTAACGCCAAAACCAACACATATTACTGCAGCTGGATAATAAAGTGCTTTTTTTACTCGGGCCTTGAGAGAGTCAATCTTTTCTTTATAGGTGGCAACACGGTCAAGCATCTTGTCCAATGCACCCGCTTGTTCACCCGCTGCTACCAAGTTTGTGAATAGACTATCAAAATGCTGTGGGTGCTTGCGCAAGGCTTCAGAAAAACTTGCCCCTGCACCGACTTCGCTCATCATGTCTTCGACAAGATGGCGCATACCCGGGCTTTTCATGCTTTCGGCAACGATGCCGAATGCCTGGAGTACCGGTACGCCGGCGCGAATCATGGTTGCCATCTGGCGGGCGAACATGGTGACATCCTTGCTGCCAACTCTTTTACTACCACCAAACAGTGTTGATTTCTTGCGCAAGCGCTTGACCACTATCCCCTGGCTGGTCAGCGTGTTCTTGACCTGATCGACGTTGGCCGACATCAACTCGCCCTTGACGTTTTCGCCACGCGAGTTCTTGCCCGACCATTGCCAAGTCTCAATGCCCGGCTTTTTCTTGTCTTGCTTGGCAGTTCTGGGAGTTGCCATGTCAGTTATCGTTCCCTGATAAATGGGGAGCAGGCATTGTAGGTCGAGCCATGATCAATACCTGGGTCATCTTGTCTTCAATGTGCCTGATGACTGAGCAAAAGTCAGCTATCTGGCGTATTGATCACTGTCGCCAGCATGTACAACCATTACATGCTCCGCCTGCAACAGTGACTCAGTCCTTGGTGATGCGATTGACTTCTTCCAGCGAGGTCATGCCCGACATCACCTTGCGCAAGCCGCTACGCCTCAGGTCTGAAAGCCCTTCCTTGCGTGCCTGGTCTGCCAGCTCGATGGCGGTGCCCTCACGCATGATCAAGCGGCTCATCTCATCCGAGATCGGCATGACTTCATAGATGCCGACTCGCCCCTTGTAACCTAGCGTGCACTGGCTGCAACCGACGGGGCGGAATATGGTTGCGGCCTCGAGTTCTGCTGCGCTGAAGCCATTGTCTTCACTGAAGCCCATCGAGGCCATCGCTTCGGGCGGAATTTCCGCGGGCTGACGGCAGTGGGTGCACAGGCGGCGAGCAAGGCGCTGAGCGATGATCAACGAGACGGAGCTCGCGATGTTGAAGGGAGCGATACCCATGTTACTCAGGCGTGTCAGTGTCTCGGGGGCAGAATTGGTGTGCAAGGTAGAAAGCACCAGGTGACCGGTCTGTGCTGCCTTGACGGCGATCTCGGCGGTTTCCTTGTCACGAATCTCCCCGACCATCACCACATCGGGATCCTGGCGCAGGAAGGCGCGCAAGGCCGAAGCGAAGTCCAGGCCGATCTTGGGCAGCACGTTGACCTGGTTGACGCCTTCCACCTTGAGCTCGACCGGGTCCTCTGCCGTCGAGATATTGCGCTCCGGTGTATTGAGGATATTCAAGCCGGTGTAGAGCGTTACCGTCTTGCCGCTACCGGTCGGGCCAGTGACCAGAATCATGCCCTGTGGCTGATCCAGCGTCTTCTCGAACATGGCGCGCTGTTCAGGTTCGAAGCCCAGCGCCTCGATGCCCATCTTGGCCGAACTGGGGTCGAGGATACGCAGCACCAGCTTCTCGCCATACACGGTGGGCAGTGTATTGACGCGGAAGTCGATGGAGCGGGACTTGGAAAGGCGCAGCTTGATCGCGCCATCCTGCGGCAAGCGACGCTCGGAAATATCCATGCGCGACATGACTTTCAGGCGCGCCGAGATCCGGTTGCGCATATTGAAAGGCGGCCGGGTGTTTTCGATCAACATGCCATCGATACGAAAACGAATGCGATAGGTGGATTCGTAGGGCTCGAAGTGGATATCCGAGGCGCCACGCTTGATGGCATCCATCAGTACCTTGTGAACGAAGCGCACCACTGGCGCATCGTCACTGCTGGCCGTAATGGCCAGATCGTTATTGTTATCCTCCTCACCCTCGAACTCCAAGCCATCGAGGGCTTCACCTTCGCCGCCAAGCATATCCATGGCGCTTTCTTCGCCGGCTTCAAGGTACTGCTCCAGTGCCGGCGTCAGCTGGTCGGCGGCGACCAGGACACTTTCTATCGACAAGCCAGTGGCAAATTGTAGTTCATCAAGGTGCGTGAGCGTCGATGGGGAGGGTACGCCGACGGTCAGGCGATGCTCACGGCGATAGAGTGGCAATACCCCTAGCTTGCGCAGGACCTTCTCGGGTAGTTCATCAATGGCGGGCAGTGAGTCGATACGAAGGGCATCGAGATCCACATACGGCAGGCCATATTCCCAGGCGGCCGCCAATGTCGCGTCACGTGCCGTCACCAGGCCATGCGCGATAACATGCAGCAACAGGCTTTCCCCTGCTTCATTGGCTTCCTGTTCAGCCAGCTGTGCTGCCTGTGGTTCGAGCAGGCCAGAGTCGACCAGTCGTGCAGCAAATCCTTTTAGCGTGTGTTCTGACTGGGGCATGACACTCTTCCTGTTGCAGTTGCCAATGGGCCTACTCTGACTGCTTCAAACGTGAAGCAAGCACTGATGCGCTGCGCGCGAGCTCTGGTGCGGCAAGTCATCGTATTACAAACATCGTCTTGCAGAAGAGTGTAGCTGGATTGCCCAGCGCTAGGAATGGCGCATTCGTGACATGAGAAGGGGATAGAGTTAGTGGAAGGAGCTGGCCAAACACTGTTGGGTCGGGAGTAACGTTGAATAGTGCCTGAATCTCGGTCACAAAGTTTTTGTGTTCGTTGCTTGCAATGTCACTGAGTGTAATCTATTGTAACAGTCAAGCAGCCGTCAGCGCCGCCAAGCAAGCGTCTTGCGACATGGCAATGGCACCTGAACTGTGGCTGTGGTATCACTCGTCCCGTCCGGTCGACACCCCGTGATATCAAGATGTTATGCTGATGAAAATGTTGTTGGGATTATTAGAATCTAACGCCCATACTGACATTCTTCTGTAACATCCTGCTAGTCAGGGAACGTAACCGGGGTTTCAGGACGTACGACCTGATCTCACTACGCAAATGCAAGGGAGTCACACCATGACACGCAAGCAAGCTGGTTTTACATTGATCGAACTGATGATTGTTGTGGCGATCATCGGTATCTTGGCAGCCATTGCCATTCCTCAGTACCAGAACTACGTTGCCCGTTCAGAGGCTGCTTCTGCTCTGGCGACAATTCGAAGCGTGCAGACTGATGCCGAAGATATTATGGTAAGAGGTTTGGAGCCAATCGTTGGAGATGTGGCTGCCGATGCAGCAAATGGTGATAATCAGCGCTCACTTGGTATTGCTGCAGACGCTAGCGGTGCAGGAACCATCTCCGTCGATAGCTATGATGTTGGTGGCGTGATTGAGATTATTTTCACTTTTGACGATGGTGGTGTTAGCCCGCAGGTGCAAGGTGAGAATGTTACACTTGCCCGTACCGAAGAGGGTGTATGGAGCTGCACAACATCTATCGATACTAATTTTGCACCTGGTGACTGTGCTCAAGAGTGATATAAAATGTTAAAAACCGCCCTTTGGGGCGGTTTTTTATTGAGTTCAATAAAGTGCTTCTTCTTCCTCTACCACGTCCTTCAGCAGCTCCAAAAACAGCTTGTCCGCATCGGAGTGCTCCGCCGGGTCTTCCGGGATATGGATGCTGGTAGTGTCAGAAATCTCGTTGGCGATGATAGCCAGCACCGCTTGCTCATTCTTTCCTTGTTCTGCCCCTTCCTTGAGGCGCGCTCGCGCCACGACCAGTGACTGCTCGAGAATCTTTGGGTCTTGCAACAGCTTGCGGATGAAACCTTTCAGCTCACTGATGATGCGTGTCTTGTGCATTTCGCCGGATGCGTTGCTCATGGCGTGCTCCTTGTCTGGTGGATGTCTGTCTTTGAGTTCAGCGTGAATTCTGGTCTAGATGACGATGCCTGGAACTCTCTTGAGCGCTTTTGAACGGTGGAGGCCAGCCCAAGCCTGTCTCTGAAGTTCATGAAACCATGTCTGCCTTTACCTGCAGTGTAACCCACACGTCAGCGCTGGTGGATATGTGACATCACACCGATCTCCAGCTTGCCAAACCACTCAAGACCCGCTGCGAGGAGTTCCATCTCGGCGATTGATGCGTTGCGTGAATCAGCGTCGTGGTTACATTGCTGAGCTGTTTCTGAGGCGGCTTCCATAGCACAACCCGGCAACTCCAGCAGGATATCCACATGCGGGGCCGACGAGTCGGTGTCAGCAGATGTGGTGGCATGATTGACGTAATGCAGTGTAAGGCCACTGCGCGCCTGCCAGAGGGGTGACTGCTGCCAGCATTCTTCGAGTGCGGCGATGATGTCGCTGCGCAGGGGGAGGGGCTGCTGCCGCGTGGGCTGCGCCAGGCTAGCCTGGCCGAGATGCGAGTCGTCTTCAGGGTCGATGTGATAGAGCACATCACTGAGCTGGGGGAATTCGGCCTTGAGGCGAGCCACGGCGTGATGACCGATGGCATGGCCTTCCGAGACGCTGATGCGTGGCGCGACCAGCAGGTGGACTTCCAGCACGATACGGCCGGCCAGCGTGCGGCTGCGCAAGTCATGCGCACCACGCACCTCCGGCAGTGACAGCAAGCACTCACGCATGGCGTGTTGCTGCTCGCGTGGCAGGGCGGTGTCGATCAGTTCGCGTGAGGCCTCCCAGGCCAATGAGGCGCCGATCTTGCCCACCATGACGCCAACGATGACCGCCGCGATGCCATCCAGCCAGCTGGCCCCCAGCTGGGTACCGATCAGGCCTATCAGCACCGCCACGGTGGAGAGCGCATCACTGCGCGAGTGCCAGGCATTGGCCTCCAGTAGCTTGGATTTCTGCTTGCGCGCGACCTTCAGCGTGGCGCGAAAGATACCTTCCTTGCCGAGCAGCGAGATGATCGCGATGCCGATGCCCAGCGCGCCGGGCAGCGGAATGGTCAATGAGCCGAACATCAGCTCCCAGCTGCGCAGGATGCCTTCCCAGCCAATGGCGCCCGCCACGGCCAGCAGCAGGCTGCCGAGCACCAGGGTGCCGAGCGTCTCGATGCGCTCATGCCCCCACGGATGTGAGCGATCCGGTGCCTGGCGGCCGTAGTGAGTCGCCACCAACACGAAGGCATCCGTCACCAGGTCTGACAGGGAATGGATGCCATCGGCGATCAGTGCCTGTGATCCGACCAGTTTGCCGATGACAAGCTTCGCGACACCCAGCACGCCATCCAGCGCCGCGCCGATCAAGGTGATGCGCTGTGCTTCACGCTTGGCGCTTGCCGTGCTGGCAGCATCTGCGGGTGACGATTGAGGCATGGGAAGGCTCGCTCAAAGGGGAGTCGGGTGCGTCATGAAGTCAGCGCCTACTCCTGCGCAGGCCGGGCAGAAGTCAGCGCACGCAGCTGTCTTCAGAGATCTCGCCGCTGGGGCGCAGGCGCCGCGCGAGGCTGTCAACGCCGATATTGAGTATGGCGGTGAGCACCAGCAAGGCAAATGCCTGATCAAACATCAGGTATTCGAAGCTCGAGTCGATATGGAAGCCCAGCGTTACCACCCCCAGCATGCCGAGAATGGCCGTCTCGCGAATGATGGTCTCGGCGCGGTAGAGCAGCAATGCGAACATGCCGGGAGCGACACGCGGGTTGAGCTCATAGAGCCAGCATTCGAACTTGCCCTGCGGGCGGCTGGGAGGCGGCTGAATCTGGTTGGCATGGCGAGCACACAGGAAGGCGATGATCGCTCCGTTGTGCAGCGCCAGCGCCAGCCAGGCGGGCAGCAGCGAGGGCCCCAACAGCAACAGCAGGATGAAGGCCAGTATCAACTCCGGCGTGGTGCGCAGGAAGATCAGCAGGCCGTTGGTCGAGTGTTGCGAGAGACGATTGCCCACATGGCGGCTGGCCAGCGGCCACAGCAGCATGGCGATCAGCAGACTGCCGGCGGTGCCCAGCAGGCCGAGCAGCAAGGTATTGCCGATGGCGGGCAGCAGATCGGGCAGGTGGCTGGCCCACTGCAGCAGGCCAGTCGCGAGCTTACCCGAGACCAGCGACTCGAATGATGCATTGACCAGCGGCGCCGGCCAGATGTCATGGCTGATGAAGCGCCACAGCAGGGTCGGGCTGACATCGGGCCATGGCCCCAGCCACCAGAGACTGGCGATGGCCAGTACCGGCAATACCCGACGGTGCCCCCACCATGGGAGCGTGGCGATCAGCAGATAGAAGATCCATAGCAGAGCGCCCGCCTCGGCGTAACGGCCCTCGCGAAAGGCGCTTTCCAGATAGAAGCCCAGCGTGGGCAAGCCGACGAAACCGAGCAGGACGCTGGCGCGCAGTCCGCATTCGAAGCGATAGCGGGTGTAGCTGGCCATGCGCCGCCACGCCATCGGCAGTTCAGCATACACAAAGCGCATCGCGCGCGAGCTGGCATAGGGCAATGCCTTGAGCGGCGCCTGCGGCAGTTGTTCGAGAATCTCGGCATAGACCTTGGCGAAGGTCGCCGCATAGGGAATCGTGATCGCGGCCAGCGCCGTGGCGGCCGATAGCCCGAACACCTGCAGCAACAGCAGCGCCCAGAACAGCTCATGCACCGCACGCAGCCCGGCACAGATGCCCCGCAGCAAGCGTGAGCGAGAGTAGACCAATGCCAATGGCAGCCCGATCAACGCGCCCAGCAGGGTGCCCCACAGTGCGAAGGCGATGGTCAGGATCAGAGCGTGCAGCGGGGATTCCAGCGCGCCGGGAGCCGGCGACGCCAGGCCCGCCAGCATACGACCCAATTCCTGCCAGGGATCGCGCGAGGTAACGGAGAGATCGGCGAAGGGAGCCAGTACCAGCATGGCGATGACCAGACCACCACCGAGGCGCAACAGGCGCGCACCGTCACTACGTGCCTGCCACCAGCGAGGGGGATGGCGCAGCTCTGCCGTCATGGTGGAGGGGTCAGCTGACATCGGATGACTCGCGGGTCGCCGCAGCGGGGTACAGGAAGTCCAGGTCGCCGGGCGCCAGCCCGTCGGTCGCGACATCCAGCAGCACGCGCCCCTGGCCGTCAGCCTGCTTGCCAAGCCCGATCACGCGCGTGAAGTGAGTGAGTGCCAACTCACGCTGATGAAGCGCTACCACGCTGGTGGCGTGGCGGGCGTGAATCAGCTGGATCAACTGGCTGGCTTGATGTGGGTCCACACTTGCGACGGGCTCGTCACCGAGGAACAGATCATGGCCTTGATAGAGCGCGCGTGCGATGGCGACACGCTGGCGCTGACCGCCGGAAAGCGCCTCGACGG
Source organism: Cobetia sp. 1CM21F (assembly GCF_023161745.1). Lineage (NCBI taxonomy): Bacteria > Pseudomonadati > Pseudomonadota > Gammaproteobacteria > Oceanospirillales > Halomonadaceae > Cobetia > Cobetia sp. 1CM21F. Next base: position 1,132,693 of record NZ_JALNTQ010000002.1, on the reverse strand, counting down.
AGCGCTCCATCAGGCCGGCGATCCCCAGTGGTTCGCACAATGTGGCGACCGCCTGCCAGTGGGCCGGTTTCGGGCGCAGCAGATTGAACAGGTTGGTCAGCCGTGAGTGCTGGTCCAACCGGCCCATGAAGATGTTGTGGTAGACCGACAATTGCGGCACCAGCCCCTGGCGTTGAGGGCACCAGGCGGCCGCTACGTCGCGCTGTTGCAGCGCGGCGCGCAGGGCTTCCAGCAGCGTGGACTTGCCTGCGCCACTGGCACCGAGCAGGGCGATGCGCTCACCCGGCAGGAGGCGAATATCCAGATCACGCAAGACCACCTCGGCGCCATGGCCGAGGTGGTCCTGTGAAAGGTGCAGCAGTGGAGAGGGTGTTTCCTGGGTCATGAGCTCAGCGCAGCAGACCGAGCTGTTCACCGACGGTCTTGATTGGCGCGTAGTCATCGTTGCTGGCCGGAATGAAGCCGGAGCGCGGGAAGCTCTCGAGCAGGTCCGGGTCCTTCATGTCCAGCAGGGCCGTGGTGACGTGGGCGGTGAAGTCCGCGCCGAAGTGGCTGTCGGCATCGCCACGAATGGTCCACTGATAATCCGGGTAGGCCGGCGTCTGCCACAGCACCTGCACCTTGCTCGGGTCGACCTTGCCGTCCTTGACGGCCGCTTCCCACACCGCGAAGTTGACCGCGCCCACGTCGTAGGTGCCGGCCGCGACCAGTGCGATGGTGCGTGAGTGGTCGCCGGAGAAACCGACGCGGCTGAACAGGGCGTCCGGTGCCTGCTTGAACTGCTCGCGCAGATAGTATTCCGGCATCAGGCGGCCTGAAGTGGAGGTCTTGGCGCCGAAGGTGAAGGAGTGGCCTTCGAGGGAGTCGGGCAGGGCGTCCAGCGGCTCGGCGGCATCGCCGGCCAGCTTGAGGTCGCGACGCGCGATGAAGTAGCTGCGGAAGGCAGCGTCTTCCACGCCCTGGGCGATGGCGACGGAGCCCGGCACCATCTGACGCGCCTGAACACCAGTCAGGCCGCCGAACCAGGCCATCTGGATCTGATCATTGCGGAAGGCGCTGACGGCGGCGCTGTAGGATTTGACCGGCACATACTCGACATCGACGCCCAGCTTCTCTTCCAGATAGTCGGCGACCTTGTCGAAACGCTCGACCAGGCGTGACTCGTCTTCATCCGGAATCGCCGTGAACTTGAAGGTGTCGGCCTGAGCCAGACTCATGGTCACGGGAAGGGCGGAAATCAGGGTCAGAGCAGCAGTGGCCAGCCAGCGCATGGGAAGCATCCTCAGCATTCACGACATGAGACATCATGCGGCGAACACCGCATGTCAGGGGGTATGGCGCGTATTGTTGTGTCTTGATCACGCAGGTGCAAGCCCCGCGCCATGCCTGAAGGATCGCTCAAGTGACGCTGAAGAGTCAGTAGCGCGTTGAATGGCTGCGCAGGAAGAGCTCATTTGCCGCGGCTGGGGCTGATGACTTGCTGGCGAGTGCTCAAGACTCCGGTGGGAAACGGGTGTCCTTCAAGCTGTCCTTGATCTTCTTGAGATGCTGCTGGAAGTCTTCTCCGCGGCGCAGCGTCACGCCGGTGGCCAGCACGTCGATCAGGGCCAGGTGGATCATGCGTGAGGTCATCGGCATATAGATATCGGTGTCTTCCGGCGCCATGACTTCCAGCACTTCGGTGCACTCGCGCGCCAGCGGAGAGTCCGGTGCGGTGATGCCCAGTACCGCGGCGCCATTGCTGCGTGCGAGCTTGGCGATATCGACCAGCTCGCGGGTGCGCCCGGTGTAGGAGATGATGACGATCACGTCGCCGGTATGGCAGGCGGCGGCCACCATGCGCTGCATGAGCACATCTTCATAGGCCATGACCGGCAGGTTGAAGCGGAAGAACTTGTGCTGGGCATCCGCCGCGACCGGACCTGAGGCGCCAAGGCCAAAGAAGCAGATCTGCTTGGCCTGGCTCAGGTAGTCGACGGCGCGCTCGATGCGTCTGGGGTCCAGTGCGCGACGGGCATCGTCGAGCGCGGCCACGGTGGCGCCGAGAATCTTGTCGCCATAGGCGGCGGCATCATCGTTCTGATCGACACTGCGTGACACATAGGGCGTGCCGCCGGCCAGACTCTGGGCCAGCTTGATCTTGAAGTCGGGGAAGCCCTTGGCATCGAAGTTGCGACAGAAGCGGTTGACGGTCGGCTCACTGACCAGTGAGGCCTGAGCGAGCGCCGCGATGCTCATGCCGGTGGCCGCAGCCGGGTCCGCCAGAATGACGTCGGCGACCTTGCGCTCGGAGCGATTGAGCTCGTCGAGACGTTCACGGATGCGATTGATGAGGTCGTGTACTGCCATTCGCCTGTTACCCTGCCATTGTGTAGTGAAATAACTACGTAATCTGGGCATCCTAGCCTCACTCGTCTGGTAGGCCAAGCATCTCTTTGGGTCACTTGATGATCCAGGGGCGCGAAGGACGAGGTGAAAGCGAAAGCGCCGCTGACTACCACTTTTAGGTAAGTTTACCTATTTGTGGGGCGAATTGTCTTGAGTGACAGCGGCGTTATCGCTACATTTGTTGTTAATATAACCAGCCATGTATCGCCAACGCCTTCCCGGTGCCGTGTGTCATTCGAGCCTCTCCTCGCCGCGCCAGCCTGCGCAGCCTTCCAGGAAGCGGGTTCGAAGTCGCCCACCTTGTCGGTCATTTCGGCATACAGGGCAGTTTCGACGGGAGAAATCGGCGGCATGAGTTCCGACATCATTCCGGGCGTGGATATTGCCCTGTTCGGCGCCTTGGGCGACCTCGCCAAGCGCAAGCTATATCCAGCCCTCTATCACCTCGACCGTGACGGTCTGCTCGAGAAGGCAACCCGCCTGATCGGTCTGGCGCGTCAGGATGTCAGCCTCGAATCCTTCAAGGACACCGTGCAGGCGGCGCTCAAGGAGCGCGTCAAGCCGGAACACCTCGAGAAGGAATGCATCGAGCGCTTCCTCTCTCGCATCAGCTATGCGGCGCTGGATTTCAGCACCGTGGAAGGCTATTCCGCGATCGCCGATTGGCGTGTGGATGCCAAGGGCAAGCCGTCGCCGCGCCCGCTGATGATCTATCTGTCCGTACCGTCGCGTATCTACGGCGACATCAGCAGCAATCTGCAGGCGGCTGGCTGCCTCGACGAGCACTCGCGTGTCGTGGTCGAGAAGCCGATCGGCTCTGATCTGGAGAGCTCGCGCGTCGTCAATGACGCGATCGGCGCCGTCTTCCACGAATCCCAGATCTATCGTATCGATCACTATCTGGGCAAGGAAACCGTCCAGAACCTGATCGCGCTGCGCTTCGCCAACCCGATGTTCGGCAACCAGTGGAATCAGAACCAGATTTCCCACGTCGAGATCACCGTGGCGGAGAAGGTCGGCATCGAAGGGCGCTGGGGCTACTTCGATCAGGCCGGTCAGCTGCGTGACATGGTGCAGAACCACCTGCTGCAGCTGCTGTGTCTGATCGCGATGGACCCGCCGTCCAACCTGGATGCGGACGCCATTCGTGACGAAAAGGTCAAGGTGCTCAAGGCGTTGCGCCCGATCACAGGCGAGCGTCTCAACACGGATCTGGTGCGTGGTCAGTACATCGCGGGCGCCGTCGACGGCCAACACGTGCCGGGCTACCTCGAGGAAGAGGGTGCCAACACCGAATCCCAGACCGAGACCTTCGTGGCCTTCAAGACCGAAGTCTCCAACTGGCGCTGGGCCGGTGTGCCGTTCTACCTGCGGACCGGCAAGCGCATGCCGGAGAAGCTGTCACAGATCGTGATCCACTTCCGTCAGCAGCCGCACTACATCTTCGATCCGGACCAGCGCTCGCTGGCGGCCAACAAGCTGATCATTCGTCTTCAGCCGTCCGAAGGCATCTCCCTGCAGGTGCTGACCAAGGACTCCGGTCTCGACAAGGGCATGCGTCTGCGCCCGGGCCCGTTGGATCTCGACTTCAATAGCGCCTTCCCCAAGCGCCGTATTCCGGAAGCTTACGAACGTCTGCTGCTGGAGGTCATCAAGGGCCAGCAGTATCTGTTCGTGCGTCGTGACGAGATCGAACACGCCTGGCGCTGGGTCGATACCCTCATCGATGGCTGGGAATCCCGCGCCGCCACACCGCGCCGTTATCCGGCCGGCTCCTGGGGCCCCGTCTCCTCGATCGCGATGATCACGCGCGACGGTCGCAGCTGGTATGAGGAGTATTGAGATGAACGCCACCGTGACTGAGCAGGACCCGCGCGTACAGACCGCACACTCTCTCGCCGAGTATCTGGCCGCCGCCTTGCGTGCTGATCTCGACGTTGATCCGTCAGCGCGTGCGCTGCTGGTGGTTTCCGGCGGCTCCACGCCCAAGCCGCTGTTTGCCGCGCTGCGCGACAAGCCGCTGGATTGGTCGCGGGTCGATATCACCCTCGCCGATGAGCGTTGGGTGAGCGAAGACGCCGATGACAGCAATGCACGCTTCGTGCGTGAGCACCTGCTGAGCGGTGCGGCCAGTGCCGCCACCTTCCATCCGCTGACCAACGCCGAGGCAGAGCCGGAAGACGGTTGCGCAGAAGTGAGTGCTCGCATCGCGGCGCTCCCCTGGCCGGCTTCCGCGCTGATTCTCGGCATGGGTGGCGATGGCCACACGGCCTCGCTGTTCCCGGATGGTGACCGTCTGCAGGAGGCGCTCACCAGTGCGGATTGCTGTGTGCCGATGCGTGCACCCAGCGTGCCGCAGGCGCGTATCACGCTGTCTCTCGAGCGTCTGCGCCAGACGCGTCGTACCGTGCTTCATCTCACGGGGATCGACAAGCAGGCCGTGCTGTCGCGCGCGCTGAGCGACGTCGAGGCGGTCAGTGAACTGCCGATTCGTGCCTTCCTGTCCGCGCCGCTGGCGCTTTACTGGGCCCCCTGATCACATCGGCCGCGGCCAGCCACAAGGGAGGCTGGCCGCGGCACAAGGAGAACGCCATGAGCTTTGAAAAACAGCTTCCGTCGACTCGTACCACCGAGATCGACAGCATCTGCCAGAAAGCCTCCGTGCTGCCGGTGATCGCCGTCGAGCGCATCGAGGACGCCGTACCGCTGGGCAAGGCCCTCTACGAAGGTGGCCTGACCGTACTGGAAGTCACGCTGCGTACCGACTGCGCGCTGGAAGCCATCCGCCTGATGCGTGAAGCGCTGCCCAACGCCAGCATCGGTGCCGGCACCGTGCTGACGCCGGAACAGTATCGCCAGGTGGAAGAGCTGGGTGTCGACTTCATCGTCACGCCGGGCACCACCGAAGCGCTGTACCAATACGGCGTGACCAGCAGCGTACCGATGCTGCCGGGTGTCGCGACCGTCTCGGAGCTGATGACGGGCTGGCAGTACGGTTACCGTCGCTTCAAGTTCTTCCCGGCGGAAGCCGCGGGCGGCGTCAATGCGATCAAGTCCTTCGGTGGCCCGATCAGCGAAGCTCGCTTCTGCCCGACTGGCGGCATTTCCCTGAGCAACGCCGCTGACTACCTCGCGCTCAAGAACGTGATGTGTGTCGGTGGTAGCTGGGTCGCGCCGCAGAAACTGATCGATGCGGGTGACTGGGATGGTATCCGCGAGCTGGCGCGTGAAGCCTCAGAGCGTTTCCACCGCTGAAGCCTGATATCTGGATGAGTGCTGGCCACTGATCCAGCGGTTGCCTGCCAACGTCATGCACGCCCTCGTGCTTGAGGCTGACAGGCTGCCAGTACTGCTCTCTCTCGACAGCTTGGCTGTTGCTTGTGACCCGTCTCTCGCGAGGCGGGTCTTTTTTATGCGCGTCATCTTGGGAGAGAGGCGAGGCTAACTTGTCTGGCTGGAGTCGCTGGGCTGGTTGTGATGCCGGTCTCAGCGCTGCGGCGTGCTCAGCTGACAGTAGAGATCATCCAGCAAGGACAGGGCCAGCCCATGTCGGGCGGCGGCAAGGCGCAACGGGCCAAGGATCGCCTCGACCTCGGTAGGGCGACCGGCGAGCACATCCTGCAGCATCGAGGCGCGATTGTTGGCGGTCGCGCGGATGACCTGTTCGACCAGCGCCTGCCAGCCTTCCCTCGGGGCAGAGATGCCTTTGCTATCCAGTACCGCGCTGATCTCCTCGACCGCCTGGCGCACCATCGGGGCAAATGGCCGGTCGCGCAGCTGGCCATTGCGAATGCGATAGCGTGCCACCAGGGGATTGATCGCCGCATTGATCGCCAGCTTGTGCCACAGGCGAGTCTGGATGTCCGGTGTCTGTTCGCACGCAAACCCTGCAGCCTTGAGCCAGTCACATTGCATGAGAGCGGCCTGGTGGGACTGGCTGTCGGGATCGCCGTCGCCGTCACTTTGCCATGCGCCCAGCCAGGTGTGGCCGCGCCCGGCGTGTTGCACGCCAAGGTGCTGGAGGTCATCCGCGGTTGAGTCAGCGTCAGGCGTCGGGCTTGCACCAGGCTCGGCTGGCAGCCAGGCGCCTTCGGTGGTGCTGGCGCATAGCAGGTTGGCGTGGCGTTCGGCCAGCCACGGCTGAGCACTCAGGCCATTCTGCCAGCAGATCACGGGAGTCTCGGGCGTGATATGTGGTGCCAGTTGCTGCCAGACGGCGGGTACGCCGTGGGCCTTGGTCGTCAGCCAGATGGCAGAAGGCTTTCTAGATGACGAGCCTTGCAGCGTGTCAATTGTTGAATAATTTATCCTTGCGCTAACAATGAGCGATTCCGGCGTGGTCATGTCGAGCACGACTGCTTGCCCCGCCATTGCCTGACGCCCCAGCAGCAAGACACGTGGTAGCGCGGATACTCCCTGCGCACGAAGCTCTCGCTGGCGTGCCGCCATCAGCGAAGCCGCCAGCAGGCGCCCGATGGCCCCCGGGCCGATGATCCACAGCCAGTTATCTTCCGGATCAGTCATTGTGTGCATATTCGTCATCTTGTCATGGAGAGCAGGGCAGAGCAGAGCAGAGCAGTGCGTGAGCGCAAGAGGAGGCCGGTTGTACTTCACCTGACCCGCTGTCAGCTATCGGTCTTGCGCCGTGACCCAGTCGCTCGCTTGCGGGGGCTCCTGGATGAGGCACTTTTACGAGAAGCGCCGTCAGTAGTGCTGCCAGAAGCTGCCTTGCCAGAAGAGCTGCCAGAGGCGCGCTTCTTGTAGGACGTGGCCTTGCGACGCGAGCCGCCCTTGCCGCCGCCCTTGCGCGGCGCGGGTGTCGCACCGCCGACGCTGGCCAGTGCCGTGCTCAAGCGGCTGGCGGAGCTATCGGCGAGCAGCGCACGCAGGTCCACGATCAGCTCGCTCAGGAAGGGTGCCGCCGGGTCGCCTTGCTCGTGGATCATGCTCAGGCGTTGCTCCCACTGCGCGGTGCGCTCCGGACGCGATACGGCAGGCGGCAGCGCATGAATCAGCGCGCGACCGATACGCGTCGAGCGCATCGCCTGGCCGTCGCGCACCAGATAGCCGCGATTGATCAGGGTCTCGAGCATGCCGGCGCGTGTCGCCTCGGTGCCCAGGCCATCCACATCGCGCAGCGTGCGCCGCACTGCTTCATCCTCGACGTAACGTGCGATGTTCATCATCGCCTGGATCAGGCTGGCGTCATTGAAGGGTTCCGGCGGGCGGGTCTCTTTCTCCTCGATACCGCAGTCGAGCACGCAGGCCGGTTCGCCTTCCGTCAGGGCGGGCAGTGGCGGCGGGGTCTTGTCATCGGCGGCTGCGTTCTTGTCTGAGGCCTTCTTGTCAGAGTCTTGCTTATCAGCTGTCTCCCCGGCCCCCGCAGCGCGCTGGAACAGCACCTTCCAGCCCTCGTCGATCACGCTGCGGCCACTGGCGCGGAAGGGCTCCTTGGCGAAGCGCAGCTCGACCTTGACCTCGCGATAGCGATAGGCCGGATAGAACTGGGCCAGCACGTTGCGCGTGATCATGCGGTAGAGGTTGGCTTCATCGCGCGAGAGGCGCGCATAGTCCGGCTCGCGCCCGGTCGGCGCCAAGGCGTGGTGCGCGCTGACCTTGCTGTCATTGAAGGCGCGCGAGCGCAGGCTGAAATCGGCGCCGCCACTGAAGCGTTCAAGCTCACGGTCACCCACGCAGGCACTGATCATCAGATTGGCCATGCCGGCGTGATGTTCGCGCGGCAGGTAGCGACAGTCGGAGCGCGGATAGGTGATCAGCTGATGACGCTCGTAAAGCGCCTGACAGGTGTCGAGGACCTTCTGGGCGGGCAGGCGAAAACGGCGCGCAGCATCGACCTGCAGCGCCGAGAGCGAATAGGGCAGCGGCGCGGGCTGTGACTTGTCGCTGGCCTCGACACTTTCGACATGGCCATCGCCGAGGGTGGTCAAGGTCGCGAGATGGCGGGCGAGGCGCTCGGCGGGACGGCTATCCAGCAGGCGCCCCTTGTCATCGAGTGGCAGCGGGGTGCCCTTGTCCGCCAGACGTTGCAGCCAGGGTGAGCTGGGCGCATGCCACCAGGCCTTGAAGCTGCCCGCCGCCACGCCAGCCTCTATCCACAGCGGGAAGAAGGCGCGAGGCTCGAAGGCCTCGATTTCCTCGTCACGGCGCACGACCAGCCCCAGCAGCGGCGTCTGCACACGGCCTACTGACAATACGCCGTCGTGGCCGGCCTGGCGCCCGGTCAATGTCCAGGCGCGGGTCAGATTCATGCCGTACAGCCAGTCGGCGCGCTGGCGCGCCAACGCGGCTTCATAGAGCGGCTGCCAGCGCTGATTGTCGTCCAGCTTGTTGAGGGCACGGCTGACGGCGGGGCGGTTCATGTCGCTGATCAGCAGGCGTTTGACCGGCCCGCGCCAGCGCATGTGCTCCAGCACTTCCTGTACCAGCAGCTGGCCTTCACGGTCGGGGTCGCCGGCATGCACGACCTCATCGGCCAGCTTGAGCTGCTCGCGGATGGTCTTGAGCTGACCGCGCGCCTGGCTACGTGGCTTGAGCTTCCATTGCTCGGGGATGATCGGCAGGTGGTCCAGCGACCAGCGCTTGAAGCGCTCGTCGTAGTCATCCGGCGGGGCCTGCTCCAGCAGGTGGCCGATGCACCAGGTGACACGGGTGTCACCGGCATCGATATAGCCGTCGCGCTTGCTTGAGCGTCCGGGCAGCGCCTCGGCAATGGCGCGGGCGAGGCTGGGCTTTTCGGCGATGATCAGGCGCATCGGGCATCCTGCGGTCAAAGGCTGTCGATATGATGATCCATACAGTATGCCGTTGGCCCGAGGCGGGGATCAATCGTCGTCGAGCGCGCGACGCGCCTGGACGAGGGCGCGATACCAGTCGCGGTTGGCGGTCTGGATCAGCGGGGGGCGATTGGAGAGATAGCTGACCGGGTGGTGGTCGGCGGGCTGATAGTTGCTGAGCATGTTGAGCGTCGCTTCACGGGCGCCGAAGGTATCGCGCAGGAACTCGATGGCCAGCGGCTCCAGCTCGACGCGGTAGTGGCGCACCAGCGCGATGGCCAGTGATTCGGCGGTGCGTGACAGGTCATCGTCGATCTCGCGCACCATGGCGCTGCCCAGGGCCGCCTTGGCCGCCGCGGACTGATTGGGCTCCAGCTGGCCGAAATAGGCGGCGTTGGAGCCATTGATGGCGCGCTGCACGGCCGGGCGTGACAGGTGTATGTGGGGCTCCAGCGCGAGGGCGATCTCGACCGCCATCGCCTTGGCCTTGTCGACACCGACGCGCAGCACCGTCTCGCGCGCCTGATAGGCGATCTCGCTGTCGACGCGCTTGATGCGGCTCTCGTTCAAGTGATCGGCCAGATGCTTGCAGACCTCCGCCTTGGCTTCATCGTCCAGCGCGATGGTCTTTTCCTGGATGCGCAGACCACGACGGCCCGGACCGACCCGCAGGCGGGTGGCGTCATCGGACATCTGCGAGGCGATGTTTTCCCAGCGCTTGGACATCTTGAGGAAGACGGCGTGGCTGCGCCCGACCTGCTCGTAGGCATTGGTCACCGTCTTGTAGAGGCGGATGGCGTTGGTGAGGATGTCGGCGCGCGAGCGCAGCGCGGCGCGATGTTCACGATCGCCTTCATTGACCGCGATCGCCAGATGCGTCACCTGCTCGGCAAGGGCGTCCATCGCCTGGGTTGAGCGCTCCAGCAGTACCTCGGCGCGCAGGCCGGAGGCGGCATCCTCCACCAGGGTGCCGGACTGCTCGGCCAGATAGACCGTCAGCGCCTTGAGGCGTGACAGGCCGGTGGCCTGACGAATGCGATAACGCGAGCGGGCATGCTCGAGGTTGTCCAGCGCGCGCGCCAGCTTCCAGCGGCCTCGGTATTCGAAGGTCAGCAGCGGAATCTTGCGCCCGCTGATCAGTTCGAAGGCCAGAATCAGCATCTCCTCCACGTCCTGCAGGGTCATCAGCAGGTCGTTGTCCTGCTCGATGGCCGCCAGCACACGCTCGATGAAGTTCTCGTCACGCGGCACACCGCTGTGCAGGTCGGGCGCGCGGCCTTCGAAGCGCTCACGCAGCAGGCCGATGGCCTCGGGGGCCAGCTCGGCCAGCTCATTGAACTGGGGCTCGAGCCATTCGCGGTTGAGGCTGTTCATGTCGCGGATACGCGCATGCAGGCCCACGCGACGGTAGACGTCGATCTGGCTGATGATGCGCGCGGCATCACGGTCATCGAGCAGCTCCAGCGCCGCCAGCTCGACCCCCTCCGGCGCCAGGTCCTGCTTGCGCAGCAGCATGGCCGCCGCTTCACGCCGGCGGGCATCGCCTTCCAGGCTCTCGACGATCAGATTGCGCGTGGCGAGGATCAGCTCCGGCACGGTGTCGATGACCCGCTCGATCTTGGCTTCGGTACGGTCATAGCGCCGTGAGCTGGTCAGGTTGTGGGCGATGTTGGCCACGATACCCGCGACACCGGTGATGACGGTGTAGGAGATGAAGAAGATGTAGTTCTCGAAGGTCGGTTCCTTGCCGTAACCGAGCAGATAGCCACCCCAGGCGCCGATCAGCGTCACCGGGCCTGCGGTCCACAGGATCTGCATCAGGCTCACCGACCAGGGCACACGCTCCACGGCCTGGGTAATGCGGCGAATCTCGTCGCGGCCCTCACGCTCCAGACGCACCTGGGGCGCGTCGTTGGCAGTGTTGGCTCGGGGACGAAAGGGGCTCGGCAACAGCAAGGCAGGCTTCCTTGATTGAACGGGGTGGGGCTTCTGGCACGACAGGGGCTGCCGAGAGGTTCGTGAGCACGAGCCTCGAGCGCAGCGCGGGGCAAAGGGTGTCGTCAACAGTAGCATTGGGCAGCCTTTTGGCTCCAGTGAGCAAGGGCCGCAAGCGGGTCGAGCGTGGTAGAATTTCGCCCGCCACTGACTGGCCAGCGGGTCTCGCCAGGTCGTCAGGCTCACGCTAGGACATCAAAAAGCTCTGGAGGTTGTGTGGAACGAGACTTGGAAGCAGGAAAGGGTGCAGGTGACGGGGCTGAAGTCGTGCTGCTGGACGGCGGCATGGGCCAGGAACTGGTGCGTCGTAGCGGTCGTGAGCCGACGCCGCTGTGGTCGTCTCAGGTGATGCTGGATCAGCCTGAGCTGGTGCGTGATCTGCACCTCGATTTCATTCGTGCCGGCGCGCGCGTCATCACGCTCAATACCTACACGGCCACGCCGCAGCGTCTGGGTCTGGCGGGTGTCGGCGAGTCGATCGCGGCCATTCATGCCGCCGCTGGCAAGGCCGCGCGGGATGCCATCGCCCTGAGTGGTGAGGCGGACGTGCGCGTGGCGGGCTGCCTGCCGCCGCTGGTCGCCACCTATCGCCCCGATGTCGCGCCGAGTGCTGACGAATCCTTGGCCAGCTATCGCCGGCTGGTGGAATTGCAGGCGCCGCTGGCCGATATCCTGCTGTGTGAGGCGCTGTCTTCCTGCGTCGAGGCTCGCGCCGCCGCCACCGCCGCACTCGAGAGCGGCTTGCCGGTGTGGGTCTCGCTGACGGTGAAGGATGACCTGACCGCGACCCTGCGCAGCGGTGAGCCGCTGGCAGACGCGATCAGCATGCTGCAAGCGATGGGCGTGGACGCGATCCTGATCAATTGCAGCGCGCCGGAAGCAATTCAGGGTAGTCTGGAAAATCTGCTGGCCAGCCCGCTGCCGACCGGTGCCTATGCCAATGGCTTCACCTCCATCGCGGAACTCAACCCCGGTGGCACCGTCAAGGACCTCAAGGCACGCGAAGACCTGGGGCCGGAGCAGTACGCGGCGCATGCGCTGGGGTGGGTCAATGCCGGCATTCGTATCGTCGGTGGTTGCTGCGAAGTGGGCCCGGCGCATATCGCCTGCCTGGCCGAACAGCTCAGGTCAGCAGGTTATCGCTGCGTCAGCCGCTTGAGTGAGTGAACGATGAGGGGCGAGGCTTCCTCGTGATAGACTTCGCCCCTTGATTCGCAGGTTCTGACGGGCATCGCGCCTGAGGAAACGCCGAGGCGACGACCGGGATGCGGTGCCTGCAGAGCTGTGAAACGCTTTTTTAGGGAGATGCCATGCTTGCCGAGTGGGTCGAACGGCTCTTGAGTTACGCCAGTGGGGCACTTGATGCCATCCGCGCCGATGAATCCTTTCCTGCCTTCATGCAGTGGGCGCATTCGGAGGGCGTGAACTACAGCGGTGGCGACGAAGCGCTGGCGGTAGCGCTGGCGCCGGTGCTGTGGAGCCAGACTCCGCTGGTGCGACTCGATTTCGCGCGCGAGTCGTTGGCACCGCCCGGACGCAACGAGCCTTGCTGGTGTGACTCGGGTCGCAAGTACAAGCAGTGCTGCGACAAGGTGCAGCTGCCGGCGATTCCGGACCACCTGATGTGGATGCTGTCGCTGCGCGAGTTCAAGGGTGAACAGCTCAAGGCGGCGCTGGCCTCTGGTCTCGCGCCGGCGCAGGCGCTGCTCGAGGCGGGGCTGATCAGCGCCGAGAGCGGCAATCGCGGTCGGGCTCAGCAGATCATGGAGGCGCTGTTCGATACCAGCGACTGGTCGCGTCTGCCCGAGCAGGCCGAGCCTGGCTTCGAGCTGCTGCTGGATCTCTATCAGGAGCGCGGCTTCACCCGCAAGAAGGCGCTGCTGCTCGATGAGGTGCTGGAGCGCGGCCCTGCCTTCCTGCGCGGCGTCGCCCTGGAGCATCAATGTCTGCTGCATCTGGACAGCGATGACCTGGGCTCGGCGCGCGCCGCCTTCATTCGTGCCCAGCAGACGCTGCCCGATTCGCCGACGCTGGCGTATATCGAAGCCATGCTGCTGCTGCACGAGGGCCAGCCGGAAGAGGCGCAGGATCGTGCGCGCTTCTGGTGGCGTCGTCTGTCCAAGCAGAAGGACATCGAGCCCGGTCAGCTGGAATTCCTGGCGGATCTGGCCGAAAACCCGCGTGCCACGCTCGCCGAGCAGATGGTCAATTCCGATGAGTCGCTGTCGGATTCACTGGCCGCCCTGCAGGCGCTGTTCGAGGTGATCGAGCATCCGCCGCGTCTGGCGCTGGAAACGCAGGAAGATGGCAGTCTGCTGTTCCGTCAGAATGCGGAGCAGGCCGTGACACTCGGGCTCTGGGAGGCGGTCTTCCCGGCGCGTATCGAGGAAGAGGCGGCACTGGCGCTGGATATCGATCCCTGGGATGTCCAGGACCCCAACGAGTGGCTGCAGCAGCTGTGCGCCAGCCCCGAATGGCTGGACGTTCCGGCGGTGTGCCAGGGGCTGATCCTGGCGCTGGCCAGTCGCTTCGGTAGCCTGCCGTGGATGTCGGATACCTTCTTCGTGCCGCTGGCACAGCGCTTCGATCGTTGGCTCGATCAGATCGAACAGGCCGGCGGCCTGTTGCGCTGGGAAGATGGCGACAACGCCCAGTTGCTGCGCTGTGGGCTGGGGCTGGTGATCGGCATGGAACGCGGTGAGCGCGAGCGTTCGCGCCAGCTGGCGGAGCGCCTGCTCAAGCTCGACGAGGAAGACAGCCTCGGCCTGCGTGAGCTGGTGCTGGATCAGCTGCTGCGCGAAGGCCGCAACGACGAGGCCGTGACCCTCGCCGAACATGATATCGAGCGACGTGCCGTCGATGAGGAAATGCCGCTGTTGGGCATCCTGATGGGCCAGGTGCTGGCGCTCTATCGACTGGGTCGCGACAAGGACGCCGAGCAGGCACTCGAGATCGTGCGGGAAGCCAATTCGCATCTGATAAGCCTGCTGTTGGCGGAGCATCCGCGGCCGGTGAGTCTGGCGGTGGAAGCGCCGGAACCCGGCACGCGTGGTGAGGCCTGGCAGTACCGCACCCTGATGCGCGACCAGTGGAAGCGCAGCGAAGGCGCGCTTGCCTGGCTGGCCAAGCATCGCTGAGCCGGTGTCAAAGGCCGCTCATGCTGCCTGACGAGTGATCGCAAGCGCTCGCATGACAAGACCTCGTGTGACAAGGCCCGTATGAAAAACCCCGCAGTGCCACGGCACTGCGGGGTTTTTTCGTGTCTTGCCTTGCATCGCGAGGCGGACTCAGGGGGAAGCGCGAACAGGTGCGATCACTGCTGCTTGCCTTGCTGACGCAGTCGCCAGGCTTCTCGAATGGCACCGCGTAGCCCCGGCGTCTGGCCGACCTGGATGGCCTCCAGCGTCGCGGCGAAGGCATCCGGTGTGGCGCGCCAATCCGGGGGCTGGATGGCGCCTGCACTGCTGATGCCGACCCTGTCCAGTGGCGGTGGCGAGCGCTCGGGCAGTGCCCCGAAAAGCCGCATGCGGCTGTCCTGCACCTGGCGCAGACGATGGCGAAGATCCTTGTAGCGTGAGCCGAAGGGGCGTGTGGCCAGAGTGATCAGGGCCGCCAGAATCCGTTCTTGCCACTCGGGGCGTGCCGGGTTGCGGTAGGCGACGCCGCGTTGCGAGGCTGCGCCTGCCTGACGGCGGTCCTTGAGCCAGTGCGGGGCCGTCCTGTCGAGCGCCTCGCCTTCGAACAGGATGCCGGCGTTGACCTGCTGGCCACCGTGCACGCGGGTGAAGGGCAGGATGACGCAGTCCTCGAGCATGGCGCCTTCTTCCACGTAGCTGCCCTGTTCCAGGCAGCAGTGTCCCTTGAGCAGCACGCCGGGCTCCACATGGGTGGTGATGCCGGCGAAGCCGCCAGTGAGGCGCGATTCCTCCAGGCGTGTCGCGCCGGCGGCGTAGTAGACGTGGTGCAGGTCCTGCTCGCCGGGCAATACTCCGCGTTCGCCATGCGGTGTCAGGCCTGAGTCATCGGCATCGAGTGCCTGCATCACCAGGGCGTGATAGTGCGACAGCGAGGCCAGCAGGGCCGGCCCCAGCCCAGGATTGTCGCGCAGCTCCGGCCAGTGCAGGCGAGCGAGCGACGGGTCTGCCACGCTGGCCGGATGGCAGACCGGCGCGCCCGACGCCATGGCCTGCTCGCTGATCGCGAGGCTGTCATCCTTGAACCACTCCGGCATCAGCAGCACATCGGCACGCAGTACCGGGGCGGGCAGGGCAGCCATGGCGCCGAGTCGCTTGATCTGCTCGCGCGGATCTCGCTCGCCGGGCATCGGCAGAATGTCGAGATCGATGCCCCAGCGTGAGCCATCGGCGATACGCGCCCGGAACCACTCGGGGTCACGGGCGATGATCAGGCTGATATGCGTCACGCCTCGCCCGACCAGCAGGTCGAGGTTGCGCTCCAGTACGCTGCGGCCAGCAATCGGCAGCAGCGCCGGTGAGTAACGGCGGTCAATCGGCGCGACTTCCTGGCCGAGGCGGTCCGCCAACAGGATCACATGCATTGCACACCTCCTTGGCATGAGTCGTGATATTGGCGCAGCGCTGCACGAATGAGAGAGGGAGTCTCACGCATCAGTAGGCTCCACGGCTGGTCAGAACGGCAGGAATCGTGCGCAACAGCAGCTTGATGTCTTCCTTGATGCCCTGACGATGCAGGTAGAAGAGATCCAGATGGATCTGTTGCTCGAAGGACAGGTCCGAGCGGCCCGACACCTGCCACAGTCCGGTCAACCCCGGGGTGGCATCCAGACGCATGCGCGCACGCGCTTCGTAGAGCGCCACCTCGCGGGCGAGGGCGGGGCGTGGCCCGACCAGCGCCATCTCGCCGCGCAGCACGTTCCACAGCTGCGGCAATTCATCGATGGACAGCTTGCGGATGATACGGCCCACCCGCGTGATACGCGGGTCCTGCTTCATCTTGAACAGCACGCCACCCTCGCTCTCGTTGGCGGCCTGCAGTTCGCGCAGACGCTCTTCGGCGTCGATGTACATCGAGCGGAACTTCCACAGCTTGAACGGCTTGCCGTAACGCCCGATACGCTCCTGGCCGAACAGCACCGGGCCTGGCGATTCCAGGCGGATGGCCAGCACGGTGCCCAGCAGCAGCGGTGACAGCACCAGCAGCACGCCGCTGGCACCGACGATATCCATGGCGCGGCGCGCGCGTGGGGTCAGCCAGTTGCTCACTCGCCATCGAAAGTGGCGCCAGTTGGAGCGTGACTTCATCCACAGGCCGCGGCCGGGAATCGCCTCTTCCCCATACTTGCGCACGCTCATCAGAAAGCTCGGGTTGCCAAGCACGTAGCGCTTGAACATGCGGCGTGGCTCCATCAGCAGCCGCCAGGCCCATTCCATGCCCAATCTGCGCACGATGCCCGGCGCACGCGGGATGCGCTGGGAATAGAAGTCGAACAGACCGCCGACGCCCATGACCACCGGCACCTCGAGTCGCTCACGGTAGGTCGAGATCCACTTCTCCTGGGCCGGCACGCCCATCGCCACCAGCAACAGGTCAGTGCCCTGATTGATCTGCGCCAGCACGTCGTCGATGATTTCCGGGCCGATGAAGCCATGATGTACACCACTGATCTCGAGCGTCGGCCATTGTTCGCGGAGCTTGGCGGCCATCCTGTCGGCCACGCCCGGCGCGGCGCCGAGCAGGAACAGGCGCTTGTTCTCCGCCACCAGCATGTCGCACAGGTGGGGCAGCAGATCGGTGCCATTGAGGTTGGCCTCAAGCTCCTGGCCGAGCATGCGGCAGGCCATCTTGACGCCGCTGCCATCAGGCAGCAGCAGGTCGCTGTCATGCAGTACCTGCATGTAATAGCGATCGACCTGGGCCACGTTCAGGCAGTGTGCATTGACGAAATTGACGGTGCGCGGCTGCGGGTCCCTGATCCAGCTCTTGAGCAGGCTCAGGCAGGTGTCAAGACTGGTGTTGACGAAGGGCACCCCCAGCACCTTGACATGAGGCAACGTCTTGACGCGCTCAGTGGTGAAGAGGGCTTGATCCAATGGCTGGCTCATCATGGCGACTCCACTTCATGAGCGTCCTGCTGTTGATTCGGTCTGGCCGGCTGCGGGCGCGGCGCATTGTCGATCTTCTTCTTCTGCGCCTTGCCGATGACCCCCTGGGCGAGCCCTTCACAGCGCAGATAGAGACTCTTGGGCATCACGCGCAACATCAGGGCGGCCCCTGCCGTGGCAGCGGTGCGCCCGAATTCCGCCTTCCAGATGCCCGGCCATGCCTTGACGGCGCGGCGGCAATACGCCCAGGCAGCATCCCCGTCACGCAGGCGAATCGCCTGACGCGACAGATAGCGCAGTTGGTAGGCCTGGGCGCGGGGATACCATTGTTCGATGAAGTCAGGCGCGTAGGCGCGCGTCAGCTCGACGATCGCAAGCCAGCTCTGGTACTGGCGCTCCAGTTGTGCCGAAAGCCCGCCTTCATTGAGCCGGTAGCGGGTCAGCGGCTCGGGAATGCCTTCCACCGTGGTGCCGGTCTTGAGGGCGATGCGTGTCCAGCATTCGATATCTTCGCTCTGGCGCAGGCTCTCATCGAAGTAACAGGGCAGCACGCCGCCCCCCTTGACCTCACAGTCGAAGGCGATGGCCTCGAGAATCTCGCGGCGGATGACCGGCGCCGAGCCATTGCCCACCGGGTTGCGACAGAACAGCAGCCCCGGCGTGATGTCGGTCAGGCTCGGCATCTGGTAGTAGTCCAGCGGTTCGCCGTCGGCATCGATGAAGGCCGAGCGCGAGAAGGACAGACCTACCTCGGGGCGTGCCTCGAGGTGTTCGCGGTGGCGGGCCAGCTTAGCGGGCTCCCAGATGTCATCGGAGTCCAGGAAGGCCAGATAGCGGCCCTGAGCGGCACGCACGCCTGTGTTGCGAGCCCCGGCCAGGCCGCGATTGACCGGATGCGTGATCAGCGTGAGACGCGGGTCGTCGTAGGCCTCGCAGATCGCCCGGCTGCCATCGGGGGAGCAGTCATCGATGATGAGCAGTTCGAAGTCGCCATCCTCCTGCGCCAGCACGCTGTCGATGGCGGCCGCGACGAATCGTTCGACGTTGTAGATCGGCATGATGACCGAAAAGGTCGGGGTCATGGTCTGGCCTCCTGGACGTCCCTGTCTGGGGAAAGCGATGCGGTGGATGCTGCGTGAGGTGTGTCTGGTGTGTCTGGCGAGTCTGGTGGCGGCGCATCTGTCACCCGGCCGTCCTGAGCGAGGATCAGCCGGCGTGTCCACAGGTAGCCGGGTAGCGCGGCCAGGCTGATGCCGACCAGAATGCCGGCCGCGACGCCATTGATGCCGAAGGGCACGCCGGCGAACATGCCGGCGCCGAGCATCAGCGTCATGAAGATCTGCAGCTTGAGGTCTGCCCCGGGCATGCCCTGGGCGCGCAGCAACTGGCCGCAACTGTCGAGCAGGATGCGCGGCAGGGCAGAGAGGCAGATCAGGATCAGGATCGGCAGGGCGCCACGCTCGACCCAGGCCTCCCCGAACAGGATCGGCACATACCAGGGTGCCAGCAGGCTCTGGGCGATGATGGCGGGCACGGCGACCAGCGCGAACAGGCGCATGCCGTGGTGCATGCGTGCCAGTCGTTCGTGAGACGTCATGTCGCCGCACAGCTGCGGGAAGATGGCGGTGGAGTAGGCGCGCAAGAGGCCGAGGCTGATGCCGAGTCCGGCATTGAAGGCAAAGAAGTAGACGCCGAGCACGTCCATGGCGAACAGGGCGCCGACCAGCAGGTAATCCATCTGCTGACGCAGCACCGAGACCACCTCGACGCCCATCATCGGGCGCGCGAAGCTCATCAGCGGCCGCGACCACAGCGTGGAGGGGCGCTCATCGATGCGCCATGATTCGCACCAGCGATAGGTCAGGGTCCAGATGGGCGTCACGATCAGCTTGGGCAGGATCAAGGCCCAGAACCCGGCACCCATGGCGGCCAGCAGCATCACGCCGACGGCCTCGCCGATGCTCTGGCCCATCTCGATGCGCGCCGTGATGTGCAGGCGGTTGCTGCGCAGAATTCGCGCCGCGTTGATGGCGGCGGGGGGCAACATCGGGAAGATCAGCGCCAGCGCCATCAGCGGCAGGGTCAGATCGGGAGCGTCATAGAGGTAGGCCAGCAGCGGGGCCAGTGCCATCTGCAGCACCATCAGGCCAAGACACACCACCCAATTGAACCAGTAGGCATCGCGACACAGGCGTTCATATCCCTCGCGCCCGGCCTGCACCAAGGCGGGTACCACGGCGGCATTGGAGATGGCGTGCATGATCTCGTGCGCGGTAAGCACGATGGCGGCGATACCGAAGGACTCCGGCGCGATCATGCGCGCCGCCACCAGGGTCGCGCCCAATCGCGCGATGCGGTGCACCCCTTGCGACATGCCCATCCAGGCCAGATTGCGGATCAGGCGGCCATTGCCACCGTCTCCGCCACCTGTCAGACGTGTCTTGAGTCGCGTGATCACACCCATCGCCTGGCTCCCTGGCTTGTCGTGCCTTTCCAGGCATCTGGTCTTGTCAGTCATGCTTTTGAACGGCTGGTGTAGCCACTCTAGCGCAATGTACTGATGAATTGGCGTGATCTGGCGCAGCCTTGTTCCACTATCCCGTGATCGGGCTAGGTTGCCGTGTCGCTGCTGCCGGTATCGGCGGAGGCGGGCGCTGCCCTTGAAAGCGGCTTCTCCACATCCACCGGTCCCATGTTGTGGATATGCCCTTCGCTGGCGGGCAGGCCCGCCAGCTGGTGCGCCTTGCCGATCAGGATCAGTCCCGGCCAGATCAAATAGGCAAGGATTTCCAGGTTCTCGCCGAAGGAGTAGACGAACAGCAGGCCGACCATGATCAAGCCCAGCTGCACGACAGGGCGGCCGACCACGAAGCGCAGCAGATGCAGCAGGCTGACCAGCATCGGCACCAACAGCGCGAACAGGCCGAAGATGCCCTTGACGAACAGCAGCCCATACCAGCTGTGATGCGAGCCGATCGGCATGTACTCCACCAGGTGCGGGCCGCGTTCGACGATGCCGTGGCCGAACCACGGCGCCTCGTTGCGCCAGCGGTCCACCGCGATGCGCCCCAGCGCGGCCCGCACGCGGGTCGAGTCCGCCCGCGAGCCCTTGAAGGCGGCGATGAAGTTGTCGATGGCCTCCAGGATCGGCGCGCCGAGAAAGCCACCGATCAGGCTGACGCCGGAAAAGCTGAACCACAGCCACGGCTTGTGCAGACGCTTGAGCAGGAACATCCCGGCGCTGATCAACACCAGCGACACCAGCGCCATGCGCGAGCCGGACATCAGGATCATCAACACGCTGCCGCCGATGCCGATCGCCTTCCACAAGGGGTGTTTCTCGAGCAGGGCGCAGGCGAAATAGATGCTGGCGACAAAGCCCACCGCCGGCGCCCAGGGCGTGAACAGGCGCCAGCGCGGCATGCCGCTGCCGGGGTCGATCTCATAGAGCGAGACGGCGAAGAATTCCGGCCCCGGCCCGCCGATGGCCTGCAGCGGCGAGACGAAGGGCACCTGGGGCAGCCCCGCCAGCCAGGCGCCGACGAATACCGGCAGCAACAGCATGGTGTGCAGGCAGACATGCATGGCCGCGCGGATGATCACCGCCGGACGGATCGCCAGGCAGCCGATGATCGGGAAGACCGCCAGCAGCGCCCAGCCCTTGGCCCAGCCGATGGAGGACTTGATCAGTTTGCCGGTGCCGAGGTTCTCGATCAGGTGGCCGGCCAGCAGCGAGAACTCCATCACGATCATGCCGATGATCCACACCCACAGTGGCCAGGGCAGACGCGGAAAACGCTGGCGGCCCTTGAGGTGCAGCCAGGCGGCACGCATCACCAATGACCATGCCAGTACCGGTGCCAGCACATAGAGGCCGCCGACCAGATAGAACAGATAGGTCGCGGTGATCGAGAACCAGATGATGCGTTCTTCCGGGGTCTCGGGGAGGACATCCGCCTCTGGCCCCGCCTTCAGGGAAAACATCGGCGGCTCACACGCTTTGCTGCAGACGCAGCAGGTAGGGTTTTCTGATCCACAGAAGAATCAGGCCGATGATGCTGAAGACGCTCGCGGCGAGCGCGCCGACGATGGCCAGCTTGATGCCCAGCGAATCCGCCTTCTCGGGCAGTGGCGGCGGATCGAGAATCTGCAGCATCGGGTAGCTGGCGAAGGGGTCGATCTGACCGATATCAATCTTGGCCAGCGCCGTGGTGTAGACCGCCGTGGCGACCTGTTGCTCGCGCAGCAGGTCCTGCAGCTGGGCAGCCTTGGCGACGCTGTTGTCCAGCCGCTGCTTGCGGGCCGCCAGATTGGCCCGCCCGGTGGCAAGCTCGCTGATCACGCCGCGCCGCTGGGTATCCAGGGTGATCAGTTCGCCGACCAGGGTGTCCTGATTGGCATGGCCGGACGCGGCACGCAGGGCATTCTGATTGCGCGAGGACTGGCGGGGCAGCAACTGGCGCATGCGTGAGGCCAGCGAGCGCTCGAGGGAATCAAGCCCCGCGGCCAGATTGATGACCTCCGGATTGCGCTCGCCCCATTTGCCGCGTGCTTCATCGAGGCTGGCTGCCTGCTCCGCCGCCTGCGTCAGCAGCGCCTGATAGCGGGCGTCGCGCTGCAGGGCGATCACGCCACCGGCCTGGCCGGCATCCAGTCCCAGGCGACTGGACAGGGTGGCGAGACGGGCGTTGAGGGCCGACAGCTCGCCATCCCGCGTCTCGAGTGTGTCCTTGAGCGCCTCGACACTCAGCGTCAGTTCCTTGAACTGCTCCATGGAAACCAGCCCTGAGGTGGACTGGAACTCGAGCAGCTTGCGCTGGGTTTCCTTGAGCGTGCGGTCGTAGGTCTCGAGCGAGCGGCGGATGACGGCTTCGCGGCGCGCCTGCTCATCATTGCGCAGCTGTTCGATCACCTCATTGAAGGCATCGATGTGCGCATTGGCGCGTGCAAGCGCGGCCTTGGCGCTCGGCGCGCTGGTCTGGAAGGCGATCAGCGCGGTCTGGTCGGTCAGCTTGATCTTGGGCTTGCCGTAATCGTCGGGATGCATGTCGACCGTGCTGGCGGCACGCTCGAGCACGGCAGGGCTCTCGGCGATGGCGCGATAGTTGACCTTGGGGTCCAGCGAGGAGCTGGAGTAGGAAGAGTTGGCGCTGGTGCTGGCCTGGCCGATGCTCTCGAAGTTCACCGACAGACCGGAGCCGGTGCCCGGCAGGATCATCGTCCAGCTGGTGGTGTAGGTGACAGGTGCCACGGCGATGAAGGCGATGGTCAACCCCCAGATGACACTCAGGATGGCGGTCGCCAGCAACAGGTAGGCCGCGCGGCGGGTGCGCGGGCGCATGCTGGAGCCACGCGCCGCCCAGCCCAGCAGGACGCCCAGGAGTCGGCGCCCCAGTGAGGGCTTGGCTGCGTCTTGTGGTGTGTCGGGTGAGCGGGACTCTGTCATGCACATCCTTGTCGCGTGGTAGTGATCAGTCGCATTCCATCAACGGACAGGCGATGGGTTACAGCAGAGTGGCCGGCGTCAGCAGGTCAGTCAGCGTGCGGGCGATATCACGGATGTTGGTGACACCGGAGTCATAGCAGCCGACCACATCTTCGGGCATCAGATAGGGATTGACGCCCACATCCGCCGGATTGGCCAGCAGGGCATCGATACCGCGATCGACCACGACCGGCTGATGCGTCATCGGGTTGGTACTGATCAGCACCGCGCGGCGCGAGCCGGAGGTCGCCTGGATGCCGCCGACGCAGTTGGCATTGATCACGCCCTGCAGCATGCGCACGCCGTAAGGCACCTGCGAGCGCAACACCGTGTAATTGCTGACGTTGTTGTTGTTGGCAGGGGTGGTCAGGTTGGAGGCATAGATGACGATGCCCGGCGCGGTGAGAGGTGAGGGGCGCATCAGAGCGGCCTGGAAGGCGCCGCTGGAGGGCACGTGGATCCGGTCACCCACACGCAGCCAGGGATTGGCGGCATATTCGCCGTCGATCAGGCCGCGCATGTCGAGAATCTGTGTCTGGCCGTCGCGAATCAGCTCGATATGGCTCAGGTCCGCGTCGGGACGGATGCCGCCGGCCGTGGTCAAGGCCGCCGACAGACGACGCTGTTGACTGGCATCGCCGCCGGCGAAATCGCGGCGCACCATGCGCTCTTCCGGCAGGCGGGTATTGATGACCGCCTCGCCCGGGAAGAACACCGCGCCGGACACCGCAACGGCCAACGGCGCCCATTCCTCGAGCCGGATGCTGACATGCGCCAGACCCGGGCGAATCAGCTCTTCCTGCACCAGACGCTGGGTGATCTCATCCGCCAGGGCGTCGATGGTCTTGTTGGAAGCCTCGACCGGCGAGAGCCACGGCAGGCGCAGGCGTCCGTCATGATCCACCTCGTAGCTGCCATCGAAGAGTTCGCTGCCGGCGACCCTGACGCTCAGACGATCGCCCGCCGCCAGCCGCTGGTCATCCCCCGCGGGCAGTTGCATGAAGCGATCATCGGCATGAGGGGCAGGCAGCTCCAGCGGCCAGTGGGTCGCCTGTTGCCAGTGATCTTCGGCGGGAGTGTCGTCCAGCATGATCGGCGTACAGCCGCCTATCAGGCCGGCCGTGATCGCGACGCCCAGCAGGCGTCGAAGAGAGCGGGAAAGGGAGCTGGGCCGAGTCAGGTCGCGTTTCATCAGGCTACCTCACGAGAAGGCCCTGTCCGCGTGTCACCGCTCGACTCCAGCAGCGGGTCGCGCTGATAGTAGATATCGAAGAGCTCGAACAGGCGCACGCGCTCCAGCTCTGTCTGCATGTCCGGCGAGGGTTCGACCACCACCAGCGCCGCCGGGGACAGCGCATCATGCAGACTGACCAGCACCGAGAGCCCATCGGCATCGATGGCCTCGACATGGCTGAGGTCCACCGCCAGCGTGCCGGTGTGCTCAGGAATCATCGCCAGCACCTCCTGGCGGAAATAGCGCGCGAGCTCGCCTGTCAGCTGGGCAGGCGGCGTGATCATGATACCTTCGTGAATCCGGGTGGTGATGGGCATGACGGGCTCCCTGTGCTTGATGTCACCGCCTGGCGCCAGCTGGGCCTACGGTGCAGCTTGTTATCTTTATGCACTATGCCGCGTAAGCATCGTTTACCTGCTGTTACAGTGTCAACGACGCCGACTGACTTGCCTCATTCTTTCTTGCTGGGTTTCGTGGTGCTACCTGCTGTTTTCGGGCTCTCCTGCTGTTTTCGGACTGTCCAGGTTGGCTGCGCGGCGTTGTCACTCGCCCGACATGGCGGGTGACTTGTGTGGCGTGGCCAGCATCGCGCCCCAGTGGCGGAAGCGCAGCAACAGCAACAGGCCCGGTATGGCGGCCAGCGTGCAGATCCAGAAGAAGCTGTCCCAGCCGGCCGCATCGGCCAGATAGCCGGAGGGCGCGGCAATCACCACGCGTGGCAGGCCCATGATCGATGAGAGCATCGCGTACTGGCCGGCGGTGAAGCGCTTGTCGGTCAGCGCGCCCATGAAGGCGATGAAGGCGGCGCTGCCCATGCCGGCCGCCAGGTTCTCGAAGGCGACCACCGCCGCGAGCCACGCCAGCGAATCACCGACGTGATGCAGCCAGACGAAGCCGGCAGTCGACACCATCTGCAGGATGCCGAACCACCAGAGCGCCCGATAGATGCCGATGCGCATGATCATCAGGCCGCCGAAGAAGGTGCCGGCCAGCAAGGGCCACAGGCCGAACAGCTTCACGGTCGCGCCGATCTGCGAATTGCTGAAGCCGATGTCCTTGTAGAAGGGCGTGGTCAGATTGCCCGCCACGGAATCGCCCAGCTTGTAGAGCAGGATGAACAGCAGCAGCCAGATGGCACCATCGCGCTTCATGAAGTGGCGGATGGGGTCCCACAGGATCTCATGCAGATGATGGGCGCGCGGCGCGGCCTGAGCCTCGGGCTCCGGTGCCAGCAGGGTCACCAGCATGCAGGCGCCCAGGGTCGCGGCCATGATCAGGTAGGTCACGCGGAAGCCGATCATGTCGGCCAGCACCAGGCCACCGGCCGAGGCCATCAGCATGCCGATGCGGTAGCCATAGACATAGAAGCTGGAGCCCAGCCCCAGCTCGTTGTCCGGCAGATGCTCGCGCCGATAGGCGTCGATCACGATGTCCTGGGTGGCGCTGAAGAAGCTGACCGCCAGCGCGATGGCGCCCATGGTCAGCGGCGACATGTGCGGGTCCTGCAAGGCAAGCAGCGCGATCAGTGCGGTCAGGGCCAGCTGGGCGATCATCAGCCAGCCACGGCGCCGGCCGAGCACCGGCGGCATGATGCGGTCCAGCAATGGCGCCCACAGAAACTTGAGGGTGTAGGGCAGGCCGACGAGCGCGAGCAGGCCCACGGCGTCCAGTGAGACACCGGCATCCGTCATCCAGGCCTGCAGCACGCTACCGGTCAGCAGCAGTGGCAGCCCGGAGGCGAAGCCCATCAGGAACGTGATACCATGACGGCCAACGAGTAAGCGTAAATCCTTTGAAGTCAAAGCCTTGCCTGTCCATGCAGAGGGTGTGGCCGCGCGTGTCACACGCACGGTGAGCGGCTATCTGCCGCTTGCGTCATTCATGGCCGGATTGTCGCACTGCCTGAGGGCAAGAGCCATGCATTGTCCTGCCGGTCAGCCGACAGGCATGATGCAGGTCGAGACACGCATGAGTGGGGCAGGCAGGCAATGAGAGGTCATCATGAGTGAAGCCCGAGAAGCTGCCAAGGCGCATTGGTATCTGATCCAGTGCAAGGGCGGGGAATCCTTCCGTGCGGCGGAGAACCTCACCAATCAGGGATTTCACGTCTTCCACCCCCTGTTGGAGGTGGAAAAGAAGCGCGGCGGCAAGCTGCGTTGGGTCGAAGAGCCGCTATTCCCCTATTACCTGTTCATACGCCTTGATCAGATGGATGACAACTGGCGTCCGATTCGCTCGACCCGTGGCGTGCTCAAGCTGGTCAGCTTCGGCAACACACCGACGGCGGTGCCGACGCCCCTGGTGGAAGCCCTGATCGCCAGCGGCGAGCAACGCCAGGAGCAACCGCCGGAGAATGTCTATTTCCGGGCCGGCGAGCAGGTCGAGATCATCGATGGTCCCTTGAGTTCGCTCAGTGGCGTCTTCGAGAGCGCGAAGGGCGATGAGCGCGTCATCGTGCTGCTCAATCTGATCAATCAGCAACAGCGTGTCGAGCTGTCCAGTCGTCAGCTGCGGCGCAGCGAAAGCTGAGCTGCCGACCTGTCTCATCCGACTTGATCCGCGAGACCGCATTGCACCTTTCTTCTGGAGTGGTTCCCATGGCGATTACTTCCCAGCAGGTCGTCAGCCTGCATTACACCCTGCGCACCGCTGATGGCACTGTGCTGGATAGCTCCCTTGAGCGTGAGCCGATGGATTACCTGCATGGCCACGACAATATTCTGGCAGCGCTCGAGAGCGCGCTTGAGGGTTGCGATGTCGGCGACCGCAAGGTCGTCAATCTGACGCCAGCCGAAGGCTTCGGTGAGCGGGATGAAGGCCTGGTGCAGTACTTCGGGCGTGATGCCTTCGGCCCGGGCGAGATCAACGCCGGCATGCGCTTTCAGGCCCGCACCCCGGAAGGCCAGCGGTCGGTCACGGTGCTGGAAGTCGGTGAGCAGCAGGTCAAGGTCGACGCCAATCATCCGCTGGCGGGTCAGGCGCTGAGCTGGGAAGTCGAGGTGCTGGAAGTGCGCGATGCCACGCGTGCCGAACTTTCGGCCGGTCATCCGCTCGGTCTCGATGTCAGCCATACCGAGATCGAAGACAAGAAGGTGCGTCGCTGAAGTAGGCATTGCGGGTGGGTGTGACGCTCAAGCTCATCGTTGCAGCCCCTCTACAACAACAGACAGCCCCGCTGCCGGAATCCTCGGCAGCGGGGCTGTCTGTTGTTGCGGTCTGTAGCGATGGAGAAAATTGATATGGATCAGTCGTCTGCGCGCCAGCCGTAAGGATCGAGCCGTGAAGCCTTCAGGACTTGATGCAGATCAGATTCGCGCGGGGCATGGCGGGGTAGAGTGTCTCTGTCGAGGCCGCAGCAGGCCGACACAGGCGGAAGAGTTATTGATATCAGAGCTATTGATATCAGAAGCAGAGGTGTCAGCTGCCGACAGAGGCTGGCATTCAGGGAGCCCCTTGGGGAAGGGGCAGGCCAGGATGGCCGCTGTCAGAATCGGGCTTTTTTGCAGGTGCCGATTCGCCGTCAGGGGAGGGGGAAACCCCGCTAGCCGACCTTCGGGTCGGCTTTTTTGGTTGTTGGGGCCAGAGAGAATGGCTAGCACCGCGTTTGCATGGCGATGGCTTGCCTGCGGGGTGCTTGAAAGCTTTTGCCAGTTCTTGCCAGTTCTCTGAGGGGAAGAGAGTCGCTGGACAGGCAACCCCGCAACTGACACGAGGTTGCCTGCCCGGCGAGACGGCTCAACTATTGTTGCTGGCAGTCTTGAGGCTCTCGACTTCCTTGTGGGAGTCGACGGCCTTCCCGGTGGTGGTCTTGTCGATGCTCTGGCTTTTCTTGACAGCCTGACTTTTCTTGACAGTCTGGCTCTTCTGGATAGCCCCGTCTTGCTTGACCGAAGGGCTCTTCGTGTTGATGGCCGAGGTCGTCTTGCCCGGCTCGCCCAGCGTCAATGTCGTGTTCATGCGCTTGAGCGTATTGGGGCCGATTCCCTTGATTTCGGTCAACTGTGCCACGTCGGTGAAGGGGCCGTTCGCCTTGCGCCATTCGATGATGGCCTGGGCCTTCTTGCCACCGATGCCCTTGAGCTCGGTCAGTTGTGCGGCAGTGGCGGTGTTGATGTTCATGTCTGCGGCCTGGCTGGTCGGTGACAGTACCAGCAGGCTGGTCACGAGAAGTGTTCCTAGCAGGGTTTTCATGGTCGCTTCCTATGCTCACATCAGGGCGGTCGATGGGGAGTGCGCGGGGCGACCACCCGATGCCCTGCGCGAGAAATACTCTGGCTCAGGTATTAGATTTGTAGTCATTTAGATTTAAACGATTCCTCATCCTTGCGCGGCTTTCTGCGCTCAACGCAAGAAAGCACTACGAGCGTTAGCCTGCTGATTCGATTCGTCTTTCCCTGGGCATACAACGACAGAGCCGAGCGCTATAATGTTGCCCCGAGCCCATGACCTCCTGTCATTGCGCCTGCCACATCGCCTGGAGCCCGGATGCCTGCCACGACTTCCCCCCTGATCATCGCCCTCGACTACCCGGACATGAGTGCTGCGCTTGCCATGGCAGACCAGCTGGATCCTGCGCGCTGTCGCGTCAAGGTGGGCAAGGAGCTGTTCACGCGTGTGGGTCCCGAGATTCTCAAGGCATTGCATCAACGCGGCTTCGAGGTCTTTCTCGATCTCAAATTCCACGACATTCCCAACACCACCGCCCAGGCCGTGCTGGCGGCAGCGGAGCACGGCGTGTGGATGACCAATGTCCACGCCTCGGGTGGGGCGCGCATGATGCAGGCCGCCGCAGAAGCCCTTTCGACTCGCGGCCTCGATACCCAGCTGATCGCCGTGACGGTGCTGACCAGCATGGAACAGGCCGATCTGGCCGGTATCGGGCTGGATGTCACGCCGCTTGCGCAGGTCGAGCGGCTGGCGGCCCTCGCCCAGCAGAGCGGCATGCACGGTGTGGTGTGCTCCGCACGTGAGACCCCGAGCCTCAAGGCACTGTGTGGCCCTGAGTTCCTGAAGGTGACGCCGGGTATTCGCCCGAGCTTCGCGCAGGCCGGTGATCAGCGGCGCACCATGACGCCCGGTGAAGCCATGGCGGCCGGTAGCACCCATCTGGTGATCGGGCGTCCTGTCACCCAGGCGGAGGATCCGCTGGCGGCGCTGGCGCTGATCGAGCAGGAGCTGGGCGCCTGATCGGCTGATTGTCTGCCTCATGGGCAAAAAAATACGCCAGTCGCAGACTCTGCGGCTGGCGTCTTTTTCATGGCAGTGATCAGCAGCAGTGATCACTGCTGCTGATCACTCGTTCACGCTTTGCGCGACTGCCTCAATCGGCAGACTTGATATGCCAGCTGACCTGAACGCTGCTCTCGAGGCTCAGCTCGCCGGGGCGGTATTCGCTGCCGCTGCTCTTGGCCTCTGCCATGTCGGCACGCATTGCCATCATCTGCGGGCGCGGGCTGTGTGAGGACTCATTGATCGACTGCACGCTGCCCAGGGTCGCGCCGAGGGTCTCGGCCATCAGTTGTGCCTTGTGGCGTGCCTTGGTCAAGGCTTCCTTCAATACCTTGTCTTCCAGGGCATCCCGTTCACTGATCTGATACTGCACACCGGCCAGTTGATTGACGCCAGCGCCCAGCAGCAGGTCGATGACTTCCGGTACCTTGTCCAGGTCATCGAGAGCGAGGCTGATCGGGCGTTCGAGGTGTGTACGGCGCCATTGCTGGGGCTGCTGCTGACCATTGTTGCGCTCGTAGTACTGTTCAGGGCGCAGGTTGAGGCTGCCGGCGCTGATCTGACGGCTGTCGATGCCCGCTTTCTCCAGTGCCTGAATCAGTGTCGTCATGCGTGATTCCAGTGACTCGCGTGCCTTGCGGGCTGCCTGACCCTCGGCCTTGCTGTCGGGAGCCTTGTCATCCACCTTGCGCGCGGGCGTCTTCTCCCACAGGCGTGCCTGGATGGTTGCCTTGTCGGGCGCCGCCTCCAGGCTGGCACTGGCGCTGACATGCACCAGTGCCGGTGCGGGCGTCTGGTCGGCGCGGGCCAGGTGTGTGGCGCTGGCGGTGCAGAGCGCCAGGCCGCACAGCATGGCGGTACGACGCAGGCGCTGGGCGAGGGGGGCGGGGCCTCTGGTGGCGTGGTTCATCAGCATGGGAAATCCCTTGTGTAAAGTGGCAACATTGTTGCCTGGCGCTTGGTGAGGGGCATGAATGCGGGCGCGATAGGCTTGAAAGTATCAGCAATGGGGGCGATGCGTGAAGGTACACGAGAGACTGCGCTGGATACGTGGCGCTGCACAGGCAGTGTCGGTGCTCGTCATGACATTGCTGATGGCGTCGCCTGCCCTGGCCGCCGGGCGTGAGGTGATCGACGATGCAGGCGATGTCGTGACGCTGTCACAGCCAGCGCAGCGGGTGGTCACGCTGGCCCCACACGCGGCGGAGCTGGTGGCGGCGGCGGGAGGCTTGCCGGCCTTGATCGGCGTGAGTCAGGGCAGTGATTTCCCCCCTGCGGTCAGCGAGCTGCCGCGCCTGGCCAGCTATCACGGGCCCAACCTGGAGGCACTACTCAGTGCGCGGCCTGACCTGATCGTGGCATGGGGCAGTGGGCTTTCCGATGAGATGCATGAGCGTCTGACAACGTTGGGGATGCCCGTCTTCGTCAGCGAGCCCGCGACACTCGACGACGTGCTGTCCAATATCGCTCGGCTTGGCGCCTTGCTGGGCACCCGCGATATCGCGGATACGCGTGTGGCGGCGCTCGCAGCGCGAATCGAGCAGTTGGAGCGCTCCCGCGACAGCGCCCCCTTGCCGGTCTTCTTCCAGCTGGGGGAGAGCCCGATGACGACATTGGGTGGCAATCACCTGGTCAATGAGCTGATTCGGCGCTGCGGCGGTGAGCCGCTGCTGACGGACTCGCCCGCCGTGGTGCCGCAGATCAACCGGGAAGCCTTGTGGCTGGCCAGACCGCACCTGATTCTGCATCCGGTCGCGAAGGGGCCGGCGCGCGAGGAGTGGATTGCCGCCTGGCGCGCGGATGAAGGGCCACTTTCCGAGGTGGCACTGGCGGGTCTGACTCCTGACCTGATCGGTCGTCCCGGCCCGCGCAGTGTCGAGGCGATGGCAGAGGTCTGCGCTGCCATCGCGACGGTGCAGGCGTCGGACTGAGGGCGGCGGAGTCAGGGCGCTTCGTGCAGCACGCTCAGAAATCGATGCCGCGCCGCGCCTTGAGGCCATGATTGAAGCCGTGGCGAATCTCGGTCATCTCGGTGACGGTATCGGCACAGGCGACGATTTCACGATTGGCATTGCGCCCGGTGATGATGACGGTCTGCTCCGCAGGGCGATTCTCGAGTGCCGTCATCACTTCCTCCAGCGGCAGATAGCCGAACTTGACCATGTAGGTCAGCTCGTCGAGCACTACCAGGTAGACGCTGTCATCGCGCATCAGGCGCTGCGCTTGCTGCCACACGGCCTGGCAGGCGGCGGTATCGGCCTCACGATTCTGGGTGTCCCAGGTGAAGCCGGTGGTCATGGCATGCACTTCGAGATTGGCATCCTCGGCGAGCCGTTCGCGCTCGCCGCATTCCCACAGCCCCTTGATGAACTGGATGACACCGACCTTGTAGCCATAGCCCAGCGCGCGGGTGATGGTGCCCCAGGCAGCGGTCGTCTTGCCCTTGCCATTGCCGGTGAACACCAGCAGCTGGCCGCGCTCCTCAGTGGCCTGTGCCACCTTGTCATCGACATGCGACTTGAGCTTTTCCATCGCGGCCTTGTGTCGGGTATTGCGGTCCGTCATGCGTATGCTCCGTGAGTCAAAGGCACAGCACCGTCCCGGGGGACGGTGCTGTGGTATGTGTGGCTGGTTGTCGCCCGAGGCTCTTCAAAAGAGGCACCCCGGGAAAGCCGATCAGAAGAAGAAGGTGACGCCGCCTTCCACATAACGGCCCTGGGTGTTGTAGCCATTGACCAGCTGATATTCGCGATCGAAGACGTTATCCAGCTTGGCGCTCAGCTTGACGTTCGGCATCACCTGCCAGCTGGTGCGCAGATCGACCACGCCATAGCCAGCGGTGCGCGTGTCGGTGTAGGTGTCTGCGTCAGTATCGCTGCGGCTGGCGCTGCCACGCAGCGTGGCACCGAAGCTCCAGTCGTCGAGTGCGTAATCGGCGTCCAGGCGCGCAAAGCGCTGGGCGCGGCGCTTCAATTGCTCACCGGTATCGCGGTCCTCCGGGTCCTGCCAGGTCATGGCAAGGTTCACGCTCAGGGCCTCGCCTTGCCAGCCACTGCTCAGCTCGACGCCACGGATGCGTGAGCGATCGATATTGATCGGTGAGAAGTCGACTCCCTCGTAGCTGATCAGATTGTCGATATCGGTCTGGAAGGCATTCAGGCCCAGATGCCAGTGATGTTGCTGCAGGCGCCAGAACAGCTCGGCCGTGGTGGAGGTCTCGGCATCGAGGTCCGGATTGCCGGAGCCGTAGGGGCTGTAGAGGTCGATCAGATTCGGTGCCTTGAACGCGCTGGAATAGCTGGCCCCGAGCTGTTGCGCGGCCGTCAGATCATAGGCGTAGCTGGAGCCGCCCGTCATCTGGTGGCCATAACGATTGTCGTCGTCATAACGCAGGCTGGTCGTGACGTGGTGACGCTGTTGCTGAAGGTGCCAGCTGCCGTAGACGCCGGTGGCATAGCGGCTATCGACGCTGTAGCCCTCGGCGGTGAAGTAGGGGCCATCGGCATCCAGGCTTTCCTCGCGATGGTCCACCCCCAGGCTGAGCGTGCCGAGGTCGGTGTAGAAGTCGTGGCGCAGGCCGACCTCGTTGCGAGTACTGGCGACACGCCCGGCATCGCTGCCGGCTTCGGTGTTCTCGTACTCATCCCGCGTGCGCGCCACGCTGACCGTCATGTCCCAGTTCGGGTTCAGGTGCGTCAGCAGGCTGGCATCCAATACCATCTGGCTGCCTTCGCCGTGGCAGTCTTCCGAGGCACTGAAGCTGCTGTCGTAGCAGTCGTCATAGTCGTAATCGGTCTCGGTGTTGGCGACGCCGAGGCTGAGCGTGGCCTGCTGACCGAAGTCGTGGCCAAGGCGCAGTTCGGCGCCCGTGGCCTCGTAGCCATCATCTTCACTGCCGGTATCGCGGGCCGAGAAGCCATCGCTCTCATCATGATGGAGATTGGCCGAGAGGCGTGTGTCGTCTTCCACCGAGCTGAACTGGGCGTTCTGGCGGAAGGTGCCGTCGCTGCCGGCGCGCAGGGTGACTTCTGCATGCTGACCGACTTCGTTGCCGCCACGCGTGATCAGGTTGATCACACCGCCGATGGCATCGGCGCCGTAGACGCTGGCGCGCGGGCCACGCACGATCTCGACACGCTCGACGGCGGCGAGTGGCAGGAATTCGAAATGCGCCAGGCCATCGGCACTGTTGGCGACACGCTGGCCATTGACCAGAATCAAGGTGTGGTCGGACTCGGTACCGCGCATGAAGAGGCTGGTCTGGCTGCCCATCGGGCCGCTGCGGGCGACCTCGATACCATTGCGTGATTGCAGCAGATCGACCAGCGAATTGGCCTGCAGGCGATCGATCTCGTCACGCGTGATGACGTCGGTGCTGGCCAGCACATCATTCTGCAGCTGCGGAATGCGATTGGCGGTGACCTGGACGGTGTCCAGGTCCTCGGATGAATCGGTGGTCAGCGCATCAGCAGCGACGGCGGGCGGGGTCAGCAGCAGCAGGCTACCGACGAGGGTGAAGCTGGCCTGCGCGGATGCGCGACCACGAGTGTTGTTGTGTTTCATGAATGATCCTCAAGCGTCAGACGCAATGAGGAGGACAGCGTGACAGGGTGCGCGAGCACACGTCCCCCGCACGCGCCCTTATCAAGCAGGCCCGTCGCG
The DNA here is from genome assembly GCF_023161745.1 of Cobetia sp. 1CM21F. NCBI lineage: Bacteria > Pseudomonadati > Pseudomonadota > Gammaproteobacteria > Oceanospirillales > Halomonadaceae > Cobetia > Cobetia sp. 1CM21F. The sequence continues at coordinate 1,098,823 of NZ_JALNTQ010000002.1, read as the reverse complement.
GGAGATTTGCCACTGGTGAGGCCCTCCGCATCAACCAGTGTGGAAGCGAGGGCCGGTCTCCGGACTGACGCCTGGTGGACTCCAATGGCAGGAGCCTCACCCCCTCATGCGCCTTCCCACCTCCTTCCCTTGGGGGAGGCCTGAATGACAGGTCCTCCCGGAGGCAGTGGCTGGCCGTGTCGATCTTGTCGATCGTGGTCGACCTGCATGAGCGTTGCGATCACCGTTGCGGGGGCAGTACGGGGTTTTCACCCGTTTCCCGAACACCCTGGCTTCAACGTGAACCATTGTCTGGGGCGGGGGGGAGGGAGTCAATCGGCAAACCGGCGTTGCGCAGGCTGCCACCCAGGGCCGCTCAGACGCGGTCATTCAGGGGGAGAAGTCAGAGGGCGAGCAGAGGGTAAGTCAGAGGCTACGTCTCAGGTTGTGCCAGATACGACAACGCCCGCACGGGGCGGGCGTTGTCGAGATGACGGTCTGGCCAGTTGGCGGTGTCTGCTCCATGGAAGCTCATGCTACAGAAGCCAGTTCTCTGGAGACTGGCTCACAAGCGAGTGTCTCTAGAGAGACAGGAACAGACCGGCGAGACTCGCTGACATCAGGTTGGAGAGCGTGCCGGCGAGAATCGCCTTCATGCCCATCTGCGCGATATCACCGCGACGGTTCGGTGCCATCAGCCCCAGGCCGCCCATCAGGATGGCGACGGAGGACAGGTTGGCGAAGCCGCACAGTGCGAAGATGATAATGGCTTCAGAGTGCTCGGACAGCTTGATCTGGTGGCTGGCGAGATCGGCGAAGGCGACGAACTCGTTGAGCACCAGCTTCTGACCGATGAAGCTACCCGCCTGGATGGCTTCGTGCCACGGCACGCCGATGACCCAGGCCACCGGGGCGAAGGCATAGCCCAGCAGCAGCTGCAGCGTGATGTCTTCATAGCCGAACAGGCCGCTGACCCAGCCGACGATGATGTTGCCCAGCGCGATCAACGCGATGAAGGCCAGCAGCATGCCGCCGACATTGATCGCCAGCTGCACGCCAGAGGCCGCGCCGGAGGCGGCGGCGTCGATGACGTTGGTCGGACGATCGATGTCCTTGCCCAGCGCTTCTTCGACGCTCTGGGTCTTGGTCTCGGTCTCCGGGATCAGCATCTTGGCCATCAGCAGGCCACCCGGCGCCGCCATGAAGGAGGCTGCCAGCAGGTACTTGAGGTCGATGCCCAGCGAGGCGTAGCCCACCAGTACGGAACCGGCCACCGAGGCCAGGCCGCCGGTCATCACGGCGAACAGCTCCGAGCGGGTCATGCCGGCGATGAACGGGCGCACGACCAGCGGGGCTTCGGTCTGGCCGACGAAGATGTTGGCGGCCGCGGACAGGGACTCCGGACGGCTGGTGCCGAGCACCTTCGACAGGCCGCCACCGAGCACGCTGATCACGACGTTCATCACGCGCAGGTGATAGAGCACCGCGATCAGTGAGGAGAAGAACACGATGATCGGCAGTACGCGCAGCGCGAACACGAAGCCGCCGCCGCCGAAGACTTCGAACATCTTGTCGCTGACCAGGCCGCCGAACAGGAAGTCCATGCCGACGTTGGCACTGGACATTACGGCCTGTACACCTTCGCTGAGCCCAAGCAGCATGCTCTTGCCGGCAGGCACGTAGAGCACGAAGATCCCCAGCATCGCCTGGATGGCAAAGGCACCCAGTACGGTGCGCAGGCTGATGGCGCGTCGGTTTTCAGAGAGAAGGAAGGCAATCCCCAGCAGGGCGAAGACGCCCACCAGGCCCATGACGATCTGCATCAAGCAGCTCCTGAATGCGTAGGTGTTACGTTGAGGACAAGGCAATAGCGCTGGCCACAGGACGTATGGCCAAAACTGGCGCGTACTCTACCAGTATTTTTGCCCTCTGTCGGAGTCTGCCACTAACGTTTGACGCATTTTTTGTGAATCGCGCGAGGCGTGCCTGCGTCAACACGCACGAGGCCCGCCATGAGCGAGCCTCGTGCCTTCCGTCGTGATGGTGCGTCGTGATATTCCGATGAGATGCTGAGTCTGCCCGCTGTCAGGTGCCAGCGCCCGGCAGGCGACTGGCCGGCAGGGGGCCTGACCCCGAGCCCGGCGGCGTCTGTGAGGACTTGCCGCCCGTGCCCTTGTCGGCCTGGGGAGCTTCGACCTTGTCGGTCCTGGGCTGGGTGGTCTTGTTCAGCTCTGGCGAGTCGGCATGGATCAGGCTGATCAGCGTCTCGCCGGCCTTGGGCTCCAGCGCCACGGCCGTGTTGGCGATCCGGATGTGACCCTGACTGCTGATGCAGAACAGCGGCAGCAGACGCTCTTCATGAATCCTGCGGTAATCCTCGAGACTGAAGCTCTCGGTGATGCGCGCACGTCGGAACTGCGCGCCCTGAGAGAGCAGGCTCGCCAGCTTGGCATAGGTGATCTTGCCATCGAACAGCAGCGGCAGATGCCCCAGCGCCTGGTCCTGCTGACGCTTGGCGTTCTTGCCGTTGTCCTCGGCGAGCCGGAAAACACGCCCATGACCCAGGATGTGCTCGAAGTGCAGCGCGGCCAGGCTATTGAGTTCGCGATAGGGCGACAGCGGCATCAGGTGGCCGATGCCGGTCAGCTCGAGATGCTGGGCGGCATGTTCGGAGAGCGGATTGCCGTAGTAGACCGGCAGGCCCGCCATGCGCGCTTCCTGCACGGCGTCCCAGTTGGTGTCGGTCAGGCGTACCGAGAAACCGGCATCGACCAGTTCACGGGCGACCTGGCGCGACACCGAGTTGGCGCCCAGGATCAGGAACCCCGAGGGCGGCGGCTCGCCGACGCCCAGTACCTTGACGATGGGACGCGACAGCAGACTCTGGACCACCACGGTGCCGATGATGACCAGGAAGGTCATCGGCACCAGCATCTCGGCGCCCTCGATGCCCTGGGACTCGAGCTTGAGGGCGAACAGCGAGGCGACCGCTGCCGCGACGATGCCGCGCGGTGAAAGCCAGGCCAGCAGGGCTTTCTCGCGCAGCGTCAGCCCGCTGCCCAGGGTACACAGCCAGACCGTCAGGGGGCGTGCGACCCACATCAACACCGCCAGGAAGATCCACGCCGGCCACGACAGCAGGGACAGCTGCTCGACGGTCAGGCGCCCCGCCAGCAGCAGGAACAGCCCCGAGATCAGCAGAACCGTCAGGGTCTCCTTGAACTCGATGATCTGCTGGGTCGGCACGCCGCGCATGTTGGCCAGCCACACGCCCATCACGGTGACGGTCAGCAGGCCGGATTCATGGAACAGGGTGTTGGAGATGGCGAACAGCCCCAGCATCACCATCAGGGTGCCGAAGTTGTGCAGCTTCTGCGGCAGCCAGAAATGACGCAGCACCAGCCCCCAGCACCAGCCACCCAGCGCGCCCATGCCGAGCCCGAGGCCCACCGTCTGGGCGAACAGCAACAGGGTGTGCGAGGCCGCATTGCCGGTCATGCCGAGCGCGACGTACTCATAGACCAGTACCGCCAGCAGCGCGCCGACCGGGTCGATCATGATGCCTTCCCAGCGCAGGATCTGGGTCAGGTTGCCGCGCGCGCGCAGCGTCTGCAGCAATGGCATCACCACCGTCGGACCTGTCACCACCAGCAGGGCACCGAGCACGGCGGCCATCTCCCAGCGCATGTCGAGCAGATAGTGGGCGGCCACGGTGCCGATCACGCCGGTGATCACCACCCCGGTGGTGACCAGTCGCCTGACGATATGGCCATGACCGCGCAGGTCCTTGAAGTCCAGCGTCAGGCTGCCCTCGAACAGGATGACCGCCACCGCCAGCGACACCAGCGGGAACAAGAGATCGCCGAGCAGCTCATCCGGCTTCAGCCAGCCCGTGACGGGGCCGGCGAGGATGCCGACGATCAACAGCGGCAGGATGGCGGGCAGGCGCATGCGCCAGGCCAGCCACTGGCAGCCGAGGGCCATCAGACCGATCAGGGTCAGGGCCAGAGCAGGTTCGGTCATCGGATGTCTTCCTTGGAGTCAGCGAAAATGAGCGGTGCCACTGTTGCGGTCACCGCTCATCGTTTCGTTGTGTCTCAGCCGTCTGTCAGTGGCCCTTGCCCCTGCTGGTCTGCAAAGGCTTGAAGCAGGGGGCAGGCGCCACTCAGCTGCCGCGCGGCAGGCCGAAAGGGCGCAGCCTAGCGATTGATTCCGTGATATGCAACGTCGCGTTGCCTTATCGCGCTCTCCTCATTTCCTTTCTCTGTCGTGCCCACGTGATGGCGTCGGGCAGACGCGATCACTCATTGGGCGCGACGCAGCAGCGGCAGCAATGCCTGCAGCGGATGCGGCAACTGGCTGCCGGAGAAACGCTTGCTCTGACTGCGGCACGAGTAGCCACTGGCGACCAGCTTGCCCTGATTGGCGTCGTCTTCGACCACGGCCTTCCACGACAGGTCATAGATGGCACGCGAGGTCTCGAGATTGCGCGCTTCGTGGCCGTAGGTACCGGACATGCCGCAGCAGCCGGTGGCGATGGTCTCGAGCTTGAGGCCGAAGGCGGAGTAGACCTGCTGCCAGGCCTTGGCCGAGCCCGGGGCATTGGTGCTCTCGGTGCAGTGGCTCAGAAGCTTCATGCCCGGGTCCATCTTGCCCAGCACCGTCTTGGTGACGCCGACCGGCAGCAGCTTGCGCAGGCTGATCAGCCATTCCTGCAGCAGCAGGACGTCGGGGACCGCGTCCGGGCCGAGGGTCTTCACGTACTCCTGACGATAGGTCAGGGTCATCGCCGGGTCGATGCCGACCAGCGGCACGCCGAAATCGGCGATCGCCTTGAGACGCTCGGCCTGGGCACGCGCGGTACGCTGGAAGGCGCCGGTGAAGCCCTGCACCTGCAGCGGCTTGCCATTGGGGGCAAAGGGCGCGACGAAGACATGGATGTCGAGTCGCGACAGCAGCTCGATGATGTCGATCACCAGCTGGGCCTCGAAGTGACTGGTGAAGGCGTCCTGCACCAGGATCACGCTTCTGGCCTTCTGGGATTCGGTCAGACGGCCCAGCTGGGTCGGCGTCGCCTCGGACACGCCCCAGCTCTTGAGCTGTCTGCGCAGGCTGGCGCGTGACAGGCGCGGCGCATCGACCATGCCGATAGGGCCTTCCAGCAAGCGACTGACCAGCTTGTTGGTCAATAGGCCGTTATAGAGCGGCGTGACGCGCTCGGCCCACGGCAGCACGAATTCGAGGCTGCCGATCAGGTAATCGCGCAGCGGACGCTGATAACGATGGTGATAGATCTCAAGGAAGCGGCTGCGGAAATCGGGCACGTTGACCTTGATCGGGCACTGGCCCGCGCAGGACTTGCACGCCAGGCAGCCAGACATGGCGTCGTAGACCTGCTGGTCGAAGTTGGCGTCAGACTGACCCTCAGCCTGTGCGGTGCCGGCACGGCGTGCCTTGAGCGAGGCGCTGAGGCGCGCCGGCAGACGCGCCAGCCACATGCCGGTGCCCTTGAGGCCCGGGGTACGAGCGGCCTGGGCCTCGGCGATCACGTCGCGTCCGGCGTTGCCTTCCAGGCGCAGCCACTCACGCATCAGGCTGGCACGCCCCTTGGGCGAGTGGATGCGCTGGCGAGTCGCCTTCCACGACGGGCACATGGCGTCGTTGGGGTCGTAGTTGTAGCAGGCGCCATTGCCGTTGCAGTAGACGGCGCTGGCATATTCCTGCCACACGCGCTCATCGATCTGACGGTCGAGATCACCGCGCATGGTCACGTCATCGATGCGCATCAAGCGGGGGTCGAAGGCCTCGACGGCGCTGTCAGCGTGATCACGCTTGTTGCTTTCGCTGCCCTCTTCGCTGCCCCCTTCGCTGGCGCCAGCATCACTCGTGCCTGCGTCGTCGACCAGCGCCACTGACAGGCGCGGGGAGGCGATCTTGCCCGGATTGAGCTGGTTGTGCGGGTCAAAGGCTGCCTTCACATCCTGCAGCGCGCCGTAGAGGCTGCCGAAGAAGCGTGGCGAGTACTCGGAGCGCACGCCCTTGCCGTGCTCGCCCCACAGCAGACCACCGTACTTGTGGGTGAGGGCGGCGACCTCATCGGAGATCTCGCGAATCATCGCCTGCTGGGCGGGGTCCTTCATGTCCAGCGCCGGGCGCACGTGCAGCACGCCGGCATCGACATGGCCGAACATGCCATAGCGCAGGCCACGGGCATCCAGCGCGGCGCGGAATTCGGCGATGTAATCGGCCAGATGTTCCGGCGGAACGGCGGTGTCCTCGACGAAGGGCAGCGGGCGGGCTTCGCCGTCGACATTGCCCAGCAGGCCCACCGAGCGCTTGCGCATGCCATAGACACGACCGATCTGCGCGCGACCGCGGGCTTCGGTGAAGCCGAGACGCTCGACGCTGGTATCGCTGGCCAGGTGCTCGCTGAAGGCGCGGACCTTGGCATCCAGCACCTCTTCGCTGTCGGCATTGAATTCGATCAGGTTGATGCCGCCGATGGCCGGGGTGCCTTCGGCGCTGGCCGGGAAGAATTCCTCGACGCTATCCCACACGAAGTCCTGCATGGCGAGGTTGAGCACGGTGTCATCCACCGTCTCGATGGAGGTCGGGCGATTGCCCTCGACCGCCATCAGCGCCTTGGCGTCGCGCAGTGCGTCCATGAAGCTTGCGTAGCGCAGGTTGATCAGCGTCGAGCAGGGCGCGATGGGCAAGGCATTCAGCTCGGCCTCGACCACGAAGCCCAGCGTGCCCTCGGCGCCGCACAGCAGGCTGTTGAGGTTGAAGCGCCCATCGGCCTCGCGCAGGTGGGCGAGGTCGTAGCCGGTCAGGCAGCGGTTGAGCGGCGGGAAGATATCGGCGATTTCCTCGGCGCGCTCATCGGCGATGGCACGTGCGGTGCGGTAGACCTCACCGACGCGGTCATCACGTGCACACAGTGTCTCGAGCTCGGTGTCGTCGATGGCATGGCTCGACAGTCGTGTCCCGTCGAGCAGGACGCTGTCGAGCGCCAGCACGTGGTCACGTGTCTTGCCGTATTCGCAGCTGCCCTGGCCGGAGGCATCGGTATTGATCATGCCGCCAATGGTGGCGCGGTTGGAGGTCGAGAGCTCCGGGGCGAAGAACAGGCCATGCGGCTTGAGCGCGGCATTCAGCTGGTCCTTCACCACGCCGGCCTCGACGCGCACTCGGCGGTTCTCGACATCGATCTCGAGAATGCGGTTCATGTGCCGCGAGACATCCACCAGCACGCCGTCATTGAGCGACTGGCCATTGGTGCCGGTACCGCCGCCGCGTGGCGCCAGGGTGACGCCCGAAAAGCGTGGCTCGTGGGAGAGGCGCGCGATGCGCTGGACATCCTCGGCATGGCGCGGGTAGACCACGGCCTGAGGCAGCACCTGATAGAGCGAGTTGTCGGTCGACAACACGGTGCGGTTGGCGTAGTCCGGACTGATGTCACCGGCAAAGCCTGCATCTCGCAGGGCGGCCAGGAAGTCCAGATAGAGGGAATCGACGGGGGCGGGCATATCCAGCAGGCGTTCGGTCATGATCTCGCTCGGGCAGTGAGTCGCGTCAGGCAGGCATCCAGGGCCAATGGGCCTAAGCTTACCTGAGCTGGGCGTGTGGCCCCAGCCCAGCGCGGCATTGCGTCACTCGCGAGACGGGAATTCAGGTGAAAGGAGTGAGGAATGACTACGCTGTGAGGAGTCATCAAACCAAGGCGTGTGCGCCTGAATGCAAGCAGCAAGGGGGATGAAGTGCACATGCTGCGGGCGATTGTCAGGCGTCAGTCGCCGCTTCAGTGGTACCGTCAGCCATCGCAAGGCATGCCGTCATGGCGTGACCCCTCCGTTTCTTCCCTTGAAGCTGTCTTCCCTCTTCCGCTGAGTCATCAGGAGTTAGCTCATGGCATCGTCCACCTATTCCTCGACCTCCACCTGTCATCGCGAGTCTCGCCAGCCGCCCACGCGATTGGGAGTGCTGGGGGTGGGGGAGTTGGCGGAGTCATTGCTGGTCGCGTTGGCGCGCGGTTGTCAGCGCGAAGGCCGCTCGCGGCATGATCTGGAATTCCACCTCTCGCCGCGCAACGACGTGCGCAGCCACCGTCTGGGCTGGCGTTTCGGTGCCATCCGCCACGCAAGCAACGTCGCGGTATGTGAATCGAGCCTGTGCATGCTGGTCGGGGTGCGGCCAGATCAGCTCGAGGCGCTGGCAAGTGAGCTGCGTGAAAGTCACGCACTGAGCAAGGATCATCACCTGATGGTGCTGGCGGCCGGTGTGCCACTGCAGCAGCTGCAGCGCTGGTTCGCGCCGGCGCGAGTGGTGCGGGTGATGACGGGGCTGGCAGTCTGTGAAGGGCAGAGCGCCCTCACGCTCTATCCGGAAGACCCGCTGACGCGCGACCTGCTCGGGCCGGCGGTCCGGCAGATCATCGCCTTCGATGATGAAGCGGCCTTCGAGGCCAGCATGCTGGCGGTCTGCGTGAATGCCTGGCAAATGGCGCAGCAGCAGGCGTTGCTCGACTGGTTCCAGACGGTGCCCGGCATGAGCGGCCCCCAGGCGCGCCTGTTGCTGATGGCGCAGTTGCGTGATGCGCTGGCCTTGATGGAAGCCCACCCTGATACCCCGCCCGGCGAGCTTGCCTCGCGTATCGGCACCCCCGGCACCTGGACGGCACGCGGTCTTGAGCAGCTCGGGGGCAAGGAAGGCGCACACCGCCAATGGCAGCATGTGCTGGAGCAACTGCGCGCGGAGATCGAGCAGGGCAGTGTGTCACCCGGCAGTGAATGAGACGCTCTGCCGCCTGATGCCTTCCGCTCTCAGCCACCCTCAGACACCCGCGATGCCATTGGTCATGAGGCGCATCGCGGGTGTCGTGCTTTGTTCAACCTGCCTTTCGTGAGTCGTGGATTCCCCGTGGCTGGCGATTTTCCTACAATGGAGCGCTAGGCGGCACCCTCGGGTGCCAGAGTGGCTGGCGGCCGATCCATGGCGTTGCCCAGCGTTCACTCGCAATGAATCGAGCACGGGGCATACAAGGCACATGGGAACCTGGTTGGCAGTAGCAGCGGGCGGCGCCATCGGGGCGCTGGGACGGTATCTTGTCAGTGGCTGGATCGTCGGCGCCGCCGGGCGTGGTTTCCCGTGGGGGACCCTCGGCGTCAATCTTATCGGCAGCTGCCTGATGGGGTTCCTGTTCATCTGGGTGACCCAGGAGCTCAAGCTGGCTCCCGTCTGCCAGGCGATCATGGTGGCCGGCTTCACCGGCGCCTTCACCACCTTCTCCACCTTTGCCCTCGAGGCGCTCAATCTGATGATGAGCGGACGCATGCTGGCGGGGCTGGTCTATGTCGCCGTCAGTGTGGTGGCGTGTCTGGGCATGGTCGCGCTGGGCATGAAGATCGCACGCGTCCTGCTGTGATTCCCGTGCCCGGGCGCGTCCTCCTGTCGCCTGGGCGGCTGCGAAGCAGGGCATGGCTGAGGTAGACTAGTGCGCATAACCTTTCCGCGCCGCGATGCGGCCTGAGTGATCCGACGAGAGAGCCTTCCCACATGCTGGACCCGAAACTTCTGCGCGCTGATCTTGAAGCGACTGCCGAGCGCCTCGCACGTCGTGGCTATCAGCTGGATACCGAAGCCTTTGCCGCGCTGGAAGCGCGCCGCCGTGACCTGCAGGTCGAGACGGAATCCCTGCAGAACGAGCGCAACACCCGCTCCAAGTCCATCGGTAATGCCAAGGCACGCGGCGAAGACATCGCGCCGCTGCTGGCAGAAGTCAGTGATCTGGGCGAGCGTCTCGACGCCGCCAAGTCCGAGCTCAATGAGCTGCAGGCCAAGGCCGACGCCATGGCGGCCAGCCTGCCGAACCTGCCGGACGCCGAAGTGCCGGAAGGCGCTGACGAAAGCGACAACGTCGAGCTGCACCGCTGGGGCACGCCGCGTGAATTCGATTTCGACGTGCGTGACCACGTGGATCTCGGTGAGCTCAAGGGCCAGCTGGACTTCGAGCTGGCGGTCAAGATCACCGGTTCACGCTTCGCCGTGATGCATGGCTCCATCGCGCGTCTGCACCGTGCGCTGGTGCAGTTCATGCTCGACAAGCAGACGCTTGAGCATGGCTACGAAGAATATTACGTACCCTATATCGTCAACCGCGACTCCCTGATGGGCACCAGCCAGCTGCCCAAGTTCGAGGAAGACCTGTTCAAGCTCAACGATGATCGTGATTTCTTCCTGATCCCGACCGCCGAAGTGCCGCTGACCAACATGGTGCGTGACGAGATCATCGACGCCGGCAGTCTGCCGCTCAAGTTCACCGCCCATACCCCGTGTTTCCGCAGTGAAGCCGGTGCCTATGGCCGTGATACCCGCGGCATGATTCGCCAGCACCAGTTCGACAAGGTCGAGATGGTGCAGGTCGTCGCGGCGGAGAAGAGCGACGAAGCCCTCGAAGAGATGCGCGGCCACGCCGAAGCCATCCTGCAGGCGCTGGAACTGCCGTACCGTGCCGTGACCCTGTGCACCGGCGACATGGGCTTTGCCGCCGCCAAGACCTATGACCTGGAAGTCTGGCTGCCGAGCCAGGCGACCTACCGCGAGATTTCCTCCATCTCCAACTGCCGTGACTTCCAGGCGCGCCGCATGCAGGCACGTGTGCGTGTTGAAGGTCAGAAGAAGCCGCAGCTGGTGCATACCCTGAATGGGTCCGGTCTGGCCGTGGGCCGCTGCCTGGTCGCCGTGCTGGAAAACCATCAGAACGCCGATGGCTCCATCACTGTGCCGCAGGCGCTGCGTGGCTACATGGGCGGAGTGGAAACCATCAATGTCTGAGGTGCGTGAATCGCCGTAGTGGATTCGCGTAGTCAAGGCCCCCGCTTTCCCATGGAAGCGGGGGCCTTCGTTTATCACGGAGACAGAGGCCTTGCCCGATCGCACCACTCGTTATTCCCTCACTCGTTATTTCCGCTGCGTGACTACAACGTAGCATCAGGGTTGTTATTCTTATTGGTTATTTTAGAGAGTGGTTCTTATGCTCTAAAATGCGACCCATCGAAGGCTGCTCCCCAGCCTCGCCGCGTTTGTGGATGTGCCCCATGGAATTTCTCAATCTCTCCTGTGACCCCTCACGACTCCAGCTGTGCCTGATCGGTGGCGGCCAGGAGGCTGTCGCGCTGGCCGAGCGTTTTGCCGGCCTCGGTGCAGACCTGTGTGTCTACGGCGATGCCCGCATGCCGATGCTGGAGACCCTGTGTGGTCGTGAAGGTTGGGAGGTTGCCGATACCCTGTTGCCCGTGCCGGCCCCCGGCCAGCTATGGCTGGTCGCCACCGGCAGCGAAGGGCGCGATCGCGGCATCCTGCGTCATGCGCGCGAGCAGCACGTGATGGTGTTCGCGCCGAGCCACCCCCGGGACTCCAGCGTGCGCCTGCCGCCGCGCCTGGTGGCAGGCGAGTTGGTATTGCCCGTGAAGGAGGAGGACCGCTTCACGGGCACGCATGGCCAGGTGGCGTTGGTCAGCGCGGGGCCGGGCGATCCGGAGCTGCTGACGCTCAAGGCGCTGCGCCATCTGCAGCAGGCCGATGTCATCATTCATGATCGCCTGGTCAGTCACGAGATTCTGGCGCTGGCCAATCCGGAGGCGCGTCGCCTGTATGTCGGCAAGGCGCGCAGCGATCACAGCGTGCCGCAGGAAGGCATCAATCAGGCGCTGGTGGATTACGCCCGCGCCGGGCATCGCGTGGTGCGCTTGAAGGGCGGTGACGCCTTCATCTTCGGACGCGGCGGGGAAGAGCTCGAGACCCTGGCTGGCGCCGGCATCAGCTTCGAGGTGGTGCCGGGCATCACGGCGGCTTCCGGTTGCGCGGCTTACGCGGGTATTCCGCTGACTCATCGCGACCACGCCCAGTCGGTGCGCTTCGTCACCGGCCACTTGAAGGATGGCAGCTGTGACCTGGATTGGGAGGCGCTGGCGCGTCCGGCCCAGACGCTGGTCTTCTATATGGGGCTCGGCAGCCTGGGGCTGATCTGCGAGCAGTTGATCGCCAATGGACTGGCGGCGACCACGCCGATCGCGCTGGTCGAGCAGGGCACTACCGCGCGTCAGCGTGTGCATGTGGCAACGCTGGCGGACATGCCGGCGCAGATCGCCGGTCAGGGCCTCAAGCCGCCGACGCTGATCATCGTCGGGGATGTGGTCAAGCTGCACGATTCGCTCAAGTGGTTCTCGCCGAATGCCAACAGCAGCCTGGGATGGGAAGATGGCAAGCATCCGACGCCGCTGGCCAATGTGGTATCGGTCTAGAGCGACCGTAGCGAAAGCGCTAAAAGCAGCGACATGAGCAGTGACAAGACGCCGCCTCGGTAACCCCGGGGCGGCGTCTTGCGTTGTTGGACTGGTGATCGCGGGACTGGTCATTGCAGGCTTGGCATTGCGGGCCTGATCACCGTGCTGGCGCATGGCTGGGTGGCTCTTGGGCCAAGGTCGAGATGACGTGGCATCTGATTGCGCCTATTGTTTCAAGCAATCGTTTGAATTCTGCTGAGCGAAGCCCGTCGTTCATCACGGGGTGAGAGGCAAGTCTTTCGCGAAAGCCCTAAGCACATGAGTCAGTGAGGACAGTGATATGGCCAAGTATCAGGCGCCACTCAAGGATGCACGCTTCATTCTCGATGAGGTGTTCGCCGCCGAGCAGGAATGGGCGGGCATGGCAGCCACCGAAGAGGTGAATGTCGAGCTGGCCGAGGCGATTCTCGAGGAAGGTGCGCGCGTGACCCAGGCCGAGCTGCTGCCGCTCAACCTGAGTGGTGACGCCGAGGGCGCGCGTTTCGAGAATGGCCACGTCACGACACCCAAGGGCTTCAAGGAGGCCTATCGGGTGCTCGCCGAAGGCGGCTGGATGGGGCTGGGCGGCAATCCTGAATACGGTGGCCAGGGCATGCCCAAGATGCTCACCGTGGCGTTTGAAGAGATGCTCTACGCCACCAATACCAGTTTCGCGCTCTATCCGGCACTGAATGCCGGCGCCTGTCTGGCGGTGGATAGCCATGCGCCGGAGTCCGTCAAGCAGGTGTTTCTGCCGCGCATGTATGCCGGCGACTGGCTGGGCACCATGTGTCTGACCGAGCCGCATTGCGGCACGGATCTCGGCCTGATCCGCACCCGTGCCGAACCCCTCGAGGGCGATGACCCGCTGCTGGGACTGCCGCGCTATCGTCTCACCGGCACCAAGATCTGGATCACCGGCGGCGAGCACGACATGGTCGACAACATCGTGCATCTGGTACTCGCCAAGCTGCCGGATGCGCCGCCGGGCACGCGTGGCATCTCGCTGTTTCTGGTCTCCAGGCATTTGCTCGATGCCGACGGCCAGCCGACGACGCCGAATGCGGTCAGCTGTGGCTCCATCGAGCACAAGATGGGCATCAAGGGCAGCGCGACCTGCGTGATGAACTTCGACGGTGCCGAAGGCGTGCTGATCGGCGAGCCGCATCAGGGGCTGGCGGCGATGTTCACCATGATGAACTACGAGCGTCTCTCCATCGGCCTGCAGGGGCTGGGGCTGGGCGAGGTGGCCTATCAGAGCGCGATGGACTTCGCCGCCGAGCGTCTGCAGAGCCGGGCACCGACTGGGGCCAAGGCGCCTGACAAGCCGGCCGACCCGATTCTGGTGCATCCTGACGTGCGCCGCATGGCGCTTGAGGTGCGCGTCTGGAACGAGACCGGGCGGGCCTTTGCCGTCTTCGTGGGCCAGCAGCTGGACCGCGTCAAATATCACGCCGATGACGCGGTGAAGGCCGACGCGGATGCGCTGGTGCAATTCATGACGCCGATCGCCAAGGCGCTGCTGACCGACCGTGGCTTCGATGCCACCGTCATGGCGCAGCAGCTCTATGGTGGCAATGGCTACTGCGTGGAGTGGGGCGCCGAGCAGTACGTGCGCGATGCACGCATCGCGATGATCTACGAAGGCACCAACGGCATTCAGGCGATGGATCTGGTCGGGCGCAAGCTCTACCGCAACCGTGGTGCCCATGTGGCGAGCTTTGCCGCCCTGGTGCGAGCCGAGCTTGAGCGTCAGGCCGACGACGCCCAGACCCGCCCGTTCGCCGAGGCCTGCAAGACGGAGCTTGAGCGCCTGGAGCGAGTGTCGGAGCAGTTGCTGGCCCGCGCCGATGACAACCCGGAAGAGCTGGGCGCGGCGGCCTGTGACTACCTCAATCTGGCAGGGCTGTGTGTCTACAGCTATCTGTGGCTGCGCATGGCGCGTGCTGCGGCGCATGGACTGGCGCAAGCAGGTGCCAGCGGTGAGGCCTTCTATCGCCGCAAGCTGGCGCTCGGGGAGTACTTCATGGCACGCGTGCTGCCGCGCGCCGTCGCTCTGGAAGCCCAGATCAGTGCTGGCGCAGCGCCATTGATGGCCTTCAGTCTCGAGGATTTCGCGCCGGAGCAATGACGCAAGCCACAAGACACCGTGACCGCAGTAGCGCCATATGAAAAGCCCAGCGACCGTGTCAGGTCACTGGGCTTTTTTGTGTGTTGTCTGAGTTCCTGTCCATCGGGCCGTGTCGGCAAGCTTGCATGCTTACAGGCCCGCTCATGACCGCTCGGTCGGCTCATCCTGCTTCAGCAGCCAGTCACGCATGGCGGGGAACAGCTCGACCAGCACGAACAGCGGGCCGATCAGCAGCTGACGCAGGTCATCGAGGAAGGCCGGTTTGCAGCCCTCGATCCGATGGCCGACGACCTGACCGATCCAGGCGACCACGAAGGCTGCCAGCATCATCGGTGTCACCGGCCAGTTGAGCCCGAGCATCACGAACATCAGCGCCAGGCTTGCCAGGGCCCAGACGGCCATCACGCCAAGTACCCTGAGGGAGAAGCGCGCATAGACGGCCAGGACCGCCAGGGTGACCACGCCACCGGGCAGCATCCACACACCCAGCCCCGGTTCACTCGATAGCCCCTGCCCCCCGAGCAGTCTCCACAGCAGGATCAAGCTGGCAGTGAAGATGACCGGCACGCAGACAAGATGCATGCGGATGTTTTCACGATGCTGATGACTGGCCGCGTAGTGCTCGAGAGCTTCATGCAGGCGCCGGTGAGCGGCTGTCTTGACATGAGGGTGCGATAATATACCCATGAGGCATTCTCCAGACAGACATTGAAAATGCCCGCATGCGCAGGTGCGCAGCGGGATCGATGGCGTGTTATGTCAAGGAGCAATGGCGTGAGCCAGCAGGGTCCGGCAACCCTGCTGGCTCCTGTCAGCGTAGCGTATTGCCGCGCGGACAGCCTATGTCAGCACAGGGCTGACTGACGAACCCGGCACTTTTCAGGCGTGAATCAAGTGGCCCTGGCCCTTCAGAGGTGAAACTGACCGCAGGCTTCCGGCTGATGCAGGATGGCTTCCAGACGGATGACGTCACTCTGGCCATCTTCCCGGGGCAGCGTGATCTGCTCGCCGACCGCCATTCCCAGCAGCGCGATGCCCAGTGGCGACATGATGCACAGCGCCAGTGAGGTCTCTTGCTCTTCGGGTTGCGGCAGGTGGCTGCGCAGCGACATGCACTCACCATCCTCCGGGGTAGGGTAGTGCAGTGTCAGCTCGCTATCGCCGGAGCGCGACCCCTTGAGGAGCAGGCGACTTCGCATGCTGACGCGGTCTTCGGGGAAGTCATCGGGGGGCACGATCTCTGCCTGGATCAGGCGGCTTTCGAGGCGAAGCGACAGCTCATCATCGTGTTGCTGAGCGTCGATCAGGCGCTGGAGGCGGTCAGCGTCCAGGCGGTTGATGATCAGTCGTTGCCGAGTCATCGTGGGGTTCCTTGTTATCGAGTCACTGCGCGATATCATGCGCAGCAAGACGGCGCCAATCCTGGCTTGGTCAATACGGAGAGACGGACAGGGAATCCATCGGCCGTGATTGTCCATGGATTGTCCGCTAATTAATCCTAGCGGCTTTTGACGGGGTGCGGGAGTCGTCTGATGCCGACAACTTTCATGGCGCTGTCACCCAGGGCTGCCAATCTCACGCGAGACTCATCGATGTCGTTTCTCTGGATATATCCGCTGGCGGCGCTCGCCGAGATCGCCGGCTGCTTCAGTTTCTGGGCCTGGTGGAAACTGGAGCGCAGCCCCGGCTGGCTGATTCCCGGCATGCTCAGTCTGGCGCTGTTCGCCTGGCTGCTTTCACTGGTCGACGTCAGTCACGCCGGGCGCGCCTTTGCCGTCTATGGCGGTGTCTATATCGCCGCGTCAGTGGCCTGGCTGTGGCTGGTCGAGCAGCAGTTGCCCAGTCGCTGGGACCTGCTGGGGACACTGGTCTGCCTGGCGGGCAGCGCCATCATCGTGCTGGGCGCCCGTTCGCAATGAGCGCAAATGTCTTGTTTATTAGTATTTTATTAAATATGTCGGGCGTTGAGCATGAGGGCGCTCATTGTTGGGTATACTGCGCCAGGATGAGGCAATGACCCTCGGGATTCGATCTGACGCAATGAGGCACCAGCATGCAGTGGGAATGGTTATGGGGGCTGGGCGGCCTTGGCATCGGCGGTTTCATCGGCTTCTGGCTCGGTCGCTGGCGGCCGCGCAAAGAGGAATGGAATCAGGCCGTGCATCCACTGCTATCGGCATTGGTGGAGGCGGAGCCAGGCGTTGCGCGTGGTGAGCGGCTGGCACTTGATCCCTCGCTGCTCGACGCCTTTCGCCAGGTGGCCTCGCGTCGCGAGTTCTATCGCTTCACCAGCGGAATCGAATACGTGAACCTGCAGCTCGCCGCGGCGCATGCCGCGCATCATGACCGTGAAGAGCGCCAGCTGTTGCTGGATCAGGCGCGTGTCAGCCTGGCCAATCTGCAGGACAGCCTAAGACGACGCTGAGGTTCGTCCAGACGCGCGAATGCCGCACCGCAGATCGACCGGGAGCGCAAAGCAAGGGATCGCAAAGCAGGTTGTTTGCAAAGCAGAGTAACGCAGAGAGCGGGCGTGAAACGGGTATAGCAACCGACGGGTAGGCACTGATAATGATGATGGGTGCAGAAGGCATCAGATGACACGACGCATGCACGACAGACAAAAGCGGGAGGACTTGCTGACTGCGCGAGGCAGCTGAGGAGCATCAGCAAAGGCTTGCTGATGGTGCGGAAGGGGGGACTCGAACCCCCACACCTTGCGGCACCAGAACCTAAATCTGGCGTGTCTACCAATTCCACCACTTCCGCGAGAAGCAGGGCTGCATTTTACCTGTGATGCCTTTCAAGTCAATCGCTTGTGTCGATTATCCCCTGAAATTCCCCGCCTTGCGCTGTGCCTTCAGCGCCTCACTCCTGTACGACATGCACGCTACGTGATTCCAGCCCGCAGGGCAGTTGCAGATAGCTGGCGGCGCGCTCGGCGGCGTGGCGTGTATTGGAGAGATCTTCATCGCACATCCACGGCACGACCCCCAGGCAGGGGGCTCGCAGCGTGCGTGACAAGGTTGCCATGTTGTCTTCGCTCACCTCGATATCCGCTTCCAGATGGTTGATGACGTAGCCGGCGATCTCCAGCCCATCGCGTTCGATGGCCTCAAGCGTCAAGCGCGCATGATTGATGCAGCCCAGGCGCAGCCCGACGACCAGAATCACCGGCAAGCCCAGCTCGATGGCCAGGTCCGAGAAATCCTCATCGTCATTCAGCGGTACCCGCCAGCCGCCAGCGCCTTCCACCAGCAGCAGGTCGCGCGGTGCACTCGTCTGCTGGCCCCGCACATGCGCCGCGATCTTCGCCACCTCGAGACTGACACCCACCTGACGCGCGGCAATGTGCGGCGCGATGGCCGGCGCGAAGCGCCAGGGATTGATGCTTTCATACTCCGCTTCCGGTTCGCACTGCGCCTGCAATGACAGGGCGTCGGCGTTGACCAGACCATCGTGATTCTCGAAGCAGTCAGAGGCCACGGGCTTGAGGCCCAGCGTGGTCAGGCCGCGCAGGCGAGCACGCGCCAGCAGGGCACTGGCGATGAAGGTCTTGCCGATTTCGGTATCGGTACCGGTCACGAAGGCGGCGATGCCATGTTCGGCTCGCGCAGGTGTAGCAGTGTCCCGTGACGAGCTGTCCGCGGTTTTCATATCAGTTTTCATTGTATCCGAGCGAGGCAGGTAATTGCCTTCAAGCAAAGTATCAGTGTTATCCGTACGCAATTCTGAACGGTTTTTCGAGCACAAGTTCAATGACTTGATAGCTTACAGGCAATCCCTTCGCGGTACGCAACGTTTCATGTCGCGCCTTGGCCTGCTGCACCTCGGCACGTGTCAGACGCCGGCCAGTGGCGGTCTGTGCCCCGATGCCCTTGATCGAGGCCATGACCGCGGCGATATCGGGATAGTGAAATATCCGCGGGCGTAACTGCCAGTGGCAGCGCAATCCGGCGGCTTCTGCATGGCGTGCAAGATGGGCGGCGCTGGGGAAGTGACGCACGGAATCATCCGCGCGCTGCCAGGCATGGCGTACTTCCTTGAGGGTGCCGGGCCCCAGGGTGTTGATGTGCGCTCGAGCGCCGGGTTTCAAGGTGCGTGACAGTTCGGCGAGCCATTGCCGAGGGCTAACGCACCATTGCACGGCCAGGCTCGAGAACACCAGGTCCAGACTCGCATCGGCCAGTGGCAGGCGCTCGGCATCGGCGCGCAGCCAGTTCAGGCGCTCAGGGCTGCCACTCGCAAGCTCGCTCGTCTGGCGTGCGGCTTCACGCAGCATCTCAAGTGAGAGATCCAGCCCCATGCAGCAAGCCCCAGAGTAGCGCTGCGCCAGTTCGAGGGTCCAATGTCCGGGCCCACAACCGAGATCGAGCACACGGGCATCGGCCGGCAGCCGCTCAGGGAGCGAGGCGAACAGGGTGGCCGCCATGGCGTGCTGCGCCTGCGCCAGCATGAGGTAGTCGGCAGCGCCGCGATCAAAGGCGCGGGCAACTTGCTGACGGCTCGTGGCAGGCGTGAGCGGGGGTGTTGCAAGCTCTGCAGGCGGCACGCTGACGGCTATCGACATCTCAGGCCTCCTCGCTGATGTGCGTGACGTGGGTGGCGAGGCCCATGCGCGCGAGCAGGGCATCGGCAAGCGCCTCGGTCGCGCTCAATGGCAGGCAGTGGCCACCCTCGAATTCGGCAACCACCTGGCCCTGCGCGCGCAGCGCCGCACTCAGGCCCGGCGCCAGTAGCGGGTCCAGCTTGCCGAGCCAGAACTCGAGCGGTAACTCTGATTGAGGCGCCAGTGACATCTGGCGGCTGGCCAGTTCCGCCAGTCCTGTCGCCAGCACCGCTTCGCGACTGACGGGGTGACGACCGATCAGTTCGCGCAGCTGCCTGAGGCAGTCACGCGCAGAGGCCTCACCGCTGGCCTGCCAGCGCAGAAAGTGTTGCCAGCTGGCGGCAGGGTTGCGCGCGAAGGCTGCGCGGAAGTCCTCCAGCACCTCAGGTGCCAGAGCGGGAATCATCTGCTCAGCTGCGGCCTGGTCGATGAAGCTTGGCCCCATGGCCAGCGAGACAAGGGCGGCCGGCGCCTGCTCCTTCGCCAGCGCCTCGGCCCGCAGGGCACCCAGCGACCAGCCCAGCCACAGGGTATCGGCGCCGCCCAGTGAAGAAGCTTGCGAGACAGTCGGTTCTGAGCCTGTCCGTAAATCGGCTTGCGGGCCTTCTTCTGGCCAGTCAGGTGCGATGATCTCCAGCGGGCGACTCCTTGCCTCGTCAGCTGCCTGCTTATCTGCCTGCTCATCCGTCTCAGTGACGTGAACGAGGCGTGCATGCAGGCTGGTGATCAAGGGCTGCCAGATGCGCGCATCGATACCCCAGCCGCTGAACAGCACCAAACGAGTCAGCGTCATGGCGTGACTCCTTCTGGGCTGATGGTTGGGGAAGCCGAGCGGGGCTGGGCCTTTTCCGCTGCCAGTACCGCTTCGAGAGCGTCGAGCAGTGCCGCGATATCCTCGGCAGTGTGCTCGGCGGAGAAGGTGAAGCGCAGGCGCGAGCTGCCGGCGGGCACAGTGGGCGGGCGGATGGCCGAGACCAGTACGCCACGCTCGCGCAGTGCCGTGCTCCAGGCCAAGGCCCGCGCCTCGTTGCCCAGAATCAGCGGCTGAATCGGGGTCAGCGGGGCGGAGGGTGAAATGTTCGTGTCGGCTGGCGTCAGCCCAAGCGCGAGCCCACTGCCCGCCAGCAGATGCGTACAACCCTCACGGAACTGCTGCACGCGGGCCTGTAACTGCTCACGGCGCTGCGGCTCGCGTGCGACGATTTCCAGCGCTGCCAGGGTAGCGGCGGCGACATGCGGCGGTTGCGCGGTGGTGTAGATGTAGGGGCGCGCCAGCTGGATCAGGCTCTCGATCAGCGCATCGCTGCCGGCGACGAAGGCGCCGCTGCTGCCGAGCGCCTTGCCCAGGGTGCCGACCAATACCGGCACGTCAGCCAGCGGGGTATCGCGCCCGACCAGTCCTTCGCCATGCTCGCCCAGCACGCCCAGTCCGTGGGCATCGTCGATCATCAGCCAGGCGCCGTGCCGGGCGCAGGCCTGGCTCAGGCCCGCGATATCGGCGCAGTCGCCATCCATGCTGAACACGCCATCGCTGATCACCAGCGTGTCGTCGGCCCGGGAGCGCGCCAGCTGGCGCTCGAGGTCTTCAAGATCGCGATGGTGGAAGCGACGCGAGCGTACGGCAGTGGTGCCGGAGGATGCCAGGCGCGCGCCATCGAGGAGGCTGGCGTGATTGAGGCGATCATGGAAGATCTCGAGGCTGCGACCGGCCTCGCGCGAGGCGCTCGCCAGCGCATCGATCACGCCCAGATTGGCCATGAAGCCGGTGGAGAACAGCAACGCGCGTGGCCGCCCGGTCAGCTCGGCCAGGCGAGCCTCCAGCTGGTGGTGAGCGCGCTGGTGGCCATTGACCAGGTGAGCGCTGCCGCTGCCGACACCGAATTCACGCGCCGCGCGACAGCCAGCTTCGACCAGTGCCGGGTGGTTGGCCAGCCCCAGATAGTCGTTGGCGGTGAAGTTGAGCAGCGGGCGCATTCCTGCACCGGCTGCCTGCCCGGCGAGGTTGACGTGGGGGCCCTGTGGCGAATCCAGCGTCAGGCGCCGGCGATAACGGCCGGCCTGCTCACGCTGAGTGAGCAGGTCCTCCAGATGCGTGAAGCTGGCGCTGGACTGAGGGCTGAAGCGCGCGCTGGCGGGCGTGTCGGTGGCCACGAGCGATCACACCACCAGGCCGCAGGGCTTGCGTTCGCGCACCTGACCTTCGCTGCTGGCGGGCGTGGCCTCGCGCGTCGCGTCATAGAACAGGCTGCCCTCGACATTGGCGCGTGCCTGTTCTTCCATGGCGGCCTTCAGGGCGGCTTCGCGCACTTCGTCGCTGGCGACTTCCTGGCGGGTCTCCGGGTGCAGGCCGAGACGCTCGAACAGCTCGCGGTCACGGTTGGCCTGCGGGTTGCCGGTGGTCAGCAGACGCTCGCCATAGAAGATGGAGTTGGCGCCGGCGAGGAAGGCCAGTGCCTGGGTGGAGTCGTCCATCTGCTCGCGGCCGGCGGACAGGCGCACGTGACTCTTTGGCATCATGATGCGCGCCACGGCGATGGCGCGGATGAACTCGATGGGATCGAGGTCATCGACATTCTCCAGCGGCGTGCCCGCCACCTTGACCAGCATGTTGATCGGCACCGATTCCGGCTGCGGCTCCAGATTGGCCAGCTGACGCAGCAGACCGGCACGGTCGGTGGTGGTCTCGCCCATGCCGAGGATGCCGCCGGAGCACACCTTCATGCCGGCTTCGCGCACGCTGGCCAGGGTGTCCAGGCGCTCGCTGTAGCTGCGCGTGGTGATGATCTCGCCGTAGTACTCCGGTGAGGTGTCCAGATTGTGGTTGTAGTAGTCGAGGCCGGCATCCGCGAGCTTCCTGGCCTGGTCGGTATCGACCATGCCCAGCGTCATGCAGGTCTCGAGTCCCAGCGACTTCACCTGACGCACCATCTCGGTGACCACTTCGAGGTCGCGCTCACGCGGGCTCTTCCAGGCCGCGCCCATGCAGAAGCGGCTGGCGCCGGCGTCCTTGGCGGCACGTGCCTGCTCGACCACCTTCTCGATCTCCATCAGCTTTTCCTTGCCAAGGCCGGTGTTGTAGTGGCCGGACTGCGGGCAGTACTTGCAGTCTTCCGGGCAGGCGCCGGTCTTGATTGACAGCAGGGTGGAGACCTGTACCGCATTCGGGTCGAAGTGCTGGCGGTGCACCTGCTGGGCACGGAACAGCAGGTCATTGAAGGGCAGGGCGAACAGCGCCTCGATTTCCGCGACGCTCCAGTCATGGCGTACCACGCAGTCATCGGCAGGCGCAGGGATATTCGTGGCTTGTGTGGTCACGCGGGAGGCTTCTACGGTCATGAGCTTGAGGTCCTTCATCAGGCGGGCAGAGCGAGAGCGCGCTGAGCCGTTCATCCGTGAGTGAGTCCGGGAGTCGGCAGCCGAGCTGGCAAGTGGCCAGTCAACGCATTGAGTAAGGTCAGGTTAACTGAGATGATAGAGTTTCCGCGGGCGCTGTCAACGATGAGAACTCTGCTGGTTGACCACTGGCAGCTGTCGCGACCCTGCGCCTTCTGTCAGCGTCAGCTGACGACAGCCATGCCCGGCGCGACCGAACGGCAGAGCGCTTCAGTTTCACCTCCCCATTCATTTTCCTCTCTAGCGACTCGCTCGCGTCATGAGCGAGAGCTGTCATCGCGCCGCGAGTGGTGCGACGCCTGCGAGGCGAGAATCGCGCGCAATCAGCATGCCTGTCCGCGTTGTGCTGAGCCTGTCGCCTCATTGGCATTGAGTCGGCAGGCCTGTGCGCGGTGCCTGTCGTCACCGCCCGCCTTTGCACGCTGCTTTGCGCCGCTGCGTTATGAAGGGTTGCTGGCGGGGCTGTTCCAGCGCTACAAGGACCAGCATCAGCGCCGCGCCGGGCGACTGTTGCGTCAACTCATGCAGCGGGAGCTGGCGCACTTCTGCCGCGAGTGGCGCCAGGCGCATCCTCACGGCGCAGTATTGCTGGTACCGGCAGATGCCTATCGTCGTCGCCAGCGCGGCCATGATGCGCTGGCGGAACTGTGTCGCGGGCTGAGCCCCGCCATTGCTGGCCATCAGCGGGATATGGCGCGGGTGCGCGGCAGGCGCATGCCGCACGAGGCGTCAGTCGCGGTAGTCAGGGCAGCGCCGGATCAGCGCCTGCGGGATAGGCGCGGGCGTCTGAAGGCCCAGCGTGGGCGTTATGACATTGACGGCCTCTTGCCCGAGCACGTGCTGCTGATCGATGACGTCATGACCAGCGGTGCGACGCTCGACAGTCTTGCTCAGGCCTGCCTGCGAGCCGGTGCCCGTGAGGTCGATGCCTGCGTGCTGGCGCGGACTCCCCTGGCCTTGCGCGGGGCGCTGTGACCCGCAAACGCGACACGAAGTAGAGCTGCCCGACACATGCCGCCGGGGCTGGGCCTCGAAACGGGCGTTGAACTCAGCGGGCAGGCGGGGTCAATCAGGGAGAAGACTGGCGTGCAGAGGGTCTAATCTCATAGCATGCAAGGTCCGGCAGCCGTTTGCTGGTCCATGCCCGAGGAATTGCCATGCCTATTGATCCTGTTTCCCCCGATGACTCGCAATCTTCCGGCACCTCGCGCGAGTTGGATGCGCGCTCCAATGGCAACACCTGGTCGACGACATCCGCGCCAGAGGGCCAGGGAGACACGCGTTTTCATCCCTTCGATGCTCTCGCGCCGGACCGTGTCGTGGCCGCTGTCGAATCGCTGGGCTTCTGGTTGCCCGGCGAGCCGTTCGCGCTGAACAGTTACGAGAATCGTGTCTACCACCTCGCCGATGATGACCGACGCCGCTGGGTGGCCAAGTTCTATCGCCCCGAGCGCTGGAGTCGTGCCCAGATTCTCGAGGAGCACGCCTTCCTGGCCGAGCTGGATGAGGCCGGTGTCCCCGGCGCCCCCGCGTGGGCGAACGAGGCCGGCGAGACGCTGCATCGATTCGAAGGCTTCGACTTCGCTCTCTTCCCGCATGTGGTGGGGCGCGCGCCGGAGCTTGAATCTGCCGAGCACCTCTATCAGCTGGGTGAGCTGATCGGTCGCGTGCACGCGGTGGGGCGCAAGAGCGCGTTTCGCGAGCGGGAGACGCTCTCGCCGCTGCGGATTCTGGAAGAGAGCTGCGCCAGCGTGCTGGCCTCCGACTGGCTGAGTGAGCGCCAGCGCGACAGCTACCAGCGTGTCATTGAGGCGCTGCGCCCGTTGGTCGCGGAGCAGAGCTGGCCGGAAAGCGCCTTGATCCGTACCCACGGCGACTGCCACATCGGCAACATGCTGGGGCGCGATGACAGCTTCGCGCTGGTCGACTTCGATGACTGCCTGAGCGCCCCGGCGGTGCAGGACCTGTGGATGCTGTTGACCGGTCAGAGCGACCCGGAGCTGCACATGCAGCTGTCCGAGGTGCTGGAGGGCTACGAGCAGCATTGTGAGTTCAATCGCAGCGAGCTCAAGTGGATCGAGACCCTGCGCACACTGCGCATGGTGCGCCACAGCGCCTGGGTGGTGCGGCGCTGGTCGGACCCCGCCTTCCCGCAGGCCTTCTCGCACGTGGCGAGCCTGGGCTACTGGGACGACCACATTCGCAGCCTGGAACAGCAGCGCGTCGCGCTGTCTGCGCCGCGTTGGCTGGCCTAGCGATCGCGACATGGCCTGGCAGTCGTGAAATGACCTGAAGGTCGTCGCGAGGCCTGAGCCCCTTTGGCGAAGTGTGTGACATTGCCCCTTCATGCGCCCCCATCGGTTACCGATGGGGGCGCATGTGTTGCATGGATACGACAATCGCGTGAACAGACCTGCGTTGACGGCATGCCTGAGGTAGAATCTGGCCCTGACATTGAACACGAAGTTATACGATTTCTTGCCATCTGATCGCTTGTGTATGACTTTTGTGCTTTACCCCTGCTATGCGTGCGCTAGTGCGCGCCCCTGACCGATACCATAGGCAGACGGATGACCGAAGAGATTGCCAACCACTACCGCCAGATCATCACCGCGTTGGGTGAGGATCCAGAGCGTGAGGGCCTGCTGGATACGCCCAAGCGCGCGGCCAAGGCCATGCAGTACCTGACTCATGGCTATCAACAGTCGTTGGAGGAGATCGTCAACGGCGCTGTCTTCACCTCCGATACGGACGAGATGGTACTGGTCAAGGACATCGAGCTTTACTCGATGTGCGAGCATCACCTGCTGCCGTTCATCGGCAAGTGCCACATCGCCTATCTGCCGTCTGGCAAGGTGCTCGGTCTGTCCAAGTTCGCGCGTATCGTCGACATGTATTCGCGGCGCATGCAGATCCAGGAAAACCTCACCAAGCAGATCGCCGAGGCCGTTCAGCAGGTCACCGGTGCACGTGGTGTGGCCGTCGTGGTCGAAGCGCGTCACATGTGCATGATGATGCGTGGGGTGGAAAAGCAGAATTCCAGCATGAAGACGTCCGTGATGCTGGGCGCCTTCCGCGACAATCAGCCGACCCGTCAGGAATTCCTGACGTTGATCAGCTGACAGCAGAGTGAAGACGCCGCCTTTCGAGGCGGCGTTCTTGTCTGGGAGTCATCTCGCGCGTTTCCCTTGATCAGGAGTCCCTGCCGATGCCGATGCATGCCTTGCACGATGAACATCTCGATCACGATCTCGCCACCATTCGCATCAAGAATCTGCGCCTGAGAACCTATATCGGGATCAATGAAGACGAGATTCAGAACCGCCAGGATGTCGTGATCAACGTGGTGATCCGCTATCGCGCGGCACGCGCCGTGCAGTTCAATCACATCAGTGAAGCGCTCAATTACCGCACCATCACCAAGCAGTTGATCCGTCATGTCGAGGAAGGGCGCTTCGCGCTGCTCGAGCGCATGACCCGTGAGGTGCTGGATATCGTGATGGCGCACGAACAGGTGCTGACGGCGCAGGTCGAGATCGACAAGCCGCATGCCTTGCGCTTCTCGGACTCGGTGTCCATCACCCTGTCGGACAGTCGCGAAGCACATGACTAGTCAGCCGGAGTAGGCGTTGAGAAGCTCAGGTGTCGAGAAGCTAAGATGTCGAGAAGCTCAGATGTGGAGAAGATCAGATATCGAGAAAGTCAGGCACAGAAGTCTGAAGAGTCGGGAGACATGATGTGATCGGGGAAATCATCCATTTCGATGATGCAGAACAGCAAGGCACCATTCGGGACGAGAAGGGCGGTGAGCACGTCTTCGATCTGGTCGGCTGGCGCGGGCGTGGCTTGCCGGGGCCGGGACTGGCGGTGGACTTCGAACTTCGCGACGGGCGTGCAGTGCAGGTCTTCAATGCGCGGATCAAGCAGCAGAAGGCGCGGCGAGTCGTCTCGATGCCGCCCGAGAGCGAGGCCGACGCCGCCAGGCCAGTAACGCGCAAGCGCTGGTGGCTCGCCGGGCTGGCCATCGTGGTACTAGTACTGGCAGGGTTGTGGATCTAGCGCCACGCCCGCATCTAGGCTATATCAGGTTAGTCTTGAGTAGTCTCGGGTAGCCGGGAATCACTGCCTTGACCCACAAGCACGCCTCGGGAGTCTTCATGGAACATCTCAACGATACCAGTCTGTTTCGTCCATTTGCCTATATCGACGGTGGCTGGGTAGCCGCGGATTCCGGCGAGCAGATCGAGGTCGACAATCCTGCCACCGGCGAGATCATCGGCCGCGTGCCTCGGCTGGGTTACGCCGAGACCGAACGCGCCATCGAGGCGGCGCAGCACTCCTTCGCGGACTGGAAGGAGACGCCGGCGCTGGAGCGCGCTGACATCCTGATGAAGTGGTACGCCTTGATGCTGGAGCACAAGGATGATCTGGCGCAGATCATGACGCTGGAGCAGGGCAAGCCCCTCGCCGAGGCCGCCGGTGAAATCCAGTACGCGGCCAGCTTCCTGCGCTGGTTCGCCGAAGAAGGTCAGCGCGTGTATGGCGATACCATTCCGGCCGCCAAGCGTGACCAGCGCATCCTGGTGCTCAAGCAGCCGGTCGGAGTCGTGGGGGCGATCACGCCGTGGAACTTCCCGGCCTCGATGATCACCCGCAAGGCGGGCGCCGCGCTGGCCGCAGGCTGTCCGATCGTGGTCAAGCCGGCCAGCCAGACGCCGTTCTCGGCGCTGGCGCTGGCGGTGCTGGCGGAACGTGCTGGCGTGCCGCGCGGTGTCTTCAACGTCGTGCCGGGCTCGGCCAAGGACATCGCCAAGGCGATGACCGATTCCAGCATCGTGCGCAAGGTGACCTTCACCGGCTCCACGGAAGTCGGGCGTGGCCTGATGGCAAATGCCGCGCAGCATATCCAGAAGATCTCGCTGGAGCTTGGCGGCAATGCGCCCTTCCTGGTGTTCGAAGACGCCGATCTCGATGCGGCGGTGGAAGGCGCGATGGCGGCCAAGTTCCGCAATGCCGGCCAGACCTGCGTCTGCACCAATCGCTTCCTGGTGCAGTCCAGCGTGGTCAATGCCTTCAGCGAGAAACTGGCTGCCGCCATGAACGCCGAGCTGACCGTGGGCAATGGCCTGGAAGAGGGCGTCAAGGTTGGCCCGTTGATCGATGGCGACGCCGTCGAGAAGGTCACCGAGCACGTGCAGGATGCCCTCGACAAGGGTGCCGAACTGCTGTTGGGCGGCCATCCGCATCCGCTGGGGGGCAGCTTCTTCACGCCGACCCTGATCTCGCAGGTGACGCCGGAGATGAAGGTCGCCCGTGAGGAAACCTTCGGTCCGCTGGCGGCGATCTTCCCCTTCGAGAGCGAGGAAGAGGCGATCGAGATGGCCAACGACACCGAATTCGGCCTGGCCAGTTACTTCTACAGCAGCGACCTCAAGCGTGTCTGGCGCGTCTCGGAAGGTCTGGACTACGGCATGGTCGGTATCAATACCGGGCTGATCTCCAACGCCGCGGCGCCCTTCGGCGGCACCAAGGCATCGGGGCTGGGCCGTGAAGGCTCCAAGTATGGCCTCGAGGAATACATGGAAACCAAGTATCTGTGCCTTTCACTTGGCTGATCCATCGTCATCGGGTCTGCGCTGTCGATCTTTGCTTGATCCTTGCATCCTTGAGCTTTGCCTCCTGGAACTTTGCCTCTTGGAACGTTGCATCGCTGATTGATGGCCAACGCTCAAGGCAATGATCGGACACGCCATCAGCTGGCAAAAAGCCCGCCCGGGAAACCGAGCGGGCTTTTTCATGCCATGCATTTATCCCACCTGTCTGCGCCGAGTGTGCCTGCAATTTGTCTATGGAATTTTCGCTGCTGATGAGAGCGATCTTTTTGCTTCTGATGAGAGAACGGCATGCGCGTCGCGACAAGAGGCGCATGAGTCATTGGTCGTAGAGATGGAGCGTCTCTCGCAGCACGTGTCAGACCAAAGCGGTATATCGTGGTCTTTTGGCGCAGATCAGGGCCAAAGACAGCTGTGCTTTGTCGGCATTCTCTTACTTGTGCATATGCTTATTTACGCTACAGTCAAAGAGCGGGACCTGTGGTGATAGTCTTCAAGGATTGAAGACAGGGCGAGTGGCGTGGCGGACGCGACTCGCCCTTTTTTATTGCCGGAACTCGGCTCTCATGCCGCAACGCCCACTTCTCAACCCTCCCATTTCAGTCCTCACTTCTCGACTCGCATGTCTCACCCCAGTGGCGAAAGCCCCATGCCCGCCACCAGGCCTTCCAGTGCATGCCGCCCGGCAATCGAGTTGCCGTAGCCGTCCAGGCGTGGTGACCAGACGCAGATGCTCATCTGTCCCGGCAGGATGGCGATGATGCCACCGCCGACACCACTCTTGCCCGGCAGCCCCACTCGCCAGGCGAAGT
This sequence comes from Cobetia sp. 1CM21F, assembly GCF_023161745.1. Taxonomy (NCBI): domain Bacteria; kingdom Pseudomonadati; phylum Pseudomonadota; class Gammaproteobacteria; order Oceanospirillales; family Halomonadaceae; genus Cobetia; species Cobetia sp. 1CM21F. Next base: position 1,069,967 of record NZ_JALNTQ010000002.1, on the reverse strand, counting down.
CGCCTGCCGCATCGTAAAGTCCGCAGGTCAGCAACAACGCATTGAGCTGGCGTGTCTCCAGCGGCGAGACCACTTCCTTGCCATCCAGCGGATTGACGCCGCGATTGGCCAGGAAGGCGAAGCTGCGTGCCAGTTCCACGCAGTTCATCGACACCGAGCAGCTGTGGAAGTAGGTATCCAGCAGGTCATCCACATCGGAATGCACATTGCCGTAGGCCTGCATCAGGTAGGCGAGCGAGGCATTGCGTGCCTTGTGGTCCATTTCCGAGCGCGCGACCTTTTCATCGAAGCCGATATCGTCGCTGCCGGACAGACGCCTGAGCTGCTCACGCAGGGTGTTCTGGATCGAGACGATGCGCGACACCAGCAGGTCGGTGATCAGCAGGGCTCCGGCATTGATGAAGGGATTGCGCGGGATGCCGTTCTCGACCTCCAGCTGCATGATCGAGTTGAAGGCCTGGCCGGAAGGCTCACGGCCGACGCGCGACCAGATCTCGTCGCTCTCCAGGCGCTGCATCGCCAGTACCAGCGCATGCACCTTGGAGATCGACTGGATCGAGAAGCGGGTATGCGCGCTGCCGGCGTACTGGACACGGCCATCCACATGGCAGACGGCGATGCCGAACTGGTCAGGGTCGACCTGCGCCAGGGCCGGGATATAGTCCGCGACCTTGCCCTCGTTGAAGCAGCGGCTGGCATCATCGGACAGGCGTTCGAGCAGTGTCTGGAGAGCATCGGGGTCGAGTGGCGGCGTCATGGCAACCTTGAAGCAGCGGTAGAGGGAAAAGGGCGCGAAGCTGGCCGAGCCATCGTGACAACGGCGCCACCGGGCATCAGACCGAGAGTGGCGCGAGGGGCCGGCAGGGCATTCTAGCGGATATGACCGCAGCTGGCGCGCTCGATGCCGCTGGCAGGGCGTGCCACCAGGTCGGCTCAATCGCGTGATAGTTGACGCTTATCAGCCAGGTAGTGCAAAGTGATTTCTACATGCAGTTGAGAATCGTTATTATTGGTTCATCAAGGCAGCACGCAGTTGCCTGACCCCATGACATGCGACGCGCTGAGGCTCAGCGTCTCGCTGAGTAGACCGCCCGGAGGGCAGCCAACATGATCAAGACATTGACCTTTGCCAGCATGCACTTCTCCATCGCCTTCGGTGTCACCTACCTGCTGACCGGCGATATCGTGGTCGGCGGCCTGGTCGCCATCGTCGAGCCGGCGGTCAACACCGTCGCCTTCTTCTTCCACGAGAAGGTCTGGAACCGTGTCACCGCGCGCCGCCAGCAGGCTGCTGAGAGCGAGGCGAACTCGCGAAACGCCATGAGCGGGGCGGCGCTGGCGGGCTGAGGCTGCTTGCGCGTGGCAGGGATGCGCCGCAGAATCGAGCGACCTTTTCCCGGAGCTCCCCATGCTGAAGCTTGCCCCTCGCATCGTCCGTGCCTCTCTTCCTGTCAGGGCCTCTTGTCCTGCCCAGCTCTCTCATCCTGCCCGCGCCCGCCAACGTCCTCTCGTCCAGGGGGCGTTGGCATTGCTGCTGGGGCTTGCCGGCAGTCTGGGTGGCCTCGAATCCGTGTCAGCCGACGAAACGCGTGATTATCACTACAGCGACGCCCATCTGCACTTCGTGGACTTCTTCCAGCAGGGTGATGGTCTGGGGGCCTTGCTGGATGCCATGGACGAGGCACAGGTCGATCACGCCCTGGTCACGGGCATTGGCGTCGCCAAGAAATGGCAGCAGGACGCACCCAAGAAGCCACGGTACTACATGGGCGATGATGCGCCGGTCTACTGGTATTCCGGTACCGATTACATCCTGGCCGAGGCGCTGACTCGCGCGCCCGAGCCGGTACAGGCGCGTTTCTCGCCGTTCATCACCGGCTTCAACCCCACCGATCTGAACGCTGCTGACGAGATTCGTCAGCTGATGGCGATCTATCCCGGCTTCTGGAAGGGCATCGGGGAGGTCTTCACGCGCCATGATGACCTGACGCGCCTGACCGAAGGCGAGACGCCGCGCGCCAATCATCCGGCCTTGATGAAGGTCTATGCGCTGGCGGCGGAGAAGGGGCTGCCGGTGATGGTGCATTCCAACATCACCAGCAAGCGGGAAGGGCATGAAGGCCTGTATCTCGAGGAATTCGAGAGTGCGGTACGCGACAATCCGGACACGACCTTCATCTGGGCACACGCCGGGACCAGTGCCGAGCTCAATCGCCGTCTGGGGCGCATGACCTGGCTGCACGGCGAGATCGAGCGCATGCTGGAAACCTACCCCAACCTGAATATCGACCTGTCCTGGTCGGTGCTGGAACCCTACCTGCTGGATGATGAAGGGCAGCCGCGCTCGCGTTGGGTGGCGCTGGTCGAGCGCTTCCCGCAGCGCTTCGTGCTCGGCAGTGATGTGGTCGGGCGCTTCGGCTCGGTGGGCGATATCCTCGCCAGCTATACGCCCTTCCTCGATGCGCTGTCGCCACAGGCGGCGCGCAATGTCGCGCGCGACAACTTCCTGCGCTGGGTCGACCTGCCGGTCAAATGACCGCGTTTCTTGTCAGATGCGCATGAAAAAGCCCCCGCCAGCATGTCGCTGGCGGGGGCTTTTGCGTGGGCGCTAGCTTAGGTAGCAGTACAGGTACCCGTGCAGACTAGCGATGTCTGATCAGTGACGGAAGTGACGCATGCCGGTGAAGACCATGGCGATGCCGGCTTCGTTGGCCGCATCGATGACTTCCTGATCGCGCATGGAGCCACCCGGCTGGATGACGGCAGTGATGCCGGCCGCCGCAGCGGCGTCGATGCCGTCGCGGAACGGGAAGAAGGCATCGGAGGCCATCACGGAACCCGGCACTTCCAGACCTTCATCGGCGGCCTTGATGCCGGCGATCTTGGCGGAATAGACGCGGCTCATCTGGCCGGCGCCCACACCGATGGTCTGGCCATCCTTGATGTAGACGATGGCGTTGGACTTGACGAACTTGGCCACTTTCCAGGCGAAGGTCAGGTCGTTGAGTTCCTGCTCGCTCGGTGCACGCTCGGTGACGACCTTGAGCTCGTCACGGCCGACCATGCCCTGGTCGCGGTCCTGGACCAGCAGACCGCCGGTGACACGCTTGAAGTCGTGACCGCCGGTACGTTCGGCCGCCCAGGCATCCGCGACGTCGAGCAGGCGCACATTGGCCTTGGTGGCGACGATGGCCGCCGCCTCTTCACTGATGCCCGGGGCGATGATCACCTCGACGAACTGACGCGAGACGATCGCCTGCGCGGTCTCGGCGTCCAGCGGCACGTTGAAGGCGATGATGCCGCCGAAGGCGCTGGTCGGGTCGGTCTGGAAGGCACGCTCGTAGGCGGCCAGGGCAGACTCGCCGATGGCGACGCCACACGGGTTGGCGTGCTTGACGATGACACAGGCGGTCTCGTCGAAGGCCTTGACGCACTCGAAGGCGGCATCGGTGTCGGCGACGTTGTTGTAGGACAACGCCTTGCCCTGCACCTGCACGGCCGTGGCGACGCTGGCCTCGGTGGCACCGTCCTCGACGTAGAAGGCCGCCTTCTGGTGCGGGTTCTCGCCGTAACGCATGTCCTGCTTCTTGCTCAGGCTGACGTTGTACTGACGCGGCAGGCCTTCGCTGCCGCCTTCGACACGCTGGCCCAGCCAGTTGGCGATGGCGCCATCGTAGGCGGCGGTGTGCTCGAAGGCGGCCACGGCCAGATCGAAGCGCGCGCCATCGCTGACGGCGTTGTCGTTGGCATCCATCTCGGCGATCACGCGATCATAATCCGAGGCGTTGACGACGATGGTGGTGTGGGCGTGGTTCTTGGCGCAGGAACGCACCATGGTCGGGCCGCCGATATCGATGTTCTCGATGGCGTCTTCCAGCGAGCAATCCGGGTTGGCCACGGTAGCGGCGAACGGGTACAGATTGACGATGACCATGTCGATGGGGTCGATGCCGTGCTCGGCCATCACCGCATCATCCTGGCCGCGACGGCCGAGAATGCCACCGTGGATCTTCGGGTGCAGGGTCTTGACCCGGCCATCCATCATTTCCGGGAAACCGGTGTGCTCGGACACTTCCGTCACGGCAAGGCCGTTGTCCTTGAGCAGGCGGAAGGTACCGCCAGTGGACAGCAGGGCGACGCCGCGGGCGTCCAGGGCACGAGCGAATTCGACGATTCCAGTCTTGTCGGAAACACTCAGGAGGGCGCGACGGATGGCTTGGGGCTTGGCTTGCATGATGCTCCACTCGTGGATCAACAAAAAGACGCCGGGGCACCTGTAAAGGTGCCCCGGCGGGGTCAGATCAGATCAAACTGCTTGAGCTTCTTGCGCAGTGTGCCTCGGTTGAGGCCCAGCATGTCGGCGGCGCGGGTCTGGTTGCCCTGCGCGTGGGCCATCACCGCCTCCAGCAGCGGCGCCTCGACCTCGGCCATCACCATGGCATGCAGGTCGGTGACCTGCTCGCCATCCAGGTGGGCGAAGTAGCGCGCCATGGAGTGCTCGACCGCCTCGCGCAGGGTCTGATGGTGCCGCACGGGCGTCATCAGGGTGGCCTGGCTTGCGTCGTCGGGTGAAAGAGGGTGCCTGCTGGTCATGCTGCGTGACTTCCTTGCGTCTCGGTGCGGGCGATGCCTTCCGGCTCGCCGAACAGGCGGGTCAGGAACTGGCGCTGTTGTTCCGGCTCCTCGAGGGGATTGAAGTGGCGCTTGAGCTCACTGCCATCCTCCCGCGTCGCCAGATACCAGCCCACATGCTTGCGCGCGATGCGCGTTCCCATGTAGTCACCGTAGAATTCGTACAGGGCCTCGAGGTGGGTGCGCATCACGAGGGCGCGCTCCGCATCGCTCGGGCCACAGGCTACCTGGCCGGTGGCCAGGTAGTGATTGATCTCGCGGAAGATCCAGGGATTGCCCTGGGCCGCACGGCCGATCATCACGGCGTCGGCGCCCGTATAGTCAAGCACATGTCGCGCCTTCTCGCCGCTGTCGATATCGCCATTGGCGAAGACCGGAATCGACACCGCGGCCTTCACGGCGGCGATGGTGTCGTATTCGGCCTCACCGGTATATTTCTGCTGACGAGTACGACCATGCACGGACAGCGCCTGGATGCCGGCGTTTTCGGCCATGCGCGCGATGGCGATGGCGTTGCGCGTCTCTTCGCACCAGCCGGTGCGCATCTTGAGCGTTACCGGCACGTCCACGGCGCGTACCACGGCATCGAGAATCTCGCCGACGAGCTTCTCGTCGCGCATCAGGGCAGAACCGGCGGCCTTGTTGCAGACCTTCTTGGCCGGGCAGCCCATGTTGATGTCGATGATCTCGGCGCCCATCTCGGCGTTGAGCGCCGCGGCCTCGGCCAGCATGGCGGCATCACCGCCGGCGATCTGCACGGCACGCGGGCCGGGTTCGCCGGCATGGTTCATGCGCGTGCGGGACTTGACGGTATTCCACAGCCGCTTGTCACTGGTCACCATCTCCGATACCACCAGCCCGGCGCCCAGCTCACGACATTGCTGTCGGAACGGACGATCGGTGACACCGGCCATCGGGGCCAGAATCACGCGATTGGGAAGCTGATGTACGCCGATGCGGGGCAGGTCGGCGGGAAGCGGGGTATCGGTCATGGGTCTCGTGTCATGCGAGTGGTGTCAGGCGCGCGAGCCGCTGTCGTGTCAGGGATTCGCGGGGGCGTCATGATACCTAGAGCGCCGCAGGGTTTGAAGGGCTATTTCATCCACAATGCATCGCGGATGCGTTCTCCCTGCGCGGCTGCGGCGCTCATGGCATGGCTCATGGCGTGGCTCAGCCCATCAGTGGACGCTGACCATTGAGGCGTACCCAGCCATCGCGCTCGGTGGGTTCTTCCATGATCAGTCCGGCCTCACGATAGGCGTCGAGCACCTCTCCCGCCTGGGGCGCGAGAATGCCGGAGAGCGCCAACAGGCCACCCGGGGCGACGCTGCCCGCGATCTGCGGAGCCAGTTCGACCAGCGGGCCGGCCAGGATGTTGGCGACCACGATCTGATAGCCCGCGTCCGGCAGGCGGTCCGGGTAGCACAGGGTCAGCTGGTCGCTGACGTCATTGCGCTGGGCGTTCTCACGCGAGGCCTGCAGCGCCTGCGGGTCGATATCGGTGCCCAGCGCATCCACCGCGCCGAGCTTGAGCGCGGCGATGGCGAGAATGCCGGAGCCGCAACCGAAGTCGAGCACGCTGTGCTGGGCGAGCTTGCCATCGACGGCCAGCCCATCGAGCCATTCCAGGCACAGGGCGGTGGTCGGGTGGGTGCCGGTGCCGAAGGCCAGGCCCGGGTCGAGCATCAGGTTGACGGCGTCCTGCTCCGGCGCATCGTGCCAGCTGGGCACGATCCACAGGCGCTGGCCCATCTTGAGCGGCTCGAAGCCGTCCATCCATTCCCGGGCCCAGTCACGGTCCTCGAGGATCTCGACCTCGATCTCCGGGCAGGGCTCATCGGGAATCAGCGCCGCCCAGCCGGCCTTGACTCGCTCGCGCATGGCCTCGATGCCTTCGGTGCCATCCCACAGGCCAGTGAGGACAGTCTCGCTCCACAGCGGCGTGCTGCCGAGGTCAGGTTCGAACAGCGGTTGGTCTTCAGCATCCTGCAGCGTGATGGCGCAGGCGCCTTCTTCCATCAGCAGATGCTCGAGAATCTCGGCGTGGTCGGGGGCGATACGCGCCTTGAGTTGCAGCCAGGACATGGTGACTCCTGTCGATGGGCGATAAGAAAGGGGAGGATGGCACAGACGACAGAAGGGCAGCCGAGGCCACCCTTCTGTCGTGCGTCTATCGGCAACACGCGTCACCGATCTCAAGCGGGGCGTCTTACAGGCCCAGCTTCTTCTCCAGATAATGGATGTTGACGCCACCTTCCTGGAAGCCGGCATCACGTACCAGATCCTTCTGCAGGTCAGTGTTGGTCTTGATACCTTCCACCAGCAGCTCGTCGAGGGCATTGCGCATGCGCGTCAGTGCGATCTCGCGGCTCTCGCCCCAGGTGATCAGCTTGCCGATCAGGGAGTCGTAGTGCGGCGGAACGGTGTAGCCGGAGTACAGGTGCGAGTCCATGCGCACGCCCAGACCGCCCGGCGCGTGATAGAGCTCGACCTTGCCCGGAGACGGCATGAAGGTGCGCGAATCCTCGGCATTGATACGGCACTCGAAGGCGTGACCGCGCAGCTCGATATCTTCCTGCTTCACGGACAGCGGCAGGCCGGAGGCGATGCGCAGCTGTTCCTTGACGATATCGATGCCAGTGACCATTTCGGTCACCGGGTGCTCGACCTGAACACGAGTGTTCATCTCGATGAAGTAGAAGCCGCCGTTCTCGTACAGGAACTCGAAGGTGCCGGCGCCACGGTAGCCGATCTCGATGCAGGCATCGGTGCACGACTTGAGTACCTTGGCACGCGCTTCTTCGTCCAGCTGCGGCGCCGGTGCTTCTTCCAGCACCTTCTGGTGACGACGCTGCAGGGAGCAGTCGCGGTCATACAGATGGATGGCGTTGCCCTGGCCATCGGCCAGTACCTGGACTTCGACGTGACGCGGGTTCTGGAGGAATTTCTCCATGTACACCGTGCCGTCGCCGAAGGCCGCGGCCGCTTCACCCTGGGTGATGCTCACCGAGGACAGCAGGCTGGCCTTGGAGTGCACCACGCGCATGCCGCGACCACCACCGCCAGCGGCGGCCTTGATGATCACCGGATAGCCGATGCGCTCGGCGATGGCGTACATCTCGTCTTCGTCTTCCGGCACCGGGCCGTCGGAACCCGGCACGGTCGGAACGCCGGCCAGCTTCATCGCCTCGATGGCCGCGACCTTGTCACCCATCATGCGGATGGTGTCAGCGCGCGGGCCGATGAAGGCGAAGCCGGAACGTTCGACCTGTTCGGCGAAGTTGGCATTTTCCGACAGGAAGCCGTAGCCCGGGTGGATGGCGTCGGCGTCCGTCACCTCGGCGGCTGCGATCAGCGCCGGGATGTGGAGATAGGATTTGGCAGAGGAGGCCGGGCCGATGCACACAGCTTCATCCGCCAGGCGGACGTGCATCAGGTCGCGGTCGGCCTTGGAGTGCACCGCTACCGTCTTGATGCCCAGTTCCTTGCAGGCGCGAAGGATGCGAAGGGCGATCTCGCCGCGGTTGGCAATCAGTACCTTGTCGAGCATGGTGACGTGTCCGTTGGGATCAGGAAATGACGATCATGGGCTGGTCGAATTCAACCGGCTCGCCGTCTTCGATCAGAATGGCTTCGACGACGCCATCCTTGTCGGCTTCGATCTGGTTCATCATCTTCATGGCTTCGACGATGCAGACGGTATCACCTTTCTTGACGCTCTGGCCGACTTCGATGAAGGCCTTGGAGCCCGGCGCCGGAGAACGGTAGAAGGAGCCGACCATCGGAGAGTTGATGGTGTGACCCTGCGGCGCAGCCGGTGCTGCCGGAGCGGCCGGTGCTTCAGCGGCGCCAGCGGCTGCCGGAGCGGCCTGCTGCATCGGCTGCTGCTGCATCATCGGGGCCTGCATCATCGGCTGCTGGGCGAAGCCCTGCGGATGGCGGCTGATGCGAACGGACTCTTCGCCTTCCTGGATCTCGATTTCGCTGATGTTGGACTCTTCGAGCAGCTCGATCAGCTTCTTGACCTTGCGGATATCCATGAAATTAATCCCGATGTAAATGTGGCTGGAAATGGGGGTGTGCAGCCGTGATAGCGGCGGCTGCGGGCGACAGCCCCGACGGCTGTCCCGACCATGGCGATGGCCGGTGAATCCTGGTATCAGGCAGTGATGAGGCCTGATGGCGGTGCGTGAACACCGCTCTGGACGTGCCCTTACTGCGCGAGATCGTCCAGGGCGGCGTCAAGCGCCATGTCATAGCTTCGAGCGCCAAAGCCCATGATCACGCCGCGTGCCACATCGGAAAGATACGAATGGTGGCGGAACGGCTCGCGGGCATGGGTGTTGGACAGGTGCAGCTCGATGAACGGGAGTGCGACGCCGAGTAGCGCATCGCGCAGCGCAACGCTGGTATGGGTAAAGGCCGCCGGATTGATCAGGATGATGGCGGTGCCATCTTCACGGGCAAGGTGGATACGCTCGATCAGCACATGCTCGGCATTGGACTGCAGCCAGTCCAGCTGATGGCCGGCCGCGCTGGCGCGCTGGACCAGACGCTGGTGGATATCCTCCAGCGTGGTGGTGCCATACACCTCGGGTTCACGGGTCCCCAGAAGATTGAGATTGGGGCCGTTGAGTACCAGGATGCGCGCCATGAAAGTCCCTTGTGTCAGCCGTGCTCGAGCACCAGGCTCATTGAGCTGTTAACCCATGAAGAAAATGCAAAGATACCGTCACTATCCACGACGTTTACCTATTGAGCGTAGGCTGTTGCCGTAGTGACGCGGATTCTGCCGAAATTCTCGAACGCTGTCCAGTTTGGCACTGAACCGAAGATTTTGCCGCATTCTTCGTCCTCACGTGCGTCTCGACAGCAACTGCCCCGCGCCGGGCCTGTGGTAGACACGCCGCTCAGTTCGCGCGCTGTGACGTGGCGCGCAGCTGGTCCAGCACCGCTGTCAGGTGCTGGCCGAGCTGGCTGGCGTTGACCTCCCCCTGGATGCGCGCCGCTGTGAGCTCGCGTTCATCGGCGAAGAACAGCAGGCTGGGGGGGCCGAACAGGCCGAATTGCTTGAGCAGTGCCTGGGTCGCGGCCCCGGTACTGGTGACGTCGGCGCGAATCAGGTGGAACTGGCGCAACTGGCTGGCGACCTTGGGGAAGACCTCGCGCTCCATCACCTTGCAGGAGATGCACCAGTCGGCGTAGTAGTCGACGAACACCGGCTGGCCGCGGCTGGCGGCCAGTGCCAGCTCATGTTCGAGCTCTCTCATGTCGCTGACGGTGGTGAAGTCCAGTGAGGTCTCGGTGGCCTGCCCGGATGATGAGCCGCCAGTGAAGGGGGCCAGCGGGCGCAGCGGGTCGCTTGCGCCGCCTGCCACGCCCAGCAGGCTGATCATGCCCCAGCCCAGCGCGACCAGTCCCAGTGCCTGACGGGCACGCGCCCAGCCTCGGGTCTGTGTGCTGAGCGCCCCCAGCGCCACGCCGGTGCCGATGGCCAGAATGGCCCAGCCCAGCACTGCCAGCGAGGCCGGCAGCAAGCGCTCCACCAGCCACAGCGCCACCCCCAGCAGCAGGATACCGAAGGCCTGCTTGATGCCCTCCATCCAGCCGCCGGCCCTGGGCAGCAGGCTGGCGCCGAAGGTGCCGACCAGAATCAACGGCACGCCCATGCCCAGCCCCAGCGCGAAGAGTGCGAGCCCGCCGGTCATGGCATCGCCACTGGCGGAAAGATAGACCAGCGCACCGGCCAGAGGTGCCGAGACGCAGGGCGATACCACGAGTACCGATAACGCGCCTGCCAGCGCCAGTCCGCCGGGGCCGGCGTTCATCAGGTGCCCTTGCAACGCGTCGAGCCGTGAGTGCATGCCGCTGGGCAGTCGCATATTGAAGGCACCGAACATGGCCAGCGCGAACAGCACGAACAAGGCAGCGAAGGGAATCAGTACGGCCGGCGCCTGCAGATGCGCCTGCAGGTTGAGCCCCGCGCCGAACAGTCCCATCAAGGTGCCGGCCGCGGCGTAGGTCAGGGCCATGCCCAGGGCGTAGCTCGTGGACAGCAGCATGGCGCGCGGGCGGCTGGGGCGCTGGCCGACGATGATCGAACTCAGTATCGGAATCATCGGCAGCACGCAGGGCGTGAAGGTCAGGCCGAGTCCGGCGAGGAAGAACAGCCCCAGAGCCGTCAGCAGGCTGGCATCCGCGAACAGTGCGCTGAAGCCGGCATCGGTGCCGCTGATCGGGGCTGTTGTGGTGCGGGGGGCCACTGGCGCCGTCGTATCGCTCGACTGGCTGGCGGTCGGCATCAGCTGCGCGAAGGGGGCAGGGGCACTCTGCTCACCGGCCTGCAGCGTGACGGTCTCCGGCGGATAGCAGAGCCCGGCATCCGCACAGCCCTGGAAGGTGATGGAGAGCGGGATCGGGCCGCTGGCCGGTGTGCCGTCACGCACTGCCTTGCCAGAGGATGCGCTGGTCAGCGGGATGCGAATGACCAGCGCATCGTGGAAGACATGTACCTCGCCCATGTAGGGGTCGTTCTTCAGCTCTCCCGGCGGCAGGTCGGCGTCGCCCAGCACGACCTGGTCGCTGGTGGTCGCGAAGCTGAACTGATGCCGATAGAGGTAATAGCCTTCGGCGCTGGTGAAGCCGACATACAGGGTGTCGCCCTCGCGCCAGCTGCGCGGCTTGAAGGCTTCACTGACCGGCAGGAAATCGCCCTGATTGCCGCCGCCGAACAGGCTGGACGCCGCACTGCTGGAGCCGCTGCCGGCGTTTGAACTTGAGCCTGAGTCTGAGCCTGAGTCTGAGCTGAACAGGCCGGCATGGGCGGGCAGCGCCGTCATTGCCTGCGCGACCACCAGCGCGATCGCCAGCAGGGTTGCCAGCAATGCAGGGCCCAGCAGGCGTGAGAACGCGGAGGGGCGTGCGCGGCCCGTTGGCAGCGCCATGCTGACTTTCAAGAACGAACGAAGCACGAAAGCATCCTTATACAGTGCCGAAAGAACATCCTGCAGGCCTCAAGGCACCGCAGTGTCGCGCCGCCATCATCCTGCTCGGGGGCGAGCGCAGGATCGTGAGCCAGCCCATCATCGCCGCGCACGACTTGCACGCGGATGAATGTGCCACCATGTAGCAGACATCCCGCTCGTGTGAGGGCGTGTGAGGACGTATCGGGCTCGAGTGGTGAAGCCGCCTGCGCGGGTGGCAGTCTGGCCCTCGGCTCGCCTGCGACTCAGCCCGCGGCTCGGTCCTCGGCTCGGTCCACGACCAGGCCCGCAATCCGGAGCGCATCGCACCTTGTCACAGAACCGGCACTTCACCGAGTGCGACTGGCACGTGCAGGGGCGCATGATAGGATAGGACGTACGTCATGAGTACCGGCGCTGGATGCATCGGCGCGGCTCACATCCGTTCAGGCAGGTCTGACTCGTCTCTCACACGGCTTTTTCTACAAGGCTTCATACAAGGAAGAACGCATGGCCCTATTCGGTAAAGGCAGCAAGCGCGGCGCCAATCGCGATGTGCTGGAAACGCCTCAGTATGGCTGGATCTGGAAACCACTGATCGGGCTGTTCGTCATTTACCTGCTGGTCTGCGTTGGCCTTGGTATCTACTGGAGCAGTGAACCGGACGAGTTCAACATCGATCAGGCCACGCGCACCGAACTGGCTCGCGTGCACGGTCTGGCCGCGCCGGTGGCCAAGGTCGAGGGCGAAGAGCCGGCACCGGCTTTCGAGACCCTGCCGACAGGCACCGCGACCGTCGCCACCCTGATGAAACTCAATGACACCCTGCTGCACAAGCCGGGTGGTTATCTCAAGAATGATGTGGCGCCGCCGGGGCTGATGCTCGACAACATGCCCAACTGGGAATATGGCGTGCTGGTGCAGGTGCGTGACATGACGCGTGAGCTGCGCAAGGAATTCAGCCGTTCGCAGTCCCAGTCCAGCGATGACAAGGCACTGGGCAAGGCCGAATCCCTGCTGTTCATCGATGCCAATGCCTGGATGCTGCCGGAAGCCGAGCACGAATATGCCGACGCCAACCGTGAGCTGGGCGACTACCTCAAGCGTCTGAGCGATGACACCCAGAACAACGGCCAGTTCTACGCGCGTGCCGACAACCTGGTGGCCTGGCTGTCGGATGTCGAGAATCGCCTCGGTTCCCTGTCCCAGCGCCTGTCGGCCAGTGTCGGCAAGTCGCAGCTCAACCTGAGCCTGGCCGGCGACAAGAGCGCCACCTCGGCCAAGAGCACCCAGACGGAAGAAGAGATCAAGACGCCGTGGCTCGAGATCGACGATGTCTTCTATCAGGCACGCGGCACCTCCTGGGCGCTGATCCATCTGCTCAAGGCAGTGCGTCATGACTTCCAGGGCGTGCTGGAAGACAAGAACGCGCTGACCTCCATCGACCAGATCATCCGTGAGCTGGAAGCGACCCAGACCGATATCGGCAGCCCGATCATCCTCAATGGCTCCGGCTTCGGCTTCTTCGCCAACCATTCGCTGGTGATGGCCAACTACGTCGCGCGAGCCAACTCCGCGATCAGTGACCTGCGCAGCCTGCTCGAGAAGGGCTGATCCCGTGACGCCCGATGCCGCCTGAGGGTTCTCCTCACCGGTGTCGGGCGTGAGCCGGAAACGAAAAAGCCCCCGTCAATGACGGGGGCTTTTTTGCATCGTGATGCCTGAATCGCGCATCACTTCAGAAGGACTCAGTCCTTCTGGTAGGCAGCGGCTGCCTTCTCGATCGCGGCACGGGCGGCATCAGCACCGTCCCAGGAATCGATCTTGACCCACTTGCCTTTCTCGAGATCCTTGTAGTTCTCGAAGAAGTGCGCGATCTGCTGACGCAGCAGTTCCGGCAGATCAGTGACTTCCTGGACGTCGTCGTACAGGGAGGTCAGCTTCTGGTGCGGGACGCAGACCAGCTTGGCGTCTTCACCGGCTTCGTCGCTCATGTTGAGCACGCCGACCGGACGCGCACGGATGACGCTGCCCGGTGCGACCGGATACGGGGTCACGACCAGCGCGTCGAGGGCATCGCCATCGTCGGCCAGGGTGTTCGGGATGTAGCCGTAGTTGGCCGGGTAGAACATCGGGGTGGCCATGAAACGATCCACCATGAGCGCATCGATGTCCTTGTCGATCTCGTACTTGATCGGCGCGTGATTGGCCGGAATCTCGATCGCTACGTAGACGTCGTTCGGCAATTCCTTGCCAGCGGGGATCTTGTCGAAACTCATTGTCGAGTCCTTGGGTTTGCGGGTTGAAGGCCTGCGGGTCAAAATTCCGCTGAATTATACGAACTGGCAGACCGTTTTGCCATTATGCCACGCTCGATCGCCTTGCGTTGCACCAACGAGTGGTGGCACTGCAGGCTGACTCGGGTAACACTTGGGGCCGTCCAGCGCGGCGCAACGGCGATTGCGTGTCTCAGCGTCGGGCTGGCGCTGCGTCACCACCGCATGCATGAAACGTAACGGCAGGATCGAGACGCAAGGAGACCGCCTTGGCGGATGCAGAGCTTTCACTCAGTTACGGTCAGGCCTTCGTGGCTCCCGACCGCAAGCGTCATCGCAGCTCGATGTCGCTGGAGATACCGCTGGAGCGCGGCCCGCTGGCGGCCAAGGGCGGCTGTGCGCTGATCGCCGACACCACCAGCAAGAACGCGATTGCCAAGCAGGCCGGCGACCTTGCCGTGCGTGGCTTTCTGGCCGATTACTTCGCCACGCCCGACAACTGGAGCGTCAAGTATTCCGCGACCCGCGTGCTGCGGGCGCTGAACAGCTGGTGTTACAGCCAGAGCCGCTTCGTGCGGGGCGGCAGTTACGTGACCTCGATTTCCGCCGTCGTCTTCCGGGGCCAGTCGGCGCATCTGTTCCATGCTGGCGACACGGTGGTCTTCCGGCTGCGTGGTGGCGAGTTCGAGCAGATCTCGCGTGACCATGTCACCGATCTCGGCGGCTATCGTTATCCGTCGCGGGCGCTGGGCATGGATGTCAGCCTCGACATCGACTACATCGAGCTGCCGCTCAAGCAGGGCGATATCTTCCTGTTCACCACCCAGGCGGTGCGCGGCACCCTGCTGCCTTCCGATTTCGTGTCACTGATTCGCGATGACGTCTCGGATCTCGATGCCGCCAGTGAGCGCCTGGCGCATGCCGCGGCGGACCGCGCCGATGAGCGCGGCTACACGGCCGACCAGTTCTGCTTCCAGCTGGTGCGCATCGATCGCCTGGCGACTGCCTCTGACGATACGCCGGGGCGCGTCTATGGCGACCTGCCGGTGCCGCGTGAGCTGGAGCCGGGCGACCGCATCGATGGCCTGGAAGTGATGGAGGTCATGTCGCGCAGCGCGCGGGTACGCGTCTACAAGGTGCGTGACCTCAAGAGCCGGCGCGTGATGGTGATGAAGGCGCCCAGCCCGGAGCTGTCGCTCAAGAATGCCTATCTCGAGCACTTCCTGCTCCAGCAGTGGGTGGTGGACCGCGTCAGCTCGCCCTTCGTGGTCAAGGTGGTGGAGCCGTCACGCCCGCGTGATCACCTCTACTACCTGCTCGAACATCTGGAGGCGCAGACACTGACCGAATGGGCGCGCATGCACCCGCAGGCCAATCTCGAGCAGCGTCTCGACATCGCGCGTCAGCTTGGCAAGGCCGTGCATGCCCTCAATCGTCGTGAGGTGCTGCACCAGCTGATTCACCCCGACAACGTGATGATCGACCGTCATGGCAAGGTGGTGCTGGTCGATTTCGGCGCCTGCCATCTGCGTGAAGGGGATGGCCATGAGAGCGCCGGTCCGCTGGCGCGTCAGGTCGGCCTCACCGAACACAGCGCGCCGGAATATGCCCTTGGCGCCGATGTCAGTCGACGCAGCGATCAGTACGGCCTGGCCTCGGTGATCTACTGGCTGCTGACCGGCATGCAGCCCTACGCCCAGTCGATGGAGCAGCTGCGCACCCATACCGACCTTGAGCTGCTGGAGTATCAGCCAGCCCGCATGCGCAATCCCCAGGTGCCACAGATCCTGGACGATGCCCTCAGGCGCGCCCTGGACCCGCAACGCACCCTGCGCTATCGCCGCCTGTCTGAGCTGCTTTACGCGCTGCGCCTGCCGCAGCAGGACCCCGGCAAGGCGCTGACGCCCTCGGAGGCGATACGTGAACCGGCCAATTTCTGGCAGGGCGTCGCCGGCATTTTGCTGTTGCTGCTGGTGCTGTCCTGGCTGCTCAAGTGAGCGCAGAGCCTGATGGGGCTCAAGGCCATGGTGGGAGGAAGAGCTGTATGGGACAGACCGCGATCGTGATCGGGGCGACCGGCGTGGTCGGGCGCGAGGTGGTGGCTGAGCTCATCACCTGCGAGGCCATCGCCCGAGTCATCACGCTGACTCGCCGGCCGGTGCCTGGCGACTCTGGCAAGGTCGAGAACCATGTGGTCGACTTCGCGCGCCTGGAAGACTGGGCCGATTGTTTCCAGGCGGACCTGCTGTTCTCGTGCCTGGGCACCACGCTCAAGCAGGCGGGGTCGCTCGAGGCGCAGCGGCGTGTTGATATCGATCATCAACTGAGTGCCGCCCGGCTGGCGGCCGCCCAGGGAGTGACGCACTACCTGCTGGTTTCCTCCAGCGGCGCCAATCACGCGAGTCGCAATGGCTATCTCAGGATGAAGGGCGAGCTGGAAGTGGCCATCAAGGCGCTGCCTTTTGCGCGTATCAGTGTCTTCCAGCCGTCATTGCTGGTGGGGGAGCGCAGCGAGTTCCGCCTGGGCGAGTCGCTGGCGCGCTATCTGTTGCCAGCGCTCACCCGCCTGCCGGGCCTGCAGCGCTATCGACCGATCCGTGGCGCTCAGGTGGCGGCGCGTATGGTCGAGGTCAGCCAGCGTCAGCAGCAGGCGCATGCGGTATACCGGCTGGAGGAAGTGTTTCCCCCTGCATGACAACTGACAGCCATCAAAAAGCCCCGCACAGTTGCCTGTGCGGGGCTTTTTTACACTCGCTTCACTGTCTACTACCGGCTCTGTCAACGACCGGGACAGTCAGCTATCGGTACTGTCAGTTACCGGAACTGTCAGCAACTGGCCGTGTCAGCGACGGATCGCTCAGGCGCATCAACGCCAGGCGATCAGATCGTGAACGGTGTCAGCTTCTTCTCGACCTTGGCCAGCGTGAGCCTGGCGACCGCCGGCAGACCATTGACGAACGGCGGGAAGTCCTCACCCTGGATCAGCGGCGACAGATATTCGCGGCAGGCGTCGGTGATGTAGAAGCCATCTTCGGTGATGAACTCCAGCGGCATGAACTTCTCGTGGTTGGCGATCTGCTCCAGCGGCGCCTCGATGATGTCCCAGGCGTAGTCAGCGCCATCGCCGAGGCGACGGATCGCCGGCATCACGGCATTCTTGCCGGCCAGCGCCATCTCGACGGCGGCACGGCCAGTGGCGTAGGCCTGCTCGACGTCGGTCCTGGAGGCGATGTGACGCGCTGCGCGCTGCAGGTAGTCGGCCACCGCCCAGTGGTACTTGTAGCCCAAGTCCTGCTTGACCATGCCGGCCAGTGTCGGCGCGACGCCGCCCAGCTGACGATGGCCAAAGGCATCGGTGTTGCCGGCATCGGCCAGGAAGGTGCCATCTTCGTAACGCGCACCTTCGGAGACCACCACCACGCAGTAGCCGTGTTCCTTGACGCAGGCATCGACGCGCGCCATGAATTCCTTGCGATGGAAGGCGACTTCCGGGAAGACGACGATATGCGGCGGCTGGGTGGCATCTTCACCGGCCAGAGCGCCGGCAGCGGCGATCCAGCCCGCGTGACGGCCCATGACTTCCAGGATGAACACCTTGGTGGAGGTGGCGCACATGGAGGCGATGTCGAGACCGGCTTCACGGGTGGAGGTGGCGATGTACTTGGCCACGCTGCCGAAGCCCGGCGAGTTGTCGGTGATCGGCAGGTCGTTGTCCACGGTCTTCGGCACGTGGATGGCCTGGATCGGGTAGCCCATGGTCTCGGCCAGTTGGGAGACCTTTAGGCAGGTATCGGCGCTGTCGCCGCCACCGTTGTAGAAGAAGTAACGGATGTCGTGGGCCTTGAACACCTCGATCAGACGCTCGTACTGGGTACGGTGGTCCTCGATGCTCTTGAGCTTGTAGCGGCAGGAGCCGAAGGCACCGCCCGGCGTGTGGCGCAGCGCGGCGATGTTCTCGTCGCTTTCCTGGCTGACGTCGATCAGGTCTTCGGTCAGGGCACCGATGATGCCGTTGTGACCGGCATACAGCTTGCCGATCTGGTCACCGTTTTCACGAGCGGCTTCGATGACGCCACAGGCACTGGCGTTGATGACGGCGGTAACGCCACCGGACTGGGCGTAGAAGGCATTGTGCTGGGGCATGGGCTTCTCGTCTCTGCTTCCTTGTCATGGTCTTGAACGGGCTGGCGCTTACCCGCCGCATCATATCCGAAAGACATGACCCCTGCACGACGCCCGAATGCCACTGGGGGTGTCGTCCATCCCTGACAGGTCGCGCGCTACTCGCCGCCTGGCGGGCATGCTAGGCTGCTCGGGCTTCCGGATTGGAGAAACAGATGCACCTTCACGTCATCGGTATTTGCGGTACCTTCATGGGCTCTCTGGCGCTTCTGGCGCGCGCACGCGGTCATCGCGTCACGGGGAGCGATGCCAACGTCTATCCGCCCATGAGCACACAGCTGGCCGAGGCCGGTATCACCCTGATGGAAGGCTATGCGGCCGACAATCTCGTCCCCGCGCCTGATCTTACGGTGGTCGGCAATGCCGTCTCGCGCGGCAACCCCGAAGTCGAGGCGCTGCTCGAGCGTGGGCTGGCCTATACCTCCGGCCCGCAATGGCTGTGTGACGAGGTGCTGACCGGCCGTCCGGTGATCGCCATCGCCGGCACCCACGGCAAGACCACCACCGCGACCATGACTGCCTGGATTCTCGAATGCGCGGGCCTCGCGCCGGGCTATCTGATCGGTGGCGTGCCGCCGCAGCTGGGTGATTCCGCGCGTATCGGCGACCCCCGGGCGCCCTTCGTGGTCGAGGCCGATGAATACGACACGGCCTTCTTCGACAAGCGCTCCAAGTTCGTGCATTACCGTCCGCGCATCGCCGTGCTCAACAATCTTGAGTTCGATCACGCCGACATCTTCCCGGATCTCGCCGCCATCGAGCGTCAGTTCCACCACCTGGTACGTACCGTGCCGGCTGGCGGCAAGCTGGTGGTCGCGGCGGACGCCGTCGCCGGTGCCGAGGCGCTGGAGCGCGTGCTGGATCAAGGCTGCTGGACGCCGGTGACGCGCTTCGGCGATGAGAGCGGCATCGAGAATGCCGGTGGCGACTGGCGCTATCGCCTGATCAGTGCCGACGGCAGCCACTTCGCGCTGGCACCGCCGTTTGATGACCCAGGCGAGGCGGATCGCTTCGTCGAGTGCCAGTGGGCGATGCGCGGGCGCCACAACGTGGCCAATGCCTGCGCCGCCGTGGCCGCGGCCGTCGAATGCGGCGTGAGTCTCGAGGTGGCACTGGAGGCGCTCGCGCGTTTCGCGCCGCCCAGACGTCGCCAGGAGCTGCGCGGTGAGGTGGCAGGCGTCAAGGTCATCGATGACTTCGCGCACCACCCGACCGCCATCGCCACCACGCTTGAAGGCTTGGCGCCGGGCGTGGCGGCCGAAGGGCAGGGCGGTCGCCTGTGGGCGGTGATCGAACCGCGCTCCAATACCATGAAGCTCGGTACCATGAAGGCGCGTCTGCCGGCTTCAGTGACCGCGGCCGACCGCGTCAGCTGGTTCGCGGGCCCCAGCCTCGGCTGGTCATTGGAGGAGACGGTCAGCGAGTGCCGCGCGCTCGGCGTGGAGGCGGAGGTCGAGCAGGACCTCTATGCCCTGATCGCGAAGATCGCCAATCAATCCCGCGCCGGCGACTGGGTGGTGGTGATGTCCAATGGCGGCTTCGGCGGTATCCACGAGCGCCTTCTGGCGGCGCTGGCAGCACGTGAAGGTGAAGCATGAAGACGCAAGCGACAGCCCCAGAGGGCGAGTTCAAGTCGGCGGTCACCGTCGCGCTGACCGGGGCTTCCGGTGCCCAGTACGGCCTGCGCCTGATCGAGTGTCTGGTCGCGGCCGGTCATGAAGTGATGGTGATGGTCTCCAAGGCGGCGCACATGGTGATCGCCACCGAGACCGACGAGGAGCTGCCGGCGCGCCCGGCGCGTCTCACCGAGGTGCTCACGCAGCGCTACGCCGCCAGACCCGGCCAGATTCGCTGCTTCGGACGCGAGGACTGGATGGCCCCGGTGGCCTCCGGCTCCGGCGCGCCGAGCGCCATGGTGGTGTGTCCGTGTTCCACCGGCTCGCTGTCCGCGATCGCGACAGGGGCCAGCAACAACCTGATCGAACGCGCCGCCGATGTGGCACTCAAGGAGCGCCGCACGCTGATTCTGGTGCCGCGCGAGACGCCGTTCTCGGCCATCCATCTCGAACACATGCTGAGTCTGACGCGCATGGGTGCCGTCATCCTGCCCGCCGCGCCCGGCTTCTATCATCGCCCGCAGACCCTCGATGACATGATCGATTTCATCGTCGCGCGCATTCTCAACCAGCTGGGAATCTCGCATGCGCTGATGCCGCGCTGGGGCGAGGGGCATGTCAGCGGCGATTGAAGGGCGGTCAGTCGATCCGTTCGGATGAGAGCTTGTCAGAGGCATCCCTCTGGCGCTGCATCAGACTGTGCAAGGAGAGCAGGGAATGCTGAATTGGTCATTGTTGTCGGTGTTCGTGCCGACGTTCTTTCTGGTCTCGCTGACGCCGGGCATGTGCATGACGCTGGCGATGACCCTGGGCATGACCCAGGGCGTCAAACGCACCCTGTGGATGATGGTGGGCGAACTGCTGGGCGTCGGGCTGGTGGCGGTGTCGGCGGTGATCGGCGTCGCGACCATCATGCTGCGCTATCCGATGGTGTTCTCGGCCTTCAAGCTGGCGGGTGGCGCCTATCTGGCCTGGCTGGGGATCCAGATGTGGCGCTCACGTGGCCGCCTGGCCCTGGGGGTGGCAGGGGAGGATGCGGCGGCACCGCGCGCCTCGCGGCGTGCTCTGGCGGCACAGGGCTTCGTCACCGCAATCGCCAATCCCAAGGGCTGGGCGTTCTTCATCGCGCTGTTGCCGCCATTTCTGGATGCCAGCCTGCCGCTGGCGCCGCAGCTGATCGCGCTGGTCGGCATCATCCTGACGCTGGAATTCACCTGCCTGCTGCTCTACGCCGGCGGTGGTAGCAGCCTGGCGCGCTGGCTGGGGCGTGGCTCGCGTGTGCGCCTGATGAACCGCGTGGCCGGCACGCTGATGATCTGCGTGGGAATCTGGCTCGCGACCGGTTGATCTCGGCATGACTGAGCCAGGCATTGCAGCTTGTGAACACATCAAGGCCCGCCATTGGCGGGCCTTGATGTGTTCAGGGGCGCGGCTTTGGTTCAGCTGCGGCGCAGGGTCTCAAGTGCTGCCGCCGCCACGATGAAGCTGCCGCCGACCAGCGTCAGCCAGGTGGGCACCTCGCCGAGAATCAACCACGCCAGCAGCACGCCGTAGACGGGTTGCAGGCAGCCGATCATGCCGACGGTCTTGGCCTTGAGGCCGCCGAGGGCGAAGGTCATCAGTGCATGCGGCGCTGCCGTGAAGACGATGGCGAGCACCAGCATGGCGATCCCCGTCGAGGGGCTGGCATCCATGATCTCGCCGGAGACGAATGGCAGCGTCAGCACCACGACGCCCAGCGCCTGCAGGCTCATCGACAGCACCGGATTGAGGTGGCTGAGACGGTAGCGCACCAGCAGATTGCGCGCCGCGAACAACAGGCCCGAGAACACGCCCCATAACACTCCCGCCAGGCTGTCGCCCTGCGCACTGCTGTCGCCGCCGGGGACGAGCAGCCAGACGCCGATGCAGACCAGCCCCGCTGCCGCCAGGTCCTTCGCTTTCAGGCGCGTGCCTTCCACCCAGGGCTCCAGCAGCACGATGAAGATGGGATAGGTGAACAGCGCCAGCATGCCGGTGGCCACGGAAGACACCTGCATCGAGTGAAAGTAGCTCACCCAGTGCGCGGCCATCAGCGCGGCGGCGATGCCCAGCAAGGCCCAGTCGCGCCCGCTCAGACGCAGCGAGACATGCCATT
This sequence comes from Cobetia sp. 1CM21F, assembly GCF_023161745.1. Taxonomy (NCBI): domain Bacteria; kingdom Pseudomonadati; phylum Pseudomonadota; class Gammaproteobacteria; order Oceanospirillales; family Halomonadaceae; genus Cobetia; species Cobetia sp. 1CM21F. The sequence continues at coordinate 1,048,162 of NZ_JALNTQ010000002.1, read as the reverse complement.
TCAGGCGCGCCAGCCACAGCAGGAACAGCCCCGCCAGCAGGCTGCGCCAGGTGGTGATATCGAGCGCCGAGAGAGGCACGCCTTTCGAGAACAGCGCCGTACCGCCGAGCAGCGCGATGCCGAGATGAATCGACATCAGCGCCTGGGGCTGGTTGGCGGGAGGGGCAGCAGGGCCGGACATGAGGTTCCTCGTCATCAGGGGGTAGTGATGAAACCACCATCTCAGGCGGCTCATCGGTTTACAGCGCTATCACGGCAACGTTATCGCGACGGCCTGAGCGGCAGCAGTCTGATCGCGACAGCCTAGAGCGGCAGCCAGGCGAAGCGTGCCGCCACCAGCAGCAGGCTCGCCATGCTCAACCACAGCAGCGGGGCTGGCGATTCCAGGGGGGCAGAGGGCTGGCGCACGAAGGCGGGATAGCTGATGCGCACCAGCGCACAGACCAGCAGACCCACGCAGGCACCGCCCAGCACATCACTGAGGTAATGGACCCCAAGCGTGATGCGTGACAGGCCGACGAGCGTACAGGCGGCGATGGCTGCCCAGTAGATCCAGCGGCGTCGCGAGGAGGGCTGGCGCTCGGCGATGAAGGCGGCGGCCAGCCCGAACACCGCCACGCTGCCGGCGGCATGGGCGCTGGGAAACGACATCGATCCTTCTAGGAAGGCGGGGGTATCCGGACGCGGGCGCTGGATCAGGTGCTTGAGCACGGTATTGGCGCTGGCGATGCCCAGCCAGGCGGCCGTCAGATGCAACCACACCGCGTGGCGACCCTTGAGCAGCAGCCATACCAGCCATGGAGCCACGAGCGCCGCCAGGCCGGTGCCATCGGCGAGGCGAGACAGCACGAGGCTTGCCTCGCGCAGCCAGTCCTCGGGCATCAGTGAGGTGAGGCTTGCGGCCAGCGAGGCGGCCACGCGGTCGATCCACCACGGCTCGGGATGGGCCAGCACCGCCAGGCTCATGGCGGGCACGCTGATCACCGCGAAGATCAGCAGCGCCATCGAGGCGAGCGGGAATTCGCCCTCGGGGTCGGGATGACGCAGCTGCCACCACAGACGCCGCCCGGAAGGGCTGCGACGCATGCGACGAGCCAGCCAATGATAGAGTCGGCCCTCGCGGCCCAGCTGGCGACGCAGGAAGGAGAAGGCGAAGGCACAGGCGATCAGGCCGCTGGCCAGGCCGACCAGCAGGCCATCGGCCCCTTCCGGCAGGGTGAACAGTGACTGCCAGGTCTGGCCCAGCAGATAGCCCGGCAGCAGGTAGGCCGGTGCCCAGGCCAGTGCCGAGAGGCCATTGACCAGGAAGAAGCGCGCCGGCGGCATGTCGAGCATGCCGGCGACCAGCGGGATGATCGGGCGCACCGGGCCGACGAAGCGCCCGAAGGCGATCGACCAGCTGCCGTGGCGATGAAAGAACTGCTGACCGTGCTCGATCCACTCGGGATGGCGCGAGAAGGGCCAGCGGCCGGGCAGTTGATCGCGATAGCGGATGCCCAGCCAGAAGCTCACGCCATCGCCGATGATGGCGCCCAGCGCACCGGCGGCCAGCAATATCGGCAGCGAGAGTTCGAGGTGGCCGGCCAGGGAGGCGCCGGCGGTGAGAATGACCACGCCCGGCACCAGCAGGCCGATGATGGCGAGAGATTCAAGCAGTGAGACCAGGCCGATGACGGCGACAAGGGCTGCCGGGTGATCGCTCAGCGTGGTCATCAGGGTGTCGATCATCACACTGGGGTTCAGCCAATGCAGCAGTGACGCAAGGGTGTCGCTCATTCATTGAGATCCATCAGGGCAAGCTGGCTGGCCAGCAGGCGTTGCTCGAGTTTCTGGGTGGTGTCATCGGCCTTGTACGTCACCAGGCGCGCACGGGCAATGATGGAGCCGGTTTCCGGCTGTGTGGCCGCTGCCAGCGCCGCGGTCAGGCGCTCGCGCATGATCAGCGCTCCCGCCTCGCCGGTATTGGGCAGCATCAGCCAGAAGGACGACTTGTCGCTGCGACACAGGAGGTCGCCCTGGCGCGAGACCTCCTGCATCACGTCGCAGGCCATCGCCAGGCATTCGATGCGCCTGTCCTCGCCGAACTGCTCGCCGAGCATGTCCAGTTGCGGCAGATAGACGACCAGAATGCTGAACGGTTGGTCCAGCGCCCGCGCACGCGCCGCCTCACTGATCAGTCGTTGCTGACCGGTGCGGGCGTTGAAGGCGTTGCACTCGGTTTCTTCGCTGGCGGTCAGGCTCATGACACCTGCCTGCAGGCTGTTGATGACGAACGGCTGGCTGGCCACCAGCAGCAGACACAGGTAGCGCAGTATCTCGCCGAAGTTGTCTTCCTGCTGGCCCAATAGCCATAGCCACAGCGGTGCCAGCACCAGATTGAGCAGCATTGCCGGTGCCAGGGGCAATAGCAGCAATGTCAGCACGCTGGGCAGCCCCAGCCACAGCGACATGCCCGGATAGGTGCCCGGTGCCTCGAGTGCCAGCATCAGATAGCTGGCGATCAGCGTCAGGTAGGAAGGCAGCGGCTGCTCATCATCGAGGTGATTGAGGCCGGCGGCAATCGCCATCAGCAAGGTGGCCAGCACCGGCGTCAGGATATGCTCGAAATCGCCCACCAGGTAGCGCCACAGGGCATAGGTGGCGATCACTGCGGCGGCCAGCAGCATGATCAGAGTCTTGCGATTGGCGAGTTCACGACGCTCGCGATGGGCCAGGCTGTGCAGAGGAGACATCAGTGATCATTCCCCCGCGACGGTGCCACGGCGACCTTGTCTGCCGCGCTGGCCGGTTTGAGAGTGTCTCGCCCATGGTCTGACGGGGCATCGTCTGTCGAGGCGTAGTCTGACGGGGCGTTGTCTGTCGAGGTTTCGTCTGACGAGGCATCGGCAGACTTGCGAGGCAGTGGCGGCAGCAGGGTGATCGGCTGCGGTTCATCGCTCAGGTGGGCGCTGAGGCGCTTGAGGTCCAGCGCGCTGGGGTCACTGTCGTTGAGAGGCTGCACGCGGGCGCGGATCGGCATCGCGAGATGCTCGATCAACTGGCGACGGCGCAGACTGGCCATGCGCTCGCCGCGGGTGACCAGCAGGACGGCCAGTGCTCCGTCATCGAGCTGGTAGCGGGTCTCATGCGGCAGCGCGGCACTGTCGAGGGTGTTCATCAGGCGACGATTGGCCAGACGACCGGTATTGACCGGTGCGAGCAGGATCAATTCGATATGGATGTCCTCGCGATCGGCACGGGCAATTTCCCGCGGCAGGTCGCGCATCAGCTGGTATTGTGACCAGATCGCGCGGCTGGAATCACGCCGACCACGCCGTTCCAGCTGCATCCAGACCTGCTGCTGGCGTCGCCCACCGATGGCCCCGAGCGCCATCAGGGTCGCGGTGATGCCGATGCCCAGACTCAGCCAGTCGCTGCCCAGCTGAGCGAGCGCAAGCCAGGTGGTGACCAGCCCGATCAGTGCGCAGGCCGGTGCCAGCCAGCGCGGGCGCGGATAGAGCAGCAGGACGGCAAAGCCCCACAGCCACATCAGGTGTTGCTGCGGGGCCAGCAGTACCAGCGCACTCATGATCAGCGCGACGCTGAGCATCACCAGCGTGCGGAACCAGCGCAGGGTGAACAGCTCGTGGGCGAGAGAGACCACCAGCAACATCGTGCCACCCACCGCCAGCAACAGGGCAGTGAGCGTCAGGCCGATACTGATCTGTCGTGCCGCTTCCAGCAGCAGCAATACAGAGCCGAGCAGACAGACGAACTGACTGAGACGGACTTTGAACTTGATCTCCATGGTGACTTATATTGGCACCTTTGCCGTGGATGGCGCGAAATCGGCCGAATTCCCTGGCCGAACGGTCTGTGACGTGGGCATTGCCTGCACGTTTGCAAGATGCGACGGTGCTCCGATCATGCAACGTCGTCTGCAATAATGGCAGCATACCCCAAACGGCGAGTGACAAAAGTGTCTACGCCTCTGAGGCCTTCACATCAGACCACCACGTCTGGCCTTCACATCAGGGCTGCACGTCAGGGCTTCATGTCGAGGCTTCTCTGGGGAATGCCCTCGCGGGGCCCGGCCGATGATGAAATGAGCACGTGGACACTGACAACCAGCGAGATTAGGCACATGAGTGAGCAGGGCAAGCACGACACCACGGACGTCGTGGCGTACATGAATCGTCTGGGGCACGCAGCGCGCGCGGCAAGCGTCGTGATGCGTCGCGTCGACAGCGGCATCAAGAATCGTGCTCTGCAGACCATGGCGCGTCTGATCGATGAGCGTCGCGAGACACTGGCAGAGGCCAATGCCGAGGACCTGACGCGCGCACGCGCCAATGGGCTTTCGGAGGCGATGGTCGATCGTCTCGCGCTGACGCCGGCGCGTATCGACGGCATGATCGAAGGGCTCGAGCAGGTCGCGGCGCTGCCGGATCCGGTCGGCGAGGTCGATGGGCTGCGCTCGCGTCCGAGCGGCATTCAGGTCGGCCACATGCGCGTGCCGCTGGGCGTGATCGGCATCATCTTCGAGTCACGCCCCAACGTGACCATCGAGGCGGCCAGCCTGTGTCTGAAGTCCGGCAATGCCTGCATCCTGCGCGGTGGCTCCGAGGCCGCGTCCAGCAACCGTGCGCTGAGCGAGATCATCAGCGAGGCGTTGGTGCTCTCCGAACTGCCGGCCACGGCAGTGCAGGTCGTTGCCACCACGGACCGCGCCGCGGTCGGTGAGCTGATCGCGATGCCCGAGTTCGTCGATGTCATCATTCCGCGCGGTGGCAAGAGCCTCATCTCGCGTATCTCACGTGATGCGCGCGTGCCGGTCATCAAGCACCTCGATGGCATCTGCCACGTCTATATCGATGCCACGGCTGACCTGGCGATGGCGGTCCGGATCGCCGAGAACGCCAAGACCCACCGCTACGGCACCTGCAACACCATGGAGACCCTGCTGGTCGATGCACCGGTTGCCGCCGAGGTCCTGCCGCGTATCGCCGAGCGCCTGGCGGCACATGAGGTCGAGATTCGCGGTTGCGAGCGCACCTGCGAAGTGCTGCCGCAGGCCGTGGCCGCCAGTGCGGAAGACTGGGACACCGAATACCTGGCGCCGATTCTGGCGATTCGCGTCGTGGATGGCGTGGATGAGGCGATGGCGCATATCGAGCGTCACAGCTCCGGGCACACCGAGGCCATCATCACCGAGAACTATGCGCTGGCGCGCCGCTTCATGGCGGAAGTCGATTCCAGCTCGGTGATGGTCAACGCCTCCACCCGCTTCGCCGATGGCTTCGAATATGGCCTGGGTGCCGAGATCGGCATCTCCACCGACAAGCTGCATGCGCGTGGTCCGGTCGGGCTTGAGGGCCTGACGACCCGCAAGTACATCGTGTTCGGTGATGGGCAGATTCGCCAGTGAAGGACCAGGTCTCACCCGCCGAGGATCAGGTCGCGCCCGCGCAGACCTTGACGAACGAGCAGACTTTGACGAACGAGAGATCCTTGACGAACGAGCAGGCCCTGTCGCCCGAGGCGCTGGAGGATACCCAGCGCCCCTTGAATGCCGATGGTCTCGCGCAGGAGCGTGAGGCCGTGCATCACGGCACCGAGTCGGCACATGATTCGCGCTCAAGGACTGACACGGCAGCGGAGCCGGGCTTTGAGGGCTGTCTCGGCCCGGTGCCGCGTGTCGCCATGCTCGGCGGTACCTTCGATCCCATCCATCACGGCCATCTGCGCAGTGCCATCGAGCTGCGCGAAGCGCTGGGGCTGGACCATGTGCTGCTGGTGCCTTCGCATCAGCCGCCGCATCGCGCCGCGCCCGGCGTCAGCAGTGATCAGCGGCTGGCGATGCTGGAAGCCGCGATAGAGGCAGAGCCGGGCCTCAAGGCCGATGGGCGTGAGCTGCTGCGCGATGGGCCTTCCTACAGTGCCGACACCCTGGCCAGTCTGCGCGCCGAATACGGCCCGCAGGCGCGGCTGGTGATGGCCATCGGCCATGACGCCTTCCTCAAGCTCGGGGAGTGGCATGCCGCCGATCGTCTGTTCGATGACGCCCATGTGGTGGTGATCGAGCGGCCGGACCATGATGCACCGCTGCCCCGGGCGCTCGAAGCGTTGATCCAGGGGCGCGAGGTCGACTCGGTGGCGGCCTTGATGGCGCGGCCGGGTGGCCACCTGTTGCGCCTGTCGCTGCCGACACGCATGGCCATCAGTGCCACCTTCGTGCGCGAGCGCCTCGCGCTGGGTGACAGCGTGCGCTACCTGCTGCCGGAAGCGGTGATCCGTCATATAGAGGCGCATGGCCTCTATTGTCCGTCATCGACCTGAGCCCATCATCGAGCTGAGCGTTGTGGCTCTGAACGTCTTGTCGCGTGCGAGCGTGGCATCATGAGAGGGGCATCACTGCCGCGATCCCGCATCGCCGTGCGTGGCGCCCCTTTGGCGAGTAAATGACGATGCCCATAGGCGCGCGCATCGCCAACGGGTAGAATGCGCCCCCTGCCGAACAAACTCCCGAGGAATCATGCAGACCGAAGCTCTTAAAAACCTGGTTGTCGACGCCCTTGAAGAACTCAAGGCCCAGGAAATCAGCGAGATCAATGTCTCCAAGCTGACCAGCGTCACCGATGTGATGGTGATCGCGACCGGTACGTCCAGCCGCCATATCTCCGCGCTGGCCAACAACGTGCAGGTCACCGTGAAAGAAGCCGGCGTCAAGCCGCTGGGCTGTGAAGGCGACAACGGCTCCGACTGGGTGCTGCTGGATCTGGGCGATGTCGTCGTCCACGTCATGCTGGCCGAAACCCGTGCCCTGTACGACCTCGAGCGCCTGTGGAGCGATCTGCCCCGCGAAACGCGTGAAGAGTACGAGCAGAGCCACTGATCCTGCCAGCCTGACCCGACGGGTTGCTCGTCGGGGCATGCCAACCGCGCGTTACGTCCTTGCCGGTCGCGATGTCGCGGGCAGGGAGTATCCGATGGAAGGACTGCGGGCTCGCCCGTCGTTCTGACACAGCACGGGACAGGACATGAAGATCCGAGTTTTGGCGGTCGGGCAGAAGATGCCGGACTGGGTGGAGAAGGGTAGCCGGGAATATCTCAAGCGCATGCCGCGGGATTTTTCGCTTGAGTTCATCGAGCTGGCGCCCGGCAATCGCGGCAAGAATGCGGACATCGCCCGTGCCATGGCCAGTGAAGGCGACCGGATGCTTGAAAAACTCAAGGGAAATGAACATGTTGTCGCCCTTGATGTCCTAGGTAAGGCCTGGAGTACCGAGCAGCTTGCCCAGCATGCCGATGATTGGCGGCTGGGAGGGCGAGACGTGGCCATCCTCATCGGTGGTCCGGATGGGCTCGACCCACGCCTGCTGGCACGTGCCGATCAGCGCTGGTCGCTCTCGGCACTGACGCTGCCGCACCCCCTGGTGCGCATCGTGCTGGCGGAACAGCTTTACCGCGCCTGGACATTGCTGGTCGGGCACCCCTATCACCGGTAAGCGCCTGCCGCTTGCGACACGACACTGGTTGCGAGACCCGCCATGCGCCAACGCCGGGCGACGATAAAGAATCCTCAACAGGAAGTGCGGATCTTTCGCCTTCGCAGCATCGTGGCTGCCGGCCTTGTGCTGGTGCTGGCCGGGTGTCTGCTGGCGCGGCTGCTCTTCCTGCAGGTCGTGGAACACGACATCTATACGACGCGCTCGGACAAGAACCGTGTGCGTGTCGAGCCCTTGCCGCCCACGCGCGGCTTGATCTATGACCGCAATGGTCAGCTGCTCGCCGAAAACCGCCCCAACTACAATCTCACCATCGTGCGCGAACGCGCCGGTGATCTCGAGACGACGCTTGAGCGCCTGGTCGAGATTCTCGATCTGCCGCCCGATGAAGTCGAAGACTTCAAGGAACGCTCGCGTCAGCGTCAACGCCCCTACCAGCCCGCCCTGTTGATGAGTGAATTGAGTCAGGAGCAGATCGCGCGTCTGGCCGTCAATCGCTATCGCCTGCCCGGCGTCGAGGTCGAGGCGCAGCTGCTGCGCTACTACCCGGACGCCAAGCCGCTGTCGCATACCCTGGGGTACGTGGGGCGCATCAATCAGGCCGAGCTCAAGACCCTCGACAAGGGCAACTATTCGGGCACCCACTTCATCGGCAAGACCGGTATCGAGCGCTTCTATGAAGAGGAGCTGCACGGTCAGGCGGGCCTGCGCAAGGTGGAAACCAATGCGCGGGGCCGCGTGCTGCGTGAGCTGTCGCGGATCGATCCGGTGCCGGGCAAGGACCTGACGCTGACCATCGACCGCGGCCTGCAGGATCTCGCCTATCGGCTGCTCAAGGGGCGGCGTGGTGCCATCGTGGCCATCGAGCCCGAGACGGGCGACATCCTGGCGATGGCCTCCGTGCCGGGCTTCAACTCCAATGAGTTCGTCACCGGCATCAGCGTCAAGAGCTATCGCGCGCTGCAGAATGATATCGACCTGCCGCTGTTCAATCGTGCCATTCGCGGCCAGTACCCGCCGGCCTCGACCGTGAAGCCCTTCATGTCGCTGGCGGGGCTGGAGAACGGTGCCATCACCACCAGCACCACCTTCTACGACCCCGGCTATTTCCAGCTGCCCAATGACAGCCACAAGTATCGCAACTGGCTGCGCTGGGGGCATGGGCGCGTCAACATGCGGCGTGGCATCGCGGTGTCCAATGACACCTTCTTCTACAACGTCGCCTACCGCCTGGGGATCGACCGCATCAGCGAGTACATGCACAAGTTCGGCTTCGGTGAGCAGACGGCGCTGGACGTGCAGGGCGCGCTGCCCGGCCTGATGCCGTCCAAGGAATGGAAGCGCAATCGCTACGACAAGCCCTGGTATCCCGGCGAGACCATCTCCATCGGTATCGGTCAGGGCTACTGGCTTGCCACGCCGTTGCAGCTCGCCTCGGCGGAGGCCGTGCTGGCCAATCGCGGCAGGCACGTGACGCCTCACCTGGCCAAGCGCATCGGTGACGAGACGGTATTGTTGCCCAGAAGCGAGGAAAAGCCGGATGTGGTGCTGGACAATCCGGCGTGGTGGGACGATGTCATCGCCGCGCTCGAGGACGTGGTCAGCGGGCGAGAAGGCACGGCGCGCAAGTATGTCGGGCCCGGCCTCAAGTACCGCATGGCCGGCAAGTCCGGTACCGCCCAGGTCTTCACCCTCGGGCAGGACCAGAAATACAACGGCAAGGAGCTCGCGGAGCGTCTGCGTGACCACGCCCTGTTCGCCGCCTTTGCGCCGGTCGAGCACCCGGAGATTGCCGTTTCCGTGGTGATCGAGAATGGCCAGGGCGGCAGCTCCGTGGCGGGCCCGATGGCGCGCGCCGTGACCGATTACTGGCTGTTGCCGCGCATTGACCCCGAGGCGCGTGAGGCGGCGCTCACGCTGGCTGCCGCTCTGGCACCCCCGGAGACACCGGCGGGCGAGGGTGAGCAAGGAGAGAACGATGCCGACTGATTATCAGCGCTCGATGCGTGGTGTAGGCGGGGACCTCAGTCATCGCCGCCGCACCAGCCTGTGGGAGCGTATCCACCTCGATCCCTGGCTGTTGCTGTTGCTGCTGGCCGTGCTCGGCTGCGGGCTGATCGTGCTCTACAGCGCCAGCGGCCAGGATATCGATTTCACGCTGCGCCAGGCCTCACGTCAGGCGCTGGCACTGGTGATCATGATCGGGCTCGCCCAGCTGTCACCCGCGACGCTTTACCGCTGGGCGCCGGTCGCCTACGGCGCCGGCTTCCTGATGCTGGTGGCGGTAGAGGTGCTGGGCGATGTCGGTATGGGCGCCCAGCGCTGGCTGGTCATCCCCGGGGTGGTGCGCTTTCAGCCCTCTGAGCTGATGAAGCTGGCGATGCCGATGATGGTCGCCTGCTGGCTAGGTCAGCGCCCGCTGCCCCCTCGCTGGCGAGATCTGGCCATCTGCGCTGTGATCATCGTCGCGCCGGTGCTGCTGATCGCGCGCCAGCCGGACCTCGGCACCTCGTTGCTGGTCGCCGCGGCGGGCGTGTTCGTGATCCTGCTGGCGGGGCTTTCCTGGAAGCTGATCGCCTTCTTCGGCGCCTTGATCGCCTCGGCATTGCCGCTTCTGTGGATGGTGATGCACGACTATCAACGCCGCCGTGTGCTGACATTCCTCAATCCGGAGTCTGACCCGCTCGGCGCGGGCTGGAACATCATCCAGTCCAAGACGGCCATCGGCTCGGGCGGCATCTTCGGCAAGGGCTATACCCTGGGGACCCAGTCCCAGCTCGAGTTTCTGCCGGAGCGCCATACCGACTTCATCGTCGCGGTCATCGGGGAGGAATTTGGCCTGATCGGCATGAGCTTCTTCCTGGGGCTCTACGTGCTGATCGTGCTGCGCGGGCTGGTGATGTCCAACAATGGCCAGGACAGTTTTGCACGGCTGACGGGGGGCGCGATCATCCTGACGTTCTTCGTCTACGTCTTCGTCAACATCGGCATGGTATCGGGTATCTTGCCGGTCGTTGGCGTCCCGTTGCCGCTGGTCAGTTATGGTGGGACCTCCAGCGTGACCTTGCTGGCAGGCTTCGGTATTCTCATGAGCATTCATACCCACCGGCGCCTATTGTCGCGATGACGTGGCGGCCAGTTGCCGAGTGGCAAGGACATTCGCGAGCCCAAGCTCGCAGACAGGCAAGGAGAGAGTCGATGACGGTGATCAATGCGCGTGGGCGACGTCTGAAGCACTGGGGCGCAGCCCTGGTGATGGTGGCACCGCTGCTGGGAATGTCAGGCGTGGCCAAGGCGGCGCCTGATGGCTTCGCCCCGGCGACTCACCCGGAAACGGCCAAGCTGGTCGACGAGCTGGTGGCCAAGGGGCTGGATCGCGATCGCGTGACCGAGCTGATGAATCAGGCCGATTACAGCCAGAAAGTGCTGGATGCCATGTCGCGTCCGGCGGAAGGTCATCTGCGCTGGGACCAGTACCGCGCCATCTTCATGAAGCAATCACGCATCGAAGCTGGTGTGAAGTTCATCGCCGAGCATCGTGAGACCTTCGATCGCGCCCAGGCCGAGTATGGCGTGCCGCCGGAAGTCATCGCCGCCATCATCGGTGTCGAGACCTTCTTCGGCAAGCACACCGGCACTCACCGCGTGATCGATTCACTGTCCACGCTGGCCTTCGATCACCCGCGTCGCGGCAAGTTCTTCCGTGGCGAGCTGGCGGCCTTCCTGCAGCTGACGATAGAGCAGGGCATCGACCCGCTCTCCATCAAGGGCTCCTACGCCGGCGCGATGGGCTATCCGCAGTTCATCCCGACCAGCTATCAGGCCTATGCGGTCGATTTCGATGGCGATGGCGTGCGTGATCTGTGGCACAACCCGGTCGATGCCATCGGCAGCGTCGGCAACTACTTCGCGCGTCATGGCTGGAAGGCCGGTGCGCCGGTGGTCAGCGCCGCGGATGGCCCCGGGACGCCGCCGTCCTCCGTCACCTTCAACAAGACCAAAAAGCCGTACATGAGCGTTTCCGCGCTTGAGGCGGCCGGTGTCCAGGTGGCAGACGACGTGGCCGGCAATACCCAGGTGATTCCGTTGGCGCTGGACCTGAAGCAGGGCTACCGCTACGCCGTCGGCTTCGACAACTTCTACGTCATCACGCGCTACAACCACAGTCACATGTATGCGATGGCCGTGGATGAGCTCTCCCGGGCGATCAAGCGTCGTCTCGAGGACGGAGGTGCGGGATGAGCTGGTCACGCGCGCTACCGCTGACCCTCGCGCTTGCCCTGCTGGCCGGCTGTGCCAGCAGTGGGGGTGGCACCCAGGTCAGTGATGGTGCCTCGGCGAGCACGGGCAAGAAGGCGGGCAAGAATGGCCGCTACGAGATGGACAGCGATGCCTATCCCGATGATGCGCCGGATGTCTCGGCGGTGCCCGATGAGGTGCCACGTGTCGAACCCTATACCCGCAGCGGCAATCGCAGCGAGTACGAGGTATGGGGCAAGACCTATCGCGTGATGGATGATCCGCGCGGTTACGTGGCCGAGGGCACGGCATCCTGGTACGGCAAGAAGTTTCATGGCTACGCCACCGCCAGTGGCGAGATCTATGACATGTACACCATGACGGCGGCCCACAAGTCGCTGCCATTGCCGACCTATGCGCGTGTCACCAATCTGGACAATGGCAAGCAGGTCATCGTCAAGGTCAACGACCGTGGCCCCTTCCATGAGGATCGCCTGATCGACCTGTCCTACAGCGCGGCGTGGCGACTGGACATGCTGGGCCACGGCACCGGGCACGTGCGTGTCGAGACTCTCGATGCCACGACCTGGAAGCCGGGCCCGAGCCCGACCCAGGGCACGGCAGAGTCCGAGCGTCTGCTGGCGCGCAGCCAGGCAGTACGCCGCGAGCAGGGCATTGCCGGACTTGACGCGATGCAGGCAACCGGCGGTTCCGTGGCCTCGAGCGCTTCCGGCGCGAGCGTTGCCGCCAAGCCCGTGGTAGCCTCTGCTGCGCCGAGCAGCACGTCCTCCGTGGCGAACGGGGAAGCTACCTTCCTGCAGGTCGCGGCGGTCAGTGATCTGAGCAAGGCCGACAGCATTCGTGCCAGTGTCAGCTCCCGTCTGGGACGACCGACTCGTGTGCTGGGCAGCGGCGACCTCTACAAGGTTCAGGTCGGCCCGCTGGAAGACAATGTCCGTATTGAATCGCTCAAGTCGGCGCTGGCCGATGCTGGCTATGCCGGGGCCTTCAGCGTCACGGCAGAGCGATAAGGGCCGCAGGCCCGTTTTCATCCATCATGCGCTTCGTGAAGAGGCGCAACCTGGCCGAGGCGCAAGCCTCGGCTTATGCATGAGTGTCAAAGAGATTCCAACATGTCCCTGAAAGCCCGACTTCTTCCTCTTCGGCGTCGATTCTCCGCGCTGATGGCGGCCAGCGGCATTGCGCTGTTCGCAGGCGTTGCCGCCACCCCGGCCCACGCCATCGAGACGGATACCCTGATTCCGGCGGCGCCGCAGCTGGCGGCTTCTTCCTGGATCCTGATGGACGCCAATTCCGGGCGCATCCTGGTCGAGCACAATGCCGACAAGCGCCTGCCGCCGGCCAGCCTGACCAAGATGATGACGGCCTACCTGGTCGAGAGCGAGATGGACGACGGCAAGCTGAGCCCGGACGAGAAGGTCCGCATCAGCGTCAATGCCTGGAAGACGGGTGGCTCGCGCATGTTCATCCGCGAAGGCACCAGCGTCACCGTCGATGACCTGCTGCACGGTGTCATCATCCAGTCCGGCAACGACGCCAGCGTCGCGCTGGCCGAGCGCATCGGCGGCAGCGAAGGTTCCTTCGCCGACCTGATGAACCAGCACGCCAAGCGTCTGGGCATGAAGAACACCCACTACATGAACGCCACTGGCCTGCCGCACGCGGAGCATTACTCCACGGCGCACGACCTGGCGATTCTGGCGCGTCGCATCATCAAGGACTACCCGGATCACTACGAGATCTATTCCCAGAAGTATTTCACCTGGAATGGCATCAAGCAGCCGAACCGCAACAAGCTGCTGTGGCGTGATAAGGATGTCGATGGCCTGAAGACCGGCCACACCGAAGAAGCCGGCTACTGCCTGGTGGCATCCGCCAAGAAGGAAGATACCCGCCTGATCAGTGTCGTGATGGGTACCAAGTCCGAAGAGGCGCGTGCGCAGGAATCCCAGAAGCTGTTGACCTACGGCTTCCGCTACTTCGAGAGCAAGAAGCTCTATGACAAGGGCGCGGTGCTCAACCAGGCGCGTGTCTGGGGTGGCGAGAAGGACCAGGTGCGTCTGGGCATGGCTCAGGACGTCTTCCTGACCGTGCCGAGTGGTCAGGCTGACAAGCTGACCGCGCGTCTTGATCTCAAGGACACCATCAAGGCCCCGGTTCAGGCCGGCGAGCAGTACGGTACCCTGCAGATCAAGCTGGACGACAAGGTGCTGGCCGAAGAGCCGCTGGTCGCACTGGAGCCGGTGGAGCAGGGCGGCCTGTTCAAGCGTCTGTGGGATGCCCTGATGCTGTTCTTCCACGGCCTGTTCAACTGAGTCAGTCGTCTGGCTGTGCGAAGTGACGCGGCCGATGACGTGATTCAGTGATGGCAGTGGGGCGCGCGTGCTGGCGGTGCCAGGCGCGCGCCCCTGAATATCGCGGTCGTGTACTCAACAAAGGGCGATCCGGCTGACGGATCGCCCTTTGTTGAGTAGAATGGTCGGAAATAGAGTTACCTGAAGGGCTATCCCCATGGCCAAGACGCCAGCAGCTGGTGGGCAGACGCCCCCGAAGATTGAATTCCCGTGTGATTTCTCCCTCAAGATCGTCGGCACCGCCGCAGAAGATCTCGTCGAAGTGGTCTGCAATATCCTGGAAGTGCATGCGCCGGGCTTCGATGCGACGGCCATCACCTGGCAGGACAGCAAGAACGGCAACTACCGCAGCATCCGTGTGGTGATCCGTGCCACCGGTACCGATCAGCTGGATGCGCTGCACCGTGACCTCAAGGCCACCGGTCGCATCCACATGGTGCTGTGATCCAGGCATGAAACGCTGGATTTCCTTGTCTTGCGCCTTGATGACAGGAGCGCATGCATGAACACGATTCACGTCTACCACCTCGGCCTCAAGGCCTATGATGAGGTGTGGTCGGCCATGCGCCACTTCACCGATACGCGTGCGGCCGATGCGCCGGACGAGCTATGGGTGGTGGAGCACCCGCCGGTCTTTACCCAGGGCCAGGCGGGCAAGCCGGAGCATCTGTTGATGCCGGGCGACATTCCTGTGGTGCAGACCGACCGTGGCGGCCAGGTGACCTATCATGGGCCCGGCCAGCTGGTGCTCTACCCGCTGCTCAACGTCAAGCGGGGCGGCATCGGCGTTCGCCAGCTTGTGACGGCGCTGGAAGAGACGGTGGTGGCGGCGATGGCCGAGCATGGCATCGAGGCCTATCCGCGTCCGGACGCGCCTGGCGTCTATGTGAAGAAGTCGGCGCAGCGTGGCGATGACCCGCGTCGTTCGATGGAAGAGGCCAAGATCGCCTCGCTGGGACTGCGCATCCGGCGTGGTTGCAGTTTCCATGGCGTGGCGATCAATCTGGACATGGACCTCGCGCCCTTCGGGCGCATCAATCCCTGCGGCTATGCCGGCATGGCGATGACCCAGCTGCGCGATCTCGTTCGCGCACCGGTGGATCTTGCCAGCGAGCGTGACCGCCTGGTGCGTTGTCTGGGCGCAAGCCTGGGCGATGTGACCCTGACTCCGGTGAGCGGCCTGCCCGCGGCACTGGCTGACATTTCTCGAACAGCAGGACAGAACTGATGACCGAGACCATCGCTACCACGAAGCCCGCTCCCTCCGCTGCTCCTGCCCGCAAGGAGCGTGGCGTGAAGCTGCGCGGCGCCGAGAAGGTTGCCCGCATTCCGGTCAAGGTGATTCCCACCGAGACCTTGCCCAAGAAGCCGGACTGGCTGCGTGTGCGCATGCCGGCCTCGCCGGAAGTCACGCGCATCAAGCAGACGCTGCGCAAGCACGGCCTGCACACGGTCTGTGAAGAAGCCTCCTGCCCGAACCTGGGCGAGTGCTTCAGCGGCGGCACCGCGACCTTCATGATCATGGGTGACATCTGCACCCGTCGTTGCCCGTTCTGCGACGTGGCGCACGGTCGTCCCAACGCACTGAACGCTGACGAGCCGCGCGAGCTGGCCGAGGCCATCGCCGAGATGCGCCTGAATTACGTCGTCGTGACCTCCGTCGACCGTGATGACCTGCGCGACGGTGGCTCCAACCACATCGCCGAGTGCATCCGCGAGATTCGCGAGAAGTGCGATGGCACCGAGATCGAAGTGCTGGTTCCGGACTTCCGTGGCCGCATGCAGGTCGCGCTGGACGTGCTCGAGCAGACGCCGCCGGACGTCTTCAACCACAACCTGGAAACCGTGCCGAGCCTTTATCGCCGCGTGCGTCCGGGTGCCGACTACCAGTGGTCACTTGATCTGCTCAAGGGCTACAAGGAGCGTCGTCCGGAAGTGAAGACCAAGTCCGGTCTGATGCTGGGTGTCGGCGAGACTGACGAGCAGGTGCTCGAAGTCATGCAGGACCTGCGCAACCACGGTGTCGACATGCTGACCCTGGGTCAGTACATGCAGCCGTCGCGCAACCACCTGCCCATCGACCGCTGGGTGCACCCGGACACCTTCGATTGGCTCGGCCAGAAGGCGCGCGAGATGGGCTTCTCGCATGTCGCCTCCGGCCCGCTGGTGCGCTCTTCCTACCACGCCGACAAGCAGGCGCACGGTGTGGAAGTGAAGTAAGCCGCACTGCTGACATGCCGTCAGTTGCCTGAACGAAAAAAACCGCCATGGAGCTCGTCTCCATGGCGGTTTTTTCATGTAGCTTGCGTCATCAGGACGCTATGTTCATTGCTCGGTCGCCAGCGGCAGGCAGGCCACGCTGTGCCCGGGGATGGGCTCCATCGGCGCGCTGAAGTGAGCATTGAGCTCCGGCAGCAACTCGCGCACGAAGCGCAGGAACAGCTCGGTGACCGGCGTGGGGTAGCGGTCCTTGGGGTAGACGGTGCACCAGCTGCGTCTGAGCGGGAAGCCCGGCAGCGAGGGCGAGGCCAGCAGGCCTGAGGCCAGCTCGAGCTGAACCGACAGTCGCGGCAGGATCGCCACGCCCAGGTGCGCCATCACGCCTTGCTTGATGGCCTCATTGGAGCCCAACTCCAGCGTATGGCGCAGCGAGACGCGCTCGCGTGCGGCGAACTCCTCGAAGGCGGTACGCGTGCCCGAGCCGGGTTCACGCATCAGCATGTAGTACTGCGCGAGGTCTTCCAGGGTGATGCCCTTGACCTCCAGCAGCGGATGACCGGGCCAGACGACGGGGATCAGCTCGTTGTCGAGAATCGGCATGAAGGCCAGATTGGCGTCATCCGGCACCATGCCCATGATCACCAGGTCATCGCGCCGCTCGGCGAGACGCTCGAGCGCCTGACCGCGATTGCAGACGCGCAGGCGTACCGAGACTTCCGGATACCGCGCCCGAAAGCGCGCCAGAATATGCGGCACCACGTACTGAGCGGTGGACACGGCCGCCAGATTGAGCTCGCCGCGGATGGTGCCGGCGATCTCCGACAGCTCCATCTGCAGGCTCGAGACCTCGCCGAAGATCGACTGCACCGAGTTCGCCAGGGCATCAGCCGCCGGCAGGATATGCAACGTCTTGCCGGCATATTTGAACAGCGATTGCTCGAGTGCCTGCTCCAATTGACGAATCTGGGCACTGACGGCGGGTTGCGTCAGGCCAAGTTGCTCGGCCGCACGGGAGTAGGACTGTTGGCGATGAACCGCTTGGAACACCTGTAACTGTCTGAAAGTTAAGCGATTCAACAAGTTTGGACGCGACATGACACACCCAGTCATAAGGTTTTACTTATAGATTGGCAAAAAAATATCAACTTTTCTATTGGTCTCTCGCTGGGTAGCGTGGAACGCATGCTACCTCGTGTCTGTCAGCGCCGTTGTCGCGTCTGGCGGTCAATGACAAGCGCACGACCAGAGCACCACAACAAGATCACGCGTCACGTCCGGGAGAGTCACCATGTTTCGCAAGTTGCTGATTGCCAACCGAGGGGAAATCGCAGTGCGCATTGTACGCGCCTGTGCCGAGATGGACATCCGCTCAGTCGCTGTCTACACCGAACCTGATCGTTTCTCCTTGCACGTCAAACGCGCCGATGAAGCGCATTTCATCGGCGAAGACCCGCTGGCCGGCTATCTGGATGCCCGCCGCCTGGTCGATCTCGCGCGCGAGACCGGCTGTGACGCCATCCATCCGGGCTACGGATTCCTGTCGGAGAACGCCGAATTCGCGGCCATCTGTGAAGCGGCGGGAATCGCCTTCGTGGGGCCGGCCAGCAGTGTCATCGCCCGCATGGGTGACAAGACCCAGGCCCGCGATGCCATGAAGGCGGCCGGCGTGCCGGTGACGCCGGGCTCGGCCGGCAATCTGGCCGATGTCGAGGAGGCGCTGAGTGTCGCCGAGCAGGTCGGCTACCCCGTCATGCTCAAGGCTACCTCAGGCGGTGGGGGGCGCGGTATCCGGCGTTGTGATGATGCTCATCAGCTCGAGCAGGCCTGGGGGCGCGTGATCTCGGAAGCCACCAAGGCCTTCGGCAGCGCCGATGTGTTCCTCGAGCGTTGCGTGGTCGACCCGCTGCACATCGAGGTGCAGATCCTGGCCGACAATCACGACAACGTGATTCATCTGTTCGAGCGTGACTGCTCCATCCAGCGTCGCAACCAGAAGCTGATCGAGATCGCCCCCAGTCCACAGCTGACACCGGAGCAGCGCTCCTACGTCGGTGAGATGGCGGTACGTGCCGCCCGCGCCGTCGGCTATCGCAACGCCGGTACCGTGGAGTTTCTGGTCAAGGGCAACGAGATCTACTTCATGGAGATGAACACTCGCGTGCAGGTGGAGCACACCATCAGCGAGGCCATCACCGGCGTGGACATCGTGCGCGAGCAGATCCGCATCGCCTGGGGCCACAAGCTGGCCTTCCGTCAGGAAGACATTCGCCATCACGGCTATGCGATCCAGTTCCGCATCAACGCCGAGGACCCCAAGAACGACTTCCTGCCAAGCTTCGGGCGCATCACGCGTTACTACGCGCCGGGCGGGCCTGGCGTGCGTACCGATACCGCGATCTATACCGGCTACACCATCCCGCCGTATTTCGATTCCATGTGTCTGAAGCTCATCGTGTGGGGGCTGACCTGGGAGGAGGTCATCAATCGTGGTTCACGTGCCCTCAATGACATGCGTCTGCAGGGCGTCAAGACCACGGCGCCTTACTATCAGGAAATCCTCAAGCACCCTGATTTCCGCAACGCGCACTTCGATACCGGCTTCGTGGCCGCTCACCCGGAATTGACCCAGTACTCGGTCAAGCGCCTGCCGGAACAGACGGCGCTGGCGATCGCGGCGGCCATCGCGGCCCACGCCGGTCTCTGATGCGCGCCTGATGCCCCTGATGTCGTGAATCTTCCCTGAGCTTCCCCCGGTTCACGTAGCCAACAATTAGAAGGACCCCAGACATGACAGCTGCAACCCCCAACACCCCCGCCGTCGATCACGCCGAGCGCGTCAAGGTCACCGAAGTCGTGCTGCGCGATGGCCACCAGTCATTGATCGCGACCCGCATGCGCACCGAGGACATGCTGCCGATTGCCGCGCGCCTCGATCAGGCCGGTTTCTACAGTCTCGAAGTGTGGGGCGGCGCGACCTTTGATGCCTGCGTGCGTTTTTTGAAGGAAGACCCCTGGGCGCGTCTGAAGGCGCTCAAGGAAGCCATGCCCAATACCCCGCTGCAGATGCTGCTGCGCGGCCAGAACCTGCTCGGCTATCGTCACTACGCCGATGATGTGGTGGAGGCCTTCGTCGAGCGCGCTGCGGCAGGTGGCATCGATATCTTCCGTGTCTTCGATGCCCTGAATGACCTGCGCAACATGGAAACCGCCATGCGTGCGGTCAAGAAGGCCGGCAAGCACGCCCAGGGCACCATCTGCTACACCGTAAGCCCGGTGCATACGCTGGAGATGTACGTCGAGCAGGCGCGCAAGCTGGTCGAGATGGGTGCCGATTCCATCGCCATCAAGGACATGGCCGGCCTGCTGACGCCGTACGCCACCTACGATCTGGTCAGCGCGCTGGTCGAGGCGGTCGAGGTGCCGATCCACCTGCACAGCCACGCCACGGCGGGCCTGGCGCCGCAGTGCCAGATCAAGGCTGTCGAGGCGGGCTGTCGCCACATCGATACCTGTATCTCGGCCTTCGCCGGCGGCACCAGCCATCCGGCCACCGAATCCTTCGTGGCCTCGCTGCGCGGCACCCAGTGGGATACCGGCCTTGAGCTGGAGTCGCTGCGCGAGATCGGCGATTACTTCCACGAGGTGCGCAGCAAGTACTCAGCCTTCGAGAGCGAATTCACCCGCGAGGATGTCTCGGTCCAGATCAGTCAGATCCCCGGCGGCATGATGTCCAACCTGGCCAGCCAGCTGAAGGAGCAGAACGCCCTGGAGCGCATCCGCGAGGTGTTCGATGAGATTCCGCGTGTGCGTGCCGATCTCGGCTATCCGCCGCTGGTCACCCCGACCTCGCAGATCGTCGGCACCCAGGCGGTACTCAACGTGCTGACCGGCGAGCGCTACAAGAGCATCACCAATGAGGTGAAGCGCTATCTGCAGGGCGGCTATGGTCAGGCGCCGGCACCGGTCAATGAAGAGGTGCGCTCGCGTGCCATCGGCAACGCGCCGGTGGAAGTCGGGCGCCCGGCCGACCTGCTCGCGCCGGAGATGACGCGCCTCACCGAGGAGTTGGGCGAGCTGGCCGAATCCCCCGAGGACGTGCTGACCTTCGCCATGTTCCCGGAGCTGGGGCGTGACTTCCTCAATGAGCGCCGCGCCGGCACGCTCACCCCGGAAATCATCCCTCAGGGCGAGGCGGAGCGCCCGGTGACCTCTGGCGTGCCGACCGAATTCGTCATCGACGTGCACGGCGAGTCCTACGCGGTGCAGATCACCGGCGTCGGCGGCGCCAAGGGCAGCAAGCGTCACGTCTATCTGACCCTGGACGGCATGCCGGAAGAGGTGGTGTTCGAGGCCAAGGACGATTACGTGGCGGGCGGTCAGAGCGGCGGACGTGCCAGCGCCTCGGCGCCGGGCCATGTCACCACCGCGATGCCGGGCAACATCGTCGAGGTGCTGGTCGCGGTCGGTGACAGCGTCACCGCGGGCCAGTCGGTGCTGATCAGTGAGGCGATGAAGATGGAGACCGAGATCGCCGCGCGTGTCGACGGTACCGTCAAGGCCATTCATGTCGCGCGTGGCGATCGTGTCACGCCGGGGGAAGTGCTGATCGAGATCGCGTGATGCCAGCGGCGGCGAGGTTGCAAAATCTGGCCGCCGTCACCATCTGACAGCTATACGATCACCAGGGGCGGCCGGGCATCTTCGAGGCTCTGCCGTCCTTTCCTGTGGAAGGACCAACATGGCAACACATTTCGAGCAGGTTCCCGGCCTGAGTGAGCAGATTGACCCGGCCACCCGTGGTTACGTCTTCAACCAGACCATGCTGCGCATCAAGGACCCCGAGCGCAGCCTGGATTTCTACACCCGCGTGCTGGGCATGCGTCTGGTGCGCAAGCTCGACTTCCCGGAAATGCAGTTCAGCCTCTATTTCCTCGCCTATCTGGATGACGACCAGGCCAGTGAAGTGCCCGGTGATGACCTCAAGCGCACCACCTACACCTTCGGGCGTGAGGCGATGCTGGAGCTGACCCATAACTGGGGCACCGAGAATGACCCGGACTTCGCCTACCATGACGGCAACGCCCAACCGCAGGGCTTCGGCCATATCGGGGTCAGCGTGCCGGATGTCTACGCGGCTGCCGAGCGTTTCGAGTCGCTGGGCGTCGAGTTCGTCAAGCGCCCCGACGATGGCAAGATGAAGGGGCTGGCCTTCGTGAAGGACCCCGATGGCTACTGGATCGAGATCCTGCGCGCCGATACCTTCGAGCGTCAGGCCAACGGCGAAGTCTGAGGCAGGCCGCCGCTGTAAACAACCGCCACCACCGGCATGCCCGGGGTGGCGGTTTTTCGTTTATGCGAAACCCCGCGTTGCAGGGGTGTCAGCGGCATTCGCTTGCTGCAATGATGATGTCTGACTGACACTCGCAAGGCGCTCATTATTGATGGTCCTTGAGATCGATCGCCCATGACGAAAGAGGAGACAGCTATGTCGGAGAATGCACAGCGGTTGAGCGGCAAGGTGGCGGTAGTCAGTGGGGCTTCACGCGGGATCGGCGCCGGGATCGCGCAGCGCCTGGCGGCGGACGGCGCTCACGTCATCGTCAACTATCGCAGCGACAGTGATGGCGCCTTGCAGGTCGTGACGGATATCGAGTCGCGGGGCGGCAAGGCGATCGCCGTTCAGGCCGATGTCGGTGTCAGCAGCGACGCGGCACAATTGTTCACCGAAGCCCGGCGCGTGTACGGCGGCGTGGATATCCTGGTCAACAATGCCGGCATGAGCATCTACAAGCCCATCGCCGATTTCACGGATGACGACTTCGCCAACCTGATGCAGGCCAATCTGACCGGTTCCTTCAATCTGATGCGTGAGGCGGCGCGGCATCTGCGCGATGGCGGACGCGTGATCAACATGTCCACCTCGGTGACGCGGCAGATGTTCGCGACCTATGGGCCCTATGCGGCTTCCAAGGCCGCGGTGGACCAGCTGACGCGGGTGCTGGCCAAGGAAGTCGGCGAGCGAGGCATCACGGTCAATGCCGTGGCGCCGGGCCCGACGGACACCGGCCTGTTTCGTCACGGCAAGAGTGAAGAGACCATCGAGCGCCTCAAGGGCATGGCGGCGCTGGGGCGCATTGCGGACCCGCAGGATGTCGCAGCCGTGGTGGCCTGGCTTGCCAGCGAAGATGCCGGTTGGGTAAGTGGCCAGGTCATCGGTGCCAATGGCGGCTTTGCCTGAGGCCACCGAGGTGGGTTTTGCCTAACGCCGCCCATGTTTGCGGCTATGCTGTTGTCAGGATGAGGTTTGTTCAGACATTGGCATGAGGGGCTGGTATGAAGGTGACAGCTAGCGAAGTCCACGGCGATATCTCGCCGCAGGGCGTGATCCCGGCTCCCGATGGTTTGCGCGTGGGCTATCCCGGGCACCTTGGGGGTTACTCGCGCGAGTGCGCGCTCAAGCTCTATGCCAACGACGCCCAGCTCAAGGCTTACGCAGGCATCGATGAGGTCATCAGGGCGCTGGCGGAAGGCGAGATCGATACCGCCGTGGTGCCCTGGTCGCGTGGGCATCAGCGTCCGGTGCGCACCACGCATCAGGCGCTGGCCTTCTGGACGGGCATCTGCGTCGAGCGGCGCGTCTTCCGTGCCATCAGTCTCAGTCTGCTCGGGCCGCCCGGGGCTTCGCCGTCGGCGGTGAGGCGTATCGTGGCACGCGAGGCCCTGTTCGAAGAGTGCGATGCCTGGTTGCAGCAGAACCTGCCGGAGGTCGAGCGGGTGGAGTGTCTGCACATGGCGGATGCGCTGGACATGGCAGAGAGTCGCAGCGATACGCTGGCCATCGCGCCGCCATCGCTGGCGCGTCGCCCGGGGCTTGTGTGCCTCGCCCAGCGCATCGAGGATGACCCCGGCCGTGTGGCGCAATTCGCGGTGCTGAGGCGTGACCACGCGCGGGTGCGCGGCCAGTGCTTTTCCTGTGATGCCACGGTGGATGAAGGGCAGGGCAACGCCGTGCTGTCCGGTACCAGCGAGCCCGCCGGGTGAGGCTCGCCGCTCGGCCCTGAGTTCCGTTATGCTGAAGGCCATTCGTCATCAGAGGCCTTTTGCATGGTGTCTTCCGACCAGCGCTCATCTACATCCTCCGTATCCTCTACACCAGAGACGCAGGACGCCGCGACTTCATCCGATGTCGCGGCGTCCTGCGTGGTGCAACGCATTCCTGCCACTCCCGCCGAGTGGATGACCCCCGGCGAGCTTGATGCCCGCCTGCCGGTGCGGCCGGCCGTGGTGCCGGTCTCGCTGCCGACGGCCGGGCTGATCATCGTCGATGAGATCAACGGCTTCTGTCAGGTCGCAGGCGGTGCGCTGGCGCCTCAGGCGCCCAATGCCCAGGTCAGCAGGATGATCGCCCTCAGCGATACGCTGGCGCGGGCCTTCAGTGAGCGCAGACGCCCCTTGCTGGCCTTCATTGATTCTCATGCGCCGGGCAAGCCGGAGCCGCCTTATCCCGCCCATTGTGAGCAGGGCAGCGGCGAGGATGAGCTGGTGGTGGAACTTGCCTGGCTGGAAGAGGAGCCGCAGGCCACGCTGGTGCGCAAGGACTGCATCAATGGCTATGTCGGCGCGATTGATCCCCATACCCAGGTCAATGCGCTGCAGGAGTGGGTGAGCGACGAAGGGCTGGAAACCCTGGTCGTGGTAGGCATCTGCACCGATATCTGCGTGATGGACCTGGTATTGACGTTGCTGTCGGCGCGCAATCACGGCCTGCTGGGCAAGGTGCGTGACATCGTGGTGCTGGAGCCCGGCTGTGCCACCTACGACCTGCCGGCCGAAGTGGTTGAGCAGCTGGGGCTCCCCGATACGGCGACGCATCCCCAGGCAGACAGTCATCACATCGGGCTTTACTGCATGGCGGCGCGTGGTGCGGTGATCGCCAGTCAGCTTGAGCTGACTTCTTGAGCTGACCTGTTGAGCGGATGTCGTGAGCTGTTGTTGCGGTCTGCTGCTGTGGGCTGCTGTTGCGGCATGAACCGCAGCGTCCCCAGAGAGAGGAAGAGAGGAAGAGCAGGGGTGGTGGTAGGAAGGCAGAAATTTCGCCACATGCAGCGCAGGCAATACTGCCCGTCTGCGCAAAAGGTAGTTTGATTACAACATCTGGCCATGAAAACGCCGCCTCTCTTGCGAGCAGGCGGCGTTTTCATGGGGCGACAGCCAGCGTCATTCAGGCGCGGGTGCTGACCCAGTCATTGGCGTCCGGCACGGCCACTTCGACTTCCTCGGAGATCAACTTCGAGTGGAAGAGGAAGTCCGCGCTGGCCGCATTGCTGGCGACCGGCACGTTCCACAATGCCGCCAGGCGCAGCAGCGCCTTGACGTCAGGATCGTGCGGCATCGGCGCGAACGGGTCCCACAGGAAGACCAGCAGGTCCAGATTGCCTTCGGCGATGCGCGCGCCGATCTGCTGATCACCGCCCAGCGGGCCGCTCAGCAGGCTCTCGACCTCGAGGCCCAGCTCCTTGCTGATGCGGCGGGCAGTCGTGCCCGTGCCCAGCAGCTGGTGGCGGGACAGCTCATCGCGCCAGCGATTGGCCCACGCCAGCATTTCATCCTTCTTGCCATCGTGCGCCACCAGCGCAATGCGCTTGCGTACTGGCAGGGTGCGCCGTGCCTGGCGCTTGGGTCGTTGTTCGCTCATTCCCTGACCTCCTGAGGATGGGGCAATGTCGCTGGCCTCCCGCCTCGAAAGGCCCGGGGCGGGAGGCCAGCGAGGCCGATCAGTCGATGGTGCTGCCGACAGTGACGATCTTCATGGTGTTGGTGCCGCCATGTGCGTTCATCTGGTCGCCACGGGTCAGGATCACCAGGTCACCGCGAGTCGCGATGCCGCGGGCTTCCAGCTCCGCGATGGCGCGGCGGTTGATTTCCGCCGCCGGCAATTCGCTGGAATCGAAGGGCAGTGACACCACACCACGGTAGAGCGCCATGCGACGCTGGGTCTTCTGGTCCTGCGCCAGGCCGACGATGGGCAGACCGGAGCGGATGCGCGAGGCGATCAGCGGGGTATAGCCGGATTCCGTCATGCACACGATGGCCACGACACCGGTCAGGTGGTTGGCGGCATACATCGCGGACAGCGCGATGGTCTCGTCGGTCTTGCTGAAGCCTTCGTGGATGCGGTGCTGGGATTCCTGCGCGGCACGCTCACGTTCGGCGCCCAGGCAGACGCGATCCATGGTCTCGATGGTCTCGACCGGGAAGTCGCCGGCGGCGGTCTCGGCCGACAGCATCACGGCGTCGGTGCCATCGAGCACGGCATTGGCGACGTCGAAGACTTCGGCGCGGGTCGGCAGCGGCGCGCTGATCATGGATTCCATCATCTGGGTGGCCGTGATGACCACGCGGTTGAGGCTGCGCGCGCGGCGGATCATGCGCTTCTGCACACCGATCAACTGAGCATCGCCAATCTCGACGCCCAGGTCGCCACGCGCCACCATCACGCCTTCACTGGCGAGGATGATGCCATCCAGCACGGCGTCGTCGGCCACGGCTTCGGCGCGCTCGACCTTGGCGATCAGGCCGATGTCACGACCTTCCTCGCCCAGCAGCTCACGGGCCAGCTGCATGTCGGCGCCGCTGCGCGGGAAGGACACGGCCAGATAGTCGACGCCGATATCGATGGCGGTCTTCAGGTCAGCCTTGTCCTTGTCGGTCAGGGCTTCGGCAGACAGGCCGCCGCCTTGCTTGTTGATGCCCTTGTTGTTGGACAGCTTGCCGCCGACCTTGACGGTAGTGTGGATCTCGTTGCCCTTGAGCTCATTGACCTCAAGCACCACACGGCCATCGTCGAGCAGCAGCACGTCGCCCGCGACCACGTCATCGGCCAGTTCCTGGTAGTCACAGCCGACACGCTCGACGGTACCTTCATCACGGCCCAGGCCGATATCGAGGATGAACGGCTGGCCTTCGCTCAGCTTGACGGCGGTATCCTTGAAGCGCGCGATGCGGATCTTCGGGCCCTGCAGGTCGCCCAGCACGGCGACGCTGCGGCCCTGGGCGGCGGCAGCCTGACGTACGGCCTCGGCGCGCATGCGGTGATCTTCGGGGCTACCGTGGGAGAAGTTGAGGCGTACCACATCGACTCCGGCACGAATCATCGCGTCGAGCACACCCGGCTTGTCACTGGCAGGGCCGAGAGTGGCGACAATCTTGGTGCGGCGGATCGGGCCGTTGAACGCGTGCGGCATGAAAGCATACTCCTTGAACACTGGCGTGATGGACTGGCTGAAAACGCAAACCAGGTTGTTGTCATTTTACTACATTGAAGGCTGAAAGGGAGCCTGTCGAGTATCGTCGGCTGTCGTTGTCCATTCTCGTGATCACGATCGGGACTGCAAGGGGTGACGTGAAGTATGCCGAGCGATTGTTGCGAATACGTTGTCGCGGGTACGCGGACATGGGCTGGGGGCGCTAGGGTATGCCGCGCTGCGCCATGCGGGCGCGGCCCGTCATTTCGAGGCCTGTCGGCCAGGCGTCGCATGCTCTCTGCGGCAGCGTCGTGGTGACCGCCCCGTCACGCCAATGTCCGCCGGCTGGCTTTCACTGACAGCCATTCCAGTGCTACCTATATAGTGGCAATACCCTGCTGAGCGAAATTTCCGCTCATCGGCCCAGTGCAGACCGTGCACCGGCCCCGTGTATCGGGCCCGTTGACCGCTGCCATGCGCTGATGACCTATGCTCAAACCCGGCTCGAATGCCGGATTGCCACGACCACATGCCTGACGGCTGTCGATGTCATTCGGCGCAAGCCGCATGCTGACATGGCGGGTGGCAGGGCATGTCTCGAGGCTGTCGCAGAGGCGACCTGTCGAGCCGCCTTGTCGAGGCGTCAGTCTCAACATTGCTGGTCAGCGCTGAAATGCTGGGGTAGGGTAGGCGCATTTTTCGGCTGGGACAAAACCCAGCGCGACGAGTCATTCGCCGGCGCAATCAGCGCCGGCCAGGAGATGCGAGCAACCATGGGCAAGTCACTGGTGATCGTCGAGTCGCCCGCCAAGGCCAAGACCATCAATAAGTATCTCGGCAACGACTTCGTGGTGAAGTCGAGTGTCGGGCACATCCGCGACCTGCCGACCAGCGGTAGCGGCAAGCAGGCCACCGACCCCAAGGAACGTGCCCGTCAGGCGGCGGAGACTCGCAAGATGTCGCCCGAGGTCAAGGCGGCTCACAAGGCGCAGAAGGCCAAGACCCAGTTGATCCGCCGCATGGGGGTCGACCCGGAGAATGGCTGGGAGGCGCATTACGAGATCCTGCCCGGCAAGGAAAAGGTCGTTTCCGAGCTGACGCGTCTGGCCGAGAAAGCCGACACCATCTATCTCGCGACGGATCTGGATCGCGAAGGTGAGGCGATTGCCTGGCACCTGCGCGAGACCATCGGTGGCGACGATTCGCGTTACAAGCGCGTGGTATTCAACGAGATCACCAAGAAGGCGATCACGGCGGCCTTCGATGAGCCGGGCGAGCTGAAGATGGACCGCGTGCATGCCCAGCAGGCACGCCGCTATCTGGATCGCGTCGTCGGCTTCATGGTCTCGCCGCTGCTGTGGGCCAAGGTCGCTCGTGGCCTGTCCGCCGGGCGTGTGCAGTCGGTTGCCGTGCGTCTGATCGTCGAGCGTGAGCGCGAGATCCGCGCCTTCATCCCCGAAGAGTTCTGGGATGTCCACGCTGAGCTGGCCGCCGCCAGTGGTGAAGCGATCCGTTTCGAGCTGGCGCGTCAGGATGGCAAGGCCTTCCGTCCGACCAGCGAGAAGGAGACGATGGATCGCATCGCGGCGCTGCGCACGGCCAAGCTCGCGATCACCAATCGTGAAGACAAGCCGACGCGCTCCAAGCCGAACGCGCCGTTCATCACCTCGACCCTGCAGCAGGCGGCCAGTGGTCGTCTCGGCTTCTCGGTCAAGAAGACCATGATGATGGCCCAGCGTCTCTACGAGGCGGGTTACATCACCTACATGCGTACCGACTCGACCAATCTGTCGGCGGACGCGGTGGCCACGGCGCGCGACTTCATCAGCGAAGAATACGGCAGCAACTACCTGCCGGAAGCGGCCAACGTCTACTCCAGCAAGGAAGGCGCCCAGGAAGCGCACGAAGCGATTCGTCCTTCCGAAGTGTCGCGCCGCGCCACCGATCTCGCCGGCATGGAGCGTGACGCCGAGCGTCTGTATGAGCTGATCTGGCGTCAGTTCGTGGCCTGTCAGATGCTGCCGGCCGAATACCTGTCCTCCACGCTGACCATCGAAGTGGATGGCTACGAGCTGCGCGCCAAGGGCCGTGTGCTCAAGTTCGACGGTTACACGCGTGTCATGAAGCCGATGGGCAAGAAGGAAGAGGACCAGTCGCTGCCGGACCTCGCCATCGGCGAGAAGCTGGACCTGGTCGAGCTGCAGCCGCTGCAGCACTTCACCAAGCCCACGGCGCGTTACACCGAGGCCAGCCTGGTCAAGGAGCTGGAGAAGCGCGGTATCGGTCGTCCGTCCACCTATGCCGCCATCATCTCCACCATCCAGGACCGTGGCTACGTGGCGCTGGAAAACCGTCGCTTCTATGCCGAGAAGCTGGGCGATATCGTCACCGATCGCCTCAGCGAGTCCTTCAAGGACCTGATGGACTTCGGCTTCACGGCGCGCATGGAAGACTATCTCGATGAGGTGGCCAACGGCGGGCGCAACTGGCGCGAGCTGCTGGACACCTTCTACGCCGAGTTCAAGGCCGAGCTGGACCACGCCCAGTCCGAAGAGGGCATGCGTCCCAACCAGCCGGTGCCGACGGACATCGCCTGCCCGACCTGTGGGCGTGAGATGCAGATTCGTACCGCCTCGACCGGGGTCTTCCTGGGCTGTTCCGGCTACAACCTGCCGCCCAAGGAGCGCTGCAAGACCACCATCGATCTGCTGCCGGGCGATGAAGCCGTGGCGGCCGATGCCGGTGAAGATGCCGAGACGGATGCGCTGCGCGCCAAGCGTCGCTGCCCGATCTGCGCCACCGCGATGGACAGCTACCTGATCGATGAGCAGCGCAAGCTGCACGTCTGCGGCAATAGCCCGGACTGTGTCGGTCATGAGGTCGAGGAAGGTCAGTTCCGCATCAAGGGCTACGATGGCCCGGTGATCGAGTGCGACAAGTGCGGCTCCGACATGCAGCTCAAGACCGGGCGTTTCGGCAAGTACTTCGGCTGCACCAACGAGAATTGCAAGAACACCCGCAAGCTGCTCAAGTCCGGTGAAGTGGCGCCGCCGAAGATGGACCCGATTCCGATGCCGGAACTTGCCTGCGTCAAGGTCGAGGACCACTACGTGCTGCGCGATGGCGCCAGTGGCCTGTTCCTGGCGGCCAGTCAGTTCCCCAAGAATCGCGAGACGCGTCCGCCGCTGGTCAAGGAGCTCAAGGCGCATGCCGACGAGCTGCCGGAGAAGTATCACTTCATTCTCGAGGCCCCGGATCAGGACCCGGACGGACGTCCGGCGCAGATTCGCTTCTCGCGCAAGGTCAAGGCTCAGTACGTCATGACCGATGAGGAAGGCAAGGCGACCGGTTGGAAGGCCACCTACGACAACGGCCGCTGGGTCGTCGAGGACAAGCGCAAGGGAGCCAAGAGCTGATGAGCCAGCGTGCCCGTACCAATCAGCTGCTGTATCAGGCCGAGTTGCTGCTGGCCCAGTCAGCAGCCTCTGGCGACGATGAGCATGCCGTGGCGCGTCGCATGGCCGGTGAAGAGGGCGCGCTCGCCCTGCTGGAGCTGGCGCTGGCGTCATTGCTGGAAGAATGTGCCGTGACGGCGCGCTGGCCGCAGGGTAGCTGGCGCGAGCGCCTGGCGTCGCCGCCGACGCCCATCGCCGAGGTCGAGCAGCTGCGCAGCCTGCTGGAGCGCCCCGACAGCTGGTTGTCTGAGCTGGTCGCGGATGTGACCCGCCTGCATGAAGAGGGCGGCGTCGCTCGCCGCGAGGAATCGCGTTCGCGTGGTGATGGTCTGATCATCGCGGCAGCCTCGAGCGCCTCGCTGGCCGAGCGTCTCAGCGCCGCCATCACGGCATTCAAGGCGCTGCTGCCGCAGCTGCGCGAGTCGAGTGTCGAGTGGTAGGTCAAGGCGTTGATCTGGTGCTGCACGCTGGTGATGACTGGCGCATGGCAATCGGGTGACGTTTCGCCTTCACGGGTGCTAGACTGATCGCATTGTGGCAAGCCCTGCATTCTCCGGTACGACCATGGCTCTGGCTGTGGTCGTACTTTTTTCTGCGTCGCTGATGGCAACACGGTGCCGGGCTTGCCAGCCGTCGCGCTGACGATTACAACGACGCCGGTATCTCGCGAGATGCCGTGCAGGAGGAATGACGTGTCCGATCCCGCCGTACTTGAAATTGTGCAAATGGAAGATGGTGAAGTGATTCTGCGCGCCGCGGAAAGCGAAGGTGAGCCGCTGCTCAGCATTCGCATTTCGGACGAGGCCGCTGATCTGCTGCGTGACAATCGTTTCGAGGTCGCGCGTGAGATGATCGACCACGCCATCACCCGGACTCGCCTCTGGGATGGCGAAGAAGACGAGGACGAGCAGTCAGAAGGCATCGTGCACTGATTCATCGCTCGCGCTTCGCGCACAAAAAAACCCGCCTTGAGGCGGGTTTTTTTGTGCAATGCGTGCGGCTTTTCTGTTGCTCAGAGCTTTGCGAGAAGAGCGCCGCTGGTCAAGGTCTCAGTGCAGGCCACCATCGCGGATGACGCCCACCCCGAGACCCTCGATCTCCAGGCTGTCCGTGCGCAGGTCGACCTTGATCGGCGAGAAGTCCTCGTTCTCGGCTTCCAGCCACACGTAATGCCCGTCACGGCGGAAGCGCTTGACGGTGACCTCATCCCCCAGACGTGCCACCACGATCTGGCCGTCACGCACGCTGCTGGTGCGGTGCACGGCCAGCAGGTCACCTTCCAGAATCCCCACGTCCTTCATCGACACGCCGCGTACACGCAGCAGGTAGTCGGCAGCCGGCGAGAAGTAGTCGCTCGGTAGCGGACAATGACGGTCGATATGCTCGCTGGCAAGAATCGGGCTGCCGGCGGCCACTTCCCCGATCACCGGCAGGCCATCGTTGGCGCTGTCGTCGACGTCAGCCAGCGACGGCACGCGAATGCCGCGTGAGGTGCCCGGCACCATCTCGATGGCGCCCTTGCGCTTGAGGGCACGCAGATGCTCCTCGGCGGCATTCGGTGAGCGGAAGCCCAGCGCTTGGGCGATTTCGGCCCGCGTCGGCGGGTAGCCAGAGGACTTGATGGTCTTGATGATGAAGTCGAAGACATCCTGCTGGCGCGGAGTAAGCGGCTGGGTCATGGCATTGCCTTTGGCCTGGGCGGCATCTTGAGCTGACGGCACGGGGTGTGCATCCATACAACTGTCATTGTATCCAGTCATGGCGGTCATGCAAGGCATCGTGGCTTGCGTGGTGGCCTCAAAGGGCAGGTAGTCGACGGGATATCGCTGTCTGGCGACTTTTCCTGCCGATATCCGAGGCATTCTTTCTTGAAGGGAATGTCTGGAAGTGAATGTCTGGAGGTGAATGTCTGGAGATGAATGTCTGGAAATGAACCCGGCCTGGCTCTGGCGGGGTGGTCAGTCACCGAGCATGACGAGCCCTTGAATCGGGATGGTCAGCGCTGAGGGAATATCAGGCTTGGCTAAACCTCTGGCGTTTGAAACGCGAGAGAATTGTCAGTCATGGCATGGCGCGCTAGAATCAAAGTGTTTCAAACGAATGTTCGCCGATGGTAGTGCTCACGGGTGTCATGATCGAACGCGCCTTGCGGTGAACCTGCACCACCTCATGAGAGAGTCGCCGCGCGGGGCTTGCGCCGTGACCTACGACTCCAGTCCTTTTCTACCTGACAAGGGTTCCGCCCATGGCCCAGACTGATACCGTTACCCGCATCCTCGATACTGCCGAGGTGCTGTTCGCCGAGCGCGGCTTCGCCGAGACCTCACTGCGTAACATCACCAGCAAGGCCAAGGTCAATCTGGCGGCGGTGAACTACCACTTCGGCTCCAAGAAATCGCTGATCCAGGCGGTCTTCGCACGCTATCTCGATCCGTTCAGTGAGCGTTTCCACGCGGCACTCGACAGCGTCGAGCAGCAATACGCCGGGCGCCAGGTGCCGCTGGAGGTCCTGCTGGAGGTGATGGCGCGTACCGTGCTGGAGGTGCCGGCCGAGCGCAATAGCCTGCGTACCTTCATGCGCCTGCTCGGGCTTGCCTATACCCAGGGTCAGGGCCACATGCGGCGCTATATCCGCGAGCATTACGGCACGGTCTTCAGCCGCTTCGCCGAGCTTCTGAAGCTGGCGACGCCTGATCTGCCGGACAACGAGCGCTTCTGGCGTCTGCACTTCATGCTCGGCAGCGTGATATTCACCTTCTCGGGCCTGGATGCGCTGCGCGATATCGAGGAGGCCGAGTACGGCCATCACACCACGGTGCGCGAGCTGATCCAGCACATGCGGCCGGTGGTGGTCGCGGCGATGGCAGCGCCGTTGCCGGCCACGCTCGGAGATGGTGAGGCGGTCACCCAGGCGGCCAGCTGATGGCCTGCTGGGTAGCGGTGGATCTCTCGCGCCAGAGCCTTGAGATACGCAATGACGCGCCGAGTGGCAGTCGTGATGCGCCGCCCCCCGCGGCTGACCCTGACGCGCTGGTGCATGCCTGCGCGATCTCCAGCGGCCTCAACGGTATCGGCGAGCTCGACGGCAGCGGTTGCACGCCAACCGGCTGGCATGTGATTCGTGCCGCCATCGGGGCGGGCAATCCGCGTGGCGCCGTCTATCGCGGCCGGCGCTTCACGGGCGAGGTGTTCACGCCCGAGCTTGCCTTAGAGCATCCTGAGCGTGACTGGATCCTGACGCGCATTCTGTGGCTCAGCGGCCGCGAGCCCGGCGTCAATCGTGGTCGCAATGCCCGCGGCGAGCGGGTCGATAGCCTGCGCCGCTACATCTATTTTCATGGCACGCCCAGCACGGAGCCCATGGGGGTAGCGGCGTCCCACGGCTGCATTCGCTTGCGTGATGACGACCTGCTGCGACTCTTTGCCGAGGCTGTGCCCGGCACCCCGGTGCTGCTGCATGCCTGAAGGCGTTGGTGCCCGAGTCTGATACCCTCCATGAGCTGTCACCGGAACCTGGGTGACAGCCCCTTGCCGGGGCGCAGCTGGCCGCGACTGTTCGATAGGGGTTCAGTCGGCTAGAATTGCGCCTTTCCTCGCGCTGGCAGCCTGATTCATCACGTTTCTTCCAGGCTGCCGAGCCCCGTAAAAGACATGAAGTCCTGGCGGTCGTGATTCCTCTCTTCACGGGACATCACTGCCGCAGGCCATGGACAGGAAGGATGACATGACACAGCCACTGGGCTCCGTAATGGTCGATGTTGCGGGGCTGACCCTCGCCCGCGACGAACGTGAACTGCTGGCACGCCCTGCCGTCGGGGGCGTCATCCTGTTTGCGCGCAATTGCGCCTCTCCCGAGCAGGTACTGGAGCTGAGCCGCGAGATTCGCAGCGTCAATCCGCACCTGCTGATCGCCATCGATCAGGAGGGCGGGCGCGTCCAGCGTCTGCGCGAGGGCGTGACACGCCTGCCATCGATGCGCAGCCTGGCACAGTGCTGTCTCGGCCGTGACTGTGATGGCTGCGGCGAAGACGCCCAGGCCGCAGGCCTGGGTCTGGCACGCGATGCCGGCTGGCTGCTGGGCATGGAGATGGCAGCCATCGGCTGTGATATCACCTTTGCGCCGGTACTGGATATCGATGTGGCGGGCTCGACCATCATTGGCGATCGTAGCTTCGGCGCCACGCCGGAAGACGTCATCGCGGTGGGCGGCGCCTTCATCGACGGGCTGCAGGAGGCGGGCATGTCGGCCGTCGGCAAGCATTACCCGGGGCATGGTGGCATCTCGGCAGATACCCATCTGGAGCGCGTGGTCGACCCGCGGCCGTTCCGCGAGCTGCGCGAGCATGACCTCAAGCCCTTCGCGGCTCTCGCCGAGCGTCTGGGCGGCGTGATGCCGGCGCATGTGATCTATCCGGATTTCGATGCACGTCCCGCGGGCTTCTCGCCCAGCTGGTTGGGCCTGCTGCGCGAAGAGTTCGGCTTCAAGGGCGCCATCTTTTCCGATGATCTCGGCATGGCGGCGGCCGTCGCGGAAGGTGGCCCGGCAGAGCGTGCGCGCCTGGCGCTGGACGCCGGCTGCGACATGGCGCTGGTCTGCAATGATCCGGCCGCCGCGCGCGAAGTGCTCGACAGCCTCGATGACGATGAGCAGCGCCACCGTGGCAAGCGCCAGGCGCGGCTGCGCTATGCGCGAGCTCGCCCGACGCTTGATGGCCTGGTGGGGCTGGCACGCTGGCGGCGCACCCACGCGCGGCTCGAATCGATGGCGGCCAGTCAGGCATCACAGCAGGCTGCCATGCCCTCGGGCACACTAGGCGCCGCTGACGCGTCTGACGCACGGTCGGCCTCTGAGTCCGGTAGCGCGCAATAATCAGGCACGCGGTGCCTTTTTCGAGTCGAAGACTGGCAAGGAATTCCCATGGCTGAGCAATCCGCCACCGAGGCTGCTGCCGACAAGCTGGCAGCGCCTGCCGAAGAGATGATCAATCAATGGGTCGAGCCGCTGCGCCAATGGGTCGAGCAGACCTTTGGTCTGCCGCTGTGGGGCATCAATCTCGCTCTGCTGCTGCTGGCGGTGCTGTTGCTGCACCTCATCGAGCGAGTGGTGCTCACCCGCCTGGCGGCGCATGCCGAGAAGAGCCGCAACCTGTGGGATGACGCCCTGGTGCATGGCCTGCGTCATCCCTTGTCATTCTGGCTCTACAGCATGGGGGTGTTGGTGGCGCTCGGCATCATCGCCGGCCAGTTCAGCCTCGGCGGGGCCGAGAAGTACCTGGGCACGGCGCGCCAGATCGTGACCTTGCTGGCGCTGGCCTGGGCGTTGATTCGCATGGTCAAGCGCTTCGAGGCGCTGCGCACCATGCCGCCGCCCGGCACCAACGTCAACGCGATGGATGCCACCACGGCCTCGGCGATCAGCAAGCTGCTGCGGGCGGTCGTGGTCGTGCTGGTGGGGCTGGCCATCCTGCAGAATCTCGGCGTCTCGCTGTCCGGGGTGCTGGCCTTCGGGGGTGTCGGCGGTATCGCGGTCGGCTTTGCGGCGCGGGATCTGCTGGCCAACTTCTTCGGTGCCCTGATGATCCATCTCGACCGGCCCTTCAAGGTCGGCGACTGGATCCGCTCACCGGACCGCGAGATCGAGGGCACCGTCGAGGATATCGGTTGGCGCCTGACGCGCATCCGCACCTTCGACATGCGGCCCCTTTACGTGCCGAACGCCATCTTCACCAGCATCTCGGTGGAGAATCCGTCGCGCATGTACAATCGCCGCATCTTCGAGACCGTGGGGCTGCGCTATGAGGATGCCGCCCAGGTAGGCCCCATCGTTGCCGCGGTACGCGAGATGCTGGAAGGCCATGACGAGATCGACCAGACGCGCACCCAGATCGTCAACTTCACCACCTACGGTGAGCATTCGCTGAACTTCTTCGTCTATGTCTTCACGCGCACCACCGACTGGGTGAAGTACCACGCGATCAAGCAGGATGTCCTGCTCAAGGTGCACGACATCATCCGTGAGCATGATGCCCAGGTGGCGCTGCCTGGCCAGCGTCTGCACTTTGCCGATGTACTGTCCTTCGAAGGACGCCACCATGAACACGACGCCGAGGCTGAGAATGCCGCGGCGTCATCAGACACGCAGACGCGCGGGTCCCGCCGCCGTTCTGATTCAACCGCCGCTGCTACATCCTCCTCTGCGCCCGTCCGGCGTGGAGATGAGGCCAGTGACACCCAGGAAACTCCCGATGCTGACTCCGACGCCTGAGACCCTCACCGCCCTGCATGACGAAATGCGTGAGGTGATGGACAATGCCGATTGCCTGATCCCGCAAGCTGACCTTGAAGTGGCACTCGACCGCATGGCCGTTGAGCTGACGGAACGCCTCGGCGATCGCATGCCGATCTTCTATTGCGTGATGAACGGCGGCC
The DNA here is from genome assembly GCF_023161745.1 of Cobetia sp. 1CM21F. Taxonomy (NCBI): domain Bacteria; kingdom Pseudomonadati; phylum Pseudomonadota; class Gammaproteobacteria; order Oceanospirillales; family Halomonadaceae; genus Cobetia; species Cobetia sp. 1CM21F. The sequence continues at coordinate 1,011,713 of NZ_JALNTQ010000002.1, read as the reverse complement.
TGATCACCGCCGGCCAGCTGCTGACCCGCCTCGACTTCCCGCTGGAAGTCGATTATCTGCACGCCACTCGCTACCGTGGCGCGATGCGCGGCGGCGAGCTGTTCTGGCGCGTCAACCCGGAGCTGCCGATGGCCGGTCGCGACGTGGTGATCGTCGATGACATTCTCGATGAGGGTGGCACCCTGGCCGCGATCCTCGAGTACTGCCGTGAAGCCGGTGCGCGCAGCGTCTCCAGCTGTGTGCTGGTCGACAAGAAGCATGACCGCAAGGCCTACCCGGGCTTCAAGGCCGATTTCTGCGGGCTGGACGTCGAAGACCGCTTCCTATTCGGCTTCGGCATGGACTACAAGGGCTACTGGCGTAACGCGCCGGGCATCTACGCGCCCAAGGGGCTGTAACCCAAGGGCTTTAACCCAAGTGTCTGTGACGTGAGCCGCCGGATGGCAGTCGCCATCGCCGGCTGACATCGTCAACGCTGACATTCGTTCACCACCCGCCCGGGCAACCGCGGCGGGTGGTGTCGTTTTCGGGGCCTTTTCTGTTCTCCTGGCGCAAAGCGTGACGATTGTGCTTGTCGTTGTCGGTTGGCTCGGAGTAGCGTTCGCTGAGGATCGGAGTGTCCGGTCCCGAGAGATTCCTGCACATGGGTGGCAAGGAGGCGGGCGATGCTGGCGGTGATCGGTGGGACGGGGTTCGGCAGTTGGTCAGGCATGGAAGTGCTCAGGCGCGGCGGGCAGGAAACGCCCCTGGGGGCGGCCTCCTGTGGCGTCGTGGAAGGGCGTCTGAATGGGCAGTCGCTGCTGTTTCTGGCCCGTCATGGCCAACCGCACAAGGTGCCGCCGCATCGCATCAACTATCGCGCCAATCTGTGGGCGCTCAAGCAGGCGGGCGCGACCCATGTGGTGGGAGTCAACTGTGTGTCCGGCATCGACCCGACGCTGGCCCCGGGCACGCTGGTGGTGCCGGACCAGCTGATCGATTACACCACCGGCCGCGAGGGCTCATTCTTCGATGGGCGTTTCAAGCCGTTCCAGCATGTGTCGTTCGCCTGGCCGTATCATCGGGTCTGGCGTGAGGAGCTGCATGCGGCGGCCGCCGAGGCGGGGCTGCCCCTCACGGCTGGCGGGGTGCTGGGCGTGGTGCAGGGGCCGCGGCTGGAAACGGCCGCCGAGATCCGCCTGATGGCGCGTGATGGCAATACGCTGGTCGGCATGACGGGCATGCCCGAGGCCGTGCTGGCGCGCGAGCTCGAGATGGAATACGCCAGCCTGTGTCTGGTGATCAGCCATGCCGCGGGCGTTGGCGAAGAGGAGCCGACCCGTGCGGGCACGGAATCCGTGATCGAGGCCGGCATGCCCAGGGTGCAGCGCTTGTTGGCGACGCTATTGGCACGCCGTGCCTGAGCTGCCTGACTTCAGGAGGAGAGTGGGGGAGGCGGTGGTTGTAGGTAGGCGGTGGTGTAGGTAGGGCGTGTAGAGGGTGTAGAGGGTATGCCCGCACGAAAAAAACGGCCTGCATCCGCGATGCAGGCCGTTTTCATGTTCCGCTCACGCTCACGCTCACGCTCACGCTCAAGTTCATGCCCACGTTCGAGCCCAAGCGCCTGGCAGCACAGGGCGCGTCAGGCCGCCTTGGTCTTGGCGTTGAGCAGGTCCAGCAAGGTTTCGCAGAAGCTGAAGCGCTTCTCGGCGTCATCCATGTCGGTGGCGAAGCGCAGCGTGTCGGCGCCTTCCAGCTTGTAGACATCCGACTGGCGCTGGATCAGGTTGACCAGCGTCAGCGGATCGACCGGCGTCTGGGCGCCGAAGATGATGCGACCACGTCCGGCGCCGGCCTCCAGCTTGATGATGCCCAGCGCCTGGGCGCGCTGGCGCAGCTGGGTCTGGCGGAACAGCGTCTTGACCGGTTCCGGCAGCAGGCCGAAGCGGTCGATCATCTCGACCTGCAGTTCGCGCAGGTCGCTTGCGTTCTCGGCGTTGCTGATGCGCTTGTACATCATCAGGCGCTGCTGGACGTCATGCAGATAATCGGCCGGAATCAGTGCCGGAAGGTTCAGGCTGACCTCGACGCCTTCATCCAGCGGCGACTCGATATTGGGCGTCTTGCCCGCCTTGATGGCCTTCACGGCGCGATCGAGCATCTCCATGTACAGCGAGTAGCCGATGGTTTCCATCTGGCCGGACTGCTCGTCACCCAACAGCTCACCCGCGCCGCGAATCTCCATGTCATGGGAGGCCAGCGTGAAGCCGGCGCCGAGGTCCTGGGATTCGCTGATCGCTTCCAGGCGCTTGACCGCATCGCGGGTCATCGCCTTGGGGTGCGGGGTCAGCAGGTAGGCGTAGGCCTGGTGATGCGAGCGCCCGACGCGGCCACGCAGCTGGTGCAGCTGGGCCAGGCCGAACTTGTCGGCGCGCTCGATGATGATGGTGTTGGCGCTCGGGATGTCGATGCCGGTCTCGATGATGGTCGAGCACACCAGCACGTTGAAGCGCTTGTGATAGAAGTCCGACATGCGCCGCTCCAGGCTGCGCTCCGGCAGCTGGCCGTGGGCGACGCCGACATTGGCCTCCGGCACCAGCTCCGCGATGCGCGCGGCGCTCTCCTCGATGGTCTTGACCTCATTGTGCAGCACGTAGACCTGCCCGCCGCGCAGCAGCTCGCGCAGGATGGCTTCCTTGACCACGCCGTCATTGCGCTGCTGGACGAATGTCTTCACCGACAGGCGGCGCGCCGGTGGCGTGGCGATGATGGACAGGTCGCGGATGCCGCTCATCGCCATGTTCAGCGTGCGCGGAATCGGCGTGGCAGTCAGGGTCAGGATGTCGACCTCGGCGCGCAGGCTCTTGAGGCGCTCCTTCTGGGAGACGCCGAAGCGGTGCTCCTCATCGATGATCAGCAGCCCCATGTTGGGCAGCTCCAGCGATTTGGAGAGCAGCTTGTGAGTGCCGATCACGATATCGGCCTGGCCGTTCCTGATGCGCTCGAGCGAGGCTTCCTGGCCCTTGCCGCTGGTGAAACGCGACAGCAGGGCAATCTCCACCGCGGTGTCGGCGAAGCGATCGCGGAAGTTGTCGTAGTGCTGCTGGGCGAGCAGGGTGGTGGGCACCAGCACCACCACCTGGCGGCCGGAATTGACGGCGAGGAAGGCGGCGCGCATCGCGACTTCCGTCTTGCCGAAGCCGACATCGCCACATACCACGCGGTCCATCGGCTGGGGCGCGCACATGTCCTGGATCACCGCGCCGATGGTCTGCGCCTGGTCCGGCGTTTCCTCGAAGGGGAAGCTGGCCGCGAAGCGTGCGTAGTCCTCGGCGGGGAAGTCACAGGCATGGCCGACACGCGCCTCGCGGCGTGCATAGACATCCAGCAGCTCGGCGGCGGTATCGCGGATCTTCTCGGCGGCCTTGCGCTTGGCCTTCTCCCACTGCTCGGAGCCCAGCTTGTGCAGCGGCGCCAGCTCGTCACTGGCCCCGGAATAGCGCGAGATCAGGTGCAGGCTGTCCACCGGCACGTAGAGCTTGGCGCCATCGGCGTATTCGAGCGCGAGGAACTCGGCCTCCTGACCCCCGGCGTTGATGGTCTCCAGCCCCAGATAGCGGCCGACGCCGTGGGTGTGGTGCACCACCGGCGCGCCTTCACGCAACTCCGAGAGGTGGCGCACGGCCAGCTCGTTGTCATCGGTGGCGCGCGCCTGGCGGCGGCTCTGACGTACCACTTCGCCGTAGAGCTCGGTCTCGGTGATGACCACCAGCCCCTTGTGGCTGTCGGTATCATCGCTGGACAGCGCATCTTCTGCCTGCGCGCTGGCCACCCAGGTGCCATGCGTCAGGCCACCGACGGTCAGGCCGACGGCGGCTGGGCTATCCACGAAGTGCTCGAAGCTTGCGAAGTCATCCAGGCTGCGCAGCCCGAAGCCGCGCAGCAGCGGGGTGAGCTGCTCCTCGACGACTTCGCGGCGGCCCTGGGTCTCGGCGACGAACAGTACGCGCTGGGCGTGCTCACCGTTCAGGCGTTGTTTCAGGAAGCTGGCCAGGGCCTGGGTCGGGTCGGCGCTGCGCGCATCGATGGCCAGGCTTGGCAGTGTCTGGTGGCCGAACTCGATGGCGTGGGCATTGGGCTCGCGTACCAGCTCGATGCGCTCGTGCTGCTTGATCAGGCCCAGCAGCTCATTGACCGGCACGAAGGCGCGGTGCGGTGGCAGCAGCGGGCGTGTCGGGTCGACGCCCAGATTGGCGTAGCGGGTGGTGATGGCGTCCCAGTGGCTCTCGGCCGCCTCGCGCACGCCGGGCAGCATGGCGATGCGCAGCTCGTCGCCCATGTGATCGAACAGCGTCGCGGTCTCGTCGAAGAACAGCGGCAGGTACTGCTCGAGCCCCGGCGAGGGGATGCCCTTGATGGCGTCGTTGTAGAGAATGCACTGGCGCGGGTCGACGTCGAACAGCGTCTCGAAGCCCTCGCGGAAGCAGGCGATGGCGCCGCGCGTCAGCGGATATTCATGCGCAGGCAGAATCTCGATCGCCTCGACCTTGTCGCCACTGCGCTGGGTGTCAGGGTCGAAGGCCCGCAGGGTGTCGATCTCGTCATCGAACAGGTCGATGCGCAGCGGTTGCTCGCTGCCCATGGGGAACAGGTCGATCAATGCGCCGCGCAGGGCGTATTCGCCCGGCTCGTAGACCGTCTCCACCGCGCGGTAACCGGCGCGCGACAGGCGTGAGCGGAAGTCCTCGCGATTGAGGATGTCGCCCTTGGCGAGACTGAAGACCTGGCCTGCGATGTAATCCACCGGCGCGAGGCGCTGCATCAGGGTGTTGACCGGTACCGGCACGATGGCGCGGCGGCTGGTCTGCAGGGTGCGCAGGGTGCGCAGGCGCTCCGAGACGATGTCCTGGTGCGGCGAGAAGCTGTCGTAGGGCAGCGTTTCCCAATCGGGGAAGGGCAGCAGGCGCTCGGGATGGCGCGTATAGAAGCGCAGGTCGGCTTCCAGGCGCTGGGCGCTGGCGGTGTCCGGGGTGATGACCATCAGCGGCGCTTCATCGGCATCGGCCAGGCGCGCCAGCGCCAGCGCCGCGGCGCTGGGATCATTGAGCATCCAGAAGGTGGTTTCGCGGCGCGAGCGCGGCAACGGGGGCGTCAGCGGAGTCTCGAACATGGGCTCTGGTGTCTTGTGTCCTGGGCTTGGGCGCAACGCCTTGCGGCGTTCACGGCACGGGATGACGTCACGGGCAGGGCCCGAGTGAATAAGGTGCTGGGTCAGGCGCTCGCGGTGAGCGGCCCACGCATGCAGATGACGCTGAGCGACTCATGAGCGCAAGGCAGTCTCTCGGGTGCACGGCACATTGGTGAGCGCGCGGCACACTCAGGTGAGCAACAAGGCAGGCGCGCTTCAACGCAAGCTGTCGCAGCGCAAGGGGCTGCAACGTCAGTCGCCGCCATGAAAGGAGTCGCGCTTGATCATAGCAAGTCAGTCGCTATATGGGGGCAAGTGATACGCTTTTCAGCACCGTGGACGCAGATGGCCGAGCGCGGGATGGGGGAAACGCTTTTGTAGTCAAATCGTTGATTCTGTAGCACTACTACCCTGCGTGCGACCATCCTTTCATTGTGGTGCATAGCCGCGTTACGCATACTCAGCTGGCCTTGTCCGGCGTCGCCAAGCGCTCGGTGACGACCATCATTATTTGCCCGCACGTGAGAGGATGCACCCGTGAGCCAAGAGAATCTCGAAGCCTGTTTCAAGCAGTGGCAGGACAATGAAGCCCTCGCGGAGCAGATGATCCCGCTGTTGGGAGATCTCTACCGCCGCTTCAACGTCGTGCCCTCCATCTACGGGCGTTCGCTGATCAATCGCTCGATGGTGCGCATCCTCAAGAACCACCGTTGGGTGCGCAAGGCCGAAGGCGTCGAGCTGTCAGTGGAAGATACCTTCCCGCTGGTGCGCGCCATGATCGAGCTCAACCTGGGCCCGGCCCACGTCGACATCGGCAAGCTGGCCGTCGCCTTCAAGCGCTCTGACGAGACGGACATCACCGCCTTCCTCAAGCGTGAGCTGGCCGACATCGTCGGTGGCTACGTCGAAGGCGGCATGGGCGGCGACCCGAAGGACGTCGTCCTGTATGGCTTCGGGCGTATCGGCCGCCTGTTGGCGCGCATCATGATCGAGAAGGCCGGCGGCGGTAACCTGCTGCGCCTGCGCGCCATCGTGGTGCGTGGCAGCAAGGATGATCTGGAAAAGCGGGCCAGCCTGCTGCGTCGCGACTCGGTGCACGGTCCCTTCGAGGGCAGCATCACCGTCGATGAGGAAAACTCGGCGCTGATCGTCAACGGCAACTACATCAAGATCATCTACGCCAATTCGCCCACCGAGATCGATTACACCGCGCACGGCATCGACAACGCCATCGTGGTCGACAACACCGGCAAGTGGCGTGACGAAGCGGGCCTGGGTCAGCACCTGGAGTGCAAGGGCGTGGCCAAGGTGCTGCTGACGGCGCCGGGCAAGGGCGATCTCAAGAACATCGTCTACGGCGTCAACCACACCGACATCAGCGATGATGACCGCATCATCTCCGCGGCCTCCTGTACCACCAACGCCATCGTGCCGGTGCTGAAGATGCTGCACGACGAGTACGGTGTCAGTCAGGGTCACGTCGAGACGGTGCACTCCTACACCAATGACCAGAACCTGATCGACAACTTCCACAGTGGTGATCGTCGTGGCCGTGCCGCGGCCCTCAACATGGTGTTGACCGAGACCGGTGCCGCCAAGGCCGTCGCCAAGGCGCTGCCGGAGCTTTCCGGCAAGCTGACCGGCAACGCGATCCGTGTGCCGACGCCCAATGTCTCGATGGCGATCCTCAACCTGACCCTGAACACCGCAAGCGACGCCGAGCGCATGAACGACTTCCTGCGCACCGCCTCGCTGCATTCCTCGCTGCAGAAGCAGATCGACTACGTCGATTCCTGTGAAGTGGTGTCCTCGGACTTCGTCGGCAACCGTCATTCCGGCATCGTCGATGGCCAGGCGACCATCGTCACCGACAAGCAGGCCGTCGTGTACGTGTGGTACGACAACGAGTTCGGTTACAGCTGTCAGGTGGTGCGTATTCTGCAGCACATGTCCAACGTGCGTTTCAGCTACTTCCCGACGCGCTGAGTCAATGCGCCGCGTCTGTGGCGTGACTTGCGAAAAATTGAAATAAATACCTGCTGTTACAACGCCCCTGCCCTCAATGATGGCGGGGGCGTTGGCGTTTTTGGCGTGTGCACCACTTTAGTGTCGTATGGTCTTTCCGGCCTCGCATCTTTATAATGAGCCGGATTTTTTTGGGCCGGTCCAATCTCTGGGCTACACCTCCAACCGTCTGATAAGAAAAGCATTCACATTGCCTGATACGCGAAAATCGCGAGGTTGCCTGGTCAATTATCGGCCTCGAGGCGTATCTACGATGGGTGATCTTTCCTGAACAACATCAGATCCGACAATTGGGCGAGTCTATGATCGAAGTCAAACGTGGCCTGGATCTCCCCATCGCCGGGGCGCCGGAGCAGCGTATCGAGGATGCGCAGCCCGTTCGTCGCGTAGCGATCCTGGGTGTTGACTACGTCGGCATGAAGCCGACGATGGAAGTCCGTGAAGGGGACAAGGTGAAGCAGGGGCAACTCCTGTTCACTGACAAGAAGACCCCGGGCGTCCGTTACACCGCGCCTGCTGCCGGTACTGTGGTCGAGATCAATCGTGGCGAGAAGCGCAAGCTTCTGTCCGTGGTCATCGAGATCGACGCGCAGGGCGAAGCTGTGGAATTCACTGCACATGGCGACGCCGCCATTGCAGGTCTCGAACGTCAGGTCGTGGTCGACCAGCTGGTCGAGTCCGGTCTGTGGACGGCGCTGCGTACCCGCCCGTTCTCGCGCGTGCCGGCGCTGGATGCCAAGCCGGCAGCCATCTTCGTCACCGCCATCGATACCCACCCGCTGTCCGCGGATCCGGCCGTGGTGCTCAAGGGCCAGGAAGCCGCTTTCCGTCAGGGTCTCGTCGCACTGACGCGTCTGACCGAAGGCAAGGTGTTCCTGTGCCAGGCACCGGGTGCTGATATCCCGGGTGGCGACGTCTCCGGTGTGGTCAGCGAGTCCTTCAAGGGCCCGCACCCGGCGGGTCTGCCGGGCACGCACATCCATCACCTCGCACCGGTCAGCCTGCAGCGTCAGGTCTGGCATGTCGGTTATCAGGATGTGGTCGCCATCGGTACGCTGCTGGCGGAAGGTCGCCTGGACACCACGCGCGTCATCGCCGTCGGTGGCCCGCGTGCCACCAAGCCGCGTCTGCTGCGCACCCGTCTGGGCGCCAGCACCGAAGAGCTGCTCAAGGGCGAAGTCGAGCAGCCGGAAGACACGCGTGTCATCTCCGGTTCGGTGTTCTCCGGCCTGACCTGTGAAGGGGCGCTGCGTTTCGTCAGCCGCTACCACAATCAGGTGAGCCTGCTCGAGGAAGGCAACAAGCGTGCCTTCATGGGCTGGCTGTCGATGGGCGCCAAGCGTCACTCGGTGCTGGGTATCTACCTGTCGAAGCTGACCGGTCTGACCGACTACCGCCCGAACACCTCCACCAACGGCTCCGAGCGTGCCATGGTGCCGGTGGGCGCGTACGAGGCGGTCATGCCGCTGGACATTCTGCCGACGCAGCTGCTGCGTTCGCTGATCGTGGGTGATATCGAGACCGGCATGCAGCTTGGCTGCCTGGAGCTTGATGAAGAGGACCTCGCGCTGTGCACCTACGTGTGCCCGGGCAAGTACGAGTACGGTCCCATCCTGCGTGACAACCTCACCACGATCGAGAAAGAGGTCTGATGATGGGCATTCGACAGACTCTGGATAACCTGGAGCCGCACTTCCACAAAGGTGGCAAGTACGAGAAGTTCTACGCGCTCTACGAAGCCGTGGACACCATTTTCTATGCGCCGGCGAGCGTCACGCGCAGCACCACTCACGTGCGTGATGGCATCGACCTGAAGCGCATCATGATCACGGTCTGGATGTGTACCTTCCCGGCCATGTTCTTCGGCATGTACAACGCCGGTCTGCAGGCCAACGAGGCCATCGCTGGCGGTTACAGCGCACTGGGCGGCTGGCGTGAAGCCATCGTCATGCTGCTGGCGGGCAGCCACGATGCCGGCAGCGTGTGGGCCAACTTCATCCTGGGGGCCACCTACTTCCTGCCCATCTATCTGGTGACCTTCGCGGTCGGCGGGTTCTGGGAAGTGCTGTTCGCGATGCGTCGCGGCCACGAGGTCAATGAAGGCTTCTTCGTCACCTCGGTGCTGTTCGCCCTGACACTGCCGGCGACCATTCCGCTGTGGCAGGTCGCGCTCGGTATCACCTTCGGTGTGGTGATCGGCAAGGAAGTCTTCGGCGGTACCGGCAAGAACTTCCTCAACCCGGCACTCTCCGGCCGTGCCTTCCTGTACTTCGCCTACCCGGCCAGCATTTCCGGCGACGCGGTATGGGTACCGGCAGACGGCTTCACCGGTGCGACCGCGCTCTCCACTGCCGCGCAGGATGGCATGGGTGCCCTGATGCAGCAGATGAGCTGGACCGACGCCTTCCTCGGCTTCATTCCGGGCTCGGTGGGTGAGGTCTCCACACTGGCGATCTTCCTCGGTGCCGCAGTGCTGCTGTGGACGCGTATCGCCTCGTGGCGAATCATGCTGGGCGTCCTGCTGGGCATGATCGCGACCTCGGCGCTGTTCAATGCCATCGGCAGCGACACCAATGCCATGTTCGAGATGCCGTGGTACTGGCACATGGTCATCGGCGGCTTCGCCTTCGGTATGGTCTTCATGGCCACCGATCCGGTCTCCGCGTCCATGACCAACAAGGGCAAGCTGGTATTCGGTGCACTGATCGGCGTGATGACCGTGCTGATCCGTGTCGCCAACCCGGCCTTCCCGGAGGGCATCATGCTGGCGATCCTGTTCGCCAACCTGTTCGCTCCGCTGATCGACCACTTCGTCGTGCAGGCCAACATCAAGCGCCGCGTCAAGCGCGAGACTGCCGGCATCGCGAACGAGGAGACCGTCTGACATGGCCAGCAACAACTCCATCAAGAAAACCCTCGGCGTCGCGCTCGGGCTGTGCATCGTCTGCTCGGTGGTGGTTTCCACCGCAGCGGTCGTGCTGCGTCCGATGCAGATGACCAATGCCGAGCTGGACCGCAAGAGCAACATCCTCGCGGTCGCCGAGCTGCTGCAGCCGGGTGAAGACATCGGTCAGCAGTTCCGTGACAAGGTCACCGCCAAGGTGGTGGACCTGGATTCCGGTGAATACGTCGACGACATCGACCCGGAAAAGTACGACCAGGCCAAGATGTCCAAGGACCCGGCCACCTCACGCACCCTGTCTGGCGATGAAGACCTGCCGGGCATCAAGCGTCGTGAGCAGTACTCCGTGGTCTACCTGGTCGGCGATGTCGAGCAGCCGGACGAGATCATCGTCCCGGTGCGCGGCAACGGCCTGTGGTCAATGATGTACGGCTATCTGGCACTGAAGGGTGACGGCAACACCGTGGTCGGTCTTTCCTTCTACCAGCAGGGCGAAACTCCGGGGCTTGGCGGCGAAGTCGACAACCCGAAGTGGAAGGCCCAGTGGGATGGCAAGAAGATCTATCCCGAAGGCAGCATGGACCCGGAAGTGCACCTGAAGAAGGGCGGCGTGAATCCGTCTTCTCCGGATGCCAAGTACCAGGTCGATGCGCTGTCAGGGGCTACCCTGACCAGCAACGGCGTGACCAACCTGTTGCAGTTCTGGATGGGTGAGAATGGCTTCGCCAAGTACCTGACCCAGTTCCGTGACGTCAAAGGAGCGTAATGATGGCAGCCGAAACTCCTAAAGGTGTCCTGACGACGCCGATCTTCAAGAACAACCCCATCGCGCTGCAGATCCTCGGTATCTGCTCCGCGCTGGCGGTGACCAACTCGATGAACACCGCCCTGATCATGGGTATCGCGGTGTGCCTGGTGACAGCGTTCTCCAGCATGTTCATCTCGTTGATCCGCAATCACATCCCGTCGTCCATCCGCATCATCGTGCAGATGACGATCATTGCCTCGCTGGTCATCGTGGTCGACCAGTCGCTGAAGGCCTTCGCCTTCGAGACGTCCAAGCAGCTGTCGGTCTTCGTCGGTCTGATCATCACCAACTGCATCGTGATGGGGCGCGCTGAAGCCTACGCCATGCAGAATGGCCCGACGATGAGCTTCATCGACGGTATCGGCAACGGTCTCGGCTACACCGTGATCCTGCTGGTGGTCGGCTTCGTGCGTGAGCTGTTCGGTTCCGGCTCCCTGTTCGGCGTGACCATCCTGCAGACCGTCAACGACGGTGGCTGGTACATCCCGAACGGCCTGATGCTGCTGCCGCCGTCCGCGTTCTTCGTCATCGGTCTGTTCATCTGGGTGCTGCGCAGCATCTACCCGGAGCAGGTCGAGAAGGCGGAGTACAAGATTACCGCCAACACCAAGATCAAGGAGGCTGTGTAACATGTTCGAACACTATCTGAGCCTGTTCATCAAGGCCGTGTTCGTCGAGAACATGGCACTGGCCTTCTTCCTGGGCATGTGTACCTTCCTGGCGGTGTCCAAGAAGATCCAGTCCGCGATCGGTCTGGGCGTGGCCGTCATCGTCGTGCTGGCGGTGACCGTTCCGGTCAACAACCTGATCCTGAACTACCTGCTGCGTGAAGGCGCGCTGACCTGGACGGGTCTGGAAGGGGCGGAAAGCATCGACCTGTCCTTCCTGGGCTACCTGTCCTACATCGGCGTCATCGCGGCGATCGTCCAGATCCTCGAGATGTTCCTCGACAAGTTCGTGCCGGCGCTCTACAACGCGCTGGGCGTGTTCCTGCCGCTGATCACGGTCAACTGCGCCATCCTCGGTGCGGCCCTGTTCATGGTGCAGCGTGACTACACCTTCGGTGAGTCCGTCATCTATGGCGTGGGTGCCGGCTTCGGTTGGGCCCTGGCCATCGCTGCACTGGCCGGTATCCGCGAGAAGCTCAAGTACTCTGACGTGCCGGCTGGCCTGCAGGGTCTGGGCATCACCTTCATCACCGTTGGCCTGATGTCGCTGGGCTTCATGTCCTTCTCCGGCGTCCAGCTGTAACGCAACCGAGCATAAGGAAATCGAAATGGTAGATACCTCCATCATCGTGCTCGGCGTCGTCATGTTCACCGTGGTCGTTATCGGCCTGGTGCTCGTGATTCTCGCGGCACGCAGCAAGCTGGTCTCGAGTGGTGACGTCCAGATCGAGATCAACAACGACCCCGCCAACACCCTGACGACCCAGGCCGGCGGCAAGCTGCTGCAGACCCTGGCCGCCAACGGCATCTTCCTGTCCTCCGCCTGTGGTGGCGGTGGCTCCTGTGCCCAGTGCAAGTGCCGGATCTCGGAAGGCGGCGGTTCCATCCTGCCGACCGAAGAATCCCACTTCACCATGGGTGAGAAGAAGGAAGGCTGGCGCCTGTCGTGCCAGGTCCCGGTCAAGCAGGACATGAAGATCGAAGTGCCGGAAGAGATCTTCGGCGTGAAGAAGTGGGAAACCACCGTCACCGCCAACCCGAACGTCGCGACCTTCATCAAGGAGCTGAACCTGCAGCTGCCGGAAGGCGAGGAAGTCAACTTCCGCGCCGGTGGTTACGTGCAGCTGGAAGCGCCGGCCTACGACATCAAGTTCTCCGACTTCGACATCGAAGAAGAGTATCGTGGTGACTGGGAGAAGTTCGGTCTGTTCAACGTTCAGCACAAGAACGAAGAGCCGGTCATCCGCGCTTACTCCATGGCGAACTATCCGGAAGAGTACGGCATCCTGAAGTTCAACATCCGTATCGCCACTCCGCCGCCGAATTCCCAGCATCCGCCGGGTCTGATGTCCACCTACGTCTTCTCGCTGAAGCCGGGTGACAAGGTGACCGTGATGGGGCCGTTCGGTGAGTTCTTCGCCAAGGACACCGACGCCGAGATGGTCTTCATCGGTGGTGGTGCCGGCATGGCGCCGATGCGCAGCCATATCTTCGATCAGCTCAAGCGTCTGAATTCCAAGCGCAAGATGTCGTTCTGGTACGGTGCGCGCTCCATGCGCGAGTCGTTCTACAACGAGGAATACGACAAGCTGGCCGAAGAGAACGAGAACTTCGAATGGCACCTGGCGCTGTCCGATCCGCAGCCTGAGGACAACTGGGAAGGCCCGACGGGCTTCATCCACAATGTCCTGTACGAAAACTACCTCAAGGACCACCCGGCGCCTGAGGATTGCGAGTACTACATGTGCGGGCCGCCCATGATGAACGCAGCCGTCGTCAAGATGCTCACCGACATGGGTGTAGAGCCGGAGAACATCCTGCTCGATGACTTCGGTGGTTGATCGATGATGTCACGCGTCGCAAGACGACTGGCAGGGCCGGCCCTCATGGGGCTGGCCCTGCTGGTTGCAGGCTGTGAAAATTCCAGCAACCCTGAGTTGCATCGCTTCGCCGGCCCCATCTTCGGCACCGGGTTCCATGTCACGGTGGCTGCGGACCTGGACGCCGATGAGGTGGCGTCGCTCAAGCAGGCGAGCCTCGAGGCGCTCGACAAGGTCGACTGGCAGATGTCGACCTACAAGGACGCCTCGGAGCTCTCGAAGCTGAATCAGGCGCCGCTGGATACGCCGATCACGCTGTCGGATGGCCTGGCGCAGGTGCTGGCCGAGTCGCAGGACATCGGCAAGCGCTCCGACGGGGCCTTCGATATCACCGTCGGCCCGGCCGTCAATCTGTGGGGCTTCGGCCCGGATGAGCGTCTCGACAAGGCGCCGAGCGATGAACAGATCGCGCAGGCGCTCGAGAAGGTCGATCATCTGGCGCTGGAGCTCGATGGCAATACGGTGATCAAGCGCAAGCCGGTGTATGCCGACCTGTCGGGGATCGCCAAGGGTTATGGGGTGGACAGAGTCGCCGATGTGCTCGAGGCCAATGGCATCGAGAACTATCTGGTCGAAGTCGGTGGCGAGATCCGCGTCAAGGGTGAGAAACCCGGCCACAAGCCGTGGCGGATCGCCATCGAAGCGCCGAAGTCCTTCGAGCGCTCGGTGCAGCGGATCATCGATCCCGGCAATGCTGCGGTTGCCACCTCCGGTGATTACCGCAACTATTTCGAGCAGGACGGCGTACGTTACTCGCACACGATCGATCCACGTACCGGTCGACCGATCCAGCACAGTCTGGCCTCGGTCACCGTGATCACGCCGGATTGCGCGAGTGCGGACGCCTGGGCCACGGCACTCAATGTGCTGGGCGCCGAGAAGGCAATGACGATCGCAATTCGCGAGAACATTGCCGCCTATTTCATTGTCAAAACGGATGATGGCTTCAAACAGTCCTGGAGTCCGGCATTCGCGCCCTACCTGAAGGACGCGCCGGCGACAGGCGACATGAAGCCCGCAGATGAAGCCGGCGCCTGAGCCCGGTCTATCGAGAGCCGGTCTATTGAGAGCCGGTCTGCCAAGAGCCGGTCTGCCGAGAGGTAGCCGGCCGGGCTTTCTCATCTGCCATCTGTCGAGACACGCCTCCGACAGGGTCGGGTGCTCGGATTGCATGGCATCTTCTGGATGCTGTCCTGAATGATCCACAGGATCGACAGGGTGCAAGCTGCGCTGAGGCCGACCCGCGCGAGAGGTTCACAATGGGGCCATGCCCCGGGAGGAATGACATGACGATCTGGTTACTGGTATTCGCCGCGATGTTGCTGCTGATTGGCGTGATGGCCGTCGGTGTTCTGATGGGCCGCAAGCCGATCGCAGGCTCCTGCGGTGGTCTCAACAACCTCGGGCTCAAGGATGGCTGTGACATCTGTGGCGGCAAGGACGAGGAGTGCGAGAAGGAGCAGGATCGCCAGCGTCTGATGGCAGAGAGTGGCGGCAAGCCGGCCAGCGATCTGGCCTACGACGCCGCACGTCGCTGATTTCTGCTCTGATGGCTCAGAGCCCGCCGGCCGCAAGGCCTGCTACCGGCCCTGACATGGCAGTGTCACCGCGAGGTGAGACCGTACGTGTCAGGGCCGGTCTACGAACAATCAAGGAGCAAAGCGAGTCTCATGGCAGTCTATAACTACGATGTCGTCGTGATCGGTACCGGTCCGGCAGGGGAAAGCGCGGCAGTCAACGCGGCCAAGCATGGCAAGCGTGTCGCCGTGATCGAGGCTCAGTCTTCCGTGGGCGGCAACTGCACCCACAAGGGCACCATCCCTTCCAAGGCGCTGCGCCACGCGGTCAAGCAGATCATCGAGTTCAACACCAATCGCATGTTCCGCGATATCGGCGAGCCGCGCTGGTTCTCCTTCCCCAAGGTGCTGGAGCGTTCACGTCGCACCATCGAGCAGCAGGTCGAGATGCGTACGCGCTTCTACGCCCGCAATCGCATCGATGTGTTCTTCGGTACCGCGCGCTTCAAGGACGAGCACACCGTCGTGGTGCGCGATGCCCATGAAGGGGTCGAGGAGCTGCACGCGGAGAAGGTCGTGATCGCCACCGGCTCGCGTCCCTACCGCCCGGCGGACGTCAACTTCCGCCACCCGCGCATCTACTGCTCCGACACCATCCTGGGCCTGTCGCACACGCCGCGCACGCTGATCATCTACGGTGCCGGTGTCATCGGCTCCGAGTACGCCTCGATCTTCTCCGGCCTTGGCGTCAAGGTCGACCTGATCGATACGCGTGATCGTCTGCTGTCCTTCCTGGATAACGAGATTTCCGACGCGCTGTCCTACCACCTGCGCAACAACGGCGTGCTGGTGCGTCACAACGAGGAATACGATCGCATCGAGGGCGACGAGTCCGGTGTGGTCGTGCACCTCAAGTCCGGCAAGAAGCTGCGTGCTGACGCCTTCCTGTGGGCCAACGGTCGTACCGGCAACACCGACAGCCTTGGTCTCGAGAATGTCGGCCTGCAGGCCAACGGCCGCGGTCAGCTGACCGTCGATGATCAGTACCGTACCGAGCTGGACCACGTCTATGCGGTGGGCGATGTGATCGGCTGGCCGAGCCTGGCATCCGCCGCCTACGATCAGGGCCGCTTCGCCTCGGCCAACCTGCTGGGGGAAGAGTTCAAGTTCGTCAATGAGGTGCCGACCGGCATCTATACCATCCCCGAGATCAGCTCGGTGGGGCGTGGCGAGTCCGAACTGACCGAGGCGCGCATCCCCTACGAAGTCGGGCAGGCGTTCTTCAAGGACACCGCCCGCGCCCAGATCACCGGCGATACCGTCGGCATGCTCAAGATCCTGTTCCATCGCGATACGCTGGAAATTCTCGGCATCCACTGCTTCGGTGACCAGGCGTCCGAGATCGTGCACATCGGTCAGGCCATCATGCAGCAGAAGGGTGAGGCGAATACGCTCAAGTACTTCGTCAACACCACCTTCAACTACCCGACCATGGCGGAAGCCTATCGGGTCGCGGCCATGAATGGACTCAACCGTCTGTTCTGAGCGGCGCGAGCCTCGCGCCCGCTGACTTGAAGGCACACCACAAGGCCCCGACATCATTGATGTCGGGGCCTTGTGGTTGTCGGGCTCCCAACTGGGAAACCTTGTTGATGATCCTTGAGGAAATAACGCATGCAGGATGATCCACAGCAACACGACACTCGCCAGTCGGGCACGCAGTCACGCCAGACACTGCAGGATGATCCAACCTCGGACCTCACGCTGCGGCTTGGCCATGAGGAGCTGATCATCCATCGCCGTTATGAGCTGGCCAGCATCATCAATGAGCTGGTGCTGGGCCTGCTGTTCACGATCGGCAGCGTGTGCTTCTTCTGGGAAGAGTGGATGACACTGGGAATCTGGCTGTTCGTGATCGGCTCGCTGCAGCTGACGCTCAAGCCGGTGATTCGCCTGGCGCGCCGCATGCACCTCAAGCGGATGCCCGAATCGGCGCTGGACCTCTAGCAGGCGTCTTCACGGCCGGTCTGTCTCTCCGGCTCACCGGCTCACCGGCTCTCAGGCTCTGGAGATCAGCGATAGCGATGCACGCGTAGACTCTTGAGGAAGGGCGTGTCCTCGATGCGCACGTCGCCGCGGCGGGCGCGTGTGCGTTCGGTGGGCGGCGTCGGGCTTGGCTGGTTGAGAGCGGGCAGGCGTAGGTCATCATGCGGCAGGAACAGCGGCAGAGAGACATTCAGCGCGCGGCGCGCACGTAGCTCACCGTCTTCGCGCATCACTGGCTCACGGTAGAACAGGTTGGCGCGCATCAGCGGTGCCTGGGGCTGGATGCGGGCCAGAATCTCATCCGATGGCAAGCCAGCGAGTAGCTTGAGCTGCAGGCGTACGTGCTCGGCCTCGGTATCCAGCTTCATCAGCAAGGCTTCACACTCCGCCACGCTGACGCGCTGGATCGAGCGCCCGGAGCTGTACCAGGCGAAGCGCACTCGCGCCACCGGCGCTTCCGCCACCGGCACCCGCCGCCAGCACTGCTTGAGATGCAGCCGCGCCAGTCCATCGCCCCTCAGGTGCTGATTCAGCCCCGGATGGCGGAAGGGCAGAATTGCCTTCAGCTCGGCCAGTTGGTCGGGATACTTCTCGCGCAGCTCGGCGAAGAGCTCCGCCAGCTGCTCCTTGGCCGCGTTGAGCGCCGCGACGCGCTCGATCACCGTCGGGCCTGCGGCGACGACGCCCAGATAGGGGCGGGTGACTCGGCCGTCCTGGCCATCCTGATACCACACGTCCTGCAACGCCTGGCTGAGCCATTCGCTATCGGCACTGACGCCATCCAGCCGCCAGAGTGGCGAATTCTCTTCTCTGACCGCGGTGATGACCTGATCGGCGGCACTGATCTGCGTATCGAAGGCCGCTTCTATTCTGGCCATCAACTGGTATTCGGGCATGCTCTGCGTCCTGATTGCAGCAAGGGAGACGTGTTTTTTTATCGCGTTATCTTGTTTAGCCTAGCGTGACCGGGATGGCAAGTCAGACCATGGCGGCATGCGCGGACAGAAGAAGGGCTGCGAGAGACTGAATCACCCGGAATGGAGTGACGGGAGAGGCCGGCTACGCCGGCGCCGACAGACTGAAACAGAAGAGGGCGCCACGCTGGGCGCCCTCCTGTCTCTGCGGGGGTCTGTGTGATCTCGACAGGGCGCTGTTGTCAGGCCGGCACCTGCAAAAGCCCGCTGGGCTCAGCGGTCGCGATAGCGCTCGGTGAGATCACCATAGGCATCGATGCGACGATCGCGCAGGTAAGGCCAGATGCGGCGCACATCTTCGCCGCGCGCCAGGTCCACCTCGACCAGCAGCTCTTCGGGCTCGGTGCCGCCATGCGCCAGCAGCTCGCCCTGAGGGCCGCAGATGAAGCTGCCGCCCCAGAACTGGATGCCTTCGCTGGCAGGTGTCGGGTCCGCTTCATGACCGACCCGGTTGGCGACGATCACCGGCACGCCATTGGCGACGCCGTGGCTGCGCTGGATCAGGGTCCAGGCATCCTTCTGACGCGTCTGCTCAGCTTCATCGTCGCGCGGGTCCCAGCCGATGGCGGTGGGGTAGAGCAGCATCTCGGCACCGGCCAGTGCCATCAGGCGTGCGCCTTCGGGATACCACTGGTCCCAGCAGACCTGCACGCCCAGACGGCCGACCGAGGTGTCGATGGGCTCGAAGCCGCGGCGCGGGGACTGTGCGCTGGGTGCATCGCCCGGTGTGAAGTAGAACTTCTCGTAGAAGCCGGGATCATCCGGAATGTGCATCTTGCGGAAGGTGCCGGCCAAGCCAGCGGCCTTGTCGAGTACCACGGCGGTGTTGTGATACACGCCCGCCGCGCGGCGCTCGAAGATGGAGCCGACGATCACCAGGCCGAGTTCGGCGGCCATACCGGCCAGTCGCTGGGTGGTCGGGCCTTCGAGGGGCTCGGCGAGATCGAAGATCTCGGTGTCTTCGGTCTGGCAGAAGTAGTGGCTGGCATGCAGCTCCTGCAGCATCACCAGCTCAGCGCCATTGGCGGCAAGGCGACGAATGGCGGCTTCGCTGGCCGCCAGGCTTGTGTCCTTGTCGGGCCAGCCCTGTTGCTGGACGACACCGACCTTGAGTGTACGGCGGGAAGCAGTCATCACAGTGCTCCTTGAGAGGTGTTCGAGGTGGCCAGCGTGCCCTTGGACAGTTGCATGGTCATGCAGTGCAGGCTGCCATGCTGGCGAATCACGGCGCGGGAATCGACCGGAATGATGTCACGCTTGGGGAAGGCGCTGGCGAGGGCCTTGAGGGCGATCATGTCGTGACGATCGGCGTAGGTCGGCACCAGCACGGCCCCGTTGATGATCAGGAAGTTGGCGTAGGTCGCCGGCAGGCGATGGCTGTCGTCCGGGTCGAAGCAGGCATCCGGCCACGGCAGCGGCACCAGGAAGTAGGGGTCGCCATTGGCGTCGCGCAGGGCTTCAAGTTCGGCTTCCATTGCCTTGAGCGCCGGGTAATGCGGGTCGTCGCGATCATCGCAGCGGACATAGGCGATGGTGCGCGGGTCGCAGAAGCGCGCCAGGGTGTCGACATGGCTGTCGGTGTCATCGCCTTCCAGATGACCATTGGCGAGCCACAGCACACGTTTGACCCCGAAATCGGCCTTGAGTTGCGCCTCGACCTGGGCGCGGCTCAGGCCGGCATTGCGGTTGTCGTTGAGCAGGCAGGCCTCGGTGGTCAGCAGGGTGCCCTGGCCGTCGCTCTCGATGCCGCCGCCTTCCAGAATGAAGTCACGGCTTTCCACCGGGCTTGCGTAAGCCCCCTGCGCGGCGAGGGCGCGGGTCAGGGCGTTGTCGCGGGCGGCCTCGAACTTGCCGCCCCAGCCGGTGAAGGTGTAGTCGAGCAGCACCGGCTGGCCATCACGTTCGATGGTGATGGGGCCATGGTCGCGCGTCCAGGTGTCATCCAGCGGCGCCACGAAAAGATGCAGGCGCTCGGCGGGCACGCCGAAACCGGCGAAGCGCGCGGCGAGGCGCTCGCGGGTGGCGTCATCGCTGACGCTGATCAGTACGTGCTGATAGCGGCTGATGGCGATCACCATGGCCTCGCAGGTGGCTTCGATGCTCTCGAGCATCTCGCGCCAGTCACTGTGCGGGCTGGGCCAGCTGAGCTGGATGGCGTCCTGCGGGTGCCATTCGGCGAGCAGACGGGTGGCCATGGGCATCTCCCTGATGAAGAGGTAACGATAAAGGCGCAAGCCGCAATGCCGCGGACTCGGCGCGCGATGATAGCAGAGCCATGCGCCGACGCTAGCCCTGTGGCGTCTGACGTGCACATGTCTCGCCATGCTGGCGGTTCATGTTGGCCACAGACGAAGGCTGGCAAACTGCGTTCGAATATGGCTCCATGCGCCGAGCCTGCGGAATGCGTATCATGGCCCGCGACCCTGACCCAAGGAATCGACTTCGATGCTGCTGGATCGCCTACCCTTTCTGATCGGCCTGCGCTATACCCGCGCCAAGCGCCGTAACCATTTCATTTCCTTCATTTCCTTGACCTCGATGCTGGGGCTGTCGCTGGGCGTCGCCGTGCTGATTCTGGTGCTGTCGGTGATGAACGGCTTCGACCACGAGCTGCGCACCCGCGTGCTGGGCATGGTGCCGCATGTGCGCGTCGAGGCGCGTGACAGCGTCACCGACTGGGAGACGCTGGCCGGCAAGCTGCGCGAGAAACCGCATGTCGTCGGTGCGGCGCCCTATATCGAGCAGCAGGGCATGTTCACCACCAACGGCCGCAACAAGGGCGCGTTGGTCACCGGTATCGATCCGTCCGCGGAGGACCAGGTCTCGATCATCAGCGAGCACATGGTGCAGGGCAGCCTGGCGGATCTCACGCCCGGCAGCTGGGGCATCGTGATGGGCGAGCTGCTGGCGCGCAACCTGGGCGTCGGCGTGGGGGATCGCGTCACGCTATTGGTGCCCGAGGCCTCCATCACGCCCGGGGGTATCTTCCCGCGTCTCAAGCGCTTCACGGTGACCGGTATCTTCAAGGTCGGCGCGGACGTCGATGCCAGCCTTGCCTACACCGATATCTCGGACATGGCCAAGCTGGCGCGCTTCAAGGAAGGTGACGTCCAGGGGGTGCGCCTGAAGCTCGATGACCTGTTCAGCGCCGATCAGGTCACGCGTGACATCGTCAGCCAGCTGGGGCCGCAGTATCGCGGCATGGACTGGAAGCGCACCCACGGCAACCTGTTCGCCGCCATCCAGATGGAGAAGAACATGATCGGCCTGCTGCTGATGGTGATCGTCGCCGTCGCGGCCTTCAATATCGTCTCGACGCTGGTGATGATGGTGACGGACAAGCACGCTGACATCGCCATCCTGCGCACTCTCGGGGCCAGGCCCGGTTCCATCATGGGCATCTTCATCGTGCAGGGGCTGACCATCGGCGTGATGGGCATCATCATCGGCGCCATCGCCGGTGTGGCGCTGGCACTGAGCGTCTCAGACATCATCGCCTGGGTGCAGTCGACCTTCGGTATCCAGTTCCTGGACCCCAACGTCTACTTCATCAGCTATCTGCCATCGCGCCTCGAGATGAGCGACATGGGTATCATCATCGGCTCCGCGCTGGTGCTGAGCTTCCTGTCGACGCTGTATCCGGCCTGGCGCGCCTCGCGCATCCAGCCGGCGGAGGTGCTGCGCTATGAGTAATCCGTCGACACCGTCTGATGCATCTATCCGTTCCGCTGCTGGAGACACCGCCATGCCGACGCCGGCTTCTGACACTCACGCGCCGGGTCAGGCCCACGGCAAGCCGATGCTGATCTGTGAGCGCCTGAGTCGCAGTTACGATGAGGGCCCGCAAGAGGTGCAGGTGCTCGACGAGCTGGAGCTGCGCGTGCATGCCGGTGAACGAGTCGCCGTCGTCGGCAGCTCCGGCTCCGGCAAGACCACGCTGCTCAACCTGCTCGGCGGTCTGGACCATCCCAGCCAGGGCATCGTGAAGGTAGCCGGGCAGCGCCTGTCCGAACTCAGCGAATCGGCGCTGGGCAGCTTCCGCAATCAGCACATCGGCTTCGTGTATCAGTTCCACCATCTGCTGGCGGAATTCAGTGCCGAAGAGAACGTGGCGATGCCGTTGATCATCCGTGGCCACAAGCGCGCCGAGGCTGCCATCAAGGCGCGCAAGCTGCTGGAGCGGGTCGGCATGGCGCCGCGCGCCGATCACAAGCCGGGCGAGCTGTCCGGGGGTGAGCGCCAGCGCGTCGCCATCGCGCGTGCGCTGGTGACCGACCCGAGCCTGGTGCTGATGGATGAGCCGACCGGCAACCTGGATCAGACCACGGCGGCGCGCATTCTCGAGCTGATGGATGACATCGCGCGTGAAGCGCAGGCAGCCTTCATCATCGTGACCCACGACAACGGTCTGGCCGCGCACCAGC
The DNA here is from genome assembly GCF_023161745.1 of Cobetia sp. 1CM21F. Taxonomy (NCBI): domain Bacteria; kingdom Pseudomonadati; phylum Pseudomonadota; class Gammaproteobacteria; order Oceanospirillales; family Halomonadaceae; genus Cobetia; species Cobetia sp. 1CM21F. Next base: position 989,302 of record NZ_JALNTQ010000002.1, on the reverse strand, counting down.
ACCGTGTGCTGCGCCTGGACGGCGGCAAGCTGCACGAGGACTGAGTCGAGCCGCTGACTGATTCACGCTAGCCAGAAAGCCAAACGCCCCGCCATCTCTCGATGGCGGGGCGTTTTTCATGCGCGTCTGTCGGCAGCGTTCAGAGCTTGTCCGTGTCCTGCTCAGCGTTCTGGCGTGTCGATTGCTCCTTGCTGCAACGTCTGGCGGCCAGGCGCGCCTTGCGGCGGCTGCGCCAGTTGCGCACCACCTGATAGCGCCACAAGAGGCGGACCAGCATGTTGGCCAGCAGCGCGAGGACGACGGCGCTGACCAGCGAGCCCAGCGCCAGGGCGGGCAGGATGTCTTCCAGCTGGTTGGCGAACCAGGCTGCGGAGACCTGGTCCGGCATCACGCGTGCGGGCGTGTCCAGCATCCAGGCACCCACGCGGTAGGTCGCGTAGTAGACCACCGGCATGGTCAGCGGGTTGGTCACCCACACCAGACCCACCGACAGCGCGAGGTTGCAGCGCAGTGCCCAGGCACCGAAGGCGGCCACCACCATCTGGAAGGGAATCGGCAGCAGCGCACAGAACAGCCCCACCATGCAGGCATTGGCCACAGTGCGTCGCGACAACGCCCACAGTGCGGGATCGGCGATCAGGTGATGCATGAAGCGCAGCGACTTCTTGCGCTTGAGGGCATCCGGTTCCGGCATGAGCCGCTTGAGTAGACGACGAGGCATGACTTGGCCATTTGGCATTCAACGCCGGCCATTATCCATACATGGCTACAGGACTGCCATGCTGACTGCGCAGTTATCCGGTTCGTGATCTGCAACCCGCGTGTCTCGATTCGGCACTGAGTACAGCAAAGCCCGCGCCATGCCTGACGGGCTGCGCCATGGGTGACCTTGCAAGAGGCCAGCAACATGTCAGGCGCCACCGTGAATAAATCGTCCCATCCCGCTCGATTCTGGCTGTCACCGGCCTCGCTGGCCCAGCTGCTGGCGGGACTGGTGGCGGGCATCTGGCTGTCACGCCAGGGCGAGTGGGGCGCGGATTGGCAGTCACGCTCATCGGCAGGGCTCGGTGCGCAAGAGGGTGGGGCGCATGGCTGGGCCGCCTTCATGACGCTGAGCGACAACCTGCTGCTGGCCGCCTTGCTGCTCTGCTGGCTGATGGTGGCGGGGGCCTTGGTTGCTAATCCCGCCCGTGCTTTCGCGCACTCTGCTCCCGACGTTGAGTCACGCCGCTCTCGGCTCGGGGCCTTGAGCCTTCGGCTCTCGACAGCGCTGGGGGTCGGGCTGGTGATCGGCCTTATACAGCAGCCGCTCGTGATGGCGGAGGCGTTGACGCGCCAGGAGCTGTGGCTGGAAGGCCGGGTCGAGCAGGTCAATCGCGCGCTGCCGACCCCTGATGACTCGGTGCGCCTGGTGCTGCGTGTCTCGCGCTGTGATCTCTTCCAGCCGTCGGGGGAGTCCGCCGCTGATGCCGGACGCCAGGCTGCCTGTCAGCGGCTGCTGGATCAGCGGGTCCAGCTTCGGCGCTACTGGCCACGCAAGCTGCCCCGCGATGTAGCGACACGCGAGGCGCTGGCGACTCCCTGGCAGGCCGGTGAGCGCTGGCGCATGGTCGTGCGTCTGGTGCCGCCTCATGGCGCCAGCAACCCGGCCTTCGGGCGCTCAGCGAGCCCTGCGGAGTTTGATCGTGTCGCTTGGCTATGGCGTGAAGGTATCGTCGCCACGGGGTATGTGCGCCAACTGTCCCTGGCGCAGCGCCTGGCGCCACCCGGCGGGCTGGCAGCACTGCGCCTTCATGCCGAGCAGGCTCTGTGGCAGCGCTGCGGCGAAGGCGAGGGCGAGGGCGAGGCACTGGTCGACTGGCCGGATTCGCCCTGTCGCTGGCTGGCAGCACTGACGCTGGGCAAGGCCTCGGCACTGACCCATGACGACTGGGACACGCTGAACGCCACGGGACTGACGCATCTGGCGGTGGTGTCGGGGCTGCATGTCGGATTGATGGCAAGCCTGGTACTTGGGCTGAGTTTCGGCGTGCTGCGTCTCTGGCGTCCGGGCGGATGGCGATTCAGCGTCGCGCCCTGGTGGCTTGCCTGTCTGGCGGCCTGGAGTTTCGCCTTGCTGGCAGGCCTGGCGCCTCCGGCCCTGCGCGCCGCCTTGATGGTGACGGTCGGGCTTTGGATGGCGAGTGGCCGCAGCGGGCTGGGTGTCTGGCAGGTCTGGATGCTGGCGCTGATTCTGGTGCTGGGTCTGGATCCGCTGGCGCTGTGGCGCCCGGGCACCTGGTTGTCATTCATCGCCGTGGCGGTGTTGCTTCTGGCCTGGCAGGGCCGCTCGCGACCGCGAGGAATGCGCGGCTGGTGTCTGGCCACGTTGCGCAGCCAGTGGTTGCTGACACTGGTCATGGGTGCGGCCCTGCTGCTTTCGCGCGGCCAGCTGTCCTGGCTGTCGCTGCCGATGAACCTGGTGATGGCGCCCTGGGTGACGTTATTGATCGTGCCGCTTGGCATGCTGGGCTGGGGGCTTGCGGGACTCGAGCAGCTGTTGCTGTTCACGGGACTCGTCCCGTCACGGCCCGCGGCGATGCTCGCCGATGGTGTGTTCAGCGGCGGTCTATGGCAGCTGCTGGCACAGGGCATGGCGCAGACGATGGAGACCTTGTCTTCGCTTGCGTCGACGCAGGGGCGCTGGCCGCAGGTGCCAATGGCGGCGGGCCTGTCGGACGCCACTCCCTCGGCCCTGATCCTGACGCTCGCGGTCATGGCCCTGCTGGGTGCCTGGCTGGCGGAGGGGGTGCCGGGCCTCGATGGCCGTCTGAAGCGCCTGTGTGGCAGCGTGGCACTCTGCTGGGGGCTGTCGCTGGCGGCGCTGGCCTTGCCGTGGTCACCGGCGGCGCTGGCCACCGTCGGACGGGACGCCGGCACGCGCGCGACGGAGGCCGCCTCGTTCTCGCCCCGGGCACCCGCGCTCAGTCTGACGGTGCACGATGTCGGGCAGGGGCTGGCACTGTCGCTGCGCAGTCATCTGGCGCCGAGCGCGAGTGACTCGACTGACGCGTCACGGCAGGTGCCGAGGCACTGGCGTTACGACCTGGGGGCGGCGTCGCGCAATGCCAGCGCCCGCTTGCCGGGGGCAATGCCCGTGGCGGGAGAGCCTATCGGCGTGATCATGAGTCACGGGGATGGCGATCACGCCGGAGGACTGCAGGCCCTGTCTGCCGAGGAGATCGCCGCCTTGTGGGTGCCGGCCGGGCAGCGGGCGCGACTGGAGCGTCAGGTAAGCTGGCTCGATGAGGTGGCAATGCGGGAGTGTGTCGCCGGACGCAGCATCACCCTCGGTGAGCTGCAGGGCCAGCCCGTGCGTCTTGAGATGCTGTGGCCGCCAGCAGGGTTGAAGGCCCTACGTGACAACGCGCACTCCTGTGTGGTCTTGATAGCACATGGCGCGCGCCCGCTGGCGTTGCTGACCGGCGATATCGGCCAGCAGCAGGAGCGCGAGTTGCAGGCGACGCTGCGCCAGCGCCTGGCCGGGCGCGGCTTGCCGTTGCTGGTGGTCGCACATCACGGCAGCCGCTCCAGCAGTGATGATGCCTGGCTTGAGAGCCTGGCGGCGCGTCACGCGATTGTCAGCGCCGGTCGCTACAATCCGCAAGGTCATCCGCATCCGGATGTGGTGGAGCGTCTGGCGCGTCATGTCGAGTGTCTCTGGCATGTCGGGCTGGATGGTGCCTTGCACTGGGAGTGGTGGCCGCAGGGGGAGCGGCTGCAACCAGCGCGCAGGGCTGGCGGTATCGGAGTGAGGTGCCTTGGGGTAAAATCCGCTGAATGATCAGATGCATGGCGGATTCATACGGCCTGCGCGACAGGGATGGCGCGTGACATCTGACACGACAACAATGGTGCCCGCAGAGGCATCGAGACCAAGGGAGAGGTCACATGCTGGAAGCCTTGTACGCAGGGGGAGTCTTGATGCTCCCCATCCTCGGATGTTCCGTCGTGGCACTGGCCATCATCCTCGAGCGCCTGTGGACGCTGCGTCGTCGACGCATCGCGCCGAAGGGCCTGGGACAGCAGGTGTGTGAACTGATCAGCCAGGGACAGGTCAATGTCTACTGGCTGGAGAGTCATTCGCCGCTGGGCAACGTGCTGGCGGCGGGACTGCGCAATGCGCGCCTGGGCAATGAGCAGGTACGCGCGCGCATGCAGGAGTCGGCCGTGGCCGTGATCCATGACATGGAGCGCTTCCTGAGTCCGCTGGGTACCATCGCCGCCATCACGCCGCTTTTGGGGCTGCTGGGCACGGTGGTCGGCATGATCGACGTCTTCGCCGTGATCGTCGATGCGGGCAGCGCCGAGCGCGCCCAGGAGCTGGCCGGCGGGATTTCCCAGGCGCTGGTGACGACGGCGTCCGGCTTGACGGTGGCGATTCCGGCACTGATGTTCCATCGCTATTTCCAGCGCTGTGTCGAGGACATCACCGTCAACATGGAGGAGCAGGCAGGGCAGGTGGTGGAGTATATCTCGCACCATCAGGGCGAGCTCGGGCTGGCCGAAAGTCATGACGGCATCGACCGTCGCCCGGGCCAGCGCCCCGGCCAGGTGCCGGAGCCCCATGAGCGCCTGCCGGAAGACCTGCCGGCCTACATGCGTCGTGACGCCGATGACCCCTATGGTGGCGATGATGGCAAGGGGGCAGGTGCCGGGAGGCCGTCATGAGGTTTCCGCGTCGCCAGCGTGAGTCGGTGGAGGTCAATCTCACCCCGCTGATCGACGTGGTGTTTCTGCTGCTGATCTTCTTCATGGTCTCGACCACCTTCGATAGCCGTCGAGCGCTGGACCTCATCCTGCCGCAGTCCAGTCAGGCCAGCGCGGTAGAGCAGGCGCCCTTGATCCTGAGCATCGGGGCGGCAGGTGATTTTACGCTCGGCGAGGCAAGCCTCGGCGAGGATGAACTGGGAGCGCAACTTGCGCAGTACAAGGACCAGGCAGATCGCTTCGGGTTGATCCTCGAAGCCGATGGCCGCACGCCCCACGCCAAGGTGGTCACGGCGCTGGACGCCGCCGCTGAAGTGGGTATCACCCGTGTGCGCATCAGTACGCGTATCGGGACGGAATCATCATCACCGGATGCCCCATGAGGGCGCCGCCCAAGTCTATGGAGACCCCGTGAGTCGCGACTCCACCTGGATTCATTACCGCCGCTTGCTCGGCTATGTTCGCCCGTACTGGAAGATGTTTCTGGCCGCCGTCGTCGGCTACATCATCTACGGTGCCTCGAGTACGGCGCTGGCCGAGATGATGAAGCGCCTGATCGACGGCATTCAGAATCCTGACGCCCAGTTCAGACTGTTCCTGCCGCTGTTCGTGATCGGCATGTTCGCCGTGCGCGGCGTCGGCACCTTCCTGGGCACCTACTGCATGAGTGATGTGGCGCGCAACGTGGTCCACACCCTGCGTACCACGGTGTTCAACCACATGCTGCACTTGCCGGGGCGCTATTTCGACGAGAACTCCACCGGCCATCTCATCACCCGCGTCACCTACCATGTCGAGCAGATCACCGGCGCGGCCACCAAGGCGCTGACCATCATCCTGCGCGAAGGCTTCTTCGTGCTCGGCCTGCTGGGCTATCTGTTCTGGACCAACTGGAAGCTGACACTGGTGTTCATCGCGGTCACGCCGCTGATCGGCTGGGTGGTCAGCTATGCCAGCAAGCGCTTCCGCAAGCTCTCCAAGCGTATCCAGGGCTCGATGGGCGAGGTGACCCACGTGGCCTCCGAGGCGCTGTCCGGCCATCGTGTCGTGCGTACCCACGGTGCCGAGGATTACGAGAAGGCACGTTTCGCGGCGGTCAGTGAGTACAACCGCGAGCAGAAGATGAAGGAAGCGCTGACCAAGGCCACCGCCACGCCGGTCATCCAGCTGTTGATCGCCGTGGCACTGGCCACGCTGGTGTGGCTGGCGATGGCGCCGGAACTGATGGCCGGCATGAGTGCCGGTGAGTTCGTCGGCTTCATCACCGCCGCTTCGATGATGGCCAAGCCGGTGCGTCAGTTGACCGAAGTCAATGGCGAGATCCAGAAGGGCATGGCGGCCTCGGAAGAACTGTTCGGCCTGCTGGATACGCCGGCAGAGCCGGACAACGGCACCCTGGTGCCCGAGGGACGTCTCGAGGGGCGTGTGCGCTTCGACAATGTCCACTTCCGCTATGCAGACCATCAGCCGGAGGTGCTCAAGGGCATCGATCTGGAGGTGAAACCGGGGCAGATGGTCGCCATCGTCGGGCGTTCGGGGTCGGGCAAGTCGACATTGATGAGCCTGTTGCCGCGCTTCTACGCGCCGACCACCGGCCGCATCCTGATCGATGATGTCGCCATCGAGGACTACAAGCTGCGCCCGATGCGTCAGCAGATCGCGCTGGTCTCGCAGAATGTCACCCTGTTCAATGCCGACCTGACCGCCAACATCGCCTATGGCACCGGTGAGGTCGACAAGGCGCGGGTGGAAGAGGCGGCGCGTGCGGCCTATGCCCACGAGTTCATCGAGCGCATGAGCGAAGGCTACGACACCATCGTCGGCGACAATGGCGTGATGCTCTCCGGTGGTCAGCGCCAGCGTATCGCCATCGCGCGTGCCATCTACAAGGACTCGCCGATCCTGGTGCTGGACGAGGCCACCTCGGCGCTGGATACCGAATCCGAACGCTATATCCAGCGCGCGCTGGAAGAAGTGTGTCAGGGCCGGACGACCTTCGTGATCGCCCACCGTCTGTCCACCATCGAGAAGGCGGACCGCATCCTGGTGATGGATGATGGCGAGATCATCGAAGACGGCACCCACGAATCATTGATTGCTCAGGAAGGTGCTTATGCCGCGCTGCATCGCATCCAGTTCCGGGAGACGGCAGACGCATGAGTGAACGACTGGTAGACGCCTGGTATCGCGGCGCCGGCTGGCTGCACCTGCTGCGCCCGCTGGAACATGTCTACAAGAATGTGGTGGCGCGCAAGCGCAATGCCTATCTCACCGGCAAGCGTGAGGTCTGGAAGGCGCCAGTGCCGGTGATCGTGATCGGCAACATCACCGTCGGTGGTACCGGCAAGTCGCCGCTGGTCGCCTGGCTGGGGCGCTGGTTGAGCGAGCAGGGCTGGCGCCCGGGCATCATCTCGCGCGGCTACGGTGGGCATTCGCCGCGCTATCCCCTCTACGTGCAGGCCGATACCGACCCTCAGCATGCCGGCGATGAGCCGGTGATGCTGGCTCAGCAGACCGGCCTGCCGGTGGCGGTCGATCCGGATCGCCCGAGCGCGGCGCGGCGCCTGATTGCCGCCGGCTGCGACATTCTGCTCTCCGATGACGGTCTGCAGCATCATGCGCTGGGGCGCGATATCGAGCTGGTGGTCGTGGACGGTGAGCGTGCCTTCGGCAATCAGCGTTGCCTGCCCGCCGGGCCGCTGCGCGAGCCGTTGTCGCGCCTCGCCAGTGTCGATGCGGTGATCTCCAACGGTGTCATCGACTGCTCGCGCCTGCCGGTGGAATCGCATTGCATGAAGCTGACGCCGGTCCACTGGCGCCACCTGATCGACGACGTGCGCTATCCTGCCCATCAGCTGCCGTTCAGCGGTCAGGTGCATGCGTTGGCCGGTATCGGCAATCCGCAGCGCTTCTTCCGCACCCTGACCAACCTCGGGGTCGAGCATCTGCCGCGTCCGCTGGCGGACCACCATCGCTTCACGCCGACGGATCTGCGCTTTTCCGACAATCTGCCCGTGGTGATGACCGCCAAGGACGCCGTCAAGTGTCGCAGCTTCGCCAATGAGCGCTGCTGGGCGCTGGATGTCGAGGCGCGTCCGGACCAGGCGCTGGTGGACTGGCTCGCCAAACGCCTTGAGGCGCTCTGAGTGCTTGATCGCTGAATTTTCTTTCTTTTCTGCTGTTATTCCGGAGATGTCTCGATGGACAAGGAACTGCTCGCGCTACTGGTTTGCCCGCTGTGTCAGGCCAAGCTGACCTATGATGCGGCGAACGCCGAGCTCAAGTGCTTCTACGATGGCCTCGCCTATCCGGTACGCGACGGCATTCCCGTCATGCTGGAAGAAGAAGCGCGCCAGATGGATGCCGACGAGAAGCTCAAGGGGAGCCGCGGCTGATGAGCGACCTTCTGCAGCAGGGGCAGGCAGACGACAGCCGTTCAGAGGGCGAGTCCGGCTTCGTGGTCGTGATTCCGGCGCGCTTCAACTCCTCGCGCCTGCCGGGCAAGCCCCTGGCGGACATTCATGGCCAGCCGATGATCGAGCACGTCTGGCGCAATGCCTGCGCCAGTCAGGCCAGCCGGGTCGTGATTGCCACCGATGACGAGCGCATCCGTGAGGCCTGTGAAGGCTTCGGGGCCGAGGTGGTGATGACGCGTGCCGATCATCCCAGCGGGACGGACCGCCTTGCCGAGGTGGTCACGCTGCTGGCGCTGGCCCCCGAGACTCTGGTGGTCAACGTCCAGGGCGACGAGCCGCTGCTGCCGGCGGCGCTGATCGATCAGGTGGCGGTACGTCTCGAGGAAGACGCGGGTGCCTCGATCGCCACGCTGGCGGAGTCGATCGCCAGCGTCGACAGCCTGTTCAATCCCAATGTGGTCAAGGTGGTGCGAGACCTGCGTGGGCGTGCCCTGTACTTCTCGCGCGCGCCTATCCCGTGGGACCGCGAGCACTTCACCACGCCGCCGGACATGCTGGCCACCGATTCCTGGCTGCGCCATATCGGCCTCTACGCCTATCGTGCCAGCTTCCTGACCGATTACGTCGACTGGCTGCCGGCCCCGCTGGAGCAGCTCGAACAGCTCGAACAGCTGCGCGCGCTGCATCATGGTCATGCCATCCAGGTGGCCATTGCCTGCACGGCGCATCCAGCCGGTGTCGATACGCCGGAGGATCTCGAGCGCGTGCGCGACTGGCTGGCGCAAGCAGCGGCAGGCAGCGAGAGCGGAGAGGCCTGATGAGCGAGCTTCTTGAGCAACTGGCCCAGCGTCAGGCGCCATTGGAGCGCATCCTGATGGTGTGCCTGGGCAATATCTGCCGCTCGCCGAGTGCCGAAGGCGTGTTGCGTGCGGCGCTGACGCGCCATGGTCTGGAGCAGGTCGTCACGGTGGACAGCTGCGGTACCAGTGACTGGCATGTCGGTGGTCAGCCTGACTCGCGGGCCATCGCCCATGCGGCGAAGCGCGGGCATGACATCAGCACGCTGCGTGCCCGTCAGTTGTGCGAGCAGGACTTTCACGACTTCGATCTGATTCTGGTGATGGACGACGCCAATCTTGCCGATACCCGTGCTGTGGCTGAGCGCAGCAACAGTGGTGATCAGGCGCTGATCGGTCGCCTGCTGGATCTGCTGCCGACCCCGCTGCCCGCGCTGGCAGCGGGAAGTCGTGAGGTGCCGGACCCCTACACCGGGGGCCCCGATGCCTTCGAGCGTGTGCTGGATCTGATCGATGTGGCCTGCGAGGCGCTCATTGCAGCACTGCCTGCGGCGACCACGGCGCGGGCGCGCTCATGACTCAGGTATCCAGTGATCAGAATGCTGGCGACACCTCGCAACGTGAGGGGGTGGCGCTGGATGGCTGCAATACGCTGGGCTTCTCGGCGCGTGCCCGCGCCCTGAGTGAGCCACACACCATCGAGGCGGCCAGGGCGCAGGTGCTGGCCTCCCGGCAGGCTGGAGAGCGTCTGGTGGTGATCGGCGGCGGCAGCAATCTGGTTTTGCTGCCGTGGCTGGATGCCCACGTCATGCGTCCGGCCTTTGATGAGGTCACCATCACGCCGGCAGAAGACGGCCTGACGGCCACGGTCTCCGTCGAGGCCGGCAAGCGCTGGCATGCCCTGGTGATGGAGCTGGCCGCCGCCGGCTGGTGGGGCTATGAGAATCTGGCGCTGATTCCCGGTTGCTGCGGTGCGGCGCCTATCCAGAATATCGGCGCCTATGGCGTCGAGCTGGCAGACCATCTGGTGCGCCTGGAAGTCATGTCGCTGGAAGATGGCAGCTGCCGCTGGATGAATCGTGAGGAATGCGGCTTCGGTTATCGCGACAGCATCTTCAAGGGCGCGCTTGAGCATCGCGTGCTGATCACGCGTCTGGAGTTGCAGGTATCGCGCCAGGCGACGCCCCGGCTCGGTTATGGTGATCTCGCCCAGCGCGTCAGTGCGGCGTTGCCGCAAGGGGAGGAGGTGACGCCGTTGCAGGTCGCCCGGGCGGTGATTGCCACGCGCAGTGAGAAGTTGCCCGACCCCGCGCAACTGGGCAATGCCGGCAGTTTCTTCAAGAATCCGCAGCTTCCCGGGGCCGAGGCCCAGGCGCTGCTGACCCGCTTCCCGAGCTTGCCGCATTACCCGCAGGCCGATGGCAGCATCAAGCTGGCAGCAGGCTGGCTGATCGATCAATGTGGTCTCAAGGGCGCGCGCAGAGGCCATGTCGGCGTGCATGCTCAGCAGGCGCTGGTGCTGGTGCACTTCGGCGAGGGGGGCGTCGCGGAGCTGCTGGCACTGGCGCAGGAGGTGCGTGAGGCCGTCCACACCCGCTTCGGGGTCTGGCTCGAGCAGGAGCCGCGCGAGCTTGGGATGATGCCCGAGGGCTGAGGCCCAGAGTCGTGCACACGAGACCTGCGCTGAAGTGAAGGCACGCACACCAGGCGCTGAAAATAGCATGCACTGAAAACAAGAACGCCCCGCAGGCTTGCCTGCGGGGCGTTCTTGTTTTCATCTGACTTGCTGCTCAACGGGAGCGGTTGGCAGACCCTGTCTTGCTGCCTTTCTGTCGCCCCCTTCAGCGTTGGTGGCTGAAAGGGGCGGCAGAGCGACGGCAGGGGCAGGGCGCCAGCCTCAGGCCTCAGTGAGACGTGTCGCTGTCATCCTGAGCGGTCGTGTCCTGAGTCTCTGCGCTGGCCTGCTGTGCAGCAGCACGTTCGGCAGCTTCACGCTCACGACGACGCACTTCGCGCGGATCGTTGTAGGCGCGTTCGCCACGGCGACGGCGGGTCTCGGTGGCTGGCTGCGTGCTGTCCTGCTGCGCGCCTTCTGCCGCTGTCGTCTCGCCTTGCTCGCTCGGCGCCTGCTTGTGCTCGCTGTCAGCGACTTCCCCTGTGTGGGAGTCGTCGCTCACGGCTTGCGCCACGGCGACATTGTCGTGACGCTCGGCAGTCGCGAACGCTGTCTCGGCCGGCGCATTCTCGACGCTGGCGCTGACGTTGACGGCGCTTTCGGCACCTTCAGCAGCAGCATCAGAGTCTTCAGCGTTTGCAGAGCCTTCAGCAGAATCAGAGCCCTCAGTTGATTGAGAGCCTTCAGCAGCTTCAGCGACAGTATCTGCGGTGCGCTCAGTGCTGACGGCAGGCTCAATCTCAGTGCTGGCCACGTCAGCGCTTTGCGTCACCTTTGCCTCGCTGGGCTCAGTCTGCTGTGGAGCCTCTTCGTGCGCGGCCTCCTGTACAGGCTGTTCAGCGGCAGCGTCTTCCACGGCAGGCTCTTCCGCCACAGGCTGCGCAGGCTGGCTGGCAGTGTCGGCTTCAGCGGCGACCGCTTCCTCTGCTTCAGCGACAGGTGCCTGAGCTTCGGTCTGCTCGGCAGCTTGCGCTTCGGCGGCCGGTGTCTGCACGCTTTGCTCGGCGGCGGCTGGTGCTTCAGGCACAGCGGCTTCGCTGGTCACGCTTTCCTTCAGCGACTGCTCATCGGCCGCGGCTTCCGGCGCGACTTCTGCCGCAGTGACGGCCGGCGTGTCGACGGTGACGTCAGCTGCGCTGGCCTGCGGCTGGTGTACGCTTGGCTGCTGGACGGCGTGCTGCTCAGTGCGCTGGGCGGCGTGTTGCTCAGTCTTCTGCGCCTGGTGAGCGCCAGTGACAGGCGCTTCGGACGCCTCTTCGACTGGTGCTTCGACGACCGGCTCGGGCACTTCCGCTGTCGCTGGCTCAGATGTTTGCGCGTCGGATGTCGCTGACTCAGGGGCTACCGTCTCTTTCAGCGTCTCGTTGCTCGGCTCGCTGACTTCCGGTGCAACGGCTGCCGCGGGGTCTGCGCTGGCAGACTGCTCGGCGCTGGCCGGCGCGTCCTGTGCAGCGATGCTGTTTTCACCCTGCGGAGCACTGGTTTCAGCCTGCGGGGCGCTTTCCTTGCCTTGCGGGGCGCTGTCGTTGCCTTGCGGGGCGCTGTCTTTGCCTTGCGGGGCACTTTCCTTGCCTTGCGGGGCATTGGCTTCGCCCTGCGGAGCAGCGGTGGTGGCGCTGACGGCTTCGGCACCTTCCTCGGCAATGGCCGGCACCGCAGCGGCTGCCGAAGTAGCGGCTGCCGAAGCAGCGGCGGCCGGAGCAGCGGTGGCCTGCGGGCCTGCCAGCGTCATGGCCTTGAGCGACTTCTGCTCTTCGACCGCCTGCGGGTTCAGAGCATGCTGACGGCTGCGCACACGCGGGTTGTTGCGGGTCTGCTGGTCTTCGCTGCTGACCTGCTGTCCCACCTGCTCGGCCTGTTCGGCTGCCTTGATGGACTCGCGTGCCTGCTTGCTGTCGACCTGCTCGGCCTTGTCAGTCTTGGCCGGCTTCTCACCACGCGCCGGCTTGTCGCTGCGCTTGCCGGAATCGCGCTTGCTGGAGTTGTCGGCCTTGGCGTTCTGGCTGTCGCTGCTCCTGGCTTCGGCTTTCGGGCTGTTGTCAGCCTGCGGCGTCTGCTCCGGTTCGGCCTGCGGCTTGCTGTCGTTGGTGACGATTTCCTGCTGGCTGTCCTGACGCGACTCGTTGGACTTGCGACGGTTGCCACGGTCGTTGCGCTGACGACGCTTGTTGTTGCTGCGGCCATCGCTCTGGCTGTTGCTGTCAGCGTCGTTGCCGCGGGAATCGTTGCCGCTGTTGCGTGACTCGCCGTCGTTGTTGCGTGACGCGTTGTCATTGCGACGACGGGAATCCTTGCGGTTGTCATCACGCTCGTTGCCACGGCCGTCATTGCTGCGGTCGTTGTTGCGGTCGTTGTTGCGGTCGTTGCTACGTTCAGCGTTGCGGCCATTGCGGGAGTCGTTGCGAGCCGCTGCCGGAGCGCTGGCTTCACTGACGGTCTCGCGACGCTCGCGGGCCTTTTCCAGTGCCTTGCGGGCTTCGCTGGACTTGGCCGGCACGGCGGTGTCGCTGTCATTGCCCAGCAGGCGGCTGAAGCCTCGGGCCAGGCGCGACAGCAGGCCGCCACCGGTGGCCGGAGCGGCAGTCCTGGCGGGAGTCTGGGCTGACGACTGCGCCACGACTTCCTGCTTGCTGGCCTGAGCGCGGGTGTCATTGCCCTGGCTCGAACGGTTGCCCTGACGGTTGTCATTGCGCGAGCTCTGACGGCTGTCGTTGCGGCCTTCACTGCGAGTGTCGTTACGAGACTCGTTGCGCGACTCCTGGCGGTTGCGACCGTTGCTGCTGCCGTTGCCGTTGCGACGACGATTGCCGTTGTTCTTGCCGTTGCCGTTGCGGCTATCGCTGTCATTGCTGCTGTCAGCGCTCTCGGCCACTGCGGCGGGCGCTGCGGCAGGCGCTTCCGGTGCGGCAACCGGGGCAGGCGTGGTGTGGGACACGCTCTTGACGGCCGCTTCAGTGCGCGCCGGCGGCTTGTCGAAGTTCGGATCCGGTTCCTTGCCAACTTCGGTCTCGACGGACAGCTCGAAGCTGGACTTGTCGGCACCGTCTTCATCGACGTGGTCATCACGCAGACGCACGACTTCGTAGTGCGGCGTGTCGAGCTCCGGGTTCGGCAGCAGCACGACATTCACGCCCTGACGACGTTCGATGTCGAACAGCGTGGCGCGTTTCTCGTTGAGCAGGTAGGTCGCGACCGGCACCGGCAGGATGGCGCGGATCTGCGAGCTGCGCTCCTTCATGGCCTCTTCTTCGATCAGGCGCATGATGGAGAGCGCCATGGAGCGCACGTCACGGATGGTGCCCTGGCCGTCACAGCGCGGGCAGACCACGCCGCTGGTCTCGCCCAGTGACGGACGCAGACGCTGACGCGACATTTCCATCAGGCCGAAGCGTGAGATGCGACCGATCTGGACACGAGCGCGGTCGATCTTGAGCGCGTCGCGCACACGGTTCTCGACTTCACGCTGGTTGCGTGCCGGCGTCATGTCGATGAAATCGATCACCACCAGGCCGCCGATGTCGCGCAGACGCAGCTGGCGGGCGATCTCGTCGGAGGCCTCCAGGTTGGTCTGCAGCGCGGTTTCCTCGATATCACTGCCGCGGGTGGCGCGAGCGGAGTTGATGTCGATGGAGACGAGGGCTTCGGTGTGGTCGATGACGATGGCGCCACCGGAGGGCAGCTTCACTTCACGCTGGTAGGCGGTCTCGATCTGGGATTCGATCTGGAAGCGCGAGAACAGCGGCACGTCGTCTTCGTAGAGCTTGATCTTCTGCTGGTAGCTCGGCATCACCTGACGCACGAAGGACAGCGCTTCTTCCTGGACTTCCGGAGAGTCGATCAGCACCTCACCGATGTCATTGCGCAGGTAATCGCGCATGGCACGGATGATGACGTTGGATTCACGGTAGATCAGGAAGGGGGCAGGGCGGCTGGAGGCGGCCTTGGTCACCGCGTCCCACACCTGGGCGAGATAGTCGAGGTCCCACTGCAGCTCTTCGGCGCTCTTGCCGATGCCGGCGGTGCGCACGATGACACCCATCTTGTCCGGTAGGGTCAGGCTGTTCATCGCTTCCTTCAGCTGAGCGCGCTCTTCGCCCTCGATACGGCGGGAGATGCCACCGGCACGCGGGTTGTTGGGCATCAGCACGAGGAAGCGGCCGGCCAGACTGATGAAGGTGGTCAGGGCGGCGCCCTTGTTGCCACGTTCTTCCTTGTCGACCTGGACGATGACTTCCAGGCCTTCCTTGAGCACTTCACGAATGTTGGGACGGCCCTGGCCGGGGTCCTTGGAGAAGTACTCGCGGGAGATTTCCTTGAGCGGCAGGAAGCCGTGGCGTTCGGCGCCGAAGTCGACGAAGCAGGCTTCGAGGCTGGGCTCGATGCGGGTGATCTTGCCGCGATAGATGTTGGCTTTCTTCTGTTCGCGGGCGCCGGACTCGATGTCGAGATCGTAAAGGCGTTGTCCGTCGACCAGTGCGACGCGCAGCTCTTCCGGCTGGGTCGCGTTGATGAGCATCCGTTTCATGTCGTCTCGCTAGACTGGGCGTGCCGAAGGGCAGCCGCATTGTGCGTCGGCGACGAGGAACCGTTTTCCGCTTCGTGTTGTGCTCAGCGCATGTCGTGGAATGCGTTTTTCGCATGCAGGCAAGTCCGTGGACGGGCCACATGCGGCATGATCATGTTGAGTACTTGGAAGAGGCAGGACGTGTTGCGGGGATTTGTATTCCTCCGGCCCTGCGGTCTCTTCCCTAACACCTGGCATTTGCCGATTCATCGACGCCGGCCTTCGGCACGGATATCGAATGATTACCCGGGCTTCATGCCCGAGCGGTCTTGTGTCGTTGGCCCATGAATGACTGGGCGTCTTGCTGTCTTGCCTGCGCAGGCGGCTTTCGGGCTCCCGCGACATCATCTCGTGGAGTCTGCAACGAAGGCTCGAAGGGCGATTGCGCTGCGGCGCGCGGCGTCATGCGTTCCGCGCCCGCTGATATCGTCATCAGGTCCTGTGAGACCTGAGCGACATCGATGTTTTGCGTCAGCTGTTGGTCTGGCCACTGGCCGCGAATGACTGTCCTTGGGGCGGCCTTCGCTGCCTGTGATTGACAGGTGCGATGCGCGGGACAGCACGCTACCGACAGGGTAGATGACAACAGGGTGCTTGCGTGACCTGCACGGTGCTGATGTCGGTGCGCGTTGCTTCATTGCGGGCCATCTGACCCTCTCCGCCGGCGTGAAGCACCTTGTTGAAGTGCCGGGTGCGCCGTTTTTCCGGCCGCTGTGACAGGGCTGCGGAGACGATGATCGGGCATATAGAGAAGGCCCATCTCACTGCGCTCGAATATACCAGTAAAGGTATGTACCAGCAATTCAGTTGCCAGATCAAACGCTTCGCTACATCGCCCGAGATACGAGGCCCGGCGAGCCGCGGATGAGAGCGGCATATGGCACGATGATTCCCCATTGGTCGCATGACACCGTAGAATGACCGGTCTGAGTGCGCCCAGGCGCACGGCAACAAGATGAGCAGGCCGCGCGAAGGCGGGGCCGGAAAGGAGTGCGACATGGCCGAAGGCCAATCAGTCCAGTGGATCGAGGTTGCCCCGGAATTGGCCGGGCAGCGCATCGACAACTTTCTGCGTACCCGCCTCAAGGGCGCACCCAAGGCGTTGATCTATCGCATCGTGCGCAAGGGTGAAGTGCGCGTGAACAAGAAGCGCATCAAGGTCGATTACCGCCTGCAGGCGGGTGATCTGGTGCGGGTGCCGCCGCTGCGCCTCTCGCCGGAAGCCGCCGTGCAGGAAGTCAGTGACAATCTGCGCGAGGTGCTGGCGGGCTGCATCGTGCGCGAGACGGATGACTTCATGGTCATCAACAAGCCCTCGGGGCTTGCCGTGCACGGTGGCAGTGGCGTCAAGATCGGTCTGATCGAGGCCATGCGCCAGATTCGCGCCGACCTGCCGTTCCTGGAGCTGGTGCACCGCCTGGACCGTGATACCTCCGGCTGCATTCTGCTGGCCAAGTCGCGGGCTGCGCTGTTGCAGCTCAATGCCGACCTCAAGGCCCACAAGATGACCAAGCTGTATCTGGCGCTGGTCGAGGGACGCTGGGATTCACGCCGCGATTACGTCAATGCGCCATTGGAGCGCTACGACGGTGGCAATGGTGAGCGGCGGGTGCGCGTCGATGAGGCCGGCAAGACGGCCAGCACCCGCTACGCAGTGCGTGAGGCCTATCCGAGCATGACGCTGGTCGAGGCCGAGCCGATCACCGGGCGTACCCACCAGATCCGCGTGCACTCGGTGCATGCCGGCCACCCGCTGCTCGGCGATACCAAGTACGGCACCGAGCGCGGCAATGCCCTGGCGAAGAAGGTCGGGCTGGAACGCCTGTTCCTGCATGCCGCCCAGCTCAGCTTTCCTGATCCGATCGATGGGCGAACCGTCACCGTGCGCGCGCCGCTGGACAAGCGGATGAAGCGCGTCCTCGCCACTGCCAGAGAGCTGGGAGCTCGTCATGACTGATCTCACCGCAGGACTGCCGCAACCGCGCTATCGCCTGGTCATCTTCGACTGGGATGGCACCCTGATGGATTCCGAGGCGCGCATCGTCGACTGCCTGCAGGCGGCCTCACTGGCGACGGGCATGGGCGAGCTGCCTGCCCATGCGGCGCGCGACATCATCGGGCTCGGGCTGCCCGAAGCCATGGAGCGCCTGTTCCCGGGGGCGACGGCCGAGCAATGCGAGGCACTGGTCGCGGCCTACAAGGCGCATTTCGTGGCGGTCGATACCACGCCGCTGGACTTCTTCCCAGGAGTCGAGGCCGGCATCCAGCGTCTGCGTCGCCATCCCGAGCAGCTGCTGGCCGTCGCGACGGGCAAGAGCCGCCGCGGGCTGGACCGCATGTTCACGGCCCATGACTGCGGTGACTGGTTCCATGCCTCGCGCACTGCGGACCTGACGCTGTCCAAGCCGCATCCTCGCATGCTCGAGGAGTTGCTGGCCGAGCTGAACGTTGAGGCGCATGAGGCGCTGATGGTCGGCGATACCGAATATGATCTGGAAATGGCGCGTGCCCTGGGCATGCACAGTGTCGGTGTCGACTACGGCGTACACAGTGTGCCGCGTCTTGAGGCCTGTGCGCCGCAGCGCATCGTCTCGCATTTCGATGAATTGATGGATTGGCTGTACGTGGCCAGGTAACGGCCGCGATCGCCCAGCACAGGAGCAGCAATCGATGAGTGACAGGCCGCAGGATCCCTGGCGTGAAGGCGCGGGTGGCAAGGACGAGAGCGAAGCGGGCTTGAGCGGGCCGGGCATGAGTGGTCAGGGCGCGGCTGACGCCTCCGAGCGAGAGGTGGACTGGCAGGCGCGCGAGCGCACCGCGCAGCTCGAGATGATGGACCGCTGGGTGCAGGGCGTGGTCACCGAGCAGCGTCGTTCGCGGCGCTGGAAGCTGTTCTTCCGCTTCCTGTTCGCCTTGCTGTTCATCGCCTCGATCGCGACCTCGGTGACCCTGTTCACGCTCGGCAGCCAGCCAGCGGCGCTGCCCGGCGAGCAGCATCTGGGCGTGGTGCGCGTGAAGGGCGTGATCGAAGCGGACGGTGAAGCCAATGCCGAGCGCATCATCAAGGGGCTGCGCGCGGCCTGGGAGTCACCGGCCTCCGTGGCGGTGGTGCTCGATATCAACTCGCCCGGTGGCAGCCCGGTGCAGTCCCAGCGCGTCTATGACGAATTGATGCGGCTGCGTGAGCGGGGCGACAAGCCGGTGATCGCGGTGATCGAAGACCTGGGCGCCAGTGGTGCCTATTACATGGCGGCCGGCGCCGGCGAGATCATCGCGGCACCCTCGAGCCTGGTGGGCTCCATCGGCGTGATTTCCTCAAGCTTCGGGCTCAAGGGGCCCATGGAGAAGCTGGATATCGAGCGTCGCGTGTTCACGGCGGGAGACAACAAGGCGTTTCTTGATCCGTTCTCGGAAATCTCGCCGGACCAGCGTGCCTTCTGGCAGAGCGTGCTGGCCACGACGCACCAGCAGTTCATCGCGGCGGTCAAGGCCGGGCGCGGTGAGCGCCTCCAAGACGATCCCGAGCTGTTCTCGGGGCTGATCTGGACCGGTGAGCAGGCGCGGGGGCTGGGGCTGGTCGATCGTACCGGTACGCTGGAAGAGCTGGCGGCGGAGCTGACGCCAGAGGCGGAGCTGCACGATTACACGCCGCGTCAGGACCCCTTCGAGCGCTTCACGCGGCGCTTCGCCGGTGTGATGGCCAATGCGATGGGGCTCGAGACGACGGTGTCGCCGGTCAGCTACCGCCTGCCCTGGTAGGCGAGCCAGGGCCGCAGCCCTCGTCGCTCAGGGCTGCGGTGTCTCTCAGGGCTACGGTGTCTCTCAGGGGCGCGGTGCCATTCAGGAGCGCGGCGCATCCAGCAGAGGGTCGACGCCTGCCTCGCGCAGCAGTTCGCACAGGCGAATCAGCGGCAGGCCGATCAGGCTGTTGGGATCACGCCCCTCGAGACGCTCGAAGAGCGTGATGCCCAGGCCTTCCATGCGAAAGCTGCCGGCGCTGTCGAGGGGGCGTTCGCGCTCGACGTAGCGTTCGATCTCATCGCTGGTCAGGGAGCGGAAGACGACTTCGTAGTCTTCATGACAGACCCAATGACGCGCGGACCGGGTGTCGATCAGCGCCAGGCCGGTCACGAAGCGCACGCGACGCCCGGAGAAGCGCGCCAGCTGGGCGCGTGCGGCTGACAGATCCGCCGGCTTGCCCAGTATCTCGCCTTCGAAGACGGCGACCTGATCGCTGCCGATGATCAGATGGTGGGAGTAGGCGTCCGCCACGGCGTTGGCCTTGCCGAGTGCCAGACGATGGACCAGTGTCTCGGCACTTTCTTCGCGCCGCGGCGTCTCATCGATACTGGGGGCTGTCCAGGTGAAGGGCAGTCCGAGGCGTTCAAGCAGTTCACGACGCCAGCGTGAGCTGGACGCCAGGACCAGTGGAGTCATCATGGCTCTCCCGTCGGGGCGCGTTGCGGGCATTGGCTGGGCGGCGCGCGGCAAGTAATTGAAAAACAAGGGCTGCAGGATGCCGTAAATCCTCTCGGCATTGAAGCGTCAGGCGCGTACAATCGCGCGCTGGACGTGTAGCCCAGTGTCAGTTGTCGCATATCGACGTGAAAGCGTGATGGTGAGGGGGCTGGCAAAAGCAACAAGTTGCTCATGCATTTTGACACCGGGAGGGGGAATCCCTATTATGGCGCGCCTATGTTGACCACAAGACTGCCGACCAAGGTCGAGCCCTACCGGCTGGCGTCAGCGGGTAAACGCCTTGAAGGCGTGATTCCACTGGCGAACATGCCCCGTGTTGTTGAGGCCATCGGTGCTCAGGAAGGGGACGTCAGCGTCTCCATGACCTTTGACATCGACACTCAACGTCGCAGCTTCATCGAAGGCTCCATCGCCTTCGAGGCAAGTCTGCTATGTCAGCGTTGTCTGGGACCCACCGAGCCGGAGCCGCTTTCCAGCGAGTTCCTGTTGGGTCTGGTGACCAGCGATGCGCTGGCGGCGCAGCTGCCCGGTGAGTACGAGCCGGTAGTGGTGGAAAACGAACAGCTGGATCTCCTGACAGTGATCGAGGATGAAGTGCTCCTGGTCCTGCCGCAGGTGGTCTACCACGAGGAGGCCGATTGTGCCGTCTCTCGCGACCAGCTGGCCAGCGGTGTGGAACCCGAGGCCTCGGACGCACCCGCTGTGAATCCATTCAGTGTGCTTCGCACCCTGAAGGACAAGCACTGAACTCAATTTGTCGACAAGATTGGAGTAATCCCCATGGCAGTTCAGCAGAACCGCAAAACTCGTTCCAAGCGTGGCATGCGTCGTAGCCACGATGCCCTGACTGCACCGACCCTGTCCCAGGACAAGGAAACCGGTACAGTTCACCTGCGTCACCACGTCTCTGCCGACGGTTTCTACCGTGGCCGCAAAGTCGTTGATGCATAAGGCATTGATGCAGCGCGCGGCGTAACGCCGTGCGTATCGCCATCGATACGATGGGCGGGGACTTCGGTCCCCGCGCTACGTTACGGGGCACGGCCAGTGCGCTGTTGCGAGACTCGCAACTCAGCGCCATCCTGGTCGGCCCGCAGCATCTACTGGATGCCGAGTTAGACTCCCTCCCTGCTTCACTCTCCCGTGTTCGTGATCGCCTTCAGACACTCGCTGTCGACGGCATTGTCGCGTCTGATGCTCGCCCGTCCCGCGTCCTGCGCAGCCGCGAGCCCAGCAGCATGTCTCAGGCCCTGGGCCTGGTGGCGAACGGTCAGGCGGATGCCTGTGTCAGTGCCGGCAATACCGGCGCCTTGATGGCGCTGGGCATGCGCGAAGTGGGAAGAGTGAAAGGGGTGGAGCGACCTGCCATCTGTGCCGCGGTGCCCACGCGCGGCGCGCGCGCCTGCAGCCTGCTGGATCTCGGCGCCAACGTCGATGTCGCACCGCACCATCTGCTGGCGTTCGCCCGCATGGGCGCGATGCGCAGCCGCCTCATCGACGCGGTCGAGTGTCCACGAGTGGGGCTGCTCAACGTGGGGGTCGAGTCGGTCAAGGGGACTGCGCAGGTGCAGGAGGCGCACGCCCTGCTGGCTGGCAGCGAGTCGGATTTCGACTACCTTGGCTTTGTCGAGGGCGGCGACCTCTTCTCCGGCAAGGTAGATGTGGTGGTCTGTGACGGCTTCGTCGGCAATGTCGTGCTCAAGAGCAGTGAAGGGCTTGCGCAGATGCTGTCGGCACAGCTGGGGGCGACCCTGGCGGCTAGCTGGCGCACGCGCCTGATGGCGTGGCTGGCGCGCCCGGCGCTGACACGACTCTCGCGTGAACTGGACCCGGTGCGCTACAACGGCGCCAGCCTGCTGGGCCTGGCGAGCGTGGTGGTGAAGAGCCACGGCGGCGCGGCGGCGGAAGGCTTTGCCTTTGCCGTCACGCGCGCGGCCAGCGAGGCTCGCGAGCAGTTGCCCTCGCGCCTGGCGCAGGCCCTGGAAGGCACATACTCACGCTGAATGAGTAAATTGGTCTGATTTGTTCCTGTTGGGGTCGAGCTTCGGCGCACACGGTGCGACAATGCCAGCGCTTCGCGGCCGGGCGGTGAAGGCGGACGGGAATCAGGGGTAGGCAGCTCCCACAGGAAGCCCCCGCAGGACGGCAGCATGACGTAAATGACAGGAAGCAGGCTTTCCCCTGGCAGAAGCGTGAGACACGACAGTGGTCGTCTCGCTTGCGAGCCAGTGGAAATCGGGTTTCTTGACCCGTGTCAGTCCCACCTGAACAGATGGAAATGGTGACAGCAATGACAGATTCCCTGGCCCTCATCTTCCCGGGACAGGGCTCCCAGCAGGTCGGCATGCTGCGGGAGCTGGCGGAGCGCTATAGCGTGGTCCGCACTACCTTCGAGGAAGCCTCTGACGCGCTGGGGCGCGATCTCTGGCACCTGACACAGGAAGGCCCGGCGGAGGAGCTCAATCGTACCGAGCTGACCCAGCCGGCGCTTCTGACCGCCAGTGTCGCCATCTGGCGCGTCTGGCAGGAGCTGGAAGGCCCGCGCCCGGCGCGCATGGCCGGTCACTCCCTGGGTGAATACAGCGCCATGGTCTGCGCTGGCGTGATCGGTTTCGCCGAGGGCGTCAAGCTGGTCAATCTGCGCGGCGAAGCCATGCAGACTGCCGTGCCGCAGGGCCAGGGCGCGATGGCGGCCATTCTCGGTCTCGAGAATGCCCAGGTCGAAGCCGCCTGTGCCAGTGCGGCACAGGGTGAAGTGGTCGCGGCAGTCAACTACAATGCGCCGGGACAGGTCGTCATCGCCGGTGGCACCGCTGCCGTCGAGCGTGCCATCGCGGCATGTCAGGAAGCGGGTGCCAAGCGCGCCATGCCGCTGCCGGTGTCGGTGCCGTCGCATTGTGATCTGATGCGTCCGGCGGCCGACAAGCTGGCCGAGGCGATGAATGCCATCGATTTCCGTGCGCCGCGCTATACCGTCATCCAGAATGTCGATGCCAAGGCGCATGACGACGTCGAGACACTGCGTCAGCGTCTGATCGAGCAGCTCTATCAGCCGGTGCGCTGGACCGATTGCGTCAATGCCATGTTCGACAGTGGCGCGCGCAGCTTCATCGAATGCGGCCCGGGCAAGGTGTTGACCGGCCTTGGCAAGCGCATTCAGCGTCAGGCGCGTGGCCTGGCCGTGAATGATCCGGATAGCCTGGAAGCGGCGCTGGAACTTGCCCGCGAGACCGCTGCCGAACAGAATCAGTAAGCTCGTGGCTGGCCCATCTGGCCGGCCATGTGACTTGGATCAGCCAACTCAGGACTCAAGATGACGAGCGAACGCAGAATCGCACTGGTGACCGGTGCCAGTCGTGGCATCGGCCAAGCCATCTCCCGTGAACTCGGCCGTCAGGGCCGTATCGTGATCGGTACTGCCACCAGCGAGAAAGGGGCAGCGGCCATCGGCGCTGACCTCGAGGCGCACGGTATCGAAGGCGCGGGCATGCTGCTCAACGTCACCGATCAGGCCAGCGTCGACGCCGTGCTCAAGGAAATCGGCGAGCGCTTCGGCGCCCCGACCATTCTGGTCAACAATGCCGGCATCACGCGTGACAACCTGTTGATGCGCTTGAAGGAAGACGATTGGGACGCGGTGCTCGACACCAATCTCAAGTCGGTCTTCCGTGTCAGCAAGAGCTGCCTGCGCGGCATGACCAAGGCGCGCTTCGGCCGCATCGTCAACATCTCGTCCGTGGTCGCGACCATGGGCAACCTCGGTCAGGTCAACTATGCTGCCGCCAAGGCAGGCATGGAAGGCTTTGCCCGCTCGCTGGCGCGCGAAGTCGCGTCTCGCAATATTACCGTCAACTCAGTGGCGCCGGGCTTCATTGCCACTGACATGACTGAAGCATTGCCGGAAGCGCAGCACGAAGCGTTGCTCGGCAACATCCCGCTGGCGCGCCTTGGCCAGCCGGAAGAGATTGCTGCGGCAGTCGGCTTCCTGACCAGTGATGCAGCAGGCTACATTACCGGTGAGACGTTGCAGGTGAACGGTGGCATGAACATGCGCTGAACCCCACGCAGGGACGTGGTTGCGTCCTTTTGGGGTGGCCTATAAACTACGCCCAGCTTTTTCGAGCTGCGGATTCCGTACCACTAGGAGTGATTGTTAAATGAGCACCATTGAAGAACGCGTCAAGAAGGTTGTGGCTGAGCGCCTGAACGCCAAAGAAGAAGAAATCCAGAACTCTTCCTCTTTCACTGAAGACCTGGGCGCCGATTCCCTGGACACCGTCGAGCTGGTGATGGCTCTTGAAGAGGAATTCGATACTGAAATTCCTGACGAAGAAGCAGAGAAGATCACCACCGTGCAGGAAGCTATCGATTACATCGTCAACCACCAGTAAGGTGTGTTGAAGCGATCACGGAGCAACCTGTTGCTCATGGTCGTGATGCAATTGTCTGTACGTTCAAGAGCCGCACTGTTCCTCAGTGCGGCTCTTGTCGTTCAGGGATGTGCTGCGCAATGCCGCGCCGACAGGGCGCGCATTGCCTGGTGGTAGGCGGTGGGCTTCGTGACAAATGTCCCCTTGTGGCAAGTGTCGGAATTCCTTCGTGAAAGTGGCCAGAAAAGCGCTTGAAAACCGACTGCCCACGCATGGCCAGGTTTCTGTATAATGCGCTCAATTACCGTCCGGGCGTCCATGGCCCTGGCGTGCCAATTCGATAGTTTTGGAGGAGACACGATGCCTCGCAGAAGGGTAGTGGTAACAGGTCTTGGCCTGGTAACCCCGGTCGGGAATACCGTCGAGGAAAGCTGGAGCAACATCAAGGCGGGCAAGAGTGGCATCGCGGCCATCGAGCATTTCGATGTCAGCGGTTTCAATACCCGTTTCGGTGGCTCCATCAAGGACTTCGATGTGGGTCAGTACCTGAACCCGAAAGAGGCCCGCAAGATGGACCTCTTCATCCAATACGGTATCGCGGCGGCCCACCAGGCCATCACCGACTCCGGCATTGAATGCACCGAAGACAACGCCGAGCGCATCGGTGTCGCCATCGGTTCCGGTATCGGCGGCCTGCCGATGATCGAGCACAACCACAAGGCGCTGGAGAAGGGCGGTGCACGTCGCATCTCGCCGTTCTTCGTGCCGGGCTCCATCATCAACATGATCTCCGGCAATCTGGCGATCCAGTTCGGTTATCGTGGTCCGAACATCGCGATCACCACCGCCTGTACCACCGGGACGCACAACATCGGTTACAGCGCACGTACCATCGCCTATGGCGATGCCGACGTGATGGTGGCCGGTGGCGCCGAGATGGCGACCACGCCGCTGGGTCTGGGTGGCTTCTCCGCAGCGCGTGCGCTGTCGACCCGCAATGATGATCCGCAGGCGGCCAGCCGTCCGTGGGACCGCGACCGCGATGGCTTCGTGCTGTCCGACGGCGCCGGTGTCGTCGTGCTGGAAGAGTACGAGCACGCCAAGGCACGTGGCGCGACCATCTACGCCGAGGTGCTCGGGTTCGGCATGTCCGACGACGCTCACCACATGACGGCGCCGCCCGAAGACGGCCGTGGTGCGGCCGCCGCGATGCGCAACGCCATCCGTGACGCCAAGCTCGAGCCGAGCCAGATCGACTACATCAATGCCCACGGCACCTCCACCAATGCCGGCGACAAGGCGGAAAGCCTCGCCGTCGAGTCGGTGCTGGGTGATGCAGCACGTGATGTGGCGGTCAGCTCCACCAAGTCGATGATCGGTCACCTGCTGGGCGCTGCCGGCGCGGTCGAGGCCGTGTTCTGCGTGCTGGCGATGCGTGACCAGATCGCGCCGCCGACCATCAACCTGGACAACCCGGCCGAGGGCTGCAATCTCGATTACGTGCCGAACGTCGCACGTGACATGAAGATCGAGTACACCCTGTCCAACTCGTTCGGCTTCGGTGGCACCAACGGCTCGCTGGTGTTCGGCAAGCTCAAGGACTGATCACACGCTTTCGTGTTCTCTCTCCTCAGACGCGCTCCCATCCGGGGGCGCGTTTGTCTGTGGGGCGTCACCTGCTTTGCGTGTCGTGTCCGCAACCGTTCTCTGGAGGGCTGTATCGATGACGACTGATGCCTCTGGCAACAAGAGCTCAGATGGCCGGGCCTCTGATGAAAGGAGCGCTGACGACAAGCGCTCTCTTGCGGCGCTTGCCGCCGATCTGCCCAGTGATGACCGTGGCCTCGCCTATGGCGAGGGCGTGTTCGAGACGATTCTGGTGCGTGAGGGCCAGCCGCAGCTGTGGTCCTGGCACGAGGCGCGCCTGACGCGCGGTTGTCAGCGTCTGGGGATTGCGGCGCCTTCGTCAGCTGAGCTGGCGGGCTGTCTGGCGGTCTGCCAGGGCGAGGGGCTTGAAGTGCTCAAGCTGATCGTCACCGGCGGCTCCGGCGGGCGGGGCTACAGGGCACCTGAGTCACCGGAGACGCGCTTGCGGGCACGTGCGACGCCTTTTGCGGTCAATCAACAGGCGCGGCGTGGCATCACGGCGCGGGTCTGCGAGCTGTGTGTGGCCGAGCAACCGGCACTGGCAGGGCTCAAGCACCTCAACCGGCTCGAGAACGTGCTGGCGCGCCGTGAGTGGAGCGACATGGCCATCAGCGAGGGCCTGTTGCTCAATGCGCAGGGTGAGCTGATCGAGGCCACCAGCATGAATCTGGCCTGGTATCGTGACGGGCGCTGGTTCACGCCGTGTCTTGATCGTGCCGGGGTCGAGGGCACGCTGCTGGCGGCGCTTGAGGCCGAGATGACGTTCGAGCGAGTCCGTGAGGGGCTTGAGTCACTCGCGTGGGCCGAGCAGGTCGTCGTCATGAATTCCGTGCAGGGCGTCTGGCCGCTGCGCACCCTGCTCAAGCCCGATGGCGCGATTCTGGCTGAGTGGAAGGATGAGGCGCATCCGGCGCTGGACGAGTTGAATCACACGGTCGCGCGCTTGCTGGGCGAGCCCGCGAACTGACGGAAGACGACGAGCGTCAGCAGGCATGCCTGTGCGGTCGTCGCCTTCGCCATGAAGACTGGAAACCTGATTATGCGAGTGTTCAAGATCCTCCTGATGCTGGTAGTGCTGGCCGTGGCTGCGGGTGTGGTGGGCTTCCGTTATTGGCAGGCGCAGTTGCTGTCACCGTTGGCGATCGAGAAGGAACAGCTGTTCGAGGTGCCCAAGGGCGCCAGCCTGACCAGGGTCGTGAGCGAGCTCGAGTCACAGGGCATCATCGAGGCGAGCTGGCCGTACAAGGTGTGGTCGCGCCTCGAGCCTGAGGCCGTCAATGGCCTGCGCGCCGGTGAATTCCGTCTCACGCCGGGCTTGAACGGTCGTGAACTGGTGGCGCTGCTGTCCAGTGACGATGTGGTCAGCTATACCTTGACCGTGCCGGAGGGCTGGACCTTCGCCCAGATGCGCACTGCCATGGATGCCTCACCCAAGCTTGAGCACACGACTCGCGACATGAGCGACGAGGAGCTGATGGCGGCCGTCGGTGCCGAGGGCGAGAAGCCGGAAGGGCGCTTCTTCCCGGACACCTACCGCTATCACAAGGGCGTCAGCGACCTCTCGCTCTACAAGCAGGCCTATAGCCGCATGAGCAAGACGCTGGAGGAAGTCTGGGCCGGGCGAGACGACGACCTGCCGATCACCAGCGCCTACGAGGCGCTGATCATGGCGTCACTGATCGAGCGCGAGACCGGCGCCCCGGAAGAGCGCGACGAGATCGCCGGCGTCTTCAAGCGTCGCATGGAGCGTGGCATGCGCCTGCAGACCGACCCGACCGTCATCTATGGCCTGGGCAAGGACTACGATGGCTCGTTGTCGCGCGCCGACCTGCGCAAGCCGACGCCATGGAATACCTACGTGATCACCGGCCTGCCGCCGACGCCGATCGCGATGCCCGGGCGCGCCGCGCTGGAAGCGGCGGTGCACCCCAAGGAAGGCGATACCTACTACTTCGTCGCCAAGGGTGAGGGCAAGCATCACTTCTCGCGCACGCTGCGCGAGCACAACAATGCCGTGCGCCGTTATATTCTCAATCGGTAATGCGTGGCGAATGAGCTGAAACCCGTGTGGTGAACAGGGTCTGCCATGCTGCACGGGGCTTTCGTCGCGAGTCATCTGCTGTCTGAATCAGGAAACATCATGTCTTCACGTCCGAGCGCATCAAGCACGACGTCTTCTCGCCACGCCGCCAGCGCGGCGGCCACCCAGGCTTCGCCCGCTGGTCGCTTCATCACGCTGGAAGGCGGTGAAGGCGTCGGCAAGAGCACCAATGTCGCCTTCGTGGTCGCCGAGCTCGAGGCGCATGGCCTCGAGGTCGTGCGCACGCGTGAGCCGGGCGGCAGCGAGCGAGCGGAAGCCATTCGCCAGTTGCTGCTGGACCCGGCGCCGGCCGAGTCGCTGAGTGATGATGCCGAACTGCTGTTGATGTTCGCCGCGCGTGCCCAGCATCTGGCCGCGACCATTCGCCCGGCGTTGGCGCGCGGTGCCTGGGTGGTGTGCGATCGTTTCACCGACGCGACCTTTGCCTACCAGGGCGGTGGCCGCAACCTGCCGCTGGGCGATATCTCGGCGCTGGAATCCCTGGTGCAGAAGGGCTTGCAGCCGGACCTGACCCTGCTGCTGGACATGCCGGTCGAGGCGGCACGTGGCCGTCTGGCCGCTCGCCGCGCCGAGACCGGCGAAGGCGCCGACCGCATCGAGCAGGAAGCCGAGCAGTTCTTCGAGGCGGTGCGTGTCGGCTATCACATGCGTCGTGACGCCGACCCCGAGCGCTTTGCCACCATCGATGCCGGTCAGTCGCTCGAGGCCGTGCAGGCCGATATCGCGGCGATACTGGCGGCGCGCGTGGCGGCCTGGCAGGCGAACACTGCCACGGATGAGCAGCCATGAGTGCTTCAGACGTCAGTAGTGGTGTCACGCTTTCGAGCTTCTCACCGCTACCGTGGCAGCATTCGCTGTGGCAACACTTCACCGCGGTGCACGACAACGGTCGCCTGCCGCATGCGGTGATGCTCAGCGGGCCGTCGGGGCTTGGCAAGCATGAGCTGGCCGATGCGATGATCGCCCGCGTGCTGTGTCGCACCGCCCAGGGCAAGCCCGGCGCGGCGGCCTGTGGCGAGTGTCATGGCTGTCATATGCTGGCGGCGGGGCATCACCCTGATCTGATGGCGGTCGCGCCGCAGGATGTCGGCAAGATGATCCGCATCGACCCGATCCGTGAGGTCAACCGCTTCGTCTCCCAGACGGCCCAACAGGGTGGTTACCGCGTCATCCGTCTGCAACCGGCGGAGTCGATGAACATCGCCTCGGCCAACGCCTTGCTCAAGAGCCTCGAGGAACCCGGCGCCAATACGCTGTTCATTCTGCTCAGCGACATGCCGTCACGGGTGCTGCCGACCATTCGCTCGCGCTGTCAGCAATGGCCACTGGTGATTCCGCCGGCCGAAGAGAGCCTGCCGTGGCTCACGCAGCAGCTGGGCGAGGATGCTCAGGCCCTGCTGCGCATGGCGGGCGGACTGCCGCAGCTGGCGGTGCGTCTTGGCGAGGCGGAGCAGCGTCAGCTGCGTCAGGCCTTGCGCGAGCTGTTCGATGCGCTGGTGCGCGGCGGCGAGCCGGTGGCTGAAGCGTGGCGACTGGAGCGCCAACCGCTGGCGCAGGTGCTGTGGTACGGTATTGCCTGGCTGGAAGACCTGATTCGCATGGGCCTGTCCGGCAACGCCAGCGACCTGCGTGACCCCAGTCTTGAGCCGCTGCTGAGACAGGCGGTCAAGAACGGGCGCACCCAGGACTGGTTCAAGCTGCTGGACTTCGCCCGCGAGCAGCGTCGTCTGCTGGCCGCGGGCGGCAACCCCAACCCTCAGCTGGTGCTGGAAGCCTGGCTGGTGCGTTGGGCCGCCTTGCTGCGCTCCTGAATGCGCAGCTGGCTTTTCTGGCGTGAAGGTCCGCGTGGAAAGCCACGAGGCTGCGCGAGGCAAGGCGGGCAGGCTAGACTGAAGCCAGCCAGGCCGCTTGCTCGCCTTGCGTCAGATGACAGCAGGCAATGGCCGAAGAATACGCATTGATACGCAGCGTGAGCCCTCATGTGAGTGCTGACGCTCGTCACGGGACTGCATGTGCCGGGAGACCGGCCGGAGGTGAAGGATGGATACCGCTCCACAGCAAGGCCAGAAGGCGCTCTCGCTGACCATTCGTGATCAGAAGACCCTGTTGGCCGCCTACATGTCGACCCTCGTGCGCGGCGGCATCTTCGTGCCGACCACCGAGCGCTACACCATGGGCCAGGAGGTCTATCTGCTGCTGACCCTGCCTGAGGAATCCGAGCGTATTCCGGTCACCGGGCGCGTGGTATGGATTTCTCCGCAGGGCGTCAGTGGCCGGCGCACTGCCGGGATCGGCATCCACTTCAGTGAAGAGGACCGCCAGGTGCGTGACCATATCGAGAACCACCTGGCCGGCATGCTCGGCAAGGGTCACGCGACCTATACGCTGTAGCGCGAGCGCAGCGTCGCTTCATCATCTCGACCGGCAGTGCCATGGGCGCCCGCCGGTCGAGCACGTTTTTCGCCGCGCAGCGCGTGGCCATCAGTAGTGAGAGTTTCCGGATGTTTGTCGATTCGCATTGCCACCTTGATCGTCTGAAACTGGAAGAGCACGGCGGCAGCCTCGAGGCCGTGCTGGACGCCGCGCGCGCCCGTCACGTGCACCAGTTTCTCGCCATTGCCGTCACGCTCGACGATGTGCCCGAGATCTCGGCCATCGCCCAGCAGCATGAGGATGTGGTGATTTCCGCCGGTGTGCATCCGCTGCATCAGGTCGACCCGGAACCCACGGTCGAGGACATCAAGAAGTGCGCCGAGCGCTTCGGCGCGGTGGCCATCGGCGAGACCGGCCTCGACTATCACTACGAGAGCGTCAGCCGCGAGCTGCAGTACGAGCGCTTCACGCGCCATCTGATCGCCGCGCGTGAGCTCGAGCTGCCGGTGATCATCCACACCCGTGAGGCGCGCGAAGACACCCTGGCGCTGATCAAGCAGCACACGGACCCCGCTGTCGGTGGCGTGCTGCACTGCTTCACCGAAGATCTCGACATGGCGCGCGTCGCGGTGGGCCACGGCTTCATGGTCTCCATCTCCGGTATCGTCACCTTCCGTAACGCCGAACACGTCCGCGAGCTGGCGCGCGCCATCCCGCTGGACCGCCTGCTGATCGAGACCGACAGCCCCTATCTGGCGCCGGTGCCGTACCGTGGCACCTCCAATGTGCCGGGCAATGTGGTCGAGGTCGCCGAATGCATCGCCACCGAGCGCGGCATCACCGTCGATGAGCTGGCGATGCAGACCACCGCCAACTTCTATCGTCTGTTCCGCGCCGCTGCGCCGGAAGCGCCGGACAACGTTCGCGAAGCGCTGGCCAGCAGCGGTATGCTCATCGATTGAGCGTGGTACCCCGCATGATCTGACCACCAGGGAGGGAACGTCATGAATCCAGCCGCCATCCTCACCCAGCTGGGCGACAAGGCCACCAGCGGCAAGGCATTGCCGCCGGTGGATCAATGGCACCCGGCGCATTGTGGCGAGATGGACCTCGTCATCTGCGCCGACGGGCGCTGGATGCACGAGGGCACGCCCATCGGCCGTGCGCGACTGGTGCACATGCTGTCGCGTGTCCTGCGCCGCGAGCCCGATGGCAGCTACTGCCTGGTCACGCCGGCGGAAAAGGTCACCATCCAGGTCGAGGACCGCCCCTTCCTGGCGGTGGACTGCTCCTGCGTCGAGAGTGATTCTGCGCCGGCTGAGCTTGGAGAGGCCGAGCCCGGACAGACAGAGCCCAGACAGACAGAGTCCGGGCAATCCGAGCCCCAGCCGGACGTCTGGCAGCTGGTCACCGATCAGGGCGATGTCGTGCGACTGGAAGGGGAGACCTGCCTGACGCTGAGCGAGACGCCGGACGGCCTGTGGCTACCGGAAGTGCCGGTGCGCTTCGGCCTTGCCGCGCGCCTGCACCGCAATCTCTACTATCGGCTGCTTGAGAGCGCCGAGACGCATGAGCAGGAAGACGGCAGCCTGACACTTGGCTTCATGAGCGGCGGGCGCTTCCAGATTCTGGGACAGCTGGCGGCCGATGAGGTCGAGGTCTGAACCTGTCTGAGCCTTTTTGAGCCTGCCGCCTTCTGCTCTCTATTCCGTATGCCCCTCGCGTTCTGCTTCGCTCCTTTTCTCTCGCCGTCAGCCATTGCAGGTCTTCATGTCGTCACCACTTCCTCCCATCGAGCCCGACAGCCCCGCAACCTCCGAGCCAGATGTTGCAGCATCGCCACTGGCGCTGGCCGTCGATCAGCTGACGCAACGGCTGACGGATCAGCAGCGCGCCGTGGTGGCGCATCGTGGGAGGCATGCGCGGGTAGCGGCGGTGGCGGGCTCCGGCAAGACCACCACGCTGGTGGCGCGGGTGCTGAGCCTGCTGGCGGAAGGCATTGCGGCTCAGCGGATTCTGGTGCTGATGTTCAACCGTTCGGCGCGCGAGGACTTCGTCGCCAAGCTGGCGCAGTCGGCCCCGCCGGGCACACGGCTACCCGACATTCGCACCTTCCACTCCATCGGCCATCGCCTGACTACCACCCTGGTGCGCTGGGGCAGCCTCGAGCCGCGCGAACTCATCCAGCAGGACTGGGCGTTGGAGCGTCTGCTCAAGCAGGCCGCCCAGCGTGCGCTGGGCGATGCCGATCGCGCCGATCGTGAGGCAGCGCTCGAGGGCGAGCGTCTCGAAGCGCTCGCCCAGTTCTGTGATCTGGTCAAGGCCGAGATGTGCGAGCCGACGCTGCTGTATGAGCGCATGAATCTCGGCGAGCACACCGGCCACTTTGTCGAGTCCTTCGCTCAGCTGGAGCAGCTGCTCGAGCAGTACGGCCAGATGACCTATGCCGATCTGCTCTACCGGCCACTGCGTCAGCTGGAGAAGGAGCCCGAGACCCGCGCGCGCATCCAGGGGCATCTGCAGCACGTCATCATCGATGAGTATCAGGACATCAATGAGGCGCAGCAGCGCATGCTGGCGCTGCTGGCGGGTGCACCGTCCGGCGGCGAGTCGTCGGTCGGCCAAGCGTCGCCCGGCGAAGCGTCGCCCGCAGCCTCCGGCGCCTTGGCAGAAGTCATGGCCGTGGGCGATGCCAACCAGTGTATCTACGAGTGGCGTGGCGCGCGGCCTGACTACATGCTGACGCGCTTTGCCGAGAGCTTTGCCGCGCCGCTGGATTTCCCGCTCAGCTACACCTTCCGCCACGGCCATCGTCTGGCGCTGGCGGCCAATCACGCCATCGCCGCCAATGCGCGCCGCCCGGACCAGCTGTGTCTGGCCGCGCCCGGCACGCCGGCGACACGCTTGTTCGAAGGCCAGGGCGCCGCCAGTCTGGTCGCGGCGCTCACGGCCTGGCGAGAGTCGGGTCGCAGTGGCGCCGAGGCCGCCGTGCTGGTGCGCAGCTGGGCGCTGTCGGTACCGGTGCAGTTGCAGTTGCTCAAGGCCGGCATACCCTTCCGGCTGGGGCAGGGGGATCGCTTCGTGTTCCGCCTGCCGCTGGTGCAGGCGCTGGCGGGCTATCTGGAGCTGGCGCGTGATGCCACGCGTCTGCGCGACCCGGCGCACCTGCTGCTGCTGTTCACCCAGCCCACCGCCTTCGTCGCGCGCGAGCGCCTCGAGCGCCTGTGTCAGCAACTGGCCGACAGCCAGCGCTGGCCACGCAAGGAAGACCCTATTCTCGAGGGGCTCAAGCCGCTGCAACGCCGCAACCTGCACAAGCGCTGGAAGCTGTTGTGCGATCTGCCCTCGCTGGGCGATTGGGCGCCTGCGCGGCTGCTGCGCCATGTGGTCGATGAGCTGGAGGCCGACAAGGTGCTGCGCCGCGCCGCGGCCCGGCGTGACAAGGGCGAGGAGGATGTGCGCCTGCTGGATGTACTGATCGAGCAGGCAGGGGAGCTGGCCAATGACCCTGACGCCTTCATCAATCTGCTGCGCAATCCGGTCGAGGACGCCGCCGACGGCGTGCTGATCACCACGGTGCACGGGGCCAAGGGGCTGGAGTGGCCGCTGGTGGGGCTGTGGGGCATGAACGAGGAAGACTTCCCGGCCTACTCGCGTGACAACCCGCTGTCGCCGGAGCGCCTCGAGGAGGAGCGTCGTCTGTGCTACGTCGGCGTGACGCGTGCCCGCGAGCAGCTGCACCTGTGGCGTGACGGCGGCACGCATACGCCAAGCCGCTTCCTCGCGGAGCTGTGCGTGGAGGACTGCACCCGCCTCGGCGACTGGATTCACGGTGCCGGCAAGCGCGCCAAGCTCGCCCGTCTGCAGGCCGAGGAAGGTGATGAGGGCGCCCGTGAGTCAGCGGACGGAAGCGACGAGCGCCTGCGTGTGGCGGCGCCGGCACTTGGCGAGGCCTATCTGGCGCGGCTGCCACTGGCGCGTCACGGCATCACGCCGCCGACGCTGGAAGCGCTGCCGAAGAAGGTCGCCAAGTCCTCGGGCAAGCCGGCCAGCAAGTCGACTGCGCAAGGCCAGTCCAGCTCGGGCGGCACCTATGCTCGCGGCGCTCGACAGGGCAATCGCTCTCCACGCGGCGAGCCGGCGGTGATGCGACGCGTCGGTGATTGGGAAGTCGGTCAGCGCTTGCGTCACGAGAGCTTCGGGGAGGGGGTGATCGAAGAGGTCTCCGGCAATGAGGCCAATCCGCTGATCGAGGTGCGCTTCGCCGATGGCAACAAGCGCCGCCTGATCGCCACGCGTGCCCCGCTGACAGCCTTGTGACCCTTGTGACCCTTGTGACCCTTGTGAGAATGGACTTGAGACTCGGGCGACAAGGCAGCGCGATTGCCAAGCCTTGCGCCGAGCACCATCATGCCTGCAGCGCATCTTCGTCTGCCTGAAAAGGAGTTCCCATGGCTCAGTATCCTGATCCTGCCGCATTGGCGGCAGCCTCCGTCTCCGCCTCATCGCTGCTGGTGCCGGACCAGCGCCAGGCGCCCCTGATCGATGCCAGCCAGCTGGTGACCCAGCTGGCGATGGCGGGCCTCAAGTCGCCCGTGGTGCTGGATTGCCGTGCGCGTCTCGACGATGGGGAAGCCGGCGAGCGTCTGTGGCGTGAAGGCCACCTGCCGGGTGCCATCCATGTCGATATGGACCGCGATCTGTCGGCCGCCGTGCGCGAGGACGGCGTGGGCGGGCGGCATCCGCTGCCGTCACATCAGGCGACGGCCGAGCTGTTCCGCCGCCTCGGCATCACGCCCGAGCAGCAGGTGGTGGTCTATGACGACTTGGGTGGACAGATGGCGGCGGCGCGGCTGTGGTGGATGCTGACCTGGGCCGGGCATCCGGATGTGCGCTTACTGGATGGCGGCATCCAGGCCTGGAATCAGGCCATGGGCGAGCTCAAGCGTGCGCCTGCCCAACCGGTGAGCCCTACACCCAGCGACTGGCAGCCGAGCTTTGATGACAGCCTGCTGGTCAGCGCCCAGGAGGTGGCCGCCACGGATGACAGCTTGCTGGATGCCCGCGGCGAGGCGCGTTTTCGCGGTGAGCAGGAGCCGGTCGATCCGGTGGCAGGCCATATCCCCGGCGCATTCTGCCGGCCGACCCCCAGCAATCTGGAAGCCAATGGCCGCTTCAAGGACCGCATGAGCCTGATGCGTGAGCTGCGCAGCCTGCTGCCGGCGCAGGGCGAGGTGATCGCCTATTGCGGTTCCGGCATCAGCGCCTGCCAGAACATCCTGGCCTTCGCGATCGCGGGGCTGCCGTTGCCACGCCTGTATGCCGGCTCCTGGAGTGACTGGATCAGTGATCCCGCGCGTCCGGTCGCCACCGGTGAGGCCAGCGAGAAGTAGCCGCACGCGCCAGTGCGATGACGGCTTCACAAATGACAACGCCCGCCAGAGAAACCTCTGGCGGGCGTTGTCATTTGTGGGGCGCTTTGCCTGACTCTTTGCGTGCGTGCTTACGCTTGTGTCTTGGGCTCCGCGGCGGGCTTGCGCGAATCGAAGCGTTCCAGCAGGGCGGCGTTGGCGCAGTTGCCCATCACGTTGAGGGCGGTGCGCAGGCCATCGGTGAAGCGGTCCACCCCGGCGACCACCGCCACGCCTTCCAGCGGCAGCCCTGCCGCGCCCAGCACGGTAGTCATCGCGACCAGCCCCGCACCCGGCACGCCAGCCGTCGAGAAGCTGACCAGCAGGCCGGTGGTGAACACGGTGATCACCAGCGAGGTGGTGACATCGATGCCGAACAGCTGGGCCACGAACAGCGCATTGAAGCCCTGCAGCACGGCGGCGCCGTCACGCTTGAGCGCCGTGCCGAAGGGCAGCGCGAAGCTGGCCAGGGATTCATTCATGCCGTAGTCGCGGGCATTGCCCAGCGCCAGCGGCAGGGTCGCGCCGGAACTTGCGGTACCGAAGGCGAAGCCCAGGCTCTGGCCGAAGTGGCGCACGAAGGCCAGCGGGCGGGCACCGGTGACGGCCAGCAGCACCAGATAGAGCAGTGCCATCAGCGCTAGCGCGATGATCAGGCCGATCACGTACATGCCCAGGCGCATCAGCAGGTCCAGCCCCTGGGTGGCGATCACCGAGGTGATCAGCGCGAAGACCCCCACCGGCGCCAGCTTGAGCACGAAGGACAGCACCTTGAGGCTGACGGTGTAACCGCTCTCGATCACGCGATGCAGCGGTGCGCTTTCCTTTGGCAGGGCGCGCATCGCCAGCCCGATCAGGGCGGCCGCGAAGATGACCTGCAGCAGGCCGCCGCCACCCAGCGCGGTGAAGGGGTTGTTGGGCACCAGGCCCACCAGCCACTGGGCGATGCTGTCGGCGTTGCGACCTTCAGGTGCCGAATCCACCAGGCTCTCGGCGCCGCTGCCCGGCGTCAGCCAATGCGCGACCAGCATGCCAAGCGTCAGTGCCACGGCGCTGGTGACCACGTAACTGCCCAGCAGGCGGCCGGCATGGCGACCGACGTCGGCGCCGCCTTCGCGGTTGGTCAGGCTCATGATCAGGGCGCCGAACACCATCGGCACCACCACGAATTGCAGCAGGCGCAGGAAGATCTGGCCCACCGGTGTCAGCAGGTGGCTGTCGAGCCAGGCGACGCTGCCCTCGGGCAGAGCGCCTGCCCCGGCGTTCAGGGCAAGGCCGCTGAGAATGCCCAGCCCCAGGGCGAGCAGTATCTGGCGTGTGACGGACATGGTGGCTCCGAAGCGATGGCGTGAGTCTGAATTCGAGGGAGGCTAATGTGCTACCGGGAGGCTGTTATATCAACAATCGCTTTGAGATTGTTTTGGAATAACACAAGAAGCGCCCACGGGGCGCAAGGCTTCCGAGCCTGCGGCGCTGAGGAATGAGGAGGGTCAGACACGACAACGCCGCCACGGCAGGGCCGTGGCGGCGTTGTCAGCTGGCGGGCAGCAGGGGCTTACATGTTGGGGTAGTTGGGGCCACCGCCGCCTTCCGGCGCGACCCAGGTGATGTTCTGCGCCGGGTCCTTGATGTCACAGGTCTTGCAGTGCACGCAGTTCTGGAAGTTGATCTGGAACTGCGGCTCACCGGCCTCCTCGACGATCTCGTAGACACCGGCCGGGCAGTAGCGCTGGGCGGGCTCGGCGTAGCGCGGCAGGTTGTCACGCACCGGCAGTTCCGGGTCGGACAGGCGCAGGTGGCACGGCTGGTCTTCCTCGTGATTGGTGTTGGAGAGGAACACCGAGGACAGCTTGTCGAAGGACAGCTTGCCGTCCGGCTTGGGGTACTCGATCTTGGTGCACTCAGCCGCCGGGCGCATGCGCGCGTAGTCCGGCGTGGTGTCATGCAGGGTCGGCAGGCGGCCGCCCGTCAGCTGGTCGAGGAAGTTATAGGCGCCGCCGAGGAAGGTGCCGTACTTGTGCATGGCCGGGCCGAAGCTGCGTGAGGCGTCCAGCTCCTCATAGGCCCAGCTGTCCTTGAAGCGCTTGCCGAAGTCGACCAGGTCTTCGCCGCCTTCGTCGCCGCCCTTGATGGCGTCGAACACGCTTTCTGCCGCCAGCATGCCGGACTTCATCGCGGTGTGCAGACCCTTGATCTTGGCGAAGTTGAGGGTGCCGGCGTCACAGCCGATCAGCAGACCGCCCGGGAAGCTCATCTTGGGCAGGCAGTTGAGGCCGCCCTTGGCGATGGCGCGCGCACCGTAGGAGACCCGCTTGCCGCCCTCGAGATGGCGGGCCAGGGTCGGGTGCTGCTTCATGCGCTGGAATTCATCGAAGGGTGACAGGTACGGGTTGTCGTAGGCGAGATCGACGATCAGACCCACCACCACCTGCTGGTCATCGGTGTGATAGAGGAAGAAGCCGCCTTCGGCGTTGCCCTTGAGCGGCCAGCCGCTGCCGTGCACTACCAGTCCCGGCTGGTGCTGTTCGGCGGGCACATCCCACAGCTCCTTCAAGCCGATGCCGTAGTGCTGGGCGTCCGCTTCGCTGTCGAGCGAGAAGCGCGAGATCAGCTGCTTGCCCAGATGGCCACGGCAGCCCTCGGCGAACAGGGTGTACTTGCCGCGCAGCTCCATGCCCGGCATGTGGCCATCCTTTTCGCTGCCATCGGCGGCCACGCCCATGTCACCGACCACGATGCCGCGCACCGTGCCATCTTCACCATGCAGCACTTCCTGGGCGGCGAAGCCCGGGAAGATCTCGACGCCCAGCTCCTCGGCCTGCTCGCCCAGCCAGCGCGTCAGGTTGCCGGCGCTGATGATGTAGTTGCCGTCGTTGTGCATGGTCCTGGGGACCAGTGCATTGGGGATGACCTGCGCTTTCTGGTCATCCTTGAGCAGTACGACCTCGTCACGGGTGACGGCCGTCTTGAGCGGTGCGCCGCGCTCGGCCCAGTCGGGGAACAGCTCGGTCAGTGCACGCGGTTCGAGCACGGCGCCGGACAGGATGTGCGCGCCGACTTCAGAACCTTTCTCGACCACGCAGACCGTCAGCTCCTTCTCGGCCGCGTTGGCCTGCTGCATCAGTCGGCAGGCCGCCGCCAGGCCGGAAGGGCCGGCACCGACGATGACCACGTCGAAATCCATGAATTCGCGTTCCATGACCCGTCTCCTCAATCTTTGCGCCGTCAGGGCCCCGCGGATCCGGCGGGGCGGGCGTGTCACGAACGACCACGGTCGTTCGCTGGGCAGTGAACCTCCGACGTGGCGTGCGTCAGGGCACGACTCGTCGGAGTGAAAATAGGGGTGCGACTCACGCTGGTACGCCATGTCCTGCACGGACGATCGGCCGTTCGACACAAGGCGCTGGCGCGAAGCAGCCGCATAGCATGCCGCAACAGTAGCATTTAAAACGACCGTTTGTTTATTATGCTTGGGTCTGACGTAATAGCCACCGGGGGCGTTGCAGGAAATCGCCCGATGGGTTTCACGCTCGGGCGTGTTGAGAGTGATTGTCAGGTTTGACCCCGGCAACCAATTCTGCGCAAGATGCCCGCATGAGAATGGCGGCGCCCGGACAGTGAAAACCACGCCGGTCTGGCTGACTTCATCCGTCGGGTGCCAGCGGATATCGTGGCGAGACACTTGTCATCACGGTCATCTGTGGAAGATATTCACCTATCAAACGCTTGCATGAATCGAGCGCTGGCGGCCTCACGGTCACTGGTACTCCATGAGAAATCAGCGAGGACACCATGAAAGTACTCGTCGCGGTGAAACGCGTCATCGATTACAACGTCAAGATTCGCGTCAAGGCTGACCAGTCTGACGTCGATCTGACCAACGTCAAGATGGCCATGAACCCCTTCTGCGAGATCGCCGTGGAAGAAGCGGTGCGCCTGAAGGAAAAGGGCGTGGCGACCGAAGTCGTGGCCGTCACCATCGGCCCGAAGGCCGCCCAGGAACAGCTGCGTACCGCGCTGGCGCTGGGTGCCGATCGCGCCGTGCAGGTGATGACCGATGACGCCGTCGACTCGCTGGCCGTGGCCAAGCTGCTGGCCAAGGTGGTCGAGGAAGAACAGCCCGGCCTGGTGATTCTCGGCAAGCAGTCCATCGATGCCGACAACAACCAGACAGGCCAGATGCTGGCGGCACTCACCGGCATGGGGCAGGGCACCTTCGCCTCCGAGGTGATGGTCGATGGCGAGAGCGTCAACGTCACCCGCGAGATCGATGGCGGCCTGCAGACCGTCAAGCTGAACCTGCCGGCGGTGGTCACCACTGACCTGCGCCTCAACGAGCCGCGCTACGCCAAGCTGCCGGACATCATGAAGGCCAAGAAGAAGCCGCTGGACGTCAAGACGCCGGAAGAACTGGGTGTCTCCACGGCCTCCAAGGTGTCGCTGGTCAAGGTCACGCCGCCGGCCGAGCGTCAGGGCGGCATCAAGGTCGGCTCCGTCGATGAGCTGGTGGACAAACTCAAGAACGAAGCAAAGGTGATCTCATGAGCATTCTCGTCATTGCCGATCATCATGATGGCCAGCTGACCAGCAGCACCGCGAGTGTCGTGGCAGCCGCAACCGGCATCGGTGGCGATATCGATGTGCTGGTCGCCGGTGAGGGCGTAGGCGCCGTCGCCGAGCAGGCCGCCAGGCTTGCCGGTATCGCGCGCGTGCGTGTCGCCGACAATGCCGTCTACGCCCATCAGCTGGCCGAGAACCTGTCGGCACTGGTCGTGGCGTTGGCCGATGACTACAGCCACGTGCTGTCCAGTGCCTCCACCACCGCCAAGAACTTCATGCCGCGTGTCGCGGCACTGAAGGACGTGGCGCAGATCTCCGAGATCATCGCCGTCGAGAGCGCCGATACCTTCCAGCGCCCGATCTACGCCGGCAACGCCATCGCCACCGTCAAGAGTGACGATGTGCTCAAGGTCATCACCGTGCGTGCCACCGGCTTCGATCCGGTCGCACTCGACGGACAGGCGGCCATCGAGGCCGTGGACGTGGTCGAGGATGCAGGCGTCTCGAGCTTCGTCGAGGAAACCCTGGCCGAAAGCGAGCGCCCCGAGCTTGGCTCCGCCAAGGTGGTGATCTCCGGTGGCCGCGGCATGGGCAACGGTGAGAACTTCGCGCTGCTCAACGGCATCGCCGACAAGCTGGGCGCCGCCATCGGTGCCTCTCGCGCTGCCGTCGACGCCGGCTTCGTGCCCAACGACATGCAGGTCGGCCAGACCGGCAAGATCGTCGCGCCGGATCTCTACATCGCCGTCGGCATCTCCGGGGCGATCCAGCACCTGGCGGGCATGAAGGACTCCAAGGTCATCGTTGCGATCAACAAGGACGACGAAGCGCCGATCTTCCAGGTCGCGGATTACGGCCTGGTCGGGGATCTGTTCGAGGTACTGCCGGAGCTGGAAGGCAAGCTCTGAGCAAAGCCCCGCAAGGCTGAGGTCGAGACACCGCAAGGTGGCCTGGCCAATCAACGCGACCCGCTTCGGCGGGTCGCGTTTTTTTGTGTCTGCGGGCAAGGGTGGGGGCGAGGGCAGGGGAGAGAGTGTCAGGAGAAAAGTGCAACGCTGCATTGCAGGTTTCAGGGCCTGCTGATGGGGCAGAGCGAGGCAAGATCAATTGATAATTGTTCTTGTTTGTAATACCGTCCATGCCAGTGATTTGCATTTCCACTCGGAAGCCACTAGCGGCCTGGCAGGCGACCGAGGATGCAACCAAGCCTAGTTCTTCAGGAGATGTCCGTGCGGCGTTCGACTTCTTTCCCCTTCCCGTGCGTGCGAGCCCTTGGCGGCCTGCTCCCGGCGCTGGTGCTGCTTGCACCGCTGACAGCCACGGCATTGCCGGCGCATGCCGAGACACTGCGTGACAGTGCCGCCACTCATCAGGAAGCCCAGCGTGAGCTGCAGGCGCGCATCGACGCCGCCGATGACGAGACGCGTGCGCTGCTGGTGCGCCTGCGCGAAGCGCGTCAGGAAGCCGCGCGTCTGGAAAGCTATACCGCGGAGCTGACGCCGCTGAATGCTGACCGCGCGGCGCGTATCGAGCGCCAGCGTACGGCGCTGGAGAATCTCGAGGCCACGCGCGAGTCGCTGCCGGGCCTGCTGCGTCAGCAGGTCGAGGAGCTGGCGGACTTCATCGAGCAGGATCTGCCGTTTCTCAAGGACGAGCGCCTCGCGCGCGTCCAGCGTCTGCGTGACAACCTCTCCAATGCCAGCCTGAGCAATGACGAGCGCCTCGATCAGCTGCTCAACGCCTGGCAGCAGGAGCTGAGCTACGGTCAGGGCTTCGATACCTGGCGCGCAGGACTTGTCGGTGGGGAAGACACTAAGGTGCAGTATCTGCGTGTCGGCCGCGTCGGCCTCTATTACCTGACGCTGGATGGTCAGCATGGTGGCGCCTGGCAGGCCAGAAATGGCAGCTGGCAGGTACTGGATGACAGCGGCCTGGAGGCGCTGCGCAAGGGCATCAGCATGGCGCGTGACCAGCAGGCACCGTCACTGGTGACCCTGCCGCTGTCGGTGCCGGTCGAGGACGTCGAGCTGGCTCCGAAGGGGCGCCTGTCGCAGTCCGCGCTCGAGAGCGCCGATCAGGCTGCCGCGGCAGTCACCAGCACACGCACCACCACTACCCGTACCGCGCAGGAGTCCAGCTGATGGCGACGAATTCACAAGCGCCATGCGCGTCTCTGTCACGCCTGTTGCTGACGGCCGGCACCCTGGGGCTGCTGACGTTGTCATCTCCCGCCGTGCTGGCAGCGACCGGCAGTGCCGAGCAGTCATTGAGCGTCGAGCAGTTCGAACAGGCCGCCAGTCAGGCCGAAGGCCGCGACCAGGCGCGTCTCGACACCCTGTTGTCGGATCGCGAGGCACTGCAAGCGGCGGTCAGCGAGGCCGAGGCGCGGCGTGACAGCCTGCGCGAGACGCGCGCGACCCTCGAGGCCGAAGCGCAGGAACAACAGGCGACCCTCAGCGGTCTGGACGAAGAGCGTCAGGCCCAGCAGGGCGATCTCGGTCAGGTGTTCGAGGTAGCGCGCAAGCATGCCCGCGAGACGCGTGAAGCCCTGGCGGGCAACTGGCTGCTGGTCGGCGGCCAGGCGCGTCTGCCGGACCTGGGGCCGCGTGATGAGGTGCCGGGCCGCGAGCGACTCGCCGCCCTGACCGCGGACATCCGCAGCATCGCCACCGAAAGCGGTCGCGCGCTGCGCTTCCAGGCACCGCTGGCCGGGCCGGATGGCAGCATCAAGCCGCGTGAGATCGTGCGCGTCGGCGAGCAGATGGCCTTCAGTGGTCGCCACCTGCTGGCACCGCTGTCGGAAGACAAGGCCGTGGATGGCCCCTCGGCACTGGACACCCTCGGCCTTGCGGGTACCACGCCGCTGCGCATTCGCAAGCAGCTGGCGGCCTTCGATGCCGGCGACAGTGATCGTCTGAGCTTCGATCCCACCGGTGGTGATGTCACCCAGGCACTGGCGCGGGCGCCGCGTCTCGGTGAGCGCCTCAAGCAGGGCGGCGCCGTCGGTTACGTCATCGTCGGTCTTGGCGTGCTGGGCCTGATCATCGCGCTGATCCAGCTGGTGCGTCTGTCGCTGACCCGCCGGGCGGTCAAGCGTCAGGAAGCCGACCTGAGCCAGCTCAGTGACGACAACCCGCTGGGCCGTGTGCTGCATCGCTTTGAAGGCATGCGCCATGATCACGAGCCGGAAGCGCTCGAAGCCCGTCTCGACGAGGCGTTGCTGGCCGAGCAGCCCAGGCTCGAGCGTGGCCAGGCGCTGGTCAAGCTGCTGGCTGCCATCGCGCCGCTGCTGGGTCTGCTGGGTACCGTGACCGGCATGATCGGCACCTTCCAGTCGATCACCGTCTTCGGGACCGGCGACCCCAAATTGATGGCCGGCGGTATCTCCCAGGCGCTGGTGACCACCGTGCTGGGTCTGGTGACCGCCGTGCCGCTGCTGTTCGCCCAGACCGGACTTTCCAGTCTGTCCAAGGGCCTGATGGGCCGCCTCGAGGGTCGCGCCAGCGCACGTCTGGCCGACCACCTCGAGAAGCGCGCCCCGAGCAAGGCTGCCAGCGCGGCAGCGCGTCAGCGGGATACCGAGCATGCCTGATTCGTTGGCCGCCTCTTCCTTGCTGAGCGGTGGCTTCGCGCCAGTGATGCGGCTGGTGGAAAGCGGTGGCCCGCTGATCGTGG
This sequence comes from Cobetia sp. 1CM21F, assembly GCF_023161745.1. Classification (NCBI taxonomy): domain Bacteria; kingdom Pseudomonadati; phylum Pseudomonadota; class Gammaproteobacteria; order Oceanospirillales; family Halomonadaceae; genus Cobetia; species Cobetia sp. 1CM21F. The sequence continues at coordinate 945,485 of NZ_JALNTQ010000002.1, read as the reverse complement.
TGATCTGCCTGATCGCCATGGTGCTGTTCGGGCTGGCGCTGGAACGCGGCCTCTACTGGCGGCTCGTGCATCGTCCGGCACGTCAGCAGTTGATTCGCGACTGGGTGGCGCGCAGCGAGCACCACAGCTGGTCGGCGCTCACCCATCGCGAAGTGCTGACCCGTGAGCTGCTGTCACGCCTGCGCGCGCCGCTGCCGTGGCTCAAGCTGCTGGTGCTGATCTGTCCGCTGGCCGGCCTGTTGGGCACCGTGACCGGCATGATCCATGTCTTCGATTCGCTGGCGATCGCCGGCACCGGCCAGGCGCGTGCCATGGCCGATGGTGTGGCACGCGCCACGCTGCCGACGCTGGCCGGCATGGCGGTCGCGGTGGTGGGCCTGATGTTCGTCACGCGTTTCGAGCGCGTGGTGCGTCGTGAAGACCAGCGCCTGCACGACCGTCTGGCGCGCGCCGTCGACGATGCACGTTCCGGCATGTCCGCTGCGAACGGCTTTGATTCCTCCTCTGATACAAGCGAGACACCACATGCGTAGACGTCGCATGGAGGCCGCGGAAGACAGCGGCGAGATCAATCTGACGCCGATGCTGGATGTCGTCTTCATCATGCTGATCTTCTTCATCGTCACCACCAGCTTCGTCAAGGAGTCCGGGGTCGAGATCCAGCGTCCGGAAGCCTCCAACGCCACGGCGCGCCCTGACGCGGCGGTCATGGTCGCCATCACCGCCGAAGGCGCGGTGTGGGTCGACGGCAAGCCGGTGGATGCCCATCGAGTCGGCGACGCCGTGGCCGATCTTGCCGATGGTCAGCCGGTGGTGATCCAGGCCGACAGTCGCTCACAGACCGGCCTGCTGGTCGAGACGATGGATGCACTGCGCAACGCGGGTGTGCAGGACATCGCGGTCGCCGCCTCGAAGGGCGAATGACATGACGCGACGCCTGTATGCCAATCGACTCGTCGGGCTTGTCGGCGGCGCCTTGCTGGCGCTGGTGCTGTTCTATGCGCTGGCCTTGCTGGTCGCGCCGCCGGTGAACGACACGCCGCCACCGGAGCCGCTGTCGGTCTCCACCGTTCAGGCGCCTGAAGAGGCACCGGAGCCCGCGCCGGCGGCGAGTGAAAGTCTGCCCACGCCGCCGGCCGAGCCACCGCCGCCACCCAAGGCAGCGCCGATGCCGGCACCCAAGGCGACAAGCCCGGTGGCGATTCCCGAGGTCAAGACACCATTGCCGCCGACGCCAGAGCTGACCATGGATGACAGCTTGCCTCCGCTGGAAGTCGAACGTCCGCCCAAACCGACCCCCAAGCCGAAACCGACGCCCAAGCCGGCATCCAAGGCCAAGCCGGAGCCCAAGGCGGTCGCCAAGCAGGCCGAGGCCGCTTCATCGGCGCAGTCAGCGTCTGATGCGTCATCACAGGCCGCGGCGAAGCCGTCCAAGCCCAAGGCGGCCCCGGCGGCGCAGGGTGGTTCACCGCGACCCATCGTGCGCACCGCTCCCGAATATCCGAGTCGCGCGCGTCGCCGCGGCATCGAGGGCTTCGTCGAGGTGGCGTTCGTGATTCGTCCGGACGGCAATGTCGATGGTGGCTCGCTGCGGGTGGTGCGTGCCGAGCCGTCGGGCGTGTTTGACCGGGCGGCGATGAAGGCGATCGCACGCTGGGAATTCCCGGCCGCGGGCAATGCGCGCCAGGCGCGCCAGCGGCTCGAGTTCCAGTTGCGTTGAGGCAACCCATGACCCCGTGGCGTGGGCTTTCATCGGGTGTCTGATGTGTGTCATATGTCGTCATCTCTGATGCCGTGGACTTGTCGGCAATGCGCCGGGTCATGGCAGCGGATGAACGCAAGAGGAAAGACTCATGGTAGCGAAATCCACACCGCCACAGGACGCCGACAGCGCTGAGCGATCGCGAGGCCTGATGGCGCGGGCGCGCCAGCTGCTGACACGCGGCGGGCGCCGACTCACCCGCGTGACGCTGGTCTCGACCTGCCTGATGCTGATGATGGAAGTCGGTGGCATCAGTGCGGCCCATGCGGCGACGCGCGTCTCCGCCGAAGTGGCGGGGCAGTTGCGCACGCTGCAGTCACGGCTGGATGAAGGCGATTATGACGCGGTCGGTGAGCGCGCCGAGCGTGAGGCCAAGCGCCAGCGTGGTGAAGTGCGTGCGCTGTATCTGTCATTGGCGGCTAGTGCGCGTGCGCGCCAGGGCGATCAGGCCCAGGCGGCGCGTCTGTATGCCGAGGCGCGTCGCCTGCCGGGCGTCAATGCCTCCCAGGCCCGCGAGTGGCTGCGTCGTGAAGCCATGCTGCGCCTGCGCGCCGGTGAGCGCGACAGTGGTATCGCTCGCCTGGCGGAATATCTGCACGGCGGCTCGGCGAGTGCCGATGACCTGTGGCTGGCGGTCAGCCTGGAGGCCAATCGGGGTGACTGGGCGCGCGCCGAGGACTGGCTGGAGCGTGCCAGCAAGGCGAGTGCGCCGAGCGGTGATCGCCTGAAGCTGGCCGTCAGTGTCTATCAGCATACCGGCCGCCATGGCGCGGCGGTGGCGCTGGTCGAGCAGGGACTGGGCGAGTCACGCGACCCGCAGGACTGGCAGCGTGCCGTGGCGCTCTATCAGCGCCTCAACCAGAACACCCGCGCCGCCAGCACCTGGGAAGCGGCGTGGGCGGCGGGGATCGTCAGCGGCAGTGACGCCTACCAGCAGCGAGTCGACCTGCAGCTGGCGGCCGGTGCGCCGGCGCGGGCGGCGGAGCTGATCGAGGCGGGGCTTTCGAAATCCGCGACACCCGAGGGGCAGCCGCTGCTTGACGATACCCCGGCGCTGCGTCGCCAGCTGGCACAGGCCTGGACGGCGGCGCGCGATGTCGAGCATGCGCTCAATGCCTGGGCAGCCGTCTCGCAGCAGAGCCAGTCACTCGAGGATGCCCGGCAGTATGCCGAGCTTGCCTATGATTGGGGCCGCTGGGAAACGGCGCAGCAGGCGCTGGCCGCGGCCGGTGAGCGTGGCGATGATTCGGCGCGTCATTGGCTGCTCTCCGGCGTGGTCGCCAGTCAGCTGGAGCAGTTCGACCCTGCGCGTGAAGCCTTCAAGAAGGCTCAGGCGCGTGGCGCCGAAGGGGCCGATGCCTGGTTGAAATCCGTCGCGCAGCGCTGATGACGTAAGACGCTTACGACCCAGCGCTGTCTGAGCATCACTGCAACGAAAACGCCGCCTTTCCTGAGACGGGGAAGGCGGCGTTTGCGTGTCTGGCGATCGTGTTCGCGCTGGCGTTGCTCAGCGCATCAGCCGATATCGGTCCACACCGGGGCGTGATCAGACGGCTTTTCCATGCCGCGCAGCGCGTAGTCGACACCGGAATCCTTGATCAGCGGAGTCAGGCCGGGGCTGGTCATGATCAGGTCGATGCGCAGGCCACGCCTGGGCTCACGCTCGAAGCCGCGTGAGCGGTAGTCGAACCAGCTGAACTGGTCATCGACTTCCGGGTGCACGTGGCGGAAGCTGTCGGTCAGGCCCCAGGCGTAGAGGCGCTCCATCCACTCGCGCTCGATGGGCTGGAAGCTGGTCTTGCCTTCGCGCAGCCAGCGCTTGCGGTTGGGTTCGCCGATGCCGATGTCGCGGTCGGTGGCCGAGATGTTGTAGTCGCCCATCACCACCACATGCTGCTTGGGCTGGTGGTCTTCTTCCAGCAGGCGGAACAGCTGCTGATAGAAGCGCGTCTTGTAGGGGAACTTCACCGGGTGCTCGACATTCTCGCCCTGGGGGAAGTAGCCGTTGTAGACGATCAGCGGCTCGCCGTTCGGACCGTCGATCTCGACGCCGATCATGCGCTTCTGGGCATCCTCGTCGTCATCCGGCATGCCGTAGTGCACCTTCTTCGGCACCTGACGGGTCAGCATCGCGACGCCGTAGTGGCCCTTCTGGCCGTGCCACACCACGTGATAGCCCAGCGCCTCGATGTGCGCGTGGGGGAATTCACTGTCCTGCACCTTGGTTTCCTGCAGGCCAATGACTTCCGGCTGATGCGTCTCGATCAGCGCTTCCAGCTGATGCGGACGCGCACGGATGCCGTTGATGTTGAAGGAAATCAGGCGCATCACGCTTCGCCTCCACCATCATCCTTGGAGGAGCTGTCTTCCTTTGCCGGCGCATCAGGGTGCAGCGGCAACAGCGGCGCGGCGTTCATGCGCTCCAGCTTGGCGGCCGCCTGGGACTTGCGCTGGTCCTTCTTCTTGGCCACGTAACGCGGCCCGGAATGCACCTGGTCCGGGTTCTCGGCGCGCCACTTCTTGAAGTCCTTGCGGCGGCCGGTACGAATCTGCACCTTGTCGGCGATGGAGCGGCTCTTCTTTCTACGTGTCATCTTCGGGCTTTCCTGTTCGGTGTCGGCAGTCGCCAGCCTTGAGTCGCACGGCAAGGCCGCGGCACGCGGGCAACCGCATCAGTTGTCGGGCATTCTACCAGCCTGCATGGGGCGGGTGCCATGAGGGGCGTCGTGGTGAGAAGCATCGCGTGTCGTGCACGCGAGGATGTCTCGCGCCGAGTGCGTCATGATGCAGGGGCGCGAAGACGCCGGCGGGCTGGTACAATATGTCGGCGTTATCGTCGCTGCCCGCAGGTGAGGTGCGTGACTGGCCGCTTGAATCGGCGCCTTGTGTCTCATGCACGATGGCGGGTCGCCTGCCCCTCGGGGCGCGCTTCCCCTCACGCATGTCAGAGACAACGGCTTGCCGGACGCGCCAGTCTTGCTGCCATTGCCCGTGCCAGCGACATGCAATATGCAATATGCAATATATGAGTGTTACCTGAATGACCCTGGCAGGTACGCCGCCCCGGCCCACACAGCAAGACAGATAGACAGACGGGCGGCGGCGAACTGTCCCGTGGCGTGGCCAAGGTTGCCCGGCAGCCTGATGCCCGCCCGATGAAGAAGCCCTTTCGACCGACACGCAGTATCGGTCGTCCTTGTGGCGACCCATGAGCCTGTCCGTTGCGTGAGCCCGGCGATGACATGACCGGTGCCACGTGAGCAGACCCTCATGGCAGACGTCCGCTCCAGTCCCTTGCCGAACATTCGGGCAGGGGAGCGCTGGATGCGTGAATCCGTCAAGAACAGGTGAGAGCATTCGTGTCCTTCTGCACCCGAGGCCTGCGTGGCCTCGGAGACGCACACCCAGGGGGTGTTGCCGCAGAAGGGCAGGGGATGGCTCCCAATCCGGTAAAGGCGCATGCAGCCCGAGACTACCGCGCATCAGGCGCGAGTCAGGCGAACCAGGTGAGACGACTGGGCATGACGAACCAACCGGGTGTGGCCTGTCACGGCGAGATTCCGAGAACGACCCGCGCCTGTCGCATATGAACCCTTGAAAAGAACGGATTACATGAGCGAGACGGATCAGACCCAGCCAGCCGCTGAGCAGACTCAGCAAGAGCCGCAGGACCCGAACCAGAAGCCGAGAAAGCCCAAGCGTCGTCGTCGCAAGCCGCGCCGCTCCCAGTCCAAGTGGAACCTCGAACAGTTCCCGGTCGCGCCGGTCGCCGGCCAGTGGCGCTTCCATGATTTCGATCTGCCGCTGCCGCTGATGCGTGCCATCCAGAAGGCCGGCTTTGAATACTGCACCCCGATCCAGGCCCAGACCTTCGAGAAGGCACTGCTGGGTGGTGACGTGGTCGGTCGTGCCCAGACCGGCAGCGGCAAGACCGCCGCCTTCCTGATCGCCACCCTGGCCTACTTCCTGGAAGAGAAGGCGCCGGAAGGCCAGAAGCCGGGCGCGCCGCGTGCCGTCATCATCGCGCCGACCCGTGAGCTTGCGCTGCAGATCGAGAAGGACGCCAAGGCGTTCTCCGAATTCGCGCGCATCTCGGTGGCCTGCGTGGTGGGTGGCATGGACTACCAGAAGCAGCGTGAACGCCTCGAGCGCAAGGTCGACCTGCTGGTCGCCACGCCAGGCCGTCTGCTCGATTTCCACACCAAGCGCGATGTCGATCTCTCCGAGACCGAGGTGCTGGTGGTCGACGAAGCGGACCGCATGCTGTCGATGGGCTTCATTCCCGACGTCAAGCGCATCATCCGCGCCACACCGCGCCCGGAAGAGCGCCAGACGCTGCTGTTCTCCGCCGAGCTGTCTTCCGACGTGCTGGGGCTGGCCGAGCAGTGGACGCATGAGGCGACTCAGGTCGCGGTCGAGCACGAAGCGACGGCTGCCATCGCGGCGGACAACGACGCCGTGCAGACCTACACCGTGAGCGATGATGACAAGCTGCGTCTGTTGATCAATCTGGTGAAGCAGGGCGAGATGGAGCGCTCCGTGGTCTTCGGCAACAGCCGTGGGCTGGTGCGCAAGATCAACGCCGCGCTCAAGGAAGCCGGTATCGAGTCGGCGGTGATGTCCGGCGCGGAGACCCAGACCGAGCGCCTGGAAGCCCATGAGGCCTTCCGCAACGGCAAGCTCAAGGTACTGGTGGTCAGCGATGTCGCCGGGCGTGGCTTCGCACTCGAAGACGCGACCCATGCGATCAACTTCACGCTGCCGGAAGTGCCGGAGGACTACGTTCACCGTGCAAGCTTCAGCGATGTGACCTTGATCAGCTTCGTCGGTGAGGAAGATGTCTTCTCACTGCCGGAAATCGAAGACTACCTGCAGGAAACGCTGCCGCGTCAGCAGCCGCCCCAGGGCCTGCTGTAACGCCTGCTTGCATCCGACCGGTCGCGATAGGGTGGCCGGCCGCGCAGGGCAGTCGAGGTGGATGGCAGTAGCACGCAAAGACGGCGGACAGCTCAGGCTGTTCGCCGTCTTGCGCTCCATGACCCGCAGGTTTGACGACAAGTGGCCAGTCGCCAGTTGTCGTCGGCCGGATGTCGTGGGTCAGGGGTGGATGGCCAGTTGAGGAGAGAGACACGCAATGCTGGAAGATAGCCTCAAGGGCGAGATTCAGGGCGCCTATCGCAAGTTGCTCGAGGGTCTTGAGCTGACGCCGCGTTACGGGCAGCGGCTGATGATCGCCGAGATCGCGCGCACCCTGGGCAACATCGAGCAGAATCCGGAAGGCTATCGCCTCGGCAACGAGCATGTCTGCGTGCTGGAGGCCGGTACCGGTACCGGCAAGACGCTGGCCTATCTGCTCTCCGCGCTGCCGGTGGCCAAGGCGCGCGGCAAGCGGCTGGTGGTCTCGACCGCGACCATCGCGCTGCAGGAGCAGGTCATGCATCAGGACCTGCCGGCGCTCAAGAAGCATTCGGGGCTGAGCTTCGACTACGCCCTGGCCAAGGGCCGTCGCCGTTACCTGTGCGTGCAGAAGCTGGATCAGGCGCTGGAAGGTGTCGAGGACAACCCGACCATGGCGCTGTTCGAGCGTGACATGATCGCCAGCGACGGCGGCAGCTTCGTGGAGCTGGCCGGCAAGATGGCCGAGGACTATGCCAGCGGCGAGTGGGCAGGGGACCGCGACAGCTGGCCGCTGCAGGTCGAGGACCGCGACTGGGCGCGTCTGACCACGGACCACCGTCAGTGCACCAATCGCCGCTGCAGCCACTTCTCGGCGTGTGCCTTCTTCCGTGCCCGTCGTCAGCTGGAGCAGGCCGACATCATCGTCGCCAACCATGACCTGGTGCTCGCGGATCTCTCGCTGGGCGGCGGGCTGGTATTGCCGTCGCCCAGTGACTGCATCTACGTCTTCGACGAGGCGCACCATCTGCCCGACAAGGCGCTGGATCACTTCCACCACCGCACGCCGATCAATCAGACGCTGCGCTGGCTGGGCAATCTCAAGAAGTCGCTCACCGAGCTGAATGCGGCGCTGGGCAGTCAACCGACCATCGGGCGCCTGCTGGCGCGCATGCCCGAGTTGCTGGCGGATATCGAGCCGCGTCTGGGCGAGGTGTTCGGGCTGGGGCATCAGCTGGCGGATCTGCCCAATGGGGCCGGCGAGGACGTCACCAATCATCGTTTCGAGCGCGGCCAGGCGCCGGAGGCGCTCAAGGAGCTGGGCCACAACCTGCTCAAGGGCTTCGCGGAGCTGTCGCGGGCGCTGGAGCAGATCGCCGACATCCTGCGTGAGAGCCTGGATCCGGAGAAGGCCACCGGCCTGCCCAAGGAGAATGCCGAGGACTGGCTGCCGCTGGTGGCCCTGCTGCACGGGCGTGCGCTGGAAGCCCATGCGCTGTGGGAGGCCATCGGCCTGAGCGACCCTGCCGATGGGCCGCCGCATGCGCGCTGGCTGACCTTCGAGCGCTTCAATGGCGAGCCGGAGATGACCGTCTCGGCAAGTCCGGTGTCGGCCGCGGAAACGTTGGCGCGTCATCTGTGGGGCGCCTGTTTCGGCGCGGTGCTGACGTCGGCGACCCTGACGGCGCTCAATCGCTTCGAGCGCCTGCAGGAGCGCGCGGGCCTTGCCAATCGCTATCGCTATCAGCGCCTGCCCAGCCCGTTCGATTATGGCAAGGCGGTGCTGGCCATCCCGCGCGAGGCGGTGGAGCCGTCGCCACCCGGTCCGCATGAGCAGGCGATCGTCGACTTCGTCAATGCGCTGGATGTGCGCGAGGCGGTGCTGGTGCTGTTCAGTTCGCGCAAGCAGCTGGCGGCGGTCAACAAGGCGCTGGACAGCGAGACCCGCAAGCGGGTGCTGGCGCAGAGTCGTCTGCCCAAGCATGAGCTGCTCAGTCAGCATCGCAAGGCGGTGGATGGGGGGCGCGGCAGTATCATCTTCGGGCTGGCGAGCTTCGCCGAGGGCATCGACTTGCCCGGCAAGTATCTGACCCACGTGGTGATCACGCGGCTGCCGTTCGCGGTGCCGGATGACCCGGTCGGTGCGACGCTGGCGGAGTGGATCGAGTCGCGGGGCGGCAACCCGTTCATGCGCATCGCGGTGCCGGATGTCTCCATCAAGCTGGTGCAGGCCTGCGGGCGCCTGATCCGCAAGGAAGCCGATGAAGGGCGTATCACGATTCTGGATCGACGCATCCTGACCAAGCGTTACGGTCAGCAGTTGATCGAGGCCTTGCCGCCCTTCGTGCGCGAGATCGATGGCGTGCGCCAGAACTGATGGGTCAGACGTGATGGGGCAGAACTGATGGGGCAGAAGTGATGGTTCAGGGCTGATCGATCAGAGCTGGCCCGTCAGCTGTCGACCCAGCAGCCACAAAAAAAGCCCCGCCAATCGGCGGGGCTTTTTCGTTCATCCAATGCGGCCGGTCTGATGCTGTCAGGCTTCGGCAGGCTGCTCGAGGCGAGCGCGCAGCGCGTCCTTGAGCTTGGCGTCCATGGTCTTGAAGGTGTCTTCGGTGGTGGCCCAGTCGATGCAGGCATCGGTGATGGAGACGCCGTATTCCATCTTGCTGCGGTCGGCATTGATCTTCTGCGCGCCCCAGTTGATGTGCGACTCGACCATCAGACCCATGATGGAGCGATTGCCTTCGAGGATCTGCTGGGTGACGTTCTCCAGCACCAGCGGCTGCAGGCCCGGGTCCTTGTTGGAGTTGGCGTGGGAGCAGTCGACCATCAGGTTGGCGGTGACGCCGGCCTTGGCCAGTTCCTGCTCGGCCAGCGCGACGCTGACGCTGTCGTAGTTCGGCTTGCCGTTGCCGCCACGCAGCACGACATGGCCATAGGCGTTGCCACGCGTGCGGATGATCGCGACCTGCCCGGCCTGGTTGATGCCCAGGAAGTTATGGCCGTGGGACACGGACTGCAGGGCGTTGACGGCGACATCCAGCGAGCCGTCGGTGCCGTTCTTGAAGCCGACCGGGCACGACAGGCCAGAGGCCATCTCGCGGTGGGTCTGGGATTCGGTAGTGCGGGCGCCGATGGCGGACCAGCTGATGCAGTCCTGCAGGTACTGCGGGGAGATCGGGTCGAGGGCTTCGGTGGCCAGCGGCAGGCCCATCTCGGCCAGTTCGACCAGCAGGCCGCGCGCGATGTGCAGGCCTTCCTCGATCTCGAAGGTGTCATTGAGGTGCGGGTCGTTGATCAGGCCTTTCCAGCCGACGGTGGTGCGCGGCTTCTCGAAGTAGACGCGCATCACGATGTAGAGGCTGTCCTTCACTTCCTCGGCCAGTACCTTCAGGCGACGTGCGTAGTCACGGGCGGCGTCCAGGTCATGGATGGAGCAGGGGCCGACCACGACCAGCAGGCGCGGGTCTTCACCGTCCAGAATGCGCTGGATGGTGCGACGGCCTTCGATGACGGTCTCTTCGGCCTTGGCGGTCAGCGGGATGTCCTGCTTGAGCGCTTCGGGGGTGATCAGCACGTCCTGTGACAGGACGTTGAGGTTGTTGACGTGTTGTTCTGACATGACAGTGTCCTGAGCGGTGTGCGGTCTGCATGGCTGCTAGCAGAGTCAGACGGGCGTCTTCGCGCCCGCCATCCGTGTTGTGCGTACTGAATGACGTCCATGGTATCTGCTGCATGCCGGCTTGTCAGCGCCCTTGGGTCAAATTTAATCAACTGTCAAGCTGGCTGGCGCTGACTTGAGGCTCGTGTGGCTCAAGATAAGCGTAAATCGTAAAGAAATCGTTACGCTTTGACGTGTCAGCGTCGCCAAACGCTGTCATGGCGGGAGTGAACACGCAAAACCTGAGGCTTTGACGGCATGGCGTCTTGCCGTACAAATGATAAACAGGAACACTGTGCGTTGATTTTGGTCGCGTCAGCGGGCCGCCGGGCGCTTTTTCGCCCCGCGCCAGGCATCGCATCCATCACAACGAATATCAAAGGGGCCGGATAACGCATGCGCGAGTCGCAATTCCTGTCAGGTGCTGATGCCCCGGGGATTCCTGATGTGGAGTCCGCAAGCGGTGCCTCCACTCCCGCGGAGGGAGCGAGTGAATGAGTGTCAATGAAACGGACCAGCAGTTGGTCGAGCGCGCCCAGAAAGGGGATAACCGCGCCTTCGATCTGCTGGTCAGGAAATATCAGCACAAGATTCTCGGCCTGATCAGCCGTTACGTACACGATCATTCAGAAGTGCAGGATGTCGCCCAGGAAGCCTTCATCAAGGCCTATCGTGCGTTGCCCAACTTCCGGGCCGAGAGCGCCTTCTATACCTGGATGTACCGGATCGCCATCAATACGGCCAAGAATCATCTGGTCTCGCGGGGCCGTCGTCCGCCGGGCACCGACCTGGATATCGGCGATGCCGAGGTGGTCGATCAGTCCGGTCGCCTGTCGGACATCGAGACGCCGGAAGCCGCCATGGCGCGTGATGAGCTGGAGAAGGTCGTCTTCGAGGCCATCGAGAAGCTGCCTGAAGATCTGCGCACCGCCATCACGCTGCGCGAGTTCGATGGCCTGTCCTATGAGGATATCGCCGAGGTGATGCAGTGCCCGGTGGGCACGGTGCGTTCGCGTATCTTCCGCGCACGTGAAGCGGTCGACAAGGCGATCCAGGGGCTGGTCAGTCCCGCCGCGGCGGTGTCTGCCGTCGAGTGACGTCGCTGTTCTGCGTCGCCCCTGTGAGAGAAGAGCCACAAAAATTTTGTTGGTTAAATTCAATCAACTCAGTGGCTTGGCGAAATCTTGCAGCTAAAGTGAATGTTTTCTGAACGAATGGCGGAACAATCCGTGCGGCGCGTGTTCTTACTGTTCAGTAGTCATGTAGCTCAGCGACTGCGTGCATGAGCGCTGGAAAGTTGAGTGGTGAGGGGCAGGGCACGAAAGCCCCTCTTCCACGGCGCAGTAACGCTGTTTGCCGTTGGCCCGCTCGGGCCATCAGCCGCCATGGTGAATGACGCCATTTGTTGCCAGGAGTGCAGATTGAAGTCGTCGTTCAATCTGACGAGTGTGAGGGTATTTACGCATGAATCTGAAGACCACCGAATCCGTGAAGGAGTCGCTGTCCGCGCTGATGGATGCGGAGGGTGACGAGCTGGATCTGCGTCGTGTCCTCAAGGGGCTCGATGAGTCTCCCGAGGCTGCAGACACCTGGCGCCGCTATCACCTGGCGCGCAGTGCCATGCATCGTGAGCGTGAAAGCACCTTCACTCTGGATATCGCGTCGGCGGTCAGCGCCGAGGTCGAGCTGATCTCCCGCGAGGCTCCCGCGAGTGCACCGCCCGTGGCCGAGCGTCGCAGCCTGTTCTCCTTTGCCGGTTCCGCGGCCATCGCGGCAGGCGTCGCGGTGATGGTGATCACCGGCGTGCAGGTCTTCAATGGCGGCGACAATGCGGTGCCCGGCGGCGTGAACAGCGGTGCAGAGCTTGCCAGCGGTTCTTCCGCCAACCAGGGCGGTTCAGCCATCCAGGGCGGCACCGTGCGTCAGGTCAGCCAGCCGTCAGTGAATGCCGAGGCGTCTCAGTGGGTACAGCCCGGCGCCAACAGCGGCTTGATGCAGGTCGGCGTGACGCCCTCCAGCTCGCGTCCGATGTTCATGGCGCCGCAGAGTGGCAGCTACGATTCCGGCATGTCGTCCAGCAATGTCGCCGCGGCGGATCTCGCCCAGCGTCGTCTGCTCGAGGCCTACCTGAGCCAGCATTCCTCGCGTGGCCCGGTGCCGGAGCGCAGTGAGTGGATAAGCCTGCAGGATGTTGCCCAGTAACATTCGCTGGATGACTGGCTTGCGCTGGTGTCATTGCCAATGCAGATGAAAGCAGCATGGGCAGACAAGAAAAAGGGGCAGCCATTGGCTGCCCCTTTTTCTTGTCTGTATATCCTGGTTGCGCCCACATGACCTGGTCGCATCCGGCCAGCGTCGTCACTTGCCGGTGTGACCACGCTCGGCCTCAGTCATGCAGATAGCGATCTGCCGTCTGGATGTAGAGTGCCTCGACCTTGGCGCGCGCCCAGGGCGTGCGGCGCAGAAACTTGAGGCTCGAGTTGATGCTCGGGTCGCTGAGGAAGCAGTTGATGGGAATCAGCTCGCCCAGGGTCTCGAAGCCGTAGTGGTCCACCAGCCAGGTCAGCAGTGCCTTGAGGGTGACGCCGTGCAGCGGGTCCAGGCGGGAAGTGGATGGGGGTGCGTCGCTCATGCGGGCTCCTGTTGATGATATCGTGGGCGCTTGTCGGGCCTGAGGCGCGTGAAGTGCCGCCGTGAATGACGCTATTCTACGCGTATGTGTCGCCAGTGCGCGGCGAGTTTTTGCAGGAGTCAGCAAGATGATGCAGGAAGAGGGGCAGGTCACGGGGCATGGCAAGGAAGGCGTCTGGGTCGAGACCCAGCGTCGCTCCACCTGTGGTGCCTGCAATGCGCGCAGTAGCTGTGGCAGCGGCCTGTTGAGCCAGTTTTCGCGTCGCAAGCCGCATCGCGTGCTGATCCATGTGCCGGCAGGCGAAGACTTGCCGATGGTGGGCGAGCGGGTGGTGATCGGCATTGATGAGTCGGCGTTTCTGCGCAGTGCGGGCCTGCTGTATGGCCTGCCGCTGGTCAGCGGCATGCTGGGGGGGATCGTGGCCGAGCAGCTTGCGGGCGCTGGCACCCTGGCGGTGCCGTTGGGCTTCGCGCTCTCGTTGGCAGCGGGCCTGATGGCCGTGCGCTGGCATGCCGCGCGCCCTGAGCGCCAGGCACTCTACCGGCCACGCTTGATGCGTCGTCTCGGCATGGACGCGATGGCGATCAAGGCGCTGTAGTCGTCGTGCTCAAATGATGACGTGCTCAAGTGATGACGTGCTCAAGTGATAGCGGTAGTCGACTCTCTCGGCAGATCGGGGGAGTGACTTGCGTAGTCGGCAGGTGGCGTCGTCAGTCTGCATCAGGCTGGCCTCGGCACCTGTCGGATGTTGGCGACGCATGGTTGCGTCCAGCGCGGCACCAATCGCTGAACTTCAACGACGCTTCGACGTCAATGAGAAGGACGCCGCCAGCGATGTGACGCTGCCATCGTCAGTAGTTGCGTGATTGCACGCCTGATAACAAGTGATGACAGGACGTACCAGGAGCCGCACTGATGAAATCCCTTTCCCGCCTGATGGTACCTGCCTTGGCCATGGCTGCCCTGATGGGCTCCCAGCTGGTTCAGGCTCGTGAATTGCCCGACTTCACCCAGCTGGTCAAGGACTCGGCGCCCGCGGTGGTCAATATCGCGACCACCACCGAGATCCAGCGCAGCTCGGGGCCGGTGTTCCGAGGGCCCAATGGCGAAGAGATGCCCGAATTCTTCAAGCGCTTCTTCGGTGATCAGTTGCCTGGTCCGGGCCGCGGGGGCGTCGAGAAGCGCTCCAGTCTCGGGTCTGGCTTCATCATCTCCGATGATGGCTACATCATGACCAATGCCCACGTCATCGACGGTGCCGATGAGGTGATGGTGCGCCTCAACGACCGTCGCGAACTCAAGGCGCAGGTGGTCGGTGAGGACAAGAAGACCGATATCGCGCTGCTCAAGGTCAAGGCGGAAGACCTGCCGACCTTGCCGATGGGCGACAGTGATGCGCTGGAAGTCGGCGAATGGGTGGCCGCGATCGGTTCGCCGTTCGGCTTCGATCATTCCGTCACCGCCGGTATCGTCAGCGCCATCGATCGCACCCTGCCGTCGGACGCCTATGTGCCGTTCATCCAGACCGATGTGGCGATCAATCCGGGCAACTCCGGTGGGCCGCTGTTCGATCTCGATGGCGATGTGGTGGGCATCAACTCCCAGATCTATACCCGCTCCGGCGGCTTCATGGGCGTGAGCTTCGCGATTCCGATCAATGTGGCGATGGATGTCGCCGACAAGCTCAAGACCGATGGGCGCGTGGACCGCGGCTGGCTGGGCGTCGTCATTCAGCCGGTCTCCAAGGACCTGGCCGAATCCTTCGGGCTGGACCGCGCGCGTGGTGCGCTGATCGCCGATCTTGATCCGGACGGCCCTGCTGCTGCCGCTGGCCTCAAGAGTGGCGACATCATCACCGCCGTCGATGGCAAGGCGGTCGAGAGCTCGGCTTACCTGCCGCGCATGGTCGGTGCCAGCTCGCCGGGCGATTCGCTCAAGCTCTCCATCCTGCGCGATGGCAAGAGCCAGACGCTGACCGCCAAGGTCGGCCATTGGCCGGGCAGTGAGCAGGCGCATGCCGGCAAGGCCAGTGACGACAAGCAGGGGCTGGGTGTCGCGGTGGCAGAGCTCGACAAGGCCAGCTTGAACGAGCTCAACCTCGATCACGGGGTGCGCGTGATGGAAGTCGACCCGCAGGGCGTGGCTGCCGAGGCAGGCATCAGCGCTGGCGATGTGCTGGTCGAACTCAATCAGCAGCCGTTGACCAGCGTGCAGGCGCTGCGCGATGTGGTCGCCAAGCTGCCGACCAACCGTCCGGTCTCGCTGCGCCTGGTGCGCAATGGTCGTCCGCTGTACATCGCACTGCGCATGCGTTCTGACAGCGACAAGTGATCCCGCCAGCGCCTGACGCAAGCGTCAAGAACCTGGGCGACGAGCGCGCAGGCAACAGAAGGTGACTGCCTCCGGCAGGACGGCGGTCACTCCGGTAGCAGACGGGGCGCACGGGCGACTGTGCGCCCCGTCTGCTACCGGGCGGCCCTGCATGCTTACCCGAGATCAGGCGGGTTGTGACAGGGCCGGACGGGCGCAAAAGGCAACGCCTTCTATCATCGCTTGTGGTCGGACTGTACAATGCGTGCAATTCGATTTCCGTCGTCTCCCGTGTTGGCCGTGTGATTTCACGGAGACGGGCACAAATACAGAGCAGTGATCCATGACCGAACGCGTAACGCCGCCGTCCTTGAAGCATATCCGCAACTTCTCAATCATCGCCCACATTGACCACGGCAAGTCCACGCTGGCTGACCGCATCATCCAGCTGTGCGAAGGCTTGAGCGACCGTGAGCTCAAGGAGCAGGTGCTTGACTCGATGGACATCGAGCGTGAGCGCGGCATCACCATCAAGGCGCAGTCGGTGACCCTCGACTACCACGCTGACGATGGCAATACCTATCAGCTGAACTTCATCGATACGCCGGGGCACGTCGACTTCTCTTATGAAGTCTCGCGCTCGCTGTATGCCTGTGAAGGGGCGCTGCTGGTGGTCGATGCCGGCCAGGGCGTCGAAGCCCAGTCGGTGGCCAACTGCTACACCGCCATCGAGCAGGGCCTCGAGGTGCTGCCGGTCCTCAACAAGATGGATCTGCCGCAGGCGGACCCGGAAAAGGTCTCCCAGGAGATCGAGGAGATCATCGGCCTGGACGCGACGGATGCCTGTCAGGTGTCGGCCAAGTCCGGCATGGGCATGGAAGCGCTGCTCGAGCGTCTGGTGCGTGACATTCCGCCGCCCAAGGGCGATCTGGAGGCACCGCTGCAGGCGCTGATCATCGATTCCTGGTTCGACAACTACCTCGGCGTCGTCTCGCTGGTGCGTATCTTCGACGGTACCCTGAAGAAGGGCGAGAAGATCCGCCTGAAGTCCACCGGCCGTGACTGGGAAACCGGCGCGATCGGTATCTTCACGCCCAAGCGCAAGGAGACCGGCGTGCTGCGCGCCGGTGAGGTCGGCTTCATCGTCGCCGGTATCAAGGACATCATGGGCGCGCCGGTGGGTGACACCATCGTGCACACCAAGACCGCCGACAAGGTCGAGCGTCTGCCGGGCTTCCAGAAGGTCAAGCCACAGGTCTATGCCGGCATGTTCCCGATCAGCTCCGATGACTACGAGGACTTCCGTGACGCGCTGCAGAAGCTGGCGCTCAACGATGCCTCGCTGGACTACGAGCCGGAGAACTCCGACGCGCTGGGCTTCGGTTTCCGTGTCGGCTTCCTCGGCACCCTGCACATGGAGATCATCCAGGAGCGTCTGGAGCGCGAGTACAATCTCGATCTGCTGACCACCGCACCGACGGTGATCTATGAGGTGCTGATGGACAACGGCGATGTGCTGCCGGTGTCCAACCCGTCCAAGCTTCCGGACATGGCCAACGTCGATGAGCTGCGCGAGCCGATCTGCCGCGCTACCATCCTCGTGCCGCAGGAATATGTCGGCAACGTCATCACCGAGTGCGTCAATCGTCGTGGCGTTCAGCTCGACATGCAGTTCCTGGGTAGCCAGATCCAGCTGATCTATGAACTGCCGATGGCGGAAGTGGTGATGGACTTCTTCGATCGCCTCAAGTCCATTTCCAAGGGCTATGCGTCACTGGATTACAGCTTCGAGCGCTTCGAGGCGGCCAAGCTGGTGCGTCTGGATGTGCTGATCAACGGCGACCGCGTCGATGCACTGGCGGCGATCATCCACCGTGATCACGCACATGGCCGCGGCCGTCTGCTGGTCGAGAAGATGAAAGAGCTGATTCCGCGTCAGATGTTCGATGTGGCGATCCAGGCTGCCGTCGGTGGCCAGGTCGTGGCACGCTCCACCGTCAAGGCGCTGCGCAAGAACGTGACCGCCAAATGTTACGGCGGCGACGTCAGCCGCAAGAAGAAGCTGCTCGAGAAGCAGAAAGCGGGCAAGAAGCGCATGAAGCAGGTCGGCCGGGTGGAAATTCCCCAGGACGCCTTCCTTGCCGTGCTCAAGATGAACGACTGAGGCAGGCCGCCGACTGGCGGCTTGCCACCAAGACCCAGGGCAGACAGGGACAACGATGGATTTCTCGCTAGTATTGGTGATTGCCGTAGCGGTAGCCGGCGTGGTGTGGTTGATAGACCTGGTTGCCCTGCGCAGTGCGCGCAAGGCGCGTGTGGCCAAGGCCGAGGCCTCCGTCGAAGGAGAACTGGACGCTGGCACGCGTGAGAAGCTGGCGCGCGACCCGTGGCCGGTGGACTATGCCAAGTCCTTCTTCCCGGTACTGCTGCTGGTGCTGGTGGTGCGTTCCTTCGCGTTCGAACCGTTCCAGATTCCGTCCGGCTCGATGTTGCCGACGCTCAAGATCGGCGACTTCATCCTGGTCAACAAGTATGACTATGGCCTACGCCTGCCGGTGGTCGACACAAAGGTGCTGGAAGTCGGCGAGCCGGAGCGTGGCGATGTGATGGTGTTCCGTTTCCCGGAGGATCCGTCCACCAACTTCATCAAGCGCGTCGTCGGCCTGCCGGGCGATACCATTCGCTACGAAGGCAAGCAGCTCTACGTGAATGGTGAGGCCATCGACAAGACCTTGAATGCGCGCAACTCCAGTGAACAATCCGGTGAAGACCTGCTGGATGAGACACTGGGGAAACACGCCCATCAAATCTACAATAACCCTCAGGACCCCGGCCCGCAGATGCGCGAGATCCGGGTGCCGGAAGGCATGTACTTCGTGATGGGTGACAACCGTGATCACTCCAACGACAGCCGCTACTGGGGCTTCGTGCCGGAAGAGAACATCGTCGGCAAGGCGGTGGCGGTGTGGATGCACTGGAAAGAAGGGTTCCCGGACTTTTCCTCGGTACGCCTGATTCATTGATCAGTGCATTGACCGGGCCGCCGAGAGGCGGCCCGGTCGTGTCTGGCAGGGCCACATTGGCCCGCCGGCCTTATCAGTGCGGATTTTCGACATGGGACGATGCGTCGTGCCTGCCATGTCAACCTGCTGTTCATCATGTCGGACCCGTGGCCACAAGCTTGCGGGCAGCGCGGCTGACGAATATCGGATTGGGATGGTGGCAATCGGCAACTCCTCAAGCCGCGTAGGCTTCGGGCATCGCGGACATGTCGAAGACGACAGGCATCAGCCAGCATGACTGATGCACCATTCGACAGGACGCCCGCGGGCGTCAGCGACAAAAAGAGAGTAGGGAGACCTGTGAGTAGCCCGCTGAATGCCTTTGTAAAGCGTATCGGCCACACCTTCGAGGATGCGAGCCTGCTGGAACTGGCTCTGACCCATCGAAGCTATGGTGGCCAGAACAATGAGCGTCTCGAATTTCTTGGCGATTCCATCGTCAACTTCGTGATCGCCGAAGCGCTGTTCCTGCGCTTCCCCCAGGCACGTGAAGGCCAGCTGTCACGCCTGCGTGCGCGTCTGGTCAAGGGCCAGACCCTCGCGGAGCTGGCGCGTGAATTCAATCTCGGCGAGAACCTGCGTCTGGGCTCCGGTGAGATGAAAAGCGGCGGTCACCGTCGCGAGTCCATTCTGGCCGATGCCGTGGAAGCCGTGATCGGCGCCATCTATCTGGACGCCGGCATGCAGGTGGCGCGTGAACACGTGCTGCGCTGGTACGCCACCCGTCTTGAAGCACTGAATCTTCAGGACACCCAGAAAGACCCCAAGACGCGTCTGCAGGAATTTCTGCAATCGCGTCAGGCGGCACTGCCGCGTTATGAGGTGACCAGCGTCGAAGGCGAAGCGCATTCGCAGACCTTCAGCGTCGATTGCCACGTCGAGATGATCGACACCAAGACCACAGGCGTCGGCTCCAGCCGCCGTCATGCTGAACAGCAGGCGGCCGAGTTCGCGCTGCAACTGCTCGAACCTGCCCGCGGAGGCCGCTCATGAGCCATACCCCAGAAGACAACGTCACCCCGAGCGGCGACGCCCCTGATCACTCCACTGATAACGGCGCCGGCACGCCGGATGCCCTCGAGGGCATGCTGGCCGCCGCCGGTGTCAGCGATCAGCCGCTGCCGGACACCCGCTGTGGCTTCGTCGCCATCGTCGGTCGCCCGAATGTCGGCAAGTCGACGCTGATGAACCACATCCTGGGCCAGAAGGTCTCGATCACCTCGCGTCGTCCGCAGACCACGCGTCACCAGGTGATGGGTATCCACACCGAAGAGGGCACCCAGTGCGTCTTCGTCGATACCCCGGGGATCCACATCATGCAGCGCGATCGCAACAAGGCGATCAACCGCTTCATGAACCAGGCCGCCACCCAGGCGCTGCGTGATGTCGATGCCGTCGTCTTCATCGTCGACCGCACCCGCTGGATGGAAGAAGACCAGATCGTGCTCGAGAAGCTGGCCCACGTGAAGGCGCCGGTGATCCTGGTGGTCAACAAGATCGATTGGCTCAAGGACAAGACCACCCTCGCGCCCTGGCTGCAGAGCCTGCAGGAGCGTCGTGACTTCGCGGCCATCATTCCGATGTCGGCCAAGAACGGCACCAACATCGATCTGCTGCTCGAGAACGTGATGAAGCGTCTGCCGCAGGGCGAGCACATGTTCGCGGACGACCAGATCACCAACAAGAGCTCTCGCTTCCTGGCCTCCGAGCTGGTGCGCGAGAAGGTGATGCGTCAGCTGGGCGACGAACTGCCCTACCAGATGACCGTCGAGATCGAGGAATTCAAGACCGATCAGCGCGGCACCCTGCACATCAGCGCGCTGATGATGGTCGAGCGTCAGGGTCAGAAGAAGATCCTGATCGGCGAGAACGGTGAGCGCATCAAGAACATCGGCCGTGAAGCGCGTCTCGAGATGGAGCGTGCCTTCGACGCCAAGGTCATGCTGAACCTGTGGGTCAAGGTCAAGCGTGGCTGGTCGGATGACGAGCGTGCCCTGAAGAGTCTGGGTTACACCCACGACAAGGACTGACGACGTCGCGCGAGCGGTGCAGGGCGGTGGCGACTCCGAAGGGTCGCGACTGCCATGTGCTGCCCGTCGCTGATCCGATGTTCTCGCGGCCTCTGTCGCGCACCGCCTGGCCCTGTCCAGGCGGTCTCGTTTCTTGCCAGCCCCTCTGCCAGTCCTTCTGCCAGCTTTTTTTGCCAAGCCACCGTCTGACGTGAGCCTGCCTGATGACGCCGCAACCGGCCTTCCTGCTGCATCGCAAGCCTTACCGTGAAACCAGTGCCATCATCGAATTGCTGACCCTCGAACACGGACGGGTGCGCGCGGTGGCGCGTGGCGTTCAGCGCCCGGGCAGCAAGGCGCGTGCACGACTGCAGCCGTTCACGCCCTTGCATGTCACCTGGCGTGGTGAGAGCGATCTCAAGACTCTCAACCTGATGGAGACCGGCGGCAGCGCCAGTCTGCTGGCGGGCGAGGGGCTGCTGTGCGGGTTCTACGCCAATGAGCTTTTGACCCGCACGCTGCCGGTGGAAATGCCGGTGCCGGAGCTGTTCGCGCTCTACTCGCTGACATTGGATGAGGTGGCGCTGCCCGCCAGACGCGCCCCCGCGCTCAGGCGGCTCGAGTACAGCCTGCTGGAAGCGCTGGAACAACTGCCGCAGTTTCGCGCTCTGGATGACAGCCTGCTGATGCCGGATGTGCGCTATGACTATGTGGTCAGTGAACGTCGCTTTCAGGCGCAGCCGCCAGGCGCGGCGGGCATCGAAGGGCGGGCCCTGAAGTTGCTGGCCAGCGAAGACTGGGGCCATCCAGGGCTTGCCCGCGAGAGCCTGTGGCTGGCGCGACGTGCGCTGGCGCCGCTGCTGGGGGACCGTCCGCTGCGTTCGCGCGAGTTGATGATGCAGCTGACGGCCAGGCGGCGTCAGAGTCGTCAGTCCGACTGACGTCATCAGGCGTGGCGACACTGTCCGGCTGCGGCGTGACGCATGATAGTATTGCGCGACCTGTCTTCGGCATGGCCCTCGTCGCCATGCCTGTTCTCTTGTTCATCGTTAGGAGCTGATCATGCATCCGCTGCGCATCCTGCTCGGGGTCAACATCGACCACATCGCCACACTGCGTCAGGCGCGTGGTACCCGCTATCCGGACCCGGTCCAGGCCGCGCTGGTCGCGGAAGAGGCGGGTGCCGACGGTATCACCGTGCACCTGCGTGAAGACCGTCGCCACATCCAGGAGCGCGACGTGCGCATTCTGGCCGAGGTGCTCAACACGCGCATGAACCTCGAGATGGCCGTCAGCGAAGAGATGCTGGCGCTGGCCGAGGAAGTCCAGCCGGCCAACGTGTGTCTGGTGCCGGAAAAGCGCGAAGAGCTGACCACCGAAGGCGGACTGGATGTCGCCGGTGATCTGGCGCGCATCACCGCCGCCTGCGAGCGTCTGGCAGCGGCGGGCTGTGAAGTCTCGCTGTTCATCGACCCGGAGCCGGAGCAGATTCGTGCCGCCTTCGAAGCCGGTGCGCCGGTCATCGAGCTGCATACCGGTGCCTATGCCGATGCCACGGGCGAGACGGCGCGTGTCGAGTTCGAGCGCATCGCGGCCGCCGCGGAACTGGCCAACGAGCTGGGGCTGGTGGTCAATGCCGGTCACGGCCTCAACTATCACAACGTCGAGGCGATCGCGGGTATCTCCGGGCTCAACGAGCTGAACATCGGTCACGCGATCATCGCGCGCGCCATGTTCGTCGGTCTGAAGGAGGCCGTCATCGAGATGAAGCGTCTGTGTATCGCAGGCCAGGAAGCGGGCCTGATGGCCGCGCTGGATGCGCATGACCATGACCATGACCACGAACACGGTGATGACCATGAGCATGTGCAGGGCTCAGGCTGCTGCGGATGATCGTCGGCATAGGCACGGACATCGCGCGTATCGAGCGCTTCGAGGCAGGCATGGCGCGCCACGGCGAGCGCTTTGCGCGCCGACTGCTGGGGGAAGAGGAGCTGGCGCGCTTTGCCGATCACCCTCAGCCGGCGGCCTTTCTGGCCAAGCGTTTCGCGGCCAAGGAAGCCTTCGTCAAGGCGCTGGGCACCGGCCTGCGTCAGGGCATGCGCTTCACCCAGATTCAGGTGGTCAACGACGCCCTGGGCAAGCCCTCGCTCAAGCTGTCTGACGAGGCGGAAGCCCTGACCGCGCGGGCGGGTATCCGCCATCTGCATGTGTCGATCAGTGATGAGCGTGATCAGGCCATCGCCTTCGTGGTGCTGGAGCGTTAGCCCTATTCGGTCTGGCTCTGTATCGCGCCTGTGAACACGGCGCTCGATACGACAACGCCACCCCTGCCTCGCGGCAGCGGGTGGCGTTGTCGTTTGTGCAGGGCTGGTCTTTCAGGGCTGGTCTTTCAGGGCTGGTTTTTGGACTGTGGCTCGCTCGTCTGTGGCTTGCTTACCGATGATGAGCCTGTGTCGGATGGCTCAGCCGGTGCGTCCGAGGGCGCGGGGGAGGACGAGGGTGAGGTCTCGGCAGGGGACGCTGTCGGCGTCTCACCCGCGGGACTGGCCGGTTCAAGCGGCGCGGCGAGCAAGGCCTTGGCCTCGTCGCTGTGCGACCACTGGATCAGGCTGTCGATGGCCGCGAACAGGGCATCGACATCCTCTTCCAGTTGCGACAGGCCGCTGACGCGGATGCGGGTCTCCAGTGCCTCCACCAGCAGTGCCAGGCGTGGCACGCCACAGTAGCGGCAGGCGCCGTTGAGATAATGCACGCCATCGAGCATCGCCTCGTTGTCACGCGCCTGCCAGGCGCGGCGGATCCTGGCCTCGCTCTCCGGCAGGCTCTCGATCAACAGCCCCAGCATCTCCAGAGCCAGGGCCTCGCGGCCACCGGCCATCTCCACGCCCAGCGCCATGTCGACCACCGGCAGGTCGGCGTCCTGCTCCAGGCTGAGCTGACTCTTCGCGGCAGAGCGGGGCAGTGGCGCTACCGGCGATGAGGACTCGGCCTGGTTGGAAGCGTCTTTCACTCCCGGCGGCAAGGCAGTCGTCGCCTGACTGCGAGCAGGGCTGCGCGCTTGGTTGCGTTCTGGACTGCGCGATTGGCTGCGAGCAGGGCTGCGCGATTGGCTGGATGACCGCGCGGCCTGCGGCGGCGGGTTCAGCGAAATGCCCAGATGACGGCTGAGCAGGTTGGCCAGCAGGCCCTCGTCGATGGGCTTGATCAGGTAATCATCCATGCCTTCCGCCAACAGCTCTCGCCGTTCATGCGCCAGTGCATGGGCGGTGAGGGCGATCACCGGCAGGTGGCGGTTGCCCTCGCGATGTTGATGGCGCAGCGCCTTGGTGGCTTCCAGCCCGTTCATGCCCGGCATCTGGATATCCATCAGGACGGCATCCACGACCTGTTCCTGAGCCAGCGCCAGCGCCTCTTCGCCACTCTGGGCGGCCAGAGTGTCCAGCCCCATGTCGGTCAACAGCTCCTCGGCCAACAGGCGGTTGGAGGGGTTGTCGTCGACCACCATCACGCACTTGCGAGGCTGCGCAGGCGTTTCCTGGCTCGCAGGCTGGGCGGTGAGCTCAGACCGCGGGCCGGCCGGTGGGGACTTGACAGGCGTGGCGCTCGCGGCAGGCGTGCTGGCTGGCGTGGCGTTCGCATCAGATGTGGCGGTCGGCTTGGCGGCTGGCGCCGTGCTTGCGTCCTGCTCGCGTGTGGCCGGCTCGAACGAGGTGAAGGAGGCGCTGCGCGGCGCCTGAGTCGGGTCGCGGTGAGGTGAATGCAGCAGATTGGCCAGCTTGTGACGCATCTGCAGGCGTGTGACCGGCTTGCTGACCACCTCGTCGATGCCGTACTGCTGCAGGTTCTCGGCGTCGGCGGGCAGGGGCGCGTTCAGCAGACCCAGCACGCGACACGGCAGATGCTTGAGGCGTGCGCCCCATTCATCCAGCCGCTTGAGGTCACGGCTCTCCAGCGCGACCACCACCAGGTCCGGCTGCTCTTCGATACCGACCAGCGTCAGTGACCAGCGGGTCAGCAGGTAACTCAGGGCGCGACGGGTGGCCGAGTGCGGCTCGATCAGGCAGATGCGTTGATGATCGAACACGACTTCGCGCGGGCGCTCCTCGATGCTGCTTACCGCCACCGGCACGCTGAACAGGAAGGTGGAGCCGTGGCCGGGCAGGCTGTCGACCTGGATCTCGCCGCCCATCTGCTCGACCAGTCGCTTGGAGATCATCAGCCCCAGGCCGGTGCCGCCGAACTGACGGGCCCGTGACGGGTCTCCCTGCGAGAAGGCCTGGAACAGGCGATTGCGCTGGGCGCTGTCCATGCCGATGCCGGTGTCTGCCACCGCGATCTTGAGGCGGGTGTTGCTGCCGGAGAGGTCATCCACCATCACGCGCACGATGACTTCGCCGCGCTCGGTGAACTTGACGGCATTGGCGACCAGATTCGTCACCACCTGCTTGATGCGCAGCGGGTCGCCCTCGAAGCGCTGCGGTACGTCGTCATAGACAAGCCCGAGCAGATGCAGATGCTTGCGATGGGCCTCCGGGGCATGCATGGCGAGCACTTCCTCGATCAGCGGCTCGATGTCCATCTGGACCTTCTCGAGCTCGAGCTTGCCGGCTTCGATCTTGGAGAAGTCGAGAATGTCATTGATCAATGACATCAGGCTCGAGGAGGCATTCTGCATGTGGCCCAGCCAGTCGCGCTGGCGGTTGTCCAGATCACTGCGCCCCAGCAGGTTGCTGAAGCCGATGATGCCGTTGAGCGGCGTGCGGATCTCATGGCTCATGTTGGCCAGGAATTCCGACTTGATGCGGTTGGCTTCCAGCGCCTTGCGGCGCGCCATGTCGAGCTCGATGTTCTTGATCTCGACGGTTTCCATCGACTCGTGCAGGTCCTGGGTGGTCTGTTCGATCTGGTCCTGCATGTCCTCGCGGGCGCGCTTGAGCTGCTCGACGCTGCGGTTGTAGTTCTCGGCCAGCTCGCTGAGGTCGTCATTGCCTGCCACCGGCAGCTGGCGGTGAGTCTCGCCGCGCGCCAGGCAGGTGAGGGCCTCGCCCAGTTCATGCAGTGGTTGCAGCATGCGGCGCGAGCCATGGAAAGCCAGCAGCAGCAGCGCCAGCCCGAAGACCAGATTGGCCAGCCCGTAGCCGACCAGCAGCTGGTAGCGATGCAGCACCAGGCGGGTGTCGGAGGCCTCCAGCACCAGCCATGACATCTGCTCGCCGCGTTGCGTCTCGCGCCACGGGTCGATGACCGGCATCACCATCACCAGCGAGTCCGGGTCCGAGGGGTAGGCCTGACTCTCGACCAGCGTGCTGGTTTCCGGGCGCTGGCTGGGGCCGAGATGCAACAGGGCGCCGCCGTTGGCGGTGCGCAGCGTCAGGGCGCGCACGTCACGCTGGTCGATCAGCATCTGGGCCTGCTCGTGCAGGCGCTGGTCGTCAGCGGCGAGGGCGGCGTTGGCCATGCCCGGCATGATGGCCTGCATGCTGGCCTGCAGGCGCTCCATCATGGCCAGGCGCTCACCGCTGATCTCGCGGTCCACCGCATACAGGCTGAACATCAGGCTGGTGGCGAGGGGCAGCAGCAAGAGGGCAAGCTGGAATCGGGTACGAAGCAGCATGGCAATCCATCGTCAAAGGGCGAACGAGCATCAGCGGCAAGCATACCTCGCGCTCTTGAGCGAAGCGATGGCGAGCGCCCTGACAGGGCTGGGCGGGAGCGATATACTGCGCGCATCATCTACACCCCGACGCGGCCCCCCGTTCGTCCTTGGTCCCGATGTCAGCGCCTGACCGCTGTCATTCGGCTGTCCGGGCGCGGCGTCTCTGGAGTCTGCCTCTCATGTCTCATCTCAGCGAAACCCCCGGTGACGCCACCCCTGGCGCGTCCGATTATCCCAGTCTTGCAGATGTCGTCGGCAATACGCCGCTGGTGCGCCTGACGCGCATCACCGCAGGCCGCAACAATGTGCTGCTGGCCAAGCTGGAGGGTCACAACCCCGCCGGTTCGGTCAAGGATCGTCCGGCGCTTTCCATGTTCCAGGAGGCGGAAGCGCGCGGCGAGATCTCTCCCGGCGATACCCTGATCGAAGCGACTTCCGGCAATACCGGCATCGCGCTGGCCATGACGGCGGCCATCAAGGGCTACCGCATGGTGCTGGTGATGCCGGCCAGTGCCTCCAGCGAGCGCAAGCAGGCGATGGGCGCCTACGGGGCCACGCTGATCGAAGCCGATGGCATGGAGCACGCACGGGACCTGGCCGAGGGGATGATCGCGCGTGGCGAGGGCAAGGCGCTGGATCAGTTCGCCAACCAGGACAATCCGCTGTCGCATTACCGCACCACCGGGCCGGAACTCTGGCAGCAGACCCATGGGCGCATCACGCACTTCGTGTCCTCGATGGGCACCACCGGCACCATCATGGGCACCTCGCGCTATCTGAAGGAGCAGAATCCGGCCATCGAGATCGTCGGCCTGCAACCTGCCGAAGGCGCCAGCATCGCGGGTATCCGTCGCTGGCCTGCCGAGTATCTGCCGCGGATCTTCGATGCCTCCCGCATCGACCGCACGCTGGATATCGGTCAGCACGAAGCCGAAGTCTGCATGCGCCGCCTGGCGCGCGAAGAAGGCATTCTGGCCGGTGTCTCCTCCGGCGGTGCGCTGGCGGGCGCGCTCAAGCTCGCCGAGCAGGTCGAGAATGCGGTCATCGTGTTCATCGTCTGTGACCGGGGAGACCGCTATCTCTCGACAGGCCTCTATACCCAGGACGACGACATGACTCAGCAGGACACGCCCCACAATGAAGCCGTCGCAGGGGAGCGTTCCTGATGGCGCTGCTCGGACAGAAGCGACCGGCGCGCAAGCCGACCCGTCGCGAGAAGGAAGTGGCCAGCCGTGGCACCCGCAATGCCAGCGATGCCGACAGCCAGTGGCTGACGGTCGACCGCCTGGCCCATGACGGGCGCGGCATCGCCCATGACGAGAGCGGCAAGACCCAGTTCATCGATCAGGCCCTGCCCGGCGAGCGCGTGACACTGGCCATCCACCGCACCCACAAGCGCTTCAATGAGGCGCATGTGCGTGCACGTGACAACGCGGCTGACAGTCGCGTGACGCCGCCCTGTGCCTATTTCGGCAGCTGTGGCGGCTGTGATCTGCAGCATATGGCGCTGGATGCACAACGCACCCATAAGGTGCAGGTGTTGGGCGAACATGCGACACGCAATGGCGTGACGCTGCCCGAGATTCAGCCGCTGGGCGATGAGGAAAGCCGTTATCGCCGCCGCGCGCGTATCGGCGTACGCGTGACCGATGCCGGTGAGTTGCAGTTCGGCTTCCGGGGACGCGGCAGCAACCAGCTGGTCGATATCACCACCTGCAGCGTGTTGGTGCCGGAGCTGGATCGCCTGCTCGCGCCGCTGCGTGAGCTGATCGAAAGCCTCGAGGCACCCAAGCGTCTGGGCCATCTGGAGCTGACCGCTGCCGAAGGGCAGGTCATCGTGGTGGTGCGCCAGCTCAAGGCGGTGCCGCGTGATGCGCAGCGCTGGCAGGCCTTCGCCGAGCAGCATGGCCTGGTGGTCGGCTGGCGGGTCGGACGTGATCCGGTGGTGCTGGAGTGGCTGTCGGGCACGCCGAACGCCGCGTATTCACTGAATATCGGCGCAACGACGCTGCGTCTTGCCTTCTCGCCGGGCGACTTCGTGCAGGTCAATGCGGCGCTCAATCAGCGCCTGATCGACACCGCCTTCGAATGGCTGGGCGACGTCAGCGGCCTCAAGGTGATGGATCTCTACGCCGGTGTCGGCAACCTGACCCTGGCGGCTGCCGCGGCCGGCGCCATTGAGGTGACGGGCATCGAGGGCAGTCAGGGCATGGTCGATCAGCTGATGGTCAATGCCGAAGCCAACGGACTGGCTCAGGTGAGTGCACGTCGAGCGGACCTGAGCAAGGCCCTGCCGTTACTCGAGGGTATCGACCTTCTGGTACTAGACCCGCCGCGTGATGGCGCTCAGCCTCTCTGCGAGGAGCTGGCACGTGATCTGCATGCTGGGAGGGTCAGCCGAGTGCCGCAGCGTGTGCTGTACATCGCCTGTGACCCGACCACGTTGATGCGTGATGCACGGCTGTTGCAGGACGCCGGTTATCGCGTCACGCGTGCCCTGATGGCGGACATGTTCGTTCACACGGCACATCTGGAATCGATGCTGCTGCTGGAGCGGGCGGAAGACTGAGGCGGTGCCCTCGGGCACTGTCATCAAGATGGCAAGATATTCAAGGACATAGGGTCATGGTCAAGGTGCGCGAAGATCAGCCGCTGACCGATAGCGGTGGTGTGGACATCCCGGTGTGGGTCGCGCGACTGCGCGAGGAAGTCCCGTCGGTGAATGCCGAGGTCATGGTGCAGGCCTGTGAAGTGGCGCTCAAGGTGGCGCGCGAGGCGGACGCCCGCGGTGACAAGCCGTGGCGCGAACCGCTGCGCAGTTTCCGTTTCAGTCTCGAGATGGCCGACATCCTGTCGGAACTCAAGCTCGACCAACCGGCGCTGGTCGCGGCCGTGCTCTATCGCGCGGTGCGTGAAGGGCATCTGGGGCTTGAGGCCATCGAGAAGCATTTCGGCAAGGAAGTGGCCCGCCTGATCGATGGCGTGCTCAACATGGCCGCCATCAGTCAGCTGCAGGCGCCGAGTCATGGCATGGCGCAGCATGACCAGCAGGACAACCTGCGCAAGATGCTGGTGTCGATGATCGATGACGTGCGCATCGCGCTGATCAAGATCGCCGAACGTACCGTTGCCCTGCGTCACGTCAAGGATGCCCCGCGCGAGAAGCGCATGCGCGTGGCCAGCGAAGTCTTCGATATCTACGGGCCGCTGGCGCACCGCCTGGGCATCGGTCAGCTCAAGTGGGAGCTGGAGGACCTGTCCTTCCGATACCGCGAGGAGGATGAATACAAGACCATCGCCAAGCAGCTGTCCGAGAAGCGCCTGGAGCGTGAGCACTACATCGCCGACCTGCTGGTCGAGATGCGCACTCTGATGAGCGAGCAGGGCATCAAGCATTTCGATGTCGCGGGCCGCGCCAAGCACATCTACTCCATCTGGCGGAAGATGAAGATCAAGCGCATCGCCTTCTCCCAGGTGTATGACGTGCGCGCGGTACGGATTCTGGTCGGCACCGTCAGCGATTGCTACACGGCGCTGGGGATCGTCCACTCGCGCTGGCACCACGTGCCGCATGAGTTTGACGACTACATCGCCAACCCCAAGAAGAATGGCTACCAGTCGCTGCACACTGCGGTGGTGGGGCCGAGCAACAAGGTCATCGAGATCCAGATCCGTACCTTCGACATGCACGAGGAGGCGGAGCTGGGCGTCTGTGCCCACTGGCGTTACAAGGGCCACGATGTCGGTCACAAGAGTCGCAGCTACGAGGACAAGATCGCCTGGTTGCGTCAGGTGCTCGAGTGGCAGGACGAAGTCGGCGAGAACGGCGGCCAGGAGGCGATCCGTCAGGGGCTGAGCTCCGACGTCGCGCCGGACCGCATCTACGTCTTCACGCCGGAGGGGCATGTCATCGACCTGCCCAAGATCGCCACGCCGATCGACTTCGCCTACCGCGTGCATACCGAGGTCGGCCATCGCTGCCGGGGTGCCAAGGTCGACGGGCGCATCGTGCCGCTGACCTACAAGCTCAAGACCGGCCAGCAGGTCGAGATCCTGACCGCCACCAAGGGTGGCCCGAGCCGCGACTGGCTCAACCCGAATCTGGGCTACGTGCGCACCTCGCGGGCCCGCGCCAAGATCCAGACCTGGTTCAAGCTGCAGGCACGCGATCAGAACGTCGATGAGGGCAAGGCGCTGCTCGAGAAGGAATTCTCGCGGCTGGCGCTGGAGAATCTCGACCGCGACAAGCTGGCCAACGCCGTCAATTACCCGACGCGTGATGACATGTACGCCGCCATCGGTGCGGGCGATCTGCGCGTCGGCCAGGTGCTGCACCAGGCCCAGCAGCTGTTCGGTGATACCGATGATCAGGAGCAGCTCGAGCGTCTGCTGCGCCAGCGCAAGCCGCAGGGCAAGGAAAAGCCCGACGCCGTCATGGTGCTGGGGGTCGGCAATCTGAAGACCACCATGGCCAACTGCTGTCACCCGGTACCGGGCGATCAGATCGCCGGTTTCATCACCCAGGGGCGCGGCGTGACCGTGCACCGTCAGGACTGCCCGAACCTGATCCAGCTGCGCTCGGACGAGCCGCGTCGCATCGTCGATGTCGACTGGGGCCAGCGTTCGCGCAACCAGTATCCGGTCGATATCGAGATCCAGGCCTGGGACCGCTCCGGTCTGCTGCGTGATGTCACCAACGTGCTGAGCGGCGACAAGGTCAACGTGCTGTCGGTGAACACGCGCACCGATCAGCTCGACAACATCGCCACGCTCAAGATCACGCTGGAAGTCGAGAATCTCGATGTGCTGGGGCGCGTGTTCGCCCGCATCCAGCAGCTGCCCAACATCATCGACGTCAAGCGCCTGCGGGTCGGAGGCGACAAGGCATGAGGCTGGAGTCTGGTGAAAGTCGGGAACCTGGCGAAGAGACGGCCACGCCAGTCGATACGCGCTACACCCTCGATGACCTGCTGACCCTGATGGCCGTGCTGCGTGACCCGCAGTACGGCTGCCCGTGGGACAGCCGCCAGGATTACGCGAGCCTGGTGCCGCACTCCCTGGAGGAGGCCTATGAGGTCGCCGATGTCATCGAGCGCGCCGCGGCCGATGCCAGCGTGCTCGAGGAGCTGCCGGCGGAACTGGGTGACCTGCTGTTTCAGGGCGTCTTCTACGCCCAGATCGCCAGCGAGCAGCAACACTTCGATTTCCGCGACGTGATCCATGTGCTGACCGAGAAGATGCTGCACCGCCATCCACATGTCTTCCCGGATGGCACGCTCGCGTCGCGTCGTGAAGGCATCGCCACTCATGAGGTCGACGAAGGCTCGCTCAACGCCCAGTGGGAGTCGCTCAAGCAGCAGGAGATCGCTGACGCGCCTGCCAGCCAGACTGCCGGCGACAGTGTGCTGGATGGCGTGCCACTTGGCCTGCCGGCGCTGACACGGGCGGCCAAGCTCTCGAAGAAGGCCGCGCGTTCGGGCTTTGACTGGCCGGACACGAGTGGCGTGCTGGCCAAGATTCGTGAGGAACTCGGCGAGGTCGAGGAAGCTCTGGCCGAGGGTGATACGGCCCATGCGCGCGAGGAGGTCGGGGACCTGCTGTTCGCGGTGGTCAATCTCGCGCGCACTCTCAAGGCGGACCCGGAGCAGATGCTGCGCGCCACCAATGCGCGCTTCGAATCACGCTTCCGCCATGTGGAAGCTGCGATCGCCGGGCAAGGGCGCACGCTGGATGAGGCCTCGCTTGCCGAGATGGATGCGCATTGGGATGAGGCCAAGCGCCGGGAGCGTGCGGCTGAGCAGGCGCGACAGGGCGAGAGTGCGACGTCAGCAGCGCGTCCGGTGACGCCGCTGGTTCGGTGATGGAGCGTCGTCGCAGGGTATCGGGAAAAGGGCATTTGGAAAAATGTAGTAAGTTTACGCGATAGTCGGATTGTGGAGCCGAGGCCCGCGGTCGTATGCTGAGGGGAAGCGATCAGGACGCGAGTCTTGTCCTGCTTTCCGGTCTGCTGCGCCGCGGGTCTTTCCGTTTCGCGCCAGTGTCTTCACCAGCGCCAGACCGGTGTCTTCCCTCAGCCGGTTGTCATCAGGTGTCTTTGCGCAATGAGGGAATCTGTTGTCAGCTATCTGACTGTGTGCCCCTGGTGACAGGGGAAGATGACCGCGGCAGCACCGTCACTCCCAAGGAGGGTTTCATGAGTCACGACTTGCATGAATCGTTGCGCGATAACGTGCGTATTCTCGGTGACAACCTCGGCCAGACCATCGCGGCCGACCTCGGCGATGACTTCGTCGCACGCATCGAGCGCATCCGCGCCCTGGCCAAACAGGGCCAGCAGGGCGATCAGGCCGCCCGTCATGAGCTGATCGACTATCTGCGTGATCTGCCGGATGGTGATCTGCTGCCGGTCACCCGGGCGTTCAACCAGTTTCTGAATCTTTCCAACATCGCCGAGCAGCACTACCGTGGCCGCTTCAAGCGCGTCGAGGATTATCGTCCCGGCAGCCAGCCGGACCTCGGCGAGCTGATCACGCGCATTCGCGAGCGTGGCTTCAGTGCGCAGAAGATCGTCGAGGAGCTCTCGGCGATGCGTGTCGAGCTGGTATTGACGGCGCACCCGACGGAAGTCATCCGCCGCACCCTGATCCAGAAATACGATGCCATCGAGGGCTGTCTGACCCAGATGGAAGGCGCCTGTGATCGCCCGGAACAGGCGACCCTCGCGCGTGCACGCCTGACCGAGCTGATCAGCCAGGCCTGGCACACCGACGAGATTCGCCACGAGCGTCCGACGCCGGTAGATGAGGCCAAGTGGGGCTTTGCCACCATCGAGAACTCGCTGTGGCAAGCGGTGCCGGACTTCCACCGTCAGCTTGACGAGATGACGCTGGACGCCGCCGGTGAGCGTCTGCCGCTGGACGCCGCACCGATCTGCTTCGCCTCCTGGATGGGCGGTGACCGCGACGGCAACCCCAATGTCACCGCCAGCGTGACGCGGACCGTGTTGCTGCTGGGACGCTGGATGGCGGCGGACCTTTACCTGCGTGATCTCGAACAGCTCAAGTCGGAGCTGTCGATGTGGAAGTGCACGGCCGCTCTGCGTGCCGAGGCCGGCGATGTGGCCGAACCCTATCGCGAGATCCTGCGCCGCCTGATCCTGCGCATGGAAAGCACGCGTGACTGGGCCAAGGCGGGTCTGGACGGCAAGCGCCATGAAGGTGTCGATATCATCGAGACCCGTGAGCAGCTGTATACGCCGCTGCTGGCCTGCTACCGCTCGCTGTGCGATGTGGGACTGGACACCATCGCCAACGGCGCACTGCTCGACACCCTGCGTCGCGTGGCCTGCTTCGGTGTCACCCTGACCAAGCTCGATATTCGCCAGGAAAGTACGCGTCACGCGCAGGTCTTCGATGAACTGAGTCAGACGCTGGGACTGGGCAGTTATTTCGAGTGGGACGAGCAGCAGCGCTGTGACTTCCTCACCAAGGAGTTGGCTGGCCGTCGCCCGCTGATCCCGCGTCATTGGGAATGCTCCACCGACACGCGCGAGGTGCTGGATACCTTCAAGGTCATCGCGCGCGAGCATCGCGAGGCGCTGGGCACCTACATCATCTCGATGGCCGGTCAGGCCTCCGATGTGCTGGCGGTGGCACTGTTGATGAAGGAGATCGGCGGTGATGTGCGCCTGCCGATCGCGCCGCTGTTCGAGACGCTGGATGATCTGGACCGCTCAGGCCCGGTCATCGACACGCTGCTGGGCATGCCGATCTATCGCGAGCAGGCCGGTGACCGTCAGGAAGTGATGATCGGTTACTCCGACTCCGCCAAGGACGCCGGCCAGCTGGCGGCTGCCTGGGCGCAGTACCGCGCTCAGGAAACGCTGGTGGAAGTCACCAAGCGCCACGGCGTCGAACTGACCCTGTTCCACGGCCGTGGTGGTACGGTCGGTCGTGGTGGCGGCCCGGCGCATGCGGCGATCCTGTCCCAGCCGCCGGGCTCGGTGACCGGCTCGCTGCGCGTTACCGAGCAGGGCGAGATGATTCGCTTCAAGTTCGGTCTGCCCGACATCGCCAGTCGCTCGATGGAGATCTATGTCTGCGCGGTGTTGGAAGCCAGCATGCTGCCGCCGCCGGCACCCAAGCAGCAATGGCGTGACGAGATGGATCGCCTGGCCGGTATCGCGCACAAGGCCTATGTGGGCGTGGTGCGTGAAGACCCGAACTTCGTGCCGTACTTCCGTTCGGTAACGCCGGAAACCGCACTGGCACGCCTGCCGCTGGGCTCACGCCCCGCCAAGCGTCGTCAGGATGGTGGCGTCGAGACGCTGCGTGCGATCCCGTGGATCTTCGCCTGGACCCAGATTCGCCTGATGCTGCCCGCCTGGCTGGGCAGTGGCGAGGCCTTCGCCACACGCATGCAGGAAGAGGGCGGTCTGGAAGTGCTGCGCGAGATGATGAACGACTGGCCGTTCTTCTCCACCTACGTCGACATGCTGGAGATGCTGCTCTCCAAGGCCGATCTCTCGACGGCGGCCTACTACGAGCAGCGTCTGGTCGATGAGCCGGCCCTGAAGGCGCTGGGGCAATCGCTGCGAGATCGTCTCGAGCGTCTGGAGAAGGTGGTGCTGGAGATCCGCGATCAACAGGCACTGCTTGAGCATATGCCGCTGATCCGTCAGGCCATCGATGTGCGCAACCCCTACATCGACCCGCTGCATGGTCTGCAGGCCGAGTTGCTGCAGCGTAACCGCGACGCCGATGGCGCCATCTCCGCCGAGCTGTCACGCGCGCTGATGGTGACCATGGCCGGTATCTCGGCCGGTCTGCGCAACACCGGCTGATCCGGTTGATTCTGTTGATAGTGCGCCTTGGCGTGAAGGATTAGCCAAGGCCTATCAGCGCAAACAGAAAGCCCCGTCAGGCATGCCTGGCGGGGGCTTTCTGTTATCTATCGGTCAACCATGGGGCTGTTAGCGCGCTGATCAGCGGCTAGAATTCAGCGGTCAGTGACAAGAGTGCAGCGACACGCGGGGCCGCCAGGTCTCACAGCAGGCCGCTGGCGCGCTCGCCTACCAAGGGCATCAGGAAGCGTTCCCGCTGCCAGTCCTCATCCTGATCGAGCGCCACCAGATGCAGCAGTTTGGTGAAGGCCGCTTCCAGCGTCATGTCGTCGCCTGATAGCACGCCGACTGTGGCCAGGCCTGCGCCGGCCGCATAGTGGCCGATAGTGACCGGCCCGTGCGGACATTGGCTGATACCGGCCAGCAGCTTGCCTTCGCCACGCG
This sequence comes from Cobetia sp. 1CM21F, assembly GCF_023161745.1. Lineage (NCBI taxonomy): Bacteria > Pseudomonadati > Pseudomonadota > Gammaproteobacteria > Oceanospirillales > Halomonadaceae > Cobetia > Cobetia sp. 1CM21F. Next base: position 910,205 of record NZ_JALNTQ010000002.1, on the reverse strand, counting down.
CATCGGCCAACACCCCCAGAAGCTCGCTGTCTTCCGGCAGATTGCCGCTGCCCCACAGCTCCAGCACGGCGCCCTTGACCTCGGGGCGCATCAACTGCACGCGCACGCTCTCGGCGCTGATGCCGGGGTAGAGCGGCAGGCGAATGATGCTGTCCTTGCCGAGGCGGCCATAGTCGGGCAGCTCGAAGGCGGGGCCTTGATCATCCATCAGGCGGCCGGGATAGAGCACGACGCGGTCATCGACCCATTCGCCCAGCAGCGGCGCATTGGGCGTGGTGAAGCCGCGGTGGTCCTGGGTGTACCACTTGCGGGTGCACACGCCACGCAGCAACTGTCCACCGAAGGCGACCACGACTTCATTGAGGGTCGGCTGGGCGGCGGCGGTGAGCGCCAGCTCGACATTGCCCAGCGCGTCACTGTGCTCGGCTTCCAGCGGCAACTGTGCACCACTGACAATCACCGGGCGCGCGGTACCCTTGAGCTGGAAGGCGAGGCTGGAGGCCGTCCAGGCAAGTGTATCGGTGCCCTGCAGGACAACGAAGCCATCGAAGCTGTCGTAGGCGTCCGCGATCTGGCTGGCGATGGTGTGCCAGTCCGCCGGTGTCGCGGAGGAGGAGTCGATCAGCTGCGGAAACTCGCGCAGGGTGAAGGCGGGCAGACGGCCACGACGGCTGGGGGGCAGTTGCTCCAGTGCTGCGCGCAAACGTGCATCGAAGTCACCGGCAGGTACCAGTCCTTGTTCACTTTCCACCATGCCCAGCGTGCCGCCGGTATACAGCACCAGGATGTGCGTCTCGGGAGTCATCGTGTCCACCTGCCAGAAATGGGAAAGCCGGCATTGTAACGCATGCCGGCTTGCAGGGGAGCTGTCGGCGTCGGGCGGTCAGCCGCGACGCGATGGTGGCGCTCAGCTGATATTGCCACCGCCGATACGCGCATCCTCCTGATGGGACATGGCGCTGACGCACATCACCCGTACGCCTTCGAGCATGCTTTCAAGACTCATGGTCGGCAGGCGACCATCGACACTCTGCTCGGGCAGCGCCGGGATATGCACGAAGCCGGAGCGGATGGGGCTATCCGCCAGATGACGCTGCACCCCATAGAACAGGTGGTTGCAGACGAAGGTGCCTGCCGTGTAGGACACGCTGGCGGGAAGGCCCGCCGCTTGGAGGTCGTTGACCATCGCCTTGATCGGCAGGGTGGTGAAGCAGCCGTCCGGGCCGTCGGCCTCGATGGGCTCATCCACCGGCTGGTGGCCGCCGTTGTCCTTGATGCGATAGTCATCCAGGTTGATGGCGACCCGCTCCGGCGTGATGGCGCTGCGACCGCTGGCCTGACCGAGCATGATCACGGTGTCAGGGGCGTGCTCGCCGATGGCCTCGATGACGCTGTCAATCGCGGCGTAGCGTGTCACCGGCACCCGGCAGGTGATGATCTCGAAGCGCTCATCGGGCTGGCCTTGCATGGCCAGTGTCTGGCCGTCCAGTTGTTCGATGATCTTGAGGGCGGGATTGACGCTATCCGTGCCGAAGGGCTCGAAGCCGCAGAGTAGCAGACGACGCATGATGAAATTCCTTGGCTGGCATCGATCACCGCGGGTCACGGCTGGCGGTGATCAATGCGCGGGTAAGAGTGGGAGATCAGAAGGCCAGCAGCAGCATCAGGCTGATGTTGGCGGCCAGCATGACCAGCGCAGGCAGTATCTGTGCGCGAATGATGTGGTAGCGGTCATCCAGTTCCAGCAGGGCGGCCGGCACGATGTTGAAGTTGGCGGCCATCGGCGTCATCAGCGTGCCGCAGTAGCCGGACAGCATGCCCAGCACGCCGACGATGGCCGGGTTGCCGCCATGCAGCGCGATGACCAGCGGATAGCCGATGCCGGAGGTGATGACCGCAAAGGCCGCGAAGCCGTTGCCCATCAGCATGGTGAACACGGCCATGCCGACGCAATAGGCAATCACGCAGGCGATCAAGCTGGTATCCGGCACCACGCTCGAGACCAGCCCGGCGATGGTCTGGCCGACGCCGGCCTGATCGAACAGCAGGCCAAGGGCGGCCAGGAATTGCGGCAGGATGGCGGCCCAGCCGATGGCATCGGCCAGACGGCGACCTTCCTGCATGCCGGTCGCCGGGCTCTCGCGCAGCAGCAGCAGTGCCACGGCAAAGGCCAGTACCGTCGCGACGCCAAGGCCGACCAGCGCACTCTGACCTGTCGTGAGGGTGTAAAGGAAGGTGCCGACCGGAATCACCAGCGCGGGGATGAACAGGCGCGACCCGAGACGCTTGCGGCGCGCCTGACGCGCCTCATCGCTCAACTGGCCGTAGTTGCCGAAGCCGAGCTGGCCGGTGGCGGCCAGCAGGGCCAGCGCGAGCATGGCAAGCCCGACCACGACATCGGGCAGCCACTGGCCAAATGCCAGGCTGATGCCGAAGATCATCCAGAAGGCACTGGTGCCGAGTCTGCGCGGATGATCACGATCGGTGAGCGTCAAGACGGCAAAGGCCATGATGGCGAAGCCGGTAATCAGGTAGAGAGCGTCGATACCGTTCATGAGTGGCTCTCCGTCGCAGAAGTGGTGAAGGTGTCCTTGCCCGGTGTCGCGTTGGTCTGGCCGGAGGGCTGGGGATATTCCTCGCGCAACAGCTGTTGTTCACGGCGAATGCGCGCGTCCAGCTGGCGGCAGAGCACGAAGACCACCACCAGTGACACCAGCGCGGAGGGAATGGCATACAGCGCCATGTCGGCCAGGCTGACGCTGGCGCCACTCTTGTCGAGCACGCTCTTGATCAGCAACAACCCGCCGGAAGCCACGAAGATCAGCTGGCTGAAGAAGTTGCCGAAGTTCTCGCTGACGGCATTCAGAACGCGGATGCGTTGGCTCAGGGCCTTGAAGCGTGGCGAGCTCAGCGCCTCTTCGGGGAGATCACGTTCGGCGGCACCGACTGACATCGGGGCGACCAGCGGTCGGATCATCGCCGGGTGGCCACCGAGCTGCAGGCCGAAGGCATTGGTCGCCTTGCGCAGCACCAGGTAGCTGAAGGAGATACGCCCGGCGCTGGCGGCCCGCAGTTTCTGGACCAGATGTTCGGCCTGATCACGCAGTCCATTGCGTTCGAGCAGCCCGATCACCGGCAGGGTGATGATGAACAGCGAGACGGCGCGGTTATCGGTAAAGGCCTGACCGAGCGCGGCGAGAATTTCAGTGGGTGACATGCCGGCCACCAGGCCGGAGGAGAAACCTGCCACCAGCACCACCAGCAGCGCATTGAGGCGCAGTGCCAGGCCGATGACGATGATGGCTACGCCGATCAATGACAGCATGAGGTGTCTCCCGAGCAGGGGGAGGACAATCGAATCCTTTCGAAGGACATGAGCATGTGCCTCTGGGTGTGAGATTGTTGTTATGAGGGTCTCGTTGCGAAGCAGGTCGAACATTGCCTGGCTATTCGAAACATTGCCGAGCAGTTCGAACATGGCAGTGCCGTTCGAACATGGCAGGGCGTAATGTTCGTTGCTTTACAACGAGAACTCAGAGGGTAGAGCGACACCAGAGGAATCCAAATGAGACATTCGGAATATATAAATTTCAACGACAAGTAGTATCGGCAAAATCTATCATTCAGGCATGAATGACAGATAATGTTGATGCCTTGGTGGGGCCTTGCCTCACCCCTTGAGGGGAGAAGATGTCAGCCATCGACCACTTCGGTGCTGCCATCCTCGCGCAGGCAGATACGGCGACGCCTGCCGACCTGGAAGCCAAGCATGGCGGCGCTCAGCAGGATCAGTGCGAACAGCGACGCGATCACGCGCAGGTCGGCCGTGATTTCCAGCAGAATGCCGACGGCGAGTGGCCCGAGGGCGGCCAGCATGTAGCCGGTGCCTTGTGCCAAGCCGGAGAGGGCGCCCGCCAGACGTGCATCGGAGGTGCGCAGCACCAGCAGCGTCAATGCCATCGAGAAGCTGCCCCCCTGGCCGAAACCGAGCAGCACGGCGAACAGCCAGCGCAGGGACAGCGGCCCGATCATCAGTCCCAGCAGGCCTATGGCGGTACAGGACAGCAGTAGCAGGATGGCGGGGCGCTGGTCGCGCCCCATGCGGCCGATCACGGGGGCCAGCAGGGCGGTGAGCACCTGTGCCATCACCGAGGCGGCCATCAGCCAGCCGGATTCGATATCGCTCAGGCCGCGTTGCTGGAGCAGGAAAGGCAGCCAGCCAAAGACGATATAGGCCAGGGAAGACTGGCAGCCCATGAAGAAGGTGACCTGGCGGGCCAGCGGCAGGTGCCACAGGCGGGGGGTGGCCTGCTGTTGGCTGGTCATCTTCTCTGGCCACGGGTGGGGCATGCTCAGGCGCCAGGCGGGAAGCGCGATCACCACAAGCAGCGCCCAGCAGGCCAATGAGGCTTGCCAGCTGTCAAGAAGATTGGCCAGTGGCACGCTGAGTCCCGCGGCCAGCGCCGCACCAAGACATAGCGCCATGGTGTAAACGCCGGTGAACAGGTCGGCTCGCTCAGGATGCTCACGCTTGACGATGGCGGGCAGCAGGGTGCCGGCGACGCCGATGCTGCCGCCACATAACAGGGTGCCGAGATAGAGCAGCAGTGCCATGTCGCTGGCCCGCAACCACAGGGCGATGCCGAGAGTGACCAGGGCAAGGCTGAGGGTGCGCTCTACCCCCAGGCGGCGGGCCAGGCGCGGGGCCAGTGGGGCGAACAGCCCCAGGCAGACGACGGGCAGTGTGGTGAGAAGGCCCGCTGCCAGCGTGCTCAGGCCCAGGTCCTGGGTGATGCGATCCAGCAGGGGCGCCAGGGATGACAGCGCCGGACGCAGGTTCAGTGCGACCAGAATCAGGATGAGCAGGAAAAGGGATGCTGGCATTCGGCGCATGAGGAAACCTGAACGAGAGGACAGGTCTGTGAGAATACCGGCATATGCTCAAGCTGTCTTGCCGCGAACCGTTCTTCCTCTAACCGGACCCTGGACAGCAGAACGCTCGGCAATTGCCGAGCGTTCTGTCTCAATGCGCTTTTCTCGATGGGTCTTTCTCAATGCATCTGTCTTGGCTCAATGTCCCCGTCGTGATGCGCCGCTCCTGTGCCTCAGTACTTGGGCTCAAGCTCCAGCTCGCGTGTAGGGCTGTCGATTCTGCGAGCTGCCGCGCGTTGACGCGTCGTGGCGCCGTCGGCATGCACGTCATGACCGCGTGGAGCGACATTGCGCCATGCGGGCGTCTTCTGCAGGCGCTCGGCATTGGCGCGTGCCGTATTGGAGATTGGCTGGCGACTCGCCTTGGCGCGAATCAGGGTCATGTCCTCGGTGCTCAGCAGCATGCCCTGGGGCGTGCGCTCCAGCACGAGGTGGCCGCGGAAGTGCCAGCAGCGCATGGGAGTATGCGCGACACGATAGCGATGGCCAGCCACCTCCAGCGAGATGGCTTCCTTCGGCTGGCAGCCAAGGGGATGCAGGGTCACTTCCTCCAGCAGCACCAGACGATTGAAGTCGTCCGGCTGAAGTACCTGATTGCCATCATGCATGCGCACCGGGAAGGCATGGTTGTCACGCTGCAGCTCACGCCGTTTGTGACTGACGCTGCCGTTGCCTTCCACGATGCCGGCACCACACACATGCACGAGCTCGCCATCAATCTGTTTGATGACGAGCACCTCGACGTGGCGCTGCTTGAAAAGATGATCACGCAGTGAGCGTAATGGCATGGCTGAAATCCTCATCTACACCATCCGTTGGCTGAGTATATCCGTCAGAGCCCGAGTCATCTCTCTGACCGACAGGCGCTTCCATGCTGCCTGCCAAGTGATATCTCGCACTGATAGCCACATCATACGCCGTTTGTGAGCATTTTTCCCGAATCAAGCACCAGTCTGGGGATAAATCATCTTGTCAGGACGCAGCTTCATGACGCCTCTGTCAGCCAGATGACTGAGGACACTGCCTACTCTTGTCGGGTCACTCGTACTTGCCCAGCACGGCCCGGCAGATATCAGCGAAATTTCGTGCTTCCGGCGGGTGCTCCAGATCGAGCCCCAACGCCTTGCCGACGCGGGAGGCGGCGACCAGACCGCGCACGCAGGGCTTGCCATCGTCGCCCTGCTCGGTCACCAGCAGGTGGGATTCGCCGCTCTGACGCAGCGTCTCGACCAGGTCCCCGACGCGGGCGCGCTTGAGCACGGCGAGAGGAATGCCCTGCAGCTCCGCGCGGGGTATCTGCACCATGTCGGTAGTGACTTCGTCGCGCTGAACATTGAAGCGGGTCATGGCGCGCATCACGACTCGGCCACCCTGCAGCTCACGCGAGGTCACCACGCCGGTGAAGGTGCCATCATGATCGTGGACCAGCAGCAGACGCACCCCCGCCTGTTTCATGGTCGCCAGTGCCTGACCGATGGAGGCGCTGCCCTGAATGCTGCGACCGGCGGTAACGGCAAAGTCCGTCACCAGCTCACTGGCCGGGCTATCCATGGTGATGTCGCCGATCGGCTGCAAAGGCAGACGAGCGGAAGTGACATGAGAGAGCGTTTCGACGTCGAGGGTATGGTAAGCCGACGGTGCAATGGCATTCATGGACTGACTCCTGTAATCAGATGACGAGCATGTTCTGCGTACTATGAGTCAGGCGAGGGCCAGGAGTTTCCTGCACGATGGGTAACCTCAGGTTGCTACTGTCGCAACAGTGACAGGAATTCCGGTCTATCAGGTCAATATTCGTCGCTATCTGTGCGAGTTGGGAAGTGGATAGATTCCATTTGGGAAACAAAGCCCCGGCAGGCCGGTACTGGCATGAGCCAGCAGTTTTCTTGCCCCTGACAGCATTGATGCCCACTGCACGAGGCGAGTGGGCATCATTGAGCCGATTCAGGGAGTCATCCCTTCATCAGGGGCTGGCGTTCACGCCTGGGCGCGTCACACCCACTCCTTGAGGTCGCCGCGTACGGCATCCAGGAAGGTGATGAAGTCCGTCTGGTCATCGGCGTCGCAACGGTCCACCTTGCAGGCCAGCTTCATCTTGGTGCCGGCGACGATTTCGTCATACACCTCGAGCGTGAGTTTCTCGACGCTGGCATCGGCGGGTTCCTGCTCACCCTCGAGCAGGCTGAACGTTGTCATCAGCGTGCCGCGAAGACGCGTGGTGCCGCCTTCCGCGACCACACGACGCACCTTGAGCCAGCCTTCGCGCACCATGATCTCACCCTGCGCATCGCGTTGCTTGTAGATGGTGCGATAGCATGCATTCTCGGAGACGCCCTTGGCGGCCATGCTTTCATAGGCCTTGATCATGCGCGTCGCCATGGTGCCAGCTTCGGCGATCTTGCGGCGGGCAGCACGATGTTCACGTTCCAGGCGGTCTTGCTTGGAGAAACGCTGCCACAGGTGGAAGTCGCGTGTCAGAGTGGTCGCGTCCATTACAGTCTCTCTTCTCTAAAAACGGCGGGGAAAAGTGGGTGACGGCTACTGCCATGTCCAGGCGCTGATGGTGTCACGAAGGCGGGCGATTGTCTGCCCGGTTCTTGCCTCAGACGTCGAGGATGGCCCGAGTGTCAGGTGGTCTAGGTCATGCAGGCTGGCGATGAGATGTCAGCATTGCCATGCTCAAGAGTACCATTGACTGGTCACGGTCTTTTTCCAGCCCGGTCATCATCACGACTGAATCTAGGGCTTAAATCTTCTCTGAACTACTCTGCAAGTCACCCACAAGGCCCACTTTGTGAGAATCTTCGACTGCTGATCCTCGAGATTGCTGATGCTTCACGCTCAGGCTCCTGCTACGTGAGCCATGCCGCTGTGATGGGATTGCCAGTCTCGCAGGGGAGGGCGCTTGGTACACGTGAGTCACATGCCTGACTGCGCTGCATGCCTTGAAGGATGCGCACTGGTTAGGGCTGTCACGTTTCATACAGCAGCGTGAGATAGAATAGGCAGGTAAAATCATCAGGTAGCGCGCAGCGGAGGCACAGGGGAAGTGCCGTAAATGAGGAAGGAATCATGGCGAAATCAGATCGCCGTCGCAAAGCGGGAAGTCGGCAGGGTGTCTTGCGCACGGTAAACATGAAGTGGCGGTGGCCAGCTCCAGCGGGGCTGGCTGAGCGGCACCTCGTGCTTTATCAGTTGTTCATGTGGATCTATATCAGTGCGCTCGGCTGCCAGCTGGGCTACTTCGCTCTGCTGGGCCTGCAGCCTTATCCGCAGCCGGTGGTGATCAATGTCATCGGCGTCCTGCTCAACGTCTTGGCCATCATGTTCCACCGCAAGGGGTACATGAATTCCGCGTTGCTGTTGCTGGTGGTGCCGATGTCGGCCAAGGCGGCATGGTGGGAATATCAGTTCGGCGCCGAGGGTGGCTTCGAGTATTTCCATATCGTCGCCATCTTCTTCATCTGTATCGCGTCCTTGTCACGCATTCAACGGCTATTGTTCAGTGGTGTCCTGCTGCTGTTCTATATCGGCGCCCAATATCTCACCAGCCCGGTCTATATCGTCTCCTACGAGTTCATGTCGCTGGCCAGTGTCGTCAACCTGGTGATTTCCGTCACCTTCATCGCGGTGGTGGCGGTGCAGATCGGGTGGGAGGCTGAGCAGCGTGAGAAGCGCTACCGTCGAGACTTGCGCCATGATCAGTTGACGGGGGCGCTGTCTCGTTTTGCCTTGCTGGAAGAGGGGCCGCGTCTGCTGAGTCGTGGTGGCCTGGGCGTGCTGATGATCGATGTCGATCACTTCAAGGCCATCAACGATACGCAAGGGCATGCGATTGGCGATGAGGTGCTGATAGAGCTGACGCAACGACTGCGTCATCACCTGCGCGGCAGTGACCAGTTGTGCCGTCAGGGGGGGGAAGAGTTCGTGGCCCTGTGCCCGACGGAGGACAGAGAAGGGCTCCAGCACGCAGCCGAACGCTTGCTGCTCTCGATCAACAGTCGTGCCTTCACGCTGAGCAACGGCCAGCTGCTGCGGGTCACCATCAGTATCGGGGTGGCCCAGGGCGGACCGGCCGCTTGCGCGGAATCACTGCTGCCGGACCTTCTGCAGCGTGCCGATCAGGCCATGTACCGTGCCAAGCGCGAAGGGCGCAATCGGGTAGTCACCGTCTGGGATACGCCCGATCACGGCGCAGCCAGTCTCGATCAGATCGAGCCGTCTGATCACGACCACCGCCCCGATCACGGCCACAGCCACGACAGCCTGGCCATGCCAGGCATGCCGCCACTGGACACTCCGGGCGGTGGATCAGGCGAAGCGGCCTCGACCCCCAGTCGCTCTGATGTCAGTCACCATGACGATGTGCAGACCGCCGATGAGGTCTATCAGTGGAAGCGCTGACGCAAGGATGATGGCTTTGCCATTTCACCTCATTGGGCGTGATATCCGTGCGTGATCCACGCTCTCACCAAGCGGAGAGACAAGTTGATGATGGATTCCTGTGGCAGCGTTTCACGCCAGATGTCGCGCCGGCTCTTGCGGGGACTGCTGGTGGCGACGCTGGTCAGTGGTATGCCGCTTGCGGCGGTTCAGGCGGAGGAGTCGCCGAATGCAGCGGCGTCTTCGAGTGACGGGCAGGCGCCTCGGGCGCAAGTGATTGCCGACCCGGCGACACCCTCTCTGCCGCCTGCCGCCAAGGCCAACAACAGCATCTTTCGCTGTGTGCAGGCGGGGGTGCCCACCTGGCAGCAGCAGCCTTGCCAGCAGGGTGATACCCCCGTCACGCTGGATGATTCGTTGACGGTGGTGCCCGCCGCTGACGTGATAGAAGAGACTTCAGGCGAAGACCCGACCGCACAGCGCCTGGCGCGTGAGAAGGAGCGTGCCCTGGCCGCACGTGAAGAGAGTCAGCGCCAGTACCGAATTCGTTCAGCGCTGGATGATGGCTATCTGGTGCAGGGCATGAGTGAGGCACAGGCCATCTCGTTGCTGGGCAAGCCCAGTGATATCAGTGAGACGATTGCCGATGACACGTCCTGCCGTCTATTGAACTGGTGGGAAGATGTCCGCGTGCAGTTCTGCAACGATGAAGCCGTGTCCATCACGGCCAATCAGCTGGACTGAGTGACTTGCGGTCAGCGCCATCAAGACAAGGGCCGGTGCGAGCTGAGGCGCTCGCACCGGCCCTGTTCGTCCTGCCCGACTCGCACAGCCCGCGCCAGGGCGATGAGCGGGGTTCTCTGGCCGCAAGTCTGATTGCCAAGAAATTGCTAATATAAGGCATGATCTAGCGTAGAACCCGGCTTTTCCATGTCCGATGTTGCGAAATGGCGACGACCGGGTGGTGAAGTTGCCACATTACCGAGTTTATCGAACAGTGTTAGATTACTCTCCGAACGCAGCGGCAAGCCCCTCAAGTGTCATCCAGGGGCATGGCTGACTGGCCGACAAGCCAGGCTGCAACACTATTCGGTGAGGAGAACACGCATGAACAAGTCCATCCTGATTGGCGCGATCGTTGCTGCACTGGGCATTGGCGGTGGAGTGGCGATCGGCAGCTATACGGCCAGCAACTCAGGCCCTGAATATGCCGATATCGTGGCGGTGGATGCCGTGACGGAAACCGTGACCACCCCGCGCGAGGTCTGTCACAACGAGACCGTGACGCATCAGGCGCCCAGCAAGGACACCCACAATGTCGTCGGCACGGCCGTCGGCGCGATCGTCGGCGGTGTGGTGGGCAATCAGTTTGGCGGCGGCAATGGCAAGAAGGTGCTGACAGCTGCGGGTGCCGTGGGTGGCGGTTATGCCGGCAACCAGATCCAGGGCCAGATGAAGAAAGGCGACACCTACACCACGACCGAACAGCGCTGCGAAACGGTGCAGGACGCGTCAGACAAGGTGGTCGGCTACGACGTCAAGGTCGACATGGGTGACGAGACCCGCACCGTGCGTCTCGAGGACAAGCCGGATGTGAAGCGCTTCGAGATCCGTGACGGCGAGCTGGTACTGCCCCAGCAAGGCTGAGGCCAGCTAGTCGCCAGACAAGAAGACCCCCGACGGATTCCGTCGGGGGTCTTCTGGTTTCTGGACATCCAGCTTTCTCGACATCCAGCTTTTTGGGCATCCAGTCCCGCCCTGTTCTGTCAGACCGTCAGGTCATCAGCTGGCATCCGCTGTGGTCGGCAATGACTTGGCGATCTCACGTGCCAACTGCTCGCCGGTCACACGCCAGCCTTCGCCCAGGCTATTGACCAGCGCCGGATAGCCGTCATCCGTCAGGGGAGTCAGCGTCTGGATGTCGCCTTCCTCCAGCACGCTGCCATCCACGCCGCGCAGGCGCCAGCGACCGGTGATGACGGACTGGCCATCGTGGCGGCCGATGAAGCGATCCAGGCTTACGCTCAGGCGTGCGCCCTTGAGGCCGCTCAGGCTGGTATCTGCGATACGGTACTGGCTCAGCGGCTGGGCGGGGCTGGCCTTGAGCTGCGTCAGCAGCTGGCGGGTCAGCATGTCCTGCAGGTCATCGGCCCACAGGTTCTGGCTGGCCTGTACCAGCGTGATGTCGTCCGTCTGATAGACCAGACTGCCGCCCTCCAGGTAGCTGGCCAGTTGCACCGGCATCACTTCCAGCAGGGGCGCATCGGCGGCAACGCTGCGCTGGGCGGCGCCAGCCTGTGACGTTTGCGGCAGCAGGTAGGCGCCACCGGTGGCGGCGGTCGTGCAGCCCGCCAGTGTGCCGAGCATCAGCAAGCCTGCCAGCAGGCCGCCGAAGCGGCCCTTGTGCGACGTGGAAGTGCGCGGTGAGGCAGGCGTGCTGCACGCTTGCGGCATGGCGGCTGTGCGGGTCGAGAGACTCATGGCTGTCGTCATCATTGGGCCCTTGGAATCGGATCGCGAGTGGTCGGCTTGTCGAAGATCAGGCTGGAGGGGTTCTTCTCCAGCGTGTCGAGCAGCGGTTCCGCCTTCTTGAGCACGCGGTCCAGTCGTTCGAGATCGCCTTCCAGCTTGCGGTAGGCGGAAGAATCCGGTGTCAGGCCATCCAGGGTGCGATTGAGGTTGTCGATGCTGGTGCTGATATCGCCCGGCAGTTTCTGTACCGCCTCGGAACCCAGCAGGCTATCGACATGACCGGCCGTCTTGTCGAGGCGCTTGACCAGACTCTCGGAGGCCGACAGCGTTTTGTTCAGGTTGCTCAGGACCGGCTCGACATCGAGCGCATTGAGCTTGTCGAGCAGGGCATTGAGCTTGGCTTCCATCTGCGCCAGGCCCCCCGAGACGCTCGGCATGACCTCGATATCATCGAAGGTATCGGCCTTGTAGGGCGGCGGGTTGTCATAGAAGTCGAGATCGACGAACAGGGCGCCGGTCAGCAGGTTGCCGGATTTCAGCGTCGCGCGCATGCCGCGCTTGAAGAGGCGCTCGAGGCGCTTCTTCCACTGGGCCACGCCTTCATCATCCACTTGCCCCTCGAGGCGTTCGGGCTCGATGCGAATCAGCACCGGAATCTCGAAGCTCGACAGCGTCCGCACGCGCTGGTGGGTCAGGCGATAGGGCACGCTGACCACGGTACCGAGACGGACGCCGCGGAATTCCACCGGCGCGCCGCGCGACAGGCCACGCACGGTATCGTCGACCATGATCACGTAGTCGATGGCCTGGTGGAAGCTGCCTTCACGGGCCTCTTCCTGGTCGGAATACAGCGTGAATGAGGTGTTCTCGACCACCGGACGACCACGCGGCAGGTCTTCGGGAATGCCGAAGGCCACCCCTCCGCTCAGTACGCTTTCCAGTGACCCGACATCGACCTGCAGGCCCTGGGAATCCAGGCGCAGGCTGACCCCGCTGGTGGACCAGAAGCGCGTGGTGGAGGTCACCAGTTCATGGTAAGGCGAGTCGATATACAGGGTGTAGTGCATTTCCTTCTCGCTGGGGCGGAACTCGCTGGATTCCACGCGCCCGACCACGAAGCCTTCGTAGGTGACGGGGTCGCCGTCGGAGAGCACGCTGCCATCGTTGCTGGTGAGGTCGATGCGCAGCCCCTTGGCATCCTGCGTCGTCACCGGCGGTTGCTCCAGCGCCACGAAGTGATCCTCCTCATCGCGACTGTCGCCGGGCTGAAGCTGGATATAGGCCCCCGACAGCACGGTGTTGAGCCCACTGATGCCCTCACGACCGATGCGCGGCTTCACGACCCAGAGCCGCGAGTCGGCATTGAGCATGCGCTCGCTGTCCTTGGACATGCGCGCAGTGACGATGGTCTTGTCGAGATTGTCCGACAGACGCACGGATTCGACCTTGCCGACCTCGACGTTACGGGTCTTGATCAGGGTCTTGCCCGCCTCGATACCTTCCGCCGTCTCCATTTCGATCGTGATCAGCGGGCCACGGCTGGCGTAGTTGTGCCACACCATCCAGGCGCCGATCAGCAGGGCCACGATCGGGACTATCCAGATCGGCGAAAGGCGGCGTCGACTTTCACGACGTGCGCGAGAATCATCACTCATAAGTCATCCTGTGAGGCGGCAGCGGAAGGGGGATTGCGGGAAGCATTCGGGGTCGTGAATGGCGTCGTGAACGGAGGCGTTGCCTGCGAGGACGAAGCAAGAGACGCGGAGCCCGTCAGCGGCGTCAGCGGCAGATCACCGAACAGCGTGTTCGCCATCATCGTCTTCTCCGTCTCGGTGTCCCAGACAAGGCGTGGGTCGAAGCTCAACGCCGACAGCATCGTCAGCACCACCACGCAGGCAAAGGACAGCGCCGCGGGCCCCGGGTGGACCGACATCAGCGCGCCCAGCTGGATCAACGCGGCCAGCAGCGCCACCACGAAGACATCGACCATCGACCAGCGCCCGACATATTCGGTGATGCGGTAAAGGGTCACCCGCGCTCGCGCATGTTGCACCTCGGGGCGCTGGGCGCTGATGCACAGCCAGGCGATGGCGATCATCTTCGAGGCCGGCACCAGGATGCTGGCGATGAAGATGACCATCGCGATGGGCCAGTCACCATGTGACCAGAGCACCACGATGCCACCGGCAATCGTCTGCGGGTCATTCTCCCCGAGACTGACCGTGGTCATGATCGGGAAGAGGTTGGCGGGGATGTACAGAATCGCCGCCGCGATCAGCCACGCCCAGGTGCGCTGCAGGCTCTGCGTCTTGCGCTGATGGACAGGGTCGCCACAGCGGCGGCAGTGGGTGTGCGCTTCCCGTTCGCCGCAGGCGTTGATAAGGCCGCAGCTATGGCAACTGGCCAGTCCCTGCAAGGCGGCGCCGATGCCCGGCAACGTCCCGCTGGGGGCAGCTGGCTCGCCCGCCAGCGCGAACCACATGCGATCCCCATCGATGCTGGCCAGCGTCTTGGTCATCAGCAGGGCGAAGGCGCAGAACGCCCAGAAGGAAGGGCCGAAGCTGATATCGGCCATGCCGGCGATCTTGACCAGGCTCACCATCACGCCGACCAGAAACACATCCGCCATCATCCACGGGCGCAGGTGGCTCAGGGTGCGCGCAATGCCGCGAATGCCCGGCAAGGGCAGTTTCAGCCCGATGGCCGCATGGGTGTAGATGACGCCCAGCAGGTAGAGCGCCGGCAGCATCACGATGGTCAGGATCAGCAGCACGGCCAGGGAAGGATAGGACTCGGCCGTCAGGGCGGCTGGCGTATCGATCAGGCTGAGGCTCGCCGAGATGCCACTGGTGGCAAAGGCGATGAACTCGAAGGGCAGCGTCAGCACCAGCATCACCAGGCACGCCATCGCCAGTGCCAGGGTGCGTTGCACGGCATGGGCGTGGCGCTGGGCGAACAGATGATCGCAGCGCGGGCAGCGGGCGCGCTCGCCGGCCTTGAGCGCCGGCAGGGCCACGACGAGATCGCAGCACTCGCAGGCACGCATCCGCCGCCGTGACACGCCTGACGTGACAGGCGCGAACACCTGCGGCGGATCACGGGTTTCAAAGGTACGCCGGGTGTAGCGGCGCAGGGCAGCAAGGGGACGAGGCATGTCGCTCCAGCGGGATCGGGTGGTGTATCGCCGTGCCGCGCGTGTTCGGGGCATGCGCAGAGGCGTTGTCAGTCGCGGCTTGACCACGCCTGTGGTTGCGCTCTTGGGGAAGCGCTCTCGGGGATGCGCCGTCAGTGGCCTGGCCCCATGCACACGCGGACCTGCGAAGGTATGGGAGCTGTAGGAGCACCAGGCCTGCGCAGGCAAACAGTGTTCGATAGTAGCATGATGCCGCAAAAGGCTGATGGCACTCAATGCTTGCCGCGTGAGCGCGCCTTTTTTTGCCAGCCTGCAAACAGGCACGCCGCCCAGAGAGGGCGGCGTGCAGGGCCGTCACGCAATGTGACAGCAATGAGGCTTCTGTCGTGATCAGAGATCAGACAAGGTCATCCTCCTGGCGGGCCGCTTCGTGGGCTCGCTTGAGGTCCTTCGGCTCACCGAAGAGGCGGCGCACGACCACATAGCAGACCGGCACCAGGAAGATCGCCAGCACCGTGGCAGAGATCATCCCGCCGATCACGCCGTTGCCGATGGCGTGACGGCTGGCGGCACCCGCACCCGTCGAGATGGCCAGTGGCACGGCACCCAGGGTGAAGGCCAGCGAGGTCATCAGGATCGGGCGCAGACGCATGCGCACGGCTTCCATGGTGGCATCGATCAGCGAGCGACCTTGCACTTCAAGGTCCTTGGCGAATTCGACGATCAGGATCGCGTTCTTGGCCGAGAGCCCGATGGTCGTCACCAGGCCGACCTGGAAGTAGACGTCATTGTCGAGTCCGCGCATCCAGGTGGCGAGCAGGGCACCCAGCACCCCCAGCGGTACCACCAGCATGACGGAGAACGGAATGCTCCAGCTCTCATACAGCGCGGCCAGACACAGGAAGACGAAGACCAGCGAGATGGCATACAGATATGGTGCCATGCCGCCACTCTGGGATTCCTGCAGCGAGATGCCGGTCCATTCCAGCGCGACGCCACTGTTGAGCTGGCTGACCATCTCTTCCATGGCCTGCATGGCCTCACCGGTGGAGTAACCCGGTGCCGCCTGTCCCAGCAGTTCCATCGAGGAGACGCCGTTGTAGCGTTCCAGCTGCGGCGACCCGTAGGTCCACTCGCCGTTGATGAAGGCGCTCAGCGGCACCATCTCGCCGGAGGTGTTGCGTACGTACCACTTCTTGAGGTCTTCCGGCTGCATGCGGGCACTGGCTTCCGCCTGCACATAGACCTTCTTGGTACGACCCTCGTCGAGGAAGTCATTGACGTAGGTCGAGCCCCACGCCGTGGAAAGCGTCGAGTAGACCTCTGACAGCGAGACACCCATCGCCGTCGCCTTGAGTTCATCGATGTTGAGCGTGAACTGCGGGCTGTCTTCCAGACCATTGGGGCGCAGGCCGGTCACGGCCGGATTCTGGCCCGCCATGCCCAGCAGCTGGTTGCGCGCGTCGGTCAGTGCCTTGTGGCCGATGCCGCCACGGTCGACCAGCATCATGTCGAAGCCGCTGGCGTTGCCCAGCTCCATGATCGGCGGCGGGTTGATGGCGAAGACCAGGGCTTCCTTCAAGGTGTTGAAGTAGCTCTGTGCTTCACTGACCACGCTGAAGGAATCGCGCTCGCGCTCATCCCACGGCTTCAGGTTGATGAAGGCCAGGCCCATGTTCTGACCGCGACCGGCGAAGCTGAAGCCGGCGACGTCGAACATTTCCTGAACCGCATCTTCCTGATCGACCAGGAAGTGATGCTCGACCTTTTCCAGCGTCTCGAGCGTCTGTTCCTGAGTGGAGCCCACCGGCAGGATGACCTGGTTGAACAGATAGCCCTGATCCTCATCCGGCAGGAAGCCGGTCGAGATGCGCGTGAATACCACGCCACAGCCGACGACGATCAATGCATAGACCAGCATCGAGCGACCGGTGCGCTTGAGCATGCCGCCAACGCCTTTCTGGTAGCGCGCGTTGGAACGATCGAAGACCCGGTTGAAGAGGCCGAAGAAGCCGGTGGTCTTCTCCTTGGTCGGCTTGAGCAGGGTGGCGCACAGAGCCGGCGTCAGGATCAATGCCACCAGTACGGACAGCGTCATCGCCGAGACGATGGTCACCGAGAACTGACGGAAGATCGCGCCGGTGGTGCCGGGGAAGAAGGCCATCGGAATGAACACGGATGACAGCACCAGGCCGATACCCACCAGTGCGCCGGTGATCTGGCCCATCGACTTGCGGGTCGCTTCCAGTGGCGAGAGCTTCTCTTCGTGCATGACGCGTTCGACGTTTTCCACCACCACGATCGCATCGTCGACCAATAGCCCGATGGCGAGCACCATGGCGAACATCGTCAGGGTATTGATGGAGAAGCCCAGCACTTCCAGCACCCCGAAGGTGCCCAGCAGCACGACCGGTACCGCGATGGTCGGAATCAGGGTGGCGCGGAAGTTCTGCAGGAACAGCAGCATCACCAGGAAGACCAGTGCCACGGCTTCCAGCAGTGTCATCACCACTTCTTCGATGGAGATCTTGACGAAGGGCGAGGTGTCGTATGGGACCTTGAAGCTCATGCCCGGCGGGAAGTAGGCGGACAGCTCATCGAGGCGGTCCTTGACGGCCTGGACGGTGTCCAGCGCGTTGGCGCCCGAGGCCAGCTTGATCCCCAGGCCTGCAGCAGGCTTGCCGTTGTAGCGGCTGACGGTGCTGTAGGTCTCGGCGCCTTTCTCGGCGCGGCCGACGTCACGCAGATAGACCTGAGAGCCATCTTCCTGGGTCTTGAGCAGGATGTTGCCGAACTGCTCCGGCGTTTCAAACAGAGTCTGCGCCACGATGGTGGCGTTGAGCTGCTGGCCTTCTTCAGCCGGCAGATTGCCCAGCTGGCCCGAGGCGATCTGGTTGTTCTGCGTGCTGATGGCCGTGGTGACGTCGCTGGTGGTCAGCTTGAAGTTGTTGAGCTTCTGCGGGTCGAGCCAGACACGCATGGCCCCCGGCGCGCCGAACAGCTGGGTCTCGCCGACGCCCTGGACACGCGCGACCTCATCCTGGATGTCGGAGGCGACATAGTCGGTCAATTGCTGCTTGGTCATGCTGCCATCGTCAGAGACGAAGGCCGCGACCATCAGGAAGCTGCCGGAGGACTTGGTGACCGAGACACCCTGGTTCTGTACGGATTGCGGCAGGCGCGGAGTGGCCAGCTGCAGCTTGTTCTGTACCTGAACCTGGGCGATGTCGGGGTCGGTGCCGGTGTCAAAGCTCAGCTCGATGCTGGCGTTGCCCTGGGAGTCCGAGGTCGAGCTCATGTACAGCAGATTGTCGATGCCGTTCATCTGCTGCTCGATGACCTGGGTCACCGTGTCTTCCACCGTCTGGGCGGAGGCACCGGAGTAGGTGGCCTGAATGGTGATGCTGGTAGGGGCCAGCGAGGGATACTGCTCGATCGGTAGCTTGAGGATACTGAAGATACCCCCCAGCATCACGATGATGGCGAGCACCCAGGCAAAGATAGGGCGATCGATGAAGAATCTGGCCATGACGTTTGAGGCTCCTGGAACGTCGTTCGGGACGGTCGCCAGTCACACGAGAAGCGTCTCTCGTCTGACTGGCGACAGTGGCGCGAAAAGCGGGGGCAGGCTTACTGGCTATCGCCGGTCTTGGCCTGTTCACTTTCCGAGGAGTCGCTGCTGGCAGCAGTCCGCGACTGAGATGCGGCGTTCTGGTCAGTGCCTGTCTCGTCCGAGGCGATCTCGACCGTGGCACCCGGCTTGATCTTCTGCAGACCGCTGACGATGACCTTGTCATTGTTGTCGAGGCCGCTGGTCACCAGCCACTGATTGTCGATGGCCTGACCGATCACGACCTGCTTGGCCTCGACCTTGTTCTCGGCATTGACCGTCATCACGCTGGCCTGGCCCGTGCTGTCACGGCTCACGGCCTTCTGCGGAATCAGGATGGCATCCTTGGCGACGGCTTCGGTCAGGCGGGCACGCACGAACATGCCCGGCAACAGCAGCTCATCTTCGTTGGGGAACAGTGCGCGCAGCGTGACCATGCCGGTCCCCTGGTCGACAGTGACATCCGCGAACTGCAGCTTGCCCTTGGCGCCATAGACGCTGCCGTCTTCCATCACCAGCTCGACTTCCGTCTGGACCGGTGCGGTGGCGGCATCGCGATTCTCGCCCAGCTCACGCTTGAGACGCAGCACCTCGGTGGCGGACTGGGTAAGGTCGACATAGATGGGGTCCAGCTGCTGGACGGTGGCCAGGCTGGTTTCCTGACTGGCCGTGACCAGTGCGCCCTTGGTGACGCTGGACTTGCCGATACGACCACTGATCGGTGAGGTGACCTTGGTGTAATCCAGGTTGATCTGCGCGCTGGATACCGCAGCCTTGGCCGAGGCGACATCGGCACGGTCTTCGCCGACGGTGGCCACGGCATCATCATAATCCTGCTGGCTGACCATCTTGCGAGCTACGAGGTTCTTGTAGCGCTTGGCCTTGAGGCTCGAGGTGTTGAGACTCGCCTCGGCACGCGCCAGGCTCGCCTTGGCGCTCTCGACATCGGCGCGATAGGTGCGCGAATCGATGTGATAGAGCACCTGACCTTCCTCGACGTCACTGCCTTCGGTGAAGTCGCGCGATTCGATGATACCGCCGACCTGCGGACGCACTTCCGCGATCTGATAGGCACGTGTGCGGCCCGGAAGTTCGGTGGTGAGCGGTACATCCTGGGCAGTGACGGTGACGACATCGACCTGAGCGGCCTGGCTGGCACCTGCGGCGGAGCCTTGGCCAGCCTCCTCCTTGTCGCCGCTACAGCCGGCCAGCAGGGCACCGACCAGCAGCAGGCTTGCCGGAAGCAGGCCGAGGCGGCGGGCATTGAAAGCCAATGGGTGTCTCTGCAAGCGGGATTGACTGGGGGAAGTCGGGGCCATGGAGCGTCCTTTACGAAATTCAGGGGCTGAAGTGCGTCACTATCGCCACATTGTGACTCACCGCAGGCGCGGCAGGTCAAAGCAACGATGTCATGATGAGGAAGATATTTAGCCCGCTATTCTATCGGAATGGCGAGGCGACTGTATGGTTGTTTTGTGCAGTTATTGCGCACCTTGTTGCAACAGATTGTTGCCATGTGAGCAGCATTTTGAACCTCATGGAGGGGGATGCAAGACAATGCAATTCGCTTGCCATGTCCGCAGGCGTGCACATGCCTCGCCTCACTCAAGGTGTGTGTGCAAGTCAGGTGAGGCCGGGGCAGTGATGGTGCATCAATATGCGCAAATTCTGAATAAGTTATCAGATCGAAGTGTCTGAATGATGAACTCCCCGGCCCTGTACGCAAATGCATGTCGCCAGCACATGACGGATCAGCGGATCAGCGTGAGGTCGGGAGAGCGGGAAAGCGGGAGGGTGAGAGAGCGGAAGTGCTGAGGGGGCTGAGGGTCTGAAGCACTGATGGGCTGAAGCGCATGGCGACCTCTCGAGTCATCTGGCGGGAGCAGCGCAACCGCAAGAGGACGCGGCAGGGGTGGGTGACCAGGGGCGGAACGCAGTGAACTGTGCCACCAGCGGGGCAAGGCTTGCGCGGTCCTCCGGCAGCTGTGGTTGGCGCAGCAGACGCACGCATGGGCGATCAGCGAAGGCCTCCTCCAGTCTGGCGGCCCAGTGTTGCTGCTGTTCTCGCCAGGTCGCGACCCAGTCAGCCTGCGGCTCGTGGGGCGTTGAGGGGGGGCTGCCAGCCCCTTGCGCGGCGGGTTCCGGCAGGCACTGATTGATGATCAAGCCGCCGACGGCCAGACCATGAGCTTCCAGCGCCTCTCGTGTTCGAGTCGTCTCCAGACACGGCAGCTTCTCCGGCGTGCTGACCAGAATCACGCGCGCCTTGCGGGTATCGCTCAAGCGCTGACGCAATGCTGCGTAGCGCGTACGGCGTTGCTCCAGCGCCTCGCTGATCGGGTCTTCCGGCGCTTCTTCGCCTGGCGTCTCTGATGCCTGCTGACTGTCCAGCCACAGGCTGCGTTCGGCGATGGCGCGCCTGCGCTGACCCAGCATGCCCTCCAGCCAGCCGCCCAGCACTTCGGGCAGACTCAGCAGGCGAATGGTGTGCCCGCTGGGCGCCGTATCGAACAGGATATGGCGATAGTGTGGGGCTTCATCTTCCAGCGGGGCTGGCGGAGTCAGGATGATCTCCACCAGCGCATCGAAGAGCGCCGCTTCACTGGTGCCGGGGGCGTGGCGTGACAGTTCGAGCTGGCGCATCACGGTAGCACTGCGCTCGCCACTTACCAGGGGGGCGATCCGCTGGCGGACCGCCTCCAGGTAGCGGTCGCATTCCCGTTCGGGGTCCAGTTCCATCACGTCGAGGCGCAGCGCGATGTTGCAGGGCTTGCCACCGATCGCACCGAACAGGTCGCCGAGATTGTGCGCGGGGTCTGTCGATACCAGCAGGGTCGCTTCGCCTTTCTCCGCCAGTGCCAGCGCCTGGGCCGCCGCGCAGCTGGTCTTGCCGACACCGCCCTTGCCACCGAAGAACCAGATCTCGGGGTGCTTGGATATCTCGGCTTGCCCCGGCGCTCGGCCAGACTGGTGAGTGTGAGCCTTGTGAGCCTTGTGAGCCTCGTGAGCCTTGTGAGCCTCGTGAGCCTCGTGAGCCTCGTGAGCCTCGTGAGCCTCGTGAGTCTCGTGAGTCTCGTGAGCCGCTGACGGCCGAGTGCTTTCCGGCCCAGCCGTATCTTTCGCCGTGCGGGATGCCGCGCGTTTCCAGAGCCTGCTCAACAGCACTTGATGCCCTCCAGCGGTGAATGCTCAAGCCCCTGACGCAGGTGCCAGTCATGCATGCGTTCCAGCATCAGTGGCAGCATCTCCAGGGAGACGGCAGGCGCCGGATTGGGGATGCCCATCAGCTCCGCGAAGCTCATCATCATGAAGATGTCCTCCTCCTCACGGGCAAGCTGCGCCAGATCGCGCTGCTGGTTGACGCGCAGCATGGCCTCCCAGCCATCCCGCAGCTGAATGGCGCCTGTCAGCAGGCGCCGTGTCAGTCCCGGCTGGCGTGGTGATGACGCCAACCGGGTATCGTCATCAGCTCTCATGAGCGCTCACCCGGGCGGGAGACTTCAGGCTGCGGCTGGCCTCGAGCAGAATCCACAGCGCAAACACCATGATCAGGCTGCCGAAGGTGAACAGCAGCCATTGCGGGTCGTTGCTGCCCATGCCCGACCAATCCAGCACCACCTGCTGCACCATCGCCCACAGCGTCATGATCATCAAAAAGACCATCGGGGCCAGGGTATAGATGACAGGGCGGCCCTGACGCTTGAGCCACACCGAGACCAGCATCAGCGAGATGCCCGCCAGCAGCTGATTGCTGGTGCCGAACAACGGCCACAGCAGGTAGCCGCCGGAACCGAAGCCCTTGGGCCCCTGCGGCAGGATGACCAGCGCGGCACTGGCGATGACGGCGATGCTGGTGGCGACATGCTTGTGGCTGAGCGCCGGCACGCCGTATTCGCTGCCCAGTTCCGCGATGATGTAGCGCATCAGGCGCACGGCGGAGTCCAGCGTCGTCGCCGCGAAGCTGACCACAATGACCGCGACCAGCGTACTGCCGACGTTGGCGGGCAGGCCGAGGTGCGAGATCAGCTGACCGGATCCCTGAACGAAGCTCGAGAGGCCATTGGCACCCGCCGCGGCGAAGCTTGAATAGGTTGCGGTGAAGTCGGCCTGGGTTGCGAACAGGGTCGCCACCGCGATGATGGAAATCAGCGCCAGCATGCCTTCGCCCAGCGCACCGGAGTAACCTATCAGGCGCGCATCCGGTTCATGGGACAGCTGCTTGGAGGTGGTGCCGGAGGCGACCAGGCCGTGGAAGCCCGAGATGGCGCCGCAGGCAATGGTGATGAACAGCAGCGGGTAAAAGGACATCTCGGCATCGGCGTTGAAGGCCGGCGCCGTCAGCTGCGGGCCACCTACGGCCAGTCCCAGATACAGCAGTACCAGCCCGACCACCAGCTGGTGAGAGTTGATGGTGTCGCGTGGCTGCAGCAGCTTCCAGACTGGCAATACCGAGGCGATGTAGACATAGCTCATCAGCGCGATGATCCATACCAGGAAGGCGCTGGAGATGGGCGAAAGGCCGAACAGCAGGGTGGCATCTTCGCCACCGGCCATGGCGGTGAAGGCACCGGCCAGATCGATCTGCAGGAACTCGAACTGGCCCGCCAGCAGGGCGGCGGCATACATCACCATCAGCGCGAGCAGCGAGGGAATCAACATCTTGCCGCCGCGACGATAGACGCGATGGCCGATCCATACCGCCAGCGGAATCTGGATCAGCACCGACAGCACGCTGGCCGGGAAGTTGATGAACAGATTGGCGATCACCCAGGCGAATACCGCGTTCAGCATCAAGACCAGAATCAGGATGATGAACAGAAACAGCAGCTTGGCACGCTTGCCGATCAGCTTGTCCGCCAGGGTGCCCACCGACTGGCCGCGATGACGCGCCGACAGCGTCAAGGTGCCGAAATCATGCACGCCTGCCGCGAACAGACTGCCCAGCACGACCCATAGCACGGCCGGCAGCCAGCCCCAGTAGACGGCGATCGCCGGGCCGACGATGGGGGCTGCGCCCGCCACCGAGGTGAAATGGTGGCCCCACAGCACCCAACGATTGGTCGGCAGGTAATCGGTGTCATCGCGCAGCGCGTGGGCTGGTGTCACGAAATTCGGGTCGAGGCGGAAGATGCGTTCGGCCAAAAAGCGGGAATAGAAGCGATAGCCGATGGCGAAGGCAACGCAGCCGAACAGGGCAAGCCAGATGGCGTTCATGGCAGATTCCGAGTGGCGTGGTGATGGATTGAGTAGGGCGTGCTGGCGTGTGCTGGCTGTCAGGTCGGCCTGCCGCTGTCGAGCGCCCGCCGAGCAAGACCTTGCGTCAGGGCTTTCAAGCAAGATTTTCAACACATTGGTGCAGATCGGCGTGACGCTAACATCGATAAATGCGCATATAACTTCGCCATTGGTCGCCCCGACTCGCGCCGGCATGTCGCCAGCAAACCTGCAGGACGTTCCTGAAACGCCGCCTCTCTGCGTGGACTGAACGCAGAAGCGCGCCGCTGCCTTGTGCTCAGGCGGCATCACGCGCGGGGTAGCCGTTTTTGCCTCGCTCTGCCTTGCGACCAAGGAGTATCAGTGGGTTGATCCACGCGACCTTGTGTTCCGCCAAGCTCTTCTATACTCGAAGCAAGTCGGAGCACGGGGAGCCGCTCAGCGCCGTCATCTGGGTGAGGCTCTCGATAACAATGACAAGGAGGCGCCGATGTCATGGATCGCGGAATGCCTTTCCCGTGTCACCAGGCCAATGCGTCTGCGCTTGCGACGTACAGTGACGACCCTGTCACTGACGGCCTTGTCACTGACAGCCCTTTCCCCTTCGGTGCTGGCAGTCGAATACAACATGCCGGTCGGGGTCACCGCGGTCAGTCGCGAGATCCACTCGCTGCACATGATCATCTTCTGGATCTGTGTGGTCATCGGCATCGTGGTGTTCGGTGTGATGGGCTACGCGATGATCAAGCACCGCAAGTCACGCGGTGCGGTATCGGCAAGCTTTCATGAAAACACCCGTATCGAGATTCTGTGGACCGCCATCCCGCTGTTGATTCTGGTGGTGATGGCGGTGCCTGCCACCGCCACGCTCAAGGACATGTACGACGCCTCCGAGTCGGCGCTGGACGTGAAGATCACCGGCCATCAGTGGCGCTGGCAGTACGAGTATCTGGGCGAGGATGTCGCCTTCACCTCAAGCCTCGCGACCCCGCGCGAGCAGATCAACAACACCGCCGCCAAGGGCGAGCATTACCTGCTGGAAGTCGACAACCCGCTGGTGTTGCCCATCAATCGCAAGGTGCGCTTCCTGACCACCTCCGCCGACGTCATCCACTCCTGGTGGGTGCCGGACTTCGGCGTCAAGAAGGACGCCATTCCCGGCTTCATCAATGAGGCCTGGACGCGTATCGAGACCCCTGGCACCTATCGTGGCCAGTGCACCGAGCTGTGCGGCAAGGACCACGGCTTCATGCCGGTGGTGGTCGAGGCGCTACCGGAGGCCGAGTTCGATGAGTGGCTGATCGCGCGCAAGGCCGAAGCCGAGGCCGCGCTCAACGATGCCGGTCGTGACTGGAGTCTCGAGGAGCTGATGGAGAAGGGCGAGAAGACCTACGCCACCATCTGCGCCTCCTGCCACCAGCCGGATGGCCAGGGCATGCCGCCGGCGTTCCCCTCGCTGGTGGGCAGCGCCATCGTCACCCAGGACATGCAGGCGCACATCGATATCGTGGTCAACGGCAAGGCGGGCACGCCCATGGCGGCCTTCGCAGATGTGCTGAGCCCGGTCGAGCTGGCGGCTGTCATCACCTATGAGCGCAACGCCTGGGGCAACGATACCGGCGAGCTGGTGCAGCCAGCCGTCATCAAGGAACAGCTGTCTCAATAGCGTGCAAGCGACGCATTCAGGAGGCGTGTCATGGCCAGTGAACAGCCACGCAAGGCGGTACTTCAGGCCAGCGAGAGCGAGGGGGCCACCGCAGGCGGCGCTCATGTGGGCGAGGGCCACGGCAGCTCGCCGCGCGGCATGCTGCGCTGGCTGCTGACCACCAATCACAAGGATATCGGCACCCTCTATCTGATCTTCTCGCTGAGCATGCTGTTCATCGGCGGCATCATGGCGCTGGTGATCCGCACCGAGCTGTTCCAGCCCGGCCTGCAGATGGTGCAGCCGGAGTTCTTCAACCAGATGACCACCATGCACGGGCTGATCATGGTGTTCGGCGCCATCATGCCGGCCTTCACCGGGCTGGCCAACTGGATGATTCCGCTGCAGATCGGCGCGCCCGACATGGCGCTGCCGCGCCTCAACAACTTCAGCTTCTGGCTGTTGCCGGTCGCCTTCCTGTTGCTGCTCTCCACCCTGCTGATGGAGGGCGGTGGCCCCAACTTCGGCTGGACCTTCTACGCGCCGCTGTCCACCACCTATGCGCCGCCTTCGACCAGCTTCTTCATCTTCTCGCTGCACATCGCCGGCATCAGCTCGATTCTCGGCGCCATCAACATCATCGCCACCATCCTCAATCTGCGTGCCCCGGGCATGCGCCTGATGGACATGCCGCTGTTCGTCTGGACCTGGCTGATCACCGCCTTCCTACTGATCGCGGTGATGCCGGTGCTGGCGGGCGCCATCACGATGATGCTGTTCGACATCAACTTCGGCACCAGCTACTTCAATGCCGCTGGTGGCGGCGACCCGGTGCTGTTCCAGCATCTGTTCTGGTTCTTCGGGCATCCCGAGGTCTACATCATGATCCTGCCGGCCTTCGGCATCGTGTCCGCCATCGTGCCGACCTTCTCGCGCAAGCGGCTGTTCGGTTACGCCTCGATGGTCTACGCCACCGGCTCCATCGCGATCATGTCCTTCCTGGTCTGGGCACATCACATGTTCGCCGTCGGCCTGCCATTGGTGGCGGAACTGTTCTTCATGTACACGACGATGCTGATCGCGGTGCCGACCGGCGTGAAGGTCTTCAACTGGATCGCCACCATGTTCCGCGGCTCCATCAGCTTCGAGCCCCCGATGCTGTTTGCGATCGCCTTCATCGTCCAGTTCACCATCGGCGGCTTCTCGGGCCTGATGCTGGCCATCGCCCCGGCGGATTTCCAGTACCACGACACCTACTTCGTGGTGGCGCATTTCCACTATGTGCTGGTGCCCGGCGCGCTGTTCGCGATTCTCGCCGGAGCCTACTACTGGCTGCCCAAGTGGACCGGCTTCTATCCCCACGAGGGGCTCTCCAAGTGGCATTTCTGGCTGTCGGTCATCGGCGTCAACCTGACCTTCTTCCCGATGCACTTCTCGGGGCTGGCCGGCATGCCGCGCCGCATTCCGGATTACGCGCTGCAATTCGCCGACTTCAACATGCTGTCCAGCATCGGCGCCTTCCTGTTCGGTATCTCGCAGCTGCTGTTCCTGGTCGTGATCGTCAAGTGCGCGCGCGGCGGTGTCAGGGCGCCGGCGTGTGCCTGGGAGGGGGCGGTGGACCTGGAGTGGAGCGTGCCGAGCCCGGCGCCGCTGCATACCTTCGAGATTCCTCCGCAGACCCGCGATGGCCAGATCATCCGCTGAGCGATGGACAGCGGCCAGGAGAGTGACATGCCCTCACGCGATCACGCAGCACAGCAACAGGCAGTGGCACGCACCGTGCGGCGCACGCTGCTGGCGCTGGTCGCGATGCTGGGCTTCGCCTTCGCGCTGGTGCCGCTCTATGACGTCTTCTGCAATCTCACCGGCCTGAATGGCAAGGCCGCCAGTCAGGCCAGGGCCGCGGTGGCCATGGAGATCGACGAGAGCCGCTGGGTCTCGGTGCGCTTCATCACCCAGCAGGGGCAGGGCCTGCCGTGGACACTCGAGGCGCTGGATGAGCAGTTCCGCATCCACCCCGGTGGCCAGTACAGCGCGCGCTTCGTGTTCACCAATCACGCCGATTACCCGGTGCGTGGCCGCGCGGTGCCCAGTGTCAGTCCTGCCGAGGGCTCACTGCATCTGCGCAAGATCATGTGCTTCTGCTTCCAGGAGCAGACGCTGGCAGCAGGCGAGCGGCGCGAGCTGCCGCTGGTCTTTCAGGTTGACCCTGACCTTCCGGAGGGCATTCGTGATCTGACCCTGGCGTACACGCTCTATCCGGTCACGACGCCGTCATCCGCGGGGGACGATGGTGCAGAGAATTCTGCAGGAGGTGAAACATGAGCAGTGGCAGCTATTACGTCCCGGCCCACAGTGCCTGGCCCATCTTCGGCGTGCTGGCGGTGGGCGGCATGATGATCGGGACCGGAATCTGGATGGTGCACGGCAGCGCTGCCTGGTTGTCAGGCATCGGCCTGCTGGCCGTGGTGCTGGTGATGGCGGGCTGGTTTCGGGATGTGGTCCGCGAGTCGATGGGCGGCCTCTACGATGACCAGATGGACCGTTCGTTCCGCTGGGGCATGGCCTGGTTCATCTTCTCGGAATTGATGTTCTTCGCGGCCTTCTTCGGGGCGCTGTTCTATCTGCGAACCTTCGCGCTGCCCTGGCTCGATGGCGAGGGCGCCAAGGGAGTGACGGCGCTGCTGTGGCCGGACTTCACCGCCAGCTGGCCCCTGATGACGCCGCCGGATGCCAGCATCGCCGGGCCCAGAGAGCTGCTGTCGCCCTGGCAGCTGCCGCTGGCCAACACGCTGTTGCTGGTCAGTTCCAGCGTCACGCTGACGGTGGCGCATGAAGCGCTGAAGATGGAGTTTCGGCGCACGGCGCGCAACTGGCTGGCGGGTACCGTGGTACTGGGGCTGTGCTTTCTGACCCTGCAGGGCATCGAATACTACGAGGCCTGGCACCACCTGGGGCTGACGCTGCAGGCGGGGGTCTATGGCGGTACCTTCTTCCTGCTGACCGGTTTTCATGGTCTGCACGTCACCATCGGCACCCTGATTCTGATCGTGATGCTGGTGCGCGTGATACGCGGCCACTTCTCGAGTGAACGTCACTTCGCCTTCGAAGCGGCTGCCTGGTACTGGCACTTCGTCGATGCGGTGTGGATCGGTCTGTTCCTGTTCGTCTATGTGTTCTGACAGCACGCGGCGCGATGTCAGTCCAGCATTCCGGTGGAGAAGCCAATGACCAGCAGAATCACCAGACACACTGCCAGGCCAACCCGCCATTTGAGAGAGGTCAGCAGACGTCGACTGCGGCTGCCATCGCGCAGCAGAAAACCGGCGCCGGCGACCAGGCTTGCCAGCATGCCGATAAAGACCAGTGCGATCAGCGATTTGAGCAGCATGTCACCTCCCGGGGCGCAGACAGTGGCGGGTGAGCACAGCGCGGCACTCGCTTGTGACAGTCGAGCTCATCCGGCTGACAAGCGCAAGTCAGTGCCAGCGGCGCAGGGGTCTTCAACGGCGCCGACGCAGGAGCGCCAGGTCGGACGCGGCTGGTGGCTGTTCTGGGGATGCCTGATCGTGCTCGGTCTGTGTCTGTGCAGCTGGCAGGTGATGCGTGGCCAGGCGCGTGCCCAGCATCTGGAGGATACCGCCAGCGCGCCGGAGCTGGTGATGCCGACGGCACCGCCCGCCAGTGCCAGCCTGATCGAGCTGCGCGGCGAGTGGCTCGCGGAACACAGCCTGCTGCTGGACAACCGCACGCTGGACAAGCGCCATGGCGTGGCGGTGCTCACGCCCTTTCGAACGCTGGATGGCCGCTGGTGGCTGGTGGAGCGCGGCTTCGTGGCATCGCCGGCCCCGCGCAGCGACCCGGACTTCACGACCCCGACAGGCTCCGGGGTGATCAGTGGTCGCTGGCAGTGGTTGAACGGTCAGGGCAACAGCGGTGGCCCACTGTTCGGCCCCAACCGTGAGGGGCAGCGTCTGCAGCAGGTCGATCTGAGCGCTTGGCAGGCGCTGGGCACACCGGCCTTTGCGGGTGTCCTGCACCAGACGAGCGGGGAGGGGCGATTCCTGCCCTGGTGGCAGCCGAGCAACATGACGCCCGAGCGCCATTACGCCTATGCGCTGCAGTGGCTGGGGCTCAGCCTGGGAGCGGCGGTGGTCATGATTCTGGGTGCGCGCCGTCAACGTCAGTCCGCGCTACGTCAGCGCCAGGCCTAGCGCCCGGTGCTTGTGTCTTGAGTCTGTTGTCCGAACACCCGGGCAAGCAGGGAAGCCGTCGTCAGGAGGAGAGCGATGACACACGTGATGCGACAGCGTCTGAAACTCGTGGCCTTGCTGGGGCTGTTGTCCGCCCCGCTGCCCTTGGCGTGGGCCATGCTGAGCGCACAGGTCGGGATTCCCGAAGGACGGGTGGCAAACGGTGCCCTGTTGCCAAAGGTCAAGCCGCTCACGGACTGGTCGCTCGACTACCTCGTGACAGAGAACGCCACTGACAACGTCACCGGAAACGCCACAGGAAACGCGACTGACGGCGCTGTTGGCGCGAAGGAGGCCCCCGGCATGCCGCCGCTGGCCGCCCGAGGCGCGGATGAACAGCGTTTCTGGCTCAGCTGGCCGGAGCCGAACCAGCCGCAGCTGGCCGCGGCGCAGGCCGAGCGCTGGTGGCGCCTGCATCGCGCGCTTGGCAAGGAGGCGCCACGCCTGGGCCGCCTGGTGGTGGCTGAAAAGGCCTTTGTGCATCCCCAGGTGCCGGGTGAGCAACGGGCGCTCGGGCGCTGGCCGGCGCCGAACGACACCGCTTCCGCGCCGCACCAGTTGCGCCTGATCGACCCTCACGGGCAGGTCGTGGTCGCCTACGGGCCCGAGATCACGCCGCAGGCCGTGATGAAGGATGTGCGCCGGCTGCTCAAGCGTAATCCGGTCGGGCCTCGATAGGTCGCGCCTCGCCAGGTCGGGCCTCGCCAGGTTTCACCTCGTTAGGACGGGCCTCGCCAGGCCGCGCGTGATCTTCTTTCGCTTCACCAGGGAGATATGCCATGTCTCGCCTCGCCATACAGAAGCGCTATCCACCGCGGGCCTGCGCCGTCTCGCGAGCTCGCCAACGAGGGGCGGCGTTGCTGCCTCGCCCGCCATTTCTGCGCCACGCCACCACGGATGAAGCCTCAGCTGCGCAGGCCTTCTCGATGGCGACGCCTGAGCTGACGTCTGATCTGGTGCATGGCCCTGCCGCCCGGCAGGCGACGAGCCGACGGGTGACGGCACGCCTGTGGCGCAGCAGTCAGCGACTGGTCGCCAGCATGCTGGGATTGGTCATCTTGGTGATCGGGCTGGGAGCCTGGACGCGGCTGGTGGACGCCGGTCTGGGGTGCCCCGACTGGCCGGGCTGTTATGGCGCCCTGGTCGTGCCGGATGCCCAGACGGCGAGTCTGCATAGCCCGCATCATCCGCTTGAAGGCTACAAGGCGTGGGCGGAGATGATCCATCGCTATGCGGCGAGTCTGCTCGGGCTTGCGGCCATCGCATTGCTCGCACTGGGCTGGCGGATACGCCGT
The DNA here is from genome assembly GCF_023161745.1 of Cobetia sp. 1CM21F. Taxonomy (NCBI): domain Bacteria; kingdom Pseudomonadati; phylum Pseudomonadota; class Gammaproteobacteria; order Oceanospirillales; family Halomonadaceae; genus Cobetia; species Cobetia sp. 1CM21F. Next base: position 879,268 of record NZ_JALNTQ010000002.1, on the reverse strand, counting down.
CGGGAGGCTCATCAGCCGCAGACCTTCGAGGGTGGCAGTGGCGAGGCAAGGGTGACTGATCACTGGGCCGAGGAGGCGCGCACTCGTTTTCCCTTGGCCGGCTGCTGGCTGTTGTTGGGCATGCTGTTGGTCCAGGGCGCGTTCGGGGCCTTTACCGTGACGCTGAAGCTGTGGCCGCAGGTGGTGACGCTGCATCTGCTGGGCGGCCTGAGCGTGTTGAGTCTGCTGCTGTTGCTGTGGCTATCACTCAGACGGCGGGCGGCGCACCTCAAGGTGACGGCTGGGCAACACACGGCGGGCGCTGATGCAGCGCACATCCGGCGTCAGCCCTGGCTGGCCGCTCTGGCCGCGGCTCTGCTGCTGGGGCAGCTGGCCCTGGGGGGCTGGACCTCGAGCAATTATGCCGGGCTTGCCTGTGAAGGTTTCCCGGCCTGCAATGGTGCCGCATGGCCGGCGATGGACTGGGGAGAGGGCTTCCACCTGACCCAGGATGTCGGCCCCAGCTACCTGCATGGGCAGCTGCATGGTGAGGCACGCACGGCCATTCACATGGCGCACCGTGGCGGGGCCGTGCTGTTGGGGGCGGTGCTGTTGGCGCTGTATTGGCGCCAGCGCCGCCACTTGCCGGCGCGGAAGGCGGCGCCTGACAACCCCTGGCGCTGGGCGCTGGGGTGTTGGCTGGTGCAGGCAGGCTTGGGGATCGCCAATGTGCTGTGGTGGTTGCCGCTGGATCTGGCGCTGGCGCATACCCTGGGGGCCGTCGCGCTGACGCTGGCGATGGTGTGGGCGATGGATCAGATGCGCCAGGCGGCTCGCCACAAGCGGGCATCCGTCTCGCAGGCGCTGGCCTGATGAGAGGCAGAAGGTGGGCAAGACGGTAAGCAGAAGAGAGACCCCCAAGTGCGCGTGATCGCGCTCACCAGACCGCAAGAGGCCGCTCATGAGAGCGGCCTCTTGCGGTCTGCGTCGTATCAGCCGGTATCCTGTCAGGCCGCGCTGCCGAAGCGCTCCTGCAGGTAGGCATTGATGGTGTCGGATTCGTACATCCACTCTTCGCGCCCATCGTCATGGGTGATCAGCAGGCACGGCACCTTGACGCGACCGCCACCCTGTTCGAGGGCCTGGCGGTGAGTGGCGTTGTGCTGGGTGTCGCGCTGCTCGACGTTCAGGTTCAGTTGATGCATGCGCTTGCGCACCTTGATGCAGAACGGGCAGGTCGAGAACTGATACAGCGCCAGTTTGGCCGTCTCGGCATCCACCTCGGCCTGCTGGGCGGGGCTGCGCTCGAGCGCGCTGCCGCGGGTCAGCTTCTCGCTGAGCAGCATGAAGGGAGCCAGCACCAGACGCAGGGTGCGGAAGAACAGGCGGATGATGGAGCGCATGGCAGAACCTCATGGGACGTGCGGGTATCGGCGCCAGTGCCGCAGGGCGGGTGGCGAATTTACAATGGGGCCATTCTAGAGCTCAGCGGCCTCGGCGTCTTCCCCATGCGCGTTGCGGATATGCGTCAGCAGGGACTGTCGCAACCAGCGGTGCCCGGGGTCCTGCTCGTGGCTGGCATGCCAGATCAAGCGGTAGCTGAGCGCGGGCAGGCGCATCGGTAGCTCAAGGATCGCCAGCCCATGCAGCTCGCTGCTGGCCTGGGCAAAGCTTCTGGGGGCACAGAACACCAGCTCGCTGTGCGCGACGATGCTCAGGGCATCGCGGAAATCCGGCACCAGCACACTGATGCGGCGTGGTGCGCCGTGCTGCTCCAGCCGCTCATCCAGCGACCAGCGTGAGCGCCCCTCGCAGGTGGCCTGCACATGACTCAAGGCCGCGAATTCGCTCAGCGTCATCGGTGTCTGGCGCCGCGTGAGCGGATGATCACGCCGCACCAGAATCACATGGTCGTCGCGCCACAGCAGGCGCGACTGGAAGCCAGCGGGGAGGGCAGGCGGCTCGCCCGGGGTCTCGGCGCTGTGATCGTGTCCGGCAAGCCCGATATCCAGCTGGCCCTTTTCCATCAGGCTCAGGCAATCGGCCTGCCAGCGGCTGATCTCGAGGCTGCCATGCGGCAGCGCATCGGTCAGTGCCCGCGTGCAGGAAGGCATCAGGGTCGCCCAGGCGCTTTCCAGCACCGCCAGCTGAAAGCGCCGCTGGCTGGTGGCGGGGGTGAAGGTGGCAGGGGCGCTCAGGTTCTCGAGACGCGAGAGCAGCTCGGCCAGCTCGCCACGCAATGACAGGGCCCGCGCCGTGGGGCGCAGACCATGGCGTTCGCGAATGAAAAGGGCGTCATCAAACATCACGCGCAGGCGTGCCAGACTCTTGCTGACGGCAGACTGCGAGAGGTGCAGACGGCCCGCCGCGCGCGTCACGCTGCACTCTTCCAGCAGTACCTGCAGCACCTGCAGCAGATTGAGGTCGATGCGCGTGTTGAAGGGCGTGGTCGCTGGCGCTGAGCCCGAAGACGCAGACAGCGAAGACGCGGCTGGAGACTGGGCGGCAACCGGCCTTGCGGGTGTCTGCGGGGCTGTCGCGCTCATGAGTTTCTCCAGTAGAATATCAGGCCTGAAATAATATCATTTTGCTTCATAAGTCGCAGGCGCTAGGCTCTGCGGATTCTTGATGGCCCTCTGTCGGGCCGCCCTTGGCTTCTGACTCTCGAGATTATCCATGTCCGTGTCTTCCTCTGCTGCCGCAAGGCCCATGCCCAACGCACGATTATTGTTGCTGCTGCTGGTAGGCTGCGTGATGTTCTCGCCGCTGGCGATCGATATCTATCTGCCCTCACTGCCGGCGATGGCGCGTGAATTCGCCCAGCCCACCGATGTGATGCAGATGACGGTGACGCTGTTTCTGGGCGCTGTGGGTGTCGGGCAGATTCTGGTCGGCCCGTTGACGGACCTCTACGGACGACGTCCGGCGCTGTTGGGTGGCGCGACGGTCTATCTCGTCGGCGCGATGGTCGCCGTGCTGGCACAGGACATCAGCATGCTGTATCTCGGGCGTATCCTGCAGGGGCTGGGAGCGTGCGCCACGGTGACGGTGGCCTTCGCGGCCGTGCGTGACTGCTACACGCCGGAGCAGGGCGCCAGGATGTACAGCTATCTGAATGGTGCGCTGTGCATCATTCCGGCGCTGGCGCCGGTGCTGGGCGGCCTGCTGGCGGTGCAGTTCGGCTGGCGCTCCAACTTCCTGTTCATGGCCGCCTTCGCGCTGTGCGTCGGCCTGATGGCGTGGAAGAGCTTCGGCGAGACGCGTCCGGCCACGACGGTCGTGGAGCGTCCGCTGTACAACTGGGCGCGCTACCGCCCCGTGTTGACCAGCTGGCGCTTCCTGTATCAGGCGCTGGTCGCGATGGCAGCGATGAGCGCCATCCTGCTGTATGTCTCGTCGTCCTCCGAGCTGCTGGTCGAGCGCCTCGGTCACTCCGAGCTGGTCTTCAGTGCCCTGTTCGGCGGCAATGCCGTGATCAATATCATCACCTTCTTCTTCGCACCGCGCGTGATCACGCGCCTCGGCCGTCAGCCCACCGTGCGCCTGGGGCTGGCGATCATCCTGCTCTCCGGCCTGATGCAGGGCGCGGCCTTCGCCTGGCTACCACTGTCTGCCGCTGCCTTCATGGTGCCGGTGGCAGTGCTGTCGGTCGGCTTCTCGTTGGCGCTCGGGGCGGCATCAAGCCTGGCGCTGGAGGCCTTCGCTGAGCGTGCCGGCACTGCGGCGGCGCTGCTCGGCAGCATCCAGCTCGGCGGCTCGGCAGTGGTGGCGACGGCGCTGCTCAATACGCCGCTCGCCCCTCAGCAGGGTCTGCTGCTCATCAGCGTGGTGATGGTGCTGCCGTTGCTGCTGCTGGGCGCGCGACGTCAGCCGGGCGTCTAGTCGGTAAGACTGCCCGGTGCGACGGCGCATTGCGACTGGCCGGTGGGACTGGCCGGGCATGGAGGATTCGCTGGCTGGCGACAGAGGCGGGTCGCAGGGCAGAGATGGTTCATTGAAGGCACCTGACCAGAGTATGCTTGTCGCTCGATCCGCATGTCGCCAAGGAGGCACCATGGAATCAGCGGCGCGTGTGCGCGTGATACTCAACGGGGACAAGGCTCAGCAGCCGGAGCTGCGTGAGGCCATCTTCGCTCAGCGTGAGCGTATGGCAGGGCTTGAAGTGCGGTTGACCTTCGAGGGAGATGACGTCGCGAGGCTTGTGAGCGAGGCGGTCGATGAAGGCGTCACGCGGCTGGTCGTTGGCGGCGGTGACGGCACCCTCAATCTGATCGCCAATGCATTGATGCAGCATCCACTCGCGAAGCGTCCGGAAGTCGCGATCCTGCCGTTGGGCACCGCCAATGACCTGGCGACCTCGCTCGGCATCCCCGAGCCGGTGACGGAATCGCTGGCGCTGGCCTGCGAAGGGGCGGCGCGAGCCGTCGATGTGGTGCAGCTGGATGATGCCTACTTCCTCAACATGGCCTCGGCAGGTTTCGGCGCCGAGGTGACGCGCTCGACGCCCGGTGGCCTCAAGAAGCTGTTCGGTGGCGGGGCCTATTCGCTGATGGGTGTGCTCAAGGCGTGGGACTTCCGCCCCTATCGTGGCAGCGTGACCCTCAACGGGGTGGAGGAGGAGCTGGCGTTGTTCGTGCTGGCGATCGGCAATGGTCGTCAGGCGGGCGGCGGTCAGGAGCTGGCGCCTCGGGCGCTGCTCGATGATGGCTGCTTCGATGTGCTGGTGATCCGCGACTTCCCCATCGCGCGCGTGGGTGAGGTGATCGAGGAGCTGGAGTCGCTCCCCGACAACGGCCATTTCGTGCGGTATGTGCGCACTGACGCGCTGCACTATCGTGGTGAGTCGCTGCCGGTGAATCTCGATGGCGAGAGCTACCTGATCGAGAACAGCGAATTCCAGCTGATTCCCGGCGCTCTGCGTCTGGTCGCCCCGCAGGGCGCCGCCCTGCTGACACACTCATGAGCTCGCAGATGGGTTATTGAGCGCTGGCTGAGCCATGAGGGCTGGCTGGTACACGAGCGCAGTCTGAGGTTTACTCAGGCTGCGCTCGTTGCGTTGGTGGCAGCGTATTCTTCCAATCTCTCGGCCGCGCAGGGCGGGAGTCAGGACCTCAGGGAGTGATTGCATGGTCGGTTTGGCGGCGTGGCATATCTGGGTCATCCTCGCGCTGATTCTGGCGGGGCTTGAGCTGCTGGGCGCGCAGTTCGTGCTGCTGGCACTGGGTGTCAGTGCCCTCGGGGGCGCTCTGGCGGCGGGGCTGGGGGCGGGACTAAACATCCAGTTGATCAGCGTCGCGATCACGGCCCTGGTGCTGGTGCCGCTGTTCGTGCGCAAGATCCATCCCTATCTGTTGCCCAAGACGCCCTACGGCACCCTGGGCAGCGGCGCGGAGACCGGGCAGCTGGCCAAGGTGATCATCGGCAACGGTGGCAAACCTGCCGTGCGCGTGTCAGGCAATGAGTATCCGCTACGCTGGGAGGGGGAGACGCCGCCGGCAGCGGGGGATACGGTCAGGATCGTCAGCGTTGAAGGCATCACCGTCTGTGTCGAGCCTGTCTCGAAGGAAAGTGGCACAAAGACACCATGAGATCGCGGCTCGACGGCGCGGTCGTGGTGGTAGCGGGTCAAGCGTGATCGGATATCTCACAAGGGCTTGCGCATACGGCCCAGTTCAAGGGAGTTGAGCAATATGATTATCAGTCCGGGACTCATCATCATTCTTTTCATACTGGCGCTGGTGGTAATCCTGCTGGCAAAGGGATTGATGATCGTCCAGCAGTCAGAAGCTGTCGTCATCGAACGCCTCGGCAGCTACAGCCGCACACTGGAATCCGGCGTGAATCTGGTGATTCCGTTCATCGACAAGCCGCGCTCCATCACCATTCGCCGTTATCGTGAGGTCAAGGGCGACAACCTGCCGTTGGTGGTGGAGGAGACGCGCATCGATCGCCGTGAGACGGTGATGGACTTCCCCGGCCAGAGCGTGGTGACGACGGACAACGTCACCGTGACCGTCAATGGCGCGCTCTATTTCCAGATCGTCGATCCCAAGCGCGCCGTCTATGAAGTCGAGAACTTCACCCAGGCCGTCGAGGTCCTGGCCAAGACCAGCCTGCGCTCCGAGATCGGTCGCATGGAGCTCGACAAGCTCTTCGAGAGCCGCAAGGAGGTCAACGACGCCTTGCAGATCACCATGGATGAAGTCGGTGACAAGTGGGGCGTCAAGGTGACGCGCGTCGAGATCCAGGACATCAGCATGCCCGAGGAAGTCGAGGACGCCATGCGGCTGCAGATGGCGGCCGAGCGCAAGCGTCGCGCCACGGTGACCGAGGCCAATGGCCAGCGCGAAGCTGCCATCGCGACCGCCGAGGGCGAGAAGCAGTCTTCGGTACTGCGCGCCGAGGGTGACAAGCAGGCCGCGATTCTGCGCGCCGAAGGTGAGCGTCAGGCCATCTATCAGCTGCGCGATGCCATCGGTGCGGAAGACCCGCAGCTGGTGGTCGGCTACATGCTGGGCCAGAAATATCTGCAGGTGCTACCGGACATGGCGCGCGAAGGTGATCGCGTCTTCATTCCCTACGAGGCCTCTGCCTTGCTGGGTGCCATGGGCAGTTTCCGCGAGCTTGCCACTGAAGTCGGTGAGCCCACCAATGCCAGCAATGAAGGGCTGAGACGCGCCCGTCAGATGATGACTGGCGAAGCGGGCCTGGGCTGAGTGTATTGTGCCGAGCAGTGAGTGGCAGTAGGCTGCCGCTCCACTGAATATTCACCGCATCTGGAGCAAGACGATGACAGCAATGACTACCGATCATGAGCGCTTCCTGCAGGCCGCCATTGAAGAGGCGGAAAAGGGCTATGCGGCTGGCGGCGTGCCGATCGGCTCGGTACTCGTCCATGATGGCAAGATCATCGGTCGTGGCCACAATCAGCGCCAGCAGAAGGGCAGCACGGTGTTGCATGGTGAAATGGATGCACTGGAAAACGCCGGTCGCCTGCCGGCCAGCGTCTATCGTGAATCCGTGCTCTACACCACGCTGTCACCGTGCCCGATGTGCAGTGGTGCCATCCAGCTCTACGGTATCCCGCATGTCGTGGTCGGTGAGAACCACACCTTCATGGGCGCGGAAGACCACCTGCGTGGCCTGGGCGTCAAGGTCGATGTGGTCGACAACGCGCGCTGCCGCGAGCTGATGGCGACCTTCATTCGCGAGCAGCCGGACGTCTGGAACGAAGATATCGGTGAGTGATCGCGGCGCGGTTTTAGTGGTAGCTGATGGAAAATGGTGTTCGTTAACACTATTCTGCTGTGAAAAGGGCGGAATGCTTGAAAAGCTGTCGGTCTGGCACCATATCTTGGGTATCAGGCGCCAAGCCACGCTTTCGCTTGCATGACTACACGACCTTTGTTGCAATGCCACTTGCAGGAAACAGGGGCTGGCAACTCCCCACCTATCATGGAGAAGACGATGAAACTCAAGCAATGGATGATTCCCGCACTGGCCGCTGGCCTGTCTCTGGCCATCGCTGGTTGCGATAACGGCGATACTGACAAAGCTGCCCAGAACGCCGAGACCTCTGCCGAGCAGGCTGAACAGAGCGCCGATCAAGCGACTGACGCCGCTGCCGAGAAGATGGACGAGGCAGCTGACGAAGCGGCTGCAGAGATGGATGACGCTGCTGACAAGGCCGACAGCATGGCTGACGACGCTGCCGAATCCGCCGATGCCATGGGCGATGAAGCTGCCGCCGAGAGCGAAAGCGCCCTCGACGCGACCAAGAACGCTGCTTCCGAGACCTATGAGTCCGCCAAGGAAGGTGTCAACGACGCTGCTGACGCCACTGCCGATGCTGCCAAGAACGCCTATGAATCCACCAAGGAGCAGGCTGCCGAGCTGACCGACTCCGCTGAACAGTCTGGCGACAACGCTGCTGCCGAAGCGAACGAGAAGATCAACGCTGCGCAGCAGGATGCCAACGAGTCCATCGACGAAGCGCAGCAGTAATCACTGGCCAGCGAATGCTGGCGTGATGCCCGTCGCAAGCCGTGTCACTGGCTGAGTGCGAGTGACATGGCCGCCGATACAAGAACGCCGCGCCCCTTTGGGTCGCGGCGTTCTTGTTGATGGCGACTCTTCGATAAGCGTGGGTCAGGCCAAGGCCTGGCCACAAAAAAGCCCGCCAGAAGGCGGGCTTTTCCATGACTATCTTGCTGCCATCATCAGGGCGCCGGTGAGGGCGGCCTGACCAGGCTGATCGAGAAGATCAGACCGGCTTGATGTTTGCGGCCTGAAGGCCTTTCTTGCCCTGGGTGACGTCGAAGGAAACCTTCTGACCGTCTTGCAGGGACTTGAAGCCTTCTGCCTGAATTTCAGAGAAGTGCGCGAACAGGTCGTCGCCGCCGTCGTCCGGAGAAATGAAGCCGAAACCTTTGGTGTCGTTAAACCACTTGACTGTGCCAGTTGCCATGATTCTTTCCTTGCTTACGAGATGATGTTGGTGGTCTGCCCATCAGACCAGAGTGCGTTGGTGCGGCTAGGGGGAATTCCACCAGAGAGACGCGTTGCGTCCAGCGACGACATCCTTTCCTGCTTGACCTACGCATGCAGCCTAGGCTGCACGTGCTCGCTTCCATTCGAACAGAAAGTTGTCGTATTGGCGACTCCTTCCGGCTCAAGTAGGATGCTCACACAGAGCCAACATAGATGGAAATGCCATGAAGGTCCAGAACGTAGATTACCGCTCGGCCGATGCAGCCGAAAAATTTGTCGAATCCCTGCGCACGACGGGCTTCGGTGTCATCCGCAATCACCCGATCTCTCATGAATTGGTCGAGAAGATCTACGCCGAATGGGCCGAATTCTTCTCCAGCGCCGACAAGCTTGACTGGCGGTTCGACCCCAAGACCCAGGATGGACTGTTCCCGGCAGATGTCTCCGAGACCGCCAAGGGCCATACGGCGCGTGATCTCAAGGAGTATTACCACATCTACCCGTGGGGCAAGATTCCGGACAGCCTGCGCGAGAATGCCATGGAGTATTACCGCCAGGCCGAAGCCTTCGCGGCAGAGCTTCTGAGCTGGGTCGAGGCCCATTCACCTGCCGAAGTGGCCGAGCTCTACCGTGAACCGCTCTCCAATATGATCAAGGGCAGCGGTCAGACGCTGCTGCGCGTGCTTCACTACCCGCCGATGACCGGCAGTGAAGAGCCGGGCGCCGTCCGTGCCGCGGCGCATGAAGACATCAATCTGCTGACCGTGCTGCCGGCAGCCAACGAGCCGGGCCTGCAGGTGATGGACGTCAATGGCGAATGGATGGACGTGCCCTGTGATCCGGGTCAGCTGGTCATCAATGTCGGCGACATGCTCCAGGAGACCAGCGGCGGCTACTTCCCGTCGACCACGCACCGCGTGATCAACCCGACCGGCGAGGGCTCCAGCCAGTCACGTCTGTCGTTGCCGCTGTTCCTGCATCCGCGCCCCGAAGTGGTACTGTCTGACAAGCACACGGCGGACTCCTACCTCAAGGAGCGTCTGCGCGAGCTGGGCGTCATCTAGCGCCGGCTGCGGCCTGGCTTTCGTTCCCGGCCTGGCTTTCGCTCCCGGGAGCGATGAAGAGACACCTGCTGATCCGACGCCATCCGCGCCAGTGCGCGGGTGGCGTTGTCGTTTCCGGGCGTGGCCTCTGGCGGCAGAAGGCTTGATTCATCGGCGCCAAGACCGCATTGACAGTATTCGCAATCATGATCTGCCGCATCGCGGCTAAGGCTTCACTGATGACCACATCGCCTGTTGTACAGGACACGCATTCCAAGACCATGGGCTATCTGCTGTGGATCTTCGGTTTCCTCGGCGCGCACCGTTTCTACTATGGCAAGCCGGTCACCGGCACCATCTGGCTGTTCACCTTCGGGTTGCTGGGTATCGGCTGGTTGATCGACCTGTTCCTGATTCCGGCGATGGACCGCGAGGCGGACTTCCGTTTTCGCGAAGGCCCGATCAATTACTCGCTGAGCTGGATTCTGCTCACCTTCCTGGGCGTGTTCGGCATCCACCGCATGTACATGGGCAAGTGGCTGACCGGCTTGCTCTACCTGTGCACCGGTGGGCTGTTCTTCATCGGCGTGCTGTATGACTTCTGGACACTCAATGACCAGATATCGCTGCGCCATGCCGAGCAGACGCCGGCCACCCAGCGCTAGAGATCACGCCTGCGTTGCATCCAGCGGGACGGAAGTGACGTAGCAGGAAAGGCAGTGTCGAGTTTTCGCATGTTCTAATGTGCTGGGGCTCGGATGTTTTCATCAACATGACGACAAGGAAGTGAACATGATCTGGTTGAAAGCCTTCATCGCCGCCTTTCTGGCGACTCTGATCTTCCATCAGGGCCTCTTCGGGCTCTTCTATCTGGCCGATATCCTGCCCAAGGCGCCCTACAACATGACGCCTACCGGGCCGCTGGGCGTTCCGTCAGTGCTCTCGCTGGCCTTCTGGGGCGGGTTGTGGGGGCTACCGCTGTGGGCATTGGTGCGCCGCAGGACGGGCGTCAGCCATTGGCTGATCAGCCTCGTCTTCGGTGCAGTCGGCCCGACGGCCGTGGCCATGCTGGTCGTCTTTCCGCTCAAGGGGATCGAGGTCGCGCCGCTGATGGTGGTCGGTGGTCTGATCCTGAATGGCGCCTGGGGCGTCGGCACCAGCCTGTTGATGCGTGTGCTGGGCGCGCGACCGAGTCCTGCAGCCCCGACGACAGCATGATGGGATCGATTCCGTGGACCATGGTGGCGCTCGCCTGGGCTGCCGGGTTGTGCATGCCGCTGGGTGGCGTGATCGCCCAGCTGGAGCGCAGTCACGAGAGTCACGTCAAGCGCAGCTGGCTGGCGGGGATCACCGCGCTCGGCGGCGGCATTCTGTTGGCCGCCGTCTCACTGGTGCTGGTACCGCATGCCATGCAGGCGCTATCCATCGCGGCGCTGTTGGGGCTGTTCCTGCTGGGCGCGCTGATCTTCATGCAACTGGACCGCTGGCTGGCGCGCGGTGGCGGCGCCAAGGGCGAGTTGCTGGCGATGCTGATGGACTTCATCCCCGAGGCGATCGCACTGGGTGCACTGGCCTCTGCCTCTCCCGCCGCGGCGATGTTGCTGGCACTGTTCATCGCGGTGCAGAACCTGCCGGAAGGCTTCAATGCCTACCGTGAGCTGGAAGGGGCCGGGCTGACGGCGCGTCAGGGGCTCGGGGCCTTCGTGCTGCTGTCACTGCTGGGCCCGCTGGCGGCATTGGCCGGCCATCTGTGGCTTGCGGATGCGCCGGGCGTGCTGGGCGGACTGATGGCCTTCGCCGCCGGCGGCATTCTCTATCTCGTCTTCCAGGACATTGCGCCCCAGTCGCGGGTGGCGCATCACTGGTCACCGCCATTGGGCGCCTCGCTGGGGTTCATGATCGGCATGCTGGGCGATCGCCTGGTCGGCTGACGATCAGCTGACGATTCACCGTGGCGGGGCGGCACCAGCTGACCCGCCACGGCTCGAGACCTTCACACCCTCCGTCATCTTCCCGATAGGGAGCTCGCATGAGCAAGCACGCCAATGAAGGCAACCTCACGGGGTTGCTGGAAGAGCTGGACCGCGAGATCGAAGGGGATATCTCGCTGGGCGACATTCTGGAGCACTTCAACTCCCGGGGCTTCGGCCCCTTGCTGGTATTACCCGCCTTGCTGGTACTGCTGCCGACCGGGGCGATCCCCGGCGTACCGACGACCTGTGCGCTGTTCATCGTGCTGATCGCGGGTCAACTGTTGCTGGGGCGCAAGATGCCGTGGTTGCCACGCCGGCTGGCGCGCTTCAGTTTCGAGCATCAACGCCTGACCCATGGCGTCGAGCGGGCAAGGCCCTGGACACGACGCCTCGATCGTCTGCTCAAGCCACGCCTGAGCTTCATGACGCGCGGCATTGCCTATCGCGGTATCGCGGCGCTGACCATCCTGCTGGCCACGGCCATGGTGCCGCTGGAGCTGGTGCCCTTCGCCGCAGCCTTGCCAGCGGCAACCTTGCTGCTGCTGGGACTGGGGCTGATCGGGGAGGATGGCCTGGTCATCCTGCTGGCCTTGCTGGTGCTGCTGCTGGATATCGCCACGGGGTTCTGGTTGGTAGGTTGAAGGCTGCGTTGGTCGCTCAACAGCGACGCAGCGTATTTTAGGAGTCGAGGCTCGTATCCTTGATGACGCGAGTTGGCTTCTGCATGCCATCAGCTGCGGGTTCATGAGAGCGCCTGCGCCGTTATGTAGCAACGCAGTAAGACAAAAGACTGAAGTGCACCATTCAGAGGCAAACCAGGCTGTCATCTTGGTGTGGATGGCTTTGCAGGCTGGCCGTGCTCGCCTAGACTGGTCGCCTGTTCAGTGCCATGGGGGCACGAATTCGGCTACTGAAGCGGGTCTGTCGCAAGGACGTTCGTCATGTTTGATTTCATCCAGTTCGATGCTGCCTTCTGGTCCTTCGTGGTGGCCATCACCTTGCTGACGGTCACGCCCGGGGTCGACACCCTGCTGGTGATTCGCAATACCTCGCGCGGCGGCCTGCGTGACGGCGTGCTCACCAGTCTCGCGATCTGTGCCGGCCTCTTCGTGCACGCGCTGGTGTCGTCGGCGGGCATCTCGCTGATCCTGTTGCAGTCGGCATGGGCGTTCTCGGCCCTCAAGCTGGTCGGAGCGGGCTATCTGATCTGGCTGGGCATCAAGAGTCTCAAGAGTGCGCGGCGCGCGCGCGGGCTGAATGTCGACGTCAGCGTGACACGTCAGCAGGTATCGTGCTGGCTGCCGTTGCGTGAGGGCTTCCTGTCCAATGTGCTCAATCCCAAGACGGTGGTGTTCTACATGGCCTTTCTGCCGCAGTTCATCGCGCCGACCGACCCGGCCGTGCTCAAGTCATTGTGGCTGGCGGGTGTCCACTTCGTGATCGCCAACCTCTGGCAGATCAGTGTGGCGCTGATGGTCGGTGGAGCAGGGCGCTGGCTGGCAAGGCCGCGGGTCGCCTGCTGGATGGAAGGCATCACCGGGTCCGTCATGGTGCTGCTGGGGGCACGGCTGGCGCTAGGCCGCTAGGGATGAGCGGCCACTGCCAACATCGCAACGGAGCGCATGGGATGACGGTTCGTATCCTTGATGACACATGGATCCTGTGACATTGACTCTGGCGGCCTTTCTCAAGGTCGTCACGCACCTGGAGGCTCGGGATATCAGTGATGTCTACGATTCCCGCGTACAGCAGGTACGGGTGCTTTACTACGGTTACACCATCGACTTCCGCCACCAGCTGTGGCGCATCGATGATGAGTCGGTCTGTGCACATCTGGAAAAGACCGGTACCGCCGTCGAGCAGCGCGAGTGCTCGCGCATGGCCAGCCGACTGTTCGTCGAGACCTGTCATGCCTTGCAGCGCCGGGGGCGGGCGGCGCATATCGACACCCGCACCATGTATTGCAAGGCCGCAGCGACCTTCAAGCCCCGGCGCGACCCCTATGCGGGCATGACGCCGGCAGAGCGCAAGGCACGCAAGGCGCTGGAAGCGGCGCATCGAGAAGCCGAGCAGGCCTGCAACCGCTACGTGCTGGATGCCCTGTCCTCGAATTCTCTGGAGATCCTGCGTCTGCGGCAACGCTACTGCGACAAGAGCAATCGATTGGCAGCACGGCTCGAACAACAATGATGCCCGGGCCGGTGCCGACGCCTGCCCGAGCCAACGACAGCAGCGGCACAGTGCTGCATTCATGACATGAAGACCGGCCCATCAAGGCTGGCATTGGCAGGGAACGCAATCGGATGAGTCTTTCACATACCCTTCGTCGCCGCCTGGGCGGGTTGAGTGCCGTGGTGCTGGTGGTCGCCGGGATAGCGGCCTGGCTGTACGCCGTCGATGAGGGGCGCTGGGTCGGTCGCGTGACCACGCGCCCCGAAACGCTGAATCTCGAGTCGGTGGAGCAGGGCAACCTGCCGGTCAATCAGTTCGTCTCGCTGCGCAATCACTGGGCGGTCTATCGCGAGCACACCGAGACCTTCCGCCTCGATGCCAATGCAGACGGGGGGCGCCGCATCGAGACGCTCTATTATCCGGTCATCTCTGACATGAACCCCTATCTGCTGGAATTGGCCGGTCTGTCACGCGCCTTCGGGGGCATCGATGGCATCCCCTCGGAAGAATGGCCGCGCATCGAGCGCATGGGCGTGCTGGTGCGAACCGACTCCGTGCAGAGCCTGGAAAACGTGCCGCCGCTGATCGAGTTCCCCGATGGCCTGTTCGGCACCGTATTGCACGCCGAGACGGACCTGCCGGGCGATGAGCGCTCCCTGTTGGCCGAGCGCTGGCCCGACATCGATCTGTCGCGTGTGATCATCATCAATGCCGGCCACCGCCCCGGCAATGTCTGGGCGATGATCGTCTATGGCGTGCTGGGCACGCTCTGCTGGGCACTGGCGGTCTGGCTGATGGTGCGAATGATGCGTACGCCGCGCGTCACGCGCTCCCAGCCCTTGGCCTATTCCGGCCGAGCGGCAACGGAGCCGGTGGTGTCGCAGGCATACCCGAGCAGCGAGGCTGAGGGCGACGGGGCGTCTCAGCCCTATGCGCCTCGCACCCATGCAGCATCTCAGCCCTATGCGGCATCTCAGGCCCATGACGACACACCACAGCCCCAGGGCGCTCCCGGCAAGCGCCAGGGCTGGCGTGGCAAGGGCAAGGGAGGCGACGAAGGGCGACCTCTGAGCTATGCCGAGGCGCTGGGGCGTTACACCCCTCAGCAGAAGCCACCGTTCGGCAATGGTGTGGCCGCCTCGCGACCGGGAGAAGCCAAGGGCGAGAGTCAGTCCGGGTCCTCGCCCGCCATTCGTCCACGTCGCGATGACTGACTGAACGAATGGCTGAAAGAATGGCGGAAGGGCGCAATGAGCTCTGTCGCCATGGACCATGATGCCATGGGCCCTGACGCCATGGGCCCAGTGCCATGGAAACGAAAACGCCAGCCCCAAGGGGCTGGCGTTTTCGTTGCTGGATGCTGCTGCTCGGCTCAGCGGCGATCCACCAGTGCGGTGGTGTAGCGCTGGCTGACTTCGCGCTCGCTGACCACCTTGACGCCCTCGCTGGTGCCCTTGGCCAGGCTTTCGAAGATCACGCGGTAGGCCAGCACGGCCTTGACGTATTCGCGGGTCTCCTTGAAGGGGATACGCTCGACGAAGCGGTCGTATTCGCCCGGGGTGTCGGCGAGCCAACGATCGACGCGTCCCGGCCCGGCGTTGTAGGCCGCGGCGGCGGCCAGGCGGTTGCCTGAGTAGCGGTCCAGCATCTCGCGGATGTAGGTGCTGCCAAGACGGATATTGGTGACCGGATCACCCAGCGCCGCGTTGCTGGGCGTGGGCAGCCCCAGGCCGCGGCTGACCTGAGCGGCGGTGCCCGGCATCAGCTGCATCAGGCCGCGTGCGCCCACCGGCGAGGTGGCGGTGGGGTTGAAGGCGCTCTCGCGACGCGCGAGTGCCATCAGCATCCACGGGTCGACGCCGGCATCGGCACCGAAGCGCTGGAAGTCCTGCTGCCAGGCCGGCGGGAAGCGCCAGGAAAGGCCATCCCACAACTGGCCGCGGATGGTGGCGAAGACGGTCAGGTCATACCATTTCTGCTGCAGTGCATAGTCTGCCAGACGGCGAGCATCGGCGTCATCCGCCTGGGTGACGGCGTTGAACCACTCGGAGCGAGCCAGACCGATCTCGTCGATGTTCATCAGCGCCCTGACACGCTTGACGGCCGGCGTCTCGGCGACCTCGGCCAGTTCCGCGTCGGAGAAGTCCTGGTCATCGCGATTGAGCGAGTAGGCCTGGCCGATACGGTCGGCGGCCAGGAAGCCGTAGAAGTTGCGCTCGGTTGCGGCGCGCGTCCAGGCGGCGCGTGCTTCCTGCGGGCGACCCAGGCTGTCATCGGCACGCCCCAGCCAATACTGGTAGCGGGCTTCGTTGCGGAAGCGGTCCGGCATCTTCAACACCCATTCACGCACCTGCGGCCAGTCGCCATCGCGCACCGCGTTGCGCATGCGCAGATCGAACAGCTCCTCGTCATCGAGGATGGTCAGGCGCTGATCGACCCAGCCGCGGTTGTTGGGGATGTCGCGCACCAATGAATACCAGGCCAGGTCGCGTTCGACGGTGTGGCGCTGTTCATCACTCATCGGCATGTGCGGATTCACCTTGCGCCAGGCTTCCAGCGCGGCCTCGGTGTCGGCACGCACGAAGCCATGCATGGCGGCGACACTCAAGGCGGCGAAGGCATGTCCGCCGTGGCCGAGGTCGGTCGGCAGGCGCGTGATGGCGGCAAAGTTGCCCTCCAGTTGCTCGCGTGCCGCGATGGCCCGCTGCCAGCTGCTGGGCAGCTGGCGCTCGAGATAGCTGACCATGCCACCCTGGCCGGCAGCCCAGGCGAGCATGGCGCGTTCCCAGATGGCTTGATCATCGATCACGCCACGCTCGCGCAACGCCGAGAACAGCGGATCACAGGCCGAGTCCTGCGAGCCGGAGACATGCCAGAGCTTCAGGCCGCCTTGCGATGCGCTCGCGACATCATTGCTCAGCTGCGCCGTGTAGTAATAGCACTGGCGCTGCGCGCCCGCCGGCACGCCATCGCTGACTTCCAGCAGGGCATCATGACGGCCGGTACGCCCGTAGGCGGAGATCGCCTGGCCTCGCATCCACTCGGCCAACGGCGAGTCTGCGTGACGCTCGATGAAGGACAGCACTTCCGCGGCGGTGGCGTACGGCAGGCGGGCCTTGAGCTGGTGATACTCGATGTAGCCTTCCAGCACGTGGCCATTGACGGCGACCTGCTGAATCTCGTCAAAACGCTTGGCGCGGGCATCATCGAAGGCGGCGCGGAAGCTCTGGTCACTGGGAGTGGCGGCCTGCAGGGGCAGGCTCAGTCCCAACAGCAGGCCTAGGCCGGTGAGGTGCCGCAGCGCCGCGAAGCGACGGCTGCCACGGGGTCGGAGTGTTTGCTTGCCTGGTGTCACCTGGGACTCCTGCGACTGTCGGTAAAGGGGGCGTGGACTGGCTGCGACCTTGTGGTGGCGGTTCAGTGCCCCGATGTTGAACAAGTGCCCCGATATTGGCTATCAGGGGTTGCCGATTCAGTAACGATAGTGGCTATCGTGGCAGTGGTCGGCGCTGAATAACAGCACCATCTGATACTGATAGTGAATTATCCGAGAGTGATATCGCGGCTGTGCTGCCGCGAAGATGGCAAGCTCAGTAAACGAAATTTGTGCTACCCGTGAGGAGTCCACTATGGGCAAGGCATTATGGTTGACGCGATTGTTTGGCCGCCGACATGTGCTGGGCAAGGCAGGCGCCGCCTTGCGCACCATGGGGCCCTTGCTGCGCGACGTGGTGAGCGGTCGTTATCGCCCGGTGCCGTGGAAGGCGCTGGGGTTGGCGGCCGGTGCCTTCATCTATCTGGTCTCGCCGCTGGATCTGATCCCGGATCTGCTGGTGGGGCTGGGGATTCTCGATGATCTGGTGATCGTGACCTGGTTGCTCGGCAAGCTCGATGATGCGCTGGCCGACTATCGCCTGTGGCGTGGCGAGATTCCCGAACCTGATCCCTCCGAGCCGCCGACTCCCTGAAGGCGTGCAGCGTGGAAACTCCATTCCTCTACCAGCCCTGATGCTGGCACTGGCCATTGGCCGCATGGCAGGGACGCCGCGACCCTGCCATGCTCGTGACACGCTATCAAACACCAGTTTGAATTGGCGTGCTGTCAGCGTCTGATCTGCCGTTTATCACAGGGCGGCGCACCGTTTGTTCACAAACGAGAAGCGCCGCTGTGGCAACGCCCTGAACAACGCCTTTCAAGGATATTCTGCATGCTGATCTATGCCTGCCTGCTGTTTGCCGCACTGATGCTGGTGCTGACCAAGGTGCCGGTCGCCTGGGCGCAACAGCGAACCGGACGTTACGACAACCATGATCCGCGCGCGCAGCAGCGTGAGCTGACGGGCTTCGGGGCCCGCGCGCTCGCCGCGCACCAGAACACCATCGAAGCCTTTCCGCTGTTTGCCGCCGGGGTACTGGTCAGCGTGATCACCGCGCCGGGCGCGCCCATCGCGACCACGCTGGCGGTGATCTTCGTGCTGGTACGACTGGGCTATTGGGGCTGCTATCTGGCCAACATCGCCCCGTTGCGCTCCCTGCTGTGGGGCGTCGGCTATCTGGTCTCCCTCACATTGATGGCGATGCCGCTGTGGATGTGATGCATGCAGTGCCGCAGAGCCTGCTGGGGCTGGCCGTCAATCCCGCTGACGTGCCGGCTGCGGGTGGCGTATTGGATGACGCCAGCTGGGCGCGGGCGCTGACCGGATTCCTGAGTTTCATTCCGCACACGGCGCGCTTGAACGTCAGGGTCGAGGAGGTCGCCGCGCCGGCCATCCGCATGCAGCTGCCGTGGCAACCGGCCTTGATCGGCGATCCGCACCGCAGGCTGGTGCATGGCGGTGTGCTGACCATGTTCGCCGATACGCTGTGCGGCAGTGCCGTCCTCACGGGGCTGTCGGCACCGGAAGTCTGCCCGACGCTGGATCTGCGCCTCGATCACTACCGACCCGGCGTCGAGGGCCTGGCGTTGGTGGGCGAGGCGCGCGTGCTGCGGGTCACGGAATCGATGGTGTTTACCGAGGCGCAGATCTGGCAGCAGCCAGGCAAGATCCTGTGTCGTGCGATCGGCAACTTCGTCAGGCTCGGCGAGCGCAATACGCCCAGCGGCTTTGCCGAGGCGCTGCTGGCGGCGGCCAATGCTCAAGCCCCCGCGAATCCTTCCACGGACGAGTCGGAACCGCTGGGGCAGTCAGCACAGGCAGCACAGCCAGCAGGCGAGAAAACCGAGGCGCAGGCGCCGCACGATGCCCAGGACCCGCGCGGCCTGCTCAGTGCGCGGCGTTTCGTCGAAGGGCAGCGCACTCACGCCGACCTGGCGGCGCTGCTGGCGAGTCTGCCCTACGCGCAGGCGATCGGGCTTGGGCTGTGTGCCATTGACGGGCAGCAGGCGGGCGCGGCCAGCGATGTCGAGCTGCATCCTGAGCAGGCGCTGAGCTATTCCATGGCGGCGATGCCCGACAATGTCGGCAACCCGATGCTGCCGGCGGTGCATGGCGGCGTGCTGGCCGCGGCAATGGAAACCGCCGCGACGCTTGAGGTGCTCAGGCGGCATGGGCGGGGCGGGCGTGAAGCGCGCCTGCCCAAGCTGATCGATTTCTCCATCGACTATCTGGCCACGGCGCGCGGCGATCAGGTGACGCGCATCGACTGTGAAGTGATGCGCGAAGGCCGGCGAATGACCAATGTGCGCGTCAGCGCCTGGCAGAAATCCCGCGAGCAACCGGTCGCCAGCGCGCGCATGCACTTCGTGCTGGAATCACTCGCCTCCCCGTGATGGGCAGGCGATGTCTGCTCCGCAAGCCTCATACCTCAAAGCGCGTCCCCGATGGCTACTTCCTCGTTGGCTTCCTTCGTTGGCTCCCTCCGATGGTACTCGGGGAGCCGCTTGGGTGTTTCTGTGGCACACGCCTGGCGCGTATGGCGCAATCATCTGTCGCTAGTGCCTTGAAATCCCTCACCCTTGCCCCATATCTGATCCACGAGCGCTTCCTTCGATCTGCCACCAAGAAAGGCAGGCGTCGGCGAGCCGGTTCCATTGTTGCGGGGGCGCTCTGGCCACCGCGAATCTTCTTTTCAGGCATCCACGACATAGAGGTCCTTTTCGATGACGACCGCCACTCACACCGAAACGCATGGCTTCCAGACAGAAGTGAAGCAGCTGCTTCACCTCATGATCCACTCGCTGTATTCCAACCGCGAGATCTTCCTGCGCGAGCTGGTCTCCAACGCGGCGGATGCCTGCGACAAGCTGCGCTACCAGGCGCTGGACAACGATGCCCTCTACGGCAACGACAGCGAACTGCGCATCGAGATCGAGCACGACGCCGAGGCGAAGACCATCACCCTGCGTGACAACGGCATCGGCATGAGCCGTGACGATGTGGTCGCCAACCTGGGTACCATCGCGCGCTCCGGTACCGCCGAGTTCATGAAGAACCTGTCGGGTGACCAGCAGAAGGATTCGCGTCTGATCGGTCAGTTCGGGGTCGGCTTCTACTCCGGCTTCATCGTCGCCGACGAGATCACCGTGCGCACCCGTCGCGCCGACCTGGGCGCTGATCAGGGCGTCGAGTGGACCTCACGTGGCGAAGGCGAGTTCAGCGTCGCCGACATCGAGCGCGCCGAGCGCGGCACCGAGATCGTGCTGCACCTCAAGGACGATGCCATCGAGTTCGCTGACGATCATCGTCTGCGCAACCTGGTCACCAAGTACTCCGACCATATCGAACTGCCGGTGCGCATGAAGCGCGTCGAGAAGGACGAGGAAGGCAACGAGCAGGTCCACTGGGAAACCGCCAACTCCGCCACCGCGCTGTGGGTGCGCTCCAAGTCCGAGGTCAGCGACGAGGAGTACAAGAACTTCTACAAGCACGTCTCGCATGACTTCTCCGATCCGCTCAGCTGGAGCCACAACAAGGTCGAGGGCAAGCTTGAGTACACCAGCCTGCTGTTCGTGCCGGGCCGTGCGCCGTTCGACCTCTACCAGCGTGATGCCGCGCGTGGCCTGAAGCTCTACGTGCAGCGCGTCTTCATCATGGACGACGCCGAGCAGTTCCTGCCGCTGTACCTGCGCTTCATCAAGGGCGTGCTGGACACCAACGACCTATCGCTGAACGTCTCGCGTGAACTGCTGCAGCAGGACCCGCAGGTCGACAAGCTCAAGTCCGCGCTGACCAAGCGTGGCCTGGACATGCTCAAGAAGCTGGCCAAGGACCCCGAGCAGTACCAGACCTTCTGGAACCAGTTCGGCTCCGTGCTCAAGGAAGGCCCGGCGGAAGACTTCGCCAACCGCGAGAAGATCGCCGAGCTGCTGCGCTTCTCCACCACCGAGACCGACAGCGCGACCCAGGACCAGTCACTGGCCCAGTACGTCGAGCGCATGAAGGAAGGCCAGAGCAAGATCTACTACCTGGTCGCCGACAGCTTCAATGCCGCCAAGTCCAGCCCGCACCTCGAGATCTTCCGCAAGAAGGGTATCGAAGTCCTGCTGCTGACCGACCGCATCGACGAGTGGCTGATGAGCCACCTCACCGAGTTCGACGGCAAGTCCTTCGCGGATGTCGCCAAGGGCGATCTCGACCTCGGCGATGTCGAGAACGAAGAAGAGAAGAAGGCCCAGGAAGAGACCGCCAAGGCCAAGGAAGATCTGGTCAAGCGCGTCAAGGAAGCGCTGGCCGAGAACGTTCAGGAAGTGCGCATCACGCACCGCCTGACCGATTCCCCGGCCTGCGTGGTGCTGCCGGAGCACGAGATGGGCTACCAGATGCGCAAGATGATGGAAGCCGCTGGTCAGCCGCTGCCGGAAGTGAAGCCGATTCTCGAGCTGAACCCGGAGCACGCTCTGGTCACGCGTCTGGAAGGCGGTGAAGGCGATTACTTCACCGATCTGGCACACGTGCTGCTCGATCAGGCCATCATCGCCGAAGGCGGTGCGCTGGAAGAGCCGGCCGCTTACGTGCGCCGCCTGAACAGCATGCTCAGCGCCTGAGACGGCGGAACGATCGAGCCACTGGCTTGATCAAGCATGTCCGCAACGACGCCCTCGCAGCCTATGCTGCGGGGGCGTTTTGCGTTGGGTGTGTCGTCAGCGATAGCGTCCAGTGCGAGGTGCAAGGTGTGCAGGGCAGGAAGGCGGCAGGGTAGGAAGGGAGGAAGGGGAAAGGGAAAAAGAAAAAGGGGAGGAAGCGTAGAGAGCACAGAGAGCGCGCCGCGTCAGTGGCGCGAAAGGCGGGCATCGCCTGGCGGTCTGTCGGTGACAGACGACAGGGCTTGCCGTGTCTTTCCTCGCTTGGCCGACCGCACCATCTTCTCGCCCACGCGTTTTTAGGGTTTCATGCAGCCTCATGAGATACGCTGATGGTATCTCGCGTCTTGCTACTGCATCCCTCTCGATGAGCGCAGCACATGACTTACCTACCTTTCTCTGCGGGTTGGCTGACTGGCGGAGTGCGTGGCCTGCCACGCCTGTCTGCGTGGGCCTGGCCGCGGCGCTCGTGGCGCCTGAGCCCTGTTCGTCTGGGCTCTGTTCGTCCGGGCTCTGTTCGTTTGGGCTCTGTTCGTCCGGGCTCTGTTCGTCTGGGCTCTGTCCGTCTGGGCTCTGTTCGTCTGGTCAGCGCCGCCTTGCTGCTGGTGATGGGGCTGGGTTCGATGGCGCAGGCGGCGCGGCTGGATGATGAGCTGCTGGCCCGTGACAAGACCCATCAGATGCCGGACCTGCGACCCTATCCCGCGGGCAACCAGCGCAAGGTCGCATTCTTCGAGCTGATGATTCCGCTGGTGGTGGCCGAGAATCAGCGTATCGCCGAGCAGCGCGACTGGTTGCTGGCGATGCGCAAGCGCGCCGGGGACGGAGGGCGTGACTACAGCGAGTGCGAGCAGGAGCGTCTCAACGGCCTGTGTGACCAGGCCAATCTGCCTTGTGACGTCACGCGCGAGGACATCGGCGTCAGCTGGACGCGCCTGCTGCTGCGCATCGATACCCTGCCGCTGGATATGGTGCTGGTGCAGGCCATCGAGGAGTCGGGCTGGGGGACGTCGGGCCATGCCCGTGAGGGCAACAATCTGTTCGGCATGCGCTGTTTCTCGCGCGGCTGCGGTATCGGGCCGCCGGGGCGTGAATATCGGCGTTTCGAGAGTCTGGAGGCCGGCATCGCCGCCTATTTCGACAATCTCAACTCCCAGCGCAGCTACGCCGAGCTACGTGAGCTGCGCGGGCGTCTGCGCAACGCGGGCCAGCCGGTGCGCGCCGAAGACCTCATCCCGACGTTGAGTGCCTACTCGACGCGGGGCAATGCCTACTTCACCACGCTCTATGATCTGTTGCGCTGGAATCGTGGCCTGATGCGTACCGTGCGTGAGCGCCTCGCGGCCAATGGCGCGCTGTCCTAGTCATGATCGCGCAGCGAAGGTCTTGCCCCCCGCGCTGACAGGGGGGATCATGCCGCCATGCATCTGAGCAATGATCAACGGCGAATTCTCGCCCATCCCTTTCCCTCGCGCCTGCGCGATCGCACGCCGGCCAACAGCGCCGAGCACAGCGATTGCGTGGTGGTGCGTGCCTGTGCCGGCAGCGGCAAGACCGTGCTGATGGTCGAGCTGGCGCGTACCTATGCCGACGAGACCCTCATCTACACCTCGCTCAACCCGGCGGTGGCCGGGCGGACCGCCAGTCAGCTGCCCGCCAATGTTCAGTCGCTGTCGCTGCATCAGCTGGCGCGTCAGGCCTTGATGGAGGAGTACGGCGACAAGCTCAAGCGGCAGCCCGACATCACGCGCCGTCTGGCGCCGCAGAGTCTCAGCTGGCTGGGCAGTCTTTCCAGCCAGTCGCGCAGCCTGATCGCCCAGGGCCTGAACACCTTCTTCGCCGAGAGCGACGCGGTGCCGATGCCGGAGCATCTGCCTGAAGGCGTGGCACAACGGCTGAGCGCCAATGAGCTGCGCCAGCTGGTCGAGAGCATGCGGCTGGTGTGGGAGTGTCTGCTGGACCCCGCCGATCATCAGCAGAGCCTGTCGTTCAACGCTCTGCTCAAGCTGTGGTCGCAGCATGGCCAGTCGCTGGAGGCCGACCTGGTGATGCTGGATGAGGCGCAGGACGCCACGCCAGCGTTGCTGGCCATGTTGCGTCGCCAGCGCTGCGACCTGCTGCTGATCGGCGACCCGCATCAGAGCCTGTCGCGTCAGGTGGAAGGCATGAGTTCGCTGGATTCGCCGCTGCTGGCCGATGCCACCGTCTACTCGCTGCCCGGCGCCTGGCGCTTCGGGCCGGCATTGGCGGCGCTGGGCACGGGGTTGGCGGCCTGTTCGCCCACCGCCCGCGAGCAGGCCATGAGCGGCCTCGGCCCGGCGACCCGTCTGGCGCTGCCCGCGGTGCGTGAGGCATTGCTGCACTCCGGCAAGCGCCATGCGGTGATCAGTGCCGGCCCGGTGGCAGCGCTGGGGGAGGCGCTGTCACTGCATCAGCGCGGCATCGCGGTGGCCTGGCTGGACGGCATCGAAGGCTATCCGCTGGCGGGGCTGCTGGATCACTGGCGACTCTGGCGCGCGCATCAGATGGCCGAGCAGGGCGACAGCGCGAGTCAGCGTGAGTGGTGGCGACTGCTGCCTCCCTCACTGACACGGCTCGGTCAGACCCCGGCGCAGGTGCTGGGGGCTCTGACGCGTCTCGATGATCATCAGGCGCGCAGCCTGCATGAGCTGGCCTCCTGGTATGCCCAGGCGCCACTCGATCAATGGATCGGTGAGCTGCGCAAGCACGATGGCGACCTGCAGGCCGCCATCGTCAGTGCTCACTCGCGGGGACAGTCGGTCGAGCTGCCCACGGTCATGCTGGGGACGGTGTTCCGCGCCAAGGGTCTCGAATTTGATTGCGTGGTGCTGGCCGATGATCTGGCACTGCCAAGCGCGCGCCAGCAATTGCCCAATCAGGTGCTGGTCACCAATCTCAGCTACACCGCCGCCACGCGGGCACGCCAGCTGCTGGTGCTCAATGAGCGCCTGAGCCACTGGTGGCAGGCGCAGGGCGAGAGTGAGCGCTTCCCTCTGCTCGAGGCACTGCCGCAGGCCTGGCTGAGCGAGTCCACGCATGGCGTGCAGGCGCCGCACCCATGGTGGGGCAAGGCACGTCTGTCGGAGTTGGCGCTGACACCGCGCAAGCGCCTGCTACTGCGCCGTCATGAGAGCTCGCTTGAGAAGAGCTCGCTTGAGGGCACGTCTGCCGCGGTGTCGCCCGCGGCTAACACGCGCGATCAGGCGCCAGCCACGGGCGCTCCTGCCAGTCATGCTCAGCACCTGGCTCATGCTCAGCACCTAGGCCATGCTCGGGACTCCGACGATGCCCTGCAGGCGCTCAAGCGTCAGGCACGCACCGACACGACGGCGCGCAAGCTGTATGAAATGGCCAGCAAGCTGCCGCCCGGGCGACCCTCCGGAGGCCTGCGCAGCCTGTTGACCCCGAGCGACGCCGCCGCGTCCACTTCTTCCCCCAGCGAGTCGCCGACCTCCGGCGGCCCGACGGAGCCTCTTGATGAGTGAGTTTGCCCCTACGCCCGCCGCGCACGTGCACGACCTGGCGGCGCTGCGCTTCAACAATCGCTATGCCCGCCTGCCGGAGCACTTCTTCACGCGTGTTGCCCCGCAGCCGCGACAAGGCACGCGCCTTGCCGATGTGAGTCCTGACTGCGCCCGCCTGCTGGGGCTGGAGGCGCCCTTGACCTCTGACGCTTCCAGCGAGGAGGCGCTCGAGCAGCTGCGCCTCCTGATGGCCGGTGAGCAGTTGCTGCCGGGCATGGACGCATTGGCCCAGAAATACACTGGCCATCAGTTCGGTCACTACAACCCGCAGCTCGGCGACGGGCGTGGCATTCTGCTCGGCGAGCTTGAGACCGAACACGGCAAGACCTTCGATCTGCATCTCAAGGGTGCCGGGCGTACGCCTTACTCGCGCTTCGGCGATGGTCAGGCGGTGGTGCGCTCCAGCGTGCGTGAGTATCTGGCCAGCGAGTACATGGCGGCGCTGGGCATTCCCACCAGCCGCGCGCTGGCGCTGGCGGTGAATGCCGAGCGGGTCCAGCGCGAGACCGTCGAGCCCGGCGCTACCGTGTTGCGCGTCTGCGAGAGCCACCTGCGCTTCGGGCACTTCGAGTGGCTGGCCCATTCCGGCCGGCATGAAGACCTCAAGACGCTGATCGATCACGCCCTGCGGGAGCATTTTTCAGAGTGTCTGCCCGAGGAGCTGACTGAACCTCTGTCTGAGTGTCTGCCCGAGGAGCTGACTGAACCACTGCCGGAAGGCGGCGCGCAGGCAGCGGCGGACCAGCCGCTTGCAGACCAGCCCCTCACAGACCAGGTGCGCGTGACCAGCGCGCTGGCCATGTTCGAGACAGTGATCACTCGCACCGCGAGACTGATCGCGGCCTGGCAGGCCTACGGCTTCGTGCATGCGGTGATGAACACCGACAACATGTCGCTGCTGGGGCTGACCTTCGATTACGGGCCCTACGCCTTCCTCGATGGCTATGAAGAGAATCTAGTGCCGAATCATACCGATCAGGCCGGGCGCTATGGTTTCGCCCAGCAGCCGGGCATCGGGCTATGGAATCTGGAGCGTCTGGGGATCGCGCTGTCGCCGCTGATCGATGTCGAAGCCCTCTCCGCTGCGCTGGGCGCCTATGAGGGCGAGTTGCAGCGCGAATATGCCCGCCTGATGCGCGCGCGTCTCGGGTTGCCGGATGCGCACGATGAGGACATGACGCTGGTGCAGCAGTGGCGCGAGCTGCTGGCGGCCGGCAAGGTCGACTACACCCATGCCTACCGTCTGCTCAGTCATTGGGATGTCACGCAGTCCGCACCGGAAACGCTGGTCGTGCGCCTGGCCGGCGAGCGTGGGCCGCATGGCAACTCGGCCCAGGCGCGCGATGAAGCCTCGGCGTGGCTTGAGCGCTATCAGGCGCGCGTCATGGCCATCGGGCTCTCCGCCGAGGATGAGCGCCAGCGTCGTCTGGCCATGCTCGGCTGCAATCCGCTCTATGTGCCGCGCACGCATCTGCTGCTGGAGGTGATCGCACGGGTCGAGCAGGGCGATGACACTACGCTCAAGGCCTTGCGTCAGCGTCTGACGGCGCCTTTCTTCCGCCCCGAGGAGGGCAGTCTTGAGGCGGCACTGGAGTTGGGGCAGGCGCAGGGCGTGGATGCCGAACTCGTCGATGACTGGACACGGCCACCGGCGGCGAATGCTGCGCCGATCTGCATGAGCTGCTCTTCCTGAGCGGTTCTCATGAAGAGGGCCTGAACTGCCTTGCTTACAGCGCAAGCCATGGCCAGACATCCGCTTGGCGCAATGCAGGAAACACGCGCTGACACTCAAGTCATCGTCACGAAAATGGGATACTGCTGCGGCGGTATCCCATTTTTCATGGCAGACGCTGTGGCAGCCATAAGCTCGAGATTATGCGATGCATAACACAAAGCTGAGCTATTCTTGGTGGGGTGCCTTTTGTAAACTCATTGCAAATCAGTCACTTGGTAGTGTCGCAAGGCGCCTGTCAGCATAAGGCAGCTGTTATGGCTGCCATAACGATAGCTTTATGCTTGATTTTATTGCTTTTTTTGCAATGCAGCGCTTGACCCTGATGCACCGACAAGAAAAGACTGATGCTGGACACTCATCGTGTCGCGGGTGATGTCAGGCCTTCTGGCCATGCGTGAGTCACGGCTTGCGATTCAGGCAAGTCTCACCTGTGACAGGCAATAACGTCGCTGAAAGCGCCTCCGGCAGGCAGGATGGCGCGAATCAGCGCTCAACAGGAACGACGCCATGAACCTTTCAAGGCTGGCAGCCTCAGGCATGAACACGGACGTGAAACGAGGTGCGCGATGCTGAATATTCTAGTCGTGCGCGAGATGCGTGCACCGGACCTGGTGACACCCGACGAGGGCGTGAGCAGCACACTGGCGCGCGGAGAATGCCGCGTCGCGCTGGACCCGGTGACGGCCGGCAAGCTCGCGCGTCACCTCGACAGCAGCGTCAGTGACACCAGCGATGCCATCGTGCACGTGGAGAGCGGTGCCGGACGTCATGCGCACTTCGATGATGCGGCCTACGCCGCCCAGCCCGGAGTGGCGGTCGTCGCCGAGGCCGATATCGCGGCGGCGCGTGCCGCGGCGGATCTCGTGCTGTGCGTGCGCACGCCCAGCGAGTCACAGATCAGCGAGTTGCGTGAAGGCGCGGTGGTGGTGGCATTGATGACGCCGTACCAGAACCCGCAGCTGATCAGCAAGCTTGCCAGCCAGGGGCTGACCAGCCTGTGCATGGAATTCGTGCCGCGTATCTCGCGCGCCCAGAGCATGGACGCCCTGTCCTCGCAGGCGGGTGTCGCGGGCTATCACGCCGCGCTGCTGGCGGCCAATGAGTCCTCGGTATTCTTCCCGATGCTGACGACTGCCGCCGGGACCGTGCGTCCGGCGCGTGTCGTGGTGGTCGGTGCTGGCGTTGCGGGCCTGCAGGCCATCGCGACCGCCAAGCGTCTCGGCGCCCAGGTGTGGGCCTATGACATCCGCGCTGCCGCGCGTGAGCAGGTCGAATCGCTGGGCGCCAAGATGATCGATACCGGCGTCGATGCCTCCGGCGAGGGCGGCTACGCCCGCGAACTGACCGATGACGAGCGCGCCCAGCAGGCCGATGCGCTGGCACGTCACATGGGCGATGCGCATGTGGTGATCTCCACCGCCGCGATTCCGGGGCGTCCGTCGCCGCGCATCATCAGCCGCGAGATGGTCGAGGGCATGAAGCCCGGCGCCGTGCTGGTCGATCTCGCCGCCGAAGGCGGTGGCAACTGTGAACTGACCGAGCCCGGCAAGCGTGTCGAGCACGCCGGCGTCACGGTACTCGGCCCGCTGGACATGGCCTCGAGCCTGGCGGTCAATGCCAGCGAGATGTACGCCAAGAACCTCTTCAACCTGCTGACCCCCTTCATGAAGGACGGCGAACTGACGCTGGACTTCGAGGATGCGGTGCTCGGCCCGATGCGTCTGACCGAAGGCGGCCGCATCACCCACGATGACGTACGCGCTCGCGCGGAGGACGCCGCATGATCGAAGGACTTTCTGCCGTATACATCCTGATGCTGGCGGCCTTCGTCGGCTACGAGGTCATCTCGCGCGTGCCGGTGATTCTGCACACGCCTCTGATGTCCGGTTCCAACTTCATCCACGGCATCGTGCTGGTCGGGGCGATGATCGCCCTCGGTCAGGCCGAGACCGGCATGCAGCAGTTCATCGGATTCATCGCCGTGCTGCTGGGCGCCGGCAACGCGGTCGGCGGTTATGTGGTCACCGAGCGCATGCTGGAAATGTTCAAGACCAGTGATCGCAGCAAGGGCACAGACGCTGCCAATGGCATCAACGACAAGGAGGCTCGCTGATGAACTGGCTGGTCGAAACAGGGTATTTCGCGGCGGCGGTGGTCTTCATCCTCGGCCTCAAGCGCATGTCACATCCTTCCACGGCACGCAGCGGCATCCATTGGGCCGGTATCGCGATGGTCGTGGCCACGCTGCTCACCTTCCTGCATCCGCAGATTGATGGTCGTTATGGCCTGATGCTGCTGGCCATCGTCATCGGTGGCGGTATCGCCTGGTACTCCGGCAACAAGGTCGAGATGACCGACATGCCGCAGATGATCGCCATCTACAACGGCATGGGCGGCGGTGCGGCAGCGGCGATCGCCGCGGTCGAGCTGATGCGCATGAGTGACAACCCGGCACTGATCGAGCAGCACGGCTCGCTGGCGCTGTGGCTGGGCGTGCTCGGGGCGATGATCGGTGCGGTGGCCTTCTCCGGTTCCATCGTGGCCTGGGCCAAGCTGGATGGGCGCCTCAAGAAGGCGTTCAACTTCCCGAGTCAGCAGCTGATCAACATGATCGTGCTCGGCTTGACGGTCTATCTGGGCGTCGTGATCGCGGCGGTGGAACCATCAAGCTCGCTGGTGCTGGTGTTCTTCGCGCTCGCGTTGCTGTTCGGCGCGATGCTGGCACTGCCCATCGGTGGTGCCGACATGCCGGTGATCATCTCGCTGTTCAATGCGCTGACCGGCCTTGCGGTGGCGATGGAAGGCTTCGTGCTCGGCAATGCCGCGATGATCATCGCCGGTACTGTCGTCGGGGCGGCCGGTACGCTGCTGACCCAGCTGATGGCCAAGGCCATGAATCGTCCGATCCGCAACGTGCTGTTCAAGCAGTTCGGGGGCGCATCAGGTGTCGAGCAGGGCGAGATAGAGGGCAGCATGAAGGCTTCCGATCCGATGGACGCCGCCGTGCAGCTGGCCTTCGCCGAGCGCGTCATCATCGTGCCGGGCTACGGCATGGCGGTGGCACAGGCACAGCACAAGGTCTGGGAGATGGTCGAGCTGCTGGGTGAGCGTGGCGTCGAAGTGCGCTTCGCGATCCACCCGGTCGCCGGTCGCATGCCGGGTCACATGAACGTGCTGCTGGCGGAAGCCGGCGTGCCCTACGACATGATCGCGGACCTGGACGAGATCAACAACGACTTCGAGACCACCGACGTCACGCTGGTCATCGGCGCCAATGACGTGGTCAATCCGGTCGCCAAGAACGACGCCTCAAGCCCGCTGTACGGCATGCCGATCCTCAACGCCGACCAGTCACGCAATGTACTGGTGATCAAGCGCGGTCAGGGCTCCGGCTTCTCCGGGGTCGAGAACCACCTGTTCTATCTTGACCACACACGCATGGTGTATGGCGATGGTCAGAAGGTGGTCGGCGACATGATCACGGCCCTCAAGACGCTGTGATCTGACGCCTCGGCGTGATGGGGGCAAGTCTGCCCCCATCACGCCAGTGCTGAACAGACCGGTAATTTCTGCGCCTCAGGGGCAGGGATTGCCGGTTTTTTTGTACATGTCGAGAGTTCATGCATATCGAGAATTCATGCATATCGAGAGTTCATGCGTATCGATGGTTCGTGCCGGTCGATTGCTTGCGAGGCGCGCGTGGCAGGCGCGTCACCCAGGCGCGTCACCCAGGCGCAGCCCCCTGCGTTGGCCACGAGGTCTGCGCAGACATCTCTTGTTCAGCATTCTCTGACAAACTATGAGTACAATGCCTGCCATTCACTGAGCACATCGTCATCCAAGGAGTCAGCATGTCTGCCACTACCCCTTCACCTCGTCGGGCCATTCGTGATCGCGAGGTAAGCGAAACGACCCCTCAGGCGGTGGGACTCAATGTCTGCGTGCTGGGTGGCGGCAGCTTCGGGACCGCGATCGCCTCGATTGCCGCCGACAACGGTGCCAGCGTCACCCAGTGGATGCGTGATGCCAGCCAGGCCGAGGAGGTCAACACCCGGCACCGCAACTCGGGCTATCTGCCGGGCTTCGAGATCAATGCCTCGGTGCGTGCCACCACCGATATGGCCGATGCACTGGCCGAGGCCGAGCTGGTCTGCGTGGCGATTCCCTCCAAGGCCTTCCGCACGGTGGTCCGTCAGGCGCGCGCTCACCTGCGTGAAGGGCAGATACTGGTGGCCACCACCAAGGGCATCGAGAGCGAAGGCTTCACCCTGATGAGTGAGGTGCTGGAGCAGGAAACCGGCTTCACGCATATCGGCGTACTGTCTGGCCCCAATCTGGCGGCCGAGATCGCCCAGCGGCAGCTGACGGCCACGGTGATCGCCTCCGACGACGCCTACACCCGCGCTCGCGTACAGACGGCCTTCGGCTGCGACTATTTCCGGGTCTATGCCAGCAATGACCGCTACGGTGTCGAGCTGGGCGGGGCGCTGAAGAACATATACGCCATCGCGGCCGGCATGGCCGCGGCCCTGGGCATGGGCGAGAACACCCGCGCCATGCTGATGACCCGTGCGCTGGCCGAGATGAGCCGCTTCGCCGTGGCCAAGGGCGCCAATCCGATGACCTTCCTCGGCCTTGCCGGCGTGGGCGATCTGATCGTGACCTGCTCCTCGCCGCTGTCACGCAACTATCGGGTCGGCTATGCGCTGGGAGAAGGGCGCACCCTCGACCAGGCGGTCGAGGTGCTGGGCCAGGTCGCCGAGGGTGTCAACACCGTGCGATTGGTGCAGGATGAATCCGAGCGGCTGGGCATCTACATGCCGCTGGTCAGTGGCATGGCCAAGGTGCTGTTCGAGAATGTCGACCCGCATCACATGGCCCGCGCGCTGATGGGCGGTGAGCAATCCAGCGATGTGGAATTCGTGCTGTCGCGTGAGTCGGTGCAGCAGGCGCGGCAGTTGGAACCCGACGGCTCCTGAGGACTCATAGCAGGTAGCGGGTGATGGAGCGTGTTTCGCCATCCCCTTGTCTGACTCGTGCAACGCTCCGGTTGGCGAGTCCCTGGTCATCGGCCGCAGCGACAGAGCGAGTGATGAAGCGCTTGCGATGCGGCAGTCATCTTTTCAGGAGAATGTTATGAGTGTACTGATCATGCGTCACGGTGAGGCCCAGGCCGGCACGCCGGATCCCAGCCGCGAATTGAGTGAATATGGCCGCGAAGAGGCGCGCCGCATCGGGCGCTGGTTGGCCCATCAGCTGCCCGCCGAGCGTCGTGCGCGACTGACGCTGGTCGTCAGCCCGTTTACCCGCGCCCAGCAGACCGCCCAGGAGATCTCCTCGGCGCTGGAGTTGAGTGGTGAGCAGCAGACCACGCTCGAGATCATCACCCCGGACGACCCGCTGACGCCGGTGCTCGACTGGCTGCAGACCCATGTGCCGCCCACCTCTGAAGGGCGCGAGCCGCGCGACTGGCTGATCATCAGCCACAATCCGCTGGTCTCGAATCTGGCCAGCGCCCTGGTCGATGGCCCCGGCAGCACCCAGCTGGCCTTTGCCACCGCAAGCCTTGCCTGGCTGGACGCCGATGTCTGGGCCGCTGGCCTGGCGGATCTGCACCAGTTCGTGAGCCCGGCGGAACTGGCGTAAGTCACGCGCGGCTGTCATGAACCACAACCATTGAGCCGCAACCATTGAGTCACAACGAAACGCCCCCGCCAGTCTGCACTGGCGGGGGCGTTTCGTTTTGACATGCAGCCAGACCGCTGCTGCTTGATCA
Source organism: Cobetia sp. 1CM21F (assembly GCF_023161745.1). Classification (NCBI taxonomy): domain Bacteria; kingdom Pseudomonadati; phylum Pseudomonadota; class Gammaproteobacteria; order Oceanospirillales; family Halomonadaceae; genus Cobetia; species Cobetia sp. 1CM21F. The sequence goes on along the minus strand of NZ_JALNTQ010000002.1, from coordinate 846,535 downwards.
GACCGCTGCTGCTTGATCAGACCGCTGCTGCTAGACCAGACCGCTCAGCTTGAGCACGAAGATGCCTGCCGTGATGGTGATGCCCGCCATCAGGGTGCTGATGGCGATGATGTTGGCGGCCAGGCGGTCATTGCCGCCCATCGCCCGTACCATCACGAAGCTTGCCGCCGCCGTCGGCGAGGCGAAGAACAGGAACAGCACCCCGAGTTCGGTACCGCGGAAGCCCAGCAGCACGGCGACGGTGGTCGCCAGCAGCGGCACGCTGATCATCTTCATCAGGCTGGCGCTCAGCGCCAGCTTGCGGCCTTCACGCAGCGAGCGCATCGACAGGGTGCCGCCGATGCAGATCAATGCCAGCGGCAGCGTCATGCGCGCGAAGTAGTCGCCGGAGGTCTCCAGCCACTCGGGCAGCTGCCAGCTGAATGCCGCGAAGGGCAGGGCGGCCAGCACGCCGAGAATCAACGGGTTGGTGATGATGCCGCGCGCGATGCCACTCCAGCTGGTGCGGCCATCGCCGAGATAGCTCGACAGCACCACCACCGACAGCATGTTGTAGGACAGGATGACGACGCCCATCAGGATGCCGCCCATCGAGAGGCCGAGATCGCCATAGAGATTGGCGGCCAGTGCCAGCCCGACGATGGCGCAGTTGCCGCGAAACGAGCCCTGGACCACCTCGCCGCGTTCCTTTCTCGGCACGCGCAGGATCGCCCAGCCCCACAGCAGCAGGAAGGTGCCCAGTGTCGCCAGCGCGAAATAGGTCAGCATGCCCGGGCGCAGGGCGTGATCCAGGTCCGCGCGCACGATGGAGAGGAAGACCAACGCCGGCATGGTGCCCTTGAACACCAGTGATGAGGCGGTGCCGATGAAGGTGTCATCGATCCAGCCGAGGCGTTTGAGGCCCAGGCCCAGAAATACCATCGCGAAGACCGGAACGGTGACGTTCAGGGTCGCGACGAACAGCGCCAGCATGTCGTTCATGAAGTAGTCTCGCTCATTTCCGCCCTTGTCCTGTGAGTGTTGCGGTCTGTCTGGTGAGGCTTTTGGTCAGCGCCTGACGAGCGTCGCGCTACCGCGGCGGCCCGTTGCAGCCCCGTCGTGAACTGCCGCGGCGGCCTGGCTCAGGCCAACCAGAAGCCCGTGATCAAGGCCGCTGCCAGCAAGGCCCAGAACAGGCCGTTGCGCAGGCGGGTATCGCGGCGCGGCCTGGAAGACGGCGAGGAAGTAGCGGACTGCTTGTCATGCTTGGGCATCGAGGGGTCCTGTCCAGCAAGGTGAAATATTGGCTCAGCGAATGAAGGCTCAACGTGTGAAGGCTCTGTCAGCTAGACGGCCGGCCAGCAGGCGCTCTGACAACAGCGCGTGCCTGTCATCCGCCCAGCATATCAGGCTTTCCTTAGACTCAGGGATAGTCGTGCAGCTCGGGCATCAGCCCCGGCGCTAGTTCTGCTATCAGCTCGGCTATCAGCTCTGGTATCAGGTCGCGCTGACCGCATGCCGCCAACCAGGGGACGCGGGCGGGCGTGAGGATCGAGAAGACCGGCGCCGAGACGCGCCTTGAGGGCCGGCAAAGGGCGGAATAGACGCCATAACCGCGCGAGTGGCGACTGTGCGCGCACTCCTGCTTGGCGAGCGCAGGCTGTCCGCTTACCCTGTGCGCTGCATTGTCATCTGTCACGGTTAACTGCCGGTGCCACGGTTATCTTCCGGCCTCATGATCACCAGCCGGAACCATCAGCCCCGGCAGCGCATTGCCCCTATCAAGAAAAGTACAAGGAGCGGGTATCTTGCAGGACCCATACACGACCTCTGCGTCATCTTCTGCCGCGACGCCCTCTGACGCGACGCCCTCTGCTGCGACTCGTTCTGTGGCAGCTCGCTCTGCTGCAGCTCGCGCGCGCGCGTCTGACGATCCGTCCGCTTCCCCGGCGCTGTTGGTCAGCCATGGGCTCGGGCGTCAATTCGGCCAGCAACAGGCTGTCACCGGGCTGACCTTCACGGCCTCGCGTGGTGAGGTCATCGGTCTGCTGGGTCCCAATGGCGCCGGCAAGACCACCAGCCTGCGCATGCTGGCGGGCACGCTCGCCGCTACCCAGGGCCAGCTGGAGCTGGAAGGCGAAGCCTTCGATGGTCGTGCCAGTCAGCGCCAGCTCAATCGCCTCAAGCGTCGCATCGGCTATCTGCCGGAGGGCGCGCCCCTGTGGCCGCAGCTGACGGTGCGCGAGAGTCTCGAGTGCGTGGCGGGTCTGCATGGGTTGTCGCGCAAGGTGCGCAATGATCGCCTTACGGCATTGATGGATCGCCTGGATATCACGCCTTTCGCCAATCAATTGTGCGCCGTGTTATCCAAAGGCTATCGGCGTCGCGTGGCGCTGGCGATGGCGTTGACCCATGACCCGGACATCCTGCTGCTCGATGAGCCCACCGATGGGCTGGACCCGCTGCAGAAGGACAGTGTGCGCGCCTTCATTCGCGAGCTGGGGCGCGAGCGTCTGATCATCGTCTCCACCCACCTGCTGGAGGAAGTGCCTCGCATCTGTGACCGCGTGCTGGTCATGGCCAACGGCCAGCTGGGCTTCGATGACACGCCTGAGGCGCTGGCCGCGACCTCCGTCAGCGAAGGCATCCTGGGCGGCAGCCGTTCGCGCTACGGCGCGGGGTATGGGGCGAGTTCCAGCTTGCCGGTATGGCGAGTGACGCTGAGTCGGGCCCTGAGCGAGCGCGAGCTGGCCAGTGTCTCGCGTCTGCCGGGCGTGGCAGCCATCACGCCCGTCAAGCCCGGCGATGCCATGGCGCGTGACAAGTCGCCGCTGGTGGTCTCGACCGGCGCCGTGCTGCGCCTGGCCGGGCGGCTCCACCAGGACCCGCGCCCGGCGTTGGCACGCTGGTGCAGTTATATGGAGATCCGCCTCGATGAATGCGTCCACGAACGGGGCGATATCGAAGTCGCGTTCCGCCAGCTGGTGACGCGCATGGCGGAGCAGCCCTCGCCGCTGCCGATGCGCAAGCAGACACCGCGCGCAGATCAGGAGGTGTCGTCATGAGGGCCGTTCTCGCGCTGGTCCGCCGTGACCTGCATCAGGCACTGACGCAGGGTGCCAGCTGGTCGCTGCTGGTGGTGATGGCGGTGCTGGCCCCGCTGGGGGCCTTCGAGGTGGGTGATCTGCTGGCACGTGATCGCGCCGATCTTGGCTCGCTGTGGCAGGTGTTGCCCTGGTTGCTGGTGCTGTGGACGCCGCTGCTGGCCCTGCGCGGCTGGCCGGAAGAGCGCGCCAACGGCCTGCTCGAGTGGCTGTCCGGCCTCGGGCTGGGGTCGTGGCGACTGGCCAGCGCACGTCTGATCAGTGCCAGCGTGCTGGGCTGGCTGGGACTTGCGATGACGGCGCCGCTGGTGGTGTTGATCCATTGGCTCGGCACGCCGGATCTCGGCCTGATGCTCAGCGGCTATCTGGGCATGGCGCTGCTGGTGATGGCGCTGGCCAGTCTCGGTCAGGCGCTGGCGGTGCGCGCGCCTTCTGCGCTGTCGGCGTGGCTCGGGGCGCTGGTGCTGGGCCTGGCGCTGATGCTACCGGGCACACCCGCGGTGACGAGCCAGCTGGCTCAGCATCTGGCGCCGCACTGGGTGCAGCTGCTCGATCTGATCAGCTTGCCGGCGCATCTGACGCCTTTCAGTGAAGGCCGGCCGACCTGGCTCGATGCCAGCTACTTCCTGCTGCTGACCCTGGCCGGGCTGGTGCTGCAGGCGCGCGGCCTCAGTCAGGAGCGCCATGCACGCAAGCAGGCGCCACAGTGGCTGGTCACGGCGGCGCTGGCGGCTGCGGTCACCGCGCTATTGCTGGCCGGCGTGCGCCTGCCGCCGCTGCTGACGGGCGACGGCCACAACCCGCTCACCCGCGCGCATGATCTGACCGCCACGCGTCAGCACAGCTTGAGCCCTGCCAGTCGTGCGGTGCTCGGTGGCCTCGAGGCACCGGTGACGCTGACCTTCGCCTACAGCGAACGCTTCGCCGCCGATCTGCCGCAGCTGCGTGAACTGGCGACACGGATCGAGACGCGTCTGGCCGCCTTCGCGCGTGAGCCGCAGATACGCCTCAAGCGTGTCGATCCTGCACCGGACAGTGCCGACTTCGCGGATCTCGAAGCGCAGGGCCTGACCGCGCTGTCATTGCCGGGCGGCGAAGAGATGCTGTTCGGGCTGGTGGTGGATGGCCCCTACGCCGAACGCCGCGCTATCCCGCTGCTCAAGGCGGCGGATATCGGCGGGCTGGAAGCGCAGGTGACACGCCAGATCCAGGAAGTCTCGCGCACCGAGCCGCCGCGCCTGGGCGTCGTCTCGCGTTTGCCGGTGATGGGCCAGCCCAGCCTGGAGCAGGGCAGAGCGCTGGGCAGCTGGGGCCTGATGGAGCATCTCAATGCACGCCTGCGCATCGACTGGCTGTCGGCCGGTGATGATGCCGCGCGCCCTATCGCCGATCAGGATGCGTTGCTGGTGATCGCGCCGCGGCTGTTGCCGGTCAAGACGCTGGAGGTCATCACGGCCTATCTCGAGCGTGGCGGCCGGGTGTTGATGCTGGTGGACCCGCTGCCCGAAATGCTCGATCAGCCGGCGCCGTCCTCCGAGGCGCTCACGACATTGCTGGCGCGCGCCGGGCTTGAATCGCGCGCGGGCGAGGTGGTGGCGGATGCGCAGCTGGCCTTGCCGATCGGCTTGCTGGACGGCACGCGTGCGCTGAGTCCGACGTTGCTCGGGCTAAGTGCTGCGCAGCTGTCGGACGCCGCGCTCAACCTCAATGTCGAGCAACTGGTGATGTCCAGCGCGGGCTGGTTGGCGCCGCTGTCTGATGCAGCAGACGCATCATCGAAAGGCCCGGGAGCGCAAGGCGCGCCGTTGCAGTGGCTGATTCGTGCCAGTGATGAGGCGCGCCTGATTCCGGCGGCGCGTGTTCACGCCAGCCGCATGGACCCGCGTCCGCTGTCGGGACTGGCGGGGGAAACACCGCCGGCGGGCGGGCTGGCCGTGCTGGCGCAATGGCCGGCGGCGGGCGCCAAGGGCGGCCAGTTGCTGGTGGTCAGCGATGTCGACATGGCAAGTGACCGTCTGTGGCGGCGCACGGCGGCGGATGGCAGCGAGCAGGCCCTCAATGCCAATGCGCGCTGGCTGGAAAATGCCGTGGATCTGCTGGCAGGCAGCCCCGAGCTGGTCGCCCTGCGCGCGCGTGCCCATCAGGTGCGCGAGCTGACGCGCCTGCATCAACTGGCCGATCGTCAGGCCGCCGAGGAGACCCGGTTGCGCAATGATTGGCAGACGCGTCTGAGTGCGCTCGGCGCGACGCCGGTGTCTGGCAAGGCCGAAGCCGCGCAGCAAAGCGACGCCCTGGCGGCGATGCAGCATGACTTCGAGGACGCGTTGTCACGTCAGCAGCGTGAGGCGAATGCCGAGCGTGATGCCCTGCGCCGCGAGCTGCGCCTGTGGACGCTGCTGGCCTTGCCGGTGGCGTTGAGCCTGCTCGGCGAGCTGATCTGCTGGCGCCGTTATCGTGCCAGCCGTCGCGCGGGCTATCAGTCGACAGGGCGTCTGTCGGGCCACGGTCAGCCCAGCGGGAAGCGCAACGCAGAACGAGATGTACAGCGCAAGGAACAGCGCAATGCACAGCACAGCGCCCGTTCCGCGAGTGACGCCGCCACAAGCGCTTCGACAGACTCGGGCAAGTCAGCCGCAGGCAATGCCGCTTCAGGCAAGGCAGATTCAGGCAAGGCGACGCCGGGCGATACTACCCAGTCGGGAGGTGATTGATGGGGCGCTTCAATCGGACGGGATGGGCACTGACGGCGCTGGTCTCCGTGGCCGCAGTGACGGCGCTCACCGCAGGGCCGTCACTGCTGGAATCGCTGCGCTCAGGCCCCGCCACGGGCGGGGAAGACCCTGCGCAGTGGCAAAGTGATTCGTTGATGAGCGAGGCGCTGACGACAGTGACCGCGGGTCAGTCAGGCGTCTTGCAGCCCTTGCCGCTGCTCTCGCAGGTGGCCGCCTCGGCGCAGCGTATCGGCATTCGGCGTGGCGCAGAGGCCAGCCAGGACTGGTTGAGTCTGGTGCGTGGGCCCGCAGGCGACTGGCAGATCACCTCATTGGCCGGCTGGCCCGCCCGGCAGGGCAAGGTGGAGGCGCTGGTGAGTCAGCTGGGCGAGGCACAATTGCGCACGCGCAAGCCGGCCACGGACAAGGCACTTGAAGCGCTGGGCTTCAGCGCGCAGTCACCGCAGCTGAGCGTGAAGGGCAATGGCGCTCAGGTGAGTCTGCAACTGGGCGCCAGGCCCGCGGCGGCTACGCAGCTGAGCGGTGCGGTCAGTGCTGAGTTGGCGGGTCGCTACGTGCGGTGGGTGCCGTCACCCTCGAATGCGAACGTGCAAGGCTCCCACGGCATGACTGGCGTGAGTGGCGCGAATGGCGTGAATGGCGCACCGGTCTGGGAGCTGACACGCGATATCGGGTTGCCGGATTGGCGCGGCGGCATGGCGCCCAGCGAGGTGCTGGATGTCACCGAGCTACGCAGTGACGCCGCGGTGTACAAGCCGCTGAGTCGCATGGACATCTCGCTGGCAGCGTCTGCTCAAGACGCCTCAGCACGGCAAGGGCCGCTGGTGCGAGGCCTGGCACCTGACAGCGACGCTGCCCATCAGATTGTCGCTGCGCTGTCGCCGCTGACGCAGAACGACCTGCGCCCCCGTGCCTCCACGCCTGAAAGCGGCGCAGCCCAGCCAGACGCCTGGCAGCCTGCCGTGACGTTGACCCTCAACTGGTCGCGCCCCTCGCTCTATTACCGTCAGCATGAGCAGCTCAATGATCGCACCCAGCTGGAGCTGGCCATCGCCGCGGGCAGCAAGCCCTGGGCGCGGCTGACGCTCTCCGGCAAGGGGTGGCCACCTGAACTGGTCGCGCGCTTGAATGCCGTCGAGATACAGGTCAATGGCGCGCTGCGCGATCATCTGCTGGCACTGGGCGCGAGGGTGCCCCAAGACGAGCCCGTTGAGCTCACGGCTATCGCGGTTCAGGCGGCGCTGGCGGTCAGTCGTGCCTTGGCGTTGCCTGAGGCGGAAGCAGCTGAGACGGGAGCGGAAACAGCCGCTGCGCTGGTGCCGGCGGGCATGGAAGGGGAGTGAGGTGCTCCATGGGCCAAAGGGAGGAGTAGCGCCCATGGGGCGGGGCTGGCATGCTGTTGACTGTATTTAAACAACCGTTTGTCTGGGCGCGTCAGGGACGGCGGCCCGTGGTAAGGAGACCTTGCGATGAATGCCACCTCACGGCAACCCCGGCCCGAACAGGCCTTGTCCAAGCAGGGCGACGCTGCCCCGGCCAGCCTGAATACCGACACCGAGCGCCCGGTGCTGGCCTTCGCGCATGCCAATGGCTTCACCGGTGCCTGCTACAAGAGCCTGCTGGCGCCACTGGCCGAGCACTTCAATCTGCTGCCGGTGGACCGACTGGCGCACGACCCTGCCTATCCGGTCGGCAACAATCTGATCTCGCTGCGTGATGAGTGGCTGGCATGTCTGGACGCCGCGCTGGGGCCGTTGCCTGCGGCGGGCGGCACCGGGCGCAAGGTGATCGGGGTCGGCCATTCGCTGGGAGGCATCGTCAATTACATGGCGGCGCTCAAGCAGCCGGAACGCTTCCACTGCCTCGTGCTGCTCGACCCGCCGTTGATGCTGGGTCGCGATGCGCTGGGCATGAAGGTCGCCAAACGCTTCGGCTTCATTGATCGTGTCACGCCGGCAGGCCGCACTCGCGGGCGTCGCGCGCGCTGGGACTCCCGTCAGGCCATGCAGGATTACCTGCGCCGTCGTTCGCTGTTCGCCAACTTCACGCCAGAGGCGCTGGATGACTACGTCGACAACGCCACCCATCGTCACGCGGACGGCAGCCTGTCATTGAGCTTCGATACCCGTCACGAGGTCGAGATCTTCCGTCACCTCAGCGATCACCTGTCAGGCTCGCCGGCGAAGCTGGCGGTGCCGGTCAGGATTCTGGCCGGCGCCCAGTCTGATCTGCTCACGCCGGCGCGCCAGGCACGCCTGCGCCGCGCCGGGCTGACGGTGGAGCATGTCCGGGGAGGACATATGTACCCCTTTGAATACCCACAGGAGACGCGCGCCGCGCTGCTGGCGGCCATCGCCGACCTCGCGCCGCCGGATGTACTGCCGCCAGGCCTGCTGGCCGGGAGGCAATCATGAGCACTGATCAATCCATTCAGGACATCGCAGAGGCTCCCCTGAACGCCAACGTTACGCTGCGTGAGCGTCGCTTCCCACGGCGCACGGGCGGAGAGCTGGCGGCCCTGGAGTGGGCGCCTGCCGAGCACGCCGAGCAGGCACCGACGTGGCTGGCGCTGCATGGCTGGCTCGACAATGCCGCCAGCTTCAGCCGCCTGGCGCCGCTGTTGTGTGAACGGCTCGGCATTCGTCTCATCGCCATCGACATGGTCGGTCACGGGCGCTCGAGTCCGCTGGGCGAGCACGGTGATTATGCGGTATGGGATTACTGCCACGATGTGATCGAGGCACTGGAAGGCCTGTATGACGAGGGACTGCCGCGCGCGCCGGTCACGGTGATGGCGCACTCGCTGGGGGCGGCGGTGTCGGGGCAGGTGGCTGCGGCGCTACCGGAATATATCGCGCGACTGGTGCTGATCGATGGCATCGGCGCACTTGCCACGCCAGCCTCGGAGGTGGTCGATCAGCTGCGCCGCGGATTGCGGGCACGCCACGCGCAGCCGGTCAGACGCGCCGCCACGCGACGTGCCCATTATCGTCATGTCGAGGACGCCGTGGCGGCGCGGGTCGCGGGAGGTGTCACGCCGATTGATGCCGATACGGCGCGACCGATCGTCGAGCGCAACCTCGAGGTGCTGGAAGACGGTGGCCTGCGGTTGAGAAGTGACCGCCGCCTGCTGCGGCCTTCATTGATGCGCTACACCCCGGAGCAGGTGCTGGCGTTATTGGCGGCGTTGACCCAACCGGTACTGCTGATCGAGGGCGAGCAGGGTATCCTGACCATAAGGCACGAGGCGCAGCAGGCACGTGATGCCGTGAAGAGGCTCGAGCGTCGCGTCTTGCCGGGTGGCCACCACCTGCATCTGGAGCCGCCGCATGTGGCGGCGGTCGCCGATGCCATCGTCGAGTGGATCAGCTCGCACTGAGCGATGCACCGCGTGCCGCGTCCGTTCATCTTTCATCATCTGCAGCGGGAGACATGCCATGGCCAAGCGCAAGACCATCGCCCTGGCACTGGGGAGTGGCGGGGCCCGAGGCTATGCCCATATTGGCGTCATCGAGGAAGTGCTGGCGCGCGGTTACGACATTCGCGCCATTTCGGGCTGCTCGATGGGCGCACTGGTCGGGGGTATCCATGCCGCCGGCAAGCTGGATGCCTATCGCGACTGGGTCTGTGAGCTGGATTACTTCGACGTGCTGCGGCTGGTGGATGTCACCTGGAGCCCGATGGGCGCCATTCGCGCGCGTCGCATCATGGATGAGCTGGAAGCCCTGATCGGCGACACGCGCATCGAGGACCTGCCGATTGCGGTCACCACCGTCGCCACCGACCTGATCGCCCAGAAGGAGGTCTGGTTCCAGAGCGGCAATCTGCTCGAGGCGATTCGGGCCTCCATCGCGGTGCCCGGGGTGATCACGCCGGTGCAACGCGACCGCAAGGTGCTGGTGGATGGCGGCCTGATGAATCCCTTGCCGATCACGCCGCTGGTCGCCGCCCACGTTGACCTGGTGCTGGCGGTCAATGCCACGGCGCATTCGCCACGCAACCAGACACTGGAGCAGATGTTGCCGCCGGCCGATGCCGCCGAGGAAGAGGCGCGCGAAGCCGCCCTGGAAGCGCGCGGCGGTGGTTTCAGTGACTGGCTGCGGGGAGTGCGTCGCGGGGCCGAGCGCATCTTCTCTGCCGAGAAGGAGCAGGCGTTGGAGGACCAGCAGGGCATGGCATTTGCCAGTCCGGTCGGCGGCGTCCCGCTGCCGCCGGGCGATGCCTCGCGCCTGAAGTTCGAGGCACTGAAAAGCAGCGATGCCGAGCCAGCGCCGGGGTCAGAAGCGATGGCAGAGCCGCAGGCAGAGACTGGCGCTGTCACCCAGGGCAAGCAGCCGCCGTCCGCAGCCGAGCCTGAGCGGGTCGATGAGAACGCGCCGGAGCTTGCCTGGGGCAAGCTGGACATGATGATGCGCTCTTTCGATATCACCCAGGCGACGCTGGCCAAGTACAAGATCGCCGGCTATCCACCGGATATCCTGGTCGAGATTCCCAAGACGGTGTGTGGCGCCTATGAATTCCACCGCGCCGCGGGCCTGATCAAGCTGGGCCGGCACCTGGCCGCCGAAGCGCTGGATCGCTACGAGAAGGGCAGCGACGGCTAGCCTGTCGTGAGTTGCCCTTTAATGAAAAAGCCCCCGCCAATCGGCGGGGGCTTTTCGTTACGGTGCTCTTCAATACAGTGCTCTTCAATACAGAGCTCTTCAATACAGAGCGCTTCATTGCAGAGCGTGTGACCGGAGCCTGAGCGAAGCGTCGCCTCAGCCGTTGATCCACTTGTCGAAGATGGCGGCCTGCTCGCCGGTACCCTGCATCTGGGTCAGCCACTGATCGACGTAGGCCTTCCAGATACTGTCACCCAGCGGCAGCAGATAGCCTTTCTGGGAGAAGGTGAACGGCGAGTCCGGGTGCACGCTGCACAGCTCCGGGTGACGGCTGGCCTGCAGCTGGGTCTCGATGGCGTCGGTCACCATCACATCGGCACGGTCTTCGATGATGTTGTTGAAGATGGTGCGGTTGTCGTTGTGCGCGACGCGCGTGGCATCGCTCAGGAATTCATTGGCGAAGCGCTCGTTGGTGCCGCCCGGATTGACGGTGATGCGCACGCTGGGCTGATTGATCTGCGCGACGGTCTGGTACTTGTCGACGTCCTCGCAGCGCACGATGGGCGTCTTGCCGCCGGTCTGGTACGGCTTGCTGAAGTAGGCCTGAGCCTGACGGTCCAGCTTGACCGAGATGCCGGACATGGCGATATCGCACTTGCCGGAGGTGAAGTCTTCCATCAGCGTTGGCCAGCTGGTCGGCACGGTCTGTACCGTGGCGCCCAGGCTCCTGGCCAGTGAGGCGGCCATGTCGATGTCGATGCCTTCGAAGTCGCCATTGTCTTCACGGTGGCTGAAGGGCGCGTAGTCACCGGTGGTACAGACCTTCAGCACCTGGCCTTGTTGCACGCGCGAAAGGGTGCTGTCGGACAGTGCATCGCTGGCGGCGGCCGGCATGGCGAAGGCCAGCGACAGGCCAGCGGCGGTCGCGCCGCCGAGAATGGCAGCGGAAAGGGTGCGGCGTGAAGAAGTGCGCATTGGCTGTTCAGCGTTGGGTGTCATCAGGGTGTTCCCTTGTCGTTATGGCGGCAGGCTCGGCGTGAGGCCTGCCTCTGCTACTCGAGTGCTCGGTTATTCAAGCACTCCGTTATTCAAGTGCTCGGCTATTCAGGTGCTCGGATCGTCAATGTCTCGGCGGTGTGGCGAGCGCAGGATTCGCTCAGTCGAGCAGCGGGTCACGGCCCTTGCTGCGCAGCAGGACATAGACTGCGCCGCTGCCGCCATCCAGCTCCAGTGACGAGGTAAAGGCCAGCACGTCAGGCCATTGGCGCAGCCAGGTATTGACGTGGCTCTTGATGATGGGGTGATCAGCCATGCCGGTCCATGCCTTGCCATGCACCACCAGCACGCAGCGTGAGCGACGGGCGATGGCATCGTCGATGAAGGACTCGAGCTCGATGCGGGCCTGCTCCAGCGTATAGCCGTGCAGGTCGAGGCCCGCCTCCCAGGCGATCTCGCCGCGCTTGAGGCGCTGACGCTGGCGGTAGGGGAGATCGGGCACCGCGAAGTCGAGCAGCTGGCTGGGCGTGACCGGTTCGACCTGACCATCGGTGGTGCGCGATGGCGTGCCGAGCGAGTCGGTCGAGGCTTCGCTGGCGGCAGCGCGCCGCGCCGCCAGACGCGCCTGCTCTTCCTTGTCGACGGGCTTGCGGCCGGGGTCGGCGCGGTTGGTGGTGATCTTGCGAACGCCGGCCTGCTTGAGGGCGGCACGGAAGGCGTTGAAGTCGTCGCCGGTATCCGAGCTGTCGTCGTGGTTGGGTGGCATGGCCGGGCTCCGCGGGCAATAAAATGGCAAGTCGCGCAGTATAGCGCGGCTGTTGTCGCTGTCGAAGACAGGCGGTTGCCACTGTCGAAGACAGGCGGTTGCCACTGTCGAAGACAAACGGTTGTCGCTTGCGAAGACAAAAGCGGCAGGCGCACCATCAAGGCATGCCAAGGGTCGCCGCCACGCCTCGTGAACGCTACAATGCCTGCGCGAGACGCCACCGACACCTCACGACTGGCGGCGCTCGTTGTCAATCTGTCCGCTTACAGGAATCACCGTGTCCACATCTTCCGCGTCCGACCTGCGCCATCCTTCCAGCCTCAGTGAGCCGGACTCCCGTCTCGTCGAGGAGCTGGTGACCCTGCGCGACCTGATCCGCTGGGCGACCAGTGAGTTCCACGCGCATCGCCTGCACTTCGCCCATGGCACCGATTCTGCCTGGGATGAAGCGGTGGCGCTGGTGCTGGGTGCGCTGCATCTGCCGTGGGACACGGACCCCGCCGTGATCGACGCGCGCCTTCTGACCATGGAGCGTGCGCGCATCGTGGCGCTGGTGCGTGAGCGCATCACCACCCGCAAGCCGCTGCCGTACCTGCTCGGTGAGGCCTTCTTCACCGGCGTGCCCTTCGATGTCGATGAGCGCGTGCTGATTCCGCGCTCGCCGATCGCCGAGCTGATCGAGAGCGGCTTCTCGGCCTGGTTCCCGGAACTGCCGCCGACTCGCGTGCTCGACATGTGCACCGGCTCCGGCTGCATCGGTATCGCCACCGCGCTGGTGATGCCGACCGCCGAGGTCGACCTGGTCGATATCAGTAGCGAGGCGCTGGAAGTCGCGCGTCGCAATATCGAACGTCACGACGTGGCAGGGCGTGTCATCGCCGTGCAGTCGGACCTGTTCGCGGGTGTGGCGGGCAAGCGCTATGACCTGATCGTCTCCAATCCGCCCTACGTGGATACCTTCGATCTCTCCAACATGCCGCAGGAATTCGGCCATGAGCCGGCGCTGGCGCTGGGCGCCGGTGACGACGGCCTGGATATCGTGCGCCGTATCCTGCGCGAGGCGCGTGACTTCTTGACCGACGACGGCGTCTTGATCGTCGAGGTCGGCAATTCCGAGCGCCACCTGATGGAAGTCTTCCCGGAAGTGCCCTTCATGTGGCTGGAGTTCGAGCGCGGCGGCAACGGCGTCTTCGCCATCGATGCCCAGACGCTGGAAGTCTGCGCACCTGAATTCGCTTGAGCTGGCGGGCGCCTGACCCGGCGGGATTCGCCAGAAGCACGGGCGCAAGCCGCCAGGCTCTGCAACGCTTACGACAACTATTATCAGAACGCCGTCGGCCATGACCGGCGGCATCGCCTGAGGACCCCCTGAATGTCCGGAAATACCTTCGGCAAGCTGTTCACCGTCACCACCTTCGGCGAAAGCCACGGCCCGGCACTGGGCGCCATCATCGATGGTTGCCCGCCGGGCATCGAGATCAGCGAAGCGGATCTGCAGATCGATCTGGACCGCCGCCGTCCCGGCACCTCGCGCCACACTACCCAGCGTCGCGAGCCGGACCAGGTGCGCATTCTCTCGGGCGTGTTCGAGGGTCGCACCACCGGCACGGCCATCGGCCTGATGATCGAGAATACCGATCAGCGCTCCAAGGATTACGGCAAGATCAAGGACCAGTTCCGTCCGGCCCACGCCGACTACACCTATCACCACAAGTACGGTGAGCGTGACTACCGTGGCGGCGGCCGCAGCTCCGCCCGCGAGACCGCGATGCGCGTCGCCGCCGGTGCCATCGCCAAGAAGTATCTGGCGGGCCTGGGCGTGCAGGTGCGTGGCTACCTGTCCCAGCTCGGCCCCATCGAGCTTGAGGTCAAGGACTGGTCGCTGGTCGACACCAATCCGTTCTTCTGTGGCGATGCCGATCGCCTCGAGGAGCTGGAGCAGTACATGGACGCCCTGCGCAAGGAAGGCGATTCCGTGGGCGCCAAGGTCACCGTCGAGGCGACTGGCGTGCCGGTCGGCCTGGGTGAGCCGATCTTCGATCGCATCGATGCCGAACTCGCGCATGGCCTGATGAGCATCAATGCCGTCAAGGGCGTCGAGATCGGTGACGGTTTCGCCGTGGTCAGCCAGAAGGGCACCGAGCACCGTGACGAGATGACGCCGGAAGGCTTCCTCTCCAATCATGCCGGCGGCATTCTGGGCGGCATCACCAGCGGCCAGACCATCCGTGCCAGCATCGCCCTCAAGCCGACCTCCAGCCTGCGACTGCCGGGTCGCAGCATCGATGTCAACGGCGAGGCGGTCGAGGTGATCACCACCGGCCGTCATGATCCGTGTGTCGGTATCCGCGCCACGCCGATCGCCGAGGCGATGGTCGCGCTGACGTTGATGGACCACCTGCTGCGCCATCGCGGTCAGAACGCCGACGTCAAGGTCGACACGCCGGTGCTGCGCGAGGTGTAAGCCGCTTGCGGCGTTGCTGAGCTTGTAGAAAGACACGCCCCAGTCGTGGAGAGATGCCCTGCATCCTTCGTGGCTGGGGCGTCTTGCGTTGCGGGCTGGCTTGCGGAAAGTAAATAAGAAAAGACGTAAGTAGCAGGCTGCCCCCGTGTCATTCTCGCTGCTAGACTCGAATGGCATGCATGCCAGCGGACTCGCGCACCACGCCGTGCGCGGGCAGACAACACAAGGAATCTGCCATGAAGATCAATGTCGAATTCGACCTCACGCCGCAGGAGTTTCGCCAGGCGATGGGCCTGCCGGACGTGGAAGCCTTCCAGCAGGAATTGATGGAGCGCTTTCGTCGCCAGATGGAGGCGGGTGTTGAAGGCTACGACCCCATGAGTCTGCTCAAGCCATTGATGGCACCGGGCGCGGGCACGCCGTTTGCCAAGTTCATGCCGCCGGGCATGGCCGAGGGGATGATGGGCGGCGCGTCCGGCGCTGGCAATGCCGGGCAGGGCGCAGTGGGCGGCATGCCCGGCGACATGGGCGAGAGCATGGCCCAGGGCATGGCCGCCTTCAATCAGTATCAGAAGATGATGCTGGATACCCTGCAGCAGTTCGGTCAGGGCGGCGCGGAAGGCAAGGACGCTGAAAAGCCGGAGTCTGCCGCACGCAGGAGTTCGGGCCGCAGTGGTGATCACGGCGCGGATCAGAAGGCAGAGCAAAGCGCCAGCCGGGCAGACGATGCGAAACCGGCCTCCGCGGCCAGTGCGCGCTCACGCGCCAAGCGCAGTTGATGATCGGCAGGCGCGAAGAACGCTCCTGGCTGACAGCGATGTGAGGCATGCCCGGCCAATCCCATGACAGAAAATGTCCTTTGACAGTTTTCTGTCATGGGATTGCAACCACCTGAGGAGCAGACTAGTCTTTGTGCAGTGCAGCATATTGCTGTGCTCCACAGGTGGCGCAGAGACTTCTGCGCGCTGTCCCGGTACGGAATCCATGGGAGGAACCGTCATGCAGCAGGATCAGATGTTCAACGCCTTTGCCGAGCAAGCCCGCAGCTTCTACCAGCCGATGCGCAAGCTCAACACTCTGATGCTCGACCATATGGGCAAGATTGCCGATTATCAGATGGACGCTGCCAAGCGCTATACCGAGACTGGTCTCGAGCGTGCGCGTGCTGCCACTGAAATCAAGGGTATGGAAGAGTTCAGCGAGTTCAGCAACCGCCAGCTGGAAGTGGCGACCGAGCTGTCTCAGCAGATGATGGATGATTCCCTGAAGCTGGCCGAGATGGGCAACGAAATGCGCGCCCAGCTCGAACAGGCCTACTCCGACGCTGGCAAGGAAGCCACCGACAAGGCGTCCGCTGCCACAGAGAAAGCCGCTTCAGCAGCAGAGGACAAGGCATCCTCCGCTGCCAGCAACAAGCCGGCTGCCGCGACAAGCCGCGCCAAGCAGAACTAAGGTATACCCCGAAAAGGCTGGCGCTTGCGCCAGCCTTTTTTTTGCCGTTTTCAGGCATTGCCCCTGCCGTGCTGGAAGGCGCATGCTGGAGATGAGCACGCTGGCGCACAGGCTGTTTTGCTCTCGTATTTGCCGCGCGCGAATCCGACGGAAAGCAGACCTGCAGGTGGCAGGATGTTGCAGCTGACAGGGCACTGCGCTTGCCTTGACGCCCTGGCATGTTCGACTACGGCGCCTCTGAAATCAGCCGTGAAACGGTCTTCAAAACAGTCTGAAAAGCAGTGTCCGTCGCCAGTGAAGGCGCCCGTCTCACGAGAGACGGCATGGCACTGCTCAGTGGTCAGGAAGGATTCGATTCGATGAAATCGTGCCGCCGGCAGACGTTCGGCAGCCAAGCTTCGATAGCCAATGACGTGATGGTCAATGACAAGGAGGAAGGGCGATATGGACTCAGCCCAGCAGCAGGCGTTCTCGCAGACATTCTCTCAGGCCTTTACCAGTCTGTTCCCCGACGGTGCTGAAGGCACGGAGTGGGCCAGCGTGATGCAGCAGGCCAGTGCCCAGTATCAAGCCTTGATGAGTGACATGCTGGAGCGCCTATGGCCCAGCGCCGCCGCTTCCACCATCTATGACGAGATGGGTCGTTGCTTCCAGGCGGGGGCCGAGGCCCTGGCACGTGACCCGCAACTGTTGATGTCGACCCAGACTCGCCTCTTCCAGGACCAGATGGCCCTGTTGCAGGGCACGTTGCGCGAGCTGAATGGCGAGAGCGTCGAGCCGGTGATCACGCCCGCGCGCTCTGACCGCCGCTTCCGCGATGAGGCCTGGCAGAGCGAGCCCTATTACCACTTCCTCGTGCAGCAATACCTGCTGTTCTCGCGCGCCGTGGACGACATGCTGGCCGGCATTCAAGGCCTGCCGGAGAGCCAGAAGCGCAATCTCGAGTTCTACGCGCGCCAGTACGTCAGCGCCTTCTCGCCCTCCAACTTCGCCTCCACCAACCCGGAAGTGCAGCGCGTGACCCGCGAGACCGGCGGCCAGAACCTGCTCGACGGCCTGAAGCGTCTGCGCGATGACCTGGCCAACTCCGCCGAAGGCATCAATGTCGCGATGACCGACACCGAAGCCTTCCGTCTCGGCGACAACATCGCCGTCACGCCGGGTGACGTGGTCTTCGAGAACGAGCTGATCCAGTTGATCCAGTATCGTCCGGCCACCGAGAAGGCCTTCAGCACGCCGTTGCTGGTCGTGCCGCCGTGGATCAACAAGTACTACATTCTCGATCTGCGTCAGGACAATTCGATGATGCGCTGGCTGGTGGAGCAGGGACACACCGTGTTCCTGATCTCCTGGCGCAATCCGGGGCCCGAGCAGAGTGATCTCACCTGGGCCGATTACATGCAGATGGGGCCGTTGGCCGCGATGGATGCCATCGAGCAGGCCACCGGCGAGAAGCAGGTCAACATCCTGTCCTACTGCATCGGCGGCACGCTGACGGCCAGCACCATGGCCTATCTGGCGGCCGAGAAGCAGTCCGACCGCGTGCGCTCGGTCAGCTACATGGCAACGCTGCAGGACTTCTCCGATCCCGGTGAGATAGGTGTCTTCCTCAACGAGCCGGTGCTGCAGGGGCTCGAGAAGCAGATGGCGCAGGACGGCTATCTGGATGGCCGCGTGATGGCGTTCTCCTTCAATCTGCTGCGCGAGAATGACCTGTTCTGGTCGTTCTACGTCTCCAACTATCTCAAGGGCGAAGCGCCGACCGCGTTCGACCTGCTGTACTGGAACACCGACGGCACCAACCTGCCGGCCGGTACCCATGCCTGGTATCTGCGCCACATGTATCTGGAGAACCGCCTGGTGCAGCCCGGCGGCATCGAGCTGGACGGCGTGCCGATCGATCTCTCCCAGATCGAGACGCCGAGCTATTGGGTCTCCGCGCGCGAGGACCACATCGCCAAGTGGCAGACCACCTACAACGGCACCCAGCTGCCCAAGGCCTCCATCAAGCGCTTCGTGCTCGGTGGCTCTGGTCATATCGCGGGTATCGTCAATCCGCCGCACAAGAACAAGTACGGCTACGCCACCAATGACAGCCTGCCGGCAACGCCGGATGAATGGCTTGAGGGCACCGAGCA
The DNA here is from genome assembly GCF_023161745.1 of Cobetia sp. 1CM21F. Taxonomy (NCBI): domain Bacteria; kingdom Pseudomonadati; phylum Pseudomonadota; class Gammaproteobacteria; order Oceanospirillales; family Halomonadaceae; genus Cobetia; species Cobetia sp. 1CM21F. The sequence goes on along the minus strand of NZ_JALNTQ010000002.1, from coordinate 828,300 downwards.
GCACGAAGGCTCCTGGTGGAATGACTGGCAGGCGTGGATGACCGGCAATGGCTTCGTGGAGCCGGAACCGGAAGTCTCTGCGCGCACGCCGGGTGAGGGCAAGCTCGACGTGATCGAAGCGGCGCCGGGGCGTTATGCGCGCCAGACCATCCCCGAAGTGCTGGGGCAGAGCGTGCCGGAAGAGATCACCAGCGTGGCGGATGCGCAGCTCAAGGCCGTGCGTGATGTGCAGCAGACGGTCGAGAAGAGCGTGAATGAAGCGCTCAAGCAGGTGACGCTGCCGCTGGAAGAGGCCATGACCGCGATGACCGAAGCCGTCACCGGCAAGGCCGCCAATGATGCCGGTGACACGGCGGGCAACAGCTCATCCAGTGCCTCCAAGGCGCAAGGTGCGAGCACCAGGCCTGCCGCTTCCAAGGCCGCATCAGCTGCTGGGGCGCCAGCCGCTGAGCCGTCAGCGCCGGCAAGCAAGCCCGCCGCGCGCAAGCGTGCTGCACCCAAGAGCACAGCCTCCAGGAGCACTGCTGCCAAGAGCACAGCTGCCAAGAGCGCAACGACCACCAGCAGCACGGCCAGCGACAGCACCGCAAAACAGAGCACTGCGAGCACGGTTGCCAGCAACACCGGTAGCTCAGCGACCAAGACCACCACGGCGAGAAAGACCTCCACGCCACGCAAGACGGCAGCCAGCAAGACGACCGCAAGCAAGACGACCGCAAGCAAGACGACTGCGAGCAAGTCCGCCTCTGACAGCAAGCCGTCTGCATCAGGCACCTCGAGCAGCAGCACTTCTTCCACGGCTTCGGGCTCCAGCGCTACGAAGCCCGCGACGACGCGCAAGAGCACTGCCAGCAAGAGCACGGCGAGCAAGAGCACCGCCAGCTCGATGGGAAGCGCGAGCACTGCCAAGACGGCTAGCAGCACCGGGACTTCCAGTCAGGGGGCTACCCGCTCGGGCACTTCAAGCTCTGGTGCTTCCACTACCACCGCCAAGAGCGACACCGGCAGCGAAGCACCCAAGCCGCGCCGTGGCCGCCCCTCCAATGCCAGCAAGGCCGCCGCCGCCAAGGCAGCGGAAGAAGCGAAGAAGGATGATGCCAAGCCTGCGGCCAGCAAGACGGATGGCTCATCTGGCAATGCCAAGGATAGCGACAAGAGTTGATCCAAGGCGCCACAAGTTGTGAGTCAGAACCGCAACGCCAGCCCTTCGGGGCTGGCGTTGTGCGTTCAGGCTGTGCTTTCAGGTCGGGCTTTCAAGCTCAAGCTGCGCTAGAGGTTTCTCGACGCCGCATCCCTTGCGCCTTCCAGCAGTTCGATCATCGCGCTGGCGGCGTTCGAGAGGGTGCGGTTGTTGTGATATAGGTAGCCGAGCTGGCGTTCGATGGGGCGGTGGTCGATGGGCAGGATCTCGATCTCGTCGTCGATCATGCTTTCCGGCAGGACGCTCCAGCCCAGGCCGATGGCGACCATCATCTTGAGGGTCTCGAGGTAGTTGGTGGACATCGAGACTTCCACCGAGAGGCCGTCACGCGCGAAGGTGTCGATGACGATGCCGCGCGTGAAGGTCAGGTGGCCCGGCAGCACGGCGTCGTGCTGTGAGAGGGCGGCCAGCGGCAACGCTTTATGACCTGCCAGCGGGTGATCACGTCCGCACACGAAGCGCATTTCATCCAGCCACACCGGCACCACCGTCAGATTGGGGTCGCGATGCGGTGCCAGGGTGACGACGGCCAGTTCCAGCTCCCCATCCAGTACGCCCTGATAGGCCTGTTCCGAATCCAGAAAGCGCATGTCCATGCGCACCTCGGGGTGGGCCATGGTGAAGGCCTTGAGCAGCGGCGGCAGCCGGTGCAGGCCCACATGGTGGCTGGTGGCCATCGTCAGGCTGCCTTTTACCTCGCCGGACAGATTGCGCAGCGCACGCCGGGTGTCATCGTGCATCACCAGGATGGCGCGGGCGCGGGGCAGCAGGATATTGCCGGCCTCGGTCAGCGAGACACGCCGTCCGATGCGATCGAACAGCCGTGCGCCATGCAGTTGCTCCAGCTGGGCAATGCGCTTGGAAACGGCCGGCTGGGTGAGGTGCAGCTGCTCGGCGGCAAGCGAGAAGGAGGCGGTTTCGGCGACGGCGACGAAGGCCTGCAGAGAGGGTGTGTCCATGTGGGGCAGCTATCCTGTCATGAGGGCATTCAGAGAGACATTCAGGGGAGCGTCAAGCGGGGCGATCGATGCCGCCGCAGGCGGATGCACTCCTGCTCAAGACCTGATGAACCATGGTATTCCTTTTGGGAATCCAAAGCATGAAAAACATGAATTGATTTTATTCATCGTCGCCGAGTACTCTTGATGGCACAGGACGCGGCGGCGATGCTGGAGCCAGCAAGCAAGTGGTCACTATCCACGGGCTCGCACGACCGCCCCGCCATCAACACTGGACGACACACCCTCATCAAGGGGCCGTTACGAGCCCCGAGGCAGCAAGCGCGCTCTTACCGTAAGGCGCCACGAGGAGACACGACATGGCTAGCCAGACCCTTTATGACAAGTTGTGGGATCAGCACCTGGTCAAGCAACGCGAAGACGGTACTGCACTCATCTACATCGACCGTCACCTGCTGCACGAAGTCACGTCGCCGCAGGCATTCGAAGGGCTGCGTCTGGCCGGTCGCAAGCCGTGGCGTCTGGATGCCAACCTGGCAACGCCGGACCACAACGTGCCGACGTCTCTCAAGGAGCGTGCTGCCGGTATCGCGGGCATCGAGGACGAGACCTCACGCATCCAGGTGCAGACCCTCGACGACAACTGCAACAGCTTCAACATCGAGCAGTTCACCATCAATGATGCGCGTCAGGGCATCGTGCACGTGGTCGGGCCGGAGCAGGGCGCGACTCTGCCGGGCATGACCGTGGTGTGTGGCGATTCCCATACCGCGACCCACGGTGCCTTCGCGGCACTGGCCCACGGGATCGGCACCTCCGAGGTCGAGCACGTGCTCGCCACCCAGTGCCTGATCCAGCGCAAGATGAAGAACATGCTGGTGCGCGTCGATGGTCGTCTCGGCACTGGCGTCACCGCCAAGGATGTCGTGCTCGCCATCATCGGTGAGATCGGCACCGCCGGCGGTACCGGCTACGCCATCGAATTCGGCGGCTCTGCCATCCAGGACATCTCCATGGAAGGCCGCATGACCATCTGCAACATGGCGATCGAAGCCGGCGCGCGGGTCGGTCTGGTCGGTGTCGATGACATCACCATCGACTATCTCTACGAGCGCCCCTATGCGCCGAACGCCCAGCAGTGGGAAGCGGCCGTCGCCGACTGGCGCAATCTGGTCTCCGATGCGGACGCCGAATTCGACAAGGTCGTGGTGCTCAAGGCCGAGGACATCGCGCCGCAGGTCACCTGGGGCACCAGCCCGGAGCAGGTCACCAGCGTCAATGGCGTGGTGCCGGACCCGGCAGCAGCCAGCGATGACACCGAAGCGCGTGGCATCACGCGTGCGCTCGAGTACATGGGCCTCAGCGCTCAGCAGAAGATCACCGACATCAAGCTGGACCGCGTGTTCATCGGTTCCTGCACCAACTCGCGTATCGAGGATTTGCGTGAAGCGGCGCGCGTGGCCGAAGGTCGCACGGTCGCCAAGAGCCTCAAGCAGGCGATGGTGGTGCCGGGGTCTGGCCTGGTGAAGGCGCAGGCGGAAGCGGAAGGGCTGCACGAGATCTTCCTCGCGGCGGGCTTTGAATGGCGTGAGCCGGGCTGCTCCATGTGTCTGGCGATGAACGCCGACAAGCTGGGCGCCGGTGAGCATTGCGCTTCCACCTCCAACCGCAACTTCGAAGGCCGTCAGGGCTTCGGTGGGCGTACGCACCTCGTCAGCCCGGCCATGGCCGCCGCTGCCGCGATTGCGGGTCACTTCGTTGATGTTCGTGACTTTGCCCCCATCCCTACCAACAACACTCAAGTCGCCTGAGGAGGCCCGACATGGAAAAGTTCATTCGCCAGCAGGGCCTCGTGGCACCGCTTGATCGCGCCAACGTCGATACCGACCTGATCATCCCGAAGCAGTTTCTGAAGTCGATCAAGCGCACCGGATTCGGGCCGAACCTCTTCGATGAGCTGCGCTATCTCGACGAGGGCTATATCGGTCAGGACATCAGCAAGCGTCCGATGAATCCGGATTTCGTGCTCAACCAGCCGCGTTACGCGGGTGCCAGCGTATTGCTGGCGCGTCGCAACTTCGGTTGCGGTTCCTCGCGCGAACACGCGCCCTGGGCACTGACCGACTTCGGCTTCCGCGTGGTCATCGCGCCGAGCTTCGCCGATATCTTCTACAACAACTCGTTCAAGAACGGTCTGTTGTTGATTACCCTCGACGAGGACACGGTGGACCGTCTGTTCAAGGAAGCCGAGGCGGTGGAAGGGTATCGTCTGGATATCGACCTCGAGGCACAGGCGGTCATCACGCCGTCCGGTGAGTCGATTCCCTTCGAGGTCGACAGCTTCCGCAAGCATTGCCTGATGGAAGGCCTGGACGATATCGGTCTGACCCTCAAGGACCAGGATGCCATCGACAGCTTCGAGAAGCGCCATCGCACCGAGCGCCCGTGGCTGTTCCGCGACGGCAAGACGGCCTGATCTGGCCAGCGTCGCGTCAGTCAGCGCCTGACATCGCAACATATTCGTCATGGCTCGCCGTCCAGAATGGCGGCGAGCCCAGTCTCAGCACCGACGGTGAACCGTCGGTCTCGCCGGAAGACTTCCGGCCCAAGGAGAGTTCCAGATGAGCCGCAATATCCTGATTCTGCCCGGTGATGGCATTGGCCCGGAAATCACTGCCGAAGCCGTGAAGATCCTTGAAGCCGCCCGCAGCGAAGGTCTGGACATCACGCTGAGCGAAGGCAAGGTCGGTGGTGCAGGGTATGACGCGGCCGGCCACCCGCTGCCGGCGGAAACGCTGGAGGCGGCCAAGGCGGCGGACGCCATCCTGCTCGGCGCAGTCGGTGGCCCGCAGTGGGACAAGCTCGAGGACATCTCGCTGCGTCCGGAACGCGGCCTGCTGGGGCTGCGCAAGGAGCTCGAGCTGTTCGCCAATCTGCGTCCGGCGATTCTCTACCCGCAGCTGGCCGAGGCCTCCAGCCTCAAGCCGGAAGTGGTGTCCGGTCTGGACATCATGATCGTGCGTGAGCTGACCGGTGGCATCTACTTCGGTCAGCCGCGTGGCATCGAGACGCGTGATGGCCAGCAGGTCGGTTACAATACCTACGTCTACTCCGAGTCCGAGATCGAGCGCATCGGTCGCACCGCCTTCGAGATGGCGCAGAAGCGCAACAAGAAGCTGTGCAGCGTCGACAAGGCCAACGTGCTGGAAGTCACCATGCTGTGGCGTGACGTGATGGAGCGCATCTCCGCCGATTACCCGGATGTCGAGCTGTCGCACATGTACGTCGACAACGCCGCCATGCAGCTGGTACGTGCACCCAAGCAGTTCGACGTGGTGGTCACCGGCAACATGTTCGGTGACATCCTGTCGGATGAGGCCGCCATGTTGACCGGCTCCATCGGCATGCTGCCGTCCGCCTCGCTGAATGCGGGTGGTCAGGGCATGTATGAGCCGTGCCACGGCAGCGCGCCGGACATCGCGGGTCAGGGCATCGCCAACCCGCTGGCGACCATCCTGTCGGTGGCCATGATGCTGCGCTACTCGCTCAACGAAGCCGCCTGGGCCGAGCGCATCGAGAAGGCGGTCGGCGTGGTGCTGGATGAAGGGCTGCGCACTGCCGACATCGCCTACGCCGGGACGCGCAAGGTCTCCACCTCCGAGATGGGCGATGCCGTACTGGCCGCCTTCAAGGCCCAGGCGTAAGGCAAGACCCGCGTGAACGCCGCCAGCCAGCGGCGTTCACGCGATGATCATGGGGGAGCTCGGCGTGCGTCGCCGGGTTCTCATGTCAGGACCTGCGGCTGGAGCGTTGGGCAAGGCTCGCCTCGTGTGAGTTGCCTGTGCTCGCTGCGGGTCATTCCTGTGTCGGGAGCGGTGGTGTCCTCCATGCTCCCGGCCGTGCATGAACAAGGAGAACAAGCATGTTGAAAGTCGGATTTGTCGGTTGGCGTGGCATGGTCGGTTCCGTGCTGATGCAACGCATGCGTGATGACAACGATTTCGCCGGTATCGAGCCGGTATTCTTCTCCACCTCCCAGGTCGGTCAGGCCGGTCCTGACGTGGGCACGCCGGTGCCGGCGCTCAAGGATGCCAATGACATCAATGAGCTGAAGGCGCTGGATGTCATCGTCACCTGTCAGGGCGGCGACTACACCAAGCAGGTGTTCGGCCCGCTGCGTGAAGCCGGCTGGAAGGGCGACTGGATCGATGCGGCCTCCACCCTGCGCATGGACAAGGACGCCGTGCTGGTGCTGGATCCGGTCAACCGTCATGTGATCGACCAGAAGATCGGCGCCGGTGCCAACACCTTCGTCGGCGGCAACTGCACCGTCAGCCTGATGCTGATGGGCCTGGGCGGCCTGTTCGAGGCCGGCATGGTCGAGTGGATGACCTCCATGAGCTACCAGGCGGCGTCCGGCAGCGGTGCGCGGCACATGCGTGAGCTGCTGACCCAGATGGGCCAGCTCAATGGCAGCGTGGCCTCCGAGCTTGCGGACCCGGCCAGCGCCATCCTCGACATCGACCGCAAGGTGACCGCCACCATGCGTGGCGATGACTTCGCGACCCAGCAGTTCGGTGCGCCGCTGGCCGGCTCGCTGCTGCCGTGGATCGATTCCGCGATGGAATCCGGTCAGACCCGCGAGGAGTGGAAGGCCGGTGTCGAGGCCAACAAGATTCTCGACAGCCAGGGCAACCCGATCATGATCGACGGGCTGTGCGTGCGTATCGGTGCGATGCGTTCCCACTCCCAGGCCTTCACCGTCAAGCTCAAGCAGGACGTGCCGCTGGACGAGATCGAAGACCGCCTGGGCAAGCACAACGACTGGGTCAAGGTCGTCGCCAATACCAAGGAAGACAGCCTCAAGCATCTGACGCCGGCCGCTGCGACCGGCACCCTGACCGTACCGGTCGGCCGTCTGCGCAAGCTGGCGATGGGTGGCGAATACCTGTCCGCCTTCAGTGTCGGTGACCAGCTGCTGTGGGGGGCTGCGGAGCCGCTCAAGCGCATGCTGACCATCCTGCGTGAACATCGCGCAGCCTGATCGCACTGTGTAGCGGCATGTCGTCGGGTTCGTTGCGAGCCTGACCTGAAAACGCCCTCGGCTCTCTTGAGTCGAGGGCGTTTCTCTTTTGCACGTTACGTCATGGAAGACCGGTGATTTCAGGTAAGAGATAGGTCACTGATGTCACGGCGAGTACCAGATATCTCAGCCTTTCCTGCGCATTTTTTGCGATTTTGACTGGCGCTTTTGATGCATGATGGCAGGGAGGTGTTTTTTACGGGTATCGTAAAGGGGATATCGTCGAGCTGGTCACTCGCGATATGACGCCTCTGCGGCCTTTATCGATCGTGGGCCGTCACTCTATCGTTGAAACTTTTTCCACTTTGCCAATGGCTTCCCGCACTCTTGGGACGGACTCTCTGGTATCTTGTGTAAGTATACGTAACATAATGCGCAGGCCGGGCAATGATTCGGCCGCATACGAAGGGACACTCAATGGGACGCAAGCTTCCTCTCGCACTGGCGGTGTCGTTCGCCGTCTACAGTGCTCAGGCCTTGGCAGTCGGCATGGAATCGCCGCGGTTGCGCTCGAATCTGAATCAGCCACTGGACGCGCGCATCGGCCTCACGGATACCTCGGGCCTCGATGCCAGCCTCATCAAGGCCGGCGTTGCCGATTCTGCCGCCTTTACGCGAGCGGGCGTCGATCGCAGCTATGTCAGCGATGACATCAAGGTTGCCGTCAAGCAGCAGGGTGGGCGCTACTACCTCCAGCTGTCCACCAATGGCGCGGTACGTGAGCCCTATGTGGACCTGCTGCTGGATGTCGAATGGCCCAATGGCAAGCTGCAGCGTCAGGTGACCCTGTTGTTCGATCCGGCGGGCTATTCGAGTCAGCCGTCATTGGTGACACCTGCCGGCGCGCGCTCGCGCCCGCTGGCCACCAATGATTCCTCGCCGACGCGTTCCGTGGTGTTCCGCGACAATGCCCAGCCCAGCCAGGCTGCCTCGCGCAGTGCGTCATCCAGCACGCCGCCCTCCAGCATCAAGGTGCGCAACGGTGATTCGCTGTGGACGATCGCGCGTCGCGTGCGTCCGGATGCCAGTGTCAGCATCCGTCAGGCCATGCTGGCGATTCAGGAAGCCAACCCCAGGGCCTTCCCGGGCGGCAATATCAACAAGCTGCGTGCGGGAGTGGTGCTGAGCGTGCCGGACCGCAGCACCATGTTGGGACGTTCGCGTACCGAGGCTGACAAGGAAGTGCGTCAGCAGTATCAGCAGTGGGTCGCGGGCGCGCAGGGCAAGACCGTGCCGGCTCCGGCCAGCAAGAAAACCGCTGCGGCCAGCACATCGAACGAGCCCTCCGCCAGTGCTGCGCCTGCGGCCACGGCCGCACCGAGCGGGCCCGCCAGCGCGGGTGCCGATGGCAAGCCGCGTCTGACGCTGCTGGATGAAGACGGCAGCAAGCCCAAGGCGGCAGCAGCCAGTGGCCAGATCTCCGCGGGTAGTCAGCAGGCGATCGATGAACTGTCCGATCGCCTCGAGTCGCTGGAAGACCAGCTGCTGACCAATCAGCAACGCCTCGATCAGCTGGAGCAGGAGCGTGATGACCTGCGCAGCGAAGTGGCCTCCCTGCGCAACGAAGTCGGCGAGCTGCGAGCGTCGCTGGCAGAGCGTACCGAGCAGCTCGAGACGGCCAAGGTGCTGCTCGCCAAACAGAATCGTCTGCTCGTCAACAGTGGCATCTCGCCGTTGGCGTTGCCGGAAAGCCTGATCGCCGCCGGGGTGGACCTCGGTCAGCCGCGCGACGGCGAGGGCAATCTGGTGTTGCCCAAGCAGCCGTGGCCCCAGGCGACCTGGCAGTGGGTGCAGGACAACCTGGCTATCGTCGGCGGGGCGGCCGGGGCATTGCTGCTTCTGTTGCTGCTGCTGTTGCGTCGCCGCTCCGGTTCCGGGGGTGATGAGAACATGAGCTTTGCCGATGCGGTCCGCGGCAATGAAGAGCCCGACCAGGACAAGCCGCGCGTCTTCCCGGATACCTTTGCGGCCTCGACTGCCGCTGCTGCCGCAGGTCACAAGTCATCCGCGTCTGAAGATGCCAACGTGGCAGCGCGCCGGGGTTCCGGTAGCCTCGAGCCGCTCTCCCAGCCGGAAGCGGCTGCGATCAGCGAGGCGGACATCTTCATCGCCTACGGCCGCTTCGATCAGGCCCAGGCCCTGCTGGAGGCCGGTCTGGTGGAAGATCCCGCACGCCAGGACCTGCGCCTCAAGCTGATGGGAGTCCATGGCGAGCTTGGCAACGCCGAAGCCCTGCATCATGAAGGTGAGCAGGTGCTGGCGGCCGGCAATGAGGAAGAACGTTTCGAGGCCCAGGCGCTGCTGGATCGCTACAGCGTCTCAAGCAGTGCGCTGCGTGCTGTCGCAGGCGGCGGCGCGAGTCAGGTGGGGCGCAAGGTCTCCTATCTGTCGGGGGTAGCAAGTCAGCAGGCGGCAGCGCCTCGCGCGCCGCTTGAAGGGCGTGACAAGGCCGATGATGCGGCTCGCGGCCCGGCAGATGCATCCGCCACGGGCTCTGACGCCCCCCTTGATGACCAGGACGATGCTAGCGCGCTGCCTGACAGCGAATCGCATGCCAGTGAGGGCGTGAGCGAACCGCTGGTCGAGCACGCTGCCGATCAAGGCGTCGCGTTCGAGCCGGGCCTCAAGGGCGAGGATCTCGAGAAGGCGCCCGTGCGTGAGAGCCACTTCAACAGCGACAACGTGATCGATTACCAGGCGCCGGAATTGACGCTGGGGGATGCTGGTCACGCTGATGGCGAGAAGGGCACTGATGCCGCGGCATCCAAGGCGGCGGATAGCGCGCTCAAGGGCGAGTCCGTCGAGTTTACCTCACTGCGTGAAGAGCTGGATGACCACTCCGCGCTCGAGAGTGGTGCCGCGAGCGAGAAGAACGGTGCTGCAAGTGAGAGCAGTGGTGCAAGTGAAGGCAGCGCTGCGAGCCAGAAGCCGTATGAGGTGTCCAGCAAGCCTTCAGCCGCAGTCGATGGCATGGACGAGTTGCCGTCACTGGATAGCATGACGCTGGAAGAGGTGGACGTGCCGCGGCGTGATATCTCGGAATTCGAGGTCGAGGAAGTGGCGTTCGAGTCTGGGGATCAGGATAATGCCTATCCCTCTGTCGAGTCGGCAGGGTTTGGGGCTGGCGCCCAGGATACCGTGGCATTCCAACAGCTCGAGGAAGCCCGTCAGTTGTTGGTGGATGGCGATGATGATCAGGCGGCTGCGCTGCTTGAGCCGCTCGCTACTGCCAGTGATGACATGGTCCGTGAAGAGGCGCTGGCGTTGATGGAGCGCTTTGGTCTGACCTGATGCCCTTTTTTACACCGTTGGATGATAACGAGAAACGCCCGGGGCGCATTGCTCTGGGCGTTGAATATGATGGCACCCGCTATTGTGGCTGGCAGCGTCTGAGCCACGCCCCCTCCGTGCAGGAAGCGCTCGAGAAGGCCTTGTCCAAGGTCGCCTCCACGCCGATTACCGTGCATTGCAGTGGCCGCACCGATTCCGGTGTGCATGCCGTGCGTCAGGTCGTGCATTTCGATACCCCCGTGGGCCGCAGTCGCAAGGCCTGGCGCATGGGCGGTAACGTCAACCTTCCCCCCGATATCGGGATTCATTGGGCCGTGCCGGTGCCCGATGATTTCCACGCGCGTTTCAGCGCCATCGCCCGTCGCTATCGCTACATGATCATCAACCAGCCGTTTCGGCCGGTGATGGAGCGCAACAATGTCACCTGGTGTCGCGAGCCGCTCAATGTCGCCGACATGCAGGCCGCGGCGGCGCATCTGGTGGGCGAGCTGGATTTCTCGGCGTTCCGCGCCGCAGGCTGTCAGTCGCGCTCGCCGCGCCGCCACGTGCACTTCATTGAAGTCAGTCGCCATGGCCATATAGTCATGATCGATATCCAGGCCAATGCCTTCCTGCATCACATGGTGCGCAATATCGCGGGCACCTTGATGGCCATCGGGCGTGGCGAAAAGCCTGTCGAGTGGATCGTCGAGCTGATGCGCGGAGGAGATCGCACGCGCTCGAGCGCGACGGCAGCGGCGACAGGGCTTCACTTCGTCGATGTCATCTATCCGCCGCGCTATGCGCTGCCCAAGGAACCCCTGGGTCCTGGTCTGGTCGCACATCTTGGCGAGTGGACGGGCGAGCGCCCGTTGCCGGACTGCCCGATGGTGCGCTCACGCATGGTACGCGCCGAGGCCGAGGGTGCCGAAGAGGCGCGCGCGGCGGGCAAGCTCAGTGAGCAGGAAGCCATCCGGCTGGCCAACGTGGCCCGTGAAGCCGAGCGCCTCAGTCGCGAGCATGAGCAAGCGATTCCTGCGGCAGGCGATCCTGCGGCAGGCGACCCTGCGGCAGGCGACCCTGCGGCAGGCGCCGAGGATGACACGCTGACGGCTGCCACCCAGAATGAATCCTCACGTTGAACGGAGTGATCCCATGACCGAGATGAGCGCTCGAGCGAGCCAGCGTACCCGGATCAAGATCTGTGGTTTGACGCGAGAGCAGGATATCCGCGACGCCGTGGCGGCAGGGGCCGATGCGCTGGGCTTCGTGCTGTGGCCGGGCAGCAAGCGTGCGGTCGATGTGGCGCGGCTGGCCGAGCTTGCCGCGTGCGTGCCGGCCTTCGTGACGCGGGTCGGCCTGTTCGTGGATGCCAGCGCCGAAGAGATTGCCGCTGCGGCGCCACATCTCGATCTGCTCCAGTTGCATGGCAATGAGACGCCGGAGCAGTGCCGGGCGGCTGGGCGGCCCTATATCAAGGCGTTGCGCATGCGTGACGGGATCGATCTCGCCGCGCAGGCGGCGCGCTACCATGACGCGCGTGGCCTGTTGCTGGATGCCTATCGTCCCGGCGTGCCCGGTGGCACCGGCGAGACCTTCGACTGGTCGCGCATCCCCGCCGATCTGCCGCTGCCGGTCATCCTGGCCGGGGGGCTCGAGTCAGGCAATGTCGCCTCGGCGGTGGCGCAGGTCGCCCCTTACGCGGTCGATGTCTCCGGTGGTGTGGAAGCCGCGCCCGGCGAGAAGAGTGCCGAGCGCATGCAGGCATTCTGTCAGGCAGTCCGCCAGCAGCGCTGATTTGCCGGCAAGCGTTGTGGCCCTTGCGTTGCTTTCGTCCCAAGCGGCGAGGGCCGCAACGCTCAATTGGCATCTCGCACTACCCGCAAGGGGGGCGAAGCCGCTACAATGACCCCCAGAATTCGGAAAAGTGGCCGTACGACCAATGGGTTGCACGGTCTTTTCCATTGGCACTGCCCTGTGATGGTAGCTGCCCGCCATATTGCCGGGGGCGTGAACGCCCTGGAATATGTGCCAACTCGCATGGCCGCCGACAGTCGTCGAGCGGTGCCCAGAACAGCAGCAAAACGGAAGCCTCCCCACCATGAGCTGGCTTGACAAGATTGTGCCGTCAATGAGCCGTATCCAACGCAAGGATCGGCGTACCTCCATTCCTGACGGCCTGTGGCGTAAATGCCCCAAGTGCGAAGCAGTCCTGTACCTTCCGGAGCTGACCAAGCACGACAACGTCTGCCCGAAGTGCGACCACCACCTGCGTCTCACTGCGCGTGCGCGTCTGTCCTGGTTCCTCGACAGCGAAGGCCGCGAGGAAATCGCGGCGGATCTCGAGCCGGTCGATCGCCTCAAGTTCCGCGATTCCAAGAAGTACAAGGATCGCCTGAGCGCTGCCCAGAAGCAGACTTCCGAGAAGGATGCGCTGGTCGCCATGCGCGGTGCTCTCGCCGGTCAGCCGGTCGTGGCCGTGGCCTTCGAGTTCAGCTTCATGGGTGGCTCCATGGGTGCCATCGTCGGCGAGAAGTTCGTGCGTGCAGCAGAGCTTGCGCTGGCCGAGAACATCCCGCTGGTCTGCTTCGCCGCCTCCGGTGGTGCTCGCATGCAGGAAGCCTTGTTCTCCCTGATGCAGATGGCCAAGACCTCCGCGGCGCTTGAAAAGCTCAAGCAGGCTGGTGTGCCGTACATCAGCGTGCTGACCGATCCGGTCTTCGGTGGCGTGTCTGCGTCGCTGGCGATGCTGGGTGACCTGAATGTCGCCGAGCCGAACGCCCTGATCGGCTTTGCCGGTCCGCGTGTCATCGAGCAGACCGTGCGTGAGAAGCTGCCGGAAGGTTTCCAGCGCTCCGAGTTCCTGCTCGAGCATGGCGCCGTCGACATGATCATCCACCGCCGCGAGATGCGTGAGCGCCTGTCCAGCATCCTGCTCAAGCTGCAGGGCATGCCGGTCAACGCCGCCAATCTGCCGGTCGCGGATGCGGTCGTCGAAGAAGAATCCGTCGAGGCGGATGCGACTGTCGAAGCACCGGCCGAGCCGCGCTCCGCCGTGGACAGCGTGCTCGACGAGACCTTCACCAGCGAGAAGCCGCAAGGCGAACGTCGCGATGGCTGAGCAGGGCTCCGCCCCGGCAAGCTGCAGCACCGATGAGGTGCTGCAGTCTTCCTCACTCCCTCCGCTGGATGCCGCTTCGTGGCAGCTTTCCCCCCTGCATGATGCCGTGCCGCGTGGCCTCTCGCTGGATGAGTGGCTGACGCGCCTCGAGTATCAGCACCCCGTCAGTATCGATATGGGCCTTGCCCGAGTGCTGTGTGTGGCCAGGCGTCTCGGTCTGGTCGGGGCGGGTGCGCGTCGGCTCGGTGGCCGCATCATTACCGTGGCCGGCACCAACGGCAAGGGCTCGACGGTTGCCATGCTCGAGGCGCTGGGGCGTGCCCACGGGCTGAGCACCGCCACCTATACCTCTCCGCACCTGCTGCATTACAACGAGCGTCTGAGCTTCAATGGCCACGACGTCAGTGATGCGGCATTGGTCACGGCCTTCGAGCAGGTCGATTCCGCGCGCCACTCCGGGCTGTCAGCCAATGGTGAGCCGGTGGATGACGAGGGTGTGATCAGCCTGACCTACTTCGAGGCCGGCACGCTGGCCGGGCTGTGGCTGATCGCTCAGCAGCAACCGCAGCTCGCGATTCTGGAAGTCGGCCTGGGCGGGCGTCTGGATGCCGTCAACATCATCGACTGTGATGTCGCGATGATCATCACGGTCGCACAGGACCATGCCGCGTTTCTTGGTACCGACCTCGAGAACATCGGCTTCGAGAAGGCCGGGATTCTGCGCGCCGGCAAGCCGGCCGTATTCGGCTCGGATGTGCTGCCGTCCAGTTGCGCGGCGCATGCTCGCTCGCTGGGCGTCACACCGCAGGTGCTGTGGCAGGACTTTCGCTGGCAGGCCGCGGCTGAATTTGTAAATGGCAGTGTGAAGGGCAGTGTGGATGGCAGCACGGACCATTCGGCTGCCTCGCAATGGCAATGGCAGCGCCTGTCGGCACCGGCGCTGACATTCGATGCGCTGCCAGACCCGGGCTTGCCGCGTGACAACGCGGCCAGTGCGCTGAATGCTCTGGTCGAGGCCGGTATCGAGCTCAACGCCGAATGCGTGCAGCAGGCCATGGCGAGCGTCAAGCTCAAGGGGCGCATGCAGTGGCTGACTCGTCACGGGCGTGACTGGTGTCTGGATGTCGGCCATAACCCGCATGCCGCGAGTTATCTGGCCAGTCGTCTTGCCGCTCATGACCTGCGTTGCGCGCGGGATCCTGCCACTCAGCCGCGGCGGGCGTTGCTCGCCATGCTGGGCGACAAGGATGCCGCTGGCGTGATACAGGCGCTGGCACCGGTGGTGGACGGCTTCGTCGTCGCCACCCTGGATGGCGAGCGTAGCCGTCAGGCCAGTGAGCTTGCCGCCGTGGTCCGCCACTGTGGTGGTGAGGTGCTGGCGGAGTGCGAGACGGTCACCGCTGCAGCCGAATGGTTGGTACGCGAGACGAGCGCTGGAGAAGTATTGGTCTGTGGTTCCTTCTTCACGGTCGGTGAAGCATTGATGTGGCTCGACGCCCAGGCCTGATGCAGGCCGGCGGCGGGTCCGGGATTTCGGGTGCAAGGGAGATGTCACAATGAAATATGGCAAACGCGAGCGAATCAGCGGTGCGGTCATCCTGCTGGCGTTGGGGGTGATCTTCATCCCGATGCTCTTCGATGAGCCGCCGGCCCGTGATGAGCGCCCGAGTCCGGTGATGACGCTTGGCAAGCCGGTGGATATCGATCGCTCCAACGTCGATGAGCCGCAGCCGCCCAGCGAGCTGAAGATCGGCACGGATGTGCCGATCACCTTCGTCGACAGCAACGGCAAGGTGCGTGACAGTGCCCCGGGTGCCGGCAGTGACAGCGGTTCCGAGTCCCAAGGCCGTGTCGCCGAGGCCGAGCAGTTGTCGCCGACCCGCTCTGTGGCCAGCAGCGAGCCGCAGTCAAAGCCGGAACCGGAACCGGAACCCGCTGCCAAGCCGGAGCCCAAGCCTGCTCCCAAGGCTGAACCCAAGCCCGCGCCCAAGCCTGAACCGAAGCCTGCGGTTGCCTCGAATGCGCCGTCATCTTCCGCCGGTGGCTGGGCCGTGCAGGTCGGCAGCTTCGGTGACCCGGCCAACGCCGAGCGTCTCCAGAAGGAGCTGCAGGGCAAGGGTTTCGCGGCATACCGTATCCCGCGTGGCAGCAAGTTGACCGTTGTCTTCGTCGGCCCGTACAAGTCCTCCGAGATCGGTGAGTCCGCACGCTCGCGCCTGCAGCAGCAGGTCAATATCAAGGGCCTGCTGGTACGACGCAAGGAGGGTGAGTGAACGAGCTGGTCTGGATCGATTGGCTATGTCTGGGCCTGATCGGTATCTCGGTACTGCTGGGACTGATGCGGGGCCTGCTCAGCGAGGCCCTGGGCCTGGCTGGCTGGCTGGTGGCACTGGTCGCGGCACGCCAGTTCGGCGCCGAGGTGGGTGGCCTGCTCGAAGAGATGATCGTCTCGCCGGGCATTCGCACCGCGGTCGGCTTCGTGCTGGTGGTGATTGCGTGCGTGCTGCTCTGGGGGCTGATGTTGCGCCTGCTGGAACGCTTGATTCATGCGGTCGGCATGGGCGGCTTCAATCGTCTGCTCGGCGGTGTGTTCGGCGCCTTGCGCGCGGCGGTCATACTGGTGCTGATCACCGCCGTGGTGGGGCTGACGCCCCTGCGTGACAGCGCCGACTGGCAGGCCGCCCAGCTGCGGCCGACGCTTGAGCAGCTGCGCGACTGGTCGTTGGCTCGCTATCGTGAGTGGGATACGGGCGGTGACTGGGGCCAGAGCGTGTCGCTGCCGGATTCCACCAGCGGCTCCCGGCTCAAGCAGCAGGCCAGCGGTCTGATCGACAGCGCCCAGCGAGAAGGGCGTGCGTTGAGCGACAGCCTCAGCCAGCAGGCGCTGCAGTCGTTCACGCGCCAGGATGCCACGCAGGACCAGCCCTCGCTGGAGGCGTTGCTCAGAGGCAGCACCGCTGGCGAGGCCGCAAGCCGCAATGCGGGTGGTGAGCAGTGACAGGCAGGATCTTCAGCGCCGGGCATCGTGGCCCGGCGTTGTCGTTTTCGGCATTCGGCACGCGTTGCTGAAGCCTCATGCGGGGCCGTCGAAGGGTTGACCCATCGGTCAGGTGTTGCCTGCATGGGGGGCAGGCCTGACAATTGCGCCGTGTGAGCACTCATATTGCCATATGGACGGGCGCCGGCAGTCGCCAGCGTGCGCTTCCCTATCCAAGTGTGTATTAGTGAGGTAATGACGGGATGTGCGGGATTGTAGGTTTGATGGCCAACGCCTCGGTCAACCAGGCGCTGTATGACGCGCTGACCGTATTGCAGCACCGCGGGCAGGACGCCGCGGGCATGATGACCTGGCACGAAGGTCGTTTCCTGCTGCGCAAGAGCAATGGTCTGGTGCGTGATGTCTTCCGCACTCGTCACATGCAGCGTCTCAAGGGCAACATGGGGATCGGCCATGTTCGCTACCCGACCGCCGGTTCCTCCAGCGAGGCGGAATCACAGCCGTTCTATGTCAACTCGCCTTACGGCATCACGCTGGCGCACAACGGCAACCTGACCAACTCCGACCAGCTCAAGCAGGAGTTGTTCTCCTCTGATCTGCGTCACATCAACACCAGCTCCGATTCGGAAGTGCTGCTCAACGTCTTCGCTCACGAGCTGGGCAAGCAGGGCATGCGTCTGGGCGCCGGTGATGTGTTCGATGCCGTGCGTCGTGTGCATCGTCGCTGCAAGGGCGGCTACGCGGCCGTCTCGATCATCAACGGCACTGGCCTGGTCGCTTTCCGTGATCCGCACGGCATCCGTCCGGCGTGTTTCGGCAAGCGTGACTCCGCCGAAGGCGTCGAGTACATGATCGCCTCCGAATCCGTGGCGCTCGACGTCGCCGGCTTCGAGCTGATCCGTGACCTGGCCCCGGGTGAAGCGGTATTCATCGACATGGAGCGTGAGCTGCACACCCTGCAGTGCGCGGATGATCCGGTCCTCAAGCCGTGCATCTTCGAACACGTCTACCTGGCGCGTCCGGACTCCCTGCTCGACGGTGCCTACGTCTACGGCACCCGCATGCGCATGGGCGAGAAGCTGGCCGACAAGATCGTACGGGAATGGCCGGAGCAGGACATCGATGTCGTGATTCCGATCCCCGATACCTCGCGTACCTCCGCCCTCGAGCTGGCCCAGCATCTGGGAGTGACTTACCGCGAAGGCTTCATGAAGAACCGCTATATCGGCCGTACCTTCATCATGCCGGGTCAGACACTGCGCAAGAAGTCCGTGCGTCAGAAGCTAAACGCCATCGATATCGAGTTTGCCGGCAAGAACGTGCTGCTGGTGGATGATTCCATCGTGCGCGGTACCACCTGCAACGAGATCATCCAGATGGCGCGCGAAGCGGGCGCCAAGAACGTCTACTTCGCGTCGGCAGCACCGGCGGTTCGCTATCCCAACGTCTACGGCATCGACATGCCGGCGGCGGAAGAGCTGATCGCCCATGACCGTACCGAGAAGGAAATCGCGGACCTGATCGGCGCTGACCGTCTGTTCTATCAGGACCTCGACGACCTGAAGGACGCCTGTCGTGAAGTCAATCCGGCGCTGGATGAGTTCGATTGCTCCGTGTTCGACGGCGTCTACGTGACCGGCGATATCGACGAAGCCTATCTGAACGACCTGCGTGCCTCGCGCAACGATGGCGCCAAGAGCGCCGGCGAGACCCACGCGGTGGTGGATCTGCACAACGATTCGGAAGATCTCGACTGATCCGGCTGCCTGCCATCCTCGGCAGGCAATCACGCGATGAGCGAACCGCAACGGGCTCCGGAGAAATCCGGGGCCCGTTGCGCGTTCAAAACCGGTAACATTGGCGCATCGCTTTTCCTTCTTCTTGCTGTCGACGCGACCCGAAATGCTGAAGACGCGACATGTCACAGCGGCGCGTGACGCTGGATCGTGATTCACAGGACAGTAGATTCCATCAGTAGAGGTACTGGACACCATGCACGACGACAATCTTTCCCGCGCCGGTCTTTCCCGCGATGAGCTGGGCCTCGAGACGCTCGCCATCCGTGCCGGTCACCTGCGCGGTGCCGAGCAGGAACACGGCGAGCCCATCTACACCACCTCAAGCTTCGTCTATGGCAGCGCCGCTGAGGCCGCAGCCAAGTTCGGGGGCGATGAAGCCGGCAACATCTACTCGCGCTTCACCAATCCGACGGTGCGCTTCTTCGAGGAGCGCCTGGCGGCGATGGAAGGCGGTGAGCGTTGCGTGGCGACCAGTTCCGGCATGGCCGCGATCATGTCCACCGTGCTGGCGTTGCTGGAATCCGGCGATGAAATCGTCGCGTCGCGTTCCATCTTCGGCTCGAGTGTCAGCCTGTTCACCAAGTACTTCGGCAAGCTGGGCATCACCACGCGCTTCGTCGAACTGAAGGATCTGGACGCCTGGCGCGACGCGATCACGCCGGCCACCAAGCTGCTGTTCGCCGAGACGCCGTCCAATCCGCTGTCCGAGCTCGGCGATATCAAGGCATTGGCGGCGCTGGCCCATGAGAACGACGCCTGGCTCGCCATCGACAACTGCTTCTGTACGCCGGCTCTGCAGCGCCCGCTGACGCTGGGTGCCGATATCGTCATCCACTCCGCCACCAAGTATCTCGATGGCCAGGGCCGGACGCTGGGTGGTGCCGTGGTGGGAAGCTCCTCGTTGATGGAGGAGGTCTATGGTGTGGTGCGTACCTGTGGGCCGTGCCTGAGCCCCTTCAACGCCTGGGTCTTCCTCAAGGGCCTGGAGACGCTGAACATTCGCATGGAAGCCCACTGTGCACGCGCGCTGACGCTGGCGCATTGGCTGGAGGCGCATCCGGCCATCGAGCGGGTGCATTACTCCGGACTTGAGAGCCATCCGCAGCATGAACTGGCCAAGGCCCAGCAGAAGGCCTTCGGTGCGGTGCTCGGGGTGGTGGTCAAGGGTGGTCGCGAGGCGGCCTGGTCGGTAGTCGATGCGACGCGCATCCTGTCGATCACCGGCAACCTGGGCGACGTGAAGACCACCATCACGCACCCGGCCACCACGACTCACGGTCGCTTAAGCGATGACCAGAAAGCGGCCGCCGGCATCGAAGAGGGCCTGCTGCGTATTGCCGTCGGTCTGGAAGATCTCGACGATATCAAGCGTGATCTGGCGCGCGGGCTTGATCGCCTCGCGAGCTGAGCCCCGTAACGCCTGCCTTTGCACACCAACGCCCGGTTCTGCCGGGCGTTGGTGTCTCTGGACAATTTCGCTGGTGTTACCCGCAAGGGTTGGCGTCCGTTCGGGCACTGGTTAAGCTCTTGCTCAAAGAACCTGCCAGCTCGATGGTCAGGTGGAGACTGTCATCAGGAGCACCTCATGTGGCGAAATTCTCGACGGGGCTGGGGCTGGCCTGTCATCGTGATGCATTGGCTGTCGGCGCTGGCCGTCGTCGGGCTCTTCGCGCTGGGCTGGTGGATGACGTCGCTTGGCTATTACGATGCCTGGTACCAGCTCGGTCCGTGGTGGCATCGCTCGGTCGGGGTGATATTGCTGGTGCTGACGCTGGTGCGGCTCGCCTGGCGCTGGAGCCAGCCGACCCCGCAGGCGCACGGCACGCGCAATGAACAGCGCGCGGCGCTGGTCGGGCATGTGCTGCTCTACGTGCTGATGCTGGTGGTGATGATCTCGGGTTACCTCATTTCCACCGCTGACGGGCGTGGCATCAAGGTATTCGATCTCTTCGAAGTGCCGGCAGTGATCTCGGGGCTGAAGGATCAGGCATCGCTGGCAGGTGAGGTGCATTGGTATGCTGCCTGTGTGCTGATCATCCTGTCGCTGGGACATGCGGCGGCGGCATTCAAGCATCACCTGCTGGATGGGCAGGACACGTTGCGGCGCATGATTCGGCCGCTGCGCTGACGAAAAGGAAGGCGTTGGGTACGCTCGAACGCCAGATGTGACGAAACCTCTCAAGGAGCACCAACATGAACAAGACATCCTTCCTCGGCAAGTCACTGGTGGCAGGTCTCATGGCGGCGTCGTTGCCGCTGATGGCGGGGCAGGCACAGGCCTCCGATTACACGATCGATACCGATGGCCAGCACGCCTTCATCCAGTTCAAGATCAGCCATCTGGGCTATTCCTACGTGCTGGGGCAGTTCAAGGAGTTCAGTGGTGATTTCTCCTATGACCAGGGCAAGCCGGAAGATGCAAAGGTGTCGGTAGAAGTCGATGTCGATAGCCTGGACAGCGCCCACGCCGAACGCGACAAGCACATCAAGTCGGCCGACTTCCTGGATGTCTCCCAATATCCGACGGCAACCTTCACCTCGACCGGTTTCGAGTCCACCGGCGATGGTTCCGGCAAGCTGAAGGGCGACCTGACGCTGCACGGCCAGACGCAGCCCGTGACCCTGGATGTGGATCATATCGGCGGCGGTGAAGACCCGTGGGGCGGCTACCGTCAGGGCTTTGAAGGCACTACCACGCTGAAGCTCGCCGACTACGGCATCGACACCTCCAAGCTTGGCCCGAATGCCGCCACCGTCGACCTGTATCTGGTCATCGAAGGCATCCGCCAGTAATGACGACAAGCGCAGGGCACTGGTGCTGACGTCAGCGCCGACAACGTGCACTGACGCCGTGGGCTGAGCGCAAGCGCTCTGCAATCCCACCCCATGCCTCTCGACACAAACGCCCCTGCCAATCGGCAGGGGCGTTTGTGTTTGTGCAAGGCGCTCGCGTCACATGGAGCGTCGTTCAGGCGTCAGCCGCGCAATGCCAGATAGCCGCCTGCCCCGATCATCAGGCCGCCGGCGCTGCGATTGAGGCGTTTGACCGCCTTCGCCGAACGCAGATAGCGGCGGACACGCCCGGCGAGATAGCCCACCGGCACCACGCCCAGCAGCAGTGCGCTCAGGTTGAGTCCGGCGGCGATCACGATATCGCTGCCAGACAGCCGGGTGATATCCATGAAGGTGGGCAGGAAGGCGATGTAGAACAGGATGACCTTGGGGTTGGATGCCGAGATGAGAAAGCCCTGCAGAAACCCTTTCCACCAGTTGCCGCGTAGCCTGGGCACCTCAGCTTCCTCCAGCGTCGGTGAGTTCGTCCATAACTTGTAGCCGAGATAGAGCAGGTAGGCGGCGCCCAGGATACGGATGACCACGAAGACTTCGCCCCAATGCGTGGCCAGTGCCGACAGGCCGAACACCGCCGCCAGCATGTAGCAGACATCACTGAGACTCATGCCCACGGCCATCGGCACGCAGGCATTGCCTCCCTGGCTCATGCCGCGCGCCAGCAGTGCCAGGATGCCAGGCCCGGGGGTGATGCCAAACAGGAAGATGGCAATGAAGAAGGTCAGCCCGCTTTCAAAGGTCATGAGAGGTCCCTGATGCATAGAGGGGAGGGCAGCGCCGCCAAAGCGACGATGCAATCAAGCGCGTCTCGACGACAGGCGAGAGTGCCAAGCGCAAGACCCCAGAGTAATGCAAAGCGCGGCGGTGCGGGAGAGCAGAACAAGAGGAGGGGGTGAAGGAGGAAAAAGCGAGAACAAGGAAAGGCTGAAGAGATCAGAATGAAGAAGAGAGAAGAGAGAAGAGAGAGGAGAGAGGAGAGAGGAGAGAGGAGAGAGGAGAGAGGAGAGAGGAGAGAGGAGAGAGGAGAGAAGAAGGAAGAATCGTGTAACAGGGCAGATGCATGATTCAAGGCAAGCGCGAACGAAGCGGGCGCTCTGTGGCATATAAAAGCGCCAGCCGGTGGCCCGGCTGGCGCTGGGTGCTGCACATGCACGTTTTCGTCGGCGCGCATCTTGTGACAGTGCGTCACCTGATGGCAGGTTCTCCTTCTTCTTTCCTGCATCTGACGCCATGAGGCTCGGGCGCTCAGGTACTCAGGCACTTGGGTACTTAGATACTCAGGTGCTCAGGTGTTCAGGCGCTTGGGCGCTCAGGGATTCAGGCGCTCAGAACAGGGTTTCACGTATCGGGGGGCATCGGCATCGTGGCTTCTGCGCGGCGGGGCTTCAGATGAGACGACGCCGCAAGTTGCGATGCGTCTCGCTGCGATGGCTCGCGAGCAATCCGTTGCTCACTCGCAGTCGTTGAGGACGGCGTCCGGGAAATGACGACGCAGCATGCGGTTCTGGAACTCGTCGATGAACGAGCAGTTGATGATGATGATGAAGCGCTCGAAGTGCTCGCCGGCGTTCTCCTGGGTGATGGAGCTGACACTGTGGAACAGCTGGTCATCGTGGATGTGCAGGACCTCGCCCGGTGCCAGCTCCGTGGTGGTCAGCAGCTCCTTGCCTGCCTTGTCCTGATAGAGGGTGTTGATGGCACCGCTGACATTCTCGCGGTTGAGCACCAGGATGCTCAGGTACTTGCAGCCATCGGCGTGGATGCCCTGACCCTGGAGAGGATCGATGGTGCCATCACCGCGCACGCCGGTGATCTGCATCAGGATCGGTTCACGCGGGCCGATACCCCACATGTCGGCCCAGGCCTTCACGAAGGCGCGCACATCCTCGCGCTCGGTGAAGCTCTCTTCCAGCGGTGCGTAATAGCGCAGACGGTCAGCCATGCTGGCGGCGTCATTGAACTTGCCGCCCTGGGCCATCGGACATTCGCCCAGCGTCTCGACTTCATGCTGGTCGTTCAGGTGCAGCCAGGACATGCGCTTCCAGCGGGTGTTGACGTAGGGGTCACGCGGCAGGTCCTTCAGGAAGCCCTGCCAGGCCTCGAGGTCGATCTGGGAGGTGATGGAAGCCTTGCTCCAATGCTGGCGTGCCAGCTCCTCGTGGACTGCCTCCGGCCAGTACTGCGAGGCAAGCGGCAGGCGCAAGGGGGTGGTGTCCGTCTTGGGAGTCGGGTAGTGCTCCACCAGGCCGCCCTGTTCCAGGGTGATCTTGCGGGAAGAGTCGGCCAGTTGACGTACGCCACGATTTGCGATGTTCATATGAAATTCCTCGACGTTTTGTGCGCTTGGGCGCAAATGGAAGGTGTTGCATTGGCAACGTCGAGGAGAATGGGAAGGTGCGCACGAGATAGTCAAACCCGTACCATGGCGGTAACACGCTAATCTCGCGCAAGTATCATCAATATGGGTACATGGCCAATATCGAGGTATGAGTAATCTAATCGACTGGTATTATGTAAGTCATTAGCGCTATTCTTCGCCCTTTGCAGACGAGCAGCGCAACGCATGTTCAGGCCGTCTGGCACTGCATGAAGCGTTGAGGATAGTTATCGAGAGGTGCTGCAAGACGCTGGGTTTACGCGCAGCAGACCCTTAGACTTTTCTCATGACGACAAGAACTCGTTCTGCGTGTGAGAGAACTCGTTCGAAGTGACATTCCGTCACGAGTTGATCTGCCCCGCCGAAGTCCGGCGAACAGGCGAAGGACGGCAGCGGAGGTATCCTTCAACATGGCTAAAGGGTTCCGCCAGGCCAGCAGGGCCGCCGGAATATTGTGCTCTCGTCCCGTCATCATTGCCGTGGTACTGACGTTGATGGTGGTGGTGATGTGGGGCCAGAGCATGCTGGGTCGATGGCCAACCGCGTTACTGATGGTGATTCTTGGCGCAACTGCGGGCATCATGCTATCTCGCAAGCGTCAGGTGTCACATCATCAGCATACGCAGGAGGCGGTCATGCAGACGAGTATGGTTGGCCTCTCGACCAGCAAGGGACTTCCCGTCAGTGATCAGCGCTTTCGAGAGCTGTTGGAAAGTCTGCCGCGCGTCGCCGTTCAGGGCTATGACAGCCAGCGCCGCGTCATCTACTGGAACGAGGCCAGCGAGCGGCTATACGGCTATAGCGAGCAGGAAGCTCGTGGACGTTGCCTGGAAACTCTGGTGATCCCGGAGACGATGGCAGATGTCGTGGTGGACGCACACCATGCCTGGGTCTCTCAGGGTATCGAGATTCCCTCCAGTGAACTTGAGCTCAAGCACAAGTCAGGCGCCCCCGTGCCTGTCTTTTCCCACCATGTGATGTTGGGAGAGCGCACTGACAACCCGCTGATGTTCTGTATCGACATCGATCTGGCGGGTGAGCGCAAGGTCCAGCGTGATCTGGATTACATGACGCGATTCGACCCCCTGACGGAGCTGCCCAATCGCCAGACCTTCGAGAGCGAACTCGGTGAGGCGCTCAGTGAATGTCAGCGTCATGACGACACCCTGATGGTGCTGTTTCTCGATATCGATCATTTCACCGAGATCAATGACACCCTCGGTTACGAGATGGGTGACCGCGTCATCCGTAGCGTGGCCAAGCGTCTGCAGGGCTTCCAGCGCAATCAGGATCTGCTCTCGCGCTTTGGTGGCGATGAATTCGTGCTGGCGATGCCACGACTGGATTACGAGAGTGATGCCCTGTCGGTGGTCGAGCGCATTCGTCAGGACTTCCAGCGACCCTTCGAGATCGAAGGGCGCCAGTTGCTGCTGCGCCTGAGTATCGGCATCAGCCTGTATCCCGAGAATGGGAGCGAGGCGGCCGAGCTGGTGCGCAATGCCGATGTCGCCAAGCATCGTGCCAAACTGGCCGGGCGCGATGGCTATCAGTTCTTCAATCAGGAAGTCCGCAACGAGATGCTGCATCAGCACCATCTGGCC
Source organism: Cobetia sp. 1CM21F (assembly GCF_023161745.1). Classification (NCBI taxonomy): domain Bacteria; kingdom Pseudomonadati; phylum Pseudomonadota; class Gammaproteobacteria; order Oceanospirillales; family Halomonadaceae; genus Cobetia; species Cobetia sp. 1CM21F. The sequence goes on along the minus strand of NZ_JALNTQ010000002.1, from coordinate 803,041 downwards.
GGACGTCTGCAGGCGCTGTTGAATCAGGATGGCGGTGGGGAATTGTCGCTGCATTATCAGCCGCAGGTGGCGGCGCGCAGTGAGCGCATCGAATCCTTCGAGGCGCTGCTGCGCTGGCATTCTCCCGAGGGCTATATTCCGCCCTCCGATTTCGTGAAGGTCGCCGAGCGCACCAACCTGATCGAGCGTCTGGGAGACTGGGTCATCCGCCAGGCGTGTCGTCAGCAGGCCGAATGGCGCGCCATGGGGCTGAAGGGCTACCGGATCGACATCAACATCTCCGGGCGCCAGGCCATCAGTTCGGATGTCTTCACCCGCCTTGAGGCCTATGTCGAGGAATACGGGCTGACACCGCGGGACATCGGTATCGAGCTGACCGAGAACGTGTTGATCGATGCCGATATCAAGGTGCGAGACAGCCTGCGGGCGCTCTACGATCGTGGCTACAAGATCGCCATCGATGACTTCGGCACCGGCTATTCCTCGATGAGCTATCTCAAGTTGTTGCCCGTGACGGCGCTCAAGATAGATCGCTCCTTCGTGATCGAGTGTGCCCAGGAACCCAAGGATCGCGCCATCATGGAGGCCACGGTCTTCCTTGGGCATCGCCTCGGGCTGGAGGTGGTCGCGGAAGGGGTGGAGAACGAACAGCAGCTGGAGTTGCTGCGCGAGATGCGTTGTGACCTGATCCAGGGCTATTACTTCTACAAGCCGATGGCGGCCACGGATATTCAGCGCCTGTTACTCGGTGGCAACAATCCGCCGAATCGCGCCTCGGGGGCCCTCGCCTCGGACAAGGGCGCTGCAGCCCCTGGCTGTCACTGATGCCGGTCGGCCATGCGAGCGAATGATGGTGCTCCTCCAGCAAAGGTCTGTTGCTGTTTGGGCCCTTTTTTGTTCGCGGACTAAAAGATATGATGCTGACAGTTGAAACGCGTCAGGCCGTCACCCTTCATCTCGAGTCCTCCATCTCGGATAAGGATTGACCACCTGACGTGAAGTCTTCGAGTCGAGCCAGCCATGGCTCCTCGATCATTTCTGCCGAGGGTGGCTGCGTCGTTCAATGCGCAGGGTTGTTCGCCCATCCTCGCTTCCAGCCTGCGTTGCAGGTTGCGATGGTTCCTTGAGCGGATTCACGATCTTTCCGGCGCTATCCTCTGGATACATGTCCGGGCAAGCCAGTCCTTGTGACTGGCTTTTTTTATGCCTGTCACAAAGTGTGGCGGCTAGTGGGGCGGAGCCGTCGCCAGTTCCCGGGCGAGCCATTCGCCCAGCGCCTCGGCATGTGGATGGCGAGCACGAGCGCGGCCGACCTGCGGCAATGTCAGCGTCAGGCATGCCTCGGTCTCGACGAACCCCCAGGGGGCCACGAGACGCTTGCTGCGCAGGTCTTCCTCCACCAGATAGTCCGGCGCGATGCCGACGCCCAGTCCGACCAGTGTCGCCTCGAGCAGGTAGTTGAGGTGCTCGAAACCTTGCGCGTAATCAAGCCCCTCACTGGATAGCCCCTGGCGTGAGCACCAATCCGGCCAGGCTTGCGGGCGCGATCGGGTATGCAGCAGGGGCAGGCCCAGCAGAACCTCGGGGGAAGGGGGGCTGGATGCCTCGCTCAGCCACTCGCTGTCGGGCCGCAGGACGGGCCCGATGCGCTCGGTGCCCAGCACGCGCGTCTCCTGATGCTCGGCGTCATCAAAGGGCGGCGTCTGGAAGCGCAGGACACCGTCCACGCCATTGCGCAGCCCTTCGTTGTCATCACTGGCGGTCAGGTGCAGCTCGAGTTCCGGCAGGGCGTCCTTGAGTGCGCCCAGCCGGGGGATGAACCAGCGTGCCAGAAACGACCCCGGGCAGCTCAGCACGAAGGGCGCCCGCGCATCACTGCGTGCCAGTGCCCCGCACACGCGTGCCAGACCGCCAAGGTGATGACGGGTCGCGGTCGCCAGCTCACGACCGGCCTGTGTCAGTGTCAGGCCACGTCCGGCGCGATCGAACAGGCGTGTGCCGAGTGCGTCTTCCAGCTGGCGGATCTGACGGCTGACGGCCCCGTGAGTCACATGCAGCTCCTCTGCGGCGCGCGAGGCGCTCTCATGGCGAGCCGCTACATCGAAGGTGCGCAGGGCATTGAGGGGAGGCAGTAGCTCGGTGCGCTCCATGGTGTGTCTCCTGAGCAAGTGCTGGGCGAGTGCTGGACGTGTCATTGGCATGGAAAGGGTGGCTGCGCGGCAATGACCGCCTCGACCATGTGTGAGATTTTCTCACATATCTTGGCGAATTTATCGTTTTTCTTCCAGTGCCTGCAGCGCTAGGATGAACACCATATCGCTGGCCCCGCAGATGCCTTGCGCAGTATGTGAGACCAGCCACTGACACGATTCGAGGAGTTCAGCATGAGCCAGACGACTGCTACCCCCAGCCTGCGCCAAGGGCCTGATGCAAAGGGTTTCTTCGGTGATTTCGGCGGCCGCTTCGTTGCCGAGACGCTGATGCCATTGATCCTGCACCTGCAGCGCGAGTATGAAGCCGCCAAGCAGGACCCGGCATTCGCCGAGGAGCTGGCTGGTCTGTCCGCGGACTATGTCGGCCGCCAGAGCCCGCTGTATTTCGCCGAGCGTCTGACCGAGCAGCTGGGCGGCGCCAAGATCTATCTCAAGCGTGAAGACCTGATGCATACCGGGGCTCACAAGATCAACAATGCGCTGGGCCAGGTACTGCTCGCTCGCCGCATGGGCAAGCAGCGCATCATCGCCGAGACCGGCGCCGGCATGCACGGTGTGGCGACTGCCACCGTGGCGGCGCGTTTCGGGCTGGACTGCGTGATCTACATGGGCTCCACCGATATCCATCGTCAGCAGCCCAATGTGCAGCGCATGCAGCTGCTGGGCGCCAAGGTCGTGCCTGTCACCGCCGGTGATGGCACGTTGAAGGACGCCATGAACGAGGCGCTGCGTGATTGGGTCACCAACGTCGATGACACCTTCTACATCATCGGTACCGTGGCCGGGCCGCACCCGTACCCGCAGCTGGTGCGTGACTTCCAGTCCATCATCGGTCAGGAAACCCGCGTGCAGCTGCAGGAGAAGGAAGGGCGTCTGCCGGATTCGCTGGTCGCCTGCATCGGCGGCGGTTCCAATGCCATGGGACTGTTCCACCCGTTCCTCGATGAGGAAAGCGTCGAGATCATCGGTGTCGAAGCCGCTGGTGAGGGCCTTGAGACTCCGCGTCATGCCGCCAGCCTCAAGGGCGGCCTGCCGGGCGTACTGCATGGCAACCGCACCTTCCTGCTGCAGGATGAAGAGGGTCAGATCGGCGATGCGCACTCCATCTCCGCCGGGCTCGACTATCCGGGTATCGGTCCGGAACACGCATGGTTGCATGACATCAAGCGTGCCGAATATGTCGCCGCGACTGACCAGGAAGCGCTGGACGCCTTCAAGATGCTGTGCCGTCTGGAAGGCATCATTCCGGCGCTGGAGTCCTCCCACGCACTGGCGGAAGTCATCAAGCGTGCGCCGGGCCTGCCGAAGGGCCACCTGATGGTGGTCAACCTGAGCGGCCGTGGTGACAAGGACATGGCCACCGTGACTCATCACCTGGCCGATGAACTGGGCCTGAACCCTGACGGCGAGTAATCCCGGGTCTGTCACGTGTTGCCCAGCGTCAGAGTCGTCAGTCGCTGATCGAATCTGAGCGCCCCATGCCTTCTTCACCTGCAGGTGTCATCGATGTCTGCAGGCCAGTAAATTCGGAGTCTATTGATGAGCACTTCCGCTATCGACACTACTGCCAGCAGTCGTCTTGACCGTCGCTTCGCTGCCGTGCGCGCCGAGAATCGCGCCGCGCTGGTGACCTACATCACTGCGGGCGACCCCGGCTACGATGCCAGCCTCGCGACCTTCCTCGGCATGGCGGACGCCGGCGCCGATGTCATCGAGCTGGGCATGCCGTTCACGGACCCGATGGCCGATGGTCTGGCCATTCAGCATGCTACCCAGCGTGCCCTGAAGGCCGGCCAGACCATGGACCGCACCCTGGCGATGGTCAGCGAGTTCCGCAAGCGCGATCAGGACACTCCCATCGTGCTGATGGGCTACTACAACCCGATCTATCGTCGTGGCGTGAACCGTTTTCTCGAGCAGGCGAGCGAGGCCGGCGTCGACGGCCTGATCGTCGTCGATCTGCCGCCGGAGCACGATGACGAGCTGTGCATCCCGGCCAGCGAAGCGGGCATCAGCTTCATTCGCCTCGCTACGCCGACCACTGACAGCGAGCGCCTGCCGGGTGTGCTGGCCAACACCTCGGGCTTCCTCTACTACGTCTCCAGCAATGGCGTGACCGGCGGCGCGGCACCGACTGCCGAGAAGGTCGAGGCCGAGGTCGGTCGCATTCGTGAACATACCGATATTCCGGTCGCGGTCGGCTTCGGTATCCGTACCGCTGAACAGGCGGCACGGATCGGGCGTTTCTCCGACGGTGTGGTGGTCGGCTCTGCCTTGATCGACTTGCAGGCCAATGCCGAGACGCCGGAGCAGGGCACTCAGGCAGTGCATGCCCTGACCCGTGAACTGGCAGACGCCCTGAAGACCGCGCGTCAGTGATCGCTGGTTAGCGGTCAGCATGCCCCTCGCAGGGGCGGTAGTTAGATAGATAGTTAGATAGATAGACAGCAACGCCTCGAACCCTGTTCGGGGCGTTGCTGTTTGTGGGGCGCGCTATCGGCACGACGCGGCGTGTCACGTCCATCGCCTCGTTCTTGCTCTCGCTCTTGCTTTCATTCTTGTGAAGCGCGCGCTGGCAGGATCTCGGCCAACCAGTGTGCTATCCGCCCACGTACCTGCTCACTGTCGTGCCATTGCAGCAGCAGGTGGGGTGCCTCGGGCAGGTAATGAATCTCGAGCGTATCGCGTGAGGCGCTCGGCCAGTCGCTGACCAGTTGCTCAATGGCCACCCTGGGCACGGTCTCATCGCGATCACCGTGCAACAGCAGAGTGGGCGGCAGTCGTGTATCAGCAGAAAGTGCTGCGATGTCATCGCTGGCGTGATCCGTGAAGCGGATCAGACCGTAATAGGCATCAAGGCGCACGGAATGCACGACGCGGGAATCCTCGGCCAACCGCCCGGCGGCTGCGGGCTGAAGTTCTCCTTCGGGGTACCTGCGTGGCACCTCCACGCTGGTTGCGGGGATCAGGTGCGCTGCCGTCCAGAGCCCTGCGTTGTACAGATAGCGCCAGCGGATACCGCCGCGTACGCCCGGGGCGGCGAGCAGGCTGCCATCGATCGACAGCGCCGGATGTTGGGCGAGGGCATTGAGTATCACCGAGCCGCCCATGCTTTCTCCCGCCACGATCAAGGGGAGGTTCGGGTGGCGCTGGCGCAGTACCGTGATGGCGTCCACCAGATCCTCGACCAGCAACGGGGACTTCGGCCATCGCCCTTGCTGGTTGGACTCCCCGAAACCGCGTTGATCATAGGCGTAGGTCACGATGCCTTGTCCGGCCAGCCACGGGCCCAGATCGGCATATGCCAGCCGGAAGTCGCCGTAGCTGTGCAGGCCAAGCAGCATGGCGCGTTGAGGGGTTGCCTGCGCAGGTTGCCAGGACTCCCATGCCAGCGACGTGGCGTCGCGGGTCACGAGATGGCGTGAGGCGGAGGATTCATCAAGGTAAGGGGCCTGGTGGATGTCATTGGCCGCAAGGTAGTGCGGCCCGCATCCCGAGAGCAGCATGCAGAGTGTGACTGACACAAGGGGCAGCAGAGCGTTCAAGGAGTGGCTCTCCGTGGCGAATGGCGTGATGTATGTACTACGCCCGACGCTACCGAGTGGATCATGCTGTCAGGGCATCTGAAATGTGAGTGCTATCAGTGTTGTGGGAGTGAACGCGCTCGATTCAAAGGCCTGAGCGGCGCTCGAGAGTCGAATGATGATCGACGCCAGTGCCGATCGAATGACGCTGGACTCATATTCAACGCATCGCAGTGGGTTAATATTACTGTTACATAGGCCGCATACTGGTGCCGAGGATCAGGCACGCTGGTGCTGGTAAATCGCCGAGTCCTGCACAAGGCTCGGCATGTCATCCAGCCAGGATCGCAGAGGAGTCTGCTGAGGATACGCCAGTGAGTGACACCACATCGTTTGGCACCATGCCGAGCACTTCCCGGCCTGCCAATGGCCAGGAAGCCGAAGGCTTGCTGAATCAGCTGCTGGATCACACCAGCAACGGCGTCTGTTGCTACGACCTCGAAGGGCGCATTCGCTGGGTCAACCCCGCCTTTGAGCAGCTTCTCGGCTATCGAGAGCAGCAGGTGGTCGGCAAGGTGTCCAGTGAATTCCTGATGGGGCCGGCATCCGATCTGCTGGTCATCACCCGATTGCGTGAACAGCGCCGCCGCGGTGAACCCAGCGATGAGGAGCTGGTGCATTACGACAGCAATGGCCAACCACTGCGATTGCGGCTGCGCTGCATTCCGCTCAAGGATTCCAGGGGGCGGGTGGAAGGGTATCTGGGGTTGCAGACGGATATTACCCAGATGCACCGAGCCTTGATGTTGAGCCACTCCCAGCTTGAGCTGCTGGAAGCTGTGGCGGCAGGCCAGTCTCTGGACAAGACATTGCGAGACCTGTGCCTGACCATCGAAGGCGCCGCGGTTCAGGTGCGCTCCTCGTTGTTGCTGCTGGATGATGTGGGCCGCACCATCGTGGCAGGTCAGGGGCCCAGTCTGCCGGCAAGCTTCATGCTGTTCACCCGCGGCTTGAAGATCGGGGAAGGCGTGGGCACCTGTGGGACGGCGATGTGGCGGCGCAAGCCGGTCATGACGCCTTCCATCGCGCAGGAACCTGCCTGGGAGGGCTTCCGTGAGCATCCGCATGCGTTGGGGCTGGATGCCTGCCTCTCGATGCCGATTCTCGATGGCGACGATCACCCTCTGGGCAGCTTTGCCTTCTATGCCGAGACAGGCGAGGTCTTCGATGCGACTCACCATGGCTTGCTCGAAGTGGCGGTCAAGGTGGCCAGACTGGCGATTGAACGCTATCGACGTGACCAGCAACTGACGCATCAGGCCTTGCACGACTCGTTGACCGGCTTGCCCAATCGGCGCCTCGTGCGTCGTCATCTCTGTGAGCTGGCGGAGCAGGCCCAGCCCGGCGAGATGGGCGCGCTGATGTTCCTGGATCTCGATCACTTCAAGCGTCTCAACGATATCCTCGGACACGATGCCGGTGACCTGGCACTCAAGCAGGTCGCCTCGCGTCTGGCAGAGATGCTGTGCCCGCAGGACTTCCTCGCGCGCCACGGGGGAGACGAGTTCATCGTGCTGCTGTCACCGAGAGCCGGTGGGCCGCGCGAAGCGGCTAGCCGAGCGCGCCAGGTGGCGGAGCAGATGCTGGAGCGACTGCAGGAGCCGCTGGAGCTTGAAGGGCGAACGCATCAGTTGACCGGCTCGTTGGGCATCACGCTCTATCCGCGTCACGAGGAAGGCTATGGCGCCTGCTCTCAGCAAGTGTTGCCGGCTGGCAAGGCGGAGCACACCGAGATCGATAGAGAAGAGGGCGATGCCTGGAGTCACCTCCTGCATCAAGCGGATATCGCGCTCTATGAGAGCAAGGGGGCCGGGCGTGCACGGCTGTGTTTCTTCGCGCCCGAGATGCGCCAGCGCATCATCGATGCCGCCCGGATGGAACACGCGCTGCGTGAGGCCGTGTCTCGCCAGCAGCTGAGTGTCCACCTCCAGCCGCAATTTTCCCTGCCCGAAAGTGGTGAGCCGCAATTGTGTGGTGCCGAGGCGTTGCTGCGTTGGCATGACCCGCAGCTGGGGATGGTCTCGCCAGCGACCTTCATCCCCATCGCGGAGGAGTCCGGACTGATTCTCGAGCTGGGGCATTGGGTGCTGGAGCAGGTCTGTCGCGAGCTTGCCGCCATGACCGCTCGAGGCTATGCGCTACCGATGGCGGTCAATGTCAGTCAGGTGCAGTTCCGTAGCAGCGAGTTCGTGCCGCAGGTCACCAGGCTGTTGGCGCAACATGACTTCGCGCCTGAGCTCTTGCGTATGGAAATCACCGAGAGCCTGGCGACAGATGACGAAGCGGCAATGCTCGAGAAGATTGACCAGCTGGCAGCCTTGGGCCTGAGCTTCTCGATTGATGATTTCGGCATCGGCTACTCGAATCTGTCGCGTTTGCGTCGTATGCCGCTCAAGGAGCTGAAGATAGATCGCAGCTTCATCAATGACCTGTCTCATGAGGAATCGCCAGACACGCATACCACGGGCAATGAGATCGTGCGTGCCATGCTGATGATGGCGAGCGCCCTGTCACTCGATGTCGTGGCGGAAGGCGTGGAAGAGACGGAGCAACTCGAAGTCTTGCGGCGCATGGGTTGCTCGCGAGTCCAGGGCTACCTGCTGGGGCGCCCGCGCCCGATGGCAGAGGTGATTGGCGACGCGGAGGCCCGATTGTCGAAAGGGTAGGGGAGGCATGTTCATGAGGCTGTCTCAGCCAGCCAGGGAGCATGACACCGAAATCAGGCGTGGAGCATGCTCTCAGATTATTGCTCCAGTGCCTCAAGCATGTGGCTGATGACGGGGGCGTGATGCTGACGGCGCAGCAATTGTCGGGTTTATCTCGCCACTTCAATGGCTTATACTTCCGCACGCTACGCCCCCTTAGCTCAGCTGGATAGAGCGGCCCCCTCCTAAGGGGCAGGTCGCAGGTTCGACTCCTGCAGGGGGCGCCAAGCCCCTCTTTTTCCCTGCTTTACCCTCCTCTTATATTCTCGTAACTCCTTGTTTTACCTTTATTGCGTCCGTAATACTGTATATTTATACATGTATCCACTCTAGAGGCCCGTGTATGGTGTGGTGTATGGTGAGGTTCCACCATACATGGGCACCATACATGAAGCGTGATGCTATCAAGCGGCGACCGCTTGCAGACACCGTGTTGTCTACCCTCGAGCCAGAAGCGCGTGAGTATCGCGAGGCCTATGGCCTGGACCGTCTCTACTTCGTCGTGTCGCCATCTGGCCGCAAGCGCTGGGAGGTTCGCTACAAACACCCGATCACGCAAAAGTGGTCGTTCATGGGAGTAGGGGGTTACCCGGACACCAAGGCCAAGAAAGCGCGAGCTCAAGCTATCCAGATTGCCGAATTGGTAGCCGACGGCATTGATCCCCGAGAGCACCTTAGAGGGGGCGGTGGTGTCCGGACCTTTGGGGTTGTCGCGGAGCAGTGGTACGAGCACAAGCAGATGCAGGGGAGGTCAGCCAAGACGCTGACCAAGATGAGGCATTGGCTCGATAATGATGCGTTGCCTGCATTGGGAGATATGGCAGTTGCTGATGTGTCCCGAGCTGACTGCGTGCGCGTTCAGAAAGGTATTGAGGCCCGCAAGGCTTTCAATATCGCCGAGAAGTCCCGGGCTTTTCTGCGCCGGATCTTCGACTTCGCCATTGCTCACGGCTACTGCGAGAATAATCCAGCTTCCAATCTGCTGGATGTAGCAGCGCCGGCACCAGCTTCCAAACCTCGCCCTCATCTTCTGGAAGAAGATCTACCAGACTTTTTGCGTGCACTGCGTATGACGACCAGCCGCCGGTCTACTCGCTTGGCTGCTTGGATGGTTGTGTGGACGGCATCGCGGCCAGGCATGGTGCGATGGATGGAGTGGGGCGAGATCAAAGGCAAGTCGTGGCATATCCCCGCGGAGAAAATGAAGATGCGCCGCGATCATGTCGTGCCATTGTGCCGTCAAGCACTGCAAGCGCTTGAAGAGATGCGTCCTCTTTCTGGACGATCGAGGTATGTATTCACTGGGGAGGGGGCAAAGCTACCTGTCCTATCGGACGCTGCGATCAATCGCTGCTTCTCGAATGCAGGGTATAAGGAGAGGATGACGGGGCATGGAGCCCGCCACACGGCCAAGACGCTGCTGAGTGAGCATGGGTGGCCGTTACAGTGGACGGAGATGCAGCTTGCGCACAAGCCGATCGGGTTGGAGGGCGTGTACAACCAGGCGTCGTACCTTGAGCAGAGGCGGAAGATGATGCAGTGGTATGCCGACTACCTTGAAGCATTGGAAGTCGGCATGACCAAGGCTAAGCGGGACAAGTTCAAGCGTCGTCAGCGGGACGTAACTGCATAGCCCATTGGCTCATCCATGCTTCTATCTCATGTTCGTACCAATAGTTGGTCGATGCCCGGCCAATGCCATCTTTGATGGGGCGCGGGAAGTCGGGGTCTTTTACCAGCAGCTTCTCGAGTGATGAGCGGCTGCGGCCTATCTTCTCGCAGACTTCACGGGTGCGGAGGAAGCGCAGCGGTTGATGAGTGGCTGTGTCCGTCATGGTCATCTCCTATCTAGTCACCTTGATAACGGCCCGAGCTGTAGCCCAAGGCCTGCTCTTCTTGCGTGGCGGCATGATTGGCCATCGCGTCTTGCACACCGGGCACCTGCATCATCAATGTGTATTTGCGGCGCCAGTGATCTCGTCGTTGGCTGATCATCACGATCAGGTCTTCCAGTGGCAGTGCTTCACCGTCCTCTGCGGCGTACCCGGTGCCGTGACAGTGGGCACAAGGTGAGCGATGGAAGACGCCATGGAATGTGCCGCTGCCACCACACTGAGGGCATGGGCTATGCGCTGGCGGCTCCCACGTTGCTTGTGATACCTGACGCATAGACTCCTCACACTCAAGCTGCTTTCTGCAGCGCCTCTTCCCATTGTCCCCGGGTGATGACGATGCGGCGCTCATGGGCGCCGATCCATGTGTAGTGCCATTCGTTATTGGTCGGGCCCTTGATCCAACCCTCGAGATCTCCATGAGCGTTCTCGGTCGGCAGATTGCATTCGGCCTCAGGGCGTGGCCACGGATGGGGGAGGTGGAGCAGGCTTTCCATCAGTTGATCGCGGGTCATATCAGTCATCCTTGGTGAGCAGTGTGTCGAGTTAGCCACCGGCTAGCAGGCAAAAGAAAGCGGCCAGGCAAGTGGTGGCGATGAGTGGTAGTTGAATCATGGTGATGTTTGTACCTGCGATACGTAGTTTTTGTTTAGTGGTTAACAAGAACCTAGAGAGAAGAATAGGAAGCACAGCTTAGTTTGCCGTTCGTTAGAAAAACTTTGGAGAATCAATTAATATCTGGTCAACTGCATACTGTTTGGTTCTCATGACTAAAGGTGTTCTTATGAAAGATAGACAGCATCATGTGTGGAGATTTTATCTAGAAGCTTGGTCGGAGAATAAGCAACTGTGGTTTTCGCAAGATAGAGGAGATCCTCGTAGAACTAATAATAAGAATGTTGCAGTGAAACGTCATTTTTATAAATTGAAGCCGATCACGGCTAAGGATTTAGTGCAGCTAGAAGGCCTTATCAAATCTCATTCATGCGAGATTGTGCGAAATTATAATTTAGCATGGCTTAACACCTTTGAGGCAGTTTTAGCATTTATTGAGTCGATAAAGAGTAAGTCAGATGATCCTGATCTCCATGAAATATGTGATCAAATGCTTGTGGAAACTGAAGAGGATATGCACTCTAGACTTGAAGATGAGAATATCCCTCGTATAGAGGCATTACGCAATAAGAATACTGACTTTACATGTTCCCAGGATGAGTACTTTAGATTTTTGTTTTTTGTATCTCTTCAGTATCTAAGAACTAAAAACATGCAAGATAAATTTAAAGGGCGAGCATCGCACGACTCGTCAAGGGGGATGGTGGAGAGTCCAGAAGCCGTATGGAGCCGATCTAGGTTTCCTATGGCTACCTCTGTAGCTGCTAGCATGTTTTTTGATGATCACGGATATAATATTAAGTTCTTGGTTAATAAGTCTAGCCAAGAATTTATTACTTGTGATCAGCCTGTCATTAATTTGAAGAATGACCCAGGTAGTGATTTGCCTCCAGAGGAATTGATTATTTATTACCCGCTCTCACCTTACCTTGCTATATTGATCACGAATGATTTTATGATTAAGATGGGGGATAATGATGTTGTTGAAGATAGTGAGGTCGATTCGTTTAATAAGTTAATGGTTTCACACTCGGGAAGTCAGCTATTTGCTAGCCAAAAAGAATCATTGCTTAAGTATAAGTAGCTAATATTGTCACCTGTGGGTAAGAAGTATAAAGCCGCCAGGCAAGTGGCGGCAATAAGTAGTGGATGAATCATGGTGATTTCTGTGTCAGTGAGGCGTAGTCGCCCAGCCGCTTGGCGGTCGCCAACAAGCCGGCAGGCCTTCGCCTTATCGTTTTGACAGCCTCTGCCAAGCTTTGGGGCTTCGTCGGCTTGCGGGATTTGGTGACTGGCTCAAGCAGTAGTATCGGATCATGACGACCCAAGCGCGTCATGCGGGACAAGAGTGTCCCTTCCCCGATACCGAGCCGCTCAGCGTGTTCCGCCATCGTCGCGGTGATGCCATCGACGGTGACCCGAGATCGAAGAAAGAGCGTCATGCTGACCTCCTCGAGTAGTTGAGCGCACAGGTCAGCCCCCAAGAGAGACTGGCGTGTGAGCACAAAAAGGCCCACCGGTTGGGGTGGGCAAGGTGCGCCGAGAGACACGATGAAAAAGGGGAGTACCAAAAGGCCCCGTCATGGACGTGACGGGGAAGCACAGGCACTGCAGGGAAAGAGCATCGGGAAGCCGTCGCGCTGTGTGATGGCTTGCCAATGCACTCTCTAGTGGGCTCTGCCATTGGCAAAGCCCCGTACCATTCCCAGTATTTCGACAGCCCTGGGCGGCGTACTCCCAGCGGCCTCTCACGTCTCTAACGCTACGGGCGGGCTGGGCATGCCTGATTGTTAAAGAGCAGCCGCATTTCCCGGCGGTTCGGGCTCAGCAGGCGATACCGGTAGCACCGATGCCCTCTGATAAGCGCTGTCTCTCCAGCTGTCACACCACTCGCCCAGGTGTCGGGGGTAAGGCCGCCAGTGAAGGGTTGGCACCGGCGCCTTACCTGCGGGTGGTTATGCTCGCAATCCCACTGGCACCACCTGCTGGCCTTGGGGCGAGGTCCGATCAGCGACTGGCAAGCTGCTGACCATGCGTAATCTGAGGGGAGCAGAGGCTGGTGGCATTGCCATGGAAGTCCGGCCAGCCGCGGCGCTGGGATTCGACGAAACCGGCCTTGGCATCTTCTTGCCACATGGCAGTCATTTCGCAGTATTCGGCTTCGCTGGCGGACAGCTGGTGGGTGCCATCGTTCTGCTGAGTGAGGCTGGCGAGCGTGACCAGACCGCCGACAATGACGGCGAGGGTGATGGCTGAGCGATGCTTGCGGGCTGTGTCGGTCATGGGCTACTCCAATCCACTCAGTGACGATGGCGGTGTGCCGTGTCGATGTGAAACAGTTTACAAGTTTTGCTTGTTTCTACAAGTGTAGCTTCTGATTATTTTCCTTCTGCTTGTAGCGTGCTGGTTTTAGGCAATAAAAAACCCGCCACGATGGGCGGGTCAGATGGCCTGCGAGAGGCTTAGCGGTCTGCGTTCTCGATGCGACGTTTGTACGCCTCGGCGGCCTGGGTGTCCGTGCCACCGTGTTCCGCGTAATCGAAGCTACCGGCAGGCATAGGGGCTGGCTCCCGCGTTTGTGGCTGTGGAGGGGGTAGGGTGGTAGATTTCTTCCCATCTGTTAGCTTGCTAGCTGTTAGCGCGCTATTGCGGCCGCAGTGATGACAGATGCTGGCCTGTTTGGGGATCAGTGAGAGGCAGTGCGGGCATTCCTTGTCAGTGGCCTTGGCGCTGCGTAGTCGGCGGCGTTTGAGCTTCACCGGGTCTGCCGGCATGGCGATGACATACAAAAACCCCAGCATCGGGGTGCCGATGAGGCCGACCGCAGCTGCTGCAGGCACATGCACCCCCTTGTAATACGCGGCGTGAATTACTGCAAACCAAGGCAGGAAGTACAGCTGAACGATCAGCAGTACGATGATGGTTGTGCCCATGAGTTCGCCTCCTTGCGAGTCATGTGTAGTGATGAGGTCTGATAAGGCTAGCACTGCTTGGCTCGAAGGGGAGGGTGACACCAGTGTCAGGGGGAGAGCGACACCAGCGTCGTACCTAGAACCTACCTATTAGAACCACTCTCTCTGGTTATCGTGCGCGCGTGGATTTCTCAGGCAAAGGTTTCCCACCAGAAGACCCGGCCGATGATCTTCGGGGCATCCGGATCACCCAAATTGTAGATCTCTTCCGGATACTCGATGTGGTTATCGCTAACCACCCGCATGCGGCCCAGCGGCAGTCGGTAGAGGCGCTTCACGCGCAACATGCCGCCGTGATCCAGCGCGTAAATCTTTCCATCGATGATATGGCGGCAGCTCTTGTCGATGCCGATGGGGGAGCCGTCAAAGATAGATGGCTCCATGGAATCCCCAGAGACGGTAGCGCAGGCGGCATGCTTGGGATCCACCCCCGCACGAGCCAGGCGCGGCAGGCTAAAGCGCATGTAGGCCCCGTGATTCTCGATCACCTGTGTGCGGCCATCGCCTGCCGCCATCTCGACTTCCCGAAAATAGGGGACTTCCACTTCATCCTCAGCAAGCGGAGCATCGCCATCCACGATTTCTGTTTCATGGAAGACCAGCTCATTGCCTTGCGCTTCTTGCATTTCGCCTTGCCCCAGCAGCAGCCATTGAGGCCTTACGCCCAGCTTGCTGGCTAGCGCCTCAATCCGTTTGTGCCTGGGCATCGTCTTTCCCGATTCCCATTGCTGAACGGTTTGAGCTGAGACGCCAAGCGTCTCGCCGAGCTGAGTTTGATTCAGGCCTCGGCGCTCTCTCGCCTTTTTGAGTCGATCCTTAAATTCCATCTGACTACCTGCTTGAGGGCATGCGGTTGGCTCATGGAGCCCCGCCGCAAGCCTACAAGGCGAGCTTGTGGGTGGTAAAACAAGAATTGCTTGTAAGTCGGCAGCCATGTGATTATCCTCGTCTACAAGAAATTCTTGGAGGCAGCCGAATGAAATCAAGCAAGGCCCTTGAGAAAGCGATCAAGGTCGTAGGCAGCCAAAGCGCCTTGGCACGGTCTTGCAATGTTTCTCAACAGGCCGTTCACCAATGGATTGCTGCTGGGAGGGTTCCAGTTCATCAGGTGAGGAGCGTTGTATCGGCAACTCACGGTGCTGTGAGTGCGAACGATCTAAGGCCAGATATTTTCCTGCCTGCAAACACCGCCTGACATCCACAGCATAGCCGGCCGCCCATATCGGCTTAAACGGAACGAACACGGAGAGATTCACCATGGACAGTCATACAGCCCCCGAACGTGACATGGATACCTATCTGGATGCGGTGCATGACGTGGTTTTCGAGTGCTGCCCAAAGGTGCTGGCAAGCGATATCGGCATGTCGGTGAAGTCACTTTACCGCCGGGTGGCTGAGGACGACCCCATGCCGATGCGTCTGATCGATGTGGTGGGGATCTTCTGGAACGTGGACCGCGAGCACCAGATGCGTTTGATAGCCCCGTTCCTCGATCACTTGGGGATGGTGGCGGTGCCGCGTTATGGGCAAGGCGAGGTGAGTCGTGGAGACGTGTTCGCATCTGTACTGAATGCACAGCAGGGCCAGGGCGCGATGGCGGCGCTGATTCAGGCGGCGATTGTGGATGGCGAGATAGATGACAAAGAGGCTGCACAGCTTGAAGCGCAGCATAAGGCCATCGAGCAGCAGATGAGCACCCTGATGGGGCAGTTACAGGCGATGCGCAAGCCGCTGAAAGTGGTGGGCAAGTAACCGAGCGCCAGATGCAAAGAAGCCCCGACCGGGACCAACCAAGACGGGGCATCTCAACTACGCCAAGGAAGTATGGCATGACGATCAAGACGAGTGAAGCCAAGGGCTTGTTGCTGAGCTATCGCGGTTGGAGCTGCGAGGAGCTCAAGCAGGAAACCTATCGACTGGCGGTGGTCATCGAGAAACGCGAGCGGGTGGGTGGCGTAATCGATTTGCGCATGAGCATGCAACACCACCTGGCTGTGGTGGCTCTGCTGGAGTGTGGCAAGGGGCAGGGCGAGACGGCCAAGAAAGATGCTCGCCGCACCCTGTCGATCGACCACCACATGAGCGAGGCAGGACGTTATGAGCGCTTGTCGCTGGGGATGGCGGCCAAGGGTGATGAGGTAATGACATGAGCATAACGGCAAGCATGAGCACGGCACGTATTGAAGCCGAGATGGCTCGCGCGAGTCGTCATATTGCTCAGCGAGAAGATGTCCGCCATGAGCAGCCGGTGCGGGCCCGTGAGTACCACGAAGCTTATGCCACCTGGCACAAGTGCAATGCCATTCTCGCTGCCCGCCGCAGTGACAAGGGCGATGAGCTGGGCGGCATGAAGTGGCACCGGGCGCATGCGGCACGTCACGTGAAGTTGGCAGGAGGTGGGGCATGAGTCTTCAAGCGATGGCATGGGCGCGCGAGGCGATGCCCACGCTGCCGGGAGAGATCAAGGCGGGGCCACGATTATTGCTGATGCTGATGGCTGATTACGCGAATGAGCAGGGTGTGTGCTGGCCGTCCATCCGTCGCCTGGCAGATGAGATGGCCTGTTCGATGCGCACGGTACAGCGCTCGATTGAGGCGTTGGTCGAGCAGGGATTGATGGAAGTGGTGCCACGTCAGACGAAGACCGGCCGTCAAACCTCGAATTTCTACCGTCTCTCCATGGGCGTGACTCAGCAGCAGCAAGCTGCCGATGAGCCGTCACCAGAAGAGCTTGAGGCACTGATGGCAGGTAGTGATGAAGAGGATGCATCTGCCAAGCCTGCTGCTGACCCTGATGAGCACCTTATCTTTGCCAATGCCGCTCACCAGGCTGACAGCGGCCAGCCGCAAGTGACTGCCGGCGCCCGCCAGATGCCGATGACGTTGGACTGGCAGCCAGATGCGACCCACTGGCAGACAGAGACGCTTCGCCGCGGTGATCCATCGCTGACATGGGATCAGGGCGAGCTGGCGGACTTCACCGCGCACTTTGCGGATCAACCGGGGCGGACGTACTCGCATCATGCCTGGTGCGCCAAGTTCGTGCGCTGGGTGAGTGATAACCGCAAGCGAGAGGCGGCCCGTCAGGCCCGCATGAGCCAGAGCACCAACACCTCATCCAACAACAACCATGCTCGCAACACTGGAGGCACCCATGGAAGCCGTCGCTCAACTGGTCCAATCCGTAACTCGAAACTCTCAGCCGCTGAAGGGCGTGCACTCATTGAGCAGCGCCGCCGCGAGCAAGCCGAAGGCCAGCCGCCGTCCGGCGACGTCATCGATGGCGAGTGGATGTGATGACCTGCCACGGGTGAGCCAGAAGGCGGTGGATGCGCTGTTCGATCGCTTGGCCCAACTGCATGGCGCCCATTGGCACCGCCGCTGCCGTGAGATGGGTTGGGGCACTGAAGAGAATGGACAGTGGGTGAGTTGTGATGCGGAAGGTGAGTGGCTGGCGGCCCTGAGCCACCTGAGCGCCCAGCACTTGCGCTGTGGCTTGCAGGCCGAGAAGGCCCGCACGGCCAAGTCGCTCAAGCAGCGCGGCAACGCCTTCCCGCCGGATAGCGCCATGCAGTTCGCCGAGCTATGTCAGATGACACCCGAGGGGCTTGGATTGCCGGACTTCGACACCGCTTGGCAGGCACTGCAGGACCACGCCTTCACCGGCAAGCCGTATTCGCATGAGGCTATCGCTGCGGCTGGTGAGTACATGGATCTCCACGGTATGGCCTCGGCCACCTACCAGCGCATGGACAAGCACGAACGAGCCTTTCGTGTGTACTACCAGCAGGTGGTAGAGCGCTTTGCCCGCGGCGAAGACCTCAAGCCGCAAGCGGCGATTGGTCATGATGGCCAACTGTCACCGGCGGAACGTGCCGTCATGGCGGGGGAAGACAAAGCACGCCAAGCAGCGGGAGATCTGGCAGGCATCACACCGACTCAAGCACTGAAGATTATGCGGGGAGGGTTAGCGCATGGGTAATCATGAGCATCAATCATTCACAACCACTGCCGGTGCCAATGTTGGCAGAACCCCACGGCCACGGCCACGACGTGCGACGCTGGACAATCCCGCAAGTCAGCTGGGCCGTACCTATCTGGCGCTCAGCGAATCGCGCTCATGGCTGATGCTGCATGAGCTGGCCGCCGAGATCCTTGCCCGCTTCGATCGGCTGGATAGTGAAGCTGCCATCAGTGCGCGCTTGCGAGATCTGCGTCGCCATCATGGGGTAAGAGTGGAGAGTCGCCGCCGCGGGGGGAGTGCGGCCCATGAGTATCGCTTGCTGCGTCTGACGCGGGGCAAATCTCAGCCCGACATGCTGGAAGCTCTGCAGTGAGCTATCGCCCCGCTGGCAGCTTCACGCGGCCGAACCCTTCTACCCGGCGGCGTTGCTTCGCCTGTGGTAAGCGGGTGGCGATCCAACAGCTGGCGGGGTGCCTGGGCACGTGCAAGCGCTGCATTGCTTTGGGTAGGCCACACTACAACGCCAAGGGTGTTCGGATAAGGGGAGCAGGGTGATGGCAAGCATAGAGGGCAAGTATGCCCAGATGGCCGAGATGCTGTTGGCTGCTGAGGGGTTCTTGTTATTTCTCGATCACGCCAAACGGCATCGCTACAAGCTTGATGAGAACACCATTCCGGATGGGACTCATCAATATGAGGATGGCGTGGATTTCCTCTGCAAAGCGTGTGGTGTTTCGTCCCTGGCCGAGATGGACAAGAGCAAGCGATCTGGCCAGATGCTGTCACGAATCATCGCCAACTTCCGACGTTGGCAGTCGGCGCAAAGGAGACCTGAATGAGCTGGGCAACACATCCTTCCGCCAAGGTGGAGGCCCGCAAGTCGCCAAACCGTACCGCCGGCAAAGCCCGCAAGTCAGCGCCACGCATCGATCGTGAAGGGTTGGAGCAGAAGGTGCTGATTCGCTGGCTGTACGCTCAGCAGCAGAATGGCATGCAGGTAGGGCAGTTGCTGGGCGGTGTGGTCTACCACGTCCCCAATGGCGGGAAGCGCAACAAGAAGATAGCGGCAGACCTCAAGATGCAAGGCGTGCGGGCTGGGGTGAGTGACCTGGTGGTGGCCACGGCCCGCGGTGGGCATCACGGGCTCTACATCGAGTTCAAAGCGGCGCCACCTCACGATGCCGCCCTGGCGAAGTCTCAGCGTGAGTGGATGGAGAAGATGGAGGGCAATGGCTATCTGGCGGTGCTGGCCAAGGGCGTGGATGAGGCCAAGGCGGTGCTGGTGGCCTATGCGAGCTGGCCTGAGACGGTGGTGGCCGGTGAGCCAGAAGTGATGCCGCATGGCAGTGAGTGGCGCAAGGCAACGGCATAAGGATCACGGAGCAGGAGGGCAGGACATGCAGCGGATCGAGGATATGGGGCTGGCGGAGACTTTCCGCTTGATCGAGAAGCTGCCGGAGGGCGTGAGGCGTCAGCAGGCGTTGGCACATGCTCTGGATGAGCTGCTCGAGGAAGAGATCGAGTATTGCACCGGGCTGCGCCATCAGAATGCAGGTTGGCATCAGGTGTCATCGGTGGGCGGCATGGGGGAAGGTAGAGGCGAGTGCACGGGCCTGGTGGACCACGTCGGCAAGGCTGCCGAGCGTTATCAGCGGGAAAGTCAGTGGAGGACGATGGCGGCGGCGCTGCTGTCACGCCTGACCGATCGCCAACGCATGGCGGTCCTGCTGGCGGCCTATGCCATCCCACCGGTGCAGCATTGCCAGTCACCACGCATGATGACGCAAGCCCAAGCTGTGGCGGCGCAGGTAGCAATTCTTGCGCGGCTGGGGTGGGCGCCAGGGGCGGTGGAGGTGGCGCCGTTCAAGTCACCCACGGCACTACGGAAAACTGCGGCGCGTGGTCGCGACTCACTACTGTATATGGTGCTTTCACAGGCTGAAATGGCTGCTTGACTACCATATGTTGCAAAAGTGGCCGCGAGAGGATACGATTCAGCTATTGTGTGATTCTTGTGTCTCTGGATCACCGCTCATTTCAAGGCCCTGCCATCCGGCGGGGCTTTTTCTGAAAGTGAAAATTTAGCTCGATACCACCTACTATCCAAAGATGTTAGGTTTACGGATCGTTAAAAAATTATCTGGTCGATTTTTGTGATGCACCCCATTCTAGCCAAACAACGGTTTTGGAGATGCATCGTGAATTCTATTAATACGACAGCTATTGAAAAAGCCAAATCTAGCCACTTGGCGCTTTTATCGCTAGGGGCATTGCTAGATAAAGAAATATCCCGCTACGAGCTTACATTCGCAGAGCTTGTGGGGCGCTATAACCAATTGGGTTTGACGGATGATTTGGCGAAGCGTGCTTGGCATGAGTACGATTTTGCACGTAGGATGAAAATAGCTAAAGGTTATAGAGGTACTGGTAATCTTGGAGGCGGTCATGCTGGATGAAATCATTAGTGTGGCTCACGTGGAGAAAGCTAGAAAGGGTGACCTCAGGTGCCTTGGTGAGTCTTTGTGTATAGTGTGCGATGATATGGGAGTAGACTTAAACGAAGTCATAATGGAATGCGAATTTACGCGCCTAACCCATGCTTTAGCTTCAACGGCACTATCATACGGTCGAGAACAAAGGCGATACTTTTAAATTTTCCTCCGGTCATTCTGTTGGTGTTTTTTTATTGTCAGGCTTTATATTCCTATCTTATCCAGCCCTGCAACGTCTAACTCAACATCTTTTCACGCTCACCTTGCAGCTCGATTATTAAGTTTAAATTTTCACTCATTGTTCTAAGTGCAATGATCCTGAATCCATCCTTCAGTTCGCTTTTATGGTAGATTGATAGCGAGTGAAAATGACGCCGTGGCTTGCTATAATTTTTACCTATAGTAGCGTGTTGATTTATGAGGGATCATTGCTAGACGCCCTAGTCAGTACTAAGCTCTGATTGTACAGATTGACTGGGGACTACTTAAATGGCTCAATTGACTCAAGAAATCATAGAGCGAGGGCGTCAAGGAGAACTATCATTGCTTGGTAGAGCAATATATGAAGAAATGGAGAGGAGGCACGTTAGTTTTCAAGATGTAGTGTTTGATTATAGTGATTTAGGTCTTAATTACATGCTTGCAAAGTCCGCTTATATTGAATTCAGGCTTGATCAAGATATTTACTCCTGAAAAATACTTATCATTCAATTATTCGAAGCCCAATAATCCTGCCTCGTGCGGGGTTTTTGGGCTTTTCATGGTGATATCCATGCCTGCACATGCCCCCGCGCACTGGCTCGATGAGGTCGAGTTGGTGGGCTTTGACGCGCCTGTTGATCCGGCGGTTGACGATGCCTGCAATCTGGCGGCCTTCCTGGACGCCATTGCCTATGCCGAGGGCACGCCCCGCTTCAGCTCGATTGAGGGCTATGACGTGTTGGTGGGTGGCACGACCTTCGATGACTTCGATGATCACCCCCGCCGATCGGTGTGGCTCAAGTCGTACAAGATCCACAGCACGGCGGCAGGTCGGTATCAGTTCCTGGTAGGGACGTGGGATGACTTGGCCAACCGGTTCCACCTGACGGACTTCTCGCCAACCTCTCAGGATGAGGCTGCCAAGCAGTTGATCCGCCAGTGCCGGGCATTGGGGCTGGTGTATGACGGGCGCATCGCTGAGGCCATCCACGCCTGCCGGCGCATCTGGGCGAGCCTGCCAGGGGCAGGTTATGGGCAGCGTGAGCTTGATACCGACGAGCTGCTGGGCGTGTACGTGCGTGCTGGCGGCCACATCGCATAACGATAACGACGAACTACGCAGGGCCTACCGACTCAGGAGGCCATATGCATGATGACGACCACGAGCTCGCCGATATGCCACACCGCGATCCATCGACATGGCAGATGCTGCTGGAGTGGCTGCAGCCGTATCAAGCCAACCTCTATGCAGCGGGGCTGTCATTCGTTATCGCGCTGCTGCGCGGTCTGCATGCCGGTGGCCGCTTCTACAAGTCACTGCTCGAGGCGACCTTGGTGGGTGGCCTGACACTGGCGCTTAAACCGCTGTTGGACTGGGGTGGCTTGGATCAGGACATGGCCGTGGCCATCGGGGCTGCGATCGCTTTCCTCGGTGTCGAGTGGCTGCGTGCCAAGTCTGACGCCATCTTCGATAAGGTGCTGGGACGATGGCTGCACTGATCACGACCGCGTGGGCATGGGGCCGCAAGCTGATATCAGGTGTGAAGGTCGAGGTCATCCTGATGGCGGTGGTGCTGGGCTGGGGTGCGATGAAGACCTATGAGGCGACCAAGGCCGAGCAGCATGCCAATGACCTCAAGGCTGAGCTCACCACCGAGAAGGCGGTCAACAGCGGACTCGAGATGATGGCGCTGCACTACGGCAATCAGATGAAGCGATTGTCCGTCGCATTGGAGGCACGCGAGGCTAGTCGCGCCCTGGATGACCGTTCAATCATGGCTGCCCGGGCAGCTGCTCGCCGAATGGAGAACGACGATGCGCCGACTGGGGATTGGGCTGACCGGCCTGTGCCAGACGCTGCTGCTGAGTGGCTGCAGCGCCTTCGAGAGCAAGCCAGTGGTGATGCCCGCTGATCAGCTGCTTATGTAATGAATCCTGAATCCTGCTCGGCTCCTTGTTTAGAGTCCGAGCTTACCTGTTTGGGGTTGGATGATCAGCTCTGCTCTGTTGTCTTTGGCGTACTTCCTAGCAAATTCTATTGCGCTTTTTTGATTGGTAAACAGTCTAGTTTTGAACTGCCTCTCGTCACTCTTTACTAACCAAGTGGCTGACTTGGTGATCACCATAATTGTGTGCGGCATTTATAGCTCCAAGATAAACGAGCGCAGCTCTTTGGATCCTATGCTTATTTGATAATACTAAAGTATAGGTGGCGGGGGGATGGGACACCGGGTGATGCCAGTCTTGGGCCAATAGGAAAGACCGTTGCTCTAAACGGGCATGGCAGTGTGCTCCCTTGATGACCGTTCAATCGTAGCTGCCCGGGCAGCTACATACCGGATGGAGAGAGACGATGCGCCGACTGGAGATGGGGCTGATCGGCCTGTGCCTAACCCTGCTGCTGAGTGGCTGCAGCGCCTTTGAGAGTAAGCCAGTGGTGATGCCCACTAAGTGGCAGTGCACACCCGAAGTGCCGAGTTACCTGTTAAATCCACTGCCTCCCCCTGACCGGCCAGTCACATCCAACCGTGATCTGCTCAGCCTGTTGGCCGACTATGAGTCACAGCGCCGACGCTTCAATGCTGACCGCACGGCGACGGCCTCGATCCTCGAGCGCCTGGCTGATGGACCAGAAGATGTGGCGAATGAATGATTCTGTCAGAGCACACGATCTCGCCCGTTCCCCCCGTCGCGGATGACGTAGAGCTTATAGCCTTTTATGTGACTGAGAGTCTTAGCGTACTCGCGGGCTTCCTCTTCATGCTTGAACGTCTTGTGAGGGATGTCTTCGTACTCACGACGCACTGCCCAGCCATCAGAGCATTGATAGAAATACATCTCGATCATCATGTGTGGCTCCTTTGATCGATATTTCTGCATGTTCATTTATACACAGCTTTTAATGTAGTGGAGGCATGGCCTTTGCCTATCAAGCCACCGCGACCGTGCAAAGCCCCTATGTGTGGTGGCAAGACGACTGCCTCTCATGGGTACTGCGAGACGCATGCTGATCGCGCCATCAACTGGGGCAAGAGTAAGAGAGGCGGGCAAGGCCGAGGTGGCCGGCCATGGCGACGACTGCGAAACGCGATTCTCAAGCGTGATCGCTACCTCTGCCAGCCATGCGAGCGCATGAATCGCATCACGCCAGCCACTGAAGTTGATCACATCGTGGGTAAGGCTCAGGGCGGCACAGACGCCCCTGGCAACCTCGAGGCGATCTGCAAGGCCTGCCACCAGGCCAAGACGGCAAGCGAGGCGCAGGCGGCCAGATCAGGCGACCATGACAGGCCCTGAGAGGGGGGAGGGGGTGCAATCTCTACCACCTTTGGGGCCGGCCACCGTTCCGTTACGTTTCTTTCTCACACCCGCGAAATTGAAAAATCAGCCTAGCGCGAAGGATTCTCAGATGACACGAGGTCGCAAGCCCAAACCAAGCCACTTGAAGGCGGTGCAGGGCAACGCCGGCAAGCGTGCCATCAACCACGACGAGCCCGAGGGCGATGCACTCGATGAAGCCCCGCCGGCACCCGACTGGCTATGCGAGATCGGCCGCGATGCCTGGGACAAGCTCGCGCCCTGGTTGGTCTGCTCCAAGATCCTGACGCGCTCTGACCTTCATCAACTCGAGGCCTACTGCGATGCCTACGCCACCTGGCGGCAGGCCGTGGTCGAGATCCAGCAATGTGGCCTGGTGCTGGAAAGCCCTGCCACCGGAGCCCCCATCAAGAACCCAGCTCTAACCGCGAAGAATGAGGCAGCCCGCCAGATGACGACCTTCGGCAGCGCACTCGGTCTCGACCCGTCCAGCCGAGCACGCCTTGCCGTGCCCGGTTCCAAGGACGCCGCCAATCCCTTCGCCGAGCTGCTGGGTGGCAACAAGCGATGACACTCAATGGCCAGCTATCCCAACGTCAATGCTGCGAACAAGTACGCTCGGGACGTGGTGGCTGGCCGGATACCCGCTTGCAAGTGGGTCCGCCTAGCCTGCCAGCGTCATGTCGATGAACAGAAGGCGGCCAAGACGCGCGCCTTTCCCTACCGGTTTGATCGTGACGCCGCCGAGCGAGCATGCGCATTCATTCAGCTGCTGCCTCACACCAAGGGCAAGTGGGCACGCGAACGCAAGCTGATCACGCTCGAGCCCTGGCAGCTCTTCATCTTCAGTGTGCTGTTCGGCTGGATGAGCAAGCGCAGTGGGCAGCGCCGTTACCGCGAGGCCTACATCGAGGTACCGCGCAAGAACGGCAAGTCAGTGATCGCCGCGGGGGTGGCCACCTACATGCTGGCCGCCGATGGGGAATACGGCGCCGAGGTCTACTGCGGTGCCACCACTGAGAAGCAGGCCTGGGAGGTCTTCCGGCCCGCCAAGCTGATGCTGCAGAAGTCGCCGGCATTGGTCAGTGCCGCCGGCATCGAGGTGATGGCCAAGAACATCAGTATCCCCGGTGACGGCTCCCGTCTGGAACCGATGATCGGTGACCCGGGCGATGGCTCGAGCCCCAGCTGCGCCATCGTCGATGAGTTCCATGAGCATCAATCGCCCAGCCTCTACGAGACCATGCTGACCGGTATGGGTGCTCGCGATCAGCCGCTGATGTTCATCATCACCACTGCCGGCTTCAACCTCGCTGGCCCTTGCTACGACAAGCGCCGTCAGGCACAGCAGATGCTCGATGGCGTGGTCGATAACCCTGAGCTCTTCGCGCTGATCTACACCATCGATGAGGGCGACGATTGGCAGTCACCGGACGTGCTGCGCAAGGCCAATCCCAACTTCGGTGTCAGCGTCAGCGAGGAATTCCTGCTCAAGGCGCAGCGCGACGCCATCCAGTACCCCAGCCGCCAGAACTCCTTTCTGACCAAGCACCTCGATGTCTGGGTCTCGGCACGCAGCGCCTGGCTGAACATGGCCACCTGGCTGGCGGCTGGCGATGACTCGATGTCGCTGGAACAGATGGAGGGCGAGCCCTGCTGGCTGGGCGTTGACCTTGCTAGCAAGACCGACATCGCCGCCATCGGCCTGATCTTCCGCAAGGTGCGCGAAGACGCCAAGGTCGAGTGGCGTGCCTTCGTGCGCAGCTACCTACCGGAAGGCGCGATCGAGCGCGCCAGCAGCAACCGCGCCGCCTATGAGGGCTGGGTCAACTCTGGCCACCTGATCATCACCGATGGCGAAGAACTCGACTTCGAGGTCATCCGGCAAGACATCCTCGATCTCTCCAGTCGCTTCGATGTGCAGGAAGTCGCCTACGATCCGTGGCGGGCCACCCAGCTGGCCCATCAGCTGATGCAGGAAGGCGCGCCGGTCATCGAGTACCGCAACACGGTCCAGAACATGAGCCCCGCCATGCGCGAGATGGAAGCCGCCGTTACTGGCGGCCGCTTCACGCACCCGGCTGACCCGCTACTCACCTGGATGGCCAGCAACGTGGTCGCCAAGGCCGACGCCAAAGAGAACATCTACCCGCGCAAGGAAGCCGCCGACAACAAGATCGACGGCATCATCGCGCTGCTCATGGCGTTGGGGCGTGCCATCACCCTCGATGTCGAGCCACCCAGCATTCTCGACTCCCTCTCAGACGACGACTTCCTGGTCATGTGACATGCGAAACCTACTGTTCGACACCCTCGGGCTGGCCGGCTTCGCCAGCCTGACGGGCGGCCTGTACCTGCGATTCGGCCTCGCGGATGCGCTGATGGCCAGTGGCAGCCTGCTACTGGTGTTGGCACTGCTCGGCGCACGCGCCATGCGCAAGGGGGCCTCATGATTCTCGATCAACTGTTCTCCACCCGCTCGGTCGAGAATCCGGCAACACCGCTTAGCGGTGAAGCGCTGGCCGACTACCTGCGAGGCGACTCCAGCATCAGCGTCAACCAGCAGAGCGCCATGACGCTTGGGGCGGTCTACGCCTGCATCTACGTGCTGTCATCCTCGCTGGCGCAATTGCCGCTACATGTCATGCGCAAGCAGAACGGCGTCATCACCGCCGCCACGGACCACCCCGCGTATCAGCTGCTGCATGACGAGCCCAACGACTGGCAGACCAGCTACAAGTGGCGCGAGACGGCCCAGTCCCACGTGCTCGGCTGGGGCAATGGCTACACCGAGGTGGTTCGGGATGCGCGGGGCAATGCCGTCTCCCTGCAACGCCATTGCCCATGGAACTGCAGCCCGGTGAAGCGCGGCAACCGCTGGCTATATGCCGTCACCGATGAAGAGGGCTCCCGCGCTGTCGCGACCGAGGACATGATCCACGTTCGTGCACTCGGCTCGCACGATCGCACCGGCGTCAGCGTGGTGCGCCAGCACGCCGAGACCATTGGCCTCGGGCTGGCGGCACAGCGCTACGGCAAGGATTTCTTCGAGGGAGGCGGGCGGCCGACGGGGCTTGTCACCGTCAAGGACAGCCTGAACGCCGATAGCTGGAACCGCCTCAAGGAGACCTGGGCCAAGGCCGTGGCTAGTCTGCGCCAGTCCGAGAACAAGACGCTGATGCTCCCCGCACAGCTGGATTACAAGTCGATCACCATCGCGCCGGAGGACGCCCAGTTCCTCGAGACGCGCAAGCTAAACCGCTCCGAGGTGGCCGGCATCTTCAATGTGCCTGCGCACATGATCAACGACCTGGACAAGGCCACCTTCTCGAATATCTCCGAGCAGGCCATCCAGTTCGTGCGGCACACGATGATGCCCTGGGTCATCAACTGGGAGCAGGAGATCAACCGCGCCATCTTCACGCCCACCGAGCGACGGGCTGGCTACTACGCCAAGTTCAACCTCGCCGGGCTGCTGCGCGGCACCCCCACGGAGCGTGCCGAGTTCTATCACAAGGCCATCACCGATGGCTGGATGGACCGCAACGAAGTCCGAGCCCTGGAAGACATGAACCCACGCGATGGCCTCAGCGAAATGCTGATCAGCGTCAACGCCACCCCAGCCAGTCAGCTGGGCCAGTCAACCTCGCCCGAGGACTCCACATCATGAGTGAGACAGAAAAGCGCGCACTGACGTGCGAGGTCCGCGCCGAAGCGGGCGAAGAAGGGCAGCCGTTGCGGATCATTGGTCACGGCGCCGTCTTCAACAAGCGCAGCGAGATGATCATGGGCATGTTCAAGGAGCAGATAGCCCCCGGTGCGTTCGACAACGTGCTGGGCGATGACGTGCGCGCCCTGTTCAACCATGACCCCAACTTCGTGCTCGGCCGCACCCTCAGCAACACGCTGTCGCTGTCCGTGGATGAAGAAGGCCTGCGCTATGAAATCGACCCACCCGATACCCAGTCGGTGCGTGATCTGGTCATGGCGCCGCTGGCACGAGGTGACATCACCGGCTCCAGCTTCGCCTTCCGTGTCGCCCCCGATGGTGACGAGTGGGGCGAGGACGAGCACGGCGTCATCGTGCGCACCATCCACCGATTCAGCCGCCTGCTGGATGTGTCCCCCGTGACCTATCCGGCTTACCCCGATGCGGGCGCCGCCAAGCGGTCGCTCCAAGCTCGTTGCGATGAACTCCGAGAGATCACGCAGCGTGCCGTCAATCAGCGCCGCGCCCGCGAGCGCTTCCTTGAACTCATCAATGCCTGAGCCCGTGGAGGCTACATGAAACTCTCTGAACTGAAGCAGAAGTACGCGGCCGTCGCCAAGGACATGCGCAAGATGCATGAAGATGCCGGCGACACCGAATGGAAGGATGACCAGCGCAGCCAGTGGCAGTCCATGAAGAGCGAGCTGGATGGCCTGCAGGACAAGATCGATCGCGAAGAAGCGCTGCGCGATGCGGATCAGCGCTTCGTGCGTGACAACGAAGAGGAGCTGCGCGGCCAGTCTCAGACGCCGGAAGCTGGGCAGTCCCAGGGCCCGAGTGTGGACGAGCAGCGTGCCGCGGCCTTCGATGCCTTCGTGCGTGAAGGCATGGGCAACATGAGCAAAGAGCAGCGCGCGGTCATGCGTGAGATGCGAGCTCAGGCAGCGGGCGTGGATGACAAGGGCGGCTACACCGTGCCGACCACCATGCTCAACCGCATCCATGAGTCCATGCAGGATTACGGCGGACTGGCCTCGGTCGCCCAGATCCTGAATACCTCCGATGGCGCCACCATCGAATGGCCGGTGTCTGACGGTACCGGGGAAGAGGGCGAGCTGCTGGGGGAGAACACCGCCGCCAGTGAAAAGGATGTCGAGTTCGGCATCCAGAACCTCGGCGCCAAGAAGCTGAGCTCCAAGGTCATCCGTGTCTCCAACGAGCTGCTGCAGGACTCGGCCTTCGACATCGAGGGCTTCCTGGCCTCGCGCATCGGCTCCCGTATCGGTCGCGCCGAAGCCAAGTACCTGGTGAGCGGTACCGGTGCCGGCACCCCCCAGCAGCCCAAGGGCCTCGCCACCTCGGTCACTGGCACCGTGGCGGCGGCCGCTGCGGCCAGCCTGAACTGGAAGGACATCACCAAGCTGATCCACAGCATTGATCCGGCCTACCGTCGCGCCGCGAACTTCCGTCTGGGCTTCAACGACAACACCCTGCAGAAGATCACCGAGATGGAAGATGGGCAGGGTCGCCCGCTGTGGCTGCCGGCCGTCGCGGGCCTGGCGCCATCCACGGTACTCGGTCAGTCCTACTTCATTGATCAGGGCTTCGAGGACATGGCCGCGAGCAAGAAATTCATGTTCGCCGGTGACTTCCAGCAGTTCGTGATTCGTCGCATCAACTACATGACGCTCAAGCGCCTGGTCGAGCGCTATGCCGAGTTCGACCAGACGGCCTTCCTCGCCTTCCATCGCTTCGATTGCGTGCTGCAGGACACCGCCGCCATCAAGGCGTTGACCGGCAAGGCGGCCTGATCTTCATCCACCACCTGACACAAGGGCCGCCATCGTGCGGCCCTTGCCTGTTGGGACCGACTCCATGAGGCATGCCGATGCTCGAGCTGGACATCATCAAGCTGCACGTCCGGCTGGAGCCGGACTTCTCCGAGGACGATCAGCTCCTGGAGACCTATTCCAATGCGGCCCGGCGCGTCATTGAAGGACGCACGGGGCGCACGCTGTACGAAACCCACGACGCCATTCCGGCAGAAGGGGATGAGCACGCGCTGGTCATCGATGACGACATCACCACCGCGATGCTGCTGCTGATCGGTCACTGGTACGAGACCCGCGAAGCCGTGGTCATCGGCACCATCACCTCAGAGGTACCCATGGCCGTGGGCGCCCTGGTCGATCACTACACCCATTACCACTTCGCATGAGGTGACTATGCGCGCCGGACAGCTTCGCCATCGCGTCACCCTGCTGGGTAGCCGCACCGGACACCCGCCCAGCTGGCCCACCGTGCGTGAGGTCTGGGCCGAATTCGGGGAGCCCAAGAGTGCCGGGCGAGAAGAGCAGGCAGGCATCCGGGCCCCATCCTCCACGTTGGTGCGCATGCGGCCCCGTGCCGAACTGGCGGCAGGCCAGATCATCCGTCGCCGCGATGGGGTGCTGTTCATCATCGAATCCATCGACCCGGCACGCAGCATGGTCGAGATTGCCGCGCGTCGCCTGCAGGGCGTGTCTGCCGAGTATGAGCCGCTGAGTGGTGAGGCCTATCCCATTCAGGCATGGCTGCACCGACAGAACGTCTTCATCGGCCAGGCCAATGAGGCCCGCAACGTGGTCGAGGTGCTGCAGCCGGAGCTGCACTGGCCGTGGCCGGAACCCGGCGACATGATCCACATCGCCGGCCTGGCGCTCGAGATCGAAGGCATCGTGGAAGGCAGCGATGACGGCATCAGCGTGCAGCTGTTCACCATCCCTCGCTGACAGGAGGCTGCATGGCGCGCAAACGCGGCAAGAATTCACGGCTGCCCAAGGGCGTGGCCATCGAGGGGCTGACCGAAAGCCTGGCGGAGTTCAAGGCGCTACCTGCGGCCACCCGCCGCGCGATGACCTCGGCCATCAATGAGCAGGCATCCGCGACCCGCAAGCAGCTCATCGATGACATCAGCGCCGATGGCAAGGTCAGGCCGACGGCGGTGCGCTCGCGTATCACGGTCGAGAAGGCCAGCAAGGACCAGCCCAGCGCCAGCCTCACGCTCAGCCGCTCGCCGGTGCCCTTCAAGTCCTGGCAGTACAGCACCGAGGTGGAGGATGGCACTGGCACCCGCGCCAGTATCTGGATTCGCAAGGGCGGCCAGCGCATGCGGGTCTATGGCTTCGTCAATCCCAAGGGTGGCAGCAAGACACCGCTGGTGCGCTACCGCAAGGGCAGTCAGCGTCGCCTCACCCGTGCCAACGGCTGGACTCTCAAGAACCACTGGAATCATCAGGTGAATGGCGAGCTGCGCAAGCAGGTCGCCTTCGACCTCCAGCAACGCTTCCTCGCTCGCCTGGCCAAGGAGAGAGCCACATGACGCCCATCACCCGCGTGATCGATGCCTTCGTGGCACAACTGGCGGCCATCTCGACGGCCAATGGCCATGCCACCGACATCGCGCATATCGAGACCGAGGCCATCCAGATCAACCTGCGCTCGGAGACCCCGCTGCCACTGCTGCATGTCCGTCGTCTGGCCAGCAACGTGGAGGCCCGCGCCGGGCGGGGGACGCGCAAGGAATCGATCAGCCTTCAGATCGAGGCCTACCTCGACCTCAAGACGCATGGGCGTGCCGGTCAGGATGCGCTGCTCAATGATCTTTATAACGCCATCTATCCAGAGAGCCAGGTGCTGCTGGATGGGCTGGCGGTCACCATCACGACTGGTGAAGCCGAACTGGATGATGCGGAGCTGGGCAGCCGCATTCTTCCCATCTATCTGCCCGTGACCATCACCTACACCCGCACGAGGTAACTCATGGCTGACTTCAAAGACACAGGCCTGATCATGTCTGGCGACATCTTCATGGCCGAGGTGGATGCCGACGGCAAGTTCGGCGCCCTGAATGGCCCGATGAACGTGCCGTCCCTGAGCATCACGCCGACCAGCGTGAACCGCATTTCTCGCCCTTCCTTCCAGAAGGACAACTACGGGCAGGCGCTGGATGCCGTCAACCTGCCCAGCGATTCGGCCAGTGTCACCATCCAGTTCGATTCCATGCCGGCCGCCATGCTGGCAGAAACGCTCGGTGGCACGGCAGAGCTGGCCGATGCTGAATCTGACAGCGTGACCGGCGAGGCGCTCACCCTGACGGAAGGGGCCTGGGCCGCGCTCCCGCATTCCTCGCTGGCCGCGGGCAGTGTCGTGGTCACCAAGGACGCCACCGATGTCACTGCTGACTGCGACATCAACCTGAGTGCCGGCCTGATCAAGGCGCGTAGCGCTTCCGCGGCAGGCGATGTCACCGTGGATTACGACACCGAGGCGGTCACTGGCCATCGCGTGATGGGGGACACAGAGATCTCCAAGCCGCGTTACATCCTGGTGGATGGCATCAACCTGGCCACCGGCAAGCGTACCCGAGTCGAGATCTTCCGTGCCGTGTTGTCGGCGGATCAGGCCACCGAGCTGATGGGCACCGAGTTCATCACCGGCCAGCTGTCCGGCTCGCTGGTAGTGCCGCCCGGCAAGGGCGCCGCCTACACCGCCACCATGTACAGCTAACGGGAGCGAGACATGACCGACAAGACCACTGCTGACAAGCCAGGCAATGAGGCAAAGCCCAGCGACTCGGTGAGCGTCAAGCTCAAGAAGGCGCACCGCCACGGCGGCAAGGAGTATGCCGCCGGCGACTCCCTCACCCTCGAGGTGCGCCAGCTGGAGCGACTGAAGAAGGCGGGCAAGGTCTGAGCCATTGCCCGTCGCTGTGAGATGCACACCCTAGCCCGCCGCCTGGCGGGCTTTTTCATGTCCGGAGCACGACACGATGGCCAATCAGAGTGACATTCAGCTGCGCATTCAGGCCGCGGTCGATGGGCTGCAAGACATCGGCAAGCTGATGAGCGAGCTGGACAATCTCGGTCAGGACAGCAGCGAGGCCTCAGCCGAAGTCGAGCGCCTCTCCGAAGAGATGTCGGCCATCAGCCAGCAACAGAAGCTGGTCACCCAGATCAACAAGGTCGCGGCGGTCGTGGATGACGCCGGGACTGCCATGCGCGAAGCCGTGGACAAGGCTGACGGCTTGCAGGCCGCGTATGAGAATTCCGCCAATGGTGCGGACTTGCTGCGGCTGGCGACACAGCGGGCCGCGCAAGAGGCGGACGACGCCAAGGCGGCGCATGTCGCCCAGACTCAGACGCTGACCCAGCTGCAAACCAGCTACAAGGGCGCCCAGACCGCCACCACTGCCGCCCGTCAGGCATGGCGTGATGCCGCACAGCGTGTGCGTGACCTCAAGTCCGAGATCGGCCGGAGCGCCAACGCCACCGACGAGCAGCGCCAGGCATTGTCGCGGGCCAGTGGTGCCGTGGAGCAGGCGAAGGATGCCTACGATGCCCAGGCACAAAGCCTCAGCAGTCTGCGTGATGAGCTGCAGCAGCAGCGTGAAGCGACGGATGAGGCCAAGGAAGAGTGGCAGAACGCCAGTGCCAGTGCGGCCCAGCTGACTGCCGAGCTCAAGCCGGTCGAGCGTGAACTGAAGCAGCAGGAAAAGGCTCTCAACAAGGCCCGCGCGGCAGCTGACAAGGCGACCGCCGGTCATGAGGCTCAGGCCCAGAAGCTGACGCGCCTGCAGCAGGATGCCCACGCCGCGGGTGTGGACATCGACAACCTGTCCGATGAAGAACAGCGCCTGGCCCGCCAATCCCGTGCGCTGGAAGATGACGTGACCTCGCTGGCATCCGGCTTGCGTGAGACCGCCGCGGCCGCCCGCGAATCCGGTGAGGCAGCCGAGCGCAGCGAAAGCCGCTTCAAGAAAGCGGGTGCCTCACTCAAACAGTGGGCTGCCGGTGCTGCCGCCGCCACGGTGGCAGGGGCAGGGCTGGCCGTCGGCTGGGCCACGCGCTACACCGCTCAGCAGGCCGAGATGGCCCAGCAGCTGGATATCACGTCGCGCTCGCTGGGTATCTCCACTCAGGCGCTGCAGGGCTATCAGTACGCCTTTCAGCGTGCCGGTATCGATGCCGACAAGACCGGCAATATCTTCAAGGACACTGCCGACAAGATCGGTGACGCCTACCAGAACGGCGGCGGTGAGGCGCAGGACGCCCTCGATGCTCTGGGCATCAAGGCCGAGGAGCTGATCGAGCTGGCGCCAGACGAGATGATGTTGCGCCTGGCCGATGCCATGAAGGATCTGCCCCAGGCAGCTCAGGTCAACCTGCTGGAATCGCTGGCAGACGATGCCACACGCCTGCAGCCACTGCTTGCCAATAATGCCGCTGAACTCCGAGCGCTGATGGAAGAGGCCAGCGAGGTGGGGCTGATCATGTCCTCCGAGCAGATCGCCAATCTGCAAGCGACCAATGCCGCCATCACCCGCCTGCAAGGCCGGCTACAAGGGTTGAGCAATCGCCTGATGGGCGAGCTGTCACCGGCGGTCAATCAGGTGTCTGCCGACTTCGAGCAGGCACTGGCGGAAAACCCCGGGCTGCTGGATGACCTCGCCACGGCCATCGGGGGTGTGATTCGCACCGGCGGAGAGTGGGCGCGCAGTTTCATTGAGCATCGCGAGCAGATCGGCGGTGCCATGCAGTCGATCATTGATACCGGGCAATTCCTCGGCAACTCCCTCACGGCGGTTTTCCGTGGTGTGCAATCTGTTGTCGCGGGGTTGGTCGCTGCGGTCGCGGCAGCTTCCACCTGGGTGCTGGAGTTGACGGCTACCTCGGTCAGGGCACTGGAGATGGTGGGGCTGGCATCCGAGGCACAGGTGGCGCAGGCCAAGGCGCGGGCCGTGGCTGCCCGTGCCACCTTGAATGACTTGAACGCGGATGCAGTGCGCTATGCCCAGCAAGCTGCTGCCGCTGCCAAGGATGCCTTCAACGCCTTCGACAACAGCGATTCAGCCGCGCAGAAGGCTGCCAAGTCTGCTGCCAAGCAGGCCGCTGCCTCTGAGGCTGCGGCCATTGCCGCCAAGAAGCAGGCCGAGGAGGAAGAGAAGGGCGCCAAGCAGGCAGCGGATGCGGCCGCCAAACGCCAGAAGGCACTGGAAAACGCCGCCACTTCTCTCGGCACCTCACTGAGCGAGCTGTCCAGTGGTATTGCGGACAGCGAGCAGGAAGCCCTCGATGCTTTCGCCACGCTGGCGGCCAGTGGTGAATTGAGTGCGGCGCAGCTAGCGACGGCCTTCGAGAAGGCGCAGGACAAGATCAAGTCTGACAAGGGGATCGCCGCCCTCAAGGATCAGGTCGATGGGCTGGTGAATGACGGCGTGAGCGGCGCGGATTCTCTCGCGACCAAGTGGAAGTCTGCCGGTGCCCGCCTGGCCAAGGACATGGGCACCACCCTGGAAGAGATTCGCACCGGTGTGACCGAGGCGGAACGCTCGGCCATTGATGCCTTCACCAAGATCGCCTCCACCGGTGAGCTGTCCGCCAAGGAGCTGAGCCGTGCCTATGTCGGCGCCAAGGAGCAGATCAGCTCGAAGGAAGGCATCAAGGCCTTCGGCGCGGTTCTCGATGGGCTGGTCAAGGATGGCGTGACCGGGGCTCGCACGCTCAAGGCGCAGTGGATCGAGGCGCAGGAAGCCACGGCCAAGGCAGCCCGGGACACGGGAGACAAGGCGCAGCAGGCCTCTGCCGACACGGCCAAGACGGTGGAGGCCTCTGTCACACGCAGTGCCCAGACCATTGCTCAGCTGATGAGCAATGCCTTGCACGAGACGGAAGAGCAGATGCGGTCACTCAGTGACGCCGCCTATCAGGCCTTCGCCACTGACTGGGGGATCGAAACCCAAGCTGAAGGCATCGAGGGCATGCAGGACCGCATTGCCGAGCTGGATCATGAAATTGGTGATCTTCGCGACAACCTCGCCACCCGTCTCGACTCCACCGGCTTCACAGCCTGGATGACGGACCTCGCCACCACGTCACGTCAGACCGAGATCGCCTTCCTCGAGCAGAAGATCGCCGTGGAATCGCTGACTGACCAGATCGAGGCAGGGCGGGTGCCAGCCAGCGCACTCTCGCAGGACATGGATGATCTCTCACGCCGCTTCGACCTGCTCGATGAGTCGGACCTTTCCGGCCTCGAGGGTGCCATCCAGTCGGTGCGCAGTCAGGTCGAGTCGCTGTCAGACAGCGTGAGTGACACCTTGGCCAGTCTGCGCTCGGAGCTCGCCAGCCTCCAGGGCGATAGCGCCCAGGTGGAGGCGCTGCGCTATCAGCAGCAACAGGCCGAGCTTCATGAGGCGCTCAACGCCGCCCGGGCATTGGGCGATGCTCAGACTATCAGCGCGGCGCGGGAGTCGCTGCGTCTGGCGGAACGCGCCCACAACATGCGCCTTGAAGATATCCGCGCCCAGTCCGAGCAGGAGAAGCAGCAGGCCTTGGCTGATGAGGCTGAGCGTCAGCGCAACGTGCAGGAGGCCGAGGTCACCCAGCGCGAGAACAACCGTGACGCCCAGAACCGTACCAGCCAGCTCACCCAGTCGGTGCAGGCCCAGCGCCGCGTGGCGGTAGACCTCAACATCGGTAACGAGACCGTCACCCTCAACGGGGTGGACGAGCGCGAGGCCGATGCCTTCCTTGATCGATTGACCCAAGCCTCACGCACAACGGCCCGCCGCTGATGGCGGGCGTTTCATTTCCATCGCGAGAAAGTCACGAGAACACACCATGGCGATCACCCTTGAGGGCATTGTCTTGCCCGATGACATCCAGTGGACCGATGAGCTGGTGTCCCACAGCGTCGGCCAGGTGCAGACGCCCACGCTGACCGGGGCACTCATCATCGAGGAGTCTGCGCAGGCGGCAGGGCGCCCCATTACCCTCGCCAGCGGCAACGGGGCCTGGGTAACTCGCGCCACCGCGTTGGCTCTCACAGAGCTGGCGGCCACGCCACGGCCAGACGACACGCCCATGACGCTCACCTGGGGCGATGGGCGCACCTTCGATTGCGTGTTCGATCGTGCCAGTGGTGAGGCGGTCACGGCCACCGAGGTCTATCGCCTCGCCGCTGGCGGCCAAGGGCCGGATCACCCCTACACCATCACGCTGCGCCTGATCACGGTGATCGATTCATCTAAAGGTTAAAGATAAGCAAGAAGCTTATCGTGTACAGCGACGTTTAGAGATGGCCTATAGCTTTCGTGAGAAAGATCATAGGAATGCAGTGCATCTTCGATCTTTTTTATCATCGAGTACTCGTTGACGTTGTAGTCATCCATGAATTGATTAATGAAATAGAGAACCTCATAAGCTTCGTCTTTATCTACCCTGTCTCGATCTAGCT
Organism: Cobetia sp. 1CM21F; assembly: GCF_023161745.1. Lineage (NCBI taxonomy): Bacteria > Pseudomonadati > Pseudomonadota > Gammaproteobacteria > Oceanospirillales > Halomonadaceae > Cobetia > Cobetia sp. 1CM21F. The sequence goes on along the minus strand of NZ_JALNTQ010000002.1, from coordinate 766,100 downwards.
TCCCTGTATATGGAGCGTCCCCATCATCTCTGTAGTTTTTGTATTGGTATTTATGTTGTTGAAGATCGCTCATTTTTGCTTCCAATGCCATGCTATTTCTCCTTTTTGGTTAGCCTCTAATTTCTAGCACAAGGGATTCAATTGTTCACGGGTTTTAAGGCGGCGACTGAAAGATTAATGGTTTATCGATAATTAAACACTCGGCTATTACATGCCTTCAAAGTTTAATATGTGTTAAATGCAGTTAATGCAGTGTGAGAATTATTTGTTCATCGAGCACAAGAAAAAACTTTAAATGGCCAAGGTGAAATATGAGTGACGAAACAATCCATAGCGGCGACATCCGCATCTTGCAGTCTGAGCGCATGACCGACAACGCCGATGGCGGTGGCCGGCTGACTGGCCGCCCCGTGACCGATGGCGCGAGCAATGACATCTTTGATGACATCTCTGACCTCGATCGTGCAGCGGGGCGCACCTCGCTGCGCAAGGTCGGGGCCGGTGTGCTGACCGACAACACCGCCCAATATTTCGGCGCGCACGCGATCATTGATCAGGTGCCGGCTGATCCTAATGTCAGCGTCGTGATGTTCGATACCGGCTCGCCGTCTGATGAGCGTGCCGAATCCCGCGATTATGTCGAGAGCTATGTGACCGCCGGCGCGACCTCGCGCATGACGCTGCTAGGCGATCAGCTGGCCGGACAGCGCAGCATCATCACTTTCCAGATGCCAGAGGCCACGCTGCCCGATCTGGGCGATGTGCTGGCGCTGATGACCGAGCAGGGCGATGCTGCCGGCGAGGTCCAATATGTGCGCATCAGTGAGATAGATCACGAGATCCGAACGTTTGAGTACATGAACGGCAGCAACGTGCAGACGTTCGAGCGCCGCGTGCTGACCCTTGGGATCTCGACCGCGCTGCGCCAGCGCGTCTATGGCGTGCAGCCTCAGCCTGGCACCGTGAACCCCGATACCGTGATCCGCGAGGGGCAGAGCACCGATGCCGCCCGTTACTATGGCGTCAGCACCCTGACCCAGCCGGCCACCTTCGGGGCCAATAGCGTCACCGTGGCCAGCACCTATGCGCCGCTTGTGCCGGCGACCACCACCGAGCAGGCGGTGACCGATGTGCAGGTGGGCGGCACGGCCACCATCAGTGTCAGCAGCGGCGGCTCGACCTTCGAGGTGGCGCAGATCGCCAGCACCACGCAGATCGCTGTCGAGTTGAACAATCGTGGCTTTACCTATGTCAGCCGCCTGGACCCGCTGCCGGCACCTGGCAGCGTGGTGATCGCTTATCGCTCGCTGGGCAAGTGGTATGAATTGCGCGATTCAGACGCCAATGGCGATCTGAGCGGCAGCGGCGCGGGGCGCGTGGACTACTCCACCGGATCTGTCAGCGTGACGCTGGGCGGCCTGCCTGATGTCGGCAGTTCGGTGCTGTTCAGCTGGGGCACGCCGGCCCACTATGAGGACCGCGCCGGCCAGGCCACCATCGACAAACCCTGGATGACGTTCGTGCTCGATCACGCCGGCGTGATGCCTGGCAGCGTTACCGTGCGCTGGATCTCTGGCGGCAGCGAGAAGACGGCCACCGATGATGGCCTGGGGAGCCTCAGCGGCGCAGCCACCGGCCGCGTGGTCTATGGCTATGCCGACGGCAGTGGCGCGCCCCAGCCTGGCGAGGCGTATGTCGAGTTCAATGGCGACGCCTTCCCAGATGCCAGCACCCAGGTCGAAATCGAATATGACTACGGGGCACCGAAAACCGAGCAATTCCTGCCGTCTGCTAACGGGGCCGGCCTGGTCAGCCTCAGCATCAGTGATGCGCCGGTGCGCCCTGGTAGCGTGGCCATCACCTGGGCAGTGGTTCGCACCTGGTCGAGCAGCGAGAGCGAGTCGCGCAGCAGCCCGCGCACCGGCACCTGGGAGACTGTCGAGCAGAATGGCGGCGAGGCCGATGTCACCTACACCATCACCGATGATGGCCGTGGCGGCTTCAATGGTGGATGGGAGGGCAGCATCGACTACGCCACCGGCGCGGTGACCTTCGAGGTCGAGAAGATCCGCGAGGTCAGCGAGTGGGATGATGGCGACGCCACGCACCGCGAGTGGGGCAGCAAAGAAAAGCGCGACGTTTTCGAGAATGGTTCGAGCGTCTGGCTGACCAGCCAGCTGGACAGCGCCGCCCCGACCACCCACACCATCACCCAGGATCTCGCCCCGCTCGATGTCGAGCTGATGCCCCTGCTGCAAGATAGCGTCGTGCCTGGCACGCTGTCTTTCATCTTCCGAGGCGATACGTTCATCGACCGCCAGGGCAGTCTCTATCGCAGCGTCACCAGCAACGGGGCCGGCGTACTCGCGGGGACCATCGACTATGGCACCGGCGATGCCCGCATCACTGACTGGCCGAGCGGCACCAGCGCCACCATTACCGTCAAAACGCTGGTGAGCACCTTCGGCACCTGGACGCTCGATGAGGCGTATTTCCGCACGCCAGGCTCGCCGCTGCAGGTGGGCGGCCTGCTGATCCAGGCCACGACGCTCGACGGCCGCTCGATCACCGGCCAGGCGGCACTCTCTGGCGAGATCGAGGGTGATGAGATGGCAGGCTCTGCCAGCTTCGAGACGGGGGTGGTGCGCGTGACCTTCGGCAAGCTGGTCAGCAATGACAGCCTGAGCGCTGCCGAGCGCGCCGAATCCTGGTATGACGCCACCGCTGTGGATGACGCCGGCATGATCTGGCGGCCCACCGAGGTGATCCCGAGCACCGCGCGTTTCAATGCCGTCATTCTGACCACGCTGCCGCTCGAGGCTGAGCTGATCGGCATCGACCCCGTGCGCCTGCCCAGCGATGGCCGCGTGCCCATCTATCGCGCCGGCGGCGTGGTGGTGGTGCATCACACCGGCCGCGCCCCGTTCCCGCTGGGGATCGGTGGCGGCACCACGCTGGATGTGGGGCGCACCCGTCTGGCCAGTCTGGTGGTAGAGGACGCCACCGGCGAGGAGGTGCCAGCCACCCAGTACAGTGCAGACCTCGACGCCGGCACCGTGCAGCTCGCCGCGCCTGACACGGCCACCCACCCCGAACCCTGGTACGCCCTGCACCGCGTCGAGGACATGCTGCTGGTGGGGGATGTGGATCTGTCGGGGGCGCTGACCCTCAAGGGCAACCTGAGCCATGACTACCCCGCGAGCGATACGCTGGTCAGCGCGGCGATGGTGGCCGGCGACCTGCAAGCGCGCGTGGCTGATTTCTTCGATCTCTCGAGCTGGGATCGAGACTGGAGCAAAGACGACAACGATGGCGCAGATGGCACCCTGGCCGAGTACAACGTGACCACCTACCCGCCGATCATCACCAATCGCGGGGCCATCACTGAGGATTGGGCGCTGATCTTCACCAGCTCTACCACCTTCCGCATCATCGGCCGCACCGTGGGCGAGATCGGCGTAGGCAGTATCAATGAGGACACGTCGCCTACCAACCCGAATCAGGGCGTACCCTATTGGACGCTCAAGGCGGGCGGCTTCGGGGCCGGCTGGGTGAATGGCAACGTGATCAGATTCTCGACCATCGGCGCGAGTTTCCCGATGTGGCTGGCGCGCGTGATCCTGCAGGGGCCGGCCAGTGGCCAGCAAGACAGCTTTAGGCTGCAGATCCGTGGCAACGCCAACGCCTGACCGTAGGCGGCAGGCGCAACCCTCTAATCCTATCCCACAACCGCCCAGCCACTCGCTGGGCGGCCTTGTTTCTGGAGACGTTCAAGATGGCCGATTATCCGGTGAAGTGGTTCAGCAGTGACATGGGCGGCAGCCCGACCGGCAGCGATGAAGCGGGGGCGTTGATTGATTTGCTCAAGGCATGCTTGATCACTGGATTCAATACCTCGCCGCTGACCTCGCTCGCCTTCGATAGCAGCACCGGCCTGGTGACCGCTGAGATCGGCCAGGGGCATGGCTTCCTGAAACATCAGCTGATCAGCATCAGCGGTGCCGATCAGGATCAGTTCAATGGCGAGTTTCGCATCACCGAGGCGGGTGGCACCTGGGTGGCATTTGCTCCCGATGCCGCGCCCATCTCGGCCACCGCCACTGGCGAGCTGATGGAGATCAAGGCTGCCCCGATTGGCGGGTGGGAGGTGGTGCTCGAGGACAGCGAGCGCAACCGTATCATGCTGCGCTCGACTAATACGCGCAGCAATGGGCTGATGCTCCATGTTCAGAATGACCACTGGGATGATGGTTCTTATGACAACTGGAGTGATGCATCGAGCAGCGCTTATCCGCAACGTGGGGCCAAGGTGAAGATTGTCACTGACCATACGGACATCGACACTTATCTCACGCTGTCTGAGGCCCGTTGGCCGATTGGCTGGGACTATTCAAGTGATGGCCGAGAGTGGTCATTGGTAGGGGATGACCGGCTGTTTTATTACACCAGCCGTTATGCCGAGCGGAATCAACGCTCAACTGTAACTTTTGGCGAGTTCGATAGCGTGATCGAGGGCGATGCTTTTGCCACTGTTCTGCAGGGCATTCCCTATGGCGTAGAGGCTGACTGGGCCGATAACAACGATGACAACTATGCCGAGTTCGCCAAGTTTGGATCTAGTGGCGAGCACTATCTGGCGCGTCCTTATCACCAGATGCCCACCGATACAGAAACGCTCTGGAGCAAGCGCGGGCTTGGGTTTGCCTTTGGCCTCATGCACCAATACCCCAACCCAGCTAGCTATGGATTCTATGTGCATAACGGCCCAATCATCTTGGAGGAGGTGATCGAGGGCGATGGCAATATGCTGCGCGGATATCTGCCGGGATTTGTGCAGCCGCTGCAGACGGCATTTGCCTATCACAAGGCAGTGTTAGATGACTTGCCTAGTCTCGAGGGCGTGCCGGTGCTGCTGTGGCTAAGCGCTTATGATGATGCGGGCGGGTACTACGACTATAAGGAGGTGAATGGTTCTGGTTTGCTGGGCTTCCGCCTGGATAAGTGGAGGGCGTACCAGTGAGCGACACACCTGACGGCAACCCTGTTTTTATCATCCCATTTGCGCAGCGCTCGCCTGCATATCGAGTAGGCAGCGCATTGACGCCGGCCATTCACAACATCGACAACCCGCTCACTGGGACCACGGCCAATCTAGCCACTTCGCACTCAGTCACTTTCGATCTATTTGCCTTCGATCAGATGTATGGCTCTGGCTATAACGGCACCACAAAAGGGACTCTGCGAGACAAGGCCCGCAAGGGCGTCATTGCTGGCACCGTGCTGGACATCCAGGCCCAGCCCGTCAGCCGGCGCGTGCGGGTGCATGACCGGATTACTGGTCGCATCGTGCGCGAGGCGTGGAGCGGGGCCGATGGCAAATACCGTTTCACGGACCTCGACCCGCGCCGCGCGTTCTACGTGATGGCCTTCGATTACACCCTGCAGCAAAACGCTGTCGTTTCGGACAATGTGCATTCTGAGGTGGAGGACAGCCCGTGATCAGCTTCTCGACAAGCGTAAAGGATGCGCGCCTGGCGGCCATCGCCGGTGCGATAGATGCCGGCGATTCGCCGGCGTCATTCGTTGTGTACTCCGGCACCCGCCCATCGCCTGGGGCTGCCGTCACCGATCAGGTGGCGCTGGCCACGCTGGAGGTACCCCAGCCATTCGCCGCGGATCTCTCCGGTGGCGTCCTGACGGGGGCAGCCTTCGAGGAGGTGATGGCCGATGCCGATGGCGAGGCCACCTGGTCGCGCCTGGTCGATGGCGCGGGTGCCTGGGTGATGGATATGGATGTCGGCATCGAGGGATCTGGTGCTGACGTGACCATCAGCTCGACGACGATTTATCGCGGGATACTGACGCGGATCAGCCGCATGGTATTCGCTGAAGGATAAGGGCCACGCCGTGACCGATACCCAGTTGCAGTTCATTCAGGGGCTCAAGCCCTGGAATGCGCAAGACCTCGAGCTGCGCCTGGGGGGCGATCCCGGTCTGCTGTTGGTGTTTGCTGGCGACTATGTGCCGCCGGCAGGCAGCAATGTGGTGTTGGGCTTCGGTGGCGCCACTGAGCCAGTAGAGCAGCCTCGCACTCTGGCGCTCGATGCACAGCTGCCCGTGCCGGTGCTCGATGCCCGCATGAGTCAGGGTGAGGCTATCGAGCTGGCGGCCAGCGTCACGCTGCCGGTACCGGATGCCAGTGGTGAGATCGAGCTCATCCAGTCGCTGTCGGTCGCATCCTTGACGCCGGACGTGCAGGCAGAGATCGAGCTTCAGCACGGGATCAGTCTGTCGGTCGTCGCCACGCTGGGCGCTCCGGCGGTTGTCGATGTCGCCATGACTCGGGACATCAATGCCTACCATGGTCCTGCCGATCAGGCGGGATCACGGTTCGAGAATGCCGCGCGGGTAGAGGCGCAAGGCCGGAGCGGGTGGGAGCCTCCACTGCGTAGCCTCAATGCGACGCGATCAGGGTTTGAGCAGGCGCTACCTCTCTCGGCAGGGCAGTCTGGTGACTGGGCGTCCCGTCCCCGCACTGATGCTGCCAGTGGCGCGCGCTGGGAGCAGACCGAGCGCACCCTGGGCGCTCTCAGCGGCAGCCAGTGGCTGCAGCTGCCGCGTGTCCGCCGCGCATCACGGCCGGTATGGGAGCAGGGGCAGGGCATTGCCACGGCTCGCTCGAGTGGCTACCAGCACCCGCCCCGTAATGATGCCCGCCGGCGCTCGCGCTATGAGGAGGCCCGCACCCTCGAGCCGGTGACGATGGATGTGCCCTATCAGCAGGGACGCACCACTGGCGATGACTGGCGCGTGCCCTGGGAGCAGGCCCGCCGGCCACCGCCTGGCATCGACTTGCCGCCAGATCCGCCTGAGCCGCCGGTGCTCGAGCCGGTGGAGGGTAGCACCACCCTGCAATTCTGCCACGCCATGCCGAGCGCCCCGTGGGTGCTGCAGTTCGGTCTGACGTGTGAGATACCCACCCCGACCATTCCCGTCAAAAGGCTCTATATCGTGCAAAACTCCGCGCGCCTGGTGCGCTTCTCCGATGGCCTGGAGCTGCCGGCCACCCAGATGACGCTCAGCATCGACGCTGACAGCTGGGCATGGTCATTCTCTGCCGGCCTGGCAGGGCGTTACGCTCAAGCGCTGGTGACCGGCACCGATGGCCAGCCGGTGGAGGTGATGGCCGAGATCAACGGGCAGCAGTGGCGGTGCCTGGTGGATGGCTGGCGCCGCTCTGAGAGCTGGCAGAGCCATAGCGTGACCATCAGCGGCCGCTCGCTTGCGGCGTACCTGGGCGCGCCCTACGCCACCGCGCGCAGCTACACCGAGGACAGCCAGGCCACCGCCTCGCAGCTCGCCCGTGCTGAGCTGCCAGAGGGATGGTCACTGGATTGGCGCATGACTGACTGGGTGGTGCCCGCCGGCGCGTGGAGCTATGACAGCCTCGCGCCCATCGACGCCATCTCGCGGATCGCCCAGGCGGCCGGCGGCTATGTGCAGGCCCATCAGCAGGATCAGACCATCATTGTCGCGCCCCGCTTCGAGGCAGCGCCCTGGCGCTGGGCTGAGAGCGAGGTCGATCTGGCGGTGCCCCGTGACATCATCACCCAGCTGGGGAGTGATCAGCAGCCTGGCGATGCTCGCAATGGTGTCTGGCTCCACGGCGATACCGGGGGCATTCAGGCGCAGATCATCCGGCGCGGTACAGCAGGTGATGAACTTGCTCCGACCGTGGTGGACAGCCTCATTACCGAGCAGGCGCCGGCACAATCGCGCGGCATCGCAGAGCTTGCCGCCACACTGCGCCAGTCCACGGAAAGCATCGAGATGCCACTGAGCGCCTCGTTGGGTGGACTGGTGCTGCCTGGACAGTTGATCGAGTGCGATGGCTGGCGTGGTGTCTCGCGGAGCGTGAGCGTCAGCGCAAGCCTGCAGGGGCGAGCCCTGAGCGTTCGCCAGTCTATCGAGCTGCAAAGGTTCCATCTGTGATGGCTTCGGGTGGTATCAATTCAAGCAAAGGAGGGGGATAGCATGGCCAATCCATATCGCCGCCTGCTGGCGTTGCTGCCGACCAAGCCGCGCCAAGTAGGCGAGGTGATCAGCGTCAGCGGCTCGCGCGTTCGCGTGGATCTGGTAGGGGGTGGGGTGCGCACCTGCCAGGGCGATGCCCAGGTGGGTGGCATGGTCTACGTGGAGGGGGACCAGATCACTGGCGTGGCGCCGAGCCTGCCGGTGGTGGTGGTCGAGGTGTAGTTTTTATTCTGTTAACTTGCCCGTTGTTTTAAGGCTGACTGTCAATCATGAATTTTAATGCGATCAAAGCAAATATAATCGGCGCCCAGCTCAAAGCTCTAAAAGTTAAAAGTGTGCGCCTGACTCTTGATTGGTGACGTTCAAAGTCTTTCTCTAGACTGTCAATATGGTCTTTTAGATCCTTTGGATATGTCTCCCTCCGTCCATCGAATGAGCTCATTATGAGTTTGTTGGATTTGCATACACGAGTAAACTGTTTTTGTTGATTGGCTATTAGCTGAGATATTATCAGTGAAGCAAAAAAGATACCGATTACAATAAAGTATCCTTCCCAAAATCCGTTCGTCTTGATCAAGGCAGCAATAGCCGCGAAAGATAAAGGAATGCTTAGTACACGAGTTGTAATATCAGAAAGTACTTTAGATATCTGATCGGATATAGCTATTTCTGCTTCTGCTACTTCACGCTTCGCTTTATGAAAAGCGAATCCGCTCATGTACGTCTGTACATTCTTGTTGTAGCTATCAAGGAATACACCCCAATTACTTATTAGTTCATTTAGTTTTGTGCCTTTATTGTCAATAAAATCAATAATAGTGCTAGAAAAAATATTAATTTTTTCTTGATGGTGCATGCCTGTAGGTTGATTGTTGTTGCATAATTCATTAAGTAAGGTGAGGTCAAGATTCAAACATTTTTCGACAATGTTAGCTGTTGCTTTAATATTAAGGACAGCGGTGTTTTGTACACCCGAATCATCAGGATGTATGAAGACAAGGTTTATGCCCTTGTTAGTGCTATCTTTATTGTCATGATATTGAGCAAGATGAGATAGATGTTTGACAAAACAACAGAATTTATTTAATGACGTCATGCAAGGTGCAATGGTTTTATCGTTTGTATAGTAATCATTGTCGATAAGATAAAATTCTTGAGGGCATGAGCCATTATTGATACAAGGGTTTTTGCTTATTAGTTCAGAAATTGTAGGGTAGAATTTAGATGAGCTCCCCGTGACTACCTTTACCGCTACATTAATCCTGCTCCTATGGTCAGGTATTTCAACTTCAGTTACGTCCTTGCCATCAACGCTAATTTCTTCAAATCTACCTAAGCTAGTGTGGTTTTGTCGAAAGTTAGCTATGGTCTCACGTATTTGAGAATTATATATGACTTCTGCGCTAAAATAGTTATTGTTTATTTCTGGTTTGCCAAGGGCTCGGTAAAGTTTGACTAAAGGATCTAACATCGATTTTCTCCTAGGCGCTATGCTTCATCGTCCAAGTTGTCCGCTTCAGCAAGAGCCCTTTGATCTGCAGTTTCTTCTCTAAGAGTCTCTAGCACCGAGTCAGGAAGCTGCGTTATTGTTACTGTACCTGATTCATTGTCAAAGTAAACTTCCGATGCTGGATCTATCCCAAGTGCTAGTTTATCAAAACTGAGCTCCCAGTTGGAGGCTTTTGCAGTAACGTGTGTGGATGAAAATAAGACCGTTTTATTAACAGGGAATTCTGGAGGGATAGATAGATTGTCACTATTAAGCGTACTTACAAAGTTGTCGATAATCTCTTGCGCATCGTCACCTAGTTCAATGGGGATATACCTTGTAGCTAAGTTTGCAACTTCTGAGAGCTTGACTGGGCTCGAGCTTTGAAGGCTGTCTTGTAAATATCCAAATAAAGCAGACATAAAGTCACGCTTTTTGTCTGAGATCCTCTCATCATTTGCAAAAAATGAGCGCGAGCTTTGAATCAAATTTTGGGTAGCTTGTTTGGAAGCGCTACCTTTGAGGCAGCCTAAAGCTTTAATGAAATAGCCTGTTGCTGATTCTGAAGAAGCTGCACTGATGAAGCTGAGATAGTTTAGTTCTTTTTTTTCTTCTTCACTAGCATCTTCGTACTCACATATTTTCGCGAAGTTTATCCTGGCCGCTTGGTGGAGCTTACTTAAATCAAGTTGCTCAAGCTCTTCTGGCATTAATTCAGAAGACAATTTGATGCCAGAAGTCTTTTTTATCATTGCAACTATAAAGAAGCGGGTGCCCTCATGCACAAAGTCAGCAAAGAGCAAATAACCACCTGAAGATGCAGTGGAGGTAGAAGCCATATCATAAAGCCTTTGCATAGCAATATGACTAACTTTTAGAAACTGAAGATCAGTGGGTGTGTCCAAGTCTGAATATTCTACGAAAGAATCAGGAAATGCTCCCCTTGCATCTCCATCCGCAAAAATTCCATAGTGAGCGCTGTTATATCTGTTGCCATATATTTTGTTGATTTCTGAGACTAGTTTTAATACTAATTCGTTCGTATTGTCTAGTAATGAGGGCCTGTAGTTAGAGTTTGAAATAGGTTTGTGCTGATCTTTTACAAGTTCATGTACAATTACTTTGTTGATTAACATGCTTTACATCCCTGTGCTTTAATATAAAACGATTTCTCAAAGTGCATGGCTTACCTTGAGGGCATCCTTGCTGGTATGATTGGTTATATTTTTAAAGAGCTATTTAAGGGTTTTAAGTTGTTGGGGGTGAAAGTTTTGGCTAGGGAGCCCTAACATGTGAGTTGCTACTTAGGGTGATGCCCTTGTTGATGCAGGCTTCACTTCATGAGAAAAATGGAGGTTAACCCAAGCTCCCAGTGTTCTCTTGTCGCTTCCTAGTCTACTTTGGTTATCTTTTTTGTCACGTCACGAAAGCACAATCTTGTAGAGCTAGCGCTAAGCAACGTGTATGGCGGTATGTATGTTAAGGTGTGGTTTTCTCTATAAGCTGCTGATTTTATATGGTTATACGACTCCTGCAGGGGGCGCCAGCATCCCACCTTCTGGACGACGTCGTCTGTTCTGCCTTCTGCGTCATCGCCTTATCGTCTTCTCAGTACCGTTCGTTGTGTGCTCAGCCCTCGCGGTGAGCAGCGCCCGTCCTGGCTTCAGGTCCGGAGGAAGAGCTGCCGCACTTGATCTTCCTATCCGATTACTCGTTCAACAATGTCCTGGCTCTTGGTCTGGACATCGCATCGCCTTGCCAGCCAATCATCCTGCCAGTTCAGCGTCGCGGGAGGCGCTAGAACAAGCCCTGCAGGAAAGTCTCTCGATAAATGCAGGGCTTTGGGTATCAGCGAGAATCTGATGTCACGGCATCAGTGGGCAGGGACAGAAACTCCTGCATGATGCGGGTATCGCGGAAGCGTTCGATCAGCTCCGGATCCGAGTCGAGTGCCGGCGGGTTGGCGAGACCTTCACGAATCTTGGCTGCCAGCGCCTCGATGGAGTCTTCGGAGATCAGGCGCGCCTGATCATGGATCAAGACATTGCGAATGCCGCCGGGGACATCCGGTGCCACGCACGGCGTGCCACAGCACATGCTCTCCACCAGCACGATGCCGAAGGCCTCACTACGCGAACTGAGCACGAACAGACGGGCGTGCTTCATCCACGGGTAGGGGTTCAGGCGGCTACCGATCAGGTGGACCCTGTCGCCGACGCCCAGCTCGCGGATCAGTGCTTCGGTGGCTTCCCGCTTGGGGCCATCGCCCACGATGACGAGGTCTTCCTCGATGCCTGAGGCGAGGTATGCCTTGATCAGCACATCCTGACGCTTGACGTCCGAGAGGCGACACACCTGCACCACGTAGGGGCGGGAGGGCAGTTCCACCTCTTCCTCTGCCATGGCGGCGATGGCATCCAGATCACAGACATTGCCGATGGTCGCGAGTCTCGCCGCCTTGATCCCGTGATGCTCCAGCAGGTGTTCCAGTTGCTGGCGCACATTGTCGGTGTTGCACACGACCTGCTTGCCGCTATACAGGCGGCTCAACAGGAAGCGTTGTTGCCAGCCCTCTTTCAGGTCGCCGGGCCATGACACTGCCACCTGCCACAGGCGAGGGTCCCGCCACGACCAGAAGGTCTCGAAGGCGCCCTGGCCGCGCGTGATGACCCGATCGATCGGGCCGTGTTCCTTCTCCAGACGCGCGATGAAACGGCGCAGATAGTGGCCGCCGTAATAGCCTCGCCAGACGTATCCTGAGCCCTTGATCCACGGAGCCAGCAGCAGGCGGGTGAACAGGTCGTAGAACAGGCCGATGCCCGTCTTGCGAAATGCCTTGTCGAAGTCGACCTGATGAAGATGCACGCCGGCATCCGGGACGAGTTCCAGCTCGCCCTTCAGTACCAGTACATGGACCTCATGCCCTTCGCGGTGCAAGACATTGGCGAGATTGACGGTATTGCGTTGGATACCGCCGATGTTGAGCTTGCGGACGATTAGCAGGACGCGTTGTTTCATGGCTGAGGTCTATGTCGGAAGTGGAGTCGATGTGCACAAGTCAGTCACGTTGAAGCCTTGGCTGCTCAAGTCGATCAAGTGTCGGTCTTTCTCTGCCCCATGACCTCTTTCCTCGCCATGTGCCGTTCCTTGGCCCCTCGATGCTGGCGCCATTCTACGCCGATCCATTTGGTGGAGGAAATGCGTGGCAGCGGGCCGTCAGCGGCATCAGTGGGCGGTTCATCCGCACCGAGAAGTGCCTTTGGCGAGTGAGTGAGGCATTATCTGCACCAGCGCTTCGTCAGTTCTTTCTCCTTCGCCAAGATATTCTCCATGCCTGAGCCGAAAACCTCGTCCCGCGCTGGCGCTTCCCGCGTTCGCCGTGCCACCGCTGATCGTCATTTCGACGGTCTGGCCGACAAGTTCGAACGTGGTTTCTACACCACGGAGCGCGGTCGTGTTCGTCTTGCGCTGACCCAGCGTCTGATGGATGAGCGTTTCTCGCACCTGCCGCCTTCCCCGGTATTGGAAATCGGTGCGGGTCTCGGGCAGACCGCTCACTGGTGGCTCACGCGTGGGCACCATCTCACGCTGGTCGAGCCCTCTGGCGAGATGCGTGAGCGCGCGAAACGCTTCCTGAGCACTGCCGCGCCGCAAGGCCAGGGGTTGTCCGCTGGTACGACGGCTGATCAATCCCGGGCGGCTCAGGCGGCGTCAGATCCGCAAGTGCCAGGTCAAACCGACGCGCTGTCGAATGATGAGCCGTTCGCTGGGCGACTGGTCTGGGAGGGGCGTGATCTGCAGGGCTTCGCCGCCGCGACTGATCAGCAGTGGCCGGTGGTGGTGTGCCACGCCGTGCTGGAGTGGCTGGTCGATCCGCGGGAGGGGTTTGCATTGCTCGCGAAGTTGCTGGCGCCCGGCGGCGTCATGTCGCTGAGTGTCTTCAATCGCGATGCGCTGGCGTTTTCCAATGTCAGCAAGGGCAATTTCGACAAGGTACTGGAAGGGCGCCTGGCAGGCTGGGGCACCGGCAAGCGCCTGACGCCCATCTCGCCGCTGCGCGATGGCGAGATACGCCAGTGGGCCGCGGAGGCCGGGCTTGAGGTGCGTGAGCTGACCGGGCTGCGCGTCTTCCACGACTATCTGCGCTCACGCGACCCGCTGAGCGAGGCTGACATGCAGAAATTGCTGGCGCTCGAGTGCCAGCACTGGCGCACGCCCCCCTTCGTCTATCTGGGCCGCTATCTGCACTATGAGCTGGTGCACCCAGCCTGAGGCGGCACCTGCACAACCGCATTGTTTCGATATCCGGCGCTCTCGCCGTTGTCCGTATCTTCCTACCCTGTTGGAGTCTTCATGTCTGCTCAAACCCCCGCCTGTCAGCTGCTCGAGCGTCAGGACAGTGATTTCCGTGATTGGCTGTGGGTCGCTGCGCCGCGTGATGACTGGTGGCTGTCATCGGACCGCCAGCGGCGTGTCTGGGGGCATGATACCGGCATCGTGAATGCCGCGCGGGAAGCCGGGCACCGGGTCAGCCATGCGGTGTCCTTCGCCGATGCGCGAGCTGACGACACCATCGCGCAAGCCGCGGGCGCCATCGTGTTCTGGCCCAAGGCGCACGCGCTGGGCGAGTGGTGGCTGGTGGCGCTGTGCCATGTGTTGCCGGCCGGTACGCCGATCAAGGTGGTCGGCGAGGTCAACGGTGGTATCAAGCGCGCTGAGCGCATCCTCAAGGCGCTGGGGATGACGGCGCGCAAGGACGATACCGCGCGCCGTTGCCAGCTGTGGTCATCCGCCACGCGTGAGTTGACGGTCGAACAGGCCGCCAGCAGTGAATCGCCACTGGCAGTGGCTGGACAATGGACAGAAGGCTGGGGCGAATTCGAGGCGCTGGAGATGCGGCTGACCAGTCATCCGGGGCTCTATGGCAATGCCAAGCTGGACCCGGGGACCGCGCTGCTGCTGGAGAACCTGCCGACCCGTGGCTACAAGCGCGCGCTGGATATCGGGGCGGGTGATGGCATCATCAGCTGCTGGCTGGCGCGCCACGGTGCGCGCGTGATGGCAGGCGACGTCAGTGCCTTCGCGGTGGAGGCGACCCGTCGCAGCCTGGCGCTCAACGGGCTTGAGGCGGACGTACGCCTGAGTGATGTCTTCGCGGCGTTTGAAGGGGAGCGGTTCGAGGCCATCGTGGCCAATCCGCCGTTCCATCATGAGCGCGATATCGATTACGGACCGGCGGCGCGCCTGATCAGCCAGGCACCGGATCACCTGATGCCCGGCGGCACCCTGACGCTGGTCGCCAACGCCTTCCTGCCGTATCCCGATCTGCTGCAGGCGGCCTTCGGCGAGTTTGAAGTGCTCGCGGAAACGCGCCAGTTCAAGGTCTATCGTGCACGCAAGGCGCGCTGATTCCCTGCGACCTGAGCCCCTTCGGCCTGATTCCCCGCGGCCTGATGCCCAGCTCGCCGCTTACGCCTCAGGCGACTGATAGCGGATGGCCGTGATGATGTAGGTCGTCTCGCCGCCCGGCGCGGCCACGCTCACCTCGTCATCCAGCCCCTTGCCCAGCAATGCCTGGGCAAGGGGCGCATCGACACTGATCCAGCGGCGTGGATTGTCGGTCTCATCAGGGCCGACGATGCGAATCTCCATCTCCTCTCCCTGCTCGTCCTCCAGCGTCACGAAGGCCGCGAAATAGACACGCTCCAGATCCGCGGGCAGGCGATCGACGACCGTCAGCTCATCCAGGCGTTTCTCCAGATAGGCAATCTTGGCGATGGTCTGATTGAGCGCCTTCTTGTTGTAGGTGTAATCCGCATTCTCGCTGCGATCCCCCATGGCGGCGGCCTCTCCCGTCTTGCGTGAAAGCTCCGGGCGCCTCACGCGCCTCAGGTGGTCGGCCAAGCCCTTCATCTTCGCGTGGCCCTGCGGGGTAATCACGTTGCTCTTCTTTTCCTGGCGCGGGTCCGTCTTGGGGTCGCGCCAGCGTGTCATGTTGCGACCTTGCATGGTCTGCTCCGCTGGTTCTGTGGGTAAGGCTCAAGGCGTCGTGTGTGATGTTCGCTAGCGTTGAGACCTGCGACCAAGGGTGATTGGCGGCCGATTCAAACGTTCGTTACAGTCAGTGTGTGCTCGCCGGAGCACTTGCGCGTCACCCATGCCGAATCTGCCAACAATAACGAAAATCAGGGAGCTGTCCATGCCCATGCTGCCATCTTCACACCCGTCTTTTCGTGTCATATCCCGTTGCTGTCGCGTATTGCTCTCCGGGGGCATGGCGCTGGGCATCACGCTGGCCGGCATGACCGGAGTCCATGCTGCCCCGGGCGATGATGACGTCTTCCCGCTCTCCAAGCGCTGGGCACAGATCAATTATCAGGTCTCCGGTGATGCTCAGGAAAAGGGCATGGAAGCCCTGGGCAAGGAGGTGCGGGCGCTGGCGGATCAGTATCCGGACAATGCCCATGTGCTGACATGGGAAGGCATCATCCTGGCCTCATGGGCCAAGGCGCGCGGTGGCCTCGGAGCGCTGGATCTGGCCAAGGAAGCCAAGGCCACGCTCGAGAAGGCGATCACGCTCGACCCCGAGGGCGACAATGCCTCCGCCTATGTGACGCTTGGCGCGCTCTATGACAAGGCGCCCGGCTGGCCGGTGGGCTTCGGGGATGATGAGAAGGCGGGAGAAGTGCTGCGCAAGGGGCTTGAGGTCAACCCAACGGGCATGGATACCAATTATTATTACGCCGATTATCTGGCCTCCGAAGGCCGTGATGAGGAAGCGCTCAAGCATGCGCGTCTCGCCCAGGACGGGCCGCCACGTCCCAATCGTGAGCTGGCCGATCAGGAATTGCAGAAAGAGATCGCCGCGCTGATCAAGCGCCTGCAGTGAGTCTCCGCCGCCCGTATCGCTTGCATGGCTGCCAGAAGCGGAGACTGGCTGGAGTGACATCAGTGAGCCCTGCAAGTGAACGGCAGCGCTGGCGGCAGACGCTGATGTAACATCCCCGAATGAATTCCTGCATGACACGGCCCGAGCGGAAACTCCGCTCGGGCCGTGTCGTTTATCGCTCTGTGGATGAGAAGTCTCCCAGATGCCTTCAGATGGCGCCTTGAATGGCGCTGATGACTGACTCAGTACGGCGCGGCAAGCAAGTTTGCAGGTGACGGGCTGGCCAGTCTCGCGGCAGGACAGGATAATGCCTGCTCAGCCAAGGAGGATGCATGAGCGAGCAACAAGAGCACGTCGCAGGGCAACAGGCCTTCGCACATGATGATGTCGAACTGGTCGAGGCCAGGGTGTTGCAGGACGGCTTCTTTCGCCTCGAGCAGCGCGAATTCCGCCACCAGCGTTTCAACGGTGGCTGGAGCGATGTGATCCATCGCGAGGTGCATGTCCGTCACGATGCGGTAGGCGTATTGCCCTACGACCCGGTCAACGACCGCGTGGTCTTCGTCGAGCAGATTCGTGCCGGCATGCTGGAAGATGCACGCACGCCCTGGAGTCTGGAGCCGATTGCGGGGCTGGTGGACAAGGACGAACAGGCCCATGAGGTCGCGCGCCGTGAGGCGGTCGAGGAGGCGGGGTGTGAGCTGACCGACCTGATCGAACTCTACCGCTACTACCCGAGCCCCGGCGCCTGCACCGAGGAGGTCACGCTGTTCATCGGTCTGTGTGACAGCAGTGGGCTGGGCGGCGTGCATGGTCTGGCCGAGGAGAATGAAGACATCCGCGTGCATGTGCTCGATTTCCAGGCGGCCCTCACGCTGCTGGAACAAGGGCGGTTGGGCAATGCGATGGCCATCATGGCCATGCAATGGCTGCTGCGTGAACGTGCCTCGTTGCGCGTCATGCATGCCTGAGGCAGTGAAGGCGAAGCTTGGCAATCCCCCGTGTCTCACGCAGGCTTCCTCAACCTGCGCGTCAGAGCTGCTATTCTAGAGGCTTGCTGAAAACCGGCAGCCAGCAACGATCACTGTCTGCGCCAGTGTCCGTATCGGTCTCGGTTTTCGTCTCAGCTTCAGTCCCGAGAGCTGGACTCGAGAGTCGATAGCCGAGAGCTGATCGCCGACAGCCTGAGCGCTGGTGCAGCGCTTGATTTATCGCCCGTCGCCCGCATCTTGCCACGCACGATAGCGGGCGTGCTTTGACAGACAACATGCCAATGTTCTGAGATTCGCAAGGAGATCGCCCATGCAGGTCAAGAAAGCCTATGTGGCTGACCTAAAAGCACTCCATGCCGAGTGCGGGTCCAATTATCTGCGCCTCACGCGCATCCTCGGCAAGGCCGAGGCCGGTGACAGCTTCGCCTTCCCGCTGGCGGGCAATCAGGGCCACTTCGGCACGCTGCTGCTCGAGGTGGTCGAATGCGCGCCCTATACCACCATGGTCACGGTCGCCCAGACCGGCGTGCTGGACCACATCATCGATTCGCCGCGCATGAGCGTGCATCTGTACCACGACGTGCGCATGGCGGAGGTCACCGACTTTCAGCGTCAGCGTCACTTCTCAGGGCGCAACCGTTACCCGAATCCGCGCATGCACCAGCCGGACGAAAAGCTTCAGCTCAATCGCTTTCTCGGCGAATGGCTGACCCATGCCCGCGCCTTCGGGCAGGCGGATGTGCCGGAATTGCCGTGACGCTCAACGCTGGCATGGCGCACAGGCGCTGACACCCGATGGATTTCCCGTCTTGATTGACAGAACCGCGATGGCCCGGCCGTCGCGGTTCTGTTCATTTCCCTGCTGCTCGAGAGACCGATGCGACTGATTCAGATAAGTGATTGCCATCTGCGCGCCGACCCTGACGCGCGTTCACGGCTGGGCTTCCCCTGGCGTCAGCTGGAGGCGGTGATGGCGCATGCCTCGCGCCTGCGCCCCGATATCCTGCTGGTGACCGGTGATGTCAGCCAGGATGAGAGCCCTGCCTCCTATCGCATGGCGGCAGAGCTGTTCGATGGCCTTGGTTGTCCCTGGTTCTGGTTCGCGGGCAACCACGATCACCCTGAATTCATGCAGGAGCTGCGTCCCTTCCATCACGAGCTGGATCTGGGCGACTGGCGACTGCTGTGTCTGGATTCGCGCGTCACCGGGCAGGCGGGGGGAGAGCTTGGCGAGGAGCAATTGAGCGAGCTTGCGCAGTCACTGGCGCTGTCCGTCGAGCTGGACCCGCGCCCGATCCTGCTGGCCATGCATCATCATCCGCTGCCGATCGGCTCGGACTGGATGGATGCGCTGGGCCTTGCCGACCGCGATGCGCTGTGGGAAACGTTGCGCCCGTACCCGCAGGTGCGGGCCGTGCTGTGTGGGCATATCCATCAGGCCTTCACGCAACTCATGCCGTGTGGGCAGGGCAGTGTGGCCGTCTATGGCGTTCCCTCCACCTCCGATCAGTTCGCTCCGCTGAGCCATGATTTCGCCGTGGATGAGGCGGCGCGCCCCGGCCTGCGCGTGGTGGATCTCGATGGCGAGCATCTCGAGACCTGGGTGGAACGGGTCACGCTCTAGCCAGACTCGCAACGAGGGCTCGCAAGAGGGGGCAAGAAGGGGGGGGGCAAGGGGGGCTCGCAAGTAGGAGCGCAAGAATCGCCGGGCAAGCTCGTCCCATGCGCTGGCGCGTAAGGCATCAGCGTGAATGCCTGGCCGTCAGCATGGATGCCCTCCCAGGTCATGGGCACGGTGCCAGGCCCACAGGTATCGGGTATGCCTTTTCGGTCTTAAAAGATAGTTTCTGATTCTTTGACGTTATCAAGGCGGGGCGAGTACCGTGTAACCATTCGGCGTGCTCCCTCGGGGCATCCATCTGTCGCTGACAGGGCGCGC
The DNA here is from genome assembly GCF_023161745.1 of Cobetia sp. 1CM21F. Lineage (NCBI taxonomy): Bacteria > Pseudomonadati > Pseudomonadota > Gammaproteobacteria > Oceanospirillales > Halomonadaceae > Cobetia > Cobetia sp. 1CM21F. The sequence goes on along the minus strand of NZ_JALNTQ010000002.1, from coordinate 746,757 downwards.
CACTGACTTCACGGGCCGCCTTTCAGGGCGTGTCCCAACGCTCACGAGGTTGCCGCACGCGATGCTTACCCCCGAACGTCAGACCCACCTCAAGCAGCTTGAGGCCGAATCCATTCACATCATCCGTGAAGTGGCCGCGGAATTTTCCAATCCGGTCATGCTGTACTCCATCGGCAAGGATTCCGCCGTCATGCTGCACCTGGCGCGCAAGGCCTTTGCGCCGGGCGTCCCGCCGTTCCCGCTGATGCACGTCAACACCACCTGGAAATTCCAAGAAATGATCAAGTTCCGCGACGAGATGGCCGCGGAAGTCGGCATGGAGTTGATCGAGCACATCAACCAGGAAGGCGTCGAGGCGGGCATCAACCCGTTCGATCACGGCAGTGCCAAGTACACCGACATCATGAAGACCGCCGGTCTCAAGCAGGCACTCGACAAGCACGGCTTCGATGCTGCCTTCGGTGGCGCGCGTCGTGACGAGGAAGCCTCGCGGGCCAAGGAGCGCGTCTACTCCTTCCGTGACCAGTACCATCGCTGGGACCCCAAGAACCAGCGTCCGGAGCTGTGGAACATCTACAACTCCAAGATCAACAAGGGTGAGTCCATCCGCGTCTTCCCGCTCTCCAACTGGACCGAGCTGGACATCTGGCAGTACATCTATCTTGAATCCATCAAGATCGTGCCGCTGTACTACTCCGCCGTGCGTCCGGTGGTGAAGCGTGACGGCCTCGACATCATGGTCGACGACGACCGTCTGCCGCTCAAGGAAGGCGAAGTGCCGGAAATGAAGTCCGTGCGCTTCCGTACCCTGGGTTGCTACCCGCTGACCGGCGCCGTGGAATCCACCGCCGCGACCCTGCCGGAAATCATCCAGGAAATGCTGCTGACGCGTACCAGCGAGCGCTCCGGGCGTGCCATCGATCACGACCAGGCAGGCTCGATGGAGAAGAAGAAGCGCGAAGGTTACTTCTAAGGTCGCCCCAGCATATTGCCTGCAGGCGCCGTCACACGGCGCTTGATGACCTGAACGAACAATTCGCCTGATGAGTCGGCTCGCAGCCTCACGAGACACTGGTTCGCGACACTGGCTCGCCACCTCATCAGGCCCATGACAGCGGCAAGGAGAAGAGTGTGTCCCACGCGTCAGACAAGATTTCCGCGGATATCGAAGCCTACCTGCAAGAACACGAGCGCAAGGACCTGCTGCGCTTCATCACCTGCGGTAGCGTCGATGATGGCAAGTCGACCCTGATCGGTCGTCTGCTGTTCGATTCCAAGCTGATCTATGAAGATCAACTGGCCTCCATCACCCAGGCCTCCAAGACCAGCGGCACCACCGGTGACGAGGTCGATCTGGCCCTGCTGGTCGATGGCCTGCAGTCCGAGCGTGAGCAGGGCATCACCATCGATGTCGCCTATCGCTTCTTCTCGACCGACAAGCGCAAGTTCATCATCGCCGACACGCCGGGGCACGAGCAGTACACCCGCAACATGGCCACCGGCGCCTCGTCCGCGAGCCTGGCGATCATCCTGATCGATGCGCGCTACGGCGTGCAGACCCAGACCCGTCGTCACAGCTTCATCGCCGACCTGCTGGGTATCCAGCACCTGGTGATCGCGGTCAACAAGATGGACCTGGTCGATTACTCCGAGACACGCTTCAACGAGATCGTCGCCGAGTACCAGGAATTCGCCAACAAGCTGAACGCGCCGGACATCCGTTTCGTGCCGATGTCCGCGCTCAAGGGCGACAACGTCGTCAATCGCAGCCCGGCACTGGACTGGTACACCGTCGATGGCGAAGCGGGCCCGTCACTGCTGGAGGTGCTGGAGACTGTCGAGCTGACCCACGACCAGAACCTCAGCGATCTGCGCTTCCCGGTGCAGTACGTCAATCGCCCCAACCTCGATTTCCGCGGTTACTGCGGCACTTTGGCGGCCGGTGTCGTGCGTCCGGGTGACAGCGTCAAGGTGCTGCCGTCCGGCAAGACCTCGACCATCGAGCGCATCGTCACCTTCGATGGTGATCTCGAGATCGCCTATCCGGGGCAGGCCATCACTCTGACGCTCGACGATGAGATCGATATCTCGCGTGGCGACTGGCTGGTGGCGGCGGATGCCGAACTGCCGCTCTCCAATGCACTGGAAGCGGATGTCGTCTGGATGCACGAGAAGCCGCTGCAGCCGGGCCGCCAGTACGATATCAAGCTGGCAACCCGTGACCTGACCGGCCAGGTCAGCGCCATCGACTACCTCTACGACGTCAACACGCTGGAGCATCACGAGGGCGACAGCCTGGCGCTGAATGCCATCGGCCGCGTCCAGCTCGAGCTGACCCAGGCGGTGCCGGTGGATGACTACCGCTCAAGCCCGGGTACCGGCAGCTTCATCGTCATCGATCGCCTGAGCAACGTGACCGTCGGCGCGGGCATGATTCGCGGCGTGGGTCGCTCCGGCACCCAGGCCACCACCCAGCAGACCGACTGGGCCGCGTTTGAAGCCGACCTCAATGCGTTGGTGCGCAAGCACTTCCCGCACTGGGAAGCCCGCGACGTGCGTGAGCTGCTCGGCCGCACCAACTGATTCCGTCCTGTAGCGACAGCAGCATGGAAGTCAGCGAAATACCAACAACAACGCTGGACACGCAATAACAACACGGCCTGCTGGAATGAAGCCGGAGAACGCAAAAGCCCCCATGGCCGCAAGGCGATGGGGGCTTTTTGCATGGTGCGGCTCACACCTGGCGCATCAGGCGACAGCAGTGTCGATGGCGAGCGGGGCGGAGGGACCGAAGTGCTCGTGGTGACACTGGGCGAGCGGTACGCCGATACGGCTGAGGTGCTGGATCATGCTCTGCATGAAGCCATGCGGGCCGATCACGAAGGCCTGCAGCGACTCGGCGCTGGCACCGGTCGCGGCGATCTGCTGCGCCAGCCAGTCGCGCTCGATGATGCCCAGCTGCGCATGGGGCGGCAGCGTCTCGGCCTGTTCGTAGCAGACCTGATAATGCAGCTGCGTTGGATACTGCGCGACCAGCGCCTTGAGGGTGGCGTCGAAGGCATGCACCTCGGGATTGCGCGCCGCATGCAGGTAGATCACCTGGCGGCCCGCCGCCAGCGCCGCCGTCAGCAGCGACAGCATCGGCGTCTGGCCGACACCCGCCGACAGCAACAGCACCGGGGCATCGGCGCTCTGCGGGGCAGCATGCTCGAAGGTCAGCTCGCCGGCCGGTGGCAGCAGTTCGATCTCGTCACCTGTCTTCAGCGCATGCAGGTACTGGCTGGACTGGCCGTGGGCCTCACGCTTGACCGAGATACGGCAGAAGCGCTCGTCCGGCGCGTGGGACAGGCTGTAATGGCGATGGATCACGCCCTGGGGTGTCGTCAGGCGCATGCCGATGTACTGGCCCGGCAGGAAGGAGAACATCGGGCCTTCCACCGGTGCCAGGTACAGCGAGCGAATCTCGCGGCTCTCGTCCTGCGTGCGCACGATGCGGAAGCGGCGCAGCCCCTGCCAGCCGCCGCGGGTAGCGGCGAAGCTGTCGTAGCGGCCCTGCTCGGCGGCGATCAGCACAGCGGCCAGTTCCCCGTAGAGGGCGCCCCAGGCATCGGCGATCTCCGGTGTGACGGCGTCCCCCAGCACCTCACCGATGGCGGCCATCAGGCACTCGCCGACGATGGGGTAGTGTTCCGGCAGGATATTGAGCGAGACATGCTTGCTGACCACGGGCGCCAGCAGGCGGTCCACCGCCTCACGCGAGTGGCGCGCGCCGACATAGGCGAGTACGGCGCCGGCCAGCGCACGGGCCTGGCCGCCGCTGGCCTGATGGGTCTGGTTGAACAGCGGCTTCACCTCGGGATAGCGCTCGAACATCAGCGGATAGAAGCGCGCCGTGATGGCATTGAGATGCTCGGCGACGACGGGAGCGGTGGCGGCGATCAGGTCTTCCTGGGCGTTGGTCAGCATGACGATACCTCTGATTGATGTCCTCCTATTTATGGCAAGGGGCGTGCCAACTCTCGAGGCCAGTCGTCATGCACTCTGCAGGCCTGTGATGTCAAAATGACATGGTCATATGGCGTGTTCTAATAACATCAAGCGTGTCATGATGACATCAATTTTCAGCCCTCTCACTCCCGATACCCGCAAGGATGACCGCATGCCCGATGCCCACTTGCCCCTGAACGATACGCCGGTCGCGGCCGTGAATGCCTGGCTCGCCGCCTGGTTGTCCCGCGAGGAGGGCGGCGAGCGGCGCGCGCTGCCATGGACGCGTCTGCTGGCCGCGATCATGCAGCAGCTGCCCGGTGAGGCGGCGACCCTGATGCGCTACCTGCCCGAGCGTGACGAGCTGTTGCCACTGGCCACCTACGGCCTGCCTGCCGAGGTGCGCGGGCGACGCTTCGCGCTGGCGGAGCACCCGCGGCTCAAGGCGATCGTCGAGCACACGGGGGTACATCGTTTCGCGTTGGACAGCGACCTTCCGGACCCCTTCGATGGCCTGCTGGGGGACGTACATGGGCCGGATCTGCTGGTGCATGACTGCGCCGGTATCGCGCTGCGCGAGGGCGATACACTGCTGGGGGTGATGACCTTCGATGCGCTGACGCCGGGAGTGCTGGCCCCGCTGGAATCGTTGTGCGCCTCTGCGAGTACGGACGAACTGGCACTTCCGCTTCAGGAGTTGCAGGCCTGGTTGTCACTCCCCGCACACTGTCTGTCGCTGTCACTACGACAGGAGTGGGCCGCGGTCGGCAGGTCAGGGCTTTCGGCACCGATGGTGGTCTCACCGACAGGCATGGCGTCACAGAGCGCCATGGCCTGCCCGCAGCGTGGCCCGGCGATGGCCAGGCTCGAGGCGCAGCTGGAGGCGGTCGCCGATACCGAGATGACGGTGCTGGTGCAGGGCGAGACCGGCGTGGGCAAGGAGGGCGTGGTCCAGCGCCTGCACGATGCTTCCCGGCGGGCGGCGCGGCCGCTGGTACGCATCAACTGCGCCGCCTTGTCGCCGGACCTGGTCGAAAGCGCGCTGTTCGGGCATCGGCGTGGCGCCTTCTCGGGCGCGACCCATGATCACCGTGGCCACTTCGTGATGGCGGATGGCGGCACCCTGCTGCTGGATGAGATCGGCGAGCTGCCACTGGCGCTGCAGCCCAAGTTGCTGCGGGTGTTGCAGGAAGGCGAGCTGCAGCCGCTGGGCAGCGATCGCGTGGTCAAGGTCGATGTGCGCGTCATCGCGGCCACCAATCGCGATCTCGAGGCGGAGGTCGCTGCCGGGCATTTCCGTGAAGACCTCTATCACCGCCTGAGCGTCTATCCGCTCAGGGTGCCGCCGCTGCGTGAGCGCGGGCGAGCAGACCTGCTGGCGTTGGCCGGCACCTTCCTGGAACACAACCGCACGCGCCTCGGGCTGGGCAATCTGCGCCTGACGCCGGCGGCGGAGCGCCTGCTGTGCGACTACCCCTGGCCCGGCAACGTGCGTGAACTGGAGCACTGCCTGAGTCGCGCCGCCCTGCATGCCCGGCTCGCGCATGGTGCTCACCCGACTCGTCTGCGCGCCGATGGTCGCCAGCTGGTGGTGATCACGCCGGAACTGCTGGGACTGGAGGTCAACGCCGAGGTGTCACTTGAACGGGTCGCCAGCGCGGCGCAGGAGATTCAGGGCGCGCAGGAGGGGAGGGTGGATCAGACAGGAAGAGCGAGTCAGATGGCAGGAGCGAGTCAGACAGGAGGAGCGAGCTCTGCACAGCGCGCCGCCTGGCAGGACGGTGACGAGACGCTGGGCCTGCGCGATGCCACCGAGGCGTTTCAGCGCGAGCACATCTCGCGGGTCTGGCAGGCGAGTGATCGCAACTGGGCGGAGGCGGCGCGCAGGCTCAAGGTCGATCGCGGCAACCTGTACCGGCAGGCCCAACGTCTGGGAATTGTCTGAGGCGCGAGGCAGTGCCTGAGGCGGGAGGCAGTGTCCGAGGTAAGAAAAGAAGACGGCGATGCTCATGGAGCATCGCCGTTGTTGTATTTCTGCCGCCGGCGGCCCTGGCGCGACGAGAGATCCGTGTCTCGAACGCGCGTTCAGACGCCCGCTCAGACGCCAGTTCAGGCGCGAGTGGCGATCAGCACCGCACGCCGCGGCGCCGGGTGGCCTTCGCGGGTCAGGCTCGGGTCAGCGGGATCGAGGAAGTCGCTCAGCGAGTGGTAGGTCATCCAGCCGGTGGCACGCTGCTCGTCCAGGGTAGTCACGGCTTCATCGACGATGCGCACGTCCTTGAAGCCGGCGCGCTCGCACCAGTGGGCCAGCGCCTGGGAGGAGGGCAGGAAGTAGACATTGGGCATCGCGGCGTAGCGCTCGCCAGGCATCAGCACCGTCGTCACGTCACCTTCCACCACCAGGGTTTCCAGCACCAGTTCGCCGCCGGGGCGCAGGGTGTCGCGCAGCTGGAAGAGGTGGTCCATCGGCGAGGGGCGATGATAGAGCACGCCCATCGAGAACACGCTATCGAAGGCGCCCATCTTCGCCGGCACATCCTCGATGCCCACCGGCAGGAAGTGCAGGTTGCGGCCCTGGGGGTGGTCCGCGCCGATGAAGTGGCGCACGGCATGGAACTGGCAGTAGAAGCGCGGTGAAGGGTCGATCACCAGCGTGAAGGCCGCGCCTGCACCGACCATGCGCCAGCCGTGGTAGCCATTGCCGCCGCCGACATCCAGCACGCGGCGATGGGTGAGATCCGACAGATGCGGCGCGAGACGCTGCCACTTCCAGTCGGAGCGCCATTCGGTGTCGATATGGATCTCGTCGAGCTGATAGGGGCCCTTGCGCCACGGCATCATCGCACGCAGCAGGTTCTCGCTCTGGCGCAGCTGGCCGCTAGTCAGACCAGTCGGAAAGCGAGCCCCGACCCGGTCGGCATCCAGCTGCACATCGCGCGCGTCGGGCAGGGCGGGCAGCTTTTCCAGCGCGCCATGCCAGGCCTTGAGGTCGGCGTGACGCTTGCGGTCCAGGCCAGTGGCCAGTTGCTCGGGCAGGGCGCCCAGCCAGCGGGCGAAGCCGTCGCCGACGGCGCCTGGCTCACAGGCAAGCTCGGTGAAGGCGCGGTAAAGGTCGCGGTCGTACGGGGAAATGCTCATGCGCTGGGTCGGGTCCGTGCAGGCGTAGCGGTCATTCGGCGGCTTTGAAGGCGACCATCGATGCGAAATTCAGGTATTGCAGCCAGGTGTGGCTGCGCTGGAAGCCGGCGCGCGCCAGGCGCTCATGATGCGTGTTCAGGCTGTCGGGCTTCATCACGTCCTCGAGGGCCTCACGTTTCTGGGAGATTTCCAAATCGGAGTAGCCGTTGGCGCGCTTGAAGTCATGATACCGTTCGATCAGCCAGGCATTCTCGACCGGATCATCGCTGATGATCTTCTCGGAGAGGATCAGCACACCGCCGGGTTCCAGCGCCGCGAACAGCTTGTCGATCACGGCGTCGCGGTCTTCCGGCGGCAGGAACTGCAACGTCAGATTGACCACGATCATGCCGGCCGGCTGATAGTCGAGGGTGCGAATGTCGGCTTCGGTGACGTTGATGCGGTGGTCGGGGAAGGCCTCGGCGAGTTCGCGGCTGGCGCGCTCGACCATCGGTCTGGACAGGTCGACGGCTTCGATCTCGATATCCTCGGCGGCCATCTCGCGGGCCAGCGCCATGCTGGCAGCACCCAGTGAGCAGCCCAGATCATAGACCCGCGCGCCGGGGCGCAGGTGGGCGCGGGCCATCAGGCCCAGCATGGCGATGATCTGACCGTAACCCGGCACCGAGCGGCGCAGCATGTCCGGAAAGCAGCTGACGACCTGCTCGTCGAAGGAGAAGCTGGCGACACGGTCAAGGGGTGTCGTAAATATCGCGTCACGGTAAGATGCATCACTCATGGATCAAGGCTTCATCGGGCAGTGGGCCAGGGCGACATGCCTGTGGCCGAGGACCGGCCGGGCAGAGCGCCCCGTCGGGCCCGCCATTCTACGCATTCGGCGCCCGTGACGCACCCGTCACGGCTGGCGGGTGATGCCTCCATCAATCGATTTCAGGCCGGGCCATGCAGGGCCGGTCATTACACTTCAAGGAGAGAGGTGGCCATGTCCACTCAATCAGCGGCACGTTCTGCGCGTCGTAATACCCAGGCCTGGCAGGCTCTCGCGCGCCATCATCAAGAGCAGATGGCCGATGTGCATCTGAAGGACCTGTTCGCCGAGGATGCGGCGCAAGGGCGTGACCGAGTGGCGACCTTCACACGCTCTGCCGCAGGGCTGCGTCTGGATCTCTCCAAGCAGCGCCTCAAGGGCGAGACCCTGGAGCTGCTGCTGGATCTGGCGCGCGAAACCGGCGTCGAGCAGGGCATCAAGCGCCTGCTGGCCGGTGAGCATGTCAATCGCTCCGAAGACCGTCCGGCGCTGCACGCCGCGCTGCGTCTGCCGCGCTCCGCCAGCCTGGTGGTGGACGGCGAGGATATCGTGCCGGCCATCCACGAGAGCCTCGAGCACCTGGCCGAGATGGTCGACACCTTCCACAGCGGCCAGTGGCGCGGCGCCACCGGCAAGCCGATCACCGACGTGGTCAACCTCGGTGTCGGTGGCTCGGACCTGGGCCCGCTGATGGTCTCCAGCGCCCTGAGCGATTGCCGTCCCAAGGACATCCACGAGATCGGCGTGCACTTCGCCTCGACCATGGATGGCTCCCAGCTGGCGGATTATCTGGAATCCTTCAGCCCGGAAACCACGCTGTTCATCCTGTCCTCCAAGTCATTCTCGACCATCGATACGCTGTCCAATGCCCGCACCGCGCGCGACTGGCTGAAATCACGCCTCGATCCGGAAGGGCGCCTGGAAGCGCTGATCAACCGCCAGCACTTCATCGGCGCTTCCGCCAAGCCGGAGAAGATGACCGAGTGGGGCATCGCGCCGGAACATCAGCTGCTGTTCTGGGATTGGGTCGGCGGCCGCTATTCGCTGTGGGGCACCATCGGTCTGCCCATCGCGCTCAATGTCGGCATGGACAACTTCCGTCGCCTGCTGGCCGGGGCGCATGAGCTGGATGAGCACTTCCGCACCGCGCCGCTGGAAGACAACCTGCCGGTGCTGCTGGCGCTGGCTGGTATCTGGAACAACAACTTCCTCGATATCCGCGCCCACTCCATCCTGCCCTACGACGGACGCCTGGAATACTTCGCCAGCTACCTCGAGCAGCTGGAGATGGAATCCAACGGCAAGTCGGTGACCAACGATGGCGAGATGATCGACTACTCGACCTGTCCGGTGCTGTGGGGCCAGCTGGGGCCGAACGCTCAGCACGCCTTCTATCAGCTGCTGCACCAGGGCACCCAGGCGGTCGAGTGTGACTTCATCGCGCCGATGTGCCGTTATGATCACGTCGAGGACGCCGAGACACGCGCTCACCTCAAGGCACAGCACCGTCTGACGCTGGCCAACTGCTTCGCCCAGTCACGTGTGCTGATGCTGGGTGATGACGCCATCCCCGGTGATGAGGCGCAGCCGAACCACAAGCGCTACCGTGGCAATCAGCCGTCGACCACGCTGCTGCTGGAGACGCTGACACCGGAAACGCTGGGTGCGTTGATTGCGCTCTACGAGCAGAAGGTCTTCGTTCAGGCCACCATCTGGGATATCAACCCGTTCGATCAGTGGGGCGTGGAACTGGGCAAGCAGATCGCCACCGCCACTGAAGCGACCATGACCACTGGCGAAGGCTTCGAGACGCTGGACGCCTCCAGCCGTGCGCTGATCGAAGCGGTGTGGGCAGCCCAGGATCAGGACCCGCGCTGAGCCTATGGCGGATGTGAGTGAGAATGAGAATGAGAGTGTGTGAGTGAGGGCATGCTGATATGCCATGCAAGACGAGCGGCGGCGTCAGTCGTCGCTCTCTGTTGATTTATACAGTATTCTCGCTATCCTATAAGCGAATCAATCGTTTACACTAGACAGCATGACGCGGACCGTCGAAAACCCTGCTTCCAGCGGATGAACGCTCGAGAGATGCCCAGCCATCTTGAGGCGTGGGAGGGGAGGTTTCGCGGTCTGACGTGTTGTCGGGAGTGCTGATGGCCAATTCCCCCTTTCCGTCAGATACGGCAGCGATGCACGCCACCGCGCCCGTCAAGGGTCTGCTGTATCTGCACGGCTTCAATTCGGCCAGTTGTTCGCCCAAGGCACGCTTGATGCAGCGCGCGGCAGAGCAGTTCGGCCTGCCGTGCGTGATGCCGGACATCCCCCCGGAGCCCGGCGCGGGTCAGGCGGCGGTCAACGCGGCCTATCTCACGTTGTGTGAGCGCCTGGCGCTGGACCCCGCAGACCCCGCCTGTGATGACGCCATCATGGTGATCGGCAGTTCCATGGGCGGCTTTCTGGCCACCTGGCTGGTCGCGCGTGAGGCCGCACGCCTCGAGGGGCCGGCTGGTCCTTCTCAGAGCGTCTGGCGTCAGGGGCCGCGCAGTGTGCTGATCAATCCGGCCGTGCGTCCCGCGCGACTGGTCAGCGAATGGCTCGGCTCGGTGCATGCCAACCCCTATACCGGCGTGACGTTCACCGTCACCGAGGATTTCGGGCCCGGACTGCTCGCATTGGAAGCGGAGCCGGTCACGGCGCAGCGCACCCTGGTGCTGTTGGCGACGGCCGATGAGACATTGGATGTCAATGATGCCGCAGGGCTCTATCAGGGAAGTCGCTTGATCATCACGCCGGGTGGCGATCACGGCTTTGCGCAGCTGGCGGAATACCTGCCGGCGATCATGGCGCATGGCGGGCACCGGCTGGCCCCCGCCACCGCAGCGGCGATGCATGTCGCGCCGGACTAGCAGGTCATGTGCGTGGTGCTTTCTGCTACGACACACCACGACCTGGCTGGGGACGGCACCTCTTGGCACGACATGGATTGGCACGATATGGCAGGGCGTTCGATGCTGAGCGCCAGGCGCCGGTCTCTCATTTTTCAGGAATCCGTTGTCCGTCTCGCGTACGTGAAATGGCGAGTCGGATGGCGGACGTCAACACCAAGGACACAAGGCTGCGATGAGTCAGTACAGCGCCAGTTCCATTGAGGTCCTCTCCGGCCTCGAACCGGTCCGCAAGCGGCCCGGCATGTATACCGACACTTCTCGGCCCAACCACCTGGCGCAGGAAGTCATCGACAACTCCGTCGATGAGGCGCTGGCGGGGCACGCGAAGGAAATCCGCGTGCGCCTGCTCGAGAATGGCGGTATCGAGGTCGGCGATGACGGTCGTGGCATGCCCACCGACATCCACCCCGAGCATGGCGTGACCGGCATCGAGCTGATCCTCACCAAGCTGCACGCGGGGGGCAAGTTCTCCCAGGACAGCTATCGCTTCTCCGGCGGCCTGCACGGCGTGGGCGTCTCGGTGGTCAATGCGCTGTCGACGCGTCTGGAAGTGGAAGTGTGCCGCGATGGCCTGCGTCAGCGTATCGCCTTCGAGAATGGCGAGAAGGCCGAAGAGCTGACCCAGATTGGCACCGTCGGCAAGCGCAATACCGGCACGCTGGTGCGCTTCTGGCCGGACGAGAGCTACTTCGATAGCCCGCGCCTGGCGATGCCGCGCCTGCGCCACCTGTTGCGTGCCAAGGCCGTGCTGTGTCCGGGCCTCAAGGTCGTGCTCATCGAGACCGATGGCAGCGAGACGACCTGGCACTACGAGGATGGCCTGCGCGATTACCTGCTCGGCGCCACCGATGGCTTCGAGCGCCTGCCGGAATCGCCCTTCGTCGGCCATTTCGAGGATGAGGAGCACGGGGTCGACTGGGCGATCCAGTGGCTGCCGGAAGGCGGCGAGCTGGTGCAGGAACCCTACGTCAACCTGATCCCCACGCCGCTGGGTGGCACCCACGTCAATGGCCTGCGCTCCGGTCTGCTCGAGGCGCTCAAGGAATTCTGCGACTACCGCAGCCTGCTGCCGCGTGGCGTCAAGCTGAGTGCGGATGACCTGTGGGAGCGCGCCGCCTTCGTGCTGTCGGTGAAGATGCTCGATCCGCAGTTCGCCGGCCAGACCAAGGAGCGTCTGTCCTCGCGCAGCGTCGCCGCCTTCGTCTCCGGCGTGGTCAAGGACGCCTTCTCGCTGTGGCTCAACCACCATGTCGATCAGGCCGAAGCGCTGGCGGAACTGGTGATCTCGGCGGCCCAGCGCCGTCTGAAGAGCGCCAAGAAGGTCGCGCGCAAGAAGGTCACCTCCGGGCCTGCGCTGCCGGGCAAGCTCTCGGACTGCTCAAGCTCCGATCCTGCCGACAGCGAGCTGTTTCTGGTCGAGGGTGACTCCGCCGGCGGCAGCGCCAAGCAGGGCCGCAACCGCGAGACTCAGGCGATCCTGCCGCTGCGCGGCAAGATCCTCAATACCTGGGAAGTCGAGTCGCATGACATCTACTCCTCCCAGGAAGTCCACGACATCGCGGTCGCCATCGGCCTGGACCCGGGCTCGGACGACCTCACCAAGCTGCGCTATCACAAGGTCTGCATCCTGGCGGATGCCGACTCCGATGGTCTGCACATCGCCACGCTGCTGTGCGCGCTGTTCGTGCGTCACTTCCCGGCGCTGGTGGATGCCGGGCGCGTCTTCGTCGCCATGCCGCCGCTGTACCGCATCGACCTGGGCAAGGAAGTGCATTACGCCCTGGACGAGAGCGAGAAGGCGCACATCCTCAAGCAGCTCGAGAGCAAGCGTGGCACGCCCAACGTGCAGCGCTTCAAGGGTCTGGGTGAGATGAATCCGCTGCAGCTGCGGGAAACGACCATGGCGCCGGATACCCGCCGCCTGGTGCAGCTGACGCGCAGTGCGGATGACGGCACCCACGAGATGCTCGACATGCTGCTGGCCAAGAAGCGCGCCAGTGATCGCAAGAGCTGGCTCGAGGACTACGGCAACATGGCCGACATCGAGGTCTGATCATCGTGAGTTTCGAGCGCAGCTGAACTTCGAACGCCAGACAAGCTGCGCGACAGCATTCTTTCGGGAGCGCCACAGTCAGGCGCTCCCCGGTTTTACGCTCGTAATCAAGGTCAAGCGCCCATGAGCATGGATATACAGGTTGCGGAGGGTGACGTCGAACGTCTGGCCCTGCGCGACTACACCGAAAAGGCGTACCTCGACTACTCGATGTACGTGATTCTCGACCGCGCCCTGCCGCATGTCGGCGATGGCATGAAGCCGGTGCAGCGCCGCATCGTCTACGCCATGCGCGAACTGTCCCTGACGGCCAACGCCAAGTACAAGAAGTCGGCGCGCACCGTCGGCGACGTGCTGGGCAAGTTCCACCCCCACGGCGACAGCGCCTGTTACGAGGCGATGGTGCTGATGGCGCAGCCGTTCAGCTATCGCTATCCGCTGGTGGATGGCCAGGGCAACTGGGGTAGCCAGGATGACCCCAAGTCCTTCGCGGCGATGCGTTACACCGAATCGCGGCTGTCGAAGTACTCCGAGGTGCTGCTGTCCGAGCTCTCCCAGGGTACCGTCGACTGGGTGCCCAACTTCGATGGCACCATGAACGAGCCCAAGGTGCTGCCGGCGCGTCTGCCCAATGTGCTGCTCAACGGCACCACCGGTATCGCGGTGGGCATGGCGACCGACATTCCGCCGCACAACGTGCATGAAGTCGTGGCCGCCACGCGCCATCTGCTGCGCCATCCGGACTCCGACAGCGATCAGCTGATGGAGTACCTGCCGGCACCGGACTTCCCCACCGAGGCGGAGATCATCACGCCGCGCACCGACCTCGCCAAGCTCTACCGCACCGGTCGTGGCAGCGTGAAGATGCGCGCCCGCTATGTGCTGGAAGAGGGCGATATCGTGATCACGGCACTGCCGTATCAGGTCTCCGGTGCCAAGGTGATCGAGCAGATCGCCGCCCAGATGCAGGCCAAGAAGCTGCCGATGGTCGCGGACCTGCGTGATGAGTCCGACCACGAGAACCCGACGCGCCTGCTGATTCAGCCGCGCTCCAATCGTGTCGATATCGAAGGCCTGATGGCGCATCTGTTCGCCACCACGGACCTCGAGAAGAACGCACGCGTCAACATGAACGTCATCGACCTCAAGGGGCGCCCGCGGGTGATGGCGCTGCACGAGATGCTGGCCGAGTGGCTGCGCTATCGTCGTGCCACCGTGCGTCGTCGCCTCGAGCATCGTCTGGCCAAGGTCGAGGACCGTCTGCATATCCTCGAGGGTCTGCTGACGGCTTATCTGAATCTCGACGAGGTGATTCGCATCATCCGCGAGGAGGAAGACCCCAAGGCCAGCCTGATCGAGACCTTCCAGCTCTCCGAGCGTCAGGCCGAGGCGATCCTCGAGCTGCGTCTGCGTCACCTGGCACGTCTTGAAGAGATGAAGCTGCGTGGCGAGCAGGACGAGCTCAAGCGCGAGCGCAAGCACCTCAAGCATCTACTGGGCAATGACGAAGCACTGACGGACCTGATCGACAGTGAGCTTGAGCAGGCTGCCACCGACTTCGGTGATGCACGCCGCTCGCCGCTGGTCGAGCGCGGCGAAGCCAAGGCGCTGTCGGAAGTCGAGCTGATGGGCGCCGACCCGATCACTGTCGCGCTGTCCGAGAAGGGCTGGATCCGTGCCGCCAAGGGGCATGATATCGACCCCGAAGGCCTGTCCTACAAGGCCGGCGACCGCTTCCATCTGGCGGCGCGCGGCAAGACCAATCAGCCGCTGGTGCTGCTGGATGACACCGGGCGTGCCTACACCCTGGCCGCACACAATCTGCCCAGTGCGCGCGGGCAGGGCGAGCCGATCACCGGGCGCATGAATCCGGCGGCGGGGGCGGCGATGGTCGGGCTGCTGCTCGATGCGCCTTCCGCGCGCTATCTGCTGGCCTCCGATGGCGGCTATGGCTTCGTGACCACGCTCGAACAGCTCACCGGCAAGAACAAGTCCGGCAAGGCGGCGCTGACCTTGCCGCGCGGCTGTGCGGTGCTGCCACCGGTCGAGGTGCCGACAGTGCCGGAGGCTGCCGATGGCACGCCCGCGGCCCTGGAAGTGGCGGTGGTGTCCAACGAAGGGCGCCTGCTGGTCTTCCCGCTCTCCGAACTGCCCGAGATGTCCAAGGGCAAGGGCAACAAGATGCTGTCGATTCCGGGCGAACGCGCCGCCAACCGCGAGGAGTTCGTGCGCTCGCTGGTGGTCTTGCCCGCCGGCGCGACCCTGGTGGTGCATGCCGGCAAGCGCAAGACCCTGCTCAAGGGGGCGGATCTCGATTATTATCGTGGCGAGCGTGGCCGCCGCGGCAGCAAGCTGCCCAAGGGCTTCCAGAAGGTCGACCGTCTGGCCGTCGATAGTTGAATCCGGGCCGGATGGCCTGGCTTGTTAGCTGAGGTGCGTCGGCGTTGACGCCGACATGCCCCGTGGGCGACACCTTGATGATTCATTGCTCAGGAATGATTTTCCAATGACACAACGTATCTTGATCCGTGCCACCGGTACGGCTCGTCCAGGACAGCTGGCAGGGCTTGGTCAGGCGCTGGCGCGCAGCGGCGCACGACTGCTGGACATCAATCAGAGCGTGACCTTCGGGCTGGTGTCGCTGGAAGCGCTGGTGGCTCTTGGCGCGGAGTCCGATCTGGAGGCCGCGCTGGCCGCCGCCGGTGAACAGCTGGGGCTGGATGTGCAGGCCGTGCAGGTCGGTGCTGAGAAATATGCGCGCTGGAGCCATCAGGCGGAGCGCCCGCGCTGGATTCTGACGCTGCTGGCGCCGTGTCTGCCGGCCGGCATTCTGGCCGAGGTCGGTGGCCTGACGGCCGAATTCGGCATCACCGTCGAGCTGATGCATCGTCTGTCGGGGCGTGAGCCGCTGGATGGCGAGTCACCGGCCGAAGGCGCCTGTGTCGAGTGCTGGCTGCGCCTGCCGGAGAGTGGCACCGACATCAACGCCCTGCGCGAGAAGGCGCTGGCGCTGGGCGCGCTGCACGGTGTCGACATCGCGATCCAGGAAGATGATATCTGGCGTCGCCATCGTCGCCTGATCTGCTTCGACATGGATTCGACGCTGATCCAGACCGAGGTGATCGACGAGCTGGCGCGTCGTCACGGTGTCGGCGAGGAAGTCTCGGAAGTCACCGAGCGTGCCATGCGGGGCGAGCTGGACTTCAAGGAAAGCTTCCGTGAACGCATGAGCAAGCTGGAAGGCCTGGATGAGTCGGTGCTGGCCGATATCGCCGCCAATCTGCCGCTGATGGATGGGGTCGAGCGCCTGATGGCCAACCTCAAGGCGCTGGGCTATCGCACCGCGATCCTGTCCGGTGGCTTCACCTACTTCGCGCGTCATCTTCAGCAGCTGCTGGGCTTCGATGAGATCCACGCCAATGAGCTGGTGATCGTCAATGGCAAGGTCACCGGTGAAGTGCGCGAGCCGATCGTCGATGCCGAGCGCAAGGCGCTGCTGCTGCGCGAGATCGCCGAGCGTCATGGCCTGCGCATGGAGCAGACCATCGCCGTCGGTGACGGTGCCAATGACCTCAAGATGCTGGCCGAGGCGGGGCTGGGTATCGCCTTCCGCGCCAAGCCGCTGGTGCGTGAACAGGCGCGCCAGTCGATCTCGACCCTGGGCCTGGATGCCGTGCTCTACCTGATGGGCTATCGCCAGCAGGATCTCGAGCACTGATCCGTGATTCAGCCGCTGAATGCCTGCGCTGAGTGACAAGCCAGTGTGTGAGTGACAACGCCCCCATCGCCGCCGCGGTGGGGGCGTTGTCGTCTGGTCACCAGGTCGCAGAATAGTCCCAAAGCAGCAATGCGCTTTCGGGTGTGAGGGCTAGACTGGAGGGGAAGCGCCGACGACTCGTCGCTCGTCAGTTGACGCCATACTGAAACGCCACTCGCCACGCCGTCAGGAGTTTGCCCATGCCGTCACCCTATGACGATGAACTGCACCTGCTGTGCCTGTTTCCGCATGATGCCGCCCTCAAGGGTTTGAAGATTCGCCACGATGCCAGTCCCGACATGGTGGCCGCCGCCGAGCGTCTGCATGCCAAGGGGTTGACCACGCTGCCGGATGGCGGCTATCTGACGTCGGTGGGCCGTGAGGCCGCCGAACACGCCCATCGTCTCAATGACCTGCTTCACGTTCCGATGGCCATGACGGGTACCTGAGTTCACCCATTGGCTTGCATCGCTGGTCGCGAGAAGGAAAAACGCCCCGTGGCTTTCGGCCACGGGGCGTTTTCGTCTGCGGCCTCAGGGGCGGTGAGTCACCCGTGCGCTCAGGCCTTGTGCTTGCGATAGGTCGCGCGGGTGATCTCGACGATCTCCACGCTGACTTCGCGGGCCGCCTCGCAGTGAGGCTTGAGGGCCTCCATCAGGATATCCGCCAGGCGCGACTTGTCGTCATCGCTGCGGCCTTCCAGCTGGTGGCAGTGCAGATTGACGAAGCCGTGCTTGTGCGCCAGCGGTGCCTGATTGCCGGCCAGACGCCAGTGGCGCCAGCTTTCCGCGCGCACCTTGATGTCGGTTTCCTTGAACAGGCCACTTTGCATGGCGGCGGCATGCAGGTCATCCATGATCGCGTCCATGTCGAGGCTGGGGGCCAGACTGTCGGCATAATCAATGACGAGATGAGGCATGTGATGGGCTCCTTGAGCATGGCCACGCCTCTCGGGGCGTGTGCCGATGATGAAATTGGCCAGCGATAGTAGCAAATTTTGTGCAGCACGCCGCCTGTTGTTGCCCCACGCTGCCAGGGCGCCATTCACGCACTGGCGATGATGCCCGTCAGGTTGAGCGAAGATGGCTCGCGCTCGTCGCCCGCAGGGTAAGACGCCGAAGGGCCAGTGGCGGCGGCGACTCCCGGATGTGTCTTGGACACCGTGGGCTTGGACAGAGGGGGCTTGGACACAGAGGGCTTGGACAGAGGTGTCTTGGAGCGTCGGCCGGGCACTTCACGTACCAGGCGCGGCATCAGGAAGCCGGGCAGATGCTCAAGCAGCGCTTCCATCAGGTTGCAGGCCTCTTCATCGCTGACCGCGAAGTGGGCGGCGCCCTGCACGGGGTCGAAGGCATGCAGGTAGTAGGGCAGTACGCCGCACTCGAAGAGTCGCTCGGCGAGGGCCGTCTGCACTTCCACGCTGTCATTGACGCCACGCAGGATGACGCCCTGGTTGAGCAGGGTGACGCCGGCGCTCTTGAGGCGAGTCATGGCGGCAGCGACGGCGTCGTCCAGCTCGTTGGCATGGTTGGTGTGAATGACCAGCACCTTCTGCAGACGCGTGGCACCCAGCCAGCCGAGCAGCTCGTCATTGACGCGGTCCGGAATCACCACCGGCAGGCGCGTGTGGATGCGCAGGCGCTTGAGATGCGGGATCTCGCCCAGCGACTCCACCAGCCACGCCAGGCGCTTGTCGGGGGAGACCAGCGGGTCGCCGCCGGACAGGATCACCTCGTGGATGCGCTCGTCGGCGCGCAGGTAGTCGAGGATATCCTGCCACTGTGCGCGGCTGGGCTGATGGTCGTCATAGGGGAAGTGACGGCGGAAGCAGTAGCGGCAGTTGATCGCGCAGCCACCGCTGGCCATCAGCAGCACCCGGTTGGTGTACTTGTGGATCAGCCCCGGCAGCGGCGTATGTTCAGCCTCTTCCAGCGGATCGGTGACGTAGCCGTCGAGCACATCGGTCTCGGCGTCCAGCGGCAGCACCTGGCGCAGCAGTGGGTCGTCGGGGTCATTGGCGCGAATGCGGCTGGCATAGGCCTCGGGCACGCGGATCGCGAACAGTTCATGGCCGTCACGGGCGCCCGGCAGCCACTCGCGCTCCAGCCCCAGGCGCTCCAGCAGAGCCTGTGGAGAGCGGATCACGTCGCGTAGCTGTGCACGCCAGTCATTCGGGGCAGATGGGGCTTCAGCGGCAGATGAGAAGGCCTCTGAGGCACGACTTTCGTGGCTGGTGTGCGGGATGGTATGCAAGGATGCAGGGGTTCGGGTTATCATGCGCATCACTTCTAGTCATGATTGCAGCCAATTGACTGCAATCTGGAATTCATGGCGGGCAAGACCCGTTAACGAGTCGAGAGCGAGCAAGATGGCCAACTATTCTACCAACGAATTCAAGTCCGGTCTGAAAGTGATGCTGGACAATGATCCCTGTGCCATCGTCGATAACGAACTGGTCAAGCCGGGCAAGGGCCAGGCCTTCAACCGCGTCAAGCTGCGCAACCTGAAGACCGGTCGTGTATGGGAGCGTACTTTCAAGTCCGGCGAGAGCATCGAAGCCGCCGATGTCATGGAAGTCGACATGGAATACCTCTACACCGACGGTGAGATGTGGCACTTCATGCGTACCGATGGCTCCTTCGAGCAGTACGCTGTCGATGGCAAGGCGCTGGGCGACACGGTCAAGTGGCTGAAAGAGCAGGTCGTCTACACCATCACGCTGTGGAACGACAACGCGATCGCCGTCACCGCGCCGAACTTCATCGAGCTGGAAGTCGTCGAGACGGACCCGGGCCTCAAGGGCGACACCGCCAACGGTGGCTCCAAGCCGGCGACCCTGTCTTCCGGTGCCGTGGTGCGTGTGCCGCTGTTCATCAACCAGGGCGAAGTCCTCAAGGTTGATACCCGCAGCGCCGAGTACGTGTCTCGCGCCTGAGCCCTTTCGCTCACGCCGTGAACACCCTGATGCCTCGCCTCGTGCGGGGCATCATCGTTTGTGCTGCTCATTCGTGCTGCTCATTCCTGCTGGTCAGTCGTGCAGGGTGATCGTGTCGATCAGCCCTTCCGGTTGGCCATCGTTCCCCGCTGATCCCTTTCTCGAGCCTGTCCATGTCTGATACCGATTCTTCCGCCGCTGCTTCACCTCTCTCAGCCGCTGCCGCGCCAGGCGCCGCCCTGGCAGAGGACTGGGCGCCCACTGCCACGCGCGAGCGGCTCGTCCAGCGCGCGCGTCTGATCAATGAGGTGCGCGCCTTCTTCGCCGAGCGTGAGGTGCTGGAGGTGGAAACGCCGGTGCTGGGGCAGGCCGGGTCGACGGATGTCGGTCTCGCGTCATTGTCCTTGAGCGCGCAGCTGCCGGGCGAGCGTGAGCGCGTGCCGATGTGGCTGCAGACCTCGCCGGAATTTCACATGAAGCGTCTGCTGGCGGCCGGTAGCGGGCCGATCTTCCAGATCGCGCGTGCCTTCCGCGATGGCGAGGTCAGTCGCCGCCACAATCCCGAGTTCTGCATGCTGGAGTGGTATCGCCCCGGCATGAGCCTTGAGGCGCTGATGAGGGAGACCTGTGAGCTGATCCTGCGCGTGATGGCGCTCGGGGCACAGCTGACCGGTCAGCCGTCGCTGCTCAGTGAGTCTCAAGACGCCCAGGTCAGGCCTGCCATCACGCCTTACCGTGCGCTGTTTCGCCGTGTGCTGGCGCTGGACCCCTTCACGGCCTCGCTCGAGGAGCTGCGAGCCGCCTGTGCGCGGGAATGTGAGGTCGCGGCTGACGACTGGTCGCATGAGACCTGCCTGGATGCGCTGATGAGCCTGGTGATCGAGCCGACTCTTGGCTCAGGGTCACAGGGCGCAGAAGCACAGGGCGCAGGAGCGCAGGGGTCAGGGTCAGAGGGGATAGAAGCGCAGGGACAAGCCACCGTGGAGCTGGTCACCGAGTACCCGGCCGCGCAGGCTGCCTTGGCGCGCAAGCATCAGGACAGTGAGGGTGATTGGGTGGCGTCGCGTTTCGAGGCCTATGTGGCGGGCATCGAGCTGGCCAACGGCTATGACGAGCTGACCGATGCCAGTGAGCAGGCGGCACGCTTTGCCGAAGACAATGTTGCGCGAGTCGCCCAGGGCCTGCCTGAGGTAGCGGCTGACAAACGTCTGGTGGCGGCCTTGCAGGCGGGAATGCCCGCGGGGAGCGGGGTGGCGCTGGGGCTGGATCGTCTGATCATGCTGGCGCTGGGGGAGCGCGATATCTCGGCGGTGATCGCTTTCCCGGCATCACGTGCTTGAGAGCCGACATGAGAGGCAGCTTTCGATGTGATTTGCGTGAATCCCAGCGTTTATTGCCAACACGCTTGCCGAGCGTGCGTCGACTAGACTGGAGATGTCAGCGTGGAGGGTTGGCGCTTGCCGGCGAAGCCCGCAGGCAAGGTGATGGCAGGACCAGGGCAATGGTCGCAGCGGGTCTTCTTTTATCGGGCATGGTGAAAGAAGGCGACAGATGATGGCTCGAACCCTCGGAGCCTTCGAGGCATCATCCGGCAGTCGCGTCGTGAGAGCGTGACGCCCGTCATGGAGGACTCTGATCTGTTTGGGCACTGAAGGTAGTGATCACCCCGATGGCAGCGTTCATCGCGGGGCAAGGCAAGAAGGCGGGGAGCGCGGTCAGTCTCCTGTCGTTAAAAAGGGAAGCCAGGGGCTTCCCTTTTTTTATGCCCGGGTTTCATGTGCGGGCTTTATGCGCGAGTGTCGTGCTCGCGCTGCGCCAGGCCTGACCTTATTTCTCGTCTGTGGTCGGCATGTCCTGCGCCGTCTCTGTCGCATGCTCTTCTGACTCGGTCGGGGCCGGTGCTGTCGCAGACGGGCGCATGCCGAGTGACTGACCCATGCTGACCTTCTGGCCCGGCGTCAGGGCGTCATCGAACTCGACGCTGTCCGGGAAGCACATCACCACGGTGGAGCCGAGCTGGAAGCGGCCCATCTCGGCGCCATGTGCCAGCTCGATGAGTTGATCGAAACGGGTCGTCTCGACATCACCGGAAAGCGGCGTGACCTGACCACTCCAGACGGTCTTGATCGCCGCGACGATCATCGCGCCCACCAGCACCATGGCCATCGGGCCATGCTCGGTCTCGAAGATGCACACCAGGCGCTCGTTGCGCGCGAAGAGGCCCGGCACGTGCTTGGCAGTGGCTTCGTTGACCGAGAACAGGCGCCCCGGAACGTAGGCCATCTCGACCAGACGACCGGCCACCGGCATATGGACGCGATGGTAGTCCTTCGGTGACAGATAGACAGTGGCGAAGCGGCCGTTGCGGAAGGGCGCGGCGCGCTCTTCACTGCCACCCAGCAGCTGGGTCAGCGAGAACGCCTGACCCTTGGCCTGTACGAGAGTGCCGTGTTCGATGTTGCCGAACTGGGACAGTACGCCATCGGCCGGTGACACCAGGCCTTCACCGATGGGGCGGGCATCCGCCTTCAGGGCGCGGGTGAAGAAGTCATTGAAGCAGGCGTAGGCACGCGGGTTCTCCTCGAGCGCCTCGTTCATGTTGACGCCGTAGGCCTTGATGAAGCGCTCGATGAAGGTGTTCTTGACCCACGGATTGGTGCAGGCGGCGACACGGCCGATGAGGCGTGAGATCAGGTGCTGGGGCAGTGGGTACTGGCTCAGGGAAAACAGCTTGGCGCGATCCACGATGGCGATCCTTGCAGGCACTTTCAGGAATGAAAAGCCCGCTCCTCGAGAGGGCGGGCGTTGGCCGGCAACAGCGGCGGCCAGCAGTTGGGCTGCACCTTAGCCCATCGTCAATAACGGCTCAAGCCTGCGAATTGCCGCAGTAGCGGGCCTGGCGACAGTTGCCAGGCAGGCCATGCGTGTCATCCCGGCATGGCCTGCATTGGCGTGCTGGCGCTCGATAGGCCCGTCTCAGGCTGCCATCAGAAGCCTTCAGCCTGTTATCAGTCCTCAGCGTTCGATGGGCGTGTCGTCACGGTTGCCCCATTCCTTCCAGGAGCCCGGATAGGCGCGCACATCGCTGAAGCCCAGCGCCTGACCCACCAGCCAGGTCAGCCCGGAGCGGTGATGGCTCTGGCAGTGCGTCACGATGTGCTGTTCGGGGTTGAGGCCGCGAGCGCCCAGTTCCGTTACCAGCTCCGCATAGTCGCGGATACGCAGGTTGCGCTCACGGTCCATGGCCTCGGTCCACTCGAAATGCACGGCGCCCGGGATATGGCCGAGGCGGGCGTTCTGGCCCTTTTCGCCGCGATACTCTTCCGCGGAGCGTGCATCCCAGACCACGACGCTTTCCTGCGGGTCCTCGGCCGCCAGTCGATCGAGAATGTCTTCCCGCGTCGCCATCACGCTGGTGTCCATGTAGGCGGCGTGATACTCGCTGGGGCTCCAGTCGCTGGCGGTGTCACTCAGCGGCAGGCCATCGCCTTGCCATGCGTGCAGGCCACCATTGAGGTAGCTGTAGCGGGTATGGCCGAGCAGCGCCAGGGTCCACAGCAGGCGTCCGGCCCAGCCGCCGCCTTCATCGTCATAGGCCACCACATGGCTGTCGCGGGTGATGCCAAGGGCTGACATCACGTCAGACAGCGCCTCGGGGCTCGGCACGCCGGGAATGTCGTCGTCATTGCTGCCGACCAGCTGCTTGAAGTCGAGCAGGCGAGCGCCGGGCACGTGTCGCGCATGGCTCTCGGCTTTCAGTGGCACGTCGACGATCACGATATCAGGATGGTCGAGCATCTCCGCGAGCTGCTGCGGTTCGACGATCAAGGGCAGCAGGTCGGCTTCCGAAGGGGAAGGGTGTGAAGAATCGTGAGACATGGCGTAATCCTTGCTTCTACGAAGAGAGTGATCCTTCCGGCATCATGGCACGTCGGCTGGCACTGTGGTCAAGTCACTGTGATCAAGAGATGCAATCAAGTGACTGCGGCGAGGCGAAGTGTCACCGCGCCAGATTCCTTGCCATCTTGTCCCCTGAAACGACATGTTTTCAGTATAATGCCGCGCGTCACATTCTGGGGCGAACGTGTGAATGCCCAGTGCGCACGCATGACGGTACAGACGTGGACGACGCGTGTGCCAGCAGGGCACAGTGCGCGCCATGACCTGACCTTCTGGACAGGCTTCTGATCAGCTGGCGAGGCCAGCCAGCAGCCAGTAGATCCAGTAGGTCTTGTAGCCAGTAGGTCTTGTAGAAAGAAGCGCTTGTTTCAGTGCAGCGGGCCTGAGGCGAATGCAACATTCTGGCCCTCGGGAACACCCTCTTCGCGGCCCCAGGCAATACACTGTCTGTCGCCAGTGGCGCTGCTGCACTCTTCGAGTGCGGTACGGGCGCTCAATGTGTGTCATTTCGGTGCAGCGTGTCGGCGACCCGTCGACGCTGAGCTGCTACTCAATCGCTTCATCCTGAACGGGAGTCATCATCTTGCTCGAGCGCCTATTCTCACTGCGTGCCGAAGGCACCACGACGCGCACGGAAGTGCTGGCGGGCATCGCCACCTTCATGGCGTCGATGTACATCATCGTGGTCAATCCCGGCATCCTGTCAGCCGCCGGCGTGCCATTCAGTGCCGCCCTCACGGCGACCGTGCTGGTCAGCTTCTTCGGCAGCCTGATGATGGGCCTGTACGCGCGCAACCCGATCCTGGTCGCGCCGGGCATGGGCATCAATGCCCTGTTCGCCTACACCATGGTGCTGGGCGGCGGCATGAGCTGGGAGGTCGCGCTGGGCTGCGTGTTCTGGGCCGGCGTCATCTTCGCGGTACTGGCCATGTTCAACGTGCGCCGCCTGGTGATCGATGCGATTCCCGCCCAGCTCCGCTACGCCATCGCCTGTGGTATCGGCCTGTTCATCACCCTGATCGGTCTGGTGAATGCCAAGCTGATCGTCTCCAACCCGGTCACCGTGGTCAGTGTCGCGCCGATGACACCCTCGCTGGTGGTCTTCCTGCTGGGGCTGGCGCTGACCGCCATCCTGGTCGCGAAGCGCATTCACGGCGCACTGATCATCGGCATCATCGTCACGACCCTGATGGCGACCACCATCGGGCGTCTGTGGGGGGATGGCAGCGCCTACTTCCCGCCGGAGATCGCTCAGCCGACGCTGGTCAACTTCACCGGTATCTTCGCTGCGCCTGATTTCAGCGGCCTGCTGGCGCTGGACCTGCTCGGTTCGCTCAAGGTGGCCTATGCGCCGTTCATCTTCGTCATCCTGTTCACGGTGTTCTTTGACGCGCTCTCGACCTTCATGGCGGTGGCCGAAGCGGGCAATCTGAAGGACGAGAATGGTGACCCGCGCAATATCCGTCGCTCGATGATGGTCGATGCCTTCTCGGCGCTGGTGTCTGCGCCACTGGGTACCAGCCCGGCGAATGCCTACATCGAATCGGCGGCCGGTATCAGCCAGGGCGGACGCACCGGGCTGGTCGCGGTGGTGGTGGCGCTCTGCTTCCTGCCGTTCCTGTTCCTGGCACCGTTGCTGTCGCTGGTGCCGTCCATCGCGACTGCCCCGGCGCTGATTCTGGTCGGCGTGTTCATGATGGAGCCGATCGGCAAGATCCACTGGCACCAGTTCGATGATGCGATTCCGGCCTTCATCGCCATGGTGATGATTCCGCTGACCTATTCCATCACCCACGGTATCGTGTTCGGCTTCCTGAGCTTCGTGGTCATCAAGCTCGGCGTCGGCAAGGTGCGCGAGATTCGCCCGACCATGTGGGTGCTGTTCGCGCTGTCACTGCTGCTGTTGCTGGAAGGCTAGGCTTCGAAAGCGGCAGTGGTGTGTCTCGAGGCTGTGATGTGTCTCGAGACTGTGATGTAACTCGAGAGCCTCGAGCATGAAAAAGCCCCGCCAGGCAGTGACTGCCTGGCGGGGCTTTTTGTTGACGGCTTTTTTGATAGCGCCTGATCAGCTCTCGGTCAGCGAGAGCAGGATCTTCTTGTAGCTCTCGAAGCGCACGCGGCCGATCTCACCGTTGTCCACGGCCTGCAGCAGGGCGCAGCCCGGCTCCTTCTCGTGCTTGCAGTCGCGGAAGCGGCAATAGCCGAGATAGTCGTGGAACTCGCGGAAGCCGTCGGTGACCTGCTCGGGAGTCAGGTGCACCAGGCCGAATTCGCGGATGCCGGGCGAGTCGATCAGGTCACCGCCATCCGGCATGTGATAGAGCCAGGCGGTGGTGGTGGTGTGCATGCCCTGGCGTGATTCGGCCGACAGCGGGCCGACACGAACCTCTTCCCTGGGCAGCAGCATGCCGATCAGGGATGACTTGCCGACGCCACTCTGGCCGACGAAGACCGAGGTGCGGTCGCTGAGCTGGGCCTTGAGGGCGTCAAGCCCCGACTCGCCACGCGTGGTACAGGCGACGACTTCGTAGCCGAGCGCTTCATAGCGCGCCAGCAGGTCGCGCAGCTCACCACCGCTTTCCGGCAGCAGGTCGACCTTGTTGAGCACCAGCACCGGTGTGATGCCGGTGGCTTCCGCGGCGATCAGATAGCGGTCGATCAGGTTGGGCTGCGGGGCGGGCTCGGCGGCGAACACGATCAGGATCTGGTCGATGTTGGCCGCCACCGGCTTGAGCACGCCACGCATGTCGGGGCGTTCAAGCTCGGTGGTACGTGCGCCACGCGCAACGACGACGCCGCTGGCATCGCTGGCTTCGCGCCAGATGACCCGGTCACCGGTGACCAGCGTCTCGAGGTTGGCGCGCAGGTGGCAGCGGTGCAGGCTGCCGGATTCGCTTTCGACTTCCAGGCTGCGCCCGTAGTGGGCGATGACACGGCCATGCTGCTCCGGGCCATATTCGCCGGCGTCGAGCTTGTCACGGTCCTGCGTCTCGCGCTTCTCGGCGCGCTTGGTACGCTCGGCCTGCACCTTCTCGATTCGCCATTGCTGCTGGCGGCTTAGCTTGCGTTTACTCATGCTTGGCTGGTGACTCCGGTCGCCGTTCGTTCGCCAGGGATGGGAGAGTCTTCCCCCCTTTGCGGCGCGATTGTACCCTTTGCGCCCTCGGGTGTCGTGCGACGCCCCGGGATGGCGTGTGATACTGCTGTCATCGACTGGCGTCCCGCGCCATTCCATCATCTGCTCAGCAAGGAGTGACCCATGGCAAATCCCACCGCGCAGGCCGACCGCCTCATCTGGATCGACTTGGAAATGACCGGTCTCGACCCGGCGCGTGAGCGCATCATCGAGGTGGCCACGCTGGTCACCGACGGCGACCTCAACCTGATCGCCGAAGGCCCGGTGCTGGCCGTGCATCAGCCGGACAGCCTGCTGGAGGCGATGGATGAGTGGAATACGCGCACCCATGGTGAGTCCGGGCTGGTGAAGCGCGTCAAGGAAAGTCAGATAGATACCGCCGAAGCCGAACGCCAGACCCTCGAGTTCCTGGCCCGGCACGTGGCGGCAGGCGCCTCGCCGATGTGTGGCAACAGCGTGCATCAGGACCGCCGCTTCCTGCAGCACGAGATGCCGTTGCTGGAAGAATTCTTCCACTACCGCAACATCGATGTCTCGACCCTCAAGGAGCTGGCCAAACGCTGGAACCCGGCCGCGCTCGACGGCTTCAAGAAGCGTGCGACCCACCAGGCGATGGACGATATTCGTGAGTCACTGGCGGAACTGGCGCATTACCGCAAGACCTTCCTCAAGCTGACCCAGCAGGGCATCGTCTAAGTATCGTTCCTCAACTGAAAGCGATAGCCCTGGAGGCAACGCCTCTCAAAGCGCGGTGGCCAGGCGGGCGCCGCGCTTGATGGCCTGCTCCTTCAGCGCCCAGCGCACATGCTCGCGCAGTGGCTCGCTGGGGTAGGCCAGACGGGCGCGCAGCACATGCTCGACCTGCTCCGACCAGGGCGCGTTGCCCAGCCCGATGGCGATGTTGGAGAGCCACTTCTCGTAGCCAATGCGTCGAATCGGGCTGCCTTCCGTCTTGCTGAGGAATTCCTGCTCTCCCCAGCAGAACAGGCGGATCAGCTCGATGCGATCCAGATCATGACGCGGCGAGAAGTCAGTCTCCTGGGTCGCCTTGGCGAAGCGCGTGAAGGGGCAGAACAGCTGACAGTCATCGCAGCCGTAGATGCGGTTGCCCATCGGGCGACGGAATTCCTCGGGGATGGCGCCATCGAGCTCGATGGTCAGGTAGGAGATGCAGCGCCGCGCATCGACGACCTTGTCCTCGACGATGGCATCCGTCGGGCAGGCGACCTTGCAGGCGTTGCAGCTGCCGCAGTGTTCCTTTTCAAAGGGGGCGTCCACCGGCAGGGGCAGGTCGGTGTAGAGTTCGCCCAGGAAGAACAGGCAGCCGGCCTGCTGATTCATCAGCATGGCGTTCTTGCCGAACCAGCCGATGCCGGCCTTCTGTGCCAGGGCGCGCTCCATCACCGGGGCGGAGTCGACGAAGGCGCGATAGCCGAACTTGCCGACTTCCTTCTCGATCTGCTTGGCCAGATTGGCCAGTCGCTTGCGCATCAGCTTGTGGTAATCACGCCCCAGCGCGTAGCGTGACACATAGGCGCGTTCGGGTTGGTTGAGCACCTGAGTGGTCTCGACCTCAGGCGGCAGGTAATCGAGACGCACGCTGATGACGCGCAGTGTCCCGGGCACCAGCTCCTCAGGACGAGTGCGCTTGGTGCCGTGCTTGGCCATGAAGTTCATCTCGCCGTGATGGCCGTTGGCCAGCCAGCGCTCCAGATAGGCCTCGTGGGCCGAGAGGTCGACATCGGTGATGCCGACCTGCTGAAAACCCAGCTCGCGTCCCCATGTCTTGATGCGCGTCGCCAGTTCCGCCATGGCCTGTTCATCGGTAGCGGGGCTCCCGGTGTCGGCAGGTGAAGCGGCGGCGGTGGATGAGTGCGGAGCAGACATGGGGGTTCCAGCGAGATCGAGGACAGAGGCGCGCCACCTTAGCGCAACTTGCCGGTCAGCCCAAGCGTGCTGCCTGACGGCGTGAGCACGGCAGGTAAGGTGCAGTAGAAAGGAAGGCGGCACACCACGCCATGCCTCACGATAGGCAACGCACATCCAGACAGGCAACGAGCGTCTAGACAGGCAACGAACATCCAGCCAGGCAATGGATATCCAGACAAGGAGTGTAGGCATGACAGCGCACGAATCGACCCCTGACCAGACCTGCCCCCCGGCATCTTCGGCAACCATGACGCTGTGGCGTTCGGTCAACTGTCTGTGGCCGTTGGCGGCGCTGCGTGATCTGGAGCATTGGATGCTCGCGGAGGAGAGCGTCGCCGCCGACAGTGGTCAGAGCGAGGCGCCGGTGGAGAAGCGCCTGATGGGGCGCGCCGCGCAATCGGCGTTCGATCTGCTGCGTCAGCGTTGGCCGGAGACGCGCAGGCTGTGCGTGCTGTGTGGCGGCGGCAACAATGGCGGCGATGGCTATCTGCTGGCGCGTCTGGCATTGCTGGCGGGCTTCGAGGTGCGGGTCATCGCCTTGACGCCGGAGGATGCCTTGACCGGTGATGCGCAGCTGGCCGCGATCGCGGCGCGCGAGGCTGGCGTCGAGACGCTGGCATGGCCGAAGGCCGATGAGGAGGCGGCGGATGCGCTGCTCAAGGGCTGGCCCTTGCTGGTGGATGCGCTGACCGGCATCGGCCTGCGCGATGCGCCGCGCGGCAGCGTGGTCGAAGCCATCGAACGCATCAATCACGCTCATCAGCAGGGCGTGCATGTCATGGCGCTGGATGTGCCCTCAGGCTTGAATGCCGCGACAGGCGCGGTCGCAGGTGTCGCCGTGGAAGCGGATGTGACGCTGACGTTTCTGGTCGACAAGCCGGGCCTGCACACCGGACGCGCCGAGCTGCACGCCGGGCACGTCAGTCTGGCGCGCCTGGGCGCGGCGCGCGTGTTGCCGGAGGTGGTCGCGCAGTCGCGAACCGCGGCCTTGCTGGCAGAGGATGCCGTGCAGCGGCTGACACCGCGCTGGCTGGAGTCCGAGCTGGTGCCGCGCTCGCCGCTGGCCCACAAGGGCGATACCGGCAGTGTGCTGGTCTTCGGCGGCGGGCCGGGGCTGGGGGGCTCGGTGTTGCTGGCCAGTGAGGCAGCGGCGCGGGCCGGTGCCGGCAAGGTCGCGCTGCTGACGGCGCCCGCGCATATCAGCGCCAGCCTGACGCGCTGTCCCGAGGTCATGGCGCGCGGTCTCAAGAGTGGTCCGGAGGGCAGCAGTCATGATGGCTTCGCCGTGCTGGAATCACAGCTGGCACAGGCCAGTGTGACGCTGGTCGGGCCCGGCATGGGTACCGAAAGTCTCGAGAGCATGCTGTGGGGCTGGGGCGGCATGTCGCGGGTGCTGGCGGCAGGTCAGCCGCTGGTCGTGGATGCCGATGGCCTGAGCCTGCTGGCCTGGCGCGCGAGCGAAGGCGACATCATCCGTCGCGACGACTGGGTGCTGACGCCGCATCCCGGTGAGGCCGCGCGTTTGCTCGATTGCAGTGTGGCGGACATCGAACACGACCGGATCGCAGCGGCAAGAGCACTTCAGCAGCGTTTCGGCGGCAGCGTGGTGCTCAAGGGCGCGGGCAGTCTGGTGGCGAGTCCTGCGGGGGTACTTGAGGGGCCGGCGGTGGCGCTCTGCCCCTATGGCAATCCGGGCATGGCCAGTGGCGGCATGGGCGATGTGCTGGGTGGCATCATCGCGGGTCTGGCGGCGCAGGCGCTCAACGGCGGCTTCGATGCACGTCAGCCGCGTTCCTCCCTGGATGAGGCGGCGCAGGCCCGGCGAGTCACGCGCGCCATGGCGCAGGCGTCAAGGCTTGGGGTGCTGGTGCATGCCCTGGCGGCCGACCGGGCGGTACAGGAGCGTGGTGAACGTGGCCTGCTCGCAGGTGATCTGGCATCCTATATGCATTTATTGCTCAATCCACGGGCCCGAGATGCGCATACTCCTGTCTGATGAAAACGCCCAGGTTGCCTTCGGCACTCAATTGGGAAATATCCTTGCCGGCCGCGGGCTGGTGTTCCTGGAGGGCGAGCTGGGGGCGGGCAAGACGACCCTGACCCGCGGCGTACTGCGCGCCTATGGTCACCAGGGCGCGGTCAAGAGCCCGACCTACACCCTGGTGGAGCCCTACGTGCTGCCACGGGCCGAGGGTGGCGAATGGCACATCAACCACTTCGACCTCTACCGTCTCGCCGACCCTGAAGAGCTCGAGTTCATCGGGGGGCGCGATCTGCTCGCCGACGACAGCCTGGCGCTGATCGAGTGGCCGAGCTGTGGTCAGGGCTTTCTGCCCACGCCGGATCTGCGCATCACGCTGTTCGTCGCCGACGAAGGACGCGAGGCCGAATTGACTGCCCTGACACCGCGAGGTGAGGGTTGGTTGGCAACACTGGCCGAGCGCCGAACCTCTCAGGCATGATGACGCTGTTCCGCTTGCGATGTCTGGCGGCGCAGTTTCCGGTCATTCGTTATCTTCATTCATGTTCTTTCTGTCTGGGTCATCCTGTCTGATGCCTGAAATAGCGTCCAAAATCCCCCGTATGCGTCTGGCGCGCAGCTTCCGTCGCTGGCTGGCGGGTGGCGTCGTCTGCTCGCTTGCCAGTCTGGTGCTGGCGCCGCAGGCGCTGGCCGCCAAGGTCGAGAACCTGCGCCTGTGGACCGCACCGGACCACACGCGGCTGGTGTTCGATCTCGACAGTGCCGCCAAGGCCAAGGTCTTCGGCCTCGACAATCCGCGCCGTCTGGTGATCGACCTTGCCGGCAGCGAAGTGGCCAGTGCCGCGGTCGAGCGCAAGTTCGCCGCGCTGAATCTCGAAGGCAGCGCCATCAAGTCGATCCGCAGCGGGCGCCAGGGGGATGCCCTGCGTGTGGTGCTCGACCTGACGCGCCCGGTCAATCCCAAGGACTTCACGCTGGCGCCGAATGCCAAATACGGCAATCGCCTGGTGGTGGATCTCGAGTTCCCCGGCGAGTCGGCGGTCGAGAACCCCATCGACCCCATCGAGGCTCGTATCCGCGAGCAGGAACAGGCCGCGGCCAAGCGCAAGCTGAAGGGCGAGCCGGCGGAACCTGTGGTCAATACCCAGGCGGCGGCACATCCCAAGCGTGACATCATCATCGCGATCGACCCTGGCCACGGCGGGGAAGACCCGGGTGCCAGCGGCCCCAGCGGGACTCGAGAGAAGGATGTGGTGCTCAAGATCGGCAAGCGCCTCAAGCGCATGTTCGATGCCCAGCCCGGCTTCAAGGCCATCTTGACCCGCAACAGCGATTACTACATTCCGCTGCGCAAGCGCACCGAGATCGCGCGTGAGCAGAAGGCGGACTTCTTCGTCT
This sequence comes from Cobetia sp. 1CM21F, assembly GCF_023161745.1. Lineage (NCBI taxonomy): Bacteria > Pseudomonadati > Pseudomonadota > Gammaproteobacteria > Oceanospirillales > Halomonadaceae > Cobetia > Cobetia sp. 1CM21F. The sequence continues at coordinate 714,787 of NZ_JALNTQ010000002.1, read as the reverse complement.
CGATTCACGCCGATGCCTTCAACAGTCCGCGCCCGCACGGCAGCTCGGTCTTTGCGCTCTCAAGCCGCGGCGCGACGTCCGAGACCGCACGCTGGCTGGCCGCCACCGAAAACCGTGCTGACCTGATCGGGGGCGTGGATGGCAATCTCAGCCTGAATGACAAGGATGAGATGCTGCGTGGCGTGTTGCTCGACCTGACCATGACCGCGACGCTCAACGATTCGCTGGCGGCAGGTAGCGGCGTACTGGCCAACCTGGGACGCATGAATTCCCTGCACAAGCGTCAGGTGGAGCAGGCGGGCTTCGTGGTGCTCAAGTCGCCGGATATCCCCTCGCTGCTGGTGGAGACAGGCTTCATCTCCAACCCCCAGGAAGAGCGCAATCTCAACAGCGGCCCCTATCAGGAGAAGCTGGCGCGCTCGATCTTCTCGGGAATCCAGAGCCACTTCGAGCGCAATCCGCCGCCCGCAAGTCTGCTGGCATGGCAACGCAGCCAGGCACGTGGTGGCAACGGCGGCGAATATCGCGTCAAGAGTGGCGATACGCTGTCGGAAGTGGCCCAGCGCCACAACGTGAGCATGGCGGCCCTCAAGCAGGCCAACAACATGAGTGGCGACACGGTGCGCGTGGGCCAGCTGCTCAAGATTCCGCGCAGCTGAGCCTGACGTCATGAAGTCGCCCTGACCGCGCCTTGCGTTGGCGGGGCGCAGACACTGTCCGCTGATGCAGTTCCGGCATGCGTTGCTTGCCGTGGCTGGGTCGGCGGACAGTATCGTTTTCAGAGAAGCGGCGTTTTTCGCTCGTGTATCCAGGAGTCTATCGATGTCTGACGAGCTGACCGACATGCAGCCCGCTCGCCCTGGCGAGCGACGGATCCGTATCCTCAATCCGCGCCTTGCCAACCAGATCGCGGCGGGTGAGGTCGTGGAGCGGCCGGCTTCCGTGGTCAAGGAGCTGGTCGAGAACGCCATCGATGCCGGCAGCACCCGCATCGAGCTGGAGCTGGAAGGTGGTGGTGCGCGGCTGATTCGCGTGCGCGACAACGGCTGCGGCATCACCGAGGAAGACCTGCCGCTGGCGCTGTCACGGCATGCGACCAGCAAGATCGAGAGCCTGGATGATCTCGAGGGCGTGGCGAGCCTCGGTTTCCGGGGCGAGGCACTGGCCTCGATCAGTTCGGTCTCGCGGCTGGAGCTGTTCTCGAATGTCTCGGAGGAACCGGCCAATGGCTGGCGGGTGGTGGCGGAAGGGCGCGAGATGGCGCCGCGCGTCTCCCCGGCGCCGCATCCGCGTGGCACCAGCGTCGCGGTGCGTGATCTGTTCTTCAATACGCCGGCGCGCCGCAAGTTCATGCGCACCGAGAAGACCGAGTTCGGTCATGTCGAGGAAAGCTTCCGGCGGCTGGCATTGTCACGCCACGACATCGGCTGGACGCTGCGTCACAACCAGAAGGTGGTGCATCAGCTGCGCGCCGGTGAAGACACCCTGACGGTGGAGCGGCGCATCGGTGCGCTGCTAGGGCGCAACTTCCTCGAGCATGCGCTGCATCTGGATATCGAGGCCTCCGGCCTGCGTCTGTCCGGTTGGGTGGGCTTGCCGACGCACTCGCGTGCCCAGGCCGATCAGCAGTACTTCTTCGTCAATGGCCGCGTGGTGCGCGACCGGCTGGTCGCACATGCCGTGCGTCAGGCCTATCGCGATGTGCTGTTCCATGGTCGGCATCCGGTGTTCGTGCTCTATCTGGAGCTCGACCCGACGGTGGTGGATGTCAACGTTCACCCGACCAAGCACGAAGTGCGCTTCCGGGACGGGCGACTGGTGCATGACTTCCTGTTCTCGAGCCTGCACAGGGCGCTGGCCGAGGTGCGCCCCGGTGACAACAGCGCCGCGCCTACCGGCATCGAGGGGCAGGAGAAGGAAGAGGACCCCGGCTGGCAGCAGCAGGGCATGCGCCTCGGTCGTCAGGAACAGGACGCCCAGCAGAATGCCGCCTCCGAACAGCAATCGACATCGGCCGGTCCGCAGGCCGGGGGCGACTCGTCGGCCTCGCCGAGCGCGCCTGCAGGCCGCCCTGCGGCCCCCTGGCAGCCTTCCTCGCAGCTGCCGCCTGCCGGTGATGGACGCTCCAGCGAACGCCTGAGTGCCGAGCGTGTGCGTCAGTTCATGGCCGGCTATCGGGCACTGCACCCCAGCGAAGATCATCTGCTCACGCCGGGTGGCGGCGCGGGCGTGGCCAATGATCCAGCGGCGATCGCCAGTGCCGAACGTGAGGCACGGCGTGCGCCACGTGTCACGCTGGGCGAAGGTGGCCGCGAGGGTGACGGGCCAGGGCAGGGCGCAGGACAGGGGAGTGCACAGGCCGGTGTCGGGGAAGCTGCGCCCGGCTGGCGGGTCGACACGCCTCAGGTGGGTGGGCCGTCCGGTGGCGCGTCTTCCAGCGATGCCATGTCTGGCATGTCGGCGCCGTCTGTCTCAGGCAGTTCGGTCTCGGGTGGTTCGGTCTCAGGCAGCTCGGCAGTGGTGATGCGTGGTCTGCCGGCCCAGAGTGACGACGATGACACCCCGCCGCTGGGCTACGCCGTGGCGCAGCTGCACGGCGTCTATATCCTGTCGCAGACCTCGCGCGGGCTGGTGATGGTCGACATGCATGCCGCTCACGAGCGCATCACCTATGAGCGCATGAAGCAGCATGTGCATGGTGGCGGCCATCTGGAGGCCCAGCCGCTGCTGGTGCCGGTGTCGCTGGCGGTCAGTGCGCGCGAGATGGGCACCTTCGAGCGCGAGTCCGAGGCGTTCACGCGTCTGGGCGTCGAGCTGGACGCTGCCGGGCCGGAAACGCTGCTGGTGCGTCAGGTGCCGGTCGTGCTCGGCAATGCCGATGTGGAGCCCCTGGTGCGCGGCATGCTGGAAGATCTTGAGCGCTATGGGCGCAGTGACCGCATGGAGGCGCACATGAATGAACTGCTCGCCGACATGGCGTGTCGCGGCAGCGTGCGCGCCAACCGCCGTCTGACGATTCCGGAAATGAATGCCCTGCTGCGTGACATGGAGCGCACCGAGCGCTCCGGGCAATGCAATCATGGCCGGCCGACCTGGACCGAGCTTTCGATGCATGAGCTCGACAAGCTGTTCCTGCGCGGCCAGTAGATGACGCCCCGTGGCGTCGCGGTTCACCCCTGATTCACCTCCCAGCCCAGACAATAGGCCATGACCCAGATACAACCCCCTGAAGATTCCCGACACCACGCGTCTGAGGTGGCTGACAAGCCGCCTGTCGTGTTGTTGATGGGGCCGACGGCCTCCGGCAAGACCGACCTCGCCATTCGCTGGCACGAGGAGCAGGGCGCGGAGCTGGTCAGTGTCGATTCGGCGCTGATCTATCGCGGCATGGATATCGGCACGGCCAAGCCGAGCGCGGCAGAGCTGGCCCGAGCGCCACACCGCCTGATCGACTTTCTCGACCCGCTGGAGAGCTATTCCGCCGCCGAGTTTCGTCGCGATGCGCTGGCGCATATTGCCGAGATCCAGTCCCGCGGCAAGATGCCGCTGCTGGTCGGCGGCACCATGATGTATTTCAAGCGTCTATTGGAAGGCGTGGCGGAGCTGCCGGCGGCGGATGCCGAGCTGCGCACGGAGCTCGAGGCGCGTATCCAGTCCGAGGGGCTGCCGGCGCTGCATGCGCAGCTGGCGCGGCTTGATCCGGCCACGGCACAGCGCATTCGGGCCACCGATCCCCAGCGGCTGACACGCGCGCTGGAGGTCTGTCTGATCAGCGGGCGCCCGATGAGCGAGCTGCTCGCGGAGCAGCCAGAGGCGGAACTTCCGTTCCGGCCGATAGCGATCGCACTGGCGCCCCACGATAGAGCCGTGTTACATGAACGTATCGAGACGCGTTTTGATCAGATGTTGGAACAGGGCTTCATTGCCGAGGTCGAAGCGCTGAAGGCACGTCCGGAGCTGCATGCGGGCCTGCCCTCGATACGTTGTGTCGGCTACCGTCAGGTGTGGGATTTTCTCGATGGCCATCTGAGCCGGGATGAGATGCGCGAACGCGGCATCATCGCGACGCGTCAACTCGCCAAGCGACAGTTGACCTGGTTGCGGAGCTGGCAGGGGATTCACCCGGTGGATTCCATGGGTGTAGATCCTTACAGTGAAACCTTGAAAATCGTGCGCCAGACCTGCACTTAGCGTAACATGAGCGGTCACGACCCGCGCCCGTGAAGCCCCCTCAAGAGGGCAACCCGGAGCGCTGGCGAACATAACCATACTTACCTCGAACGAGACATTTTTACGGAGAGTCACATGTCCAAAGGTCAATCACTCCAGGACCCGTACCTGAACATCCTGCGCAAGGAACGTATCCCGGTCTCGATCTTCCTGGTCAACGGCATCAAGCTGCAGGGCCAGATCGAATCCTTCGATCAGTTCGTGATCCTGCTGCGCAATACTGTCTCCCAGATGGTTTACAAGCACGCTATCTCGACCGTGGTGCCGTCGCGCAATGTGCGCCTGCCGGCCCAGGATCCGAGCGTGCCGTCCACAGAAAGCTGAAGTTAGAGGCGCTGATTGTTCTTCGAACGACCCGAAGCCGGTGAAACGGCCGTCCTGGTGCATGTCAATTTCCGGGACGAAAAAGAACGCGAGGATGCCGGTGAGCTCCTCGAACTCGTACGTTCGGCAGGCGCCGTGCCGGCGACCCTCATCGAGGGTAGCCGGCCCCGCCCCGACTCCCGTACGTTCATCGGAGAAGGCAAGCTTGAGGAAGTGCAAGAGGCCCTGGCCGTGCACGAAGCCGAGCTGGTCATTTTCAACCATTCATTGAGTCCTTCCCAGCAGCGTAACCTCGAAGCCACGCTCAAGTGTCGCGTCATCGACCGTACCGGTCTGATTCTCGACATCTTTGCCCAGCGTGCGCGGACCCATGAGGGCAAGCTGCAGGTGGAACTCGCACAGCTCGAGTACATGTCCACCCGCCTGGTGCGGGGTTGGACCCACCTTGAGCGTCAGAAAGGCGGTATCGGTCTGCGAGGCCCGGGGGAAACCCAGCTCGAGACTGACCGTCGCCTGTTGCGCGCCCGTATCAAGTCGATCCACAAGCGACTCGAGAAGGTGCACAAGCAGCGCGATCAGAACCGCCGTGCCCGTGCGCGTGCCGAGATCCCGAGTCTGTCGCTGGTTGGCTATACCAACGCCGGCAAGTCGACGCTGTTCAACGCGCTGACCACCTCCGAGGTGTACGCCGCCGATCAGCTGTTCGCGACGCTGGACCCGACGCTGCGTCGTCTGGAACTCGAGGATGTCGGCCCGGCAGTCCTGGCCGATACCGTCGGCTTCATTCGTCATCTGCCGCACAAGCTGGTGGAAGCCTTCCAGGCGACCCTGCAGGAAGCGGCGGAAGCGGATCTGCTGGTACATGTCATCGACGCCGCAGACCCGGAGAATGACCGCAATACCGAGCAGGTCAATCACGTCCTGAGCGAGATCGATGCCGGTGATGTGCCGCGTCTGTTGGTCATGAACAAGATCGATCGACTCGACATGGCGCCGCGCATCGAGCGTGATGGCTTCGGTCGTCCGCTGGCGGTGTGGCTGTCGGCACGCGACGGCAAGGGGCTGGATCTGCTGATGCAGGCCTTCGCCGAGCTGCTGTCCGACAACGTCATCTCCATGCAGCTGACGCTGGGGCCTGCCAAGTCCCGTCTGCGGGCAGGCCTGCACGAGCTGGACGCGGTCAAGGACGAGCAATATGACGAGCAGGGCAATGCGCTGCTGGACATTCGTCTCGAGAAACGCGACTTTCTGCAGTTGTTGTCGCATCTTGGTGAATCGCCTGAAGATTATCTCGGCGGTGAACATGACGACCGCGAAGCCTGGCAGCGTGAGCTGTCCGCCGAACGCGCGGAAAAGCATCGCGTGTCGGTCACGCACAAGTCCTGATACCGTCTGGTAACGAGACTTGCGCCGGTGCGCTGCGCAGCAGCTCGATGAGAAGTGGCGCACGAGGCAGCAGCGCACCGTTGTCGCAAGGCAGTGGCAAGCACTACCCGGCATCCATCGCCGCGCACGAATGACGATGGATGCCCTCGCGCAGGGTCTGCCCTGCGCCTCAGAGCAGCGGGCATTCAGCAGGATTGGCTGGATGCCGTCCGACGGACGATGGCCGTCGGGCAGGGCCATGGCCTTCTCCCGCAAGGGACGCGTCGCCATGCCGTACGAGAGAATCGGTCGCCGGAGGCCATCAGGCTCAAGGCACGGAACCGGTCGCAGCTGGCAGGGCGGCGTCATCATAATGACGAGCGGAACATCGACTGAGTGGAGACGACGTATGGCTTGGAATGAGCCGGGTGGCGGCAACCAGCATGACCCGTGGAGCGGCGGTGGTCGCAACGGGGACAAGAAGGGGGGCGGGGGTAACGGCGGTGGCAATGGTGGACCGCCCGACCTCGACGAAGCGCTGAAGAAATTCCAGGACAAGCTCAACGGCATGCTCGGCAATGGCCGCAAGCGTCGTGGCGGTGCCGGTGGCAATGGCGGCAACGGTGGCAGCACCAATGCCTTCGCACTGCCGGGTATCATCGGTGTCATCCTGGTCGCCATCTGGGCGGCTTCCGGTTTCTATCTGGTCGATCAGTCAGAGCGTGGCGTCGTGCTGCGTTTCGGCAAGTACAACGACATCGTCGGTCCGGGCCTGCACTGGAATCCGCCGATCATCGACGATGTGCGTGAGGTCAACGTCACCAAGGTGCGTTCGCTCTCCCAGACCAAGTCGATGCTGACCCAGGACGAGAACATCGTCGAAGTCCAGATGTCCGTGCAGTATCAGGTGTCCAACCCGCGTGACTTCCTGCTCAACGTCCGTGCGCCCGAGATCAGTCTCGAGAACGCCATGGACTCTGCGCTGCGTCACGAAGTCGGCAGTGCCGACATGAACGACATCCTGACCTCCGGTCGTGAGCTGCTGGCCAGCAATGTCAAGTCGCGCCTGCAGTCCTATCTGGACAACTACGGTGTCGGTCTGACGCTGCAGACCATCAACGTCGAGTCCACCTCTGCGCCGGCAGCGGTCCAGGATTCCTTCGATGACGTCATCAAGGCGCGTGAGGATCGTCAGCGCACGATCAACCAGGCACTGGCCTACGAGAACTCGATTCTCCCGGAAGCCCAGGGTCAGGCGCAGCGCATCATCGAGGAAGCCGAGGGTTACAAGGAGTCCGTGGTCGCGAAGTCCCAGGGTGAGGCCAACCGCTTCACGTCCCTGCTGACCGAGTACCAGAAGGCGCCGGAAATCATCCGCGAGCGCATGTATCTGGAAACCATGGGCGAAGTGCTCGGCAAGACCAACAAGGTGCTGGTGGATGTCGAGAACGGCAATTCCCTCATGTATCTGCCGTTGGACAAGCTGGCCAACAAGTCCAGTGCTGCCGCCGAAGACAGCAGTGGCATGAGTCGTAGCGAGCTGGACCGTGTGTCCCGACAGGCGAGTGATGCCCTGAGCCGCAGCCAGAGCACTGACAGCAGCAACAGCATCCGTCGGGAGGGTCGTTAATGATCAACAATCGCTCACTGATGGCCGTCGCCGGTCTGGCCGTAGTGGCCTGGCTTGGTAGCAACAGCCTCTACACGGTTGATGAGACCCAGCGCGCCATCAAGCTCAAGTTTGGTGAAGTGGTGGAAGACAACATCCAGCCCGGCCTGCACTTCAAGCTGCCGGTCTACAACACGATCCGTACCTTCGATACGCGCGTGTTGACGCTGGATGCCCAGGCAAGCCGTTATCTGACCCGCGAGAAGAAGGCCGTCATCGTCGACTCCTTCGTCAAGTGGAAGATCGTCGATCCGAAGCGCTATTACGAAGCGACCTCCGGCGACGAGCAGATGGCCGAGCGCCTGATCGCGCCGCGTGTCGACGAGAGTCTGCGTAACGAGTTCGGCAAGCTCGAACTGGTGCAGATCATCTCCGAGCAGCGTGACGCGCTGATGAAGAAGCCCACCGAAGAGCTCGACGAGGTGATGCGCAAGGAACTGGGGGTGTCGATTCTCGATATCCGCGTCAAGCGTATCGACCTGCCGGACGAAGTCTCCCAGGCGGTCTACGAGCGCATGAAGACCGAGCGTCAGCGTGAGGCACGAGAGTATCGTGCCCAGGGTCAGGAGCAGGCCGAGAAGATCCAGGCCAATGCCGATCGTCGCCGTTCCGTTCTGCTTGCGCAGGCCGAAGAACAGGCGCAGACCCTGCGCGGTGAGGGCGATGCCTCCGCCGCTGCCATCTATGCCGGTGCCTACGGGGCGGATACCGAGTTCTTCCGCTTCTACCGCTCACTGCAGGCCTATCGCGACAGCTTCAAGGGCGATGGCAACATGATGGTCATGCAGCCGGACAGCGAGTTCTTCCGCTTCTTCAAGGACCCGCAGGGTGGCAGCAAGTAAGCAGCATCACTCAGCCCGAAGGCTCGCCTTCGGGGATGTTGCGCGCGGCCTCTGGCAACATCAGAGGCCGCGCAGTGGATGAACCTCGCTCGAGAGGTTCGCGGGGTTCATCCCACAAGGATTCATGCTAGACTCCTGCAACCGGGCACCGCCCGGTTTTTTTGTGGCCGCTTTTCATGCACAGGCGCAAGGCCGACAGGAAAGCGTCGAGCAGGACCTTGCTTCACGGGTCTCGGTCGGCTGCTGTGAAATCCCCCGCGGGCGTCGTGTTCGTCACGCACGCCAGCCGGGTGAATTTCCTCGCGTCACGAGTCACCCCTTGTCATAAATCTCTCGCAGGATAGCGCAATGACCATCGCAGATCGCTGGCTCCTCCCGGATGGCATGGATGAGGTATTGCCCCCTCAGGCAACCCGTATGGAGGCGCTGCGCCGCGCGCTGCTCGACCTCTATCATCGCTTCGGCTATGACCTGGTGCTGCCGCCGCCCGTCGAATTTCTCGATTCGCTGCTGACCGGCACCGGTACCGAGCTTGATCTGCAGACCTTCAAGCTGACCGACCAGATGACCGGTCGCATGATGGGCGCCAGCGCCGACGTCACCCCGCAGGTGGCGCGCATGGATGCTCACTCCCTGCACCGCGAAGGCCCGGTACGTCTGTGCTACTGCGCCAACGTGCTGCGCACCAAGGCGGACAAGCACCAGGGCGGTCGCAGCCCGGTGCAGGTCGGTGCTGAGCTCTTCGGTCACGCCGGCCTCGAGGCCGACCATGAGATCCTGCACTTGGCACTGACCAGTCTCGAGCAGGCCGGCGCCGGTGAATTGCACCTGGCACTGGGCCATATCGGCATCTATCGTGCCTTGATCGCCGAAGCCGGCATGAATGACGAGCACGAGCGTGAGCTGTTCGCCGCCATCGAGCGTAAACAGTATTCCGCTCTCGATGCATTGATCGATCGCGTGGTGGGTGACAAGGTAGTGGCGGGCATGCTCAAGGCGCTGCCGCACCTGCACGGCGATGACGAGATTCTTGCCCAGGCGCGTACTGCCTTCGCCGGCGCACCGGCGGCAGTCGCCAGCGCTCTGGATCAGCTGACGGCGCTGAGCTGCGCGGTCCGCGAGCGTCATCCGCAGGTCACGCTCTATTTCGATCTCGCCGAACTGCGCGGTTACGAGTATCACACCGGCATGGTGTTCGCGGCCTACGTCCCGGGTTACGGTCAGGCGCTGGCCAAGGGTGGTCGCTACGACGATACTGGACGTGCCTTCGGTCGTGCGCGTCCTGCCACCGGCTTCTCGATGGACCTCAAGCAGCTGGCCTCGCTGGCCGTGCAGGCTCCGGCCTGCGACGGCATCTGGGCGCCGGCACTCAATGACAGCGCGCTGCGTGAGTGTGTCGATCAGCTGCGTGCCGCTGGCGAGCGTGTCATCGAAGCGCTGCCGGGCCAGACCACCGGCGCGGATGCACACCGTTGCAACCGTGAGCTGGTCAATGGCGACGGCGGCTGGCAGGTCGTCACACTCGATGCCTGAGCTTGGATGACTGAGCTTGGATGACTGAGCTTGAATGATTGAGCTTCGGTGATCCGAGAGCGATGGCAGCGAGTGACAGATAGCAGAACAGCTGGGGCCACTGGGTCCCGAGGTGCAGCTGCCGACAGGGCAGCTGCACTTGTGAGTGGGTTTTCACCGACGGTTATTCACCGAAAGAGATAGGAACCATGGGCAAGAATGTAGTCGTGCTCGGCACCCAATGGGGTGATGAAGGCAAGGGCAAGGTCGTCGACCTGCTGACCGAATCCGCCAGCGCCGTCGTGCGTTTCCAGGGTGGCCACAACGCGGGTCACACCCTGGTGCTGGACGGCAAGAAGACCGTCCTCCACCTGATCCCGTCCGGCATCCTCCACCCGGGCAAGACCTGCGTCATCGGCAACGGTGTCGTGCTGTCTCCGGAAGCGCTGATCAAGGAAATCCGTGAGCTTGAAGCCAACGACGTGCCGGTGCGTGATCGCCTGCGTCTGTCGCCGGCCTGCCCGCTGATCCTGTCCTACCACGTGCGTCTGGACCAGGCGCGCGAGAAGGCCCGTGGCGTCGCCAAGATCGGCACTACCGGTCGCGGCATCGGTCCGGCCTACGAAGACAAGGTCGCGCGTCGTGGCCTGCGTCTGGGTGACATGCTCCACCGTGAGCGTTTCGCCTCCAAGCTGGGCGAAGTGCTGGATTACCACAACTTCGTGCTGCAGCACTATCACGGTGAAGCGCCGGTCGACTTCCAGCAGGTGCTGGACGAAGCCATGGAAATGGCCGAAGAGCTGCGCCCGATGGTCTGCGACACCGTGGATCTGGTCCACTCCGTGCGCAAGGCCAACGAGAACATCCTCTTCGAAGGTGCTCAGGGCTCACTGCTCGACATCGACCACGGTACCTACCCGTACGTCACCAGCTCCAACACCACTGCCGGCGGCACCGCCACCGGTTCCGGCGTCGGCCCGCTGTATCTCGACTACGTGCTGGGCATCACCAAGGCCTACACCACGCGTGTCGGCTCCGGTCCGTTCCCGACCGAGCTGTTCGATGAGTTCGGTCGTCACCTGGCCGAGCGTGGCCACGAATTCGGTGCCACCACCGGTCGTGCGCGTCGTTGTGGTTGGTTCGATGCCGTCGCTCTGCGTCACGCCGTGCAGATCAACTCGGTCAGCGGCATCTGCCTGACCAAGCTGGACGTGCTGGACGGTCTCGAGAACATCCGTGTCTGCATCGGTTATCGCAGTAAGGATGGCGACGTGCTGGACAACCCGGTGGATTCCGAAGGCTACGAAGCCATCGAGCCGCTGTACCAGGACCTGCCGGGCTGGAGCGATTCCACCATCGGCGTGCGCGAAGTCGACAAGCTGCCGGCCAACGCCCGCGCTTACATCAGCTTCCTGGAAGAGCAGGTCGGCGTGCCGATCGACATCATCTCCACTGGCCCGGACCGCAACGAGACCATCGTGCTGCGCAACCCGTTCCACGGCTGATCATCACGCATGGCTCACATGAGCCTTGCATGACGGCATGATGGCGTGACCAAGACACCCCGTCGGGATTTCCCCGGCGGGGTGTCTTGCGTTGTGGAGTTGTGGAGTTGTGGGGGGGGGCTTGAGTTGTGGGGCCTTGTAGAGAGGGCTTGCGTTGCAGGGGAGGGGCGTAGCGGGGCAGCCGTCATCGCTCACCTGGCGCGCACGGGATTGTTGTACAGGGCGCCTGGGGCTTCGGGCGTGGCTGGTAGATATTTTAAATGGGAATGATTGTTATTTTTGTTGTGATCGGCGGCTATCTTGTCGGCAAACTGGTTGCCCAGGTCGCAATTCGACGTTTTCGGTGGGGACCCCGCTTCACATCGTTCTGATACAGGACTAAAATGGTCCCCAATTAATCTTCCCGCGGTGGAGGCCAGCATGCTGAAGCTTTCCAAGATGACCGATTATGCCGCTGTCGTGATGGCGCGCATCGCCCGCGAGCCGGACTCGGCCCATGCGGCGATCGATCTGGCCGAAAGCGTGCAGCTGCCGCATCCCACCGTGAGCAAGACGCTCAAGGCGCTGGTGCGGGCAGGGCTGCTTGAGTCGCGGCGCGGTGCGCTGGGCGGTTATCGCCTGGCACGCCCGGCCAGCCAGATCACGGCCAGCGACATCATCAGCGCCATCGAAGGCCCGGTGGCCGTGACCGAGTGCAGCCACGCCGACGGCGATTGCGAGCTGGTCAACACCTGCGGGGTGGCCGACAACTGGCAGCGCGTCTCGTACGCCATCAGTGAGCTGCTTGGCAGCGTGACGCTGGCGCATCTGGCGTCATCCGCGCCACTGCGCATGCCGGTGCAACTGCCGATTCAGGCCATCAGCCTGTACGGGGATGACGAACCGCCCCCCGTGGCCAGGGCAGCCAACGGCACTGGCAAACGCTAGAACCGGCAAACACTGAGTCCGTTGCCGCGCGACACATGTCGCCATGGCAACACGAACATTCGAACTTCGCTGCGATTCGGGCGGGGTGATCAGGCATCTGAACAGACCCGGAGCTCTCCGGGAGAGGAGACCAGCATGGCGAGCCAGGAGATGGAGCAGCTTGTACAGCGCGAGTACAAGCAGGGCTTCGTGACCGATATCGAGAGCGACACCATTCCGCCGGGACTGGATGAAAGCGTGATTCGCTTCATCTCGGCCAAGAAGGGTGAGCCGGAGTGGATGCTGGAGTGGCGTCTGGATGCGTATCAGCAGTGGCTGAAGATGAAGGCGCCGTCCTGGGCCCACCTGGATTATCCGGAGATCGACTACCAGGCGATTTCCTACTTCAGCGCCCCGAAGAAGCCGGAAGACCGCCCGCAGAGTCTGGATGAGGTCGACCCCAAGCTGCTCGAGACCTACGAGAAGCTGGGTATCCCGCTGCACGAGCGTGCCGCACTGGCCGGTGTCGCGGTCGATGCGGTCTTCGACTCCGTGTCCGTGACCACCACCTTCAAGAAGGAGCTGTCCGAGGCGGGCGTCATCTTCTGCTCCATCTCGGAAGCCATCCAGGACTACCCGGAGCTGATCAAGCAGTACCTCGGTACCGTGGTGCCCAAGGCGGACAACTTCTTCACCGCGCTCAACGCGGCCGTCTTCACCGATGGTTCCTTCGTGTTCGTGCCGGAAGGCGTCACCTGCCCGATGGAGCTTTCCACCTACTTCCGCATCAACGCCGCCAACACCGGTCAGTTCGAGCGCACCCTGATCATCTGCGAGAAGCAGGCTCAGGTCTCGTATCTGGAAGGCTGCACCGCGCCGCAGCGTGATGACAACCAGCTGCACGCCGCCGTGGTCGAGCTGGTGGCACTGGAAGATGCCTACATCAAGTACTCCACCGTCCAGAACTGGTATCCGGGCGATGAAGACGGCAAGGGCGGCATCTACAACTTCGTCACCAAGCGCGCCGACTGTCGCGGTGATCGCTCCAAGGTCTCCTGGACCCAGGTCGAGACCGGCTCCGCGATCACCTGGAAGTACCCGTCGTGCATCCTGCGTGGCAAGGACAGTGTCGGCGAGTTCTACTCCGTCGCCGTCACCAATGGTCGTCAGCAGGCGGACACCGGCACCAAGATGATCCACATCGGTGAGGGCACCAAGTCCACCATCGTCTCCAAGGGCATCTCGGCCGGCAATTCCGAGCAGTCCTATCGTGGTCTGGTCAAGATCGGCCCGCGGGCCAAGGGTGCGCGCAACTTCACCCAGTGTGACTCGCTGCTGATCGGCGACCGCTGTGGTGCGCATACCTTCCCTTATCAGGAGATCGGCAACGCCACGGCCACCGTCGAGCACGAGGCGACCACCTCCAAGATCGGCGAAGATCAGCTGTTCTACTGCCGTCAGCGCGGTATCAGCGAGGAAGATGCGGTCAACATGATCGTCAACGGCTTCTGCAAGGACGTCTTCCAGGAGCTGCCGATGGAGTTCGCCGTCGAGGCCGAGGCGCTGCTCAACGTTACCCTTGAAGGCGCCGTCGGCTGATCGCGCCGTCCCTTTCGCATTCACCCCATTCTTGAGGGCCGCTCGCGGGCGGCCTGTCAGCAAAAGGTATCAACATGCTCGTAGTCAAAGATCTGCACGTTTCGGTGGAAGGCAAGGAAATCCTCAAGGGTCTCGATCTGACCATCAACAAGGGTGAAGTCCACGCGATCATGGGCCCGAACGGCGCGGGCAAGTCCACGCTGTCTTCCGTGATCGCCGGCAAGGACGGCTATGAAGTGACATCCGGCACCATCACCTACGAGGGTGAGGACGTGCTGGAGATGGAAATCGAGGAGCGTGCGCGTGCGGGTCTGCTGCTGGGCTTCCAGTACCCGGTGGAGATCCCGGGGGTCAAGAACGTCTACCTGCTCAAGGCGGCACTCAACGCCAAGCGTGAAGCCGAAGGCCTGGGCGAGATCCCGGCCCCGGAATTCATGAAGCTGATCCGCGAGAAACTGGCCTTCATGCAGATGGACGCCAGCTTCCTGCAGCGCGCCGTCAACGAAGGCTTCTCCGGCGGTGAGAAGAAGCGCAACGAGATCCTGCAGATGCTGGTGCTGGAACCGAAGCTCGCCATGCTCGACGAGATCGACTCCGGCCTCGACATCGATGCTCTCAAGGTCGTCGCCAAGGGTGTCAACTCGCTGCGCAACGAAGACCGCGCCGTGCTGATGGTCACCCACTACCAGCGTCTGCTCGAGCACATCGTGCCGGACCAGATCCACGTGCTGATGGATGGCCGCATCGTCAAGTCCGGTGACAAGTCGCTGGCACTCGAACTCGAAGCCCAGGGCTATGACTGGCTGCAGGAGGAAACCGCGTAATGACAGCACTTGCTACCGCGTCCGTCCCCGGCAGCGAAGCCTTCGTCAGCGAATTCGCTGCCCGCAAGGCTCGCTTTGCGGCCGATCCGAGCTGGATGGCCGCCCGCCGTCAGGCCGGCATCGCCCGCTTTGAAGCCCTCGGCCTGCCGACCCGCAAGGTCGAGGCCTGGAAGTACACCGACACCCAGGCACTGGGTCGTCAGCAATATCGTCTCGCCGACGATGCAAGCCTCGCGCCGGCCGTGAAGGATGCGCTGGCTCTCGACGTCGACGCCTACCGTCTGGTGTTCGTCGATGGCCTCTACAATGCCGAGCTTTCCGATGTGGCAGGCCTGCCCGACACCGTGCGTGTCGTGCCGTTGTCTGACGCCATCGTCAATCAGCCGGAAGTCATCGGCGGCTCGCTGAACCGCCTGACCGGCATCGACTTCACGCCGTTCGTGGCGCTGAACTCTGCCTTCACCGAAGAGGGTGCGGTGATTCAGGTCGGCCCGCGCACGGTGCTCGACAAGCCGGTCTACGTGCTGTTCCTGTCGCGTGCCGCCGTCGAAGGCCAGCCCGTGACCATGAGCCACCCGCGTCTGCTGGTGCAGCTGGGCAGCCGCGCCGAAGCCAGCGTGATCGAGCATCACATCGGTGAAAGCGGCGCGACCAACTTCACCAACATGGTCAGCGAAGTGATGCTGGAGCGCGGCGCCGTGCTCAATCACTACAAGCTGGGCGAAGCCGCCATCGGCGAGACGCATATCGCCTCGCTGCAGGTCGAGCAGCCGCGTGACAGCCAGTATCGCTCCATCAACCTGAACACCGGTGGTGGTCTGGTGCGCAACGACATCGTCTGCGACCTGAACGGCAACAACGCCCATGCACGTCTCGATGGCCTGTTCTTCGGTCGTGATCGCCAGCACGTGGACACCCACTCGCTGGTCAATCACAACGAGGCACTGACGTTCTCCGACGAGAACTACAAGGGCATCCTGGCCGACCGTGCCCGCGGCGTCTTCAATGGCCGCGTGCTGGTCAAGCGCGACAGCCAGCAGATCGAGGCGCATCAGAACAACGCCAACCTGCTGCTGTCGGACCGCGCCGAGATCAACACCAAGCCGGAACTCGAGATCTACGCCGACGACGTCAAGTGCTCCCACGGCACCACGACCGGTCAGCTCGACGAGACCGCCGTGTTCGCGCTGCGCGCCCGTGGCATCGATGAGCAGACCGCCCGTGGCCTTTTGACCCTGGCCTTCGCCAACGAAGTCATGACTGGTCTGGGCATCGACGCCATCGCCGAGCGCATCGAGCGCAGTGTCGCGGGGCGCCTGCCGTCACGCTTCCACCTCGATGAGCTGGTCGATCTCAGCGTCGAGCTGGGCGGTGGCGCCGTGGCGGTGGCACGTGATGAGGACTTTGCATGAGCGCACTCGACAACCTGATGCTCGACGTGGTGCGGGTACGCGAGGATTTTCCGATCCTCGAGCGTCGCGTGCATGGTGATGTGCCGCTGATCTATCTGGACAGCGCCGCCACCAGCCAGACGCCGACCGCCGTCATCGACGCGATGAGCGACTACTACCGCAAGACCAATGCCAACATCCACCGCGGTCTGCATACCCTGGCGGATGAGGCGACGGCGGCCTTCGAAGGTACGCGTGAGAAGGTGCGCAGCTTCATCAATGCGCGCCTGACGCGGGAAGTCATCTTCACGCGCGGCACCACCGAGGCGATCAATCTGGTCGCCAACAGCTGGGGAGCCAACTGGCTGAATGCCGGCGATGAAGTGCTGATCTCGGTGATGGAGCATCACGCCAACATCGTGCCGTGGCAGCTTCTGGCCGAGCGTCTCGATATCGTCATCAAGGTCATCCCGTGTGACGACGATGGCGTGCTCGACATGGCGGCCTACCGCGACCTGTTGGGCGAGAAGACGCGTCTGGTCTGCGTCAATCAGGTCTCCAACGCCCTGGGCAGCATCAACCCGGTGGCCGAGATGGCGAAGCTGGCACACGCTCACGACGCGCTGATTCTGGTCGATGGCGCCCAGGCGGTGCCGCATCAGCAGGTCGATGTGCGCGAGATCGATGCTGACTTCTATGTCTTCTCGGGCCACAAGATGTACGGCCCGACCGGCATCGGTGTGCTCTACGGCAAGGAAGCGCTGCTGGAGGCGATGCCGCCGTGGCAGGGTGGCGGTGAGATGATCCGCACGGTGTCGTTCGAGAATGGCACCCTGTTCGCGGACCTGCCGCACAAGTTCGAGGCCGGTACGCCGCCCATCGCCGAGGTCATCGGGCTGGGCAAGGCCATCGACTGGCTGGACTGCACCCACATGGCGCTGATCACGCGCTGGGAACAGCAGCTGATGCGCCATGCCAGCGAGCGCATGCGCGAAGTGGACGGCCTGCGCATCATCGGCAACTCGCCCGACAAGGCGGGCGCGATCTCCTTCGTGGTCGATGGTGCCCACGCCCAGGATATCGGTCTGCTGATCGACCAGCTGGGGGTCGCCATCCGTACCGGCCACCACTGCGCGCAGCCGGTGCTGCGTCGCTTCGGTGTCGATGCCACCTGTCGGGCCTCCTTCGCGGCCTACAACACGCCGGAAGAGATCGACATGTTCGTCGATGCCCTGCAGCGTGTGCTGACCATGGTGCGCTGAGCACCCCCTGCGGTGGCCCTGACGGGCGCTGATCAATGAGGCTCGCGCATGGCGGGCCTCATTGGTATCGGCACTTGCCAGGGGATGTTGTCACCCGCACGTCTTGAGTGAACCAACAGAATTCACGATCCGCATGCCTGTCATGCGGCTCGGCAAGGAGAGGGCATGAGCCACACTGAAGACCAGCTGGCCAGCCTCGGCAAGGGCCAGAAGATGCCGTTGCAGCGGGACGTGGAGGGCATCTCGGTACCGTTCGGCAAGTCGGTGACCCTGCACGAGGACTCGGTGGTCGAAGTCATGCAGGCCAAGGGCGGCACCGTCAGCGTCGCCTTCGAGGGTCGCATGTACCTGATCGAGAGCTTCAGCCTCGATGCGCTGGGGCTGGACGCCGTGCCGCGTCCGCATCTGCCGGCCGGCCAGAGCGATGCCGACATCGAGGCCTTCGTCTGGGCCCAGCTGCGCACCTGCTTCGACCCCGAGATCCCGGTCGACATCGTCGAGCTGGGACTGGTCTATGGCTGTCGTATCGACACCCTGATCAGCGGCGAGAAGATGGTCAATCTCAAGATGACGTTGACCGCGCCGGGCTGCGGCATGGGCAACGTCATCGCCGAGGACGCCAAGCGCAAGATTCTCGGCGCCGAGGATGTCTCCAAGGTCCACGTCGAGATCGTGTTCTCGCCTGCCTGGTCGCGCGAGATGATGAGTGAGGATGCCCGCCTGGAACTGGGCATGTTCTGAACATCATCAGCGCACCTTAGTCGTCTGCTGTTGTCGCCCTTTACTCTCTGCGGCTCCCTGGAGGCCTGTCATGGCCGGTAGTCGCAGTATCACTCGGGCGAGATGCAGCAAACGCAACCGGATGGGCGGGAACCTCTCGTCCATCCGGCTATCCAATTCACGTTGCTGAGCGTCCGGGCAAGTTGCTGCCTCGGGCCGCGTCGGCACGTCCGTTTGACGGTTTCCCGTATCACCTGCCTCAAGGAAGACTCCCCAATGCGATTCCAGACTGCGCTGCGCACCCTGACCGCCACCCTGATCCTGAGCACCGCTGCCAGCGCGCAGGCCGCCTGGAAGCTGGATGGCGATGTGTCACAGCTGAGCTTCCAGACCACCAAGATGGCCAAGTCGGGCGCCAGCACCGTCGAGACGGATGCCTTCACCTCCTGGCGGGCGCGCGTCAATGACGCCGGTCAGCTGTCGGTGGAGATCGACCTCGACTCCGCCAGTACCGGCATCGACATTCGTGACCAGCGCGTCAGCGAGAAGCTGTTCGAGTCCGGCACCTATCCGTTGGCCGTGATGACCGCCAGTCTCGACATGCCGACCCTCAAGGTGATGGAGCCGGGCGATACCCAGCAGGTGGATGTCGAAGGCCAGCTGACGCTGCACGACAACACCCAGAACCTGCCGATGAGCCTGCAGGTGACGCGCCTGCGCGGCGACCGCTGGCTGGTGCAGACCCTCACGCCTGTGATGGTCGATGCTGAGCAGTTCGCGCTGGTCGATGGCATTCGCACCCTGCGTGACCTGGCCGGGCTTGGCAACATCGCGACCCAGGTGCCAGTCAATGTCAAGGCCGTGATGGTGCAGGAAGACTGAGCGGAGTCACCCGCATGCGTGGCCGGGGAACAGTCAGTGCTGGCAGAGCCTCGGCCGCTTGGGTAGGCTGGGCGCTCATGCCTGCACGATGTGACGGTAACGGCAGGAAAGACAGGCAGGGATGGGCGTGAGGAAGAGATGCAGCGAGTGATCATGCGGGCTGGCTGGACCCTCGTCGGTCTGCTGGCCGCCGGTGCAATGACGGTGGTCGGGCTCAACCTCTGGGTCGTGATGGCAACGCACGATCGCATTGCCACGTCACCGCTGACCTGTCAGAGCCGTGAGGTGGGGATCGTGTTCGGCACCTCCCACGGCCTGGTGGGCGGGGGCAGCAATCCACACTATCAGGCACGCCTTGATACCGCCGCCCAGCTCTACCGCCTGCGCCGCGTCTCCAACCTGCTGCTCTCGGGAGACAACCGCACGCGTTACTACAATGAGCCGATGACCATGTGGCGTGATCTGCGAGCGCGCAACGTGCCGCAGGAGTTCATGACGCTCGATTACGCGGGCTTCTCCACCTTCGATACCCTCGTGCGAGCTCACAAGGTCTTCGGTGTCGACGAGGCGGTGCTGGTCACTCAGCCGTGGCATTTGCCGCGTGCGCTGTTCATCGCCGATGCGCTGGGCCTGGAGGCTGTGGGCTGTCCGGCCATCTCCGAGCGTCAGCCGCCGGGGCTCAAGCTGATGCTGCGCGAGTGGCTGGCCCGTGCGGCGACAGTGGGTGATCTCTACCTGTGGGGGCGCAAGCCGCGCTTCCTCGGACCGCAGGAGTCGCTGCCGACGCCGGTGTTGTCATCGCACTCATCATCTCACTCCTCAGACAAGCACGTGATGTCGCCGGCGGAGGGCTCCGTGACAGCCGGAGCAGGGCAGCAGGCCGCTGCCAGTCGTGATATGGCGGATGGAGTGGATGTGACGGATGAAGAGAGTGCTGCCGACACGCCGGACCCGCATGCCCTCGCGCGTCAGGCGCAGGCAAGCCTGCTGGCCAGTCTGCCCGGAGTGAAGCAGGCATTGCTCCAGTGGCTGCCTGTCAGGTCTGATACGAACTAGCCGCGCATTGGTCTCGCCAGATGCATAGGGTCAATACGAAGACGCCCCGCACTTCCTTTGGGAGGCGGGGCGTCTTGCGTTCACGGCCTGGCGGCGGGCAGGTGGCTTCCTTTGGGAGGCGGGGCGTCTTGCGTTCACGGCCTGGCGGCGGGCAGGTGGCTAGCCGGCGCGGCGGCGGGCGGCCTGACCTGTCTGGTGACGGTACAGCTCGCGGATCAGATGGCGGCAGTTGTGGAAGATGCCTTCCAGTACCTTTTCCATGCTGTCAGGCAGCGGATGCGTGAAGGCGGTCGAGCAGGCCTGCATCAGGACGCGTTCCTGTTCGAGCAGCTCGTTGATCAGCACCTGATTGTCATTGCCGACGATGCTCTTCAGGCGACTCCATAGCCACATGTAGTCATCGCGCTCGACATCGGCGTCGCGCGGCATCAGGCTCAGATGCTTGCGTGTCTCGACTTCCAGGGCCTGTTTGAGCTCGACACGGCTCGCATAGAAGGGCTCGAAGGCCTTCAGGAGCGCGGGACGCAGCCGTTCGGCGTTATCCTCGAAATAATCAAGACTGTCTGCCAGGGCTTCCTGGACGCTATCCATCGCCACCTGGCGATTGTCGAGAAACATGGGCGGTCACCTCCTCCGTCAGAAGAGATTGTGCGGGTGAAAACAGTGTTTTTCTACCCCTGAAGGGCAGAAAGTCAGGATATTTATTCCCGCACTGTCAATCCCTGCAGTTTACGACAATACAATGACGTTCTGGTGACGATCATCGTTGCCATTCAGGCGCTGTCCTTGCCCTGTTTCCATCGCTCACGCTCGTACACGCGCGGCCATCTGACCCAGAAGCGCCAAGGGTGCAGTCATGACGACCTGCACCCTTGGGAAACGTTGCGCGCAATGCCCTCAGCCCTCAGCCCTCAGCCCTCAGCCCTCAGCCCTCAGCCCTCAGCCCTCAGCCCTCAGCCCTTGGGCTTGGGCGGAATCTTCTTGGCCGGCGCGGCGGACTTGGCGATGTGATCGATGATCAGACCGGCGATGTCCTTGCCGGTGGCCGTCTCGATGCCCTGCAGGCCCGGCGAGGAGTTCACTTCCATGATCACCGGGCCATGATTGGCGCGCAGCAGGTCGACACCGGCGACGGACAGGCCCATGGCCTTGGCGGCGCGGATGGCGGTGGAGCGCTCTTCCGGCGTGATGCGGATCTCGCTCGCGGTGCCGCCCCGGTGCAGGTTGGAGCGGAACTCGCCATCGGCCGCCTGACGCTTCATTGACGCCACCACCTTGTCACCCACCACCAGGCAGCGGATGTCGGCGCCACGTGCTTCCTTGATGTATTCCTGCACCATGATGTTGGCTTTCATGCCCATGAAGGCCTGGATCACGCTCTCGGCGGCCTGGTTGGTCTCGGCGAGTACCACGCCGATGCCCTGGGTGCCTTCCAGCAGCTTGATGACCAGCGGCGCGCCCTTGACCATGGTGATCAGGTCGGGGATGTCATCCGGCGAATGCGCGAAGCCGGTGACCGGCAGGCCCAGCCCCTTGCGCGACAGCAGCTGCAGGGAGCGCAGCTTGTCGCGTGAGCGGGAGATGGCCACGGAATCATTGACGACGTAGGTGCCCATCATCTCGAACTGACGCAGCACGGCGCAGCCATAAAAGGTGACGGAGGCACCGATGCGCGGCACGACGGCGTCGAAGTGCTCGATCTCGGCGCCCTTGTAATGGATGGACGGGCGGTGCGAGGCGATGTTCATGTAGCAACGCAGCGTGTCCACCACGCGCGCGGTGTGGCCGCGTGCCTCGGCGGCCTCGATCAGGCGACGGGTGGAGTAGAGGCGTGAGTTACGCGACAGGATACCGATATGCATGAAATCCTCCGGAGCCGAATGGGCCAGACAGAGATAGGAATGAATCAGAAGAAGACTGACGTGATGCCCGTCAGGAGGCGTGGTGTTCGCCGGTGAAGCCTTTGTCGTCTCGAGGCGTCACGCGATGCAGATGGCAGCGGGGCCAGCGTCTTGAGGCGAGATGCCGAGGCATGCCGCCGCGTGCCTGGCTGGTGCCGTCAGGGTTCGCCGTGCAGATAGGCGGCGCCCGGTGCGACCAGCAGGCGACGCAGGGCGCGGCGCCCCAGCAGAATGGGGTGACGCATCTGGGAGCGGTCCACCAGCGTCATGTCGATATCGTAGTCGAGCCCGGCCAGCTTCATGCGCGAGCGAATCGCGTAGCGCCACTCGGCCTGACCATTGGATGAGCGCACGCGGCGGCGATCATGCACCGGCGTCTCGACCGTATGCGGCGGGGAATCACTACCGCCGCTCCGGGTGATGAAGCGAACCCACAGATCATCATTCTGTTCGAAGACCTCGATGCTCTCGGCATGCAGCGCACTGGAATGCGCACCGGTGTCGATCTTGGCATTGAGGTGCAGCTTGAGTTCCGGCAGCTCGATCAGCTCACGCCGACCCACCACGCCCCGCGGACGAAAGCCCAGCAGGTCATGATTCAGTGTCTTGAGATCGAGGGGCGGTGCCTTGTCGATGTGATGACGCGAAGTGTTCTTGTGATGCGACATGTTTCATCCTGAATCAGAGGGCGTGAGCGAAGCGGGCAGCGGCTCACGGCATGAAGACACCGGGCAGGCGCGGCACAGCGTAATGTGCGTTGCCGGCATGGCGGGGTAAGGGCCAGGCGGGCGCGCAGCATAGTCACTTAACGTACTGACAGCAATCCTTGCTGAAGCCTCTTTTTTCGCGTCACGAAGCGGGGGATGACGGTGGCGCGGACAACGCCCGGCAAAACCGCCCCGGGCACGCGGTCATGGCACGCTTTCATCGCCGCCGGACGCCTCGCTTGCGGGCGCTGGGCAAGTCACCCACGGCCACAGGCGCGGGTTACATCGTGCCGGTGGCGCGTCGCAACTTGCCCAGTTCACCGGTGCCGATCAGCCCCGATTCCATGCCTTGAGCAAGTGTCCGATCAAGTGTCGTGGGTTATGCGCATGATCTCAAGCACTGTCACCTGCGGGCATGCCCGGCGTCAATGACGCGGGGCAGGATTGCCGGTTTCGGCCTGGCGGGTCAGGGCGGCAAGCGCCTGACCCAGCGGGCTGTCCGCACTTGCGTTACGCAGCGTCATCAGCACCGGCAGACGCAGACGCGGAATCAGGGCGAGGTCGCGGGCCAGGGCAGCGAAGTTGGCCTGCGGGCAGCTGGCCAGGCGGGTCAGGAAGGCCGGCAGACGTTCGGCATCTTCCAGGTGGGCGTAGCCGCGCGCGGCGATCGCGACCAGCACGTCGACATTGACGGCCTCGTCGTCGGCCAGCAGGGCATCGATCCACTCCGCCGCCGCAGGCCTTGGGCTGGCACCGGCGGCCCGCAGGCAGGCGCACAGCGTCTCCAGGTCCCCCAGATCACGCGCGGCCTGGCCACGTGCGATCAGGGCGGAGAGCAGCTCGGTCTCGTATTCCTCAGGCAGCTGGCCAGCCAGCTGGGCATGGGCGGGCGGTGCCTGCTCCAGACACAGCGCGATGGCGCGCAGCGGCGTGTCCGGCAGGTCAGCCAGACGCTGCACGAAGGCGGCGGCAAGCTCGCTGGACAGCTCGCCGCGTCGTGTCAGTACGTCGGCGATGCCCTGCAGACCGAGTGACGGCCAGTCATCCAGCGGTAGCTGGGCGGTGAGATACTGCTCGGCGAGCTCGTAGTACTGGCTGGCAGGGCGGTCGCAATCGAGGCTGGCGCGGGCGTGCAGCATGGCGCGCAGGCTGTCGTCCGGCGTGAAGGCCAGCGGGTTGTCCTGCATCAGGTTGTCGATCTTGCCTGCCTCGGCCTGCTGGAGATCAGGTCGGCCGACGGTCAGCGCCGTCTGACCCAGTGTCGTGATCAGGCGTTCGAGGAAGGCGTCGCGTTGTGCGGGAGACAGACGGCCTTCCTCATCCAGCGGCAGGGCCAGAAACCACACCAGCGGATCGTCGAGCCCGGCCGGCCGGAACACGCATGCCAGGCGCGCCTGGCCCTTGAAGGGCTGCTCCCACGGCTGCTGTTCGGTCTCGAAGGCTTCCAGTTGCTCAAGACTGAGCGGCGCCAGGGTGCGACCCAGGTGATAAAGGTGCAGCTCGGCGCCGGTGCGTGTGAAGAAGTTGCTCAAGGAAGAGAGAGGAGTCATGAGGCTCACCACGGCTGTGTCTCCGCCACGCCTTGGCTTGGCGTGCGGAAGAACGGAAGAAAAGAGTCTTGTCGAGCATCATTGCCAGGCGTGGCATGTGTCGTTGAGTGACAGCTGCCGGCGCGTGACATGTGCCTAAGCATGTCTGGAATGGCAGCGACTTTAGCGATTCACCGGCTGTCATGCCACCCGCTGGCGTGTGATGGCGGCCAGAGGAAAGAGGGCGACCTGTCCCTATTATGGCCGCTCTTTCGACCCGTGATGGCTTGACAGATGACGCGGCACCTCAAGTCCCGCTGAGCGTTTTGCAGGTTGATGATTTTTTGATCAATTTTCGTCATCCCACGGCTGGCGCGGCTTGCAGCGTGACCGAGACGGGTTATCCACAGCATCGTCCACGGATGGCGTGAATAACTGTCATCCACTTGTCGTCAGGCTGACATCTAGCCCTGCAGGTGGCCCATACGGCGTCACTGGCCCGCCATGACAGGCATGCTAGAATCGCGCTCATTGACACAATTGCTGTCTTATTCCTTCTGGTTATGTCCTTAAGGGATGAAATGATTGGGAATGCGGGGCAGTCCCGTTATCCTATACAACCAAATCACATATAAAAGGCTGTGCTTATACCTGTTCTGTTGGCTAGACATCCGCGTTCAACCGAATGTCAGCGACCGTCCAGCGCCAATGGCCCAGTCTTGCGATCCACGAGGAATCCCGATGCGCCAATCACGTTCGCTCGCAGCTGTCTTCTCTTCTACCGCTCTCAAGGGCGCCGTGATGGCTGCCGCGCTGGGCGCGACCACCCTGGGCAGCCTGGCGGCACAGGCTGACACCCTCAAGGTCGGCATGTCGGGCGGCTACTTCCCGTTCACCTTCGTCAAGCAGGACAAGCTGCAGGGCTTTGAAGTGGATGTCCTCAACGCCGTCGGCGAGATCACCGGCGACGACATCGAATTCGTGACCATGAGCTTCTCCGGCCTGATCGGCTCGCTGGAAGCCGGCCGCATCGACACCGTGGCCAACCAGATCACCATCACCGATGCGCGTAAGGCCAAGTTCGCCTTCACCCAGCCCTACGTCTATGACGGGGCTCAGGTGGTCAAGCGTCGCGGCAATGACGAGATCACCGGCGTCGAGTCCCTCAAGGGCCACAGCGTGGCGGTCAACCTGGGCTCCAACTACGAAGCGCTGATGAAAGAGCTGCCCTACGCCGACCAGATCGACATCAAGACCTATGAGTCCAACATCGAGCAGGACACCGCTCTGGGCCGTGTCGATGCCTTCGTGATGGACCGCGTCAGCGCAAGCCAGGTGATCCAGAAGACGCCGCTGCCGCTGGAACTGGCTGGCAAGCCGTTCTCGCGTCTGGAGAACGCACTGCCGTTCCGCAAGGACGCCGAAGGCGAGGCCAAGCGTGACGAGGTGGATGCCGCGCTGACCGAGCTCAAGGAAAATGGCCGCCTGGCCGAGATTTCCAACAAGTGGTTCGGCAACGACATCACCACGCCTTGAACATTGCCCGCTGCGCCCTGATACAAGGGCGCATGCCAGGATGTCATGTGCAAACGGGGTGACGGCTTGACCGTCGCCCCGTTGTCGTCATGTCGACGGGTGTCTTTCCAGACCCTCAGCCAAGCCCCCAGCCTGTCCGGATAACGAATGGATACTCTCAATATCGATTACATGCTTGGCCTGTTGCCGGTCATGCTCAAATACCTGCCACTGACACTCAAGATGGCCTGTATCGGCATGGTGGCCGCGCTGGTGCTGGCCTCGCTGTTGGCGGTAGTGCGGGTGCTCAAGGTGCCGGTGCTGAATGCGCTGACCATCGTGTTCATCTCCTTCTTCCGCGGCACGCCGCTGCTGGTGCAGTTGTTCCTGTTCTACTACGGCCTGCCGCAGGTGATGGCGTTCCTGACCCAGATCGATGGCGTCACCGCGACGATTCTCGGCCTGACGCTGCACTTCTCGGCCTACATGGCCGAATCCATCCGCGCCGCCATCGTCGGGGTCGATCGCAGCCAGACCGAGGCGGCGCTCTCCATCGGCATGACCAATGTCCAGCTGATGCGGCGCATCGTGCTGCCCCAGGCGGCCCGCGTGGCGGCCCCCACGCTGATGAACTACTTCGTGGACATGATCAAGTCCACGTCGCTGGCCTTCACGCTGGGGGTGACCGAGTTGATGGGCGCGACCCAGAAGGAAGCGGCCAGCAGCTTCCTGTACTTTGAATCCTTCATCATGGTGGCCATCGTCTACTGGGTGATGGTGGAAGGGCTGTCCTTCGTGCAGCGCTGGATGGAGAAACGTCTCAACAAGGCCTATCAGCGATGATTGCAGTCAGAAATCTGGTCAAGAAATTCGGCGGGCAGGCCGTACTCGATGGCATCACTCTGGAAGTGAAGCAGGGTGAGATCATCGTCGTCATCGGCCCGTCAGGCACCGGCAAGTCCACGCTGCTGCGCTGCATCAACTTCCTCGAGCAGCCCGATGGTGGCGAGATCCAGATCGGCGAACGCAAGGTCGAGGCCACGCGCGCCAGCCGTCACGACATTCTGGGACTGCGTCGCAGCAGTGCCTTCGTGTTCCAGAACTATGCGCTGTTCGCCAACAAGACGGCGCTGGAGAACATTGCCGAGGGCCTGATCGTCGTCAACGGCTGGCCCAAGGCCAAGGCGCACCAGCGAGCGCGCGAGATTCTCGAGCGTATCGGCATGAGCGAGAAGGCGGACGCCTTCCCGGCGGCTCTGTCAGGCGGTCAGCAGCAGCGTATCGGCATCGGGCGCGCCATGGCCGCCCAGGCCGAGGTGATCCTGTTCGATGAGCCGACCTCGGCACTGGACCCTGAATGGGTCGACGAGGTGCTGGAGCTGATGAAGCAGCTGGCGGTCGAGCGCCAGACCATGATCGTGGTCACCCACGAGATGCAGTTCGCGCGGGAAGTCGCCGACCGGGTCATCTTCATGGAAGGCGGACGTATCGTCGAACAGGGGCCGCCGAGTCAGCTGTTCAGTGCGCCGAAGGATGACCGCACGCGCGCCTTCCTGCGCAAGGTGCTGGATGAAGTGCCGCCGCAGTGCGCCGAGGGAATCTGATGCTGCCCGGTTGAGGAAATGCCCCTCAGGTCACGTGAGGTAACGCCTCGGGCAGCATCTGCGACAGACACAACGGCCACCGCGATATCCATCGCGGTGGCCGTTGTCGTTTCGCTGGCGGTGATCATTGATCCGCTTCTGGTGTTGCAGGGCGCGTTCAGGGCGACGCTTCATGGGGCCGCAGCGCGTGGCTAGCCGTGGCGGGGCATCGAACGCACCTTGTCGAAGGCTTCCTGAAGCGCCATCGAGACGCGCTCTTCCAGCAGCTCCTGCTCGGCGGGCGCCATGTAGAACGCCATGTCGACGTCGTGGCGGATATAGCGGGGCGCCAGCTGGTTGAGCGCGATGCAGGCCACGTCTTCGCGGCTGTCGACATCCATGGCGTGGCTATCGGGATGCAAGCGCAGCTGGTCGAGCACCAGCTGCTCCATGTAGTTGTGTACGCCTGCGCTTTCCATGTGTATTGCCTCCTGGTGATGGGTGCTATCTCCCATGCAGGGCCGTGCCCCCTGACATGTCGATCCCTTCAGTGTGCTCATCAGTATCTTCATCCGAGCTGACTCTCTGTGACGCTCTCCCTCCCGCCGCCAGCACGGTTGCTGGCGGCAGGACAGCAGGCGGCGGAGTCTTGGGTATCGCCTGCCGCTCAAGGCCTTTCAGCCGGTCAGCAGGCGGGTTTCCGCCTCTTCAATATGATCAGCCAATCCCGATAATACCAGTGTATCGCCACACGCCAGCGTCAGGTCGCCGGTGGGTTCTTCCAGGTTCTCGCCACTGGCGCGCACCACGCGTGAGACGAGAATGCCGCACACTTCCGGCAGGGCGATGTCGTCCAGTCGCCGGCCACAGGCCCAGGCATCGGCGGTCAGCGTCAGCGGATGACGCCGCAGCAGCGGGTTGCCGCGTTTGTCGGTC
The DNA here is from genome assembly GCF_023161745.1 of Cobetia sp. 1CM21F. NCBI lineage: Bacteria > Pseudomonadati > Pseudomonadota > Gammaproteobacteria > Oceanospirillales > Halomonadaceae > Cobetia > Cobetia sp. 1CM21F. The sequence goes on along the minus strand of NZ_JALNTQ010000002.1, from coordinate 686,529 downwards.
AGCTGGGACTGCTGACCATGAAAATAGCCATGCAGCATGCTGTAGCGCGCTTCGCGTGCATTCTGGATCGAGCGCGCCACCCGTCGGAAGGGCACCTCGAGATTGACCAGCACATGCGAGACCAGCATCAGCGATCCCTCGAGCACCTCGGGAATCACCTCGGTGGCCCCGGCGGCCTTGTAGGTCTCGAGGTCCGCGTCATCCTGGGTGCGCACCAGCACCTTGAGGTCCTCGAGTTCCAGCGGCTGGATGGCGCGCAGAATGGCCAGCGCATGCGAGAGCTGATTGACGGTGATCACCACCTGACGGGCGCGCTCGATACCGAGTGCGCGCAGGATTTCCAGACGCTGCGCATCACCGAACACCACCGGCTCACCGGCGCTGGCGGCCTCGTGGACGCGGATGGGGTCGGCATCGATGGCGATCCACTCAAGTTTCTCCTGAGTGAGAAATCGCCCCACCGTCTGGCCGACACGCCCGAAGCCGCACACGATGACATGGCCACTGAGCGGGGCGGTGGCGGCGCTCAGCTCCGCGGTGGTGTGCGGGTTCTCCTGGGTGGGCGTGGTGGAGCGGCACAGGCGGCGCGTCAGCTGCTGGTTGTGGCGAATCAGGCTCGGCGTGACCACCAGCGAGCCGATGATGATCGCCACCACCAGGCCCACGGTCTCGTTGTCCATCAGGCGTTGCTGACTGGCCAGGGCCAGCAGCGCGAAGCCGAATTCTCCGCCCTGGGACAGCACCAGGCCAGTGCGCAGCGCGCTGTCCAGCGGGCGGCCGGAGAGGCGCGCCAGTCCGGTGATCAGCAGTGCCTTGGTCGCCAGCAGGCAGGCCACGCCGATGACGACCCAATACCACTGGGCCAGCAGCACATGCGGGTCCAGCAACATGCCCACCGAGACGAAGAACAGCCCCAGCAGGATGTCGCGGAAGGGCCGGATGTCGGCCTCGATCTGATGGCGGAAATGACTCTCGCCGAGCATCATCCCGGCCAGGAAGGCGCCCAGCGCCATCGACAGATGCAGGCTGTGGGTCAGCCAGGCGGAGAACAGCGCCACCAGCAGCACGGTGAGCACGAACAGCTCTTCCGAGCGCGCGCGCGAGATTTCCTGGAACACGAACGGCAGCACCCACTTGCCGATCATCAGCATCACCGCCACCAGCCCCAACCCCTTGATGAGCATCAGGCCCAGGTCACTGAGCAGCTGGCTGCCATCACCGGCCATGGCCGGAATCAGGATCAGGAACAGCAGGGCGGCGAGATCCTGGAACAGCAGCACGCCCACGGCGGCGTGGCCGTGGGGGCTGTCCAGCTCATTCCAGCGCGCCAGTTCCCGCGTGACGATGGCGGTGGAGGAAAGCCCCAGCGCGCCGGCCGCGACCAGTGCCGCCGCCGGTGACAGGCCAAGCGCACAGCCCAGCGCCCAGAACAGCCCGCTGCATACCGCCACCTGACAGGCGCCCAGCCCGAATACCGTGGTCTTGAGGGCGCGCATGCGCGGCACCGAGAATTCGAGGCCGAGCGAGAAGAGCAGAAACACCAGTCCGAATTCCGACAGGAAGGCGAGTTCTTCCGGGCGACCGATCCAGCCCGCCAGATGAGGGCCGACCAGAAAGCCGACCGCCAGATAGGCCAGCACCGGCGGCAGATGCAGGCGGCGGAACAGCGCCGCGGCCACTACCGAGGCTCCCAGCAGTATCATCACATCATTGAACAGCGTGTCTGCCATGCGGCCTCCTGGCCTTCCGTTAGCATCATCGGGATAATAGCGTGAACGAACCATGCATGATTTGACGGAGGTCGCATGAATCCGACTGAACAACCCCAGGACGGCGAGATCGCCGGCAATCCCTACGACGAGCTGCGCGCGCTGCTGGCACGTCTGGAAGCGACCATGAAGGCAGCAGACCTGTGGCGCATGGACACGCCATCCCCGCAGGCCTTCATGAGTGTGGAGCCATTCTGTGTCGATCGCATGGACATGGGCCAGTGGCTGCGCTTCGTGTTCATCGCCCGTCTGCAAGCGCTGTGCGATGCCCGCGCGCCGTTCCCCGCCAAGTGTGAAGTGGCGCCGGCCATCGAGGCCTGGTTGAAGGATGCCCGCCCCGAGCGCCGCGTGGCGATGACGGAAGTGATTCGCGAGATCGACACGCTGATCACGACGCACTGATTGCCGGGCAGGCATCTCACCTCGCACTGAGCCTCCTCTACCCGACACCTCCCACTGAGCCCTTCGCGCGTGATGCCCTCGCATTGCGCCTCGAGACAACTGTCAGGAGCTTGCATGGCCTATTACTTCGCCTACGGCAGCAACATGAATCCGGCGCGTGTCGTGGCACGCATCGGCGAGACGCGACGGGCCGTGCATGGTTGGCTGCAAGAGCATCGCCTGAGTTTCGACAAGGCCTCTCGGGTCGATGGTATCGCGCATGCCAACGTGCAGCCTGCGCCGGGCGAGCGCGTCGAAGGCGTGCTGTACGAGCTGCTCGAGGCCGAGCAGATCACGCTGATGGACCCCTTCGAAGGCCGCCCGCATGAATATGAGCGTTTCCTTCATCCCATCGTCACCCGCGAAGGCGTGATCGACGCCTGGGTGTATGTGGCGCTGCCCGAGCGCACCGCCGAGGGCCTCAAGCCGGCACGCGAATACCTGGAGCACCTGCTTGGCGGGCGTGACTTCCTGACGCCGGACTACTTCACGGCGCTGAGCGGCGTCGAGGCCGTGCATGCGCTGGATGACGCCACCCTGGCTCAGCTGGGCCTGTCGCGCAGTACGCCGCGCTGACGATCGCCTGACAGCGGACGGGTGCCTGTCATCTGTTTTCGGTCAGCTGGCGTGTGGCAACAAAAAGCCCGCCTCTCGTTGGAGAGGCGGGCTTTCGTGTTTCTGGTCACGCTGCGCGACTGATTGGCGTGAGCCTCAGTCCTGCGCGGCCAATGCCGGGTCCAGGTTCGTCTGGTCACGACGGCTGGCCAGCATGCCGATGATCAGCCCCGCCAGCGCCGGCGCCAGCCAGCCCAGATTCATCGAGGCCAGCGGCAGCAGCGGCTCGATGCGGTGCGAGATGGCCATCAGCGAGTCGATGCCACTGGCTTCGAAGCCATCCAGCAGGCTGACCAGCAGCGTCAGGCCCAGGGTCCAGGCGAACACGCGCGGCGCATCATGCAGGCGCGGACGCAGGTAGGACAGCAGCGTCAGCACCAGCACCAGCGGATAGAGCGTCACCAGTACCGGAACCGAGACGCTGATCAGGGTCGAGAGGCCCAGATTGGCGATCAACGCCGAGGCCACGGCCATCACGATCACCAGCAGGCGGTAGGGTACGCTCGGCAGCAGGCGATGGAAGAACTCGCCGCAGGAGGTCAACAGGCCCACTGCGGTGGTCAGACACGCCAGGGTGATGACCAGCGCCAGGATCAGCTTGCCGGCATCGCCGAACAGTGCCTCGACGTAGACCGGGATCAGCTCGCCCTTGGCCGCTTCGCTGACCAGTGCATGGCTGGTGGCACCCATGTAGGTCAGCGGCAGGTAGACGGCGGCCAGACAGATGGCGGCGATGGCGCCGGCCCACAGGGTGTAGCGGGTCACGTCAGCGGTCGCGGTGATGCCGCGTGCCTTGATCGCCGAGACGATCAGGATGCCGAACACCATCGAGGCCAGCGCATCCATGGTCAGGTAGCCCTGCTGGAAGCCGGTCATGAACGGCGCCTCGGCCCACTCGGGGCTGACCGGCCCCAGCGGTCCCTGCGGGTCGATGATGGTGAACAGCGCGATCAGCGCCAGCAGCGCGATCAGCAGCGGCGTCAGCCACTTGCCGACCACATCCATCAACTTGCCCGGGCTCAGCGCGATCAGCGTGGCGATGCCGAAGAACAGCACCGAATGCAGGGCCAGGCCGCTCTGTGCTGACATGTCGATGAAGGGGCGCATGCCCATCTCGAAGGCCACGGTGCCGGTGCGCGGAATCGCGAACATCGGCCCGATGGACAGGTAGATGGCGACGCCGAAGGCCGCGGCCGCCCACTTGGGCAACGGCGAGGTGATCTTGTCGAGGCCGCCGCCGATCACGGCCACCGCGACGATACCGGCCAGCGGCATGCCGACACCGGTGGCCAGAAAGCCCAGTGCCGCCGGCCAGAATTCGGCACCCGCGCCCTGACCCACCTGAGGCGGGAAGATGATATTGCCTGCGCCCAGAAAGAGGGCAAAGGTCATGAAGCCCAGCGCCACGATATCGAGGCTGGAAAGTCGTGTTTTCACTATGACGTCCTACGGATTCAGCAGATGCGTTGCAGCAGGCGTCATCAGGTGACCGATGAGGTGGTCGATCAGGCAAGAAGACGTGCCGAGAAGCCGTTGGCTAGCGACAGGGGTGGGTCACCAGCAGACCCGGGAGCAGCGGGGTAGTGTTGCGCGCGGGCCGAATGGCGAGATCAGGCTGACGGATTGTCGCCACCCTGATCTGACGCGGCGCATTATCGTTGATTTCACGTAGCAAGACAAAGCCACCAGCAAGCCACGCGTCAGGCTCACTGCGCGGCAGGTGGTGGGGGCGGTAGTGGAATGAAGCTCGGCCAGTCATCCGGCACCACGAAGATCCGCCATTGCTGGCGAGGTGAGCTGGCGGTGGTCGGCTCGCCGTCAGGCGCTGCCACGCTGCGCTCCAGCCACAGCTGGCGGGGGTGTTGATGCGTGCGCTGGCGGCTGTGCTGCTGAACCGCCGCGTCTTGCTGAGCCGCCGTGACCTGCTGAACTGGTTCGTCCGGGCTGAGGTCGTCAGCGGCGCTAGGTGGCACGAAGTGATCGCGCAGCCAGCGGTCCAGTTCATGCCATGGTTGTAGCGACGCCATGGGCGGGGCGGCCAGCCAGGCAGGTTTTTCCCTGACACAGCCCAGCAGCGGGCCGTCATGCATCGGGGAGGCCTCGAGGGTCTGACAGAAGGCGGCAAACTGACTGACGCTCATCCACCAGCCGGCCTGGCGCGCACTCTCGGGATGGCAATGGCGGGGAGGGGGCAGCGTGTCGGCGGGAGCTATATCTGGCTGCCAGGGGCGAAACAGGCAACCGGGCAATGCCAGTTGCTGGCCTGCAAGCAGCGGGGCAGGCGGATCTTCTGCCAGCGGTGAGTTCGTCTCGCTCGCGCCTGCCTGTCTGGCCAGTGCCTGTCTGGCCAGTGCTTGTCTGGTCAGTGCCAGGCGAATCGTCTGCTGCCCGCGCTCGGTATAGGCGAGGGGCAATTGATGCTCAAGGCTGCACTGATACTTGATGGCGAGGCTGTCGGCGCCGCCGGGGCCTATCCAGCGTGCGGGACTGTCGGCCGCTTCAGGGCCTTCGGGCAGGCCGAGATAGAACTTGATCGCGACCTCCAGGTGCGTGGGCGCCGTGTCCTGCGCCGCCAGATAGAGCATGTCCAGCTCCCCCAGCGTGATCTTGCCCTGGGAAATCCTGAGGTTGTTGACCAGCAGGCGACTGCCGGGCGCGTGTGCCAGCACGAATTGCCAGAGCAGCTCATGGTAGTGGCCCAGGCGATAGTGGCGGCGCTCATTCACTGCGGCCTCGAGCGCGTGGGGCGCCTGCTCCAGTGTCATCAGCCAGTGGTGGCGGACGCGGCCATCCTCCAGCCCGAGTGCCGCCAGGGACGGGCGCGGGTAACGTGCAAGCTGCAAGAGGTCCGGGGCACTCAGAAGCCAGGCGATATCCCTGACGCGCGGGTGGCTGTAGGGCGCGCAGTCGCGGCGCAGGTCGCAGCCGGTCGCACAGGGGGAGTCGGCCCATTGGGCAAAAGGGGGCGATGCATGGGGCGGGGCTTCGGGCTCGATAGGCATGACGCCAGTGTATCCCACGTCGGATGACGGTCGATAATGCGTGGCACTGTTCGGGGCTGGCCCTGTGTGAACCGAGCCGAGTGCTGCTTGCCGGCCGTGGTGTCACGCTGGCGCTCCCTTCCTCTCTCTATCTACTCCCTTCTCCATTTCCTTTCTCCACTCCCTCTCTCTGCTCCCTCTATCTTCTCGCTCCTTTTCCTCACTCGCCACTCTTTACCCGACCCTTTGCGCCAGTCTTGCGCTGCTCGCGCGACACTTTCTCACCGCTTTCTTGACGCTCTTCCAACACGTTCTGCTGTCCGCCGACGGAAATGCGACGGCAGTCCCCAGGCTGTCATCATTTTGACATCGTTGCGTGGGTCGCCTAAGCGATTGAAAACGTTGGGATTACTTCGCGTGGGTGAGTGAGGGTGCTTCAGTCCGGGTTGGAAGAGCGCTGAATTGATTCGCTGGGGGAATCAATCCTGTTCCGGTGCGGGGATATATCCCGCGGCTCGCGAGGTTCACAATGCACTCCATCAACGTTGCAGCAAATATGCAGGGCTGATGAGGCGGTACTGACCTCGAGCTCTTGGTTGTCGAGCGACATGAATCTTCTCGACATCAGTGGGCAAGGCGTCACCGATTGACAGTGTGAGGGGCAGAATCCACACCCTGAATAATCGGTCAATGAATATTCGTAAAGATTGATGTGCACAATTTCTTGCTGCTGGACGCTGTTTTCAGGCGTCTCAGCCAAAGCAAAAAGAAAAATACGCATTTTCTTGTTTTTGTGGCATCCAGTTCTGCTGTGGCGACGTATAACTCATCAGCACAGCAAGACACACCCTGCAGCGTGCAGCATGTTCGACCAAGGTGGTGGGCGAGACACTGTCTTCCTCAACCAAAGTCGATAGTGATCTGCCAGGCCGAAGCGCCGCTCAAGGGGATGGGCCAGCACGCAAACAAGGAATTCTTGCACTCTCCATGTTGTACAAGTCTTTTTCAGAACCGCTGCAATAGCTTTATGGGTGATGAGAGGGGCAGGAGGGTCAAGCACTGGGGAAGGCCGTTCGTTTCCAGTGACGTTGCTCAAAGAGAAACAGTGAGCTTCCAGTTGCACGGCTAGTTTGAACGCAGCATAACAATTAGTCTGTTAATCATCGAAACGCAGCACGCACCACAGTCAGTGAAGGCCAGGACCCGGACAGGGGTCAGCAAACCAATCCTTCACTGACTGACAACGACTCAAAGCGGAAGCATCCGCACCAGGACCAGGAGATACACCATGAAAAATATTTCCCTCAAGACTCTGATCGCTACCGTCGCCATCGCCACTGCCAGCACCTCCGTATTCGCAGCCGACGATAGCCCTGCCGCCGTGCGCGTCCAGAACGCCATCAGCAGCCAGCAGATCATGGGCCAGACTCAGCCGGCTGCCACCAGCCAGCAGAGCTTCTCCGAAACGGGCATGAGCGTTGCTGCCGGTCGCGTTGAGCAGGCGCTCAATGCTGACCACATCCGCGGCGTCGATACCGCTGCCGTGTCCCAGGCCAACGCCACCGTCAATGATCAGGGCAAGAGCGTCGCCGCTAGCCGCGTTCAGCAGCACATCAGCGACAACGCCTGAAGCCGGGTAGGTCACGCTGACAACTCGGTGACCCCCGAACATCGACTCACCTGACATTCGACCTTGCCCATTTCTGGAGAAACATCATGAAAACCCTGACTTCCCTGATCGCCGCCGCTGCCATTTCCATTGCTGCCACCGGCGTTGCCACCGCTGATGAAAGTGTTGCCGATGCCCAGGTGCGTGCCGCACTGAGTGAACAGGTCATCCACGGCCAGGCGCAGCCCGCCGCAACGCAGCTCAATGCTGCCGAGTCCGGCATGAGTGCCGCTGCCAACCGTGTCGAGCAGTCCCTGAACGCCGACACCATCAAGGGTGAACAGACGCACGCCGTCTCCCGCGGCCAGAGCCTGAGCAACGACAACGGCAAGAGTGTCGCGGCATCACGCTTTGAAGATGCGCTGAACGACAACGCCTGAGTCTGCAGGTCCTGATTCATGGCCCCAGGCCCGGGACCACAGCAGCACTGATCTCCCTTTTATCTATTCGCTATTCACCTTTTTTGGAGTCATCTCATGAAAACCCTCAATGCCCTTATCGCCGCCGTTGCCCTGTCCGTGACCGCCACTGGCGTCGCCAATGCCGATAGCGTTGCCGACCAGCAGGTTCGCGCCAACATCAGCGAATCCGTGATCCACGGTCAGGCCCAGCAGGCAGCCACTCAGCAGCAGACCATCACCAATGCAGGCAAGAGCGTTGCGGCCAGCCGTGTCGAGCAGGCGCTGAACAGCCAGACCATCAAGGGCCAGCAGGCGCAGGTCACTCGCGACACCCAGCAGTTCGTCAATGATTCCGGCAAGAGCGTTGCCGCGTCACGTGTCGAGCATGCCCTGAACGACAACGCCTGATGCGTCGCGCCGTCACGCTGACGGCAGCGAACAAGGACTCTGCTTGCGACCTGGCTGACCTTTTTGACCCAGTTGGCCCGGTTGACCCGAACAAAGATTTCACTGGAGATATTTCATGAAAATGCTCAATACCCTCATCGCCGCCACCGCGCTTTCCGTTGCTGCCACCGGTGCTGCCTTTGCAGACAGCGTCGCTGACCTTCAGGTGCGCTCTGCGCTCAGCGAATCCAGCATCCACGGCCAGGCCCAGTCCGCCGCCGCCGAGCAAGCCACCTTTGCCGATACCGGCATGAGCGTTGCCGCGGGCCGTGTCGAAAGCTCCTTGAACGATGCTGCGATCGAAGGTCAGCGCGAGACACTGGCGTCCGACTCCCAGCAATTCGCCAACGATGCTGGCAAGAGCGTTTCCGCGACTCGCGTCCAGCATGCTCTGAGCGAAAGCGTCTGAGCCAGATTGTCTGATTCAGGTTGTCTGAGCCCCGCTCTGATTCGTGACCACGCAGCAAGTGTCGTCATGAGCAGCAGCAAGAGTTTTAAGCAGCTAGAGCTTGAAGACATAAGGGCTTGGAGACATAAGGGCTTGGAGACATAAGAGCTTGGAGACATAAGAGCTCGAAGAATCAAAAGCGTGAACAAGCCAGTCGTAAAGCAGTGTCACTGACACTGATCGCCAGGTGATACCTCGTCGCGAAGTGCAACGACAGTCTGACCCCTCCTGAAATGGCCGGTATCTGTCGGGAGTCATCCCGCGCAGCGACGCACCGTGCCTCGCACGATGACGTAGAAGGGTCCCGCCATGGGCAAGCCTGAATATCGCGCCATCGTAAGCCGCATCCTTGTGGGTAGTGCTTGTTGATGGTCTTTATCAATAGGTCACGTGGGTGATGTCAGTTATCAACTCTGATAGATATCCCGCCTGGATATACGCAGTACATGAAGTGATCAATGATGTGTCACTTCATGGCAACTCGATAGTGAAAATGAACGGAGGATAGAAAGATGATCAAGTCATTCATGACTCACGGCCTGGCAGCGTTTGCCCTCGCCACCAGCGGTCTGGCCAGTGCCGATATCAGCACTGATGACAGCAGCAATGCGCGTTTCAATAGCGCTCAATCTCACGGCATCCACAGCGAAGTGCGTGATTATCAGAAGAGCGAAAAGCGCTACGCCGCAAATCCTGACATTCTGATCACCAGCCGTGGCAATGTGTTTGCCGATAGTGATGTGCATGGGGCAGTCGATATCGACGCCGATCATCGCTGAGTTTTCGATGCTGACGGTTCACATGACACGCTTCACATGACTTCATGCCGCAAGCTGTCATTGTGAAACAATTGAAGCGCTGTGAACTGATTGCTGCTTGAATCACCGCGCGGCGACGATCGAAAGCGTAGGCACTGATGCGCAAGCCAGTGACTACCGAAATTCAGGGAAAGCGAAAGGAAATATCCCAGACGTAGAGACACTTGGATAGTGAGCAGAACGCTTGAGCAAGGGCTTTGGGGCCCTCCACCATCCCCTCTAGAACGACCTGGTGGCAAAACCCTTTCTCAAACGCTTTCCTGTCCTGGGTGTCGCTGTCCCGACATTCATTGCCCGCCACCATGGCGGGTTTTTTTATGCCCGGATTCCAGAAGGGCGCAGCAAGTGGTTGGTCGACTCTGTACACGGTACCTTGCTTGATTCCCGCAATATGCTGAGGGTTTTCCAGGTAATTCGTAAGGATTCATCGGCAGTTCACTGTATGGGTGTCATGATGCGTCACGGTGATTAAACGTTGGTGGTTGCCGGCCTGCATGTCGGATATCCCGAGGCAGGATGCCATGATATCAATCAAGTGGAGGCCCATGATGGTGCGCGCAAAACTCAAGAAAGTGGCAGGTTCATTGGTGTTGGGCGTTGGTCTGATGTCAGGGAGTGTGATGGCGGGTGATGTCGTCGAAAAGCCCAAGGTGCTGATCTTCGATGTCAATGAAACGCTGCTGGATCTTGCCTCGATGCGCAGTTCCGTTGGCGAGGCACTGGGGGGAAGAGAAGACCTGCTGCCCCTGTGGTTCTCGACCATGCTGCATTATTCTCTGGTGTCTACCGTGACTCGGGATTACCACGATTTCGGGCAGATCGGTGTCGCCTCGTTGCGGGTGGTCGCGCAGAACAACGGTGTCGAATTGACGGATGAGCAGGCGAAGAAGGCCATCATCACCCCGTTGCTGACACTCCCGCCTCACCCTGATGTCAAGGAAGGTCTGGCCAGGCTGAAGGCTGAAGGCTACAAGATCGTCAGTCTGACCAACTCGTCCAACAAGGGCGTTCAGGCGCAGTTCGAAAACGCGGGATTGCTGCCGTATTTCGATGCGCGCTACAGCATTGAGGATATCCAGATCTACAAGCCGGACCTGCGTTCCTATGAATGGGTGCTGGACAAGCTTGATGTCGAACCCGAGGAAGCCATGATGGTCGCGGCACATGGCTGGGATGTCGCGGGCGCCAAGGAGGCGGGCTTGCAGACCACGTTCATCGCCCGCCCGGGCAAGGCCCTGTTCCCGCTGTCAAAGAAGCCCGATCATGTCGTGAAGGATGTGAACGAACTGGCCGACATTCTGCAATAGCACCAGAACCCTTGATTGACAGAATCCTTGCTCGACGGGTGCTGAAGATATCCTGTCATCATGGCGTTTATGGCATTGGTGAGGCTGGCGGGCGTCGAGTGACAGGGCAATTTGCCTGTTCATGGTGAGATTGCCAGCCTCAGCGCATGGCAGATGACGGCGTCAATGGTAGGCTGGGCGGCATTTCCCTTCTTACCGACCGGAGCTGAATATGAGTGACGCATCACAGCAGCATGGCCACCGTGCCCCTCAGATCATCGAGCCGAGCGCCCAGGCGGATGCCAGCGTGATCTGGCTGCACGGCCTGGGTGCTGACGGCAGTGATTTCGTGCCCGTGGTGCCTGCGTTGGGTCTGCCTGAGAATCACGGCGTGCGTTTCGTCTTCCCGCATGCACAGGAGCTGGCCGTGACCGTCAATGGCGGCATGCGCATGCCAGCCTGGTACGACATTCTCGAAATGAATCTCGGGCGGCGCGTCGATGAGGTGCAGCTGCGTGAATCCGCAGCCTACGTGCATGCCTTGATCGAGGAGCAGATCGCCCTGGGCATCGCCAGTGAGCGCATCATTCTGGCCGGCTTCTCCCAGGGCGGCGCGGTAGTCTATGAGGCGGCGTTGAGCTGCGAGCGTCCGCTGGGCGGCTTGCTGGCGCTCTCGACCTATTTCGCGACCAGCGCGACCATTGCGCCGAGCGCCGCCAATCAGGGCCTGGCCATCAGTGTCCATCACGGTACCCACGACGATATCGTGCCGCTGGCACTAGGCGAGGCGGGCGCCGAGAGTGCGCGTGCGCTGGGGCATCCGCTGGAATGGCAGACCTGGCCGATGGCGCACGCCGTGTGTCTCGAGGAAATCGAGGCGATCGGTGAGTGGTTCAAGGCGCGTCTGCTGGCCTGATCGGCTGCCAAGATCGACTTTCAGTATCGACTGTCAGTATCGACTGCCAGAGCAAAAACGCCGCTGACGGAGTGATTCGTCAGCGGCGTTTTCATGTGCTGCCAGCGGTTCCGTCATGCGCCATCAGCGCTCATGTCAGATGCTGGTCGCGCTCAGCAGCGATAGCGGTAGGCGAGGTGTTCATCCTTGCGCGGGCCGGTGATGCGCCAGTCGAGATCAAAGCCCAGGGCATTGCCCGCCTCATCGCGCACGATGACCAGCGTGGCGGCGTAGAGATCATCGATGCACAGATGCGCTTCACGACTGACGAAGTGGTCTTCGCCTCGAGGGCTGTCGGCCACCAGGTCGAACAGGAAGACGGCGGCATCGCGGCCACGACGTTCATGACTGAGCGACAGCGCCTCGCCATCCGCAGCCAGCTGCCAGCGATAGCGGTTGTGGAAGTTGACGCTGGATGACTGGCCCTCGAGCTGGAACTGGCCCTGCTCGAGAAATACCACGCTCTCCGCCTCTTGCTGAGCCGCCTGCCGTGCCCCGTCGTGGGGGAAAGCAGCGGCTTCTCGAGAGACCGTCACCTCGCCGCTTCCCTGGCCAGACCAGGCATTGCGCGAGGCCGGGCCGGAGCGTGACGAAAAATCCAGCCGGCGGATCTGCGCGAGCAGCGCATAGAGGGTTACAATTGGTGTCAACTTCTTCTGGCTACCGAGTTTACTCGTCATGTCCTACCTGATTGGTGTCACGGCCCTCTGGGCCTTCTCGTTTTCCCTGATCGGCGTCTATCTGTCCGGTCAGGTCGATAGCTATCTGGCCGTACTGACGCGTATCGTGCTGGCGTGCCTGATCTTTGCGCCATTCATGCGCCCGCGGGCGATCAGCGGTCGTCTGCGCTTCCAATTGATGGCCATCGGCGCGATCCAGCTCGGCCTGATGTACATCTTCTTCTATCGCTCCTTCCTGCTGCTGCCCGTGCCGGAAGTGCTGCTGTTCACCATCTTCACGCCTATCTACATCACCTTGCTCGATGACCTGATGAACAAGCGCCTGTCGCCATTCTACCTGCTGACCGCCGCGATTGCGGTGCTGGGTGCGGCGATCATTCGCTACGACGGGGTCAGCGACGGCTTCTGGCTCGGCTTTGCGGTCGTGCAGGGCGCCAACCTGTGCTTTGCCATCGGGCAGGTGGCCTATCGTCAGGTTGCCCCGCAGCTGCCGGCGGATGTCGCCCATCGCCATGTGTTCGGCTGGTTCTATCTCGGCGCACTGGCGCTGGTGATCGTGATGTTCCTGCTGTTCGGCAGTACCGACAAGCTGCCGTCGCAGCCGGTGCACTTCGTGGTGCTGGGCTGGCTGGGCATCGTGGCCTCGGGGCTGGGCTACTTCCTGTGGAACAAGGGCGCGACGCGGGTCGATGCCGGCACGCTGGCGATCATGAACAATGCGCTGGTGCCGGCGGGCCTGCTGGTCAATCTGCTGATCTGGAACCGCGACGCCGACCTGGCGCGTCTGGCGCTGGGTGGGGCGGTCATCGTGGCGGCCCTGGTGATCAATCAGGTGTGGGCGCGTCGCCGCGAGCAGGCCCTGCGCATGGCCTGAAAGGCTGTGCCATGGACGAATTCAGGCATCGCACCTCAATCAGCCCTCGCCCTGTGCGAGGGCTTTTTGCAGGTGAGCGGTGAGGCGCGCCAGTATGTCCTGCTGGCGGGGAATCTCGTCAGAGGGCCGTGCAGCGTTCTGCGTCACTTCCTCGCCGAGCTGGGCCGCATTCAGACGCAGGCCGGACTGTTCGGCATTGAACAGGCTGCCGGGCAGGGTGGCGATGCCTGCGTTCAGCAGGTCCTGATGCAACTGCTCCAGCTGCTGTGCCTCAAGGCTGGGCAGGCCACACCATTGCAGATAGCCGCCACTCGGCGGCGGCAGCCAGACGCTGTCGCCCAGCGCTGCGCTCAGGTGCGCGCGCAGACGCTCCAGGCGCCTCGCATAGCAGCGTCGCATGCGCTGCACGTGGCGGCCGTAATCCCCGCTGGTGATCAGTTCGCTCAGGGCAGCATGCATCCATGGCATGTCGCCCATGCCATTGGCCCAGCGCGCCCGAATCATCGCCTGCAGCCCCAGTGGTGACTCCTGCTCGGGCCGTGACAGCCACAGCCAGCCGCAGCGGGTGCGGGGGTCCAGCGTCTTGGAAAATGATCCGAGACTGATCAGCGCAGGCATCGGCCTGTCGGCATGGCGGTGGGCGAGGTCGGCCAGCCACGGCTGGCGGGTATCGAAACTCAGCTCGGCAAAGGTGGTGTTCTCGACCAGCAGGATGGCGTGGCGTGCCGCCAGTGCCAGCAGGCGGTGGCGATCTGGCGTGCTCAGCTGCCCGCCCAGGGGATTGTGGCCATCCGCGGTCACGATCAGGGCATCCAGCGTCAGGGCGGGCGTCTTGTCATCATGATGTTCGAGCAGACGCTCGAGCGCCGCGACATCCAGTCCCTGGTGCGCGCGGGCCGGAATGGCGATCGCCTGATGGCCCTGGGCTTCAATGGCGGCCACGATGCCGAAATAGCCCGGCGCTTCGACGCCGACCCGACAGCGGCCCTTGGCGGCACGCAGCTGGCCGAGCAGCAGTGACATGCCATGCTGTGCCCCCTGGCTGATCAACAGGGCGTCGCTGTCACAGGGATGGCCGTGGTGGCTGAGGTGCTGGGCGATGGCGGTGCGCAGCGCACTCGAGCCCGGCGGCAGGGCATAGGCGCTGGGGTGCTGGGCATGCGCCCCGAGCTGAGTGCGCGCCAGACGATACAGGCGTCGCACGGCGGGGGCGTCCAGCTCCGGGTGAGCGGCACCCAACGGCGCCAGGCGCGGATCACTGGCATTCGCCATCGCCTGCCAGGCCGGGTCACTGATGGTGAGTGTGGTGATGGCGCGCGGCCTGTGATGTGATTCTCGCTGCCCGTGCTGTCCGTGCTGCCCGTGCTGCGCTACGCCGGGATGACGAGATGAAGTCGGGCTGGTCTGTGAGCCGGTATTCAGGTCATTCGTATCGTGAGCAGCCTGCGTCGCTGGCGCGACCCGATAGCCGGCACGCGGTTCGGCGATGATCAGGCCCGCCGCCTCCAGCTCGCCATAGGCACGAATCACGCTGTTGAGGCCGAGCCCCGCCTGCGCCGCCTGCCGCCTGAGCGAAGGCAGGCGCTGTCCTGCGCTCAGTTTGCCCGTCGCCATCTGGGTCTTGAGTCGCTCGACCAGCTGCTGATAGCGCGGCAGCGTCGCGGCTGTGGCGCCTGAGTTGGTGGTTGAGTTGATAGCGGGGCCTGCAAGCGAAGGGCGGCTGGCGGACGAAGCGTGCTCGGCGGATGACATGCCTGTCTGTACCCCTTGAAATGGTGATTATCTGTATCTTGTGCCCCCTTGAGGGTTCGCGGCAAGCTGAAGGCTCATGTCGTGGTCCCGTCGGTGCACGTCCTGCACCTGCCCCCGGACCGATCGCTTGTCATTTCTCTCGCTGGAGTCTGCGTGATGTGGATGCCACTTTGCTTCGTGTTTCTGTTCGCCAGCGGCTTCATCGCCGCGCGCTTCGGTACCCTGGACGCTGAACCCTTCACCTTGCTGCTGGTGCGCAGCCTGCTGGTGCTGCCGGTGCTAGGGTTGATTCTATGGCTGCGCCGCAAGCCGCGTCAGTGGGGCCGGCGCAATGACCGTCTGGCGCAGATGGGCATTGGCATGCTGTTGCATGGCGCCTACCTGGGCGGCGTGTTCGCGGCGGTCAAGGCGGGGCTGCCGGCGGGCCTGACGGCGCTGCTGGTCAGCCTGCATCCACTGGTGACGGCGGCCTTGTCACTGCCGCTGTTCGGCGTGCGGCTGGGCGCTAAGCAGTGGGCGGGGCTTGGCTGTGGCGCCATTGGCGTCAGTCTGGTGCTGGGGGCAGGGCTTGCCAAGGATGGCGCGGGCACCCTGGAGTGGCCGCTGATCGGGCTCGTCTGGTGCCTGGTGGCGCTGATCGGCGTGTCCAGCTCGACGCTGTGGCAGAAGCGGGTCTCCGGGCGCATGGGGCTGGTCGAGGGGCTGATGTTCCAGTATCTCGGTGCGGGCGCGGTGTTCGTCGTCGCCGCGACCAGTGTCGGCAGCTTTGCCTTTGACCCCACGCCGCGTCTGCTGCTAACCATGGCCTGGCTGGTGATCGCCATCTCGGTCGGTGCCATCTGGCTGCTGATGCTGATGCTGGAACGGGGCGAGGCCCATCAGGTCGCGCGCACCTTCTTCCTGGTGCCGCCGTGTGCCGCGCTGATGGCATGGTGGCTGTTCGATGAGCAGTGGGCCGCGCTGATGGTGGCGGGCGCGGCACTGGTGGTGCTGGGCCTGGTGCTGGACCGCCCGCGTCCGGGCAAGGTGAGCAAGGCGCCGGCGGAGGACGTCACGCCGCCTTCGCCTTCAACTCCCTCAACGCCCTCAACCTCAACAGCTTCAGCAACTTCCAAGGCCTCGGTAACGAACAGTGGGCAAGCCGCCCCGCGCTGAGGCGTGCCGAGCGCACAACTCACAACTCACCAAGTACAAAGCACCAAGTACAAAGCACAACGCCCCGCCGGCCCGAGATGGGCTGGCGGGGCGTTGTCGTTTCTGGCCAGTCAGAAGCGCTAGCCAGGAAGTGGCTGATCAGAAGCGATAGCTGATCCCGGCCATGGTCACGATGGGGTCGATCTCGACCTTGTCGTTGACGCTGCCCGCCACGGTGACATCGGAATCGATATCCAGATACCAGGCGGCGACGTTGGCCGCCCAGTGCTCGTTGATCACCAGATCGACACCGATCTGTGCGGCCGCGCCCCAGCTGTCATCCATCTCGAGTTTGGTGCCATCGTCGAGGGTTTCATCGGAGAAGTGGGTGTAATTGACGCCCGCGCCGATGTAAGGCTGGATGCGCGATTCACGTCCGCCAAGCGGGTAGTACTGCAGTGTCAGGGTCGGCGGCAGGTGATCGACGGAACCGGCCTTCTGGCCATTGAGCGAGATGTCGTGGTCGAAATCCTGCGCCGCCAGCAGCTCGATACCGAAGGTGTCGGTGAAGCGATAGCCGAGAGTGAAGGCAAAGGCGCTGTCATCATCGACATCCACGTCGGCACCGATGGCATCGATGCGACCGTTGTCACTCTTCGGCGAGACCTTGGCGACCCCCGCACGCGTCCAGAACTGCCCGGCGCCGTAGTTGAGAGAGCTGTGAGAGCTGTGAGAGCTGGCATTCAGCGAGTCGGCGGCCATGGCCGGTGCGGCGCCGAGAGTCGCGAGGCTGGTGAGGCCTGCCAGTGCCAGAAGCTGCCACGGGCGTGCTGCAGAGCGCGGGCTACGCGAAGTCAGGTGCGCGGGGAGGGAGGCTGAGCGAGTGACGACGTCGGACATGATGGCTCCTGAAGGATGGCGGGAAACAATGCCCCCATTCTAGGTAGCCGAATTTCGAGAAATTTGATCTGGGGCAAGAGTTTACGGGCGTTCTTGCTTGGTCAGGGACGTGGTTGATCCAGGTCAATTTCTGCGCCGCGCCGGCGAAGATCGGCCATGTAGCCGTTGGCTGCCCACAACGAAAACGCCGCAGACCCGAAGGTCTGCGGCGTTTGTGTGTGATGCCCATCTGGCGCCTGGACGGCTCGGCGTTGCCGAGCTCCATCGCTGACGCTTTAGTAAATGATGCGGCATCACACGGCTTGCCAGGTACTCGCTGGAGGCATGTTCACGCCTCGTGCAAGAACTTAGAAGCGGTAGGTGACACCGGCACCGACAGTGACCGGGTCCAGCTCGGTGTCGTTCACGTCCTGACCGGCGATCTTGGTATCGGCCTTGACGTCGGCGTAACGAGCGAAGCCGTTGACGGCCCAGGCTTCGGTGATCTTGAGGTCCACACCCAGCTCGGCAGCGGCGCCGTAGCTGTCATCGATGTCCATGCTCTGGCCACCGGCAGACTCACCGGAGAAGTGGGTGTAGTTCAGGCCGACACCAGCGTACGGCTGGACACGGGCTTCAGTACCGCCCAGCGGGTAGTACTGCAGCATCAGGTTGATCGGCATCTGATCGAAACCACCGGCGCTGTTTTCCCAGTCAGTGCTGAATTCTTCAGTGGACTGCAGGGCGATGGCCAGGTTGTCGTGGAACATGTAGCCCACGGAACCGGCGAAGCCAGACTCGTCCTTGGCGATCAGACCGTTGCCGTTGTTGCTCTTGCCGTCGACCTTGGCAACGCCACCGCGCAGGAAGATGTCACCCTTGCCATAGGCCATGGCGGATTGTGCGCCCATTGCCATGGTGCCGGCGATAACAGTAGCGGTCAGGATCTTGATAGCTTTCATGTGTAGTTCTCCTTGAAGCTTGGCTTCGTGAGCTGCCTGTCAGCAGTGCCTCGCTACCCTACGGCTTGGGCCGTGTGCTCTGCGTGGCTGCGTCGATCAGGGGACGCTGCGAACTATAAAAAACAGCGTTCTGTTTGGCAAGCATTTTTTTAGAACGTTGTTTGAAAACTTATTAGGCGTCCTGTTAGCGGATGTTACCGATTATTTCAGGGAAGTTTAATGTCTCACGAGTGAGACTTGTGATGACGCATTCGAGCGACATCCCCATTCATCCTCGCGCAAGGTGACCAAGACCTTGGTCGCATGCCGTGCGCGAGGTTAGTACTCACTACGCCAAAGATCGTCACCGGGCTCTGCAGGCTCAGCGACGCTTGCGTGCGGCGCGTGCTTCCAGCTCTTTCAGCCACTGACTGACCTCGGCGCTCTGCGCATCCGCATCGTGATAGACGGCAAGAAATTGTCGCCATTCATCGTGCTGCCAGCTCTTCAGGCGGCGCCACAGCACGTAGAGATCGCGCAGGCACTCGTGGCGGCGCAGCACGAAGCGGCGCGTCTTCTCGAGGTCGATGATGACGGCGTCCATCTGCCAGGTGCTGTCCGGCGACTCACTCGGCGGGCGACTCAGGAAGAGGTGCTTGGGGAACAGGCAGCCATGCATCAGGCCAGCCTGATGAATCTCGCGAACGAGGCGGGCGCTGGCGGTAATGACCTGAGAGCGCATGCCGGCGTCGAGCTCTGACCAGCGTTCATGCCAGTGGTCCAGATCATCGCGCCCGGCGAGATCGAAGGTGATCAGGATGGCGCGCCATTCCCGGCCAGCACGCCGCTCGCCGTACCAGCCGGCGTCCACTGCCGGTATTCCCAGCGCGTGATAGTGGCGGATGGCACGCCATTCGCGAGAGAAGGTCGGTTCGCCCAGCGGGCGCGCCAGGCTGCGGCCCAGGTGGTTGGTCTGGCGCTTGAGATAGAGGCGATGGCTGTTGCCGTCCTCATCCTCGAGCGTCAGCAGCGAAACCGTCGAGACGCCGCCGCGTTCACGATTCGGCGCGTCGACGTCGTGGGCTGCCACTTGCCATAGGGCATCGAAGCTATTGAGGTCGTGCTGCTCCAGCAGGCGGGCGAGGCCGGCTTCGCAGTAATCGCCGTGGCCGCGCGGCGCCGTGGCGCTGGGGCTGGTGGTGGCAGTGTGACCAGCAGAGGGATGAATGGGGGAGCGATGCGTCATGTCAGGTAGGAATCACGGTCTCGGGTGATAGGCGGTAAGCGTGCACTGGCAATCCTTGTCGGTGAGCGCTGCGATGACTGGCCATGATAGTTAGCCTGCTGGGGAAGTGACAGGCCTGCGGCACAAAACTCTCCATCCCAGCGCGTCAATGGCGCGGGGCCGTGATGGCTTTCTGTGCGGCGGCTGGCGGCTCTTGGGTGCGCCAGTCGGTCGCAGCGTGGTGCAACGTCGCAGTGTGGTCGATGGTCGCAGCGCGCGCAGGGGTGCGCAGAGTCAGCGTTGAGATGGCGCCAGGCCAGCGAGGCCCGTCGCTTCAGCATCCATGCGGCTTGCAGCGGAGTTGTCCAGTGACGACAGGCACTTGGCGGAGGTGGCGGGTGCGACATTCGCCCGATAAGTGCGACAACCTGACATCTGGAGACTGGCGCGGGAGGGTAGACAATGTCGACCAAGGTCTTGGTGCTACGGTGCCATTGCCTGTGTGCTTGCCGGCGAGAGTCGGCCTGATGTATCCGCCCGAAGTCGGTGGCAAGCGCATGCAGGGACGGCAGCCTGGCCGTCCGCCTTATCGCAAAGGGGTTAAGACATGATCTCCGATACCGTCGTGGAGCTGTCGCGGTTCCAGTTCGGCATGACCGCGCTCTACCACTTCCTGTTCGTACCATTGACCATCGGCATGGCCTTCCTGCTGGCCATCATGGAATCCCTGTATGTCATGACCGGCAAGCAGGTCTACCAGGACATGACCAAGTTCTGGGGCAAGCTGTTCGGTATCAACTTCGCCCTCGGCGTGGCCACTGGCCTGACGATGGAATTCCAGTTCGGCACCAACTGGGCCTACTACTCGCATTACGTCGGCGACATCTTCGGTGCGCCGCTGGCCATCGAGGGCCTGGTGGCATTCTTCCTGGAATCCACCTTCGTTGGCCTGTTCTTCTTCGGCTGGGACCGCCTGACCAAGCGTCAGCACCTGATGGTGACCTGGCTTGTGGCCTTCGGCTCCAACTTCTCGGCGCTGTGGATCCTGATTGCCAACGGCTGGATGCAGAATCCGGTCGGTGCGGCCTTCAATTTCGAGACCATGCGCATGGAGCTGACCAGCTTCGCGGATGTCATTTTCAACCCGGTCGCCCAGGCCAAGTTCGTGCATACCGTGTCGGCAGGCTATGTCACCGGCGCCATGTTCGTGCTCGGCATCAGCGCCTTCTACCTGCTCAAGGGGCGTGATCTGGGCTTCGCCAAGCGCAGCTTCGCCATCGCCGCCGCCTTCGGTCTGTTCTCGGTGGCCTCGGTGATCGTGCTGGGCGATGAGTCCGGCTATGAAGTCGGGGATGTCCAGAAGGCCAAGATGGCCGCCATCGAGGCGATGTGGGAAACCGAGCCGGCGCCGGCGTCCTTCACGCTGATCGGTCTGCCCAACGAGGAGACCCAGCACACCGATTACGGCATCCACATTCCCTATGTGATGGGCCTGATCGGCACGCGCTCGCTGGATACCGAGATCCCCGGCATCAAGGAGCTGACCGAGGAGCACCGCGGACGCATCCTCAATGGCATGCAGGCCTATGACCTGCTCCAGCAGCTGCGTGATGGCCAGGACGACATCGCGACCCGCAAGGCCTTCGATGCGGTCAAGGATGATCTCGGTTACGGCATGCTGCTCAAGCGCTACGTCGAGACTCCGTCAGATGCCACGCCGGAGATGATCGACAAGGCCGCCGCCGACTCGATTCCGCCGGTCGCGCCGATGTTCTTCTCGTTCCGCATCATGGTCGCCTGCGGCATGGCGATGCTGGTGATCTTCATCGCGGCGGTGTGGATGACCGCCAAGCAGCGCTTCGACGTGCGCCCCTTCCTGTGGATCTGCCTGCTGTCCATCCCGCTGCCGTTCATCGCCGTGGAAACCGGCTGGTTCGTGGCCGAATTCGGGCGTCAGCCGTGGGCGGTGGGGGAGATCCTGCCGACCTTCATGGCGGCCTCGAGTCTGGATGAGTCCGACCTGTGGTGGTCCATCGGTGGCTTCCTGGCCTTCTACAGCCTGTTCTTCGTCATCGAGATGTGGCTGATGTTCCACTTCGCGCGCAAGGGGCCGTCTTCCCTGCACACCGGTCGCTATCACTTCGAGCGCGGCGGCATCCACCATGGCGCCATGTCCGAAGATGACGGCATGTCACTCAATCCTTCGCTGTCATTCAAGGAGTAACGGATCATGTGGGATTACGAGATCCTCAAGCTGTTCTGGTGGGTGGCGGTAGGGCTGCTGCTGATCGGCTTCGTCATCACCGATGGAATGGACATGGGCGCGGCGATGCTGATGCCGCTGGTCAGCCGCAATGACAGCGAGCGCCGTGTGGTGATCAATACCCTGGCCCCGCACTGGGATGGCAATCAGGTATGGCTGGTCACCGCCATCGGCGCGGTGTTCGCGGTGTGGCCGGTGGTCTACGGCGCCGTGTTCTCCAGCTTCTATTTCGCGATGCTGACCATCCTGTTCTCGCTATTCTTCCGCCCGCTGGGCTTTGATTATCGCTCCAAGCTCGAGAACACCCAGTGGCGTGGCTGGTGGGACCGCGGCATCGTCGCCGGCAGCCTGATTCCCACCGCCTTCTTCGGGCTGATCTTCGGCAACCTGCTGCAGGGCGTGCCGCTGGAAGTCGATCAGTTCATGCGTGCCAGCTACGCCGGCAGCTATCTGGGCCTGTTCAACCCCTTCGCTTTGCTTTGCGCTGCGCTGTCGGTGGTGATGGTGATGCTGCATGGCGGTACCTGGCTGGTGGCGCGTGCCGATGAGGCCGTCGCCGCACGCAGCGCGCGTCTGGTGCAGCCGCTGGGCCTTTTGACGCTGGGGCTGTTCGCGCTGGGCGGCCTGTGGGTGTGGCTGTCCGGCATGGGCTACAGCATCGATCAGATGGGCGATACCGCCTCGGCCCTGAAGCTGCTCGACAAGCAGGTCGGGCCGGGCAGCTGGCTGGATGTCTACGCGCGTGAGCCGTTGACGCTGCTGGCACCGCTCAGCGCGGTGGTCGGTGTGCTGGCCGCGATGGTGCTGTCGGCCCGGCGCAAGGGCGGCGCGGCCTTCACGGCAAGCTCCGTCGGGGTGGGGGGCGTGGTCGCCACCGCGGGCATCAGCATGTTCCCGTTCATCGTGCCGTCCTCGCGCATGAGCGAGGCCAGCCTGACACTGTGGGATTCCGTTTCCAGCGAGCTGACGCTCTCCATCGTCACCGTGGCGGGACTGGTGATGGTGCCGACCATCATCCTCTACACCTCCTGGTGCTACGTGAAGATGTGGCGTCGCGTCACCGTCGCGCACATCGAGCAGGACGGTCACAGCCTGTATTGAGTTGAGTTGTGCTAGCTGAGCCAATTGCTCCCATTTGCTATCAACAGGCGAGGGCAGTGCCCTCGTCAGGAGACGACACCATGTGGTATTTCGCCTGGATTCTCGGTGTGTTGCTGGCCTGCTTCGCGGGCATCATCAATGCATTGTGGCTTGAGCAGACCCACACCTTTGACGATGATTGAGTGAGGCGGCCCCCAACGTTACTTCTGCGCCGCTGACCGTTCCGATCAAGGAGAGCTCGATGTCACGACCCTGGTACGCCTCACGACCACCGGCCTGGTGCCGAACTCGACCTGCCCACCTGGCCTCGTTGCTGCTGTCTGCGATGGTGGCCATCTGGATGCTGCTGGGGCCGGATGCGATAGCCTCGATGCAGACAGGGCCGCGCTATCTGATGTTGCTGGTCGCGCTGTGGGGGCTGGGCGCCGGCTTCACGCATGGCGTCGGCCTGGTGCCGCGCCATGCGCCCCGCGCCTGGCTGCTGGGGGCGCCGCTGAGCTGGTGTCTTTTGCTCATCACGCTGGTGACCCTCGCGTCCAGCCAGTAACGCGATTGCGCAGGCTCTAATCATTACATCAACAAACACGGCCGCTCCCTGGAGCGGCCGTGTTTGTTTAGGGCTAAAGGCCTGGCTCAAGGGCATGGCTTGCGAACCCTTGAGTGATTCAGGCTTTACTTGTTGAGGCCGCAGGCTCTATAACGCAGCGAGGTGGCGTCGCGCTCATCGACCCGCGCAGGCCGCTCTCACCGACCACTCTCGCAGGCCCTCGCCGGTCATCGTAAACCCTCACTGGATCTTGCAGGCCCTTGCCGATGTCTGGCGCTGTGCGGGGCTTTTCACGGATTCTTGCAGCTGGCAGATCCGTTCGCGCTGGTCACCGTCAGCATTGACGCTGCGTTGTATTCGTCGCCCTCGGCCCCAAGAGGTAATGGAGCGGAGGGAGGAGAGGCGCCGATCGAGAGCGGGAGAGTGTCTGGTAAGGCGCTGGTGCAGCACCTGTGTTCTCTTCACTCTCACCTTGTCAGATGATGATGCCCTGGCGTGCATGAATGACGGGGCTCTCGATGGAGGAAATACCATGCGGTCCTCAGCTGATGCATCCTGCGGCCAGGCGTCTGGCAGGCAGTCCTCGACCTCGTCGGGGCATATCCCCCGCGACATGTCGCGCCGCCTTTCCGGTGACTGGGTCTTGTCATTGGTGGTGCCGGTGATGAACGAGGAGGAGACCATCGGTCTCTTTCTGGAGGCCATCGAGAAGACCCTGGGCTCGCAGGTGCCACACCTTGAAGTGCTGTTCGTCGATGATGGCTCAACCGACGGCACCCTGGCGTGTCTGGAGGCCGCGGCGGCCGGCGATGCCCGCGTGCGCTACCTGAGCCTGACACGCAACTTCGGCAAGGAAGCGGCCATGTCCGCCGGCATCGAGCAGGCGCGTGGCGATGCCATCGTGCCGATGGATGTCGATCTGCAGGACCCGCCGGAGGTGATTCTCGAGTTCATCAGCCAATGGCAGGCCGGCTACGACATGGTCTATGGCGTGCGCGCCGCGCGTAATGAAGACACCGCCACCAAGCGCAAGACGGCAGGCTGGTTCTACCGCGTCTTCAACCGCCTGACCTTCACCGAGATACCGCGCGATGCGGGTGACTTCCGCCTGCTGGACCGCCGTGTCGTCGAGGCGCTGCGGCGCCTGCCCGAGCGCAACCGCTTCATGAAGGGCCTGTTCTCATGGCCCGGCTATCGCTCGGTGGGCGTCACCTACCAGCGCCCGTCGCGCACGGCCGGCACCACCAAGTTCAACTACTGGAAGCTGTGGAACTTCGCCCTCGATGGCGTGGTGAGCTTTTCGACCTGGCCGCTGCGGGTCTGGACCTATATCGGCAGTGTCGTCGCCGCTCTGTCCTTCCTCTATATCCTGGTGATCATCAGCAAGACGGTGCTGTTCGGCGCCGATGCGCCGGGCTATGCCTCACTGATGGTCGCGATCCTGTTCTTCGGCGGCATGCAGCTGATCTCGATCGGCGTGCTGGGCGAATACCTCGGTCGTCTGTTCATGGAAACCAAGCAGCGTCCGCTTTACCTGATCGACCATGACAGTCTGCACGACAGCCCGCCGGGCAGCGTGTCACCGGACAGGGGCCTCGACAGCGGCCTGAGCACTGCGCGGGTCGTGCGCGGCGCGTCACGCGATGCGGCGCGAGGTGAATCACTTGAGCGCTGATCGTGAAGGCGTCAGGGAGTCCGACAGGCCAGTCACTGCCCGCGCCAGGGAGGAGGCGGGCACCGCGACCCGCTTCGGGCTGGTCGGGCTGGCCGCGACGGGCGTGCACCTGGGCGTCGCCGCCCTGCTGCTGTTCCTGTGGCCGCAGCTCAATGAGTTCATCGCCAATATCATTGCCTTCTGCGTCGCCTTTCAGGTCTCGCTGGTCGGCCACCGGCGGCTGACCTTCAAGCGCCAGGGCAGTGCCTGGCGCTTCGGACTGGTCGCGGCGGGCGGCTTTGCGCTCAACAATGGCCTGTTGGCACTGCTGATGCAGGGGCTTGATCTGTCGGGCTTCGTCGCCATCGCGATCGCCACGCTCTCGGTGCCGATCGTGACCTATCTGGCCTCACGGCTGTGGGCCTTCAAGGAAGACCATGCATGAATGACAGCGTCACCGCAGGGCCGCGCTCGACGCTGGGGGAGCGCTTCAAGACCCTGGCGGCCGAGACGCCGCCCCCTGCCGAGGCACTCGCGCGGGCGCAGGCCGTGCGCATTCCCTGGGGGCATATCCTGCTGGCATTGCTGGTGACGCGCGCCGTCTGGCTCGCCATCGCGCTGTGGGGCGATCACAGTTATCTGCACGCCATGGCGCAGTTCGACGGCAGCTGGTTCAAGGGCATCATGACGCGCGGCTACGATGTCGAGGCGCGCGGCATGAGCGATGGCGACGCTGCCAACTGGGCCTTCTTCCCGCTCTATCCGGCGCTGCTGTGGCTGGTGACACTGGGCGGTCAGCTGGACCCCGAACTGATGGGCGTGCTCCTGAGCAATGCCTTGCTGGCCGTGGCGCTGGGGCTGGGCTGTCGCTATCTGGCCATCACGCGTCCCGGCGCGCCGTTGCTGCTGTTCGTGTGGCTGGCGGCCAGCATGCCGTACAGCTTCTATTTCAGCGCACTCTATTCCGAGTCACTGTTCTGGCTGCTGTGTCTGGCGTCATTGATCGACTGGCGCTGTCAGCGCACCGGCCGCGTGATGCTCTGGACGCTGCTGTTGTCGATGACCCGCGCCACCGGGGTCTTCTGGGTCATCGCGATGGGAATCGAACTTGTGGCGCGGCTGCGCCTGCGCGCCTTCGCCGAGCTGTGGCGGCGGCCCGATTGGCTGCTGATCGGCGTGGTGGGGCCCTTGGGGCTGTTTCTGTTCATGGCGCTGCTCTATCACCGGACGGGCGATGCGCTGGCCTTCAGCCATGTGCAGATTTCCTGGGGCCGTGAGATGGGCAATCCCCTCACCAACCTCATTGAAGGGCTGAGCTACTGGCAGAGCGCGCCGGAAACGTTGCGCCCGGCGTGGCAGGCGAGCATGGCGCTGGTCGGTGTCGGCCTGATCGGCTGGCTGGGCGTGCAGCGGCGCTGGCTGGAGATGGGGCTGGCGGGCTTCACGCTGTTCGTACCGCTGGCGACCGGGCTGGACGCCATTCCGCGCTACATGATCGGCATGCCGGTGTTCGTGCTGGCCCTGCATGACCTGCTTGCTCGGCTGCCACGCACGCTGGCCTGGGGCCTTGTCATGCTGGGCGCGCTCGCTAATCTCTGGCTGGTGGAGAACTGGTATGACACCGTCTTCTGGCTCGTCTGATGTCCTGTATGGCGCGCCACGGCCACGGCGCAGCCAGCGGATCTGGTGGCTGCTGGCCACCCTGGTGGTGCTGGCCTTCGAACTCACCCTGCTGTGGCTGGCGCGCACGCCCAGGGTCGATGATCATTACCGGCGTTACTTCATCGAGCATGCCACCACCTGT
Source organism: Cobetia sp. 1CM21F (assembly GCF_023161745.1). Classification (NCBI taxonomy): domain Bacteria; kingdom Pseudomonadati; phylum Pseudomonadota; class Gammaproteobacteria; order Oceanospirillales; family Halomonadaceae; genus Cobetia; species Cobetia sp. 1CM21F. The sequence goes on along the minus strand of NZ_JALNTQ010000002.1, from coordinate 659,845 downwards.
TACCGGCCGATGGGCGAGGTGCCGGTACTGACGCCGGGTGAGCGCTACCCCATCCGCAAGGGCGAGCCGCTGGGCAATTGCGGCGTGCTATGGGCCGGTTTCTACTCGCCCCAGCCAGACGTGCCGGTCAGTGCGCGGCTGGCGGAGGTCACCTTGCACCTGCGGGTCGCGCCCGAGGTCTCGCCGGCAGGCTCGCAGGCCGTGGTCGTGGCGCTTGAGCTGTCACGTTTCCCGGATTCGGCCGCCGCGCTGCCGGTGGAAGTCATGATCGGGGAGCAGACCGTCACGCGCTGGCCGGTGGGCGGCCGTTATGAGCGCTTCGAGGTCGAGGTGCCCGCCGCGCTGATCGCGAGCGACGGCAGCTTCAGCCTGACCCTCAAGGGGCCGCCGCCCATCGCGCCGCGCGATGCGGGCCTGGATGCCAACAAGTTTCCCGTGGGCCTGCGCCTGGACGCGCTGACGCTGCGCTCACCGCTGGGACTGACGCCCGCTCGGGCGCAGCCCTGACGTACGCCCTGAATTGAGGAATGGCGTGATGAGCGCAGAGCAGGGCACGCGGCCCCGGGCGCAAGAGCACTGACGTGACGCCGATAGTCAGGTAAATTGTGCGCGTGTGAATACCCAATGATCCGTTCGGCCGAGTGTCGGTGCGTCCCCGGCGCGCGCCTCGTGCCCTATAACGATAAAGCACCCGGTGGTCTGCTGACTGCCACGCAAGGGATGCTCAAGGAGTTGTCGTGGAATTTTTGAATGCCATCCCCATGGATACCAGTCAGCTGTTCGAGATAGGGCTGCAATGGGGCGGAACCCTGCTGTCGGCGCTGGCCGTGCTGGTCTTCGGCATGTGGGTCGCCAAGCGCCTGACCCAGTGGGCGACCTCGCTGCTGCACCGCAAGAGCATGGACGAGGCGGCGGCCGGTTTCGTCGGCCAGATCGCCTACGCCATCCTGGTGGTCATGGTGCTGCTGACAGCTCTGGACCAGCTCGGTGTCGATACCACCTCCATGATCGCCGCGCTGGGTGCGGCGGGTCTGGCGATCGGTCTGGCGCTGCAGAGCTCGCTGTCCAATCTGGCCTCCGGCTTCCTGCTGGTCACGCTGCGTCCGTTCAAGAAGGGCGATTACGTCGAAGCCGCCGGCACCTCCGGTAGCGTCGATCAGATCACCATGCTGCAGACCCGCCTGGTGACGCCGGACAACCGCAAGGTCACCGTGCCGAACTCCAGCGTCATGTCTAACACCATCACCAACTACTCGGCGCTTCCGACGCGGCGTCTGGACCTGGTCGTCGGTGTCAGCTATGACGACGACATCCGTCAGGTCAAGGCTGTGCTCGAGGAGCTGGTCGCCGGTGACGAGCGCATCATGAAGGAGCCGTCCCACCTGATTGCCGTGTCAGAGCTGGCCGACAGCTCGGTCAACTTCAACTTCCGCATGTGGTGCCAGGCCTCCGATTACTGGGCGCTGAAGTGGGACATGACCGAACGCATCAAGCTGACCTTCGATGAGCGCGGCATCAGCATTCCCTATCCGCAGCGCGATGTGCACTTCCATCAGGCCAGCACGCCGGCCGAGTAACTTCCGCATCACGTAGGCATGTCGACAACGCCACCCTCGGGTGGCGTTTTTCATGGGCTTTCGTCGGGGCATTCCATCGCGCCCCGAGTCAGGTACTCTCGACGTCATCCGTCCTGGGTATCGTTCTGATCGGGAGTCCAGTGCATGACAAGGTCGCAGCCGTTGTCCCAAGCGTGTGATGCCGCTGATGCCAGACGGCGTCAGGCATGGCGCATTCTGCTTGCCAGTCTGGTGGTGATCGGCCTCGGGCTTGTGCCGCTGATCGCCACGCGCGCGCTGTATCTGGATGACATGAGCCGTGCGCTGGATGGCTATTACGGCTGGATGCTCAATGCGCGCCCGGCCGCCGAGGGCATCATGCGTCTGCTGGGCTTCGGCGATGTGCTGGTCAATGTCGCGCCCTTGCCGCAACTGGCGGCCTGGGGGCTGGCGGCGAGCATGGCGCTGGCCTGGTGGCGATGGCTGCCGGGGCTCTCGCTGGTGGGCTGCGTAGTGGGCAATGCGCTGATCTGGCTGACGCCCTTCACCCTGCAGAATTTCAGTTACGCCTTCGACAGCCTGCCGATGAGCGTGGCGCTGGCCAGTGCCATACTGGCCAGTCTGGTGCTGCGTGCTGGCGGGAAAAGCGGGGGAGAGGGAGAGCCAGCCGGAGGGATAAGCGAAGGGCGAGGCCCATGGCAGGCCTGGCAGCCACCGCTGAGCGCCTTGCTGCTGTTGTTGCTGGCGCTGTGCAGCTATCAACCGGCCCTGAATGCCTTTCTGGTGCTGAGCCTGCTCGAGGCTCTGTTCGCGGGCACCGCCAGCACCTCACTGTGGTCGCGCTGGCGGATGCTGTTGCTGCGTGGGGCGCTGGCCGGCGTCGCCTTGCTGCTCTATCTGCCCATCACGCGGCTGCTGGTGGCGGGCGAGTACAGTCAGCAGCATGGCCAGATGCTGCCCTTCGCCGACCCTCAGGCCTTGCTGGCGGGACTCGAGCACAACCTGAGCGTGGCGCTGGGCGCGTTTCGTGAGGGACTGGGGCAGGTCACGCTGCTGCTCAGTCTGGCGCTGCTGGCCGGGGCGGCGCTGTTGCGACTTCTGCCTCGCGGCGCGCTTGTGCCTCAGGCAGAGGCCGCTGGCGCGCCCGAAGGCAGGTCTCGCTCGGCGCGCCAGCTATCGCTGCAGCGCATGAGCTGGGCCCTGTGGGCGCTGTTGCTGGTTCCCGCCCTGTGGGGGCCGATGCTGTTGCTGGCCGAGCCGGTATTTCATTCGCGCACCCTGATCGCCTGGGGACCGCTGTTGGGCGGTGCCCTGATGCTGGCACTGAGTGTGAGAGTGAGAGAGGGCGCGAGTGCCGGCGCAGGTGTAACGCAGAGCATGACAGAAACGGCCAACACGCAGCGCAAGTCACCTGGCTGGCGGCGTCTGATGCAGCAGTGCCTGTTGATCGTCGCCTGCCTGTTGCTGGTGCGCCATGGGGTGATCTTCGCCGCCTGGAGCAATGCGCTGGCCGCCCAGCAGGCCCATGAGACACAGCTGGCGCGCACTCTGGTGGCTCAGGCGCGGGAACAGGGCCTGCCGCTGGACTCGCCCCGCGACGCCGAGCGCTACCAGCCGCGCGATGCCTTGCCGGTACTGGTGCTGGGCGAGGCGCCAGTGGCGCCGCTGGCGCGGGTCACTCGCCAGCAGGTGGCGGCCGTAGGCCAGAATCTGGTCGCTGCCTTCACGCCCGACAACTACTGGTCCGTGGTGCGGCTGCGCCTGGCGGGCGCCAGCGCGGTGACCTTGCTGCGCGATGAGGCGCTCAAGGCACGCCTGCAAGCGCGGTCGCCCTGTGCGCCGGGCGATGCTGTCAGTCAGGCCTCAACTCCTTCATCAGCTCAGTCGCAAGTTCTGTCTCAAGCTCGGTCTCAAGTGCAGTCGCCAGCGCTGTCGCTGCTAGAGGGAGTCTGGGTAATCGATTTCCGCAAGCCTCGCCAATGTGATTAGGCCATATGAGGAAGCCGTGACAGCGAGAGTCAGTGAGGACAAGTTGCCATGAACGACAACGCCGCCCCGAGGGGCGGCGTTGTCGTATTGCCGATATGAACGGCAATAGGGACAGGCTTCAACAGTGTCTTGTCACACCTCGATCAGGCGTGGTTCTCGACCTTGTCGAATTCCGTGGTGATCTCATCAGCCGGTGCTGCGCTCATGATGCTGACCACGTAGATGGCGATGTAGGCGAAGATGACGCCCGGCACGATCTCGTAGAGATCGAAGATGCCACCGGAAAGCTGCTTCCAGACCACCACGGTCACGCCACCGACGATGATGCCGGCCAGCGCGCCGAAGCGGTTCATGCGGCGCCAGTACAGCGACATGATCAGCGCCGGGCCGAAGGCGGCACCGAAGCCGGCCCAGGCGTAGGACACCAGACCCAGTACGCTGGAGTTCGGATCCAGCGCCAGGATCCAGGCGATGATGGCGATACCGACCACCGCGAAGCGACCGACCCACACCAGCTCGGACTGGGTCGCATCCTTCTTGAACAGCGCCTTGTAGAAGTCATCGGCCAGGGCAGAGGACGACACCAGCAGCTGGGAGTCAGCGGTGGACATCACGGCAGCCAGGATGGCGGCCAGCAGCACGCCGGCAACCGCCGGGTGGAAGATGAAGTTCACCATGACCATGAAGATTTTCTCGCTGTCGGCCAGGTCCTTCGGCACGTAGACGAGACCCAGCAGGCCGATGCAGATGGCCGCGAACAGACCCAGTGCAGACCAGACGACGGCGATGGTACGGGCCGCGCCGATGTCCTTCTCGCTGCGGATGGCCGCGAAACGCGCCAGGATATGCGGCTGACCGAAGTAGCCCAGGCCCCACGCCAGTGAGGAGACGATGCCGACCAGGGTCAGCGCTTCGCCGGTGGAGGCGTCACGGAACCATTCCAGCAGCAGCGGGTTCTCGGCGGTGATGCGCGAGGTCGCTTCTGCCACGCCACCCATGTCGGTGAGTGCCACGATGGGCACCACGATCAGGGCAGCGGCCATCATCAGACCCTGGATGAGGTCAGTCCACGACACGGCGAGGAAGCCGCCGAAGAAGGTGTAGGACACGATGGCGATGGTACCGACGGTCACGGCGATGGTGTAGTCGAGGCCGAAGACGGTCTCGAACAGCTTGCCACCTGCCACCAGACCGGAGCTGGTGTAGAAGAGGAAGAACAGCAGGATGAAGACGGCCGAGATGACGCGCAACATCTTGGAGTTGTCGCGGAAGCGCTTCTCGAAGTAATCCGGCAGGGTCAGCGAGTCGCTGGCGACGAAGCTGTAGATACGCAGGCGCTTGGCGACGATCAGCCAGTTGAGCCAGGTACCGGCCAGCAGACCGATGCCGATCCAGGCAGCGGACAGGCCGCTGAGGTAGGCAGCGCCGGGCAGGCCCAGCAGCAGCCAGCCGGACATGTCAGACGCACCGGCGGAAATGGCGGAGGTCCAGGGGCCCAATGAGCGGCCGCCCAGGATGTAATCCGACATGTTGGAGGTGCGCTTGTAGGCCAGCAGGCCAATGCCGAGCATCACCGCCAGATAGATAGCGAACGTGATGAGTATGGTGGGGCTGTTATCGACCATCGTGGAGTAAATCCTTTGCATTTATTGTTGTCGGACGGCGAGCGTCGTGATGATTCACTGCCAGTGACGGTTCCTGTCAGACCGTCGCCGGGAGTCCTGCGTCATGCATCGAACGTCCTTCGAGGGCCTTGTCGCGGTGGCTCTCGCAAGTTCCTGCCAATCTTGTACGTTCAGACTAGCGCATAAACGAATCTTCTGACGTTCGTCCGTCCCCGCATATTGCCGTCGAGTCAAAAGGGGAAACGGCAACGGACACCGCAGGGCACGAGCATGAGGGGCCAGTCGCTGGCGATTCATGTCCGTGGGCGTCCCTGTCGGTGTCCGGGGCAGATGACGGCCTGGCGTGCTGCCGTCATCCACTGGGCATCGTCCTGATGCCCTGTCACCTGGCTACCTCATGCACGTCCAGCATGCAGTCTTCCGCCAGGCATGACCTCTGCTGCTGCCGCGAGAGCAGGCAGCGTCGGTCATTCGTCGCCCATGGCGAGAAGAGACGCGTTGCCGCCGAGAGCCGTGGTGTTGACGGTACGGGTCTTCTCGGTAGCGAAGCGGTGCAGGTAGTGAGGGCCGCCGGCTTTCGGGCCAGTACCAGAGAAGCCCTGACCACCAAACGGCTGTACACCTACCACAGCACCGATGATATTCCTGTTGACGTAGACATTACCAACACGAATTTTCTGTGCAACGGCATTAGCAAAACTTTCGTTTCGCGAATGCACACCGAAGGTCAGGCCGTAGCCGAGGCCATTGATGGTATCGATGACCTTGTCCACTTCGCCGCCTTTCCAGGTCGCGATGTGCAGGACCGGACCGAACTGCTCGCTTTCCAGGCTATCGATGCCGTCGATGCGCAGGGCGACCGGCGCGACGAAGGTGCCGTGCTCGGTGGTGGTCTTGTCGATGGCGGCTTCGGCGATCACGCGGCCCTGGCTGCGATATTCCTCGATGTGCTTGAGCAGGCCGGCACGCGCTTCCTCGTCGATGACCGGGCCGACGTCGGTGCCCAGGTCACGCGGGTCGCCGATCTTCAGCTCGTCCATCGCGCCCTTGAGCAGGCCGATGACGCGCTCGGCGACGTCTTCCTGCACGTAGAGCACACGCAGGGCGGAACAGCGCTGGCCGGCACTCTGGAAGGCGGACTGCACCACGTCATTGACGACCTGCTCCGGCAGGGCGGTGGAGTCGACGATCATGGCGTTGAGGCCACCGGTCTCGGCGATCAGCGTCGGCAGCGGAGCGTTCTCACGCGCGGCCAGCGAGCGGTTGATGATCTGTGCGGTCTGGGTGGAGCCGGTGAAGCACACGCCAGTGATGCGCGGGTCGCTGGACAGCACGCTACCCACGGTCGGGCCATCGCCCGGCAGCAGCTGGACGACATCGTGCGGCATGCCGGCTTCGCGCAGCAGCTCGACCACGCGGTGAGCGACCAGCGAGGTCTGCTCGGCGGGCTTGGCGACCACGGTATTGCCGGTGACGGCGGCGGCGACCATCTGGCCGCAGAAGATCGCGACCGGGAAGTTCCACGGGCTGATGCAGGCGAAGACGCCCTTGCCGCCGAGCATGATCTGATTGTGCTCGCCGGTCGGGCCCTGCAGCTCGGTCGGCTCGGCGAAGTCGGCACGCGCACGGTTGGCGTAGTAGCGGCAGAAGTCGACCGCTTCACGGATCTCGGCGATGCCGTCGGTGAGAAGCTTGCCACCCTCGCGGGAGCACAGGGTCATCAGCTCGGCGGTGTGGGTTTCCATCAGGTCACCGAAGCGCTCGAGAATCGCGGCGCGTTCCTCGACCGGCGTCTGCTCCCAGCGCGGGAAGGCAGCCCAGGCGGCGTCGATGGCCTTGGAGGCTTCCTCGGCGCTGGTCCACTGCACGTGGCCCAGGGTGTCACGACGGTCGAACGGGCAGGTGACGGCCTGACGACGCTCGGCATTGACCTCGACATCGAAGGCCAGCTGCGGACGCACGTCGTAGGTGGTGTCCATGTGCGTGGCCATCTCGTCGATCAGCGGCTGGTACTGGCTATTGATGTTCAGATTGATGCCCCGTGAATTCAGGCGGTCTGCGCCATAGATGTTCGGCGGCAGCGCGATGCGTGGGTTGTGGTAGGTCTTGTACTGATTGAGCGTGGCCACCGGGTGGGTGCACAGGCTCTCGACCGGCACGCGCGGGTCGACCAGCTGGTGAACGAACGAGGAGTTGGCCCCGTTCTCCAGCAGACGACGTACCAGGTACGGGAGCAGGTCCTTGTGCGCACCGACCGGCGCATAGATACGGCACCAGGTCCCCTTGGGGGCACGCTTGAGCGCGGCTTCATACAGGGCTTCGCCCATGCCGTGCAGACGCTGGAATTCGAACTGACGTGTCTCGCCGGCGTTGGCCACATCCAGAATGGTGCTGATGGTGTGGGCATTGTGGGTGGCGAACTGCGGGTAGATGCGTCCGCGAGTGTTCTCGGACAGCAGGAAGCGCACGCAGACCAGGTAGCTGACGTCGGTGGAGGCCTTGCGGGTGAACACCGGATAGCCTTCGACACCCAGCTCCTGGGATTCCTTGATCTCGCTGTCCCAGTAAGCGCCCTTGACCAGACGCAGCGGGATCTCGTCGCCTTGCAGGTCGGCGATGCGGTTCAGGTACTGCAGGGTCGGCAGGGCACGCGTCGAGTAGGCCTGCACGACGAGGCCGAACTTGCCCCAGCCACGGCAGGTGTCGCTCTCGTAGACGGCGCGGAACACCTCCAGCGAGATCTCGAGGCGATCGACTTCCTCGGCATCGATGGTGATGGCGACGTTCAGCTCGCGGGCGATGCCGGCCAGTTCACGCACGCTTGCCACCAGCTCTTCCAGCACCTGCTCACGACGGCCGAATTCATAGCGCGGGTGCAGGGCGGACAGCTTGATGGACACGGACGGTGACGGGGTGCCTTCCTTCAGCTTGCGCGAGGTTTCGCCGACGGTGCGGATGGCACGCGCGTAGTCGTCGAAGTAGCCCTTGGCGTCGTCGCGGGTACAGGCCGCTTCGCCCAGCATGTCGTAGGAATAGGTGTAGCCCTTGTCGAACAGCGGCTGGGAGCGCTTGAGCGCTTCCTTGATGTCGCGGCCCAGCACGAACTGCTTGCCCATCACCTTCATCGCCTGGTACATGGCGCGGCGGATGACCGGCTCGCCGAGACGATTGACCATGCGGTTGATGAAGGTGGCCGGCTTGCCGTCACCCTTGGGCAGATCCATCTTGATGACGTTGCCGGTCATCAGAAGGCCCCAGGTGGAGGCGTTGACGAACCAGGACTCGCTCTGGCCCAGGTGGGACTTCCAGTCGGCCACGCCGAGCTTGTCCTCGATCAGCGCATCGGCGGTTTCCTTGTCCGGAATGCGCAGCAGCGCCTCGGCCAGGCACATCAGCAGCACGCCTTCCTGGGTGTCGAGGCTGTACTGCTGCAGCAGCTCGTCGATGGAGTCGACGGCGGTGTCCATGGTGCGGATCTCGCGTACCAGCTCGGCCGTCTTGTCGCCGATGCGCTTGGCATCCTTCTCTTCGGCGTTCAGCAGCTTGACCAGCTCGCTGACGTAGGCGCTTTCATCGACCAGGTAGTGGTCGCTGACGCGCGCGAACAGCGCCTCCGGAGACTGCTGCCAGGTGCTGGCGGCCAGCATCTGGTCACTGCGCAGGATGTTGTCCTTGAGCACATTGCCCTTGAGCACCCCTTGCTTGTCGTTTGTCGATGACTGGGCGGCTGTGGACGTGGCCGAGGCGATCGCGGCATTCACTGCACTGGACTGATCGGAGGGAGTGGAGGTGGTCATGGTGCGAACCCCTTGCTGCTGGGCGTCGAAGCGCCGAATGGGATTGCCGAGTCACAGCGCCGGGAGTGATGCAGAACGCATCAGAAAGCGCGACAGCGGCACGTCTGGATGTATGACTGAGAATGTAGGGTGGCGCAGGGGGGCGGGTCTTTCCAATTTCTCGGCTGCGCATGTCAAATTCACGGGCATGTCAGAAAAGTGACACGCTTCTCCGACCTTTGTCGAAGGCTGTGCCGCGAAATGACGCGATCTTGTTATACCAAGGTGGTAGAGGCTTGAAGGTGAACCGGCTTGCAGCTGACGGTGGGAGCGTCGTTGAACGGCGTGCGTCTCCCTGGTGACGTACTACCAGCGAGGAGCGAATTGAGGAAGGGCTGGCTAGAGAGAGGGGCTAATCAAGGAGGGCGTGCTAGAGAGAGGGAGAATTGAGGGGGCGAATTGAAGAGCGGCGTGTCAGACACACGGGCGGATCTGACACGCACGCCTCACCGGCTCCTGCCGACTCGATCAGGACTTGCGCAGTGCCGAAGGCGGGAAGCCGAGATGCTTGCGGAAGGCGTGGGACAGGGCGCTCTGGTTGGCAAAGCCGCAGCGATCCGCGATCTGGGACAGGGAAAGCTCGCTGGTGCCTAGCAGCTGGCGCGCCTCTTCCAGCCGACGGCGCAACAGATACTGATAGGGCGAGAGGCCGGTCAGGACGCGGAAGCGCTCGCTGAAATGCTGCTCGGAGAGATGTGACTGGCGGGCAAGATCCGCCACGCTGAGGCGCTGGCCGAGATTGGCGTCGATGAAGCGGTTGAGCGCGACCAGATCCAGCTGACGGCCACTGGTGCTCAGCGCGCTCATCGGCTCTTCGATGCGCGTGTTGAGGCAGGCGAGGAAGGTGGCGGCGAGCAGGTCGCCCGGCGCCTGCTGGTAGTCGTTGACTTCCGCGAGCATGAACTCGAGATAGCCACGCAGGCGGGTGTCCAGCGTGAAGAAGCGTGGGCGCTCGAACAGGCGCTTGAGGTCGCGGTGATGGCCGGTCAGGTAGGGCGCATCATCGGGCAGGTCGAGAATCAGCTGGCGATTCTCGCCGATGCCCGCGTAGTAATGGACATGATCGGCCGGCACGATGCAGCCGGTCAGCGGGCGAATCTCGCCGCCCTGGCCCTCGATCTCGAACTCGGCCAGGCCATCAAGGCCGATCACCAGCTGGTGGTAGCTGTGATCGTGGTGCTCACGCAGGTTGGAGAGCGGGATCAGGCGCATCTCGCTGGCGGCCATCAGGCGCGGGTCTCCGCGACACCGGTGCGGGCACGCAGATGGCCCAGCAGCACGTTGAGCTCTTCACGACCGGCGCGCGAGAACAGCGCACCGCCCTGGGCCAGCTGCCACGGTCTGGCATGGTTGTCGAAGATGCCCTGGCAGCGGCGCCGCAGACTCTCCAGATACTCATCATGGCGAATCGGGTAGCCGATCACGCTGTGCCACTCGTTCTCGTTGATCTCGCCGCTGATCGCCTGGTCCAGCACGCGGGCGATGTCGCTGTAGTCGGTGCGAAAGCGCGGCGTACGCGACATCATCAGCATGGCCACGGTGCCGACGGTGACGATCAGGCAGACCACGAAGGTGATGATGAAGATGGACATGAGCGAACCTTGTGCGGACGTAACCGGAAATAGTGTGGTAGCTCACCATTCTATCACGCTGCACGGCCAGTATCGTCAGTGCGGCAGGCGCGTCATGTTCTGTCTGTCAGAACGTTATGGCATGATTCAAGTCCATTGAGGTGGCATGGCGCACGTTGCCTGTCAGCCTCGTTCTTCACCTGCCGTGGGAGTCCCGCCGCATGGCCAATCAACGTGTGGAAGCGGTCGAGCGTGCCTTGACGCTGCTGGAAGCCTTTACCCCCGCGACCCCTCGCCTGACGCTCAACGAGCTGGCGCAGGCCAGTGGTTTCTACAAGAGTACGATTCTGCGGCTGATGGGCTCGCTTGAGCACTTCGGCTATGTGGCGCGTGACAGCCACGGCATCTACTCCATCGGCGCGGCGCTGGGGCGTTTTGCCCAGCTGGCACCGGCGCTGCCGGCCCGCGAGGCTCAGCTGCGCGGCTGGCTGGCGGCGCTGAATGCCGCCAGTGGCGAGACGGCCAGCCTGATGCTGGTTGAGCATGGCCCGCTGGCCGAGGCGCGCCCGGTGGAGGGCGTGACACGCCCGCGTCAGGCGATGTGCCAGTACGCGCATGTCAGCCAGTGGCCGCTGCGTCATCAGCTGGAGGAGGGCGAGCTGGTCGATGAGGCGCTGTCCGCCTTGCTGCAGCAGTGTGTCGACAGTGGCGAGATCGAGACCGGTGAGGCGGCCGGCCTGTCGGTGGCGGCGTTGGCGGTCAGCGTCGCCCAGCATCACGACGAGGGGCTGGCACCGGCGGAAGTCATCGTGCTCAGTGGCCCGACGGCGCGCCTGACGCCTGCCCAGGCCCACCGCCTGCTCGCCCAGTGGCAGCAGGGCGACTGATGCGCGCTCACCAGTGACAGGAGTCTTGAGGTGCTGAAATGACATCGCCCCCGCCGGCAAGACCGGCGGGGGCGATGTCATTTCAGAGCGCTGTCATTCAGGGCGCTGTCATTCAGGGTGTGCCACCTCATGAGAGGCGCGGACCCTGGCCAGGATCAGGCGTCGGTGGCGGCCTTGGCGGCGCTCATGCGGCGACGCAGGATGGGGCCGACGATCACCGGCAACAGCAGACCGGCGATGGCGATGCACCACAGGGTCACGGCCAAGGGGCTACCGATCAGGATGGTCCAGTCGCCGTCAGACAGCTGCATGGCGTGACGCAGGTTCTTCTCCATCTCTGGCCCCAGCAGCATGCCGAGAATGACCGGCACCAGCGGGATATCCAGCTTGCGCAGGAAGTAGCCGGCGACCCCGAAGGCGACCATGAAGTACAGATCGAAGGTCGAGTGGCTGATGGAGTAGATGCCCACGAAGGCGACCATGGTCACCACTGGCAGCAGGTACTTGGGCGGCACGGACAGCAGCTTGACGAAGATGCCGACCATCGGGATGTTCATCAGCAGCAGGATGACGTTACCGATCAGCAGCGCCGCGATCACGCCCCACACGATGTCGCCGTGCTGGGTGAACATCAGCGGGCCCGGGGTGATGTTGAGCGAGATCAGCATCGCCAGCAGCACCGCGGTAGTGCCGGAACCCGGCACGCCCAGCGTCAGCATCGGCACCAGGGCGCCAGAGGCGGCACCGTTGTTGCCGGCTTCCGGGGCGGCCACGCCGCGCGGATCACCTTCACCGAAGTTGCCTTTCTTGCCGAGGATCTTCTTCTCCAGCGTGTAGCTGATGAAGCTGCCCAGCGACGCACCGGCACCCGGCAACACGCCGGAAATGAAGCCCAGCACACCGCCGCGGAAGGAAGTCGGCAGGATGGCGACGATATCCTTCAGCTTCAGGGTCATCTTGTTCATGGCGATCATCGGCTTGCCTTCACCGGCGTGCTGTTCGATGAAGAACAGCAGTTCCGAGATGGCGAACAGACCGACAATGGCGATGATGAAGTCGATGCCCTCGAACAGCTCCAGCACATCGAAGGTGTAGCGCTGGGTGCCGGTGGAGCCATCGATGCCGACGGTGGCGATCATCAGGCCGATGGCGGCGGCCATCAGCGTCTTGACCGGATTCTTGCCGGTGATGCCGCCCAGGGTGGCGAAGGCCAGCACGAACAGCGCGAAGTATTCCGCCGGGCCGAAGGTCAGCGCGAAGCTGGCCAGCCACGGCGCCATCACGATCAGGCCGATGGTGGCGATCAGGCTGCCGATGAAGGAGGCGATCGCCGAGATGGCCATCGCTTCGGCGGCCTTGCCTTTCTGGGCCATCGGATAGCCATCGAGACAGGTCATCATCGCCGGCTCATCGCCCGGGATGTTGAGCAGGATCGAGGAGATGCGCCCGCCGTACATGGCACCGGCGTAGACCGAGGTCAGCAGGATCAGCGAGGTTTCCGGGCTCAGGCCCAGGGTGAAGGCCAGCGGAATCAGGATGGCCACACCATTGGCCGGGCCCAGGCCCGGCAGTGCGCCGATCAGGGTGCCCAGGAAGGCCCCCAGCACGGCGAACATCAGATTCTCTGGCTGCAGGGCGATGCCGAAGCCCTGCATCAAGAAGCCAAGACTTTCCATTACGCCACCTCCAGGATGCCCAGCGGCAGTGGTAGCTCAAGCACGAAGTTGAACAGGGCGAAGACGACGATGCCGCCGAGCAGGCCTGTCACGTAAGCGCGAACCGGCTTGGAGCCCATGCGCCAGCACAGGGTGCCGACCGCAGCGGTGGTCGTGACGATGAAGCCCAGCGGCTCAAGCAGTGCGGTGTACAGGCACAGGATGACGATGGCCAGCACCATCTCGGCGCCGGTGCGGCTCCACGGCCATTGCTGGTCCGGGTCGGGGCGCACGATCAGATACAGGCTGCTCAGCGCCAGCACGATCGAGAGTACCGTGGGGAAGGTTTCGGGCCCGATGGACTCGGCCCCGCCGAAGGGTTCCGGGAACTGCTGGGCACCCCAGCCGTACGCGACGGCCAGGGTGAGCATCAGCAGACCAAAGATGCGGTCATTCATCAGCGAATCAGCCCAATGTCCTTGGAAAGGGTCTGGATGTCCTGGATCTGTGCCTTCACGAAGGCATCAAACTCGGCACCCGATTTGTGGAACGGCATCAGGCCGCTCTTGGTCATCACGTCTTTCCATTCTTCGCTTTCATAGACGCTGTCCAGCGTGGTGGTCCAGTACTGCTCGGCATCGTCGCTGACACCGGCCGGGATGTAGAAGCCGCGCCAGTTGGGGGCGACGGCATCGATGCCCTGTTCGCGAGCGGTCGGCACGTCAGCCAGCTTGCCCGGCAGGCGCTCTTCGGAGAGCACGGCCAGCACTTTCAGGTCGCCGGATTCCATGAAGCCCTGAATCTCGGAGATATCACCGGTGAAGGCCTGCACGTGGCCGCCGACGACCTGGGTGATGGCTTCGCCGCCGTTGTTGTAGGACAGGTAGGAGACCTTGGGCAGGTTCTCGACATCGGCTGCCTGGGCGGCGATCAGCACCTTGAGGTGATCCCAGCCGCCTGCGGCACTGCCACCGGCGAACTTGACGGATTTCGGGTCTTTCTTCAGCGCGTCCATCACCTCACTCAGGGTGTTGTACGGCGAATCCTTGGAGACGGCGATGGCGCCGTAGTCCGCGCCCAGTGCGCCGATCCACTCGACCTGGTCCTGATTCATGCCCGGGAACTGGCCCTGGGCCAGACGGGTGGTGGTCGCGGTGGAGGCGGCCACCAGCAGCTGCTCGTCACCGGCACGCTTGGAGACGGTGTGCGCGAAGGCGACGCCGCCGCCGGCACCGGCCATGTTGATGGTCTGCACGTTGCCCGGCACGAAATCGAGCTCAGACAGGATCTTGCCGACGCTGCGGCAGGTGAAATCCCAGCCGCCGCCCGGGTCAGCCGGCGCGATGCAGTCAACCTTGCCTTTCGGTTCGAAGGCGAAGGCCTGGGCGGACATGGCGGTGACCACCGCGGCTGTCAGGAGTTTGAGTGTCATATGACGTGTCATGGCGACCTCTGGTGTTATTGGATTGTGGTAGCGGCACATGTCGTGGGTCAGGCGCTGGCAGCGGCTGAGCGAGAAACTCGCCCTGCAGCCGCGAACCTGACAGCAACCTTACAATTCTGTAAGGCGGAACTTTATTCTGTATGGTGAAATTAGACTGCCGCCCAATGGCTCGCAAGATACCCATTCGTCGCACCGACCTTGGTCGAAAGGCGTATTTGCGCACCTTTGCGGTGCATTTTTGTGAATGTTCCGGCTGGGTGTCGTGTCGGAATCTGGCGGTTTCCGACGCTCTCTTGCTTCTCTCTTGTCCCTCTCTCACTCCTCTCTTGTTTCTCTCTTGCTCCTCTCTCACTCCTCTCTTGTTTCTCTCTCGCTGCTCTCTGGCTGCTCTTGCATGCCTCCCTCGCACCTCGCCCAGCAGGCCAGCGGGGCGCTTGCGCCGCCTGCGTGAGCTGTCCGTCCACGGGGGCCCTGGCTGGCTTGTCGTGTTTGAAACGTTATGCGGCGTTGCAGCAGAAGCGTGGCCATTGGGCTTTGGTCTAGCGTGTAGCCGGTGGCCAGACTGCGTGCTGACCGGGTGCCATCGGCAATCGTGCAAGGGGACAGGGGAGGGGAGAAGACTCATGGCCAAGGTGTTGGGCAGTGTGTGGGCGTTGTTGCTGGGTATCGTGCTGATCATGCTCGGCAATGGCATGCACTTCACGCTGATCGGTCTGCGTGGCGGCATCGAGGGCTTCTCCTCGGCGGAGCTGGCGATCGTCACCTCGGGCTACTTCGTGGGCTTTCTCTCCGGCGCGCGCTATACGCCGGTACTGATCCAGCGGGTCGGGCATGTGCGGGTGTTCGCGGCACTCGGCAGCTTCATCTCGGCGGCCTTGATCGCCTTGCCACTGCTGACCGAACCCTGGGCCTGGACGCTGCTGCGCCTGCTGATCGGCTTCTGCATGTCGGGCATCTATGTCACGGCGGAAAGCTGGCTGAATGCGGCTGCCAGCAACGAGACGCGCGGCAAGGTGCTCTCTGCCTACATGATGGCGCAGACACTGGGCATCATCGGAGCGCAGGGCCTGTTGACGCTGGGTGACGCCGCGACCTCGGTGCTGTTCATCTGTGCCTCCATCCTGGTGTCGATCTCCTTCGGGCCGATTCTGCTGTCGGCGGCCGTGGCCCCGGCGGTCGAGGTGTCGCGCGCCATGTCGTTCGCGAAACTGTTCAAGGCGTCACCGCTAGGCGCCATCGGCATCTTCCTGCTCGGCAGTGTCTATGCGACCCAGTCGGGGATGGGCGCGGTCTTCGGCACCCAGGTGGGCCTGTCGGGCTCACATATCGCTCTGTTCATCGCCATGCTGTTCACCGGTGCGCTGGTGTTGCAGACCCCGATCGGCTGGCTGTCGGACCGCATGGACCGCCGCGTGCTCATCTGCGGCCTGTCCGCCGCCGGGGCAGGCTCATGTCTGTTCGGCTGGATGGCGGGCGATGCGCTGTGGCCGTTGATCGCCTCGGCCTTCTTTGCCGGGGGCGTGACCACACCGCTTTACGCGCTGCTGCTGGCCTTCACCAATGATTCGCTGACGGCAGAGGAGATGCCGGGCGCCTCCGGCGGGCTGGTGTTCGCCTTCGGGCTGGGCGCCATCGTCGGGCCGCTGGCGGCAGGTGGCGCGATGGAGGTGATGGACCCCTACGCCTTCTGGCTGGTGCTGGCGACCACCTTCGTGGCCATCTCGCTGTATGCGCTCTATCAGATCACCCAGCGCGAGATGGTGCCGGTCGAGGAGACCGACAGTTACCTCAACATCCTGCCGACGGCATCACCGATGGCGGTCGAGGTGGCGGTGGAATGGGCACATGAACACGCCGAGGATGAGCAGCTGGCCGCCGAGGCCGCCGAGGCAGCGGCGCAGGAAGAGGCCTTCGAGGTCGCGCTGGAAGAAGCCTTCGAGGAGGCATTGGAAGAGGCGCTGGATGAGGCGTTCGAGGCCAACGTCGCGCCACTGGAGGAGGCGGAACTGGTGGAGCCG
This sequence comes from Cobetia sp. 1CM21F, assembly GCF_023161745.1. Classification (NCBI taxonomy): domain Bacteria; kingdom Pseudomonadati; phylum Pseudomonadota; class Gammaproteobacteria; order Oceanospirillales; family Halomonadaceae; genus Cobetia; species Cobetia sp. 1CM21F. The sequence continues at coordinate 643,264 of NZ_JALNTQ010000002.1, read as the reverse complement.
GACCACGAGTACGTGGCAGAGCCGCTGCTCGAGGCTGACGCAGACACGGAAATCGCGTTCGAGACGGAACTGTTGTCCGAGCTGTTGCCGGGAGCGGAGCTGGCAACTGAGACAGAAGCAGCGCCGGAAGCAGAGCATCGGTCACAGAAAGATTCAGAGAGAGATTCTGAGCCGCACGAAGAGAGCGACCCGCAATCGCCCTATCAGTTTGACTCCGAACATCAGCCGCCCAAGGGGCCCTGGCCCTCCATGCCCTGAGGTCGTTGAAGAGAACCAGTCAGTCGTCAAAAGCCGCCACCCCGGCAAACGGGGTGGCGGCTTTTTTGGGGCTGCCATGAGCTTTTGCCAGTCTTGAGCGTTTGCCAGGCGAGCGCGGCGCTCAGGGCTTAAGGGAGTCAGTACCTCAGGCTTCAGTTGATCACTGCAGGCCCAGCTCCTGCGACATCTGCTCCACATCGCTGACCTGCTGGGTGATGAAGCGATCCAACGCCTTGCCGGACTTGTGGAACGGCATCAGGCCGTTGTCCTGCATCACCTGCTGCCACTCAGGCGTCTCGGCCATGCGGTTGAGGGTCTGCTCCCACCAGTCGAAGGCGGCATCCGATGCGCCACCCGGCAGGTAGAAGCCGCGCCAGTTGGGCGCGACCACATCGATGCCCTGCTCACGCGCGGTGGGGATGTCGCTGTACTGGCCGGGCAGACGCTCTTCACTGAACACTGCCAGCAGACGCAGATGGCCGGATTCGACGAAGCCGCGGGCCTCGGTCATGTCGCCGGTGAAGGCTTCCAGGTGGCCGCCCATCACCTGGGTGATGGCGACGGAGCCGGAGTCGTAGGCGAGATACGGCAGGGCGCGTAGATTGTCGATGCCCGCCTCACGCGCCGCCATCAGCACCTTGAGGTGATCGAAGCCGCCCGCGACATCGCCACCGGCGAAGCGCACCGCCTTGGGGTCTGCCTGCATGGCGGCCAGCAGCTCGTTCAGCGATTGATAGGGTGAATCCTCGGCCACGGCAATCACGCCGTAGTCGGCGCCGAGGGTCATCAGCCAGCGTACGTCGTCGACCTTGCCGTCCTGATAGGCATGCTGGCCCAGGCGGGTGGTGGTCGCGCTCGAGGCGGCGACGATGACCTGCTCATCGGCGTGGCGCTTGGACTTCACATGCGCGAAGGCGACGCCACCGCTGGCGCCGGGCACGTTGAGGGTCTGCATGCCGGCAGGGATGAGGTTCTGCTCATCCAGCAGGCGGGCCACGCTGCGACAGGTGAAATCCCAGCCACCGCCGGGCTTGGCGGGCGCGATGCACTCCGTCTTGCCCTGCGGGGCGAAGTCGGTCTGTTCGTTCTGCTCCTCTTGGGCGGCGTTGGCGCTCAAGGGCGCCAGCAGGCCAAGGCTGAGCAGCAGGGCAGCGGGCAGGGCGCCAGCGCGCTGTCGAGCATGCTTTCTGCGTGAGAAGGGATGGCGGGCAGGGGATGTGGCGTGCATGGCTATCGTGTCCTTGGTGTTCAGCGTCGATCGTTATGGTTATGTCAGTCAGCGCGGCATGGAGCTGGGCGTTGCTGGCTGTCGCACGCTCATGACTGTTGTGGTGAATCGGTGTCATGAGCTTGTGTCATGAGCTTGCGAGAGTGCGAATGAACGAAAATAGCCTATTTCGGCGAGTCACGAAAAGGCACGGCAGGTGGGTAGTGCGCAGAGAAATCGCATTTCCCGCGCCGTCTCTCCTCAAGGTGGTCTCGGGATTGCTAGAATTGCGCCATCAGGCTGTGGTGAGCGCTCCGCGATCTTCCAGCCGCCGCCTTTCATTGAGGAGACGGGCCATGACCCTTACCCCGCGCATGCACGACTTTCTCGCCCGCCTGCCCAAGGTGGAGCTGCACCTGCACATCGAAGGCTCGCTGACGCCGGCCTTGATGTTCGAGCTGGCGGCGGAGCAGGGCATCGAATTGCCCTACGCCACCCTGGAGGAGGTCGAGGCGGCCTATGACTTCGCGGACCTGCCTGCCTTCCTCGCGCTCTATTACCAGGGCATGGGCGTCTTGAATGACGAGTCACACTTCTACCGCCTGGCGCAGGACTACTTCCGCCGTGCGAGCGCCGATGGCGTCAAGCATCTGGAGCTGTTCTTCGATCCGCAGGCGCATCTGGCGCGTGGCGTGAGTCTGGAAACCCAGTTCGCGGGGCTGGAGCGTGCCTGTCGTGAGGCGGTGAAGGAGTTCGATATCACCTCGGCGCTGGTGCCGAGCTTCCTGCGCTGTCATTCCGCGGCGTCAGCGCGCGAACTGTTCGACGCGCTGATTCCCTTTGAATCGCGCTTCGTGGGTGTCGGCCTGGACAGCGCCGAGATCGGCAATCCGCCGGAGAAGTTCACCGAGGTCTTCCAGCTTGCGGGGGAGCGCGGCTGGCATCGTGTCGCGCACGCAGGCGAGGAAGGCCCGGCAGAGTACATCCGCACGGCGCTTGAAGTGCTGGGGGTGGAGCGTATCGACCACGGTGTGCGCTGCCTGGAAGATGCCGCCCTGGTCGCACAGCTGGCCGAGCGGCGTATCCCGCTGACGGTGTGTCCGCTGTCCAATGTCGCGCTCAAGGTGGTGGAGCGCATGGAAGACCACCCGCTGCCGAAGCTGATCGAGGCGGGCCTCAATATTACCCTCAACTCGGATGATCCGGCCTATTTCGGCGGCGGCATGCTCGACAACTTCATCGCCGTGCAGCAAGCGCTGAATCTCAGCGAGGCACAGTGGCTCACCCTGTGCCGCAACGCCATCGATGCCGCCTTCCCGCAGCGCGGCGAAGGCCTCGGCATGAGTGACGCCCGCCGTGGCGTGCTGCTGGCGCAACTCGATAGCTGCGCAGCCTGAGAATTATCACAGACGCTTGAATACTGAATGCAATCAACGGCTTGGCCACCATCATCGTCAGCAGGACGCCGCCTGCGGCAACCGCTCCATCAGATGTTGCTTGACCGCGCTAAGTCGTTGAGTACAATGCAGTTCTGGCGTGCGCAATGCACCGCCCTGCGGGTGTAGCTCAATGGTAGAGCAGAAGCTTCCCAAGCTTAAGACGAGGGTTCGATTCCCTTCACCCGCTCCAGATTCTTCAAAAAAGCCTCCCGAATGGGAGGCTTTTTTGTTTTTCACTCACAACGTTGGCGTATATCTTCCGCCAGCTCGGCCAACTTCTCATCACTTTCACGCGGGCCATCGGCGCTGACGACGTAGCCATCGTATTCGGTCATGTAGTACTTCATCTTGGAGTTTCTGGCCTGCCATTCGCCTGGCTGTGTGCCATGCAGCGGGATTAGCTTGGCGTGCAGGTGGTTGACGCCGTAACCCTCGAAGATGATGGCGGTGCGTGCTACCCCGAAGTAGGCGTCGAGCTTGTGTGCCACGCGGCGCGTGAAGCGCATCAGGCCGAGAATCACCTCATCGTCTTGTTCATACACGCAGCTGCCAAGGTGGCGTTTGGGGATGACGACCGTGTTGCCCGGAGTAGAGGGGAAGATGGAGAGAAAGGCCAGGAAGTGCTCATCTTCGGCCACGACATGGCTTTGACTGTGGCCCGCAACGATCTGACAAAACACGCAGTCACTCATGGTTCTTCCCTGGTAGTTGAGTGTCGCCAGCTTCGTCCTGAATCTGGGGCATAGTTCTGTGATCGGAGCCCTTGTGATCAGAGCTTTTGTGAGCAGGCCCCTTGCGAATAGCGCCCTTGTAAAGAGAACTTGGCAGTCTCCTTGTATGAGTGAAGTGTGGTGGAGGCTGGTTGTCAATGCCAGGCAGCCCCCGCAGAAGTGGTTATCGGCAGCAACAACATGCTCAAAGAGGGGAGCGGCTGTCTTGCCGAGCCGATTGGAGCGAAAAGTGTTGCTGACGTGGCGGAGAGTCGCGATATTGGCAGGTCACCTTTCAGCAGTTCGTCACTCGTTGAACGACAAGGAACCCCAGTGGAACTCACCGTCTGGCTGGCATATGTCAGCGTCATCACCGCCTTGATCACCTTTCCCGGACCGTTTGCGTTGTTGTGCATGGATCATGGCCTGCGCCACGGTCGACGCCGCTCGTTCGCGACGGTGGCGGGCGGGGCGGCGGCGTCACTGGTGTTGATGGCCTTGTCGTCGCTGGGCCTCGGCGCGGCATTGGCGGCCTCCGAGACGGGGTTTCTGGTGCTGAAGATCGTCGGGGCGCTCTATCTCATCTATCTGGGCATTCAGGCCTGGCGGGCGCCTTCCCAGCCGGTGGTGTTCGATGCCGTGGGGGAAGACGGGCAGATGCGCGCCCGAGCCACGCGTTGGCAACTGTGCCGCAAGGGCTTCGGTATCGGGATCAGCAACCCGAAGGACCTGCTGTTCTTCGGCGCGCTGTTTCCCAACTTCATCGACATGGCCCAGCCGCAGCTGCCCCAGTTCGTGGTGCTGGCGCTGACCTGGCTGGTGGTGGACCTGCTGACGATGAGCACCTACGCCCATGCGGGTTCCAGCATCAGTCGCTGGTTTGATAGCCACCGGCGCGTGCGGCTGTTCAATCGCACCACGGGCAGTCTGTTCGTCGTGGCCGGCGCGGGGCTGGCGGCGTCGCATCGTTGAGCAGAGCCCCGCTCTATTGCACAAGACGTGAAGCGCACGAAGACGACAACGGCACCCGAGGGTGCCGTTGTCGTGTCTGGAGCCTGTCGATCATCAGTGCTATCAAGCTCAACGCTCAGGACGAGATTCGAGATACCTGCTTAGCAGTTCGCGATCTTCACTGGTGACCTTCTGCTTCCAGCTTTCCACCACATGCTGACTGGCCTCCTCGAGGGCATCCTGCAGCTCAGGTGGGGCCGGCGTGATCAGCTTCGCGCCGTTCTCCTGCAGAGTGGCGTAGGCCTCGTCCAGCACGCTGTGGGTGGCCGTCCAGCCGGCAGACTCGGCGGCATGCGCGGCATCGATCAACGCCTGCTGCTGCGCCTCTGTCAGGTCGTCGAAGCTATCGCGATTCATGTGGATGATATTGAGCGGCATCGCGTAGTTGAGCGTGGTGAAGTGGGGCATGTAGCGGTAGAGCTCCGCACTGACACCGCCCATCGCGGAGGTCAGCGCGCCGTGGATGCTGCCACCGGGCAGCAGGGGTTTGAGCTCTCCCCAGCTCATGACCTGAGGCGCCGCGCCCAGATTGAGCAGCACCCGCTGCGTGTTGCGGTCGTAGGTGCGGATCGGCATGTCCTTCAGGTCATCACCGTCAGCGATGGGCGCTTTCGACCACAGACCGCTGGGCGTCCACGGCAGGGCATACAGCAGGATCTGGTTGTACTCGGCGAGCAGTTCCTCGTAGCGCGGCTTCGCGACCACGTACAGGCGGTGAGCTTCATCGAGGTCGTAGGCGATCGCCGGCAGCGAGGAGATGCCGAAGAAGGGGGCTTCCTCGGCGAGCGCACCACTGAGTGTCGCGGCGATGTCGATGACACCGCCGGCGGTGGCCTGCAGGTGACTGGCGGAGCGAATGTCCGAGCGCAGCGTCAGCGTCAGGTCACCTTCGGACTGACTGGCGACCTGCTGACTGAATTCGGCAGCGCGTTGGCCCATCATCGTGTCGGGCTCGTAGTCGCTGCTCATGCTGAGGGTCGTCTGAGCGTGCGCGCTGAGTGCGCCGATCAGGCCTGCCGCTGCCAGGCCAGCGGACAACAGGGTGGAGATACGTGAAGAAGGCGTCATGGGGAATCCTTTCTTTTTGTCTTTGACCTTTGCCCGCTAGGGTAGTGCATGCCTGCGTTTATGCTCAGCTGCAGGGTGACGTCGCGCATTTTCCCTGCGCTGCCGGGGAAGGTGGCCGTCGTAGCGGCGGCCGTCATGGCCAAGGTCGGTGGCGTGGGCGCGCGCCTGACTCACAGGGTATCGCGTTGTGCGAGATAGCGATCCAGCAGTTCGCTTTGCTCGAGCTCAACCTTGCTGCGCCAGCTCTCGATCACGCTGACACTGGCGCGTGCCAGTGAGCGCTTGAGTTCGGGCGAGAGCGGATTGCTGACCGTCACGCCGGCCTCTTCCAGCTGGGCATGGGTCTGCTCCAGGACACTGGCGATGGCGTTCCAGCTGGTGTCTTCAATCTCGGTCGCGGCGCTGAGAAGAGCCTCGCGCTGGGTCTCGTCGAGCGCTTCGAAGCGTGACCGGCTCATGTGAACGATATTGAGCGGCATGGCGTATTGCAGCGCGGTGTAATGATCCAGCGTGCGGTTGAGCTCCGCCGTCAGGCCGCCCAGGGCCGAGGTCATCACCGCCTCGATACGGCCTTCGGCCAGTTGCTGCTGCATCGGCTCCCAGCCGAGCACGGTGGCGATGGCGCCAAGATTGAGCAGCACGCGCTGGGTATTGCGGTCGTAGGCCCGCACGGGCACGCCCCGGAGGTCATCGCGTGTGGTGATCGGCTTGCGCGACCACAGCCCGCTGGGCGGCCAGGGCAGGGCATAGAGCAGAATCTGATCATGCTCTTCCAGCTGCGCTTCATAGCTGGGGCGCGCCAGACGGTAGAGTGCGCGCGCCTGATGCGGGTCATCGACCAGGGTCGGCAGCGAGCTGAGGCCGAACAGCGGCATTTCGGCGGCCAGCGCGCCGCTGTGGGAGTCGGCCAGCTGGATGATGCCAGCGTTGATGGCCTCGAGGTGATTCACCGAGCGCAGCCGACTCAGCGGGCCATCTCCGAAGGTGATCTCGAGCTCGCCCCCGCTGAGCGATGCCACCTGATCGACGAACTGCTGGGCGCGCTGGCCCATCATGGTCTGGGGGCCGTATTCGCGGCTCATGGTCAGCTCGACTGGCTCCGCCTGGGCGGGCGTGCCCAGGGTTGCAAGGCCCACTGCCAGGCTCACGCCGAGCGTTCTCTTGATGCCGAACATTCTCTTCATGTCGAGCACTCCCTGCATGACAAGCACTGCCTTCATGCCGCTACGCTGTCCGATTGGCATTCGTCGTCATCCATCCATAGGGGGTAAATCAAGTATCCCTCAAAAGTGCAGGGCGTGCTGTCGCTGTCTCGGTCAACGCTTCCCTGGTTGGCCTGTTTCACGCCTGCACCGGCACGATTCGGAAGGGGCAACGGGCGTTGAACTGCCAGTTGGCGCAATGTGGTCTACGCTCAATTCATGGCTGTGCAACTGCCCTGACACGAACTCCGCGCCGGGACCGCATGGCCGGATTGTCGACGACTGTCAACGGGAGGTAGACCACATGCTGACCCACGTATGGGGCTTGATGGCGCATCCGCAACGGGAATGGCAGACCATCCGCAAGGAACACGAATCCATCACCCACCTCTACGCACATCATGTGCTGCTCATGGCGCTGGTGCCTGTCATCTGTGCCTACATCGGGACCACGCAGTTCGGTTGGAGCCTGACGGAAGGCCACGCCATTCTTCTGGAGCCACTGGATGCCTTCTTCGCCGGTATCGCGTTCTATATCGCCATACTGATAGCGATCGGCTTCATGGGCACTGTCATTCACATGCTCTCGCAGCGTTTCTCGGGCCACCCCAGCCGCCGGCGTTGCATCATCTTCGCGGGTTATGTCGCCACGCCGATGTTCCTCGCGGGGCTGGTCGCGCTCTATCCCGTCATCTGGGTGTGTATCCTCGCGGGCACCATTGGCCTGTGTTACAGCGCATACCTGCTGTATCTGGGCATTCCGCCACTGCTCGACATCTCCAACAAGGAAGGCTTCCTCGTCACCGGGTCGACACTGGGGATCGGGGTGCTGGTCCTGGAGGGCCTGCTGGCGGTCACCGTGCTGCTGTGGGGGTATGGCGCACGCTGGTTCATGTAGTCCTTCGCGGCACATCGGCGTCAGTCTGCTGACGCCATCGGCGCGAAAAAGCGCCTCAGCAACGCCTCGCCTTCATCGGCGGGGCGTTGTCGTTTTGCGCGCGGGTTGGCGCGTGGCACTTGTGCTCGGTGGCGGCGGCGTGGAAAGTGTTGGACTCAATCGACAGTGTGGAAGAAAGCGCATGGACAAGTTTGAACAGCGACTGGAGCAGGCTGCGCGGGCTGCATGGTTGTCATATGTCGGTGGACGGACCCAGGACGACATCGCGGTGCAGCTGGGGGTGTCGCGCCCCGGCGTGCAGCGCCTGCTGTCGCTGGCGCGCCAGGAGCGGCTGGTCAAGATCTCCATCGATCATCCCGTGGCCAGCAGCATGGCGCTGTCGGATACGCTGGTGGAGCACTTCGGGCTGAGCTTCTGCGATGTGGTGCCCTCTGACACCCAGTCACCGGAGAGCATCGCGGAGTATCTGGCGGTGGCGGGTGCCGAACGCCTGGCGTTCTATCTCGGTCGCCAGCAGCCACAGACCATCTCGCTGAGCACCGGGCGTGCGGTGCGCGCGGCGGTGGAAGCGCTGAGTCGCAGCGAGCGCCCCCAGCATCGCATCGTGTCGCTGGTCGGCAATGTGGCGCTGGATGGCTCCTCCAACCGCTATGACGGCGTGATGCTGCTGGCGGACAAGATCGGCGCTGATCGCTTCCTGCTGCCGGCGCCCGTGGTGGCGGCCAGCATCGAGGAGAAGGAGTCGCTGCAGGGGCAGAATCTGGTCAAGGCGGTGTTCAAGGTCGCCTGTGAGGCCGATGTGGGCATGATCGGCATCGGGCGTCTCGATGCCCAGGCGACGCTGTTCCAGGATCAGTTCATCAGCGCCGCCGAGCGCGATGAACTGATGGAAGTCGGTGCCGTGGGCGAGTTGATGGGCTGGCCGTTGGACACCCATGGCCGGCTGATCGATTGCCCGCTGGCGCAGCGCATCACCAGTGTGCCGCTGACCTCGCTCAAGGCGCAGCCGCTGATCGGGCTGGCGGGCGGCCACGACAAGGTGCCGGCCATCCTGAGTGCGTTGCGCGGTGGTTGGCTGCAAGGGCTGATCATCGATGAGGTGGCCGCCCAGCGGGTCTGCGCGGCCCTCAAGGAGTGAGCAGAGAACTGCCGTCTTCGTATGGTTTCACCGAGATGTCTGCAGCCTGATGGTTTTCTGCTGATGGCTTGCGCTTGACGACTGGCTCCCGATGACAGGCTCCCGTGGATACAGTCCGCACAAGGCGCCGAGCGAGTCGTCGGGAGCAGGGCGGGGCGTATGGCCCCATGCCTTGCTCCTGGTGTCGTTCTTTGCGTCGTTCTTTGCGTCGTTCTTGGTATCGTTCGCGGTGTCGTTTTCTTAGCCAGGGTTCAGCATTGTCGTTGCCCGCGTGATGCCCGCTCGATGCCCAGGCGTTCCCGTTACCTTCCCGCCGCTATTGCTCCGCTATTTCTCCGTCACTCCTTCTCCATTCCTTCTTCATTCCTTTGCTATTTCTCCGCGATACCTGCGTTTTTTCTTGCCCTTTGCTTTCTCTTTCCTCTCCCTTGGTTCGCTCTTTGTCCTCTCTTTATTTTCTCTTCGTTCTCCCATCCTTGCGTCGGAGCCACGATTTTCAGGGCGAGCGCTGACTTCTCTTGTCTGACAATCGAATGTGTTTGTTCGCCTAAATGATAAAGAATCGGGGCGGCAATCGTGGCCTGCGTTGTTTCGTTTAACGCTAATATCTGTCTATGCTGAATTGCACGCAAGCTCAGTGGCCATGCCGCCTTGTGGCCTACACCCAAAGGATCAGATCCCAAGGTTGTATAGCCCAAGGTATAGCGCTTCAGGGTTTGCTTTTTCACAGGTCTGATCCGATCATTTGTTCACTGAATGACGTTTTGATCGAACGTGTTTGCGTCGCGATGTCTCGCCAGGACATCCGTTCACCAAGCCGGTTGATGGGAAGGTATCGGTGCCCAAGGCGCCGCTGCCCTCGAAAAGAACAATGCCAATAACGCCCCGATGGAGTGCCCTCATGCGCCTACCTCACATCACCAAGTCCCGCCGTCATCTGCTCTCGCTCGCCAGTGTCGCTGCCCTGGCGCCGCTCAGCGCCCAGGTCAGTGCCGAGACCATCACCGTCGCGACCGTCAACAACGCCGACATGGTGGTCATGCAGAGCCTGACCAGCGAATTCGAGAAGGCGCATCCGGACATCACCCTCGACTGGGTGGTACTGGAAGAGAACGTGCTGCGTCAGCGTCTGACCACCGATGTGGCGACCCAGGGTGGCCAGTTCGATGTCATGACCATCGGCACCTACGAAGTGCCCATCTGGGCCAAGCATGGCTGGCTGACCAAGCTCGACAACCTGCCTGAGGACTATCAGGTCGATGACCTGATCAAGCCGGTGCGTGATGGTCTGAGCGTGACCGAAGGCGAGAAGAAGGGCCTCTACGCGCTGCCGTTCTACGGCGAAAGCTCCATGCTCTACTACCGCAAGGACCTCTTCGAGCAGGCCGGTATCGAGATGCCGGAGCAGCCGACCTGGAGCCAGGTCAACGACTGGGCCGCCAAGCTCAACTCCGCGGATGAAGGCGTCTACGGCATCTGCCTGCGCGGCAAGCCGGGCTGGGGCGAGAACATGGCGGTGCTGGGCACCATGGTCAACAGCTTCGGCGGCCGCTGGTTCAATGAGGAGTGGGAACCGCAGCTGGATTCCCCGGCCTGGAGCGAGGCCATCAACTTCTACGTCGACATGATGGGCAAGTACGGCCCGCCGGGCGCGACTTCCAACGGCTTCAACGAGAATCTGGCACTGTTCTCCAGCGGCAAGTGCGGCATGTGGGTCGACGCTACCTCGGCGGCCGGCAAGCTCTACAACCCGAAGGAATCTTCCGTGGCCGACAAGCTGGGCTTCGCCCCGGCACCGATCGCCAAGACGGAGAAGGGCTCGCATTGGCTGTGGTCCTGGGCGCTGGCGATTCCGGAATCCTCCAAGTCCAAGGATGCCGCCCAGACCTTCATCACCTGGGCCACTTCCCAGGAATACGTGAACCTGGTCGGCGAGCGTGAAGGCTGGGCCAGCATCCCGCCGGGCACCCGTGTCTCCACCTACGAGAACCAGTCCTACAAGGACGCCGCACCCTTCGCCGGCTTCGTGATGGACGCCATCACCAGTGCCGACCCGACAGACCCGACGCTGGAGCCGGTGCCCTATGTCGGCGTGCAGATGGTGACCATTCCGGAATTCCAGTCCATCGGTACCCAGGTGGGTCAGATGATCGCCGCGGCGCTGGCCGGCCAGATGTCGGTCGAGCAGGCACTGTCCTCCGCCCAGCGTTCCACCGAGCGCACCATGCGCCAGTCGGGTTACTGATCTGATCCAGCCGATCTGATCCCAACCGATCTGATCTGAACGTTGCAACGGCCTCCCGCCTTGCCTTGAGCCTCAACAGAGATTGACTCGAAGCACGGCGGGAGCCCCGTCCGGCACCCGCGGTACCCCCTTCCTCTCGAGACTCCTGCAACTCCCTCGCGGCGTGGCACGGGGAGCCTCGGCCTGAAGCCCACCGCATTGCCGGACTTCCTCACCGTATCGAAGGACTCACCATGCGCACGAGAGCATCCGGACGCACCGTCGGGGGATTGCGAACCCTGTCGCTGCAAGCCCCAGCCGTAAGCCTGTTGTTGATGTGGATGCTGGTACCACTGGTCATGACCCTGTGGTTCTCCTTCCAGCGTTACAACCTGATGATGCCGTCGGTGTCCGGCTTCGCCGGCGTCGACAACTATTACTACCTGCTGACCGACCCGTCCCTGTGGACCGCCATGGGCAACACCTTGCTGCTGGTGGGCTGGGTACTGGTCGCCACCGTGGTCGGCGGCACGCTGCTGGCAGTATTGCTGCAGCAGGAATTCTTCGGCCGCGGCGTCGCGCGCCTGTTCGTGATCGCGCCGTTCTTCATCATGCCCACCGTGAGTGCCCTGGTGTGGAAGAACATGATGATGCACCCGGTCAACGGCATTCTGGCCTGGGTCGCCGGGCTGTTCGGTCTGCCGGCCATCGACTGGTTCGCCAGTCTGCCGCTGACTTCCATCGTGATCATCGTCACCTGGCAGTGGCTGCCGTTCGCGGTGTTGATCCTGCTGACCGCCATCCAGTCACTCGATGACGACCAGGTCGAGGCGGCGCGCATGGACGGGGCAGGGCCGGTGGCGATCTTCTTCTACATCACCCTGCCGCACCTCAAGCGTGCCATCAGCGTCGTGGTGATGATCGAGATGATCTTCCTGCTGACCATCTTTGCCGAGATCTTCGTCACCACCTCCGGTGGTCCGGGGCTTGCCTCGACCAACCTGGCGTACCTGATCTACATCCGCGCCCTGCTGGACTTCGATGTGGGTGGTGCCTCCGCCGGTGGCGTGATCGCCATCATCCTGGCCAATATCGTGGCCTTCTTCCTGGTGCGTACCGTCGCCAAGAATCTCGAGAACTGATGACAAGCGCTCAGCACAGGGAGACTCAATGATGTCGACTTCAACTTCCAATTCCGTGGCCGCCGCCAGCGCTGCCGTCAGCGCCAGCCGCGCGCGCCGCAGCGTGATCAACAAGAAGCTTGTCCTGACCCTGGTGGCCTGGACCATCGCGCTGGTGATGTTCTTCCCGATCTTCTGGATGATCCTCACCAGCTTCAAGACCGAGGCCGAGGCGATCGCCACGCCGCCGAGCCTGTTCTTCACGCCCAGCGTCGAGGGCTATATCGAGATCCAGGCGCGTGCCGACTACTTCAAGTACGCCATGAACAGCGTGGTGATCTCGCTCGGCGCGACGCTGCTGGCGCTGCTGATCGCGATCCCGTCCGCCTACTCGATGGCCTTCCTGCCCACCAAGCGCACCCAGGGCACGCTCCTGTGGATGCTCTCCACCAAGATGCTGCCGTCCGTGGGCGTGCTGCTGCCGGTCTACCTGATCTTCCGCGATCTGGGGCTGCTGGATAGCCGTACCGGCCTGATCATCATCTACATGCTGATGAACCTGCCGATCGTGGTCTGGATGCTCTACACCTTCTTCAAGGACATTCCCAAGGACATTCTCGAAGCCGGTCGCATGGATGGTGCCAGCACCCTGCAGGAGATCTTCCACCTGCTGTTGCCGCTGACCCTGCCGGGCATCGCCTCCACCGGGCTGCTGTGCGTGATCCTGAGCTGGAACGAGGCGTTCTGGAGCCTGAACCTGACCACCTCCAACGCCGCGCCGTTGACCGCCTACATCGCCTCCTTCTCCAGTCCTGAAGGACTGTTCTGGGCCAAGCTGTCCGCGGCTTCGACGCTTGCCATCGCGCCGATCCTGATCTTCGGCTGGATGACCCAGAAGCAGATGGTACGCGGCCTGACCTTCGGTGCCGTCAAGTAACGGTTCGCCATACGCATGTTGCACGCATGCCATGCCACCCAAATTTGCCATCACCTGCCCTCGGGCAGGTGCGGATAAGGAAACTTCCCATGTCCACACTCACGCTCAAGAACATCGTCAAGGAATTCACCTCCGGCAGCGGCGCCAGCGCCTCCACCACCCAGGTCATCAAGGGAGTCGACCTGGAAGTGAAGGACCAGGAATTCGTGGTCTTCGTCGGCCCGTCCGGTTGCGGCAAGTCCACGCTGATGCGCATGATCGCCGGTCTCGAGAATGCAACCTCCGGTGACATCCTGATCGATGGCAAGCGCATGAACGATATCGGCCCGGCCGAGCGCGGCCTGGCGATGGTGTTCCAGAGCTACGCGCTCTATCCGCACATGACGGTGGGCGAGAACATGGGCTTCAGCCTCAAGCTCGCCGGCGTCTCCAAGGAAGAGCGCGCCGAGAAGGTCAACGCCGCCGCCGAGGTGCTGCAGCTCGGGCCGCTGCTGGACCGCAAGCCCAAGGCGCTCTCCGGTGGTCAGCGCCAGCGTGTCGCCATCGGCCGCGCCATCGTGCGCAACCCGAGCATCTTCCTGTTCGATGAGCCGCTCTCCAACCTGGACGCCGCACTGCGGGTGCAGATGCGCATCGAGCTGGCGCGTCTGCATGCCGAGCTCAAGGCGACCATGATCTACGTGACCCACGACCAGGTCGAAGCCATGACCATGGCCGACAAGATCGTCGTGCTGCAGGGCGGCGTGGTCGAGCAGGTCGGCTCGCCGATGGAGCTCTACCATCACCCGCGCAATCGCTTCGTGGCCGGTTTCATCGGCTCGCCGAAGATGAACTTCCTCGACATCACCGTCACTGGCGTGGCCGGCGAGGGCGTCACGGTGCGCCTGCCCGACGGCAGCGAGCGCCTGATTCCGGTGGTGAGCCAGACCGAAGATGGCGCCTCGGTCATCGTCGGCGACAGCCTGACGCTGGGCGTGCGCCCCGAGCATCTGATGCTGGACGAGCAAGGCCCGTTCAGTGGCCAGGTTCAGGTCATCGAGCGTCTGGGCGGGGTGACCTCCCTGTACCTGGCGACTCCGGATGGTTCCGGCGACACGCCGATCGGCGGCCTCAAGTCCGACGAGCAGTCCGACAGCGGCTGGATCCTGATGGCGGATGGCGACGTCAACAGCCGCGTGGGTGACAGCATCCGCTACGGATTCGATACCGAGCGGGCGCACCTCTTCACCCGTGAAGGGCTGGCGCTGCAGAACCTCAACCGCCACCCGCTGACCAGCCTGACGCGTCAGGACAATTCCCTGTCCAGTGCCAGCGCCGCACAGGAAGCCCGCGCATGAACCGCGCAGCCGAGAATCTGGAGGCCGGAGAGGAGGACGAGATGAGTACACCCTTGCAGCAGGTGATCTTCGATTGTGACGGCGTGCTGGTGGACAGCGAAGTGCTGGCCGAGGAGGAGCTGTCGCGTCAGCTGGGTGAGTGGCTACCGGACCTCGACACCGAGGCTGAGCTGCGCGCGGCGCTGGGCATGACCACCGAGGCCATCCTGGGGCATCTGGAGGCCATGAGTGCTCATACCCTGCCGCCGCAGGCGATGGAGCGCATCGACCACGCCATCGAGTCACGTCTGGCGAAGGAGCTTGCGCCCATCAGCGGCATGGCGGAACTGCTTGGCGGGCTGTTGGCGAATGGCGTGGCCGTGGCGATCGTCTCCAACAGCGCCGAGCGGCGGGTGCGCGCCTCGCTGGCCGCCACCGGCCTGGATCGCTGGCTGGGTTCGGTGCCGCTCTTCACGGCCGAGCAGGTCGCGCGACCCAAGCCCGCGCCGGACGTCTATCAGCTGGCGCTGCGTCAGCTGGGACGTGATGTTCAGGAGTGCGTGGTGATCGAAGATAGCCTCGCCGGCGTCAGCGCGGCAGTCGCGGCCGGTCTGCGCGTGATCGGCTTTACTGGCGCCGGGCATATTCCGCCGGGCCACGCCCAGCGTCAGCTGGAGGCGGGTGCCTGGCAGAGCCGTGCAAGCATGGAGGAGGTCAGTGGTCTGATCAGTCAGCTGCGTATCGGTCAGGCCAGCGACCTGAGCGCCACATGAGCACCGTCAGGGAGTGACAACATGCAGACGCTATCCGAGTCGGCCAGCAGTGAGCCGTTGACCTCGCCGCGCAGCGCCCGACTCGCCGGCAAGGTGGCGGTGGTCACCGGCGCTGCGGGCGGTATCGGCCTGGCCATCGCCACCCGCTATGTCGCCGAAGGCGCCTATGTGGCGCTGGCGGACATCAATGGCGAGGCGGCGGAGCGCGCCGCCCAGCAGCTGCGCGAGCAGGCCGGGCCGCAGGCACGCGTCCTGGCGGTGACGCTGGACGTGACGTCGAGCGTCTCGCGTCAGAGCATGCTGGAATGCGTGCAGGCACAATTGGGGCCGATCGATATCCTGGTCAACAATGCCGCCGTCTTCGCCATGGCGCCGGTGCTGGAGGTCAGCGAGGGCATGCTGCGCCACCAGCTGGCGGTCAATGTCGAAGGCCTGTTCTTCACCCTGCAGGCGGTGGCCAGAACGATGGTCGAGCGCGGGCAGGGCGGCAAGATCATCAACATGGCCTCGCAGGCCGGACGACGCGGCGAGGCGCTGGTCAGCGCCTATTGTGCCTCCAAGGCCGCCGTGATCAGCCTGACCCAGTCCTGCGGGCTTGATCTCATCCGCCATGGCATCAATGTCAATGGCATCGCGCCGGGCGTGGTCGACACGCCGATGTGGGATCAGGTCGATGCGCTGTTCGCCCATCATGAACAGCGCCCGCTGGGGGAGAAGAAGCGCCTGGTCGGTGAGGCAGTACCCTATGGACGCATGGGGCTGCCGGATGACCACGCCGGCGCCGCGGTATTTCTGGCCTGTGAAGACAGCGATTTCGTCGTCGCCCAGACACTCAATGTCGACGGTGGCAACTGGATGAGCTAAGGATGAGAGACACCTTCCGTCCCGCTGCAAGGGTGCGCATCCATGAATGAGGTAGTCACGTGACATCTTTACCCGATTCTCGCCTGGCCCACATGTCGCCCTCGTTGGACGACATGGCCAGCCGTGTGCTGGCGGAACACGCCTCCAGTCAGCGCACACGTACCATCGTGGCCCTCGCCGGCCCGCCGGCGGCGGGCAAGTCGACGTTGTCGGAATCCCTGTGCGAGACCCTCAATGCGCTGGAACCCGGCATCGCCGTGGTGGTACCGATGGATGGCTATCACTACGACAATGCCGTGCTGGCGCCGCAGGGCCTGCTCTACGTCAAGGGCGCACCGGAGACCTTCGATGCGCGCGGGCTATATCATGATCTCGTCAGGGTGCGCGCCGATGATGGCCCGGTTGCCGTGCCGGTCTTCGATCGCCCGCTGGACCTGGCGCGTGCCGGTGGCCGCGTGGTCGAGACCCACCATCGCATCGTGCTGGTCGAGGGCAACTATCTGCTGCTGCGCCACGCGCCCTGGGACGCGCTGCTCGGCTTGTTCGACATCAGCATCTTTCTGGATATCGAGGACGAGGTGCTGGTGCCGCGCCTGCTGCACCGCTGGCGCGAGATGGGCCAGGATGCCCGCGGTGCCCACGAGCGCACCCATCACAAGGACATGCTCAACGCGCACCTGATCAAGCAGGACTCGCTCAACGCCGACTGGCGTTGGCGCCTCGCGAATGCCCCCATCGGCCCCGACGGGGAAGACCGCTGAATGACGGATGGCAGGGAGAGCCCCATGTGGGTAGGCGTTGACTGTGGGACTCAGAGTACCAAGGTGGTGATCGTCGATCCGGCCTGCGGCAGCATCGTGGCCCAGGGCCAGCGCAGTCATGCGCTGCAGGAGGGCGCCAACGGCCGCCGCGAGCAGGACCCGCAAGACTGGGTGGCGGCGCTTGAGGGCGCCTTCGCTGATGCACTGGCCGCCTCGCGGCTGGACCCGCAGCGCATCGATGCGATCGGGGTGTCCGGTCAGCAGCATGGCATGGTGGTGCTGGATGCGGCCGGTGTGCCGCTCCATCCGGCCAAGCTGTGGTGTGACACCGAGACCAGCGAGCACAATGCCGCACTGATGGCGGCGCTGGGAGGAGAGGCGGGCTGTCTGGAGACGCTCGGCCTGGTGCTGCAGACCGGTTACACCGCCTCCAAGCTCGCCTGGCTGCGTGAGCGGCATCCCGAGCGCTACCAGCGCATCGCCAGCATCCTGCTGCCGCATGACTATCTCAACTTCTGGCTGACCGGCGAGCGCGTCGCCGAATACGGCGATGCCTCGGGCACCGGCTATTTCGATACCCGGCGGCGCTGCTGGCATCAGAATGTCTTCGCGCAGATCGCCCCGGAGCTCGACGCCCGGCGCGTGCTGCCCCGATTGATCGAATCCCACGAGCCGGCCGGGCGCATTCGCCCCGAGATCGCCGCGCGCTTCGGGCTGCGTGACGACGTCATCGTCTCCAGCGGCGGCGGCGACAACATGATGAGCGCCATCGGCACCGGCAACATCGCGCCGGGGCGGGTGACGCTCAGCATGGGCACCTCCGGCACGGTATGCGCCTGGTCGGCGGACTATCCGGCCGGCTGCGACCCTCAGGTGGCCAGTTTCAGCGCCAGCGATGGTGGCTGGCTGCCGCTGGTGTGCACCATGAATGTGACGTCGGCCACCACGCGGGTACGCGAGATGTTCGGCTTCGATATCGCCACCTTCTCCGCCCAGGTGGCAAGTGCCCCGCGCGGAGCCGAGGGCGTGCAGGTGCTGCCGTTCTTCAATGGCGAACGCGTGCCGATGCTGCCGCGTGCCCAGGCCAGTTTCCACGGGCTGGACAGCCGCAATGCCACTCCGGCCAACCTGTGCCGCGCGACCATGGAAGGCGCAAGTTACGGCCTGCGCTACGCACTCGAGTGCATGGGGCCGCTGGGCAGTGAGGCGTGCCAGATCCGTCTGGTGGGCGGTGGCGCCAAAAGTCCGCTGTGGCGTCAGATGCTGGCGGACATTCTCGGCCTCGAGGTGGTCTGCCCGCAGGTGACCGAGGCCGCGGCGCTGGGCGCCGCGATTCAGGCGGGCTGGTGTCTGGGACAGTCAGGCGATGAAGGACAGGGTCGCCACGGCGAGACGCTTGAGCAACTCTGCGAGCGGCTGGTCGCGCTGGATCACGCGACACTCGCCCGGCCCCAGGCCGAAGGAGTGGCCGCCTACCGCAAGGGCTACGCCGATTACCGCGCGCTGCTGGCCAGCGAGCACGGCATTGCCGCCGGCGGCTGAGCTCGTTGTCAGAGCTTGTTGTCAGAGCTCGTTGTCAGAGCACGGCGGCTGAACTCAATACATCAGCACGTCACGCCAAATACATCGCCCCCGTCGAGTCTCACTCGGCGGGGGCGATGTGTTTCACGCGCTTCACTGCATCAGTTGCAGCTCAGGCACGAGCTCAGGCATTGGACGAGCGTGCCCACAGATTGACGCCGCCATCGACGGCGTAGCGATCGATCTCGTCGAGCTCGGCCTGGGTGAAGTCGAGATGGTCCAGCGCCTTGACGCAATCGCTGACCTGCTCCGGACGGCTGGCACCGATCAGTGCGGTGGTGACGCGGTTGCCACGCAGCGCCCAGGCGAGGGCCATCTGGGCCAGCGACTGGCCACGGCGCTCGGCGATGGCGTTGAGGGCGCGCACCCGCTCCAGATTGTCCTCGGTGAGGTGGTCTTCCTTGATCGCTCCGCCGCGTGCCAGACGGCTATCCTGTGGCACGCCGCCCAGATACTTGTTGGTCAGTACGCCCTGGGCCAGCGGCGAGAACACGATGGAGCCGATGCCCTCGTCGTCGAGGGTGTCGAGCAGGCCGTCTTCCTCGATCCAGCGATTGATCATCGAGTAGCTGGGCTGATGGATGATGCACGGCGTGCCCAGCTCGCGCAGGATGGCGGCGGCTTCGCGGGTACGCTGGGCATTGTAGGAGGAGATGCCCGCATAGAGTGCCTTGCCGGAACGCACGGCACTGTCAAGCGCCCCCATCGTCTCTTCCAGCGGCGTGTCGGGATCAAAGCGGTGCGAATAGAAGATGTCGACGTAATCGAGATCCATGCGCTTGAGGCTCTGATCCAGGCTCGAGAGCAGGTACTTGCGGCTGCCCCATTCGCCGTAGGGGCCAGGCCACATGTGGTAGCCCGCCTTGGTGGAGATCACCATCTCATCGCGATAGCCGGCGAAGTCGCGCTTGAGCATGCGACCGAACATTTCCTCGGCGCTGCCCGGTGGCGGCCCGTAGTTGTTGGCCAGATCGAAGTGGGTGATGCCCAGATCGAAGGCGGTCTGGCAGATGGCGCGCGCATTGTCTTCGTGGGCGTTGTTGCCGAAGTTGTGCCAGAGCCCCAGTGACAGGCGGGGCAGTTTGAGGCCGCTCTTGCCGCAGCGCTGGTAGTGCATGCGTTCGTAGCGATCTTCAGCCGGGGTATAGCGCATGGCGGAGTCCTTTCACGAGTGGAGGCGTCGATGTCACACAGGGGGGAGGTGACATCGCATGACGCCTTCAGTCTAGGTCGCGTCTGCAGGTCTGATAAGCACATGCGAACGAATAGATTGTTCGCCAGAACGGACAATGCTGTGGCAGGCTCGATCACTGAAATTCCGGATGGCTGGCATGAGGAGCAGGCAGGATGCGGCATCACAAGCAGGTGGAGCGACTGATGTTGTTCGCTCAGGTGGCGGAAACTCTCAGCTTCACCCGGGCAGCCAAGACGCTGGGCGTGTCGCGTGCTCATCTTTCCGAGCAGGTGAGGCGGCTGGAGCAGGACATCGGGGCGCCCTTGCTGATCCGCACCACGCGGGCGGTACGTCTCACCGAGGAGGGCGAACGCATTCGCCAGCGCATGCAATCGGTACATGGCGAGTTGCTGGCACTGGAGCGCGAGCTTGAACACGACATCGAGCAGTCGAGTGAGTCGGAGCGTCAGGGCTACAGCGGCGTGTTGCGCATCACGGCGCCGGTACTGTTCGCCGAGCGTTATCTGGTCGAGGTCTGCAATGCCTTTCAGGCGCGCCATCCGGCAGTCGAGCTGCGTCTGGACGTCAGTTACGAGAGCCATGACCTGACCCGTGAGCCATTTGATGTGGCATTTCGCGCCACGCGCACGCCACCGGACAACATGATCGCGCGTCGCCTGCTCGATTACGTCCACTGCTGCTGCGCCTCGCCCGAGTACCTTGCCGCGCATGGCACGCCGCACACGGCCGCGGCGCTTGGCGATCATCGCTGCCATGTCTGGTCAGGGCACTCCGGCTGGCCGCTGGCCAGTGGTGAGGTCAGTCTCGCGGGGGGATTGGCCATCAATGATCACCGCCTGCTCAAGCAGCAGGCGCTGGGACATGCCGGCATCATCCGGGTTGCCCATTACCTGGTCGATCGTGAGCTGGCCGAGGGCCGTCTGGTGCGTCTGCTGGCGCACGAGGAGGGCGAGCCCAACAGCATCTACATGCTCTATCCCCAGCGCCTGCCGCAGTCGGCCAAGCTGCGCGCCTTCATGGCCGCGGTGGAAACCGCCATGCCACCTCGTGGTGCGTGAAGGAAAGACACAGACGCGAGAGTGGCGTATGCAAAAAGACCGCCGTGCCCTGATGGGCGCGGTGGTCTTTTCATTCGCCTCTTTTATCCAGGCTGGCGGGGCCTCTTTATCCAGGCTGGCGGGGCCTCAGAGGCCCAGCGCGGCGACCCCGGCCTTGGCGATCTGGGCATCCTGCTCCGGCTTGACGCCGGACACGCCGATGCTGCCGGCAATCTGGCCTTCGACCATCACCGGCACGCCGCCGCCCAGCATGCCTTCAAGCTGCGGCGCTGACAGGAAGGCGGTGCGTCCGCCGTTGATGGAGTCCTCGAACAGCTGGGTCTCGCGGCGACCCAGGGCGGCGCTCTTGGCCTTCTCCTGGGCGAAGTAGCCGGTCATCGCCGGGGTGTCGTCGAGGCGACGCAGGCCCAGCGGGTGGCCGCCATCGTCGGCAACGGCGATGGAAACGGCCCAGCCATTGGCCTCGGCTTCCTTCTGGGCGGCGTCCAGCATCTGATTGACGTCAGCGAGGGTCAGTACGTGGCGAGTGATCATCGGGCTTCCTTGGCAGTGGTGAGGGAAAAGGACAGTGAAAGAGATACTGAAACAGATAATGAAACAGATAGTGAAACAGATAGTGCCGCTTCATTTCTGCGGGAGCGTCTCGGGCAGGGCATCATCCACCAGTTCGATCCAGTGACTCACCGGCGTGCGTCCGGCGCTCGAGAGATGCGTCTGACAGCCGATGTTGGCGGTGGCGATGCGTGCAGGCCCGTTGGCCTCCAGCGCCTCAAGCTTGCGGTCTCGCAGCTGGCGTGACAACTCCGGTTGCGTGATCGAGTAGGTGCCGGCGGACCCGCAGCACAGATGGCCCTCCATGACAGGGGCCAGTGTGAAGCCCAGTTGCGACAGGATCTTCTCCACCTCGCCGCCCAGCCCCTGGGCATGTTGCAGGGTGCAGGGGCAATGGAAGGCCAGCGGCTGTTGGTCGGGCGCGGCCGCGAGACTCTGTCGATCATCGCGAGCGATCTCCTCGCCGAGCACCTCGACGATATCGCGGGCTAGGGCGCTTACGCGCGCGGCGCGCTCAGCATAGTCCGGGTCATCGGCCAGCATCTCGCCATATTCCTTGACGAAGGCCCCGCAGCCACTGGCGGTCTGCACGATCGCTTCCGCACCGGCTTCGATGGCCGGCCACCAGGCATCGATGTTGGCACGCATGCGCGCGCGACCGGCCTGCTGGGCGTTGAGATGATAGTCGATGGCACCGCAGCAGCCGGCCTCCTGAATGGGCGTGACGCCGATGCCGAAGCGCGCCAGCACACGGGCAGTGGCGGCATTGATGTTGGGGGCCAGGCCCGGTTGCACGCAGCCTTCCAGCATCAGCACCTGGCGCGAAAGCCCTTGCTGAGAAAGCCATTGGCGAGAAAGCGACTGATCGGAAGGCGTCGCGGTGACAGGGGCGGTCGGGGGCTTGGCTTGACGGTCGCGCTCGCGGGCCAGCGGGATCTTGTCGGCCAGCGCGCCAGGCGCGAGGGGACGAAAGCGCACGCCAAGTGCCAGCAGGGCCTTGAAGCGCGTGGGTTCGACCAGCGCATGGCGCAGGCCGCTGCGCAGCAGACGCTCTCGCCACGGACGGCCGACGCGACGCTCCAGTTCCTGACGCCCGATATCGAGCAGGGTGTGATACTGCACGCCCGACGGGCAGGTGGTTTCGCAGCTGCGACAGCTCAGGCAGCGATCCAGATGCCGCTGGGTTTCGCGGGTGATCTCGCTGGCCTGCTGGCGGGTGCTTGCGTCCTGGCTCTCGGGGTCGCTTTCCAGCAGCTGCTTGATCAGATAGATGCGCCCGCGCGGCCCGTCGCGCTCATCGCCCAGCAGCTGATAGGTGGGGCAGGTGGCATTGCAGAAGCCGCAATGCACGCAGCTGCGCAGGACCTTGTCGGCCCGCTGGATATGCGGTCTGGCAAGCGCGGCGTCACTGAAGTGAGTCTGCATTCAGGTGCGTCTCCTGTCGTGGCGTGAGTCACATCTCGGCATACAGGCGCCCGGGATTGAGGATGCCGTGGGGGTCCAGCTGCTGCTTGAGCTGAAGGTGATAGCGGGCATTGGGGGCGGCCAGCGGCATCAGCGGGCTGTCCTCGGCGGCGACGGTGCCCGGGGTATAGCAGATGGCATGGCCCCCCAGCCGGCTGGCCAGCGCGCGGATGCGCTGGGCCGGGGCATCGCTTGCAAGCCAGCGCTGTGCACCCGCCCAGTCACACAGCAGGTCGGCATCCCCCACAGGGCCCAGCAGTTCGCTGACGGCGGCTTGCCACTCGAGGTGGTCCAGCGCCAACGGCAGCGACAGTCGCCACAGTGCCTGATGCGGTGCGCGCGCGCTGAAGAAGGGCAGGCGCTGCTCACGCAGCTCAGTCCAGTGCGCCGTCGCCTGATCCTCCGTCAGGGCCTCGCCGCCCAGCTGCTCGCACCCGGCCTGGACCGAGCGCTCGCCCCCTTCCAGGCGCAGGGTGAGGCGGCCGTCATGCCAGCTGGTCGCCGTGATCGGCAGCGGCGTGCGGCCCCAGGCATTCAGGTGAGTCAGCGCCTCGGCGAGGCTGAGTTCCAGACACAGCGATTCGCTTGCCACCGGGCGCGGCATCACCTTGAGCGAGACTTCGCTGATCACGCCCAGCGTGCCCTGGGCGCCGCACATCAGGCGCGACAGGTCATAGCCCGCCACGTTCTTCATCACTTCCCCGCCGAAACGCAGCGCCTTGCCGTCGGCACTGATGATGCGCGTGCCCAGCACCAGGTCGCGCAGACTGCCGCTCCAGGGGCGGCGTGGGCCGCTGAGTCCCGAGGCGAGCGTGCCGCCGACGGTCGCCGCGGGCCCGAAGTGGGGCGGCTCGCAGCTCAGGTGCTGACCCTGCTCGGCGAGTACGGCCTCAAGCGTCGCCAGCGGCGTGCCGGCGCGCACCGAGACCATCAGCTCCACGGGGTCGTAGTGGGTGATGCCATGATGCGCGCGCATGTCGAGCACTTCCTCGGCGGCCACTTCGCGGCCGAGGAAGGCCTTGCTGCCACTGCCGGCGATACGCAGCGGGCGCTTCGCCTCATGGGCGGCGCGGACCTGTGCGCGGAGTGCCTCGCTGGCATCCTGTTGCTGCGGGTGCTGGCTGGCGGCAGGCGTAGCGCACTCGGCATGGCTCGGCACCTGATCCTGGAGCGAATCATCTGGCTCTGGCATGGCATGTCTCTATTAAAGTGGCGATGAAGTGGCGAACGTTATGTAGCGAAAGGTCAGGCGGCAGCGGATTCGAGAGCTGTCCATGACAGAGAAACCGTCCAGCCACGCGGCAGCTGTCTAGAAACGCGGCAGATCGGGATGCGGCAACTGGTTGTCATGTACGTGCATGGCACCGAATTCGGCGCAGCGCGCCAGCGTCGGGATGTTCTTGCCGGGGTTGAGCAGCCCAGCGGGGTCGAAGGCGGCCTTCACGGCATGGAAGACGCTGATCTCCTCGTGGTTGAACTGGGCGCACATCTGATTGATCTTCTCGCGGCCCACGCCATGTTCGCCGGTGATGCTGCCGCCGGCGGCCACGCACAGTTCGAGAATCTTGCCGCCGACCTCCTCGGCCAGTTCCAGCTCGCCGGGCTGGTTGGCATCGAACAGGATCAGCGGGTGCATGTTGCCGTCACCGGCATGGAAGACATTGGCCACCGCGAGCCCCGATTGGCGCGAGAGCTCCGCGATGCCGTTCAGCACGGCGGGTAGCTCACGGCGCGGAATGGTGCCATCCATGCAGTAGTAGTCGGGCGACATGCGGCCCACGGCGGGGAAGGCATTCTTGCGCCCGGCCCAGAAGCGCGCGCGCTCGGCCTCGTCCTGTGCCTGACGGATCTCGGTGGCGCCGGCGCGCTCCAGCACCTCACGAACCCGCGCGCAGTCATCGATGACATCGGCCTCGGCGCCGTCCAGCTCGCAGAGCAGAATGGCGGCGGCATCGATCGGATAGCCCGCATGGATGAAGTCCTCGGCGGCGCGGATCGCCAGGTTGTCCATCATCTCGAGCCCGCCGGGGATGATGCCGCAGGCGATGATGTCGCCCACCGCGCGGCCGGCCTTGTCGATATCGGCGAAGCTCGCCATCAGCACCTTGGCGGTCTCGGGCCTGGGCAGCAGGCGCACCGTGACTTCCGTGACCACCCCCAGCATGCCTTCGGAGCCGGTCATCAGCGCCAGCATGTCCAGGCCGGGCGAGTCGAGGCTGTCGGCGCCGATCGTCATCGCCTCGCCTTCGATGGTCAGCATCTCGAGCTTGAGCAGGTTGTGAACGGTCAGGCCGTACTTGAGGCAGTGCACGCCACCGGCATTCTCGGCCACGTTGCCGCCGATGGAGCAGGCGATCTGCGAGGAGGGGTCCGGCGCGTAGTAGAGCCCGAAGGGCGCGGCGGCCTCGGAAATGGCGAGATTGCGCACCCCGGGCTGCAGGCGCGCGGTGCGGGCGTCGGGGTCGATCTCGAGAATCCGCGCCATGCGCGACATCACCAGCAGCACGCCTTGCGCCAGCGGCAAGGCGCCGCCGGACAGCCCGGTGCCGGCGCCACGTGTCACCACCGGCACGCCCAGCGCATGACATTCACGCAGCAGGGCGGCGACCTGCTCGACCCGCTCCGGCAGGGCGACCAGCATCGGCATGACGCGATAGGCGGAGAGGCCATCACATTCGAAGGGGTGCAGGTCCTCCTCGCGGTGCAGCAGCGTCAGGTCCGGCAGCAGGGTGGTGAGATGCGCCAGCACCTGGCCCTTGTCGTGCTGGCCCAGCGGTCCATCCAGCGTCGGGTCATAGAGGATATTCATGCACTGCCTCCCGGGAGGTTGGGGTCTGCGCGGCTGCTGTCTGTCGTTTCTGTCTGCTGGTGCTGTCTGTCGTTACTGTCGGCTGATGCGGGGTTCGAGCGAGTCGCCTGTCGATTCCGCCGCACCTGATCTGCACACAATCTGGCCTGCCTCCCCGGCCTTGTCCATGCTTCACATCAGTGGTCTGACCAGACATTCGTCTAGTGTTTGTGCAAGGAAAACCACGCTTTACTGGCCTCACGCCCGCTGCCATCAGGCGGCTTTGCGTCATTCGATCGACAGGTCTGACCAGTCGGGAATCGCAGGCGCTGCCAGCGGGTTGATCAAGGCCCAGCACACAAAGGTCGAGCAAAAGGGGAGGGGCAGGATGCTGCGAACCATCGCCGAGTCAGGAGCTGACCCCCGCGCCGCGGATCAGGCGGCGGCGCGTCTGGAGCAATTGATTCTGGACGGCGTGCTCAAGCCCGGGCAGATGATCCCCTCGGAGCGCCGGCTATGTGAGCGGCTGGGCATCTCGCGGGCCTCGCTGCGTGAAGGGCTCAGGCTGTTGCGTGGCAAGGGCATCATCGAGACGCGCCATGGCAAGGGCTCGAGCGTCGCGGCGCTGCTGCCGAGCGGCGATATCAGTCCGCTGATGCACCTGTTTCGGGATCAGCCGCGCACCCTGTATGACCTGCTGGAAGTACGGGCCCTGCTGGAAGGGCAGTCGGCGCGACTGGCTGCCCAACGCGGCACGCCGGCGGATAGAGTACTGATCCGGCGTCATTACGAGGCGATGGCGGCCTGCGTGCGCGAGTATCCGCCTGACTTTGCGTCCTCAGCGCCGGGCGATGAGGCGCTGCCGGATGCCCAGCAGCTGGCGCGTCACGACCACGCCTTTCACCACGCCATCTGTGAGGCATCCCACAATCCGGTGCTGGTGCATACGCTCAAGGGCATCAATGACCTGCTGCTCAGCTCGGTGTTCGCCTCGCTGCGCAATCTCTACCATCGCCCGATTCCCCGCGGCCAGATCAATGCCCAGCACACGGCCATCTACCGCGCGGTGATGGACCAGCAGCCGGAGGCGGCGGAGAAGGCGGCGCTGGAGCATCTGCACAGCATTCGCGACAACCTGCGCGAGCTGGAGGCGGAGGACGAGCGGCTGGTGCGCTCGGCCATGCGGCTGGAAGGCTTCGAGTAGCGCGTCAGGGTTTTTGGCTCAGGCGTGCGCGCTGGCGGACAAGCTGGCTGGCAAGCGGGGCGGACTCAAGGCAAAGTGGTCAGCTCATCGCCCAGGACAACGTGCTGCCTTCATGTGGAAACTCTCTTCCGCGAGTGATTGGCTTGACCGCCTCAACCACTCCCGCCACGCCATGCTGTGGCTGTTCATCGCCTCGATGCTGGAAACCCTGCTGATCCCGATTCCCATCGAGGTCGTTCTGATCCCGTGGATGCTGCGCCACCCCGAGCGCCGCTGGCGCGTGGCCGCGGTGGCACTCGCCGGCAACCTGACCGCAGCATTGCTGGGCTTCTATCTGGGGGCCTTCGCGCTGGCGACGTGGGGCGATGGGCTAATCGGCTTCTTCGGCGGGCAGCAGGCCTTCGAATCCTTCCAGCAGCGCTTCAGCGAGCAGGGCTTCCTTGCCATCATGCTGATCGGCATCGTGCCGATTCCCTTTCAGAGCGCCATGCTGGTCGCCGGTGCCAGCGGCTATCCGGTCGCGTTGTTCCTGCTGGCAGCGTTGATCGGGCGCGGGGTGCGCTATTTCGGGCTGGCAGCCCTGGTGGCACTGGTCGAGGATCAGGCGCTGGCGCTCTGGCAGCGCTACTCGCGCCCGCTGGGAGTGATCGGGCTGGCGCTGACAGGCGTGTGGCTGTGGCAGGCCTTCATCGCCTGATGGCTCACTCTTGCCGGCTTGTGCTGACCTGCGACAGCAACGCCTTGCCGCGCTGATAGTCGGCCCGCCAGATCGCCTCGGGCACCATGCTGCCGCCGGTGGCCCAGACGACATGGGTGGTGTTGGCCTGCACCTCGCTGTCATCCAGCCCATTGGCCGCCCGCCAGGCGTGCCACTCGGGGGCGTCATTGCGCAGTACGTGGCGGATACCGGGTACGCCGGCCAGCGCGGACGGCTCAAGCATGAGGCCTTCGCTGTCATGCACCAGCGCGAGCAGTTCGAGCAGATGCTCATCGCGCACGGTATGGATTCCGCTGAGCAAGGGGGCCATCACGCGCCCGACGAAGGCCGAGGCGCGCCCCACCGCCAGGCCATCGGCGCAGGTGCGATTGTCCAGCCCGATATCCTCGACCGCGATGCCGTCATGTTCGCCGGTCAACATGCCCAGCAGCATGCAGGGGGAGTTGACCGGCTCGGCGAAGAAGCAGTGCACGGCGTCACCGAAGACCTGCTTGAGGCCGTAGGCCACGCCACCCGGGCCGCCACCGACGCCACAGGGCAGATAGACGCAGAGCGGGTGGCGGGCATCCACCGGGATGCCCTGCGCCGAGAGCTGCTCCGCGAGGCGGCTGGCCGCCGTGGCGTAGCCGACGAACAGGTCCCGCGAGCTTTCGTCATCGATGAAGTGGGCGTCGGGCTGCTGCGCTTCCTGGCGCCCCGCGGCGACGGCCTTGCCGTAATCCCCGCTGTGCTCCACGACCTCCGCGCCCCGCGCGCGCAGCAGATCCTTCTTCCATTGCTTGGCATCCGCCGACATGTGCACGGTGACGCGAAAGCCGAGCCGCGCGCTCATGATGCCGATGCTGAGTCCCAGGTTGCCGGTGGAGCCCACCACGACCTGTTGGCCGGCCAGCAGGTCACGTATCTCATCACGCTGGAAGGCGCGGTAGTCGTCTTCCTGATGCAGCAGCCCTGCGTCAATGGCGAGACGCTCGGCATGCTTGAGCACCTCGTGGATGCCGCCGCGCGCCTTGATCGAACCCGAGATGGGCAGGGCGTTGTCACACTTGATCATCAGGCGGCCTGGCAGCGGGGATTCGGTTGCGCTGAGGGGAGAAGCGGTCGAGGCTATGCCGCTCAGCGCCTGCTGCAAGCCGGGCGCTGCCATCAGCGGCGATTCGATGCGCCCTGACGCGGCGGCCGTCTCGGGGAAGGCTTCGGCAATCCAGGGAGCGAAACGCATCAGGCGTGCGGCGGCGTCCTCGATGTCGTGGGCTTCCACGCCACTCGCCTGCAGCGCCGGTGAGGCGAGCGCCTTGGCGGTCGCGACGCGTTCAGGGTTGAGCCAGCCGATTTCGCGGCCGGCCATCAGGCTAGCGATTTCCGGGTGACGCAGCGTCAGGGCGTGGAGGTCATGGGGCGTGGCAGACATGCGGTGTCCTTGTGGGGGCTCGATCCAGCGATCAGGTCAGATCACAGGTTAGCGCGTCTTCCACTGGCAACGCACGTAGCCCAGCTTTCACATTTCGTAAAGGTCAGTGACAAAAAAGACCGAATTTTTTGGCAACCGTCGGGATAGAAATGCAAAAGGTGCAGTCATAGTAAGCAAGGACATGATGTTATCGCGATGTTATGTCTGGCTTTAACTGTTCTTTGGTCCGCCACGGTTTTCCTGGCGGATTTTTTATGTCTGAAATACGCGGGCTTTGGCAGGTTTTCGCCTGGGACGTTCGAATTTTCCCAAGCTTTCAGCGACTTTCACTGTGGCCAGAGGTCTTGGTGGCAGGGCGCGGCACAGCGCTTCCCAACGACTGTCACCGCCTCGGGTTGCGGCGCGTAAATTGATGGGCGTCAGGCTGGCGGCAGAGATTGATTAGCCATTGGGTAATCTTCGAGGCGTTGGCCTGCTGGTGCAAGCATGCTGAAGGCGCTCTCGATGCACTCGGTTTTCTCAGCCATCACGTACAGAGCCCCCAGCGGCGATGACCGCTGGGGGCTCTGTACGTTAGGTCTGGCTCCAAGCAGTTTCTTGCTTGGTGAACTGTCTCAACAGCCGTTCTGCATCACCAGCAGGGCACTCAGGACATCGCGGCGGGTGACCATGCCGATCAGGCGGCCCTGCTCGACCACCGGATAGACCTTGGGACGCTGGCCATTCATGTGCTGCGCCAGATCCGTGATGCTGTCATTCGGGCCGACGCTGAGGACTTCGTGACGCATCAGGTCGCCGACCTGGGCATGCTGGCCGCAGTGATAGGCACTGTCGAGCAGCTTGCCGAGGATGTCCTGCTCGGAGATGAAGCCGATCAGGCGGTCCAGGTCATCCACGACCGGCACGCCGGGCAGACGGTGGTGGGTCAGGCCCTGGGCGAGTTCGAGAATGCTGGTGCGCGCCTTCACGCGATAACAGTCGCGGGACATGATGTCGCGAAGGGTCGAGGGCACCTTGAGCTGGGTGGCTTTCATGGGCAGGTCTCCTGCGTCACTGCTCTTCGACTCTCCGGTGAGGGAGCCGTGCGATGAATGCCGGCAGCCACTTTCGTGACTGCCGGCGACATTCAACATCTGTTCAGAGCATAGGGCATCACTGCGTGAGCTGCGCGTCCCGTTGCCTTGAGGGGGTATCAGTCACCCGGACCGCATTCCATGCAGCGCTCGACGATGGCCGGGCCCAGCTGCAGGTTGGCGTTGAGGTCACGCAGCGCGGTGCGCAGGCCTTCCTCGATCACCGGGTGATAGAAGGGCATTTCCAGCATCTGCTCGATGGTCATGCGTTGCTGATGGGACCAGGCCAATAGGTGGGCGAGGTGCTCGGCACGCGGACCGAAGATCTCGGCGCCCAGCAGCAGGCCGGTGCCTTGCTCGCCATAGACGCGCAGCATGCCCTTGTTCATGCGCATCACGCGGGAGCGACCCTGGCCGGTGAAGTCGACTTCGCCCACCGCGTAGCAGTCGCAGGCACCGTAGCGCTGTTCGATCTCGGCGGTCGAGAGGCCGATGGTGGCCATCTGCGGATCACTGAACACGACGGCGATGGTGCTCTTGCGCTGACCGGCACGCACGTCGGGGAAGCGACCGGCGTTGTCACCGGCGATACGGCCCTCATCGGAGGCTTCGTGCAGCAGCGGCAGGTCGTTGTTGGCGTCGCCGGCGATGAAGACATGGCTCGGCGTGTCGTCGTTCAGACGAGTCTGCAGGGTGTGACGATTGAAGATCGGCACGCCGCGCTCGTCCAGCTTCAGACCCAGCGCCTCGATATTGAGGCGATCGACGTTCGGGCGGCGGCCGGTGGCCGCAAGCAGGTAGTCGAAACGCTCGGTGAGGCGAGCTTCGCTGCCACGCTCGATGAAGGTGATCTCGACACCGGCGCCATTCTCGTCCTCGACACGTTCGATCTTCTCGACCTTGGCGTCCGGGTCGAGATAGAACTCCTCGTTGAAGACGCGATCGGCATTGGCACGCAGCTTCTCGTCACGCAGCGGGCCGATGGCGCCGCCGACACCAAACATGCGGATGCGCACGCCGAGACGCGTGAGCGCCTGGCCCAGCTCCAGCCCGATGACGCCCGGGCCGAAGACGGCGACGGATTCCGGCAGGTCGTCCCAGTCGAAGACGCTGTCGTTGATGATCAGGCGGTCACCGGCATTCTCGAAGAAGCCCGGGTAGCTGGGGCGTGAGCCGGTGGCGATCACGACACGCTCGAAGGTGACGCGGGTCTCGTTGTCGCCGATGATCAGGCTGTTGGCGGTCTCGAAGCGCGCATTGCCGCGCAGCTTGTCGTGGGAGGGGATGCCTTCCACGGACTCGACCACGAAACCGACGAAGCGGTCGCGCTCACGCTTGACGCGGTCCATCACGGCGCGGCCATCCACCTTGACCTCGCCTTCGATATTGATGCCGAACGGTGCGGTATCACGGGCGTGATGCGCGGCTTCGGCCGCACTGATCAGCAGCTTGGACGGCATGCAGCCGACACGGGCACAGGTGGTGCCGTAGGGGCCACCTTCGATCATGACCACGGAATCGGTGTGTGCCTTGGCGGCGCGATAGGCGCCCAGACCGGCACTGCCTGCACCGATGATGGCGACTTCAACCTGGCGTTCGTTCACGTCGTACTCCTCAAGGCGCGCCAGCGGCGCACCTGACAATGGGGTCTCAAGCGCGAGCGTGGCCCGCGCGTGATGAAAAGAGAAAGTTATCGGGGCCTGTCAGCGTGATGCGTTCAAGCGCTGGTCAGGCTGCCGAAGTAGCGGGCGACTTCATCGCTGCCGCCGACATGCTCACCGTCGATCCAGACCTGCGGCACGGTGGCCTGACCGGTCATGGCGCGCAGGGTGCGTGAGGTCACGCCGCGTGTGCCGACTTCGATGACTTCGTAGCTGATGCGCGCTTCGTCGAGCATCTGCTTCGCACGTGCGCAGTACGGGCAGCCCGGCTTGCTGAACAGGGTAGCGAAGCTGGGACGGCCGGCGTCCGGGTCCAGATAGTCGAGCATGGTATCGGCGTCGGAGACTTCAAAGGGGTCGCCCGGCTTCTGCGGCTCGATGAACTGCTTCTCGACCACGCCGTTGCGTACCAGCATGGAATAGCGCCAGCTGCGCTTGCCGAAACCGATGTCGCTCTTGTCGACCAGCATGCCCATGCCGGCGGCGAAGTCGCCGTTGCCATCGGCGATCAGGCTCAGGTTCTCGGCTTCCTGATGCTCGCCCCAGGATTCCATGACGAAGGCGTCATTGACGGACAGGCAGACGATCTCGTCGACGCCGACAGCATAGAAGCGATCGGCCAGCTCGTTGTAGCGCGGCAGGTGAGTGGAGGAACAGGTCGGGGTGAAGGCGCCCGGCAGGGCGAAGACCACCACGTTGCGGCCCGAGAAGATATCCTCGCTGGTGCGCTCGACCAGACGGCCGTCACGACGGATCTTGAAGCTGACGTTCGGGACCTGCTGGCCTTCGTGTGATTCGAGTTGCATGAAATTGGCTCCGGTCTCGATGAGACGTATCTAAAGGGGATGGCAGGCGACTGAGGCTCGATGACAATGTCGAGTGCATGAGAAATCAGTGCCTTGCGAAACTGGAGCCAGTCTAGGGGCAAGCCTCTTGCGGGTGAATTTGATTGCATCAAGCGAGGCGATAGCTTTTCTTGATGATGCTGCTGACAGTCAGGCGTGGGCTGGCTCATGGCCTCGTTCTCGGCAGGAACGTGCTGGCCAGCAAGCGGCTTTTTTACCGGAAATAGTTATACAGACTTGATATTTGCCCCTGTCAGCCATAGGTAGTGGGTACGTCACAGCATCGTCAGGCGTCGAGTCTGGCAAGCGAGGCAATAGATGAACGCACGAGAGTACATGGCGAAGCACGGCCTGGACGGCGACAAGGACAAGGAGGAGGACAAGCCTCAGAGTCTGGAAGAACATGCCTGGGCACGTGCACGTGAGTCCGGCAGCCATCGGCCACGCACCGGGACGCCGCATGACTGGGAAGACTGGGAGCGCTACCACGAGCAGCTGGCCGCGGACTCCGAGAAGCTGTCCCAGAAGATCGATCGTCAGGCCCGCGCTGGCGGATCCGCCTCAGCGCACGACGATGATGTCGACAAGGCCGATGCTGATCGAGAAGGGCAGTGATCAAGACCGTCAGTCCTCAAGACGGGAGCTGATATAGAAGGACAGTGATCAAGAAGGACACTGATCAACACGAGTACCGAACATTCATGACCTCCGTGGAGTCACGGTTGTCACAATCGCAAGGAGCAACTCATGGATATCATTCGCATCATTCTGGCCATCATCCTGCCGCCGCTGGGCGTTCTCATGCAGGTGGGTGTCGCCAACAAGCATTTCTGGATCAACATCATCCTGACCTGCTTCGGTTTCCTGCCGGGGATCATCCACGCGGTGTGGGTCATTACCAAGTTCTGACCGCCGCTGAGCCCCAGGCTCTGATATGGCTGCCCACCTCGGGCAACCCAGAGTTGAAAGACCCAAAGCCCCCGCTGCCTTGTGTGCAGCGGGGGCTTTTCAGTGGGCGCTCACCGGAGAAGCGCCATGTGACGTCGGTGATTCAGCGGCGGGGCTTGCCGAGGGCC
The DNA here is from genome assembly GCF_023161745.1 of Cobetia sp. 1CM21F. Classification (NCBI taxonomy): domain Bacteria; kingdom Pseudomonadati; phylum Pseudomonadota; class Gammaproteobacteria; order Oceanospirillales; family Halomonadaceae; genus Cobetia; species Cobetia sp. 1CM21F. The sequence goes on along the minus strand of NZ_JALNTQ010000002.1, from coordinate 609,711 downwards.
CTGGCGAATGGCAGGCGACGGTAGTTCAACATGTAGACTTTCGCATAGCCTGATTTCAACGCTTTTCAGCGAGCGTGGCGCTTGTCGCCTCTCGCTTGCCCCCGTAGGGTCAAATGGGACTGAGGGCAGCGATCAGGGCCGGTGAAGCCTGTTCGATCACATGCTCCACGATAACAACAACACGTATGGATACCACGCATGGTCACGACTGCTGAGCCCGACGCGCCGCAGGAGACCAGCTCCTGCTTCGCGATCTTCAATGATGTGCAAAAGAGCTATGACGGCGAAACGCTGGTGGTCAAGGGCTTCAATCTTGAAGTCCAGCGCGGCGAGTTCGTCACCCTGCTGGGGCCGTCCGGTTCCGGCAAGACTACCTGCCTGATGATGATGGCAGGCTTCGAAACGCCGACCCACGGCGACATCCTCCTCGACGGTACCCCCATCAATGACTTGCCACCGCACAAGCGCGGCATCGGCATGGTCTTCCAGAACTATGCACTGTTTCCGCACATGAGCGTGGCTGAGAACCTGGCCTTCCCATTGGAAGTGCGCGGCATGAGCAAGGAGGAGATCTCGACCAAGGTGGCCAACGCGCTGGACATGGTGCGACTCGGCGAATTCGGCGATCGTCGCCCGGGGCAGCTCTCCGGTGGGCAGCAGCAGCGGGTCGCCCTGGCACGCGCGCTGGTCTTCGAGCCGGAGCTGGTGTTGATGGATGAGCCGCTGGGGGCGCTGGACAAGAACCTGCGCGAAGAGATGCAGTTCGAGATCAAGCGCATCCACCAGCGCCTCGGCGTCACCATGCTCTACGTGACCCACGATCAGACGGAAGCGCTGACCATGTCGGACCGCATCGCGGTCTTCAATGACGGCATCGTCCAGCAGCTGGCAACCCCCAAGGCGCTGTATGAAGCGCCGGAGAATGCCTTCGTCGCCTATTTCATCGGCGAGAACAATCGCCTCAACGGCCAGGTATCGCAGCTCGACGCTCAGGGTGAGCATTGCACGGTGACCCTCGACAGTGGCGAGCAGGTACGGGCACTCAAGGTGGCCGTCAATGAGGTCGGCGAGCGCACCCAGCTGTCACTGCGCCCGGAGCGGGTGCGCCTGCTGTCGGCGGAAGAGCCAGGCGCCGCGGGCACGCAAAGCCCTCCCGACAATGTCTTCTCCGCCGAGGTGCTCGAGGTGATCTATCTTGGAGATCATCTACGCACGCGCGTGGCGGTATGTGGCAGTGACGAATTCATCATCAAGACACCCAACGCCGAGGGCTATCCGCCCTTGCGGCCCGGGCAGACCCTGCAGGTCGGATGGGACGCCTGCGACTGCCGGGCGCTGGATGCCTGAGGCCAGCAAGGGTCAGAGCAGACCAGAAGAACAGGCGAGAAAAGGACAGGCTAGACAGGACCGGCGAGAAAGAAAAAGCAGCACGGGAGGTGAAGCACGCTTCCTCAGCAGAGCAAGAGCAGATTTCGCGACAAGAGTGCAGCACAACAACAAGAAATCAGGGAGATTCATCCATGTCAGTCATCAATCAGTTCACCGCGTCATTCACTACCTCACGTCCGGGCATGCCGCTGCGCAGCCTGCTGGCGGTTGCCGTGGCAGCGGCCGGCATGAGCGCCGGTGCGGCCCAGGCCGAGACGCTCAATATCGTCTCGTGGGGCGGCGCCTATACCGACAGCCAGAACAAGGCCTATCACGAGCCCTGGGAGGAGAAGAGCGGCGACACCGTCGTCAATATCGACAAGTCATCCAATGCGCTTTCCGGTCTGCGCGCACAGGTCCAGGCCGGCAACGTCACCTGGGACCTGGTCGACATGCTGCCCAGTGATGCCTTGATTGCCTGTTCGGAAGGCCTGATCGAGCCGCTGGACCCGGACACCCTGTTCGCGGCAGCGCCGGATGGCACGCCGGCCAGCGAGGACTTCATCGAGAATTCACTCAGCGAGTGCTTCGTTCCGCAGATCGTCTACTCCAACATCGTGGCCTTCAATACCGAGATGTTCCCCGAGGACAAGCAGCCGGATTCCATCGATGACGTCTTCAATCTCGAGGAATTCCCCGGCAAGCGTGCGCTGCAGAAGAAGCCGATCAACAACATGGAGTGGGCGCTGGTGGCCGATGGCGTGGCCCCGGAAGATGTCTACGAGATGCTGGATTCCGAGGAAGGCATCGAACGTGCCTTCGCCAAGCTCGATACCATCAAGGACAGCGTGATCTGGTGGGAAGAGGGCGCACAGCCGCCGCAGCTGCTGGCGGACAAGGAAGTGGCCTTCGCCTCGGCCTACAACGGACGCATCTTCGATGCCGAGGTCAACGAGAAGCAGCCATTCTCCATCGTCTGGGATGCCCAGGTCTTCGAGCTGGATGGCTGGGTCGTCCCGACCGGCAAGCTCGACAAGGTCAAGGATTACCTGATGTTCGCCACCGATACCCAGCGTCTGGCGGATCAGGCGAAGTACATCTCCTACGGGCCGGCGCGTACCTCCTCCGCGGCACTGGTCTCGACCCATGCGGACACCGGCATCGACATGAAGCCGCACATGCCCACCTATGGCCCCAACTTCGAGACCGCCATCCCCAAGGATGACGAATTCTGGGCCGACAACCTCGATGAGCTGAGCCAGCGCTTCAACGCCTGGCTGGCACGCTGACCCCTGCACTGACCCGCTGGCCCCGGTGGCGCACACCCGCGCGCCGGGGCCTTTTTGATCATGCCTGATGGCCCGTCGGCCATGCTCGATTCCGCCAGGTTGGCTTCCGTCACTGTCACGCGGAAGCCGGCTGGCGGCCCAGGCATCCTCGGATAGCCGATCAAGGAGTGCAGGATGAGCGATTCCTCCGCCCCGGCCACGTCCGGAAGCGCAGCACATGACCCCAATGGTGCCCCCGGCGCGGCGCTGACCACCGCCGATGGCGTACCGCTGAAACAGAGCCTCAATCGCGCCATCCGCCGCAGCCGCATCAAGGCGTTGCTGCTGGTGGCGCCATTGCTGGTCTTCATCGGGCTGGCATTCGTCATGCCCATCTTCGACATGCTGTCACGCAGTGTCGACAACCCGGAAGTCTCCACCTATCTGCCACGCACCAGCGAGGTGCTGGTCGACTGGGACGGCGAAGGGCTGCCGGAAGAGGCCGCCTACGCCGCCCTGGCGCAGGATCTGGCCGCGGGACTCAAGGCGCGCAATCTCGGGCGCGTCGCCTCGCGTCTCAACTACGAAAAGTCCGGCATGCGGTCGCTGTTCATGAAGAGCGCCCGCCGTGCCGGTCGCATGGAGGCCCCTTACAAGGCCGCGCTGATCAAGGCCGATGAGGATTGGGAGGACCCGGATATCTGGCGTCTGATCAAGCGCGAATCGTCGCCTCTCACCGCTTCCTACTATCTGGCGGCGGTGGATCGCCAGTTCTCACCGACAGGCGAGATCGTCGAGAAACCGGAGTATCTGCAGATCCACGTCTCGCTGTTCATCCGCACCTTCTGGATGAGCGCGGCGATCACCGGGCTGTGTCTGTTGCTGGCCTATCCGGTGGCCTGGCTGCTGGCGACCCTGCCGGCCAGTCGCGGCAATCTGCTGATGATTCTGGTGCTGCTGCCGTTCTGGACCTCGCTGCTGGTGCGAACCACCACCTGGATCGCGATCCTGCAGCAGCAGGGGGTGCTCAATGACATGCTGGTGGGTGTCGGGATACTCGCCGAGGAGGCGCGTATCCAGATGATCTACAACAAGACCGGCACCATCATCGCGATGACCCACATCCTGCTGCCGTTCATGATCCTGCCGCTGTACTCGGTGATGAAGACCATCCCGCCCAGCTACATGCATGCGGCGCGCTCGCTGGGCGCCGGGCCGATCACCGCCTTCCGGCGCGTCTACTTCCCGCAGACCCTGCCGGGTATCGGGGCGGGCTCGATTCTGGTCTTCATCCTCTCCATCGGCTACTACATCACGCCGGCACTGGTGGGCGGGCAGTCGGGCCGCTTCATCACCAACTTCATCGCCTATCACATGCAGACCTCGCTCAACTGGGGGCTGGCAGCGGCCATTGGCTCGATTCTGCTGGTCGTGGTGATCCTCTTCTATCTCGTCTACAACCGCCTGATCGGTGTGGACAAGGTCAAACTGGGGTGACAGATGGCCATACCTTCCTATGCAACTCGTGGTGAGCGGATCTGGCATTGGGTGTTCTGCGTGCTGTGCGCGCTGATCTTCCTGTTCCTGATCGGGCCGATCCTGGTGATCATTCCGCTCTCGTTCAATGCCGAACCTTACTTCACCTTCTCGGAGAAGATGCTGTCGCTGGACCCGGAGGGCTACTCGCTGCGCTGGTATCAGGAGTTCTTCACCTCGGATGAGTGGATGCGCTCGATCAAGAACAGCATCATCGTGGCGGTGTGCGCGACGGTGCTGGCCACGGTACTGGGCACGCTTGCCGCACTGGGGCTTTCCAGCAGCTTCATGCCGTTTCGCAATACCATCATGGCGATCCTGATCTCGCCGATGATCGTGCCGCTGATCATCAGCGCCGCGGCGATGTTCTTCTTCTTCTCGAAACTGGGGCTGACCCAGACCTATCTGGGCGTGATTCTGGCGCACACGGCGCTGGGCATTCCCTTCGTGGTGATCACGGTGACGGCGACGCTGTCCGGCTTCGATCACTCGCTGACACGTGCGGCGCACTCGCTGGGGGCCAGTCCAAGTCGCACCTTCTTCCGCATCATCCTGCCGCTGGTGACGCCGGGAGTGGTGTCCGGTGCGCTGTTCGCCTTCATCACCTCGTTCGATGAAGTCGTGGTGGTGCTGTTCATCGCCGGGCCGGCACAGACCACCATCCCGATCCAGATGTGGTCCGGTATCCGTGAGGAGATAAGTCCGACGATTCTGGCGGTGGCCACGCTGCTGGTGCTGGTCTCGATCCTGCTGTTGACAACACTGGAGCTGATTCGCCGCCGCAATGAACGACTGCGCGGCCTGACGCCGAGCTGAGCACTGTCCTCGACCCTCTGCCATCTGTCCTCTGCCGTCTGCCCTCTGCTCTTGAGTGCTGGGCGCTTGATAGTTGTGAGAAACAGGAGTCGCAAGAAACGCCCGTGCCCCCGCAGACAGACTCTGCGGGGGCGCGGGCGTTTCAGGGCCGGGGCTTGAAGAAAAGCCTGCTGCGTCAGGCCGCGCCGAGTCGCTTGTAGAGCGTGGTGCGACTGATGCCCAGCTCCCGCGCGAGACGCGAGACGTTGCCGCCCAGCGCGTCCAGCGCACTCTGCAGCTCCTCGGCGCTGGAGAGATCATGCAGCGAGGGCTGGCGGCTCGGTTGCGAGGGCTTAAGGGCAAGCTCGCCCTCTGCTGCGGTACAGTCGCCTTCTACCGCGAGGCAGTCGCCCGCCAGCATCACATGGCACGGCTCCAGGGCCGGCCCGTCGCACAGTGCCAGCGCCAGACGCAGCACGTTGTCCAGCTCGCGCACGTTGCCGGGCCAGTCATGCTGGGTGAGGCGATCGAGGAAGGCGGGCGTGATGCGCGGCAGCTCACGTTGCTGCTCCCGGCACAGCCGTGTCAGCAGGGCGCGACTCAGACCGGCGATGTCGTGACGCTCCCTCAGCGGCGGCAGAGCGATGGTGGCGCCACACAGGCGATAGTAGAGATCTGCCCGGAAGCGTCCGGCCTTGACCAGCTCACTGAGGGGCTGATGGGTGGCGGCGACCAGTTCGAAATCGACCCGCTGCGACTTGCCGCCGCCCAGCGGGGTGACTTCACGCTCCTGCAGTACGCGCAGCAGACGCGCTTGCACATGCAGCGGCATGTCGCCGATCTCATCCAGGAACAGGCGCCCGCCATTGGCCTCGAGCAGGCGGCCTTCGCGCCCGGCGGGGTCGGCACCGGTAAAGGCACCGCGCCGATAGCCGAACAGTTCGGCCTCGACCAGCTCATCAGGCAAGGCGGCGCAGTTGATGGCGACCAGCGGCTGATGGGCGCGATGACTGGCCTGATGCAGCGCCTTGACCACTTCCTCCTTGCCGACGCCAGTCTCGCCCTGCAGCAGTAGTGGCAGGCGGGCGTTCACCAGCCGCGCCAGCAGTTCGCAGACCCTGGCCCAGCCGGCATCGCCATGATGCAGGCGCGCAAGGCTCGGGTGGCACGCAGTCTTTCGAGTGGCGGCTTCGGCCGGTGTCTGGCTTGCAGAGCGCTCGGCCGGCGCACGGGCCACGACCCGTGGGCTGGGTGGGGCTGCGCACAGGGTGTAGCCCGTGAAGCGCGGGTGCTGCGTGAGTGTCACACACTGCGCCTCGGCGAGCTGGGACAGTGGCGCCCAGTCCAGCTGCCAGCGTGCCAGCGGCTGGCCCAGCAGCAGGTGGATGTCATCGCGGGTGGCGCAGCTATCGCTGTCCGCTGCATGGGCTGCGCTGTTCGATGCATTGGCTGCATTGTCTGCATTGTCTGCGCTGTCGGAGGCGGGCGTGAGTTCAAGGTGAGCCGCCAGCAGCTGCAGTCCCCGGCGACTGGCGGCAGCGACCTGACCTTGCGGTGTGATGGCCAGCAGGGCTGCGCTGGGCGAGTCCAGCTGCGAGCGGTTGAGATGCAGGCGCAACAGGTGATGGTCGTGCCCATGCGCCTCGCCCAGACGGCGTTGCTCGATGTCATCCGCCAGTACGCCGAGCATGCCGAGGCTGTACTGGCGCACACGGTAGGGATCGCAGATCAGCCCCAGGCACCCCTCGCAGGCGCCGGGCGTCAGGCCGCGACTGGCACTCCAGCTGGCGGGCGCCAGCAGTGCGGCACTGGCGCTGGCCAGCCCCTTGAGGCATTCGGCGTCATGCGCTTCGAGCGCGATGCGCGCCAGGCGATTGGCGCGCGGCGCATTCAGGGTCTCGGCGATGGCGTTGTGGCCCAGCGACTCCTCACGCCAGCGCGCGCCGGGGTGCAACAGGGCGGCATCATTGCCCAGCAGTTGTTGATGGCCGTAGCTTGCCAGCACCATGCCGTCGCGGTCGGTCAGCACCAGGCACGCCTGCCAGTGATCGAGCAGGTTGAGGGTATGACCGGCCACCGCTGACGCCACCGTCGTCATCAGGCTGGCGGCCTGACGCTGCCGCCAGACGAGCTCTTCCGGCGGACACCTGAGGGTTGAGGGCGGCAGCGCCGAGGGAGAAGAAGAGGGAAGAGCAGAGGGAAGAGCAGAGGGCAGAGCCGCCGCAGACGTTGCGCAGGCGGCGCCTCGATCGAGCGCCTGATCCTCCGCGTGGTGAGCTGGATGCTTGGCCGAATGATGAGCAGCATGGCGCGCTGAGTGCTTGGCGGCGTGGGGTAGTGGCATGCGACGTCCCTTGTGCGGTGGGCCTTTCAGGCCTCTGTTGTTATGGGTGCTGTTATCGATGTTGTTTCCGGTGCTTTTATCGGTCTGGGGGAGTGTTCACGGCAATGTTCACTTGTGCGTGGTGAGTGTTCAGTTCCGAGAACTTCAGTGTTCAGACACTGTTCATCAGAGTAGCGGCAGACGCGGCGGATGACGGGCTAGACCATGGTCTGCCCCTGCCTTGGTCGCATCCGGCAAGTAACTGAATGATCGACAGAAGAGCGGAATCCGGCGCCCTTCGAGGGCTAGAGGAGGGTGTCTGTGGGCAGGTGTCTGCGCGCGGCTGGCACAGGGTTCGCTTGAGGATAGTCACCAGGTGGGTGTGAACACTCGGCAGTGGTTGGCCGTGTCCTTGCCCCGATGACTTTCACCAGACGAGACAGCGCCATGTCCTTGAGCCTTGAGGCGGTCACCCGCCGGGTTGGCCGCGAGACCCATATCGACAGGGTGGACCTGACCTTCGAGCCCGGCTCCTTCAATGTGCTGCTGGGACGCACCCTGTCCGGCAAGACGTCGCTGATGCGCCTGATGGCGGGTCTCGATGTGCCCAGTGACGGGCGCATCGTGATGAACGGCGAGGACGTGACCGGCCGGCCGGTGCGCGAGCGCAACATCTCGATGGTCTATCAGCAGTTCATCAACTACCCGAGCCTGAGCGTCTACGACAACATCGCCTCGCCGCTGAAGCTGGCGCGCATGGCGCCTGAGGAAATCCGCCGCCGCGTGCACGAGATCGCCGAGATGCTGCATATCGAGCAGTTCCTTGCGCGTCAGCCGGCGGAGCTGTCCGGTGGCCAGCAGCAGCGCACGGCCATGGCGCGGGCGCTGGTCAAGGACGCCGACCTGGTGCTGTTCGATGAGCCGCTGGTCAATCTCGACTACAAGCTGCGCGAAGAACTGCGTCACGAGATGCGCAGCCTGTTCGCGACCCGCAACACCATTGCCGTCTACGCCACCACCGAGCCCGGCGAGGCGCTGGCACTCGGCGGCACCACCACCCTGATGCATGAAGGGCGGGTGCTGCAGTCCGGGCCTACCGAGGCCGTCTACCATCATCCGCTGAGTGTCGAGGCGGCGAAGCTCTACTCCGAGCCGCAGATCAATCTGTTCGAGGCCGAGGTGCGCGGACGTGAGCTGGCGTTCTCCGGCGCGGCCAGTGCCGGCGAGCAGGGCAGCCGTTTCGTGCTGCCCGCGCCACTGGTGGGGATCGAGAGCGGGGCCTACCGCTTCGGTATCCGCCCCAGCCATCTGGGGCTGGCACCGCTGGCCGATGATGATCTGGAGTTCGCCGTCACGGTGGATATCGCCGAGATCTCCGGCTCCGAGACCTTCCTGCATGTCAGCAATGCCGATCACTCGCTGGTCCTGCATCTGGCCGGCATCCACGACTTCGCCGTGGATGATGCCATCCGCGTCTATGCCCCCGCCCACAAGCTGTTCGTCTATGCCGCCGATGGTGGTGACGGGGCGGAACAGCATGGCGATGGGGCACTGATCCGCTCGCCCGAGCGACCCACCACGACTGGCGGAGGGCTGGCCTGATGGCGGAAATACACCTCAATGATCTGGCGCACAGCTACCTGGCGGTGCCCACCGCCGACAGTGATTACGCCATCCGACGCATGAATCATGTCTGGCAGCAGGGCGGCGCCTATGCACTGCTCGGCCCGTCGGGGTGTGGCAAGAGCACGCTGCTCAACATCATCTCCGGGTTGCTGGCCCCCTCCGAGGGCGAGGTGCGCTTCGATGATCGCGTGGTCAATCGGCTGCCGCCGGAAGAGCGCAACATTGCTCAGGTGTTCCAGTTCCCGGTGGTCTACGACACCATGACCGTCTTCGACAATCTGGCCTTCCCGCTGCGCAATCAGCGCCAGCCGGAGCACAAGGTGCAGTCCCGGGTGCGTGAGATCGCCCAGGTGCTGGAGCTGGAAGACCTGCTGACGCGGCGAGCCAGCAACCTGACGGCCGACGAGAAGCAGAAGGTCTCGATGGGCCGTGGCCTGGTGCGCGATGACGTGGCCGCCATCCTGTTCGATGAACCGCTGACGGTCATCGACCCCCACCTCAAGTGGAAGCTGCGCCGCAAGCTCAAGCAGATCCACGAGCAGTTCAACATCACCATGGTCTACGTCACCCATGATCAGCTGGAGGCCTCGACCTTCGCCGACAAGATCGCGGTGATGTACGAGGGCCGCATCGTGCAGTTCGGCACCCCGCGCGAACTGTTCGAGGACCCCGCTCACACCTTCGTGGGCTACTTCATCGGCTCGCCGGGCATGAACCTGGCCAGCATCACGCTGGAATCGCAGGGCGTGCGGCTCGGCACGGGGGAGGATGCGCCCTTGCTGCATATCCCACGGCCGCTGCTGGCGACACTGGCGGAGCGCAAGGGCGAGTTGAAGCTGGGCATCCGGCCGGAATTCGTCGAGCTCGAGGCCAGCGACAGTTCACCAGCGGCGGCGGTTCCCGACACCCGCGAGCATTGGCTGAGTGGTCAGGTCACGCTGGTGCAGGACCTGGGGACCTACAAGGTGGTGGATATCGACATCGGTGGTGGCTGCCTGTTCAAGGCGCGCATCGAGGAAGATGCGCCGCTGCCGACAGGCCGCGTGCGTCTGCGCTTGCCGGCCCGCTGGCAGCGCTTCTATCTCGATGAGCATCTGCTGGATCTGTCGCAGGCCGGCGCGCATGACAGTGGCGAGGCGGACAGCCTTGCCAGAGGGGAGAGTGGCGGCTCTGTCATAGGGGAAGATGATGAGCGGCCGGGAGGTAACGCCTGATGCAACGCACACACAACAATCGCGCCTGGTGGCTGGTGCTGCCGGTGGTCATCGTGGTGGCGTTCTCGGCCATCATCCCGATGATGACGGTGGTCAACTACTCGGTGCAGGACATCTTCGATCCCTCCACGCGTTTCTTCGTCGGCACCGAGTGGTATCGCGAGATCCTGCGTGACGAGCGCCTGCACGACTCGCTGATCCGTCAGTTCGTCTATTCCTTCGCGGTGCTGGCCATCGAGATTCCGCTGGGGATCGCCGTGGCGCTCTCGATGCCGCGCAAGGGCTTCATGGTCTCGCTGTGCATGATTCTGCTGGCCTTGCCGCTGCTGATTCCCTGGAACGTGGTCGGCACCATCTGGCAGATCATCGGTCGTGAGGACATCGGTCTCTACGGCTGGGCGCTGGGCCAGCTGGGCATCGACTACAACTACGCCTCCAATCCGGCTGACGCCTGGGTGACGGTGCTGGTGATGGATGTCTGGCACTGGACGTCGCTGGTGGCGCTGCTGTGCTATTCGGGGCTGCGTGCCATTCCCGATGTCTATTACCAGGCCGCACGCATCGACCGTGCCTCGCCCTGGGCCGTGTTCCGCTACATCCAGCTGCCCAAGCTCAAGAGCGTGCTGTTGATCGGCATCATGCTGCGCTTCATGGACAGCTTCATGATCTACACCGAGCCCTTCGTGCTCACCGGTGGCGGGCCGGGTACCACCACCACCTTCCTGTCCCAGACCTTGACCCAGATGGCGATCGGCCAGTTCGATCTCGGACGTGCCGCTGCCTTCTCGCTGATCTACTTCCTCATCATCCTGCTGGTCTCGTGGCTGTTCTATACCGCCATGACCCATCAGGACAGTGACGACGCCTGAGGAGACGAGTGATGACCACACGCAAGCGTCTGGTAATGACGATCTATCTGCTGTTCCTGCTGGTGCCGATCTACTGGCTGCTGATCATGTCCTTCAAGTCGAATCAGGAGATTCTCGGCGGCCTGACCCTGTGGCCCGAGAACTTCACCTTCGACAACTATCGGGTGATCTTCACCGACCCCAGCTGGTACATGGGCTACCTCAACTCGATGAGCTACGTGGTGCTCAACATGCTCATCTCGCTGGCGGTGGCGCTGCCGGCGGCCTATGCCTTCTCGCGCTATCGCTTCCTGGGCGACAAGCATCTGTTCTTCTGGCTGCTAACCAATCGCATGGCGCCGCCGGCGGTCTTCCTGCTGCCGTTCTTCCAGCTCTATTCCTCGGTGGGGCTGTTCGATACTCCGCTGGCGGTGGCACTCGCGCACTGTCTGTTCAACGTGCCGCTGGCGGTCTGGATTCTGGAAGGCTTCATGTCCGGCGTACCCAAGGAGATCGATGAGACGGCCTATATCGACGGCTACAGCTTCCCGCGCTTCTTCCTGACGCTGTTCATTCCGATGATTCGCCCGGGCATCGGGGTGACCGCCTTCTTCTGCTTCATGTTCTCGTGGGTGGAGCTGTTGCTGGCGCGAACCCTGACCTCGACGGAGGCGAAACCGATAGCGGCGGTGATGACGCGAACGGTCTCGGCCTCGGGCATCGACTGGGGCGTGCTGGCCGCCGCCGGTGCCCTGACGCTGATTCCCGGCATTCTGGTGATCTACTTCGTGCGCAACCATGTCGCCAAGGGCTTTGCCCTGGGCCGGGTGTGATCGGCACCAGGCCGAGCGCCGCTGTCATTGCCGTCAGCAAGTCTCTGCTGGCGGCCCACAAGAGGACATGATGATGGAATGGATGGCCTGGACACTGCCCACGTCACTCTTCTTTGCCGGTATCGGCACCCTGCTGCTGGGCATGACCGCCTGGCAGTTCGTGACCCCGACGCTGAGTCGGCAGGGATTTCTGCCCATCGCGACCACGCGGGGCGACAGACTGTTCATCGGCCTGCTCTCCAGCGGCTGGCTGCATCTGCTGTGGTTGGGCTTTACCGATCAGGTGCTGTGGATGATCAGCATCGTGTGTGTCGTCTGGATGCTGGTGTTGATGAAGTGGGGATGAAGTGGGGATGACATGCGGGGAGATGTGAAGAGGAGAGAGCGCTGACGACAGGCAGCGTCGCCCGGTGGCAACACGGAACCGGACAGCCTGAGGGGAGTCCCAAGCGGTTCTGACTGGCATCCGCCAGTGTCATTCGCCGCTCTGGAATCTCGTTGCATGTCGTCATCTCGTTCACAGCATCGCTCGTCTACTGATAGTGCTTCAAAGGGGGCTTCAAAGGGTGCTTTACATGGCGCTTCACGTGGCGACTCTCCCTCGCCGGGCCGCAAGAACCGCAGTCGTCTCTGGGCGGGCGTGACAGGGCTGAGCATTGCCTGCGTTGTCGCCCTCGGTTGGTGGGCCGGTACACCGCTCGACACCCCGGGCACCGCGACGCCTGATCAGCAGGTCGGGGATGGCGAGGCGGAAGATGCAGGGCAATCAACATTGTGGCAGCAGTATCAGCGCGTGTGGCAGGCCAATCAGACCCGCCCACCCGAGGCGCGCAAGCCACTGCCACTGCCTGACGTTTCCCGCGTCGGCTACCACCAGGGCGAGGCACTTCCGGCGCCTGAGCTTGAGCTCGAGTCGCGTGATGCTGGTGAAGCGTCAGATAAGGGCTCGGCGGGAAAGGGCACGGCAGCAAAGGGCACTGTAGATGAGAGCGAAAAGGGCGTGCTGCGCCGGTTCGATGTCACGGCCTACGGCGCGGATGGCAGTGACACCCTGAGTGATCGCCGCGCCATTCTTGAGGCGCATGCCGCCATGCGTGACTGGCAACGTCAGGGCAGTGATGACGCTGACCGCCCCGCGCGCCGCGGCGTGCTCTATTTCCCGGCGGGGGATTACGTGGTGTATGGGGCGGCCGAGCGCGACTGGTTTCACTCCCGCCTGGTGGCACTGAAAGCCGCGGTGGCGGACGCAGAACGCCAGCAGGCGCTGCGCGAGGCATTGCTCAAGATGCAGGGGTTGAGTCTGGCAGGCAGTCATTGGACCTTGATGGGCGCGGGCAGTGATGTCACGCACCTCAGGCAGACCCGGCCGATGCTGCCGTTGCACGCCAGCTGGTACTGGAGCACTCCCTGGCTGCTGCATCTGGGCAATCTGGCCGAGGGGGGCAAGCAGGAAGAATGGCAAGCCGTCACGCCGACGAGCCACCGGCAGCCGGCGGATACGCAGGACACGATCACGCTGGCGGATGAGGCGGATGAGGCGGATGAGGCGGATGAGGCGGATGAGGCCGATGGCGTAGCGCTCGCGCCAGGCGATGAGGTGTTGCTGGAGAGCATCGACAAGCGGCCTGAGTCAGTGGCGCGTGCCCTGGCGCCCTATCAGATGGAAAAGGACGCCAGCACCGGCGAGTCACGCTGGTTGATCGAGCGTGACGGAGTGATCAAGCGGGCGCGCTACCGCGTGGTGGCACGTGACGGCAAGCGCCTCACGCTCTCGTTGCCGGTGGTGCATGAGCGCTTTCCCGGTGAGCAGTGGCGCATCGCACGCCTGCACCCGGCGCGGGAAGTCGGGGTGCAGGGCATCACGCTCAAGGGCAACTGGCGGGGGCACTTCAAGCATCACCGCAGCGCCGAGGATGACAGCGGCTTCGGCCTTTTGGACCTGGATGGCATCACGGATGGCTGGATACGTGACGTACGGCTCGACAGTTTCAATCAGGGGGTGAAGGTGCGCCACAGTTCACAGCTGACGCTCGAAGACGTGACGATGACCGGCAAGCCCGGGCATATCGCGATGACGATCAGTGACAGCAATCAGGTACTGGCCCGCCAGGTAGTCGACCAAAGTCATGCCTGGCATGCGCCCGGGGTGGCCCGCTACGCGACCCATAACGTCTACCTTGAACTGGAGCACGCCGGTGACAGTGGTATCGAGCTGCATGGTCAGCAATCGCGCGACAACGTGTTCGATCGCAAGCGTGGCGGTCATGTGCGCGACCGCTGGGGCGCGAGTGTCGGCCATCAGCCCAATCATCTGCGCGGGCTGGTGCTGTGGAACCCGGTCAATACCGGCAAGCCGCATGCTGCCTGGCCCTTCATGCGCGCCGACTCCCACTTCGGCAAGGTGATCATGCCGACGGTCGTCGGGGCGACCGGGCATGCGCTGGGCATCGCCAATCGCCATGACTATGCCCGGGTGATGAATGCCAAGGGCGTGACCGAGTATGACCCCTTGCCGCCGATGGATGCCTTGCAGGCCCGCGTCGAGTCACCGGGCGAGGCCGTGAAGCCCGCCTCGCTCTACCGCGCCCAGCGCGAGCTGCTGCAGGAGACGCGAGAGTGACAGCAAGCCACTGAGTATCAGTGCATCAGTGCATCAGGGCATCAGGGCATCAGCGCAGCAGAGCAATCAGGACAGCAAGGACAACAGAGCAGCAGCCAACGACAGCAGATCGCAACGGCAGGAGGAAGAGCAGCACCGAGAGCAAGCAAGGCGGCGAATCGCGCCGCGCGACACGTGATTGACGGAAGTGGTTGTTGGAAGACGCGACACAACAATAACGCCAATGAAGGGACATCCCATGAGTCAGCACATCATTCGACCCGCACGCCTGCGTTACGCCATCGCCTTCGCCACGGCGGCGGGGCTCGCCGGCCTTTCCAGTCAGGCTATGGCCGATCAGTATCAGGATGCGGCAAGGAAGTGGATCGATCAGGAGTTCTCACCCTCCACGCTGAGCAAGGACGAACAGATGTCCGAGCTCGAATGGTTCATCAAGGCCGCTGAACCGCTGCGCGGCATGGAAATCAAGGTGGCCTCGGAAACCCTGACCACCCATGAATACGAGTCCAAGGTGCTGGCCAAGGCCTTCAGCGAGATCACCGGCATCAAGCTGACCCACGACTTGATTCAGGAAGGCGACGTCATCGAGAAACTGCAGACCCAGATGCAGTCCGGGCGCAATATCTACGATGGCTATGTCAACGACTCCGACCTGATCGGCACGCACTTCCGCTATGGCAAGGTCGTGCCGATCAGCGACATGATGGAAGGCGATGGCAAGGCCTTCACCTCGCCGACGCTGGACCTGGATGACTTCATCGGGCTGGATTTCACCACCGGCCCGGATGACAAGCTCTATCAGCTGCCGGACCAGCAGTTCGCCAACCTCTACTGGTTCCGTGCCGACTGGTTCGAGCGCGAAGATTTGAAGAAGCAGTTCAAGGACAAGTACGGCTACGAGCTGGGGGTGCCGGTCAACTGGTCGGCCTATGAGGACATCGCCGACTTCTTCACCAATGACGTCAAGGAAATCGACGGTGAGCGGGTCTATGGCCACATGGATTACGGCAAGAAGGACCCGTCACTCGGCTGGCGCTTCACCGATGCCTGGTTCTCCATGGCGGGCGCCGGCGACAAGGGCCTGCCCAACGGCCTGCCGGTGGATGAGTGGGGCATTCGTGTCGAGGAATGTCAGCCGGTGGGCTCCTCGGTGACGCGTGGGGGCGCGGCCAACGGCCCGGCGGCCGTCTATGCCACCACCAAGTATGTCGACTGGCTGGGCAAGTACGCACCGCCGGAAGCCCAGGGCATGACCTTCTCCGAGTCCGGCCCTGTGCCGTCCCAGGGCAACATCGCCCAGCAGATCTTCTGGTACACCGCCTTCACCGCCGACATGACGCGGGATGGCCTGCCGGTGGTCAACGACGATGGCACCCCGAAGTGGCGCATGGCGCCGTCGCCGCATGGCCCGTACTGGGAAGAGGGCATGAAGCTTGGTTATCAGGACGTGGGTGCCTGGACCTTCTTCGATTCCACCCCGGAGAAGAACCGTCATGCGGCCTGGCTGTACGCGCAGTTCGTCACCGCCAAGACCGTCTCGCTCAAGAAGACCCTGGAAGGGCTGACGCCGATCCGCGAGTCGGATATCCAGTCCCAGGCGATGACCGATGCCGCGCCGAAGCTGGGCGGTCTGGTCGAGTTCTATCGCAGCCCGGCGCGGGTGCAGTGGTCGCCGACCGGCACCAACGTGCCGGATTACCCCAAGCTCGCCCAGCTGTGGTGGCAGTACATCTCCCAGGCCGCCAGTGGCGAAGCCACGCCGCAGGAAGCCCTCGATGGCCTGGCCAAGGCACAGGACCGCATTCTCGAGCGTCTCGAGCGCGCCAAGGTGATGGACAACTGTGGGCCGAAGCTCAACGAGGAGCGTGATGCGGAGTACTGGTTCGCCCAGCCGGGTGCGCCGAAGGCCAAGCTGGACAACGAGAAGCCCAAGGGCGAGACCATCGCCTACGACGAGCTGCTCAAGAGCTGGAAGGAGTAAACGCGACTGGCGCGACACTGCGCCATCGAACAGCCTGCTGAAAGGCTGCAGCAACGACAACGCCCCTGCCGGTTTCCCGGCAGGGGCGTTTTTGTGCCACAGCGATCAGCGACAGTGTTTCATCACCGCCTCATTGCTGGCTCTCAATCGCGGCTTTCAATCATGGCTCTCAATCACGGTAGAGATCGATGCTCGGGCAGGAGCAGATCAACTGACGATCGCCGTGCACGTTGTCGACCCGGTTGACCGCCGGCCATTGCTTGGCGGCCTTGACGTGCTCGCTGGGGAAGGCACCGATCTCGCGGGAGTAGCTGCGCGTCCACTCGGCGTCCATCAGGTCGGCCTGGGTGTGCGGCGCGTGCACCAGCGGGTTGTCTTCCAGTGTCCACTCGCCTTGCTCGACACGGGTGATCTCGGCGCGAATCGCGATCATCGCCTCACAGAAACGGTCGATCTCGTAGAGCGACTCGGACTCGGTGGGCTCGACCATCAGGGTGCCCGCCACCGGGAACGACATGGTCGGCGCGTGGAAGCCGTAGTCGATCAGGCGCTTGGCGATGTCTTCCTCGCTGATGCCGGAAGCGGCCTTCAGCGGGCGGATATCGATGATGCACTCATGCGCCACGGTGCCGTTCTTGCCGCGATAGAGCACCGGATAGTGCCCATCGAGACGCGTGGCGATGTAGTTGGCGTTGAGGATCGCAAGCTCGGTGGCTTCACGCAGCCCCTGCGCGCCCATCATCTTGATGTAGGCCCAGGAGATCGGCAGGATCGCCGCGGAACCGAAGGCGGCGGCCGAGACGGCGGTGCATTCCGGCTTCACGCCTTCCAGCGGGGTGACCACGTGGTTGGAGACGAACGGCGCCAGGTGGGCCTTGATGCCGATCGGGCCCATGCCCGGGCCGCCGCCACCGTGGGGAATGCAGAAGGTCTTGTGCAGGTTGAGGTGCGAGACATCGCCACCGAAGTCCCCCGGGCGGCAGATGCCGACCTGGGCGTTCATGTTGGCACCGTCGATGTAGACCTGGCCGCCGTGATCGTGAACGACCTGACAGGCCTCGCGCACGGTTTCCTCGAACACGCCGTGGGTGGATGGGTAGGTGATCATGATCGCGGACAGCTTGTCGCTGTGCTGCTCGGCCTTGGCGCGCAGGTCGGCGATGTCGATGTTTCCGTTGGCGTCACACTCGACCACCACCACCTTCATGGCGGCCATCGCGGCGGAGGCCGGGTTGGTGCCGTGGGCGGAGCTGGGGATCAGGCAGATGTCGCGCGCGCCTTCGCCGATGGAGGCCTGATAGCGACGGATCGCGACCAGCCCCGCGTATTCCCCCTGCGCGCCGGAATTCGGCTGCATGGAGATGGCGTCGTAGCCAGTGATCTCGACCAGGAAGGCCGACAGCTCATCGATCATCTGCTTGTAGCCGACCACCTGATCCGACGGTGCGAAGGGATGGACGTTGGCGAATTCGGGCCAGGTGACCGGGATCATCTCGGTGGTGGCGTTCAGCTTCATGGTGCAGCTGCCCAGCGGGATCATCGCGTGGGTCAGCGACAGGTCCTTGTTCTCCAGGCGCTTCAGGTAGCGCAGCATCTCGGTTTCCGAGTGGTAGCGGCTGAAGGTCGGGTGGGTCAGGAAGTCGCTGTCACGCTGGCAGGCCGCCGGAATCGCGCTTGCGCCCTTGGCCAGCAGGTCCTGGTCCAGCGCGGCGACGGATAGGCCATGCTCCTCGCCGAGCAGCACGTCGAACAGCACGCCGACGTCAGCGGCGGTGGTGGTCTCGTCGAGATTGATGGTGATGCGGCCGTCGCCGTGGTGGCGCAGGTTGATCTCGTGGGTCAGCTCGCGACCGTGGATCTTGCCCTCATCCACACCGGTCACGGTGATGGCGTCGAACCAGCTGTCGTGGGCCAGTGCCATGCCGCAACGGCTGACGCCCTCGGCGAGAATGCTGGTCAGGCGATGCACGCGGGTGGCGATGCGCTTGAGGCCTTCGGCACCGTGATAGACGGCGTAGAAGCCGGCGATGTTGGCCAGCAGCGCCTGGGCGGTACAGATGTTGGAGGTCGCCTTCTCGCGGCGGATGTGCTGCTCGCGGGTCTGCATCGCCATGCGCAATGCCGGGTTGCCGCGCGCGTCCTTGGAGACGCCGATGATGCGGCCCGGGATGGAGCGCTTGAGCTTGTCGGTGGTGGCGAAGAAGGCCGCGTGCGGGCCGCCGAAGCCCATCGGCACGCCGAAGCGCTGGGAGGTACCGACGACGATGTCGGCGCCGAGGCTGCCCGGCGACTTGAGCAGCACCAGGCTCAGCAGGTCGGCGGCCACCACGCTCATCGCGCCATTGGCGCGCGCGGCGTCCAGCAGCGGCGCGAGGTCGCGCACCTGGCCGGTGTTGCCCGGATACTGGAAGAGGGCGCCGAAGATGTCGTGCTCGCCGACGTTCTCGGCGGCATCGATGATCAGCTCGAAGCCGAAGTAGTCGGCGCGGGTGCGCATGACGTCCAGGGTCTGCGGCAGCACGTCATCGGCGATGAAGAAGCGCTTGCTCTTGCTCTTCTTGTTGCCGCGCTGACACAGCGCCATGGCCTCGGCAGCGGCGGTGGCCTCGTCCAGCAGGCTGGCGTTGGCCAGCTCCATGCCGGTCAGGTCCATTACCGCCTGCTGGAAGTTGAGCAGTCCTTCGAGACGGCCCTGGGCGATTTCCGGCTGATACGGCGTATAGGCGGTGTACCAGCCCGGATTTTCCAGCACGTTGCGCTGGATGACCGCCGGCAGGTGGGTGTTGTGGTAACCCTGACCGATATAGGTCTTGAATACCTTGTTCTGACGCGCGAGGCGCTTCAGGTAGTCCAGTGCTTCGGATTCCGTGCGTGGCCCTTCGAGATCCAGCTCACGGCCCAGACGAATGGCGGTGGGCACCGTGCGGTCGATGAGCGTGGCGATGCTCTCTTCGCCCAGCGTCGCCAACATGCGCGTCACATTGGCATCGGTCGGCCCATTGTGGCGGGAGATGAAATCGTCGTGTCCGGCCAGCTGGGCCAGGGTAAGCGTCTCGTGAGCCATGCAAGAAATCCTGTGCTGCAACGGGGACTGCAGAGGGCAGTCCGCGGGAGGAACATCACCGTGCCAGCGAGGAAGCGGCGGGCAGGGCGTCGGGAATCATGGGGGCATCGACATCACTGCCGAGCATGCTGCAGTTGCTTCACTCCCCGCGCGACCTGCAAGGGCGGTCGTGTCAGGGGCGTCGTGCCATCGAAACGGGGTGGCGCAGTCACGAGGGTGGCTGTGCGCGAGTGCGGCTGTATGCGAGCGCGGAAAGGCGCTGAAACCTCCTGCCCTGAGCGTCTGCGACATGGACAGGAGGTTGACGGCGATCAGGCTTCGCTTTCGACCAGCTGAGAATAGGCATCAGCGTCGAGCAGCTTGTCGAGTTCGGCGCTGTCAGCGACCTTCATCTTCAGAATCCAGGCATCGTCATAGGGGCTTTCGTTGACGGATTCCGGCGCGTCTTCGAGGCTCTCGTTGACGGCGATGACTTCACCGGCCAGCGGCGCGTACAGATCAGAGGCCGCCTTGACGGACTCGATGACCCCGAACTCTTCTTCCAGCGCCAGCTCACGGCCGACTTCCGGCAGTTCGACGAAGACGACATCGCCCAGCGCTTCCTGGGCGTGGTCGGTGATCCCGATGGTCACGGTGCCATCACCGTTGTCCTGAACCCACTCGTGACTCTCGGTGTACTTCAGCGTGGCGGGAATATTGCTCATGAGTGTTTTCCTATGTGAAAAGATTTTCTGATTCAGGGAATCGGTACGTCATTATGCCCCAAGGTCCCGGCGTGTGGCAGTGGCAGACTGCCGCGTGATGCTACGACTTTGGGCGTGTATTGCTGACGGCCGTACCTCTATCGTGGTCTGTCACTCTTCGGGCGTCCAGTGTCTTGCGTGGTTCACTCATGAAGCCCGCCATCACGGGCCTGCCTGGCCCATGGCTGTGCATCGCTGGCCAGGCCGCCCGGCGCCTTTCCAGCGCGCCGTGACACCTCGTGAGAGGTTGAGTGCATTGCAGCAGCGCGGGAGATCGGTCGCGCCAGTGGGCGAGGATGTCCGAGTCACTGTTGCGAGGCGCTCAAACTCGCGTTATGGTGCCGACAGTTTCTTATCGGAAACTTGTTTCCATGTTGTGTCGTGAAGACCCGGCTGTCAATGCCTGATGCGTTCAAGCAAAGCGAACCTGATGAGAGCGCATGAGAGCGCTGGTGGCGCTGAGAGAGTCTTTACCTGAGGGTTACCGCGCCCTGCATGCGGCTCGACTTTCGGTTCGTCATTCGGCTTGGCTTGTTGTGAGACTTTTTTTCGTCAGTCTCGAGATCACTCGGCGCAGGATCTGCTGCCAGAAGACACGATGAGGCGATGAAACATGCGAGTTGGCGCAGTCTCATCGTACTTTTTACGCAATGATTGCCTCACCTGCCAGCGTAAAGCCCTGTTGGGCTAGTGAAGTGAGATAGCTTCCGCTAATGTGAGCTGTCCCAACGGTGAAAATGCCGTGGGAGGCTCGTCGCGGGTCGATCACCCGCCTGGGGATGGCACCGCCACGAGTCACTGCGCATCGTGTGATAACAACAATTCAGCGGAGGAAATCTGCGTGGAAATGATCAGTTCCGTCTTTAGTGCCATCAATGGCGTCGTCTGGGGCCCATTGATGCTGATCCTGTTGCTCGGGGTCGGCTTCTATCTTCAGGCAGGCCTCAAGGGCATGCCGCTTCGCAAGTTGGGTACCGGCTTCAAGCTGTTGTGGAGTGGTCGTGCGCCGGGCAAGGATGGCGACGGCGAGATTTCTCCTTTCAATGCCCTGATGACGTCGCTGTCGGCGACCATCGGTACCGGTAACATCGCGGGCGTGGCAACCGCCATCGCGCTGGGTGGCCCGGGGGCGATCTTCTGGATGTGGATCACCGCGCTGGTCGGCATGGCGACCAAGTACGCCGAGGCCGTGTGTGCCGTGCGTTATCGTGAAGTCGATGACACCGGCAACCATGTCGGTGGCCCGATGTACTACATCCGCAATGGTCTGGGCGCCAAGTGGGGCTGGCTGGGCGGTGCCTTCGCCTTCTTCGGTTGCTTCGCGGCCTTCGGCATCGGCAACACCGTGCAGTCCAACTCGGTCGCGGATGCGCTGGAAACGTCCTTCGCCATCCCGCACTGGGTCTCCGGTGTGGTGATGATGGTGCTGGCCGGCGCCGTGATTCTCGGTGGCATCAAGCGTATCTCCAGCGTGGCGGGCAAGCTGGTGCCGTTCATGGCCATTGCCTACTTCCTGGCCGGTATCATCATCCTGGTGATCAACGCCGACCAGATCGGCCATGCCTTCGGTCTCATCTTCACCTATGCCTTCAATCCGGTCGCAGCTACCGGCGGCTTTGCCGGGGCAGCGGTGATGGCCGCCATCCGCTTCGGTGTGGCGCGCGGTATCTTCTCCAATGAAGCGGGCCTGGGCAGTGCGCCCATCGCCCACGCGGCGGCGCAGACCAAGAACCCGGTCCGTCAGGGGCTGGTCGCGATGCTGGGGACCTTCATCGACACCATCATCATCTGCACCATCACGGCGCTGGCGATCATCACTTCCGGCCTGTGGTCTTCCGGGGAAACCGGCGCGGCCCTGACCTCGATGTCCTTCGATCAGGCGCTGCCGGGCGTGGGCAACCACCTCGTAGCCATCGCGCTAGCGGTCTTCGCCTTCACCACCATTCTTGGCTGGTCCTTCTATGGTGAGAAGTGCTTCCAGTACCTGTTCGGCACGCGTGCCATCATGCTGTATCGCATCGTGTTCGTGATCGCGATTCCGCTGGGCGCGATGGCCAAGCTCGACCTGATCTGGCTGATGGCGGACACCTTCAATGCGCTGATGGCGATTCCGAACCTGATCGGTCTGGCGCTGCTGTCGCCGGTGGTCTTCAAGCTGACGCGTGATTATTTTGATGGCAAGGAAGTGCTGGCTGGCGAAGATCGCTGAACGACGCTGATGACTCGCCTGGCCCTACCGTGCCACTGACTGCCTTCTGCATCGCCCGGGTCACCTGACCTGGGCGGTGCAGGCGCAGGGCGCCCTGTTCAAATCGGCAGTGCTTGAGAGCAGTGCCCATGACAACAAGCCTCCAGAGAGCGTGTGCCGTTCGGGCGCCATCTCTGAGAGTCATCGCAAGCCAACCTGGAGAATGACGATGTCCGATTCCGCCGCAGTGACGGGTCTCAAGCAGACCGCCCTTCATGACCTGCATGTCGAGCAGGGGGCCAGGATGGTCGAGTTCGCCGGCTATTCCATGCCCGTGCAGTACCCGCTTGGCGTCAAGAAGGAGCATGAACACACGCGCGCCAAGGCAGGGCTGTTCGATGTCTCGCACATGGGGCAGTTGATCCTGCGTGGCGAGAATGTGCAGGCGGCGCTGGAGGCCCTGGTGCCGACGGATATCATCGACCTGCCGGTGGGCATGCAGCGCTATGGCCTGCTGACCTCCGACACCGGCGGTATCCTGGATGACCTGATGATCGTCAATGGCGGTGATCACCTCTACGTGGTGGTGAACGCTGCCTGCAAGGATCAGGACATCGCGCATCTGCGGGTCGGCCTGCCGATGGATATCGAGCTTGAGGTGCTGGATGATCGGGCACTGCTCGCACTGCAGGGGCCGATGGCTCACGCGGTGATGCAGCGCCTGTCGCCCGAGGCCTGCGAGCTGACCTTCATGCATCATGCCCACGTCACCATCGAGGGCATCGAGTGTTGGGTCAGCCGCAGTGGCTATACCGGCGAGGATGGCTTCGAGATCTCCGTGCCCGATGCCGACGCAGAGCGCTTCGCGCGGCTGTTGCTGGCGATGGAGGAGGTGGAGTTCATCGGTCTTGGCGCGCGGGATTCACTGCGTCTCGAGGCGGGGCTGTGCCTGTACGGTCACGATCTCGATACCACCACCTCACCGGTGGAAGGCAGCCTGATCTGGGCGTTGGGCAAGGTGCGTCGTCAGGGCGGCGAGCGTGAAGGCGGTTTCCCGGGGGCCGATGTCATCCTGACCCAGATCGCCAACAAGGATCACACCCGCAAGCGGGTGGGGCTGGTCGCCCAGGGGCGAGCGCCTATCCGCGAAGGGGCTGAGCTCTATGATGCCCAGGACAACCGTATCGGTGTTGTGACCTCCGGCAGCTTCGGGCCGACCTATGGCAAGCCTGTGGCGATGGGCTACGTGGGCATCGCTCACAGCGCTCTCGAGACCGAAGTGTTTGCCGATGTGCGTGGCAAGCGCCTGCCGATGACGGTGACGAAGATGCCGTTCGTCGAGCAGCGCTACTATCGGGGGTAAGCGCACCGTGGCCAGGTGAGCCACAGTCAGGCTCGCTGCGAGGCGTGACGCTCCGTCGCTGGTAGCAGCGCCTTGAAGATATGCGAAAAAGGAGGAGGAACGAAAAAGGGACTGCCCAGGCAGTCCCTTTTTTCATGTCTGGCACTCGAGCACTCGAGCACTCGGGCATGCGGAAGGATGCGATACCCCGCGGCGTGCGCGAACGCCAGACGCAGAAAAGCCCGCCGAAGCGGGCTTTTCTGTCGGAGGAGGGGTTAGCCTCTTCCAGCTAAAATCAAAGCTTAGTCGATCAGCTTGATGTTAGCGGCCTGGAGGCCTTTCTTGCCCTGGGTGACGTCGAAGGAGACCTTCTGACCGTCTTGCAGAGACTTGAAGCCTTCAGCCTGGATTTCGGAGAAGTGTGCGAACAGGTCGTCACCGTTGTCGTCCGGAGAAATGAAGCCGAAACCTTTGGTGTCGTTGAACCACTTGACTGTGCCAGTTGCCATGATCGTAATTCCTTACTGATGATATTGCCGGGAGTTACCCGATAAACGTGGGTAAAACAAGGAGGATATACACCAGGTACCGAAGTGCTTCGATCACGACTGACGATATTCGACTTGCTAACCAACGAGAGCAATACTGCGCTGCTCGGGCGGCAAGGTCAAATGAAATATCAAAAACTTATCCTTTTGCCTAATAATCGTGCGCAGAATTCGCCCGCAAAGCCGTGCCAATAGTGCTGAGAATTTCGCCACACCGAGGGCAGGGAGTCCGCTTGTTTTTATCCCGTTATCTTGGTGTGAGTGATGACGCCTGTAGGAAAAAGACCATAGTGCGGCTTTGCTTGTATAGGGGGTTGAATGGCGCAAAGCCCCGTATGGCGGGCGATGGACACAAAAAAGCCGGCAGCGATGGCAGCGCTGCCGGCGGATGGCGTCGAAGCCATCAAGGCTCTCGGAGAGAGGATGTGATGCGCCCATCACATCATGAGAGATTTTCCTCAAAAGAGTCGGCAAAAATCCGTGGGATGTCGGGGCCGTGTTTTGCCACCCTCGAGCGCAATTGTTTCGTGAGTCAAAAGTGGCTCGATGGTCAAAAGCGGCGCGAGGGTGGCCAGTGCCCGGGGCAGAAGGTGCCTCAGGCGTCCAGCTGCATTTCCGGCACGTGTTCCGGGACGACCAGCTTGCCTGCGGTCAGACGCTCGATTTCCTCGACGCTCACGCCTGGCGCGCGCTCCAGCAGGTGGAAGGCACCATCCTTGATCTCGAGGAAGGCGAGGTCCGTCAGCACGCGACGGATGCAGCCGGCACCGGTCAGCGGCAGTTCGCACTGGCTGAGCAGCTTGGATTCGCCGTGCTTGGAGGCGTGGGTCATGGTGCAGATGATGTTCTCGGCACCGGCGACCAGGTCCATGGCGCCGCCCATGCCCTTGACCAGCTTGTTGGGGATCATCCAGCTGGCGATGTTGCCGTTCACGTCCACCTCGAAGGCGCCGAGCACCGTGAGGTCGACGTGGCCGCCACGGATCATGGCGAAGGATTCGGCCGAATCGAAGATGGCGGCGCCATCGATGGCGGTCACGGTTTCCTTGCCGGCGTTGATCATGTCGGCGTCGACTTCGTCTTCATAGGGGTAGCGGCCCATGCCGAGCAGGCCATTTTCGGACTGCAGCATCACCTCGATACCGTCGGGGATATAGTTGGCCACCAGTGTCGGGATGCCGATCCCCAGATTGACGTAGGAGCCGTCCTGGATTTCCTGAGCCACTCGCTGGGCCATCTGTTCGCGTGTCAAAGCCATGATTGTTTCCTTGTCTTGGGTGCCATCAACCATGAGGCACTGTGCCGTGTCGTGAAGGCGGTCGAGAAAGTTCGCCGTGGGGCCTGTCGCCCTGATGGCGGCGATTCATGCCGGCGGAGCCCTGGGCTCAACGCGAGCGGACGGTGCGTTTCTCGATGCGCTTCTCGAAGTTGCCCTTGATGACGCGATCCACATAGATGCCGGGCGTGTGGATGTCGGCGGGGTCCAGTTCCCCCGGCTCGACCAGCTCTTCGACTTCGACCACGGTGATCTTGCCGGCGGTGGCGGCCAGCGGGTTGAAGTTGCGCGCGGTATGGCGGTAGACGACGTTGCCGTAGCGGTCCGCCTTCCAGGCCTTGACGATGGCGAAGTCGCCCTTGATGGACTCTTCCAGAATGTAGGGGCGGCCATCGAACTCGCGCACTTCCTTGCCTTCGCCGATCGGTGTGCCGTAACCGGTGGCGGTGAAGAAGGCGGGGATACCGGCGCCGGCAGCACGCATCTTCTCGGCCAGCGTGCCCTGGGGAGTGAGGATCACTTCCAGGTCGCCGTCGAGCAGCTGCTTCTCGAACAGCGCATTCTCGCCGACGTAGGAGGCGATCATGGTCTTGATCTGACGGTCTTCCAGCAGGATACCGAGCCCGAAGCCATCGACGCCGCAGTTGTTGGATACCACGGTGAGGTCCTTGGCGCCGAGGCGCTTGATCTCTGCAATCAGGTTCTCCGGGATACCACACAGGCCGAAGCCACCGGCGATTACCGTCATGCCATCTTCGAGGCCTGCCATGGCCTCCGCGTAGCTGGTCACCACCTTGTTGAATCCTGCCATGCGAATCTCCTTGAGTATCCAAGCTGTTGTTGTCGGGATGTCTTCATCATTGCCGACAATCCTGAGTCTGTATATATTTAATAAGTTTGTTTTTTCTATCCATTGATCAGTTTTTGATAAGAATTGATCTGCTGTTTATCGCGCCTGCTCGCGAGGAAAAAGTCCGCCAAACCCCATGTTGGCAGGGGCTGACGCGGTAGCGGGGTGGAATGGCCTGAACTGTGCGGTCAGTCATGTGAGAGCTTCGTGGCTGTCATCTATGACCAATGGCCTAGATGCCCTGCAAGCGCCTGCTCTGCGAGCGCCAGACGATGAACTGCGCCGCATCGCCTTTGTGACATCTCTTGTGACATCTCTTGAAACACTCCCGGGACAGGACACGACATGACTCTGAAACAGTTGAAGGCCTTCGTGGCCGTGGCGCGCACGTTGTCCTTCGCCGAGGCGGGCACGCTGGTACATCTCTCGCAGCCGGCCCTGTCGTTGGCGGTCAAGAATCTGGAGGAGTCGCTGGGCGGGCGCCTGTTTCAGCGCTCGACCCGACAGGTCAGCCTGACGCCGGAGGGGCGCGCCTTCTTCCCGCTGGCCAGGCGACTGCTGTCGGACTGGGAGCATGCCGAGGATGAGATGCGGCAGCGCTTCAGCCTCGGGCGCGGCCGCGTGGCCCTGGCCGCGATGCCGACCTTCGCCGGAAATCTGCTGCCCGGGGTACTGGCCGATTTTCGCCGCCAATATCCGGAGATCACCATCGAAGTGAATGACGTCATCGCCGAAGAGGTGGTTGAGCGGGTCACCGATGGCCGTGTCGAGCTGGGGATCTGCTTCGACCCCGGCGTGCGCCAGGACCTGGTGTTCGAGCTGCTGTTCGAGGACCGCTATGTGGCGATCATTCCCCCCGGCCACGCCTTGCTGGCAGAGGCGCCGACCTCCATCGAGTGGTCACGGCTGCTCAAGGAAGACTTCATCACGCTGCAGCGGCCCTCGGGGGTGCGTCGCATGCTCGAGAAGCGCCTCGAGGATGCGGGCATGGCGCTGCATGTCGCCTTCGAGACCCACCAGCTGGTCACCTGCGGACGCATGGTGGCGGAAGGCCTGGGTGTCAGCGCGGTGCCGGCGATGAGCGCGGCGCAGATGAGTGCGCTGGGCTGTCAGTGCCTGCCGCTGACAGGCCCCGAGATTCAGCAGCGGGTCGGGGTGATCCGTCGCGGCCGTCATGAGCTGTCGGTGGCGGTACAGGCGATGCTGGAGACCCTGCGCGCGCGCTACCCGTCGACGGATTGAGTCCGGGGCGCAGTGACGCAGGGAGCGACAACAAGGAAGGCGTTAGAGCAGGAAGTGGGCAGGAAGAGAGCAGGAAGAGGGCAAGAGGAGAGCGAGAAGAGAGAAAGCAGAGAGCAACAAGAAAGATGACCTCAGCGAGAGGGCGTCAGCAGTTGGCGATAGGTCAGGCTGATGCGCAGTCCCTCCAGCTTGCGCGGCGGCAGCGCATGATGGAGGCGGTCCTGACAGCCACGACCCATCACCAGCAGCGAGCCGTGCGGCAGCCACAGATTGAACGCCGGCGTGTCGGCATAGGGGCTGCGCGGATGGCCCTTGAAGCGCAGGGGGCGCTCTCGTCCCAGCGAGATGGCGAGCACGATCGGGCGTGTGCCCAGTTCCGGCTCGTTGTCGCTGTGCCAGCCCATGCGGTCGGCGCCATTGGCGTAGCGATTGGCCAGCAGGCTGTTGAAATGCTCCGCGATCACGGGCTCGTTGCGCCCCAGGTCATCGCGTTGCGGGCTGAGCTCGTGATTGATGACATGTCGCGACAGCTCGCCCAGCTGCCAGGCGGTCATGTGCCAAGGGTTGGGTTCGAACAGACTGCCGGAGTAGCGATAGCGGGCGCCGACATCGCCCATCCACACCTGACGGCGTGGAATCGGGTGCGTCTTGCCATGCACGCTCAGGCTGGGGCGCTGCCAGTCGAGATCGCCCTCCAGCGTGGCGAGGGCCTGATCGGCCTGCAGTGGCGTCAGGGCGCGCGGCTTGAGATACAGCGGATGCAGAGGATGGCGGTACCAGCCGTGCGCGAGGGTGAGCCAGTCCTCGGGCAGCTCGCGCGGGCGAGCTGCCAGGGCCGAGCCATCCGCCGCCGTCTGGCGCGCAGCTCCATCAGCCGCGGACGTCGAATCAGAGGTCGAGAGGGCGGCGAAGAGATCATCGCCAGCAGAAGGAGTCGTCATGCGGCGAGAGTGCCAGAGCCGCGTCAGGTTGGGCAAGTGGCTCTCGATTCGCGCCGACCCCGGGCTGACGCATGCCTCGCGAGCGTCAGGTCGTCAGCAGCGCCTCGAAGGTCAGGATGGCCACCTCGGCAAGGCCCAGCCCCAGCAGCGCGCCGGCCAGCACATCACTGACGTAATGCAGGCCGAGGATCACCCGGGAAAGCGCGATCAGCAGCGCCAGCGGCGTGACGAGGATGGCAAGCTCCGGCAGCTGCTGAGCGGTCAGGCTGGCGAAGAGGGCAGCATGCAGGGTGTGACCGCTGGGAAAGCTGTAGCGGTCCAGCGGCGGCATGGTGCAGTTGATGGTATTGAAGGTTATGAACGGGCGTTCCCGACACAGCCGCGTCTTGAGCGCGCGGTAGAGCAGGGCCCCGGCACCGGCCGCCAGGCCGAATTCCAGAAACAGCCAGCCGCCCATGGCATGGTGCAGCGGCAGGCTCAGCGTCAGCAGCGCCCATACCGGCCAGTCGCCCAGGCGCGAGACGATACGAAACAGGGTGAGTATCGGCCGGAACAGCGCCAGGCGCGCGACCTGGCGGCACAGGCGCCACTCCAGAAGATCCAGTCGCTCAAAGACGGGAAGGCTGCGATCGTGCATCGGGCTTCTCCTCGGCGTGACGCAGGCAGGTCAGAAAGCCCTCGGCGATGCGGCTCCAGCCCAATGGTTCGACGCGCACGCGGGCGGCACGTCCCAGTCTGGCGATGCGGGCCGGCCGCTGGCAGGCCTCCACCGCCTGTTCGATGAAGCGTTCCGGCTGGCTGCAGGGCGCCAGCAGGCCCTGGTGATCGTCGCGGATCACCTCGGCGGCCGCCGCGTAATCGAAGGCGATCACGGCCAGTCCGCTGGCCATGGCTTCCAGCACCACATTGCCGAAGGTCTCCGACAGTGACGGGAAGACGAACAGGTCGGCACTGGCGTAATGGGCGGCCAGCGCCTCACCGGTCTGGAAGCCGGCGAAGATCGCCTCGGGCAGGCGCTGTTCCAGACGCTCGCGCAGCGGGCCGTCTCCGACCAGCACCAGGGCGAGGTCCGGTTGCACGGCCAACATGGCCTCATAGGTGCGGATCAGCAGCTCGATGTTCTTCTCGGCGGCCAGGCGCCCGACGTGCAGCGCGACGGGTTGCTGTGAGCTGACGCCCCATGACTTGCGCAATGCTTCGCTGCGATGACTGGGCGAGAAGCGCTCGCAATCCAGGCCGCGTCCCACCACCTGCACATGCTCGAAGCCTTGCTGCATCAGGCTGTCTGCCTGGGTGCGGGTCGGTACCAGCGTCATGTTGGCGGCGTTGTGGAAGCGGCGCAGGCCGCGCCGCACCAGCGGGCGTAGCGCCTTGAGCCGGTAGTGGGTGCTGTATTGATCGAAATTGGTATGAAAGCCCGCGACCACCGGCAGGCCCAGACGGCGGGCGACCATCAGCGCGCTGATGCCCAGCGGGCCTTCGGTGGCGATATAGACGACGGAGGGGCGATGCTCGCGCCACATGCGCATCAGGCGCTGCGGCGCCGGCACGCCGACCTGCACGGTGTCATATCCGGGCAGGCGGAAGCCGCGTACCTGAAGCTCCTGCTGGACCCGCGGCTCCAGGCTGCCATCTCGGGTGGCGGGACGAATGAGTTGGAGCTCACAGCCGCGTGCGATGAGTTGATCGCACAGATGACTCAAGGTATGAGCCACGCCATTGATCTCCGGATGCCAGGTTTCACTGACGAAGGCAATGCGCTCCATGACGTCTCCCTAGATGACTATTGTGGTCATTATCGAGAGAGGGAGTGACGGCGGCATAACAAGCAGGTGACGAAGCGATGACACACCCTCAACCCCTCACAGCTCAAAGGTATGAGGGTTGTCTCATGAATCGTCAAGCAAGGACGACAGTCACCGGCGTGGCACCGGCGCTGTCGTCATCTGGCGGGGATTGAAGGTGGCGCCATATCGGGCTGGCGCCGTGAAGCAACGCTGGTTCAGCGCTTCTCGAGAATCTCGCGCGGGTCGATCGGCTTGCCGCCGTGGCGCACGTCGAACAGCAATTCATGCTGACCGTTGTTGCCGCGTGCGACGCGACAAAGCGGCGTGCCCGGAGTGACCTGCTGACCCACCTTGACCAGAATCTCGCCGCACTGGGCCAGCACGCTCTGCAGGTTGCCGGAGTGGTGCAGGATGACCACGTTGCCCAGTTGGCGCATGGAGTCGGCGAAGCGCACTTCGCCCCGCGCCGGTGCACTGGCGATGCCGCTGGCGGCGGTACGAATCTGCATGGGCGCCAGCTGGCCATTGCCGTTGGTGCCGAATTCACGCGTCACGCTGCCGGCGGCAGGCCAGCGCCATGACTGGCCCGGCTTCTGCAGCGGGCCGGGGTCCGGGCGGGCGACCAGGCTGCCACCGCTGGCGCGCGCGGCCGGGGCGCTGCGGCTCGGGCCACCGTTGAGCGGCACCGAGATTAGCATGCCGACATCGAGATCATTGGGGTCCTTGCCGGGGTTGGCGGCCTGAATGCGCTGCGGGCTGGCACCGAAATAGCGCCCGACCTTGGAGTAGGTATCGCCGGGGCGCAGCTGATAGCGATACGGGCCGCCGGAGGGCGCTCGCTCACGCGCGGTGGGCACCAGGATGCGCTGACCGACCTTGAGGTCACGAATCTTGACGCCCGGATTGAAGCGCGTGAGGCGCAGCAGGGGAATATCGGCATCGCGCGCGATCTGCCCCAGGGTATCGCCCTTCTGGATGGTGACCCACTGGCCGGCCGGCGAGCCGGAGTAGCTGCCGGTCGCGCAGCCGCTCAGCCACAGACCGAGGCAGATCAGCGCCAGCCAGCGCAGCGCGACGCCAACACGCTGCAGAAGTGGACGGTTCACGTCAGGTTCGGCCTGCGCTCGTGCCGAGAAGTCCGCGGCATTCAGGCCGTATTCAGTGTTCATCAATGTCATTCCCTGCACGTGACAGTCGGGCATCCTTGTCCTTCCAGACCTGATTGAGCCATTGCTGGAAGCGCTCGCGATAGGCGGCGTCCGCATGATAGTTGCCGTCCAGCATCCAGGGCTCCAAGGGCCGCTGAGTGATGACGAGCGTGATGTCGCCCCCGTGACCGCACAGGAACTGCCAGAAACTGGCATCGGCATGCCGGTAATCGAGGGTGGCATCCAGAATACCGGAAAGTCGATCGCCAAGCGTGTTGATCACCTGGGCACTGCCGCCGGCACGCGGTTTGAGCAGGTGCTGGAAAGGGCTTTGCTGCTGGTTGTGCTTGGCGGGCGTGAAGCGAGTGCCTTCCACGAAGTTGAAGATCGCCATCGGCGCCTGACGCGAGCGCTCGCACATGCGTCGCGTCGCTTCGCGATCACGCTCGGCGAGCCGCGGATTGCTGGCCAGTTTCTGCTGGCTGTAACGGCGCATGAACGGGAACTCCAGTGCCCACCAGGCAAGGCCGATCACCGGCACCCAGATGAGCTCCTGCTTGAGGAAGAACTTGGGCATCGGCGTACGACGGTGCAGGGCGTACTGGAGAACGAAGATGTCAGTCCAGCTGCGGTGATTGGCGATCACCAGCCACCAGCGACGTCGGGCAGACCCATCGCGCAGCGATTGCGGCACGTGGATGTCCCAGCGCGGGCGCAGCACATGGCGAACCCACAGGTTGTTGGTGCCGATCCAGCCCATGGCGAGGCGGTTGAGCCCCTCCAGCATGTGCAACTGCAGGCGGCGCGATGGCGTGATCAGCTTGAGTGCGGCCAGCAGGTAAAGCGGCAGCGCCCAGCACAGGGTATTGATGATCAGAAAGACAAGGCTGATGACACCTCTGATACTCGACATGCATGACTCCTCCATCAGGTGGCGCCATCGTAATTCACCCAAGAGTGGATGCCCACCCCGCTTGCGTGGGGGATGGCAACCCTGCGTTGCACGAAGCGAACGCCCCTCAGGTCGAATGGCGGGGCGCACGCAGCTGTGATGAGATGCATCGCCGGTCGTGTGACGGGTCGGTGCAAGGGAAAGGTCGTGGCAGGGTTCACGCTGAAGTCACGCCGGGCACCGTCAATCATCGCCGCCGCTGCGCGGCGATATCTCAGGGAGTGAGAGTGGCATGTGGTTGCAGGGACTGTTGATCGGGCTGGCGCTGGCCGCCTTCGTGTTGATTGCCATCGAGGATGTGATCCATCTCAACAAGGCCAAGACGACCTTGTTGCTGGGCACCTTCAGCTGGTTGCTGCTGTTCATCTTCGGACCCGCGGCCCTGGCGGTGGATGATGTCCCCGAGGCCTTGAACGAGAACCTGCTCGAGATCGCCACCTTGTGGCTGTTTCTGATGGCGGCGATGACCTTCGTGGCCTTTCTCAATGCCAAGGGGCTGATCGCCAATCTGATCTACCGCCTGCTGCCGAAACGCATCGGGGAGCGCGGCCTGCTGTATCTGACGGGGCTCTTTGCCTTCGCCTTTTCATCGCTGGCCGACAACATCACCGCGACGCTGGTATCGCTGACCCTGGTGCTGTCGCTGGGCCTGGCGCCGAAGAAGACGCTGCGCTTTGCGGTGCTGGCGGTATTCGCCGTCAACTCCGGCGGGGTGGCGCTGATCACCGGGGACGTGACCACGCTGATGATCTTCTTGGCGGGCAAGGTGCGCATCAGCGAGCTGATGCTGCTGGCGCTGCCGTCCTTCCTCAGCGTGATGCTGCTGGCGACGCTACTGCTGCCCGGGCTGGGAGGCGAGGTGAACCTGGTGCGCGAGCCGCGCGAGACCCGGCGTCTTGATCGTCTGGTCGCCTGGCTGTTTCTGGCCACCATCCTGTCGACCCTCGGGCTCAACGTGCTGTTTGGCGTGCCGCCGCTGCTGACCTTCCTGTTCGGGATGTCGTTGATGTTCCTGCTCGGGCATGTCGCCGAACGCCGCAGCGACAGCGAAGAGCGCCGCATACTTGATTACATTCGTATTATCGAATTCGATACATTGCTATTCTTCCTCGGCATCCTGCTGATGGTCGGGGCGCTCAAGGAAGCTCGTCTGCTGGAAGGCCTGGCACAGCTCTATGCCCTGATGCCGGCGATGCAGGCCAATTATCTGGTCGGGCTGCTTTCGGCGCTGGTGGACAACGTGCCGCTGACCGCCGCAGTGCTCAAGGCGGATGTCAGCATGAACGATGCCGAATGGCTGGCGCTGACCTATGCCGCAGGCGTGGGTGGCTCGCTGCTGGTGATTGGCTCCGCCGCCGGGGTGATCGCGCTTTCCAAGGTGCGCGAGGTGAGCTTCATGAGTTATCTGCGCTTCTTCCCCGCGTTGTTGCTGGCCTACAGCGTGGGCTATCTGGGGGCATACTGGCTGGGCGGGCAGATCACGAACACGCCAGTGACATTGGCGCTGTCGTCTCTGGGCTGATGTGGAAGTTGATGGGTGTGTTCACTACGGCCACAGCCGCTGCCGCAGCGGCCGTTTGATCCACTGTCAGATGCACTGCCAGATGTGTGGTCGGAAGGGGAATTGGAGCTGTTTGCGGCCGGCTGATCATTTTTTGATCAATCTGTCTGCGCTCGCCTGATCTCGATGGCGATACCTAGATGTACAGAGATTCTTCACAGCTTTTTCCACAGCTTCTGTTGATAACCTGTCTGCGACGTTAGGTTTAGAGGCTCAGACACAAGACGCAGGCACGGCGGGGGAAAGCGGCGGGGGGAAGCGGCGAGTCGTGCAGTGATGACACCATGGGGTGATGCCATGAAGGGTGATGGCAAGAGAGGGTGTGAAGGGTATGGCATGACAGGGCATGTCACCCTCTGAATACAAGAGCCCCCTACGTTTGCGCAGGGGGCTGAATGCGACTCATCTCATTGCGCAGTGCTGCCAAGAGGCCATCACGCGCTGAGCTGGCACAGCGTATGTTCCGGCAGCAGTTGTTCTGCGGGACGCTGTTTTCCTTCTTGTTGAGTCGTCACCGGTGCCGTCGCCAGCAGGGCGATGCCGCCCAGCACCACCATATGCTCGTCACCGTCCGCGAACACCATGCGCTGGGCGTGGGCCGGGTAGTAGTGATACTGCAGCTTGGGATTGATGGGCAGTACCGCATGATGGCGCTCGGTCTGCGGTGCCATGCCGTAGGCCAGCATGCCCTCGCAGACCGCTTCCAGCGTTTCGCCAAGCTCTTCGGCATTGAAGCCGACATGGTGCAGGCGCGGCCCCATCACGGAGAGCCAGGCAGCCAGCGGATTGGCCTCGAGCAGGCGCTCGAAGGTTGGCCAGTCCGGCATGTCCCACGGACGGCAGGGCGCGAGCAGGTTCTGTCCTTTGCAGTCATCACGATGACTCTGACTGATCAGGCGCTTGAGCAGGTCGCGGTGCATCGGCGGCAGGCTGTTGGCCTGCAGTTCCGCCAGCATGACGGCAGCGCCACCATCCGGGGGAAGCAGCAGATCGACCAGCAGGCCGCGGTCGGCCATGGCGTACTGTTTCACGCGGCGATAGCCCTGGTGATACAGGCTGGGTAACAGTTTCTCGCTTCTGAAAGGCCCCTGATTCAGCGTCAGGAACATCAGATATTCAGGGTTGATGCTGTCTGGCCAGATATCCAGCGCCCCGATGTCGGGATGGCGGTGGACGAAGTCCAGCCATAGCTGCTGTTGGAATTCCTTGCGTTGCATGATGCCTCCTTGGACGGCCCCTATGACCTCATTGCTGGAGCGATTATAGGTAGTCGTGCAAAGGGGTATTCAACGCCATTATCCGTTTTTTCGCGTTTCTTGATCGGAGAGTAAAAATGCCAGTGCTGGTGGCGTATTGCGTGGTTCTCATGGTGTGGTCGACGACACCGCTGGCCATCTCGTGGAGCGCCTCGGGCTGGCTGCCTGCCTGGTCGGCGATGGGCAGAATGTTAATTGCCGCATGCCTCGGTTACCCATTGTTACGCATGATGGGGCTGAAAATGGACCTTTCGCGTGGGGCGCTGCGCAGCTACTCGGCAGCCGCTCTGGGTATCTGGGGTGGCATGTACTTCGCCTACCTCTCTGCGGCCTGGTTACCAAGCGGTATCATGTCGTTACTGTTTGGACTGGCACCTTTGCTATCAGGGCTTTATGCACGCTGGTGGTTGAAAAGTGCTCCACTTGACAAGTTGCAGTGGATGGGGTTTGCGTTGGCATTGAGTGGACTGGCCGTCGCGGTCTCGGATTCCCTGGCGTTGCCGCCGGGCAGCTGGAAGGGAGTCCTGACCATGCTGCTGGCCGTCAATTGCTTTGCCGCCTCGGGCGTACTGGTGCAGCGCGAACGGGCAGGGCTGCATCCGCTGGTGCAGACGGAGGGGGCGCTGCTGGTCTCGCTGCCGCTCTATCTGGTGTGTGCGCTGATCGTCGATGGCGTGCCGCAGGCCCTGCCGGAGGGGCGTCCGATGGCGGCCATCCTCTACCTTGGCATCTTCGGCTCGCTGATCGGCTACCTGTGCTACTACTTCGTGCTGTCACGCCTGTCGGCCAGTACGGTGGCGCTGGCGACCTTGATCACCCCCATCTTCGCCATGAGCCTGGGCGCGGTGCTCAATGATGAGCTGATCTCCAGCCGCGTGCTCGCCGGGGCCTTGCTGATCGTGATCGGGCTGTGCGCCTATCTGTTCGGCCCGCAGTGGCGGGCGCGCCTGACGTCCCGCCGCCTGTCGAAGGGCTGAGCAGGCCTCGGGCCGCCCGCCTGCCCCTCGGGAGGCGGGCCAGTACGCAAGGCCTTGCCGAGTGCCCCAACGACAAGGGCCGCCCCTGCCGGGGCGGCCCTTGTGGCTTTTCAGGCGCGACTGAGCGCTCTGGCGAGTGGTGCGACGTCAGTCCTGATTGTTCTGGAACAGACGCTTGAGCTCGACCATGGCGGCCTGCTCGCTGTTGACGAGCGCTTTCTGGTCGTGACGGTGCTCGTAGTTCTGCTTGAGCATGTTGTCATCCATTTCCCGGAATGCACGCGCCACTTCCGCCGCGCGAGCACTGGGGTAGCCCATCGCCACCAGCAATTCTCCGCCCATTTCCAGGCTGCTGGCATAGGTGTCACGAATCACGTGCTCCACGCCCAGTTCCATCAGCTCCCAGGCATGGTGGCGGTTACGGGCACGCACGAACAGCTTCAGGTGCGGGAATTGATGGCGCACCATGCGCACGATGCCTGTCGAGGTCTCGGCATCATCGACCGCCACCAGCATGATCCTGGCCTGCTCGGCACCCGCCGCCCGCAGCAATTCGGCGCGGCTGGCATCGGCATAGAAGATGCGCGACCCGAACTGACGCACGAACTCGACCTGGGTGATATTGGGGTCAAGGGCGGTGAAGTTGATGCCCTGGCTCTTGAGCATGCGCGCGCTGATCTGGCCGAAGCGGCCGAAG
Source organism: Cobetia sp. 1CM21F (assembly GCF_023161745.1). Taxonomy (NCBI): domain Bacteria; kingdom Pseudomonadati; phylum Pseudomonadota; class Gammaproteobacteria; order Oceanospirillales; family Halomonadaceae; genus Cobetia; species Cobetia sp. 1CM21F. Next base: position 572,727 of record NZ_JALNTQ010000002.1, on the reverse strand, counting down.
CCGGCGATCACCACCTGCGGCGTTTCCTCACCGAAGTCCTCGTCATAGGGGCGCTTGGCTTCGCTGGTGGCGCCGAGGTGGCGGGCATAGCGATAGAGGAAGGGCGTGGCAGCCATCGACAGGGTCACCGCACTGATCACCAGGCTGGTGAGGGTCTGATCGAAGATGCCGGCAGCCATGCCGGCGGTCAGCAGTACGAAGTCGAACTCACCACCCTGTGACAGGACCGCGGCCAGCGGCAGGGCCTCGGCCATCTTGAGGCGTGCGACGCGTCCGACCAGCGTGATGACGATGACCTTGCCGAACATCAGCGCCAGCGTCAGCGCCAGCACGGTCAGCGGGCGCTCCATCACCAGCGACACGTCGACCGACATGCCCACGGCCATGAAGAACAGCCCCAGCAGCAGCCCCTTGAAGGGCTCGATGTTGGCTTCCAGCTCATGGCGGTAGACGGTATCGGCCAGCAACACCCCGGCCAGGAAGGCGCCCAGGGCCATGGACAGGCCCACCCATTCCATCAGCAGCGCCGTGCTGATCACCACGAACAAGGCCGCGGCGGTGAAGATCTCGTGGATCTCGCTGCGCGCGACCATCTTGAGCAGGCGCGGCACGACAAGGCGGCCGACGATGATGACCGCCGCGATCATGCCGATGCCCTTGGCGATGCCGATCCAGTTGGCGCCGGTGGAGGCATCGAAGTTGTCAGCGAACAGCGGCATCAGGGCCAGCAGCGGAATCACCGCCAGGTCCTGGAACAGCAGGATGGCGAAGGTCGACTGGCCGTGCGGCGTCGCCAGCTGCTGATTCTCGCTCAATACCTGCAGCGCGAAGGCGGTCGAGGACAGCGCCAGAATCAGGCCCAGCAACACGGCGGCGGGCAATTCCAGCCCCAGCCACAGGCCGACAGGGGTGAGCAAGGCACCGCACAGCAGCATCTGGGCGCTGCCCAGGCCCGCAAGCTTGAGGCGCATGTCCCACAGGCGCTTGGGTTCCAGTTCCAGTCCGATCATGAACAGCAGCATGACGACCCCGAATTCGGCGAAGTGCAGTACTTCGCCAGGCTCCGAGATGAAGCCGATCAACGACGGACCCAGCAGTACCCCGATGGCTAGATAGCCCAGGATGGAGCCGAGGCCCAGACGCTGGAAAAGTGGCACGGCAACCACCGCGCACCCCAGCAGCACGGCGCCTTCCATCAACATGTTCATGTGCGTGTCCTTGTGCATACACGGGCGGAGAAGGCAGCGATTGTCGCTGGCCCCTCCTTTTGTCGCAAGCGGCAAGGTGCGCAAGACGCGACCTTGCGCACAGCGTTGTGGTGCGAGTGAGTGTCGTGACCAGGGGTGGGAGGCGGTGACGCAGGCACAAAAAAGCCCCCGCCAATGGCGAGGGCTTCAGCAGTGAAGCAGCTGATGGCGGCGATCAGGCCTGCGGCATCAGAGCTTCGTCCTGCACGTACTGGTTGAACTCGGTGAAGCCACCGATGTGGGTCTGATCGACGAAGATCTGCGGCACGGTCTCGACCGGCTTGCCGATGGTCTTTTCCATGTCGGCCTTGCTGATGCCTTCGGCATGGATGTCGATGTAGCGGAAGTCGAAATCATCGCGCTTGGCGGTGAGCTCTTCCGCGAGGTCCTTGGCGCGGACACAGAAAGGGCAACCCGGACGACCGAAAATGACTGCAAGCATGAGACTCTCCTAAGGTTCGTGACTCTCGTTCAGCCCGTACTGGGTGGGCCGAGAAAATGGCGCCGGCACTGCCGGTGAGTAATGGATGACCGCTATTGTGCTTGAGCCTGCCCGGGTTTGCCAATTGAGCCGTACTACCAAAGTCATTGGGGCAATCAATCGCTGCCGTGCTGAGGATTAGCCCATCAGCAGCAGATTGGCACCAAAGCCACCGACGATCAGCAGCGTGAACAGGATCAGCGCGAGCAGGAAAGGCTTCATGCCCAGTGAGCGCAGACGATCGATGCGAGTCTCGACCCCCAGGCCCGCCATGGCCATGGTCAGTGCCACGCTGCCGAGAGTAGAGAGGCTTGAGTGCACTGCCGCCGGGATCGCGCCGGTGCTGTTGATGCCGGCCATGGCGATGAAGCCCAGCGCGAACCACGGAATCGTCATGCTGCCGCCGGTCTCGCGGTCATCACCTTCGGTGCGGGCACGCATGGCCCACAGCTTCGGCAACAGCAGCAGGAAGGGTACCAGCATCATCACGCGCATCAACTTGACGATCAGCGCATTGGCCAGGGCGTCCGGGCCGACCGCTTCACCGGCGGCCACGACCTGAGCGACCTCGTGGATGGTGGAGCCGATATAGATGCCGAACAGGCCTTCATGCATGCCGCTCAGCGGGTAGAGCAGCGGGTAGACCAGCATCGCCAGCGAGCCGAACAGTACCACCGTGGCGACGGCCATGGCGGTGGCCGCCGGGCGTGCCTTGATCATCGATTCGGTCGCCAGTACCGCCGCGGCGCCACAGATGGCGGAACCGGCACTGGTCAGCAGTGCGGTGTCGCGGTCCAGCCCCAGCCAGCGCGTGCCGATGAAGTAGCCGCTGCTCAGCACCGCGGTGATCACCAGCACATCGAGGAAGACGACGCTCCAGCCCAGGCCGAGAATCTGCTGCAGGGTGATGGAGAGGCCGAACAGGATGATGCCGAGACGCAGCAGCTTCTTGGTCGCGATATGCAGCCCCGGGGAGAGCGCCGCGGCGTGACGGCTGGTGATCGGCAGGTTGCCGACCACGATACCGCACAGCAGGGCGAAGACCAGCGGGCTGATGCCGGTGGAGGCCAGCGCCGGAATGGAATGCAGTGCCAGTCCCACCAGGGTCAGGCCGCCACACAGGGCAAGGCCCGGCAACATGCGGCGCAAGCGCTCGGCAGTGGCGGGGGGAGTCAGGGTCTGTGCGTCCATGAGCATTCTCCTTGAGGAAAGTGGCCTATCCCGTGCGGAACTTGGCCTGTCTTGTTATGGGTCGTGCGCTGGCGTGTGGTGCACGGCTGTCATCGGCAAGGGCGCTTGAGCCTGCGTCGCTTGCTTAGTGTCTCTGGTTTGATGATTAGTCTATTCGGGAATATTATTCGGCAGTTAGTCGATTATTCTTTTATTACATACCGGAAAAACCGATATGCAGATCCACATCACGCTGCGCCAGTTGCAAGTGTTCGTGGCGGTGACCCGCCACGGCTCCGTCAGTGCCGCGGCGCGCGAGATCGGCCTGTCGCAATCGGCGGCGAGTCAGGGGCTGTCCGAGCTTGAGCGTCATCTCGAGGTGCAGCTGTTCGAGCGCCTCGGTCGCCGCCTGGCCCTGAACGCCAATGGCCGCCGCCTGTTGGCGCGCGCCGAGCAATTGCTGGAGCAGACCCACGCGCTGGAGCTGGAGGCCCGTGAGCCCGGCGTGGTGGATGGCAACCTGCGCGGCGAGCTGGAAATCGCCGCCAGCGCCACCATCGGCACCTGGTTGTTACCGGGGCTGGCGGGGGCCTTCATGCGCGAACATCCGGGCACCGAGCTCAACCTGCGTCTGCGCAATACCCATCAGGTGGTGGAGGCGGTGCTCAACTATGACGCCGAACTCGGCCTGATCGAGGGTGACTGCCATGCGCCGCGCCTGATGAGCCAGACCTGGCGCGAGGATGAGCTGGTGGTGGTGGCGCCGCCGAGCCATCCGCTGGCCGTGCGCGGCGTGGCGCTCAGCGACGAGGACCTCGCCTCGGCTGACTGGATTCTGCGCGAGGGGGGCTCGGGCACGCGGGCGGTCTTCGAGCGTGCACTGCACGGGCGGATCGAGCGCCTCAAGGTGCGCATGGAGCTGGGCCAGCACGAGGCCATCAAGCAGGCCGTGTTCGCCGGGCTGGGACTGGGATGCCTGTCGCACCTGTCGGTAGCGGCCGAGATCGCGCGTGGCGAGCTGGTGGTGCTGGCCACGCCCCAGCTCAACCTGAAGCGGCGCTTCTCGATGCTGTGGCACCCGGAGCGTTACCGCAGCCCGCTGTGGCAGGCGGTCAAGGTCTATCTGGAAGCCAGCCCGCGTTGAGCCGTCGAGGACGGAGCCGCCGCGCGCTTGATAGTTTGCTAACATAGGCGCTCCCCGCGAGCCGGCTGCCGCCGAGCGACGCCGCTGAGCCACGCCACTGAGCCTGAGCTACCGCGCCTGAGCTACTGCGCCTGAGCCACGGGGAGCGTAACGGTCTGTCTAGCGTCCATGGAGATGATGATGAGCACAACGGTCGAGCTTTATTACCACGAGAGCGATGCTCGTGATGGCGCCGAGGAACAGACAACGAGCCAGCAGGACGCGACGCCGCTGGTCATTCTTCACGGCCTGTTCGGCAGTGCCGACAACTGGCGTTCGCATATCAAGTCATGGTCGCGGACACGCCGCGTGATCGCGGTGGATCTGCGCAACCACGGCCGCAGCCCGCACGTGGCCGGCATGAGCTACCCCGAGCAGGCCGCGGATGTCCTCGCGCTGCTCGACCGCCTCGCCATCGAGCGCTGTGACCTGCTGGGCCACTCGATGGGCGGCAAGGTCGCCATGCAGGTCGCGATCGAGGCGCCCGAGCGTCTGCGCAGCCTGCTGGTCGCCGATATCGCGCCGGTCGCCTATGGCCACGGGCATGACGATATCTTTGCTGCCTTCGAGGCGGTACGTGACGCGCGCCCGGCCTCACGCAAGGAGGCCGACACGGTGATGGCGCAGCATGTCGATACCCCGGCCATCCGCCAGTTCCTCGCCACCAATCTGGTGCGTCTCGACGATGGCGCCATGGGCTGGCGCGTCGGGCTGGACCATATCGCGGCGGGTTACCCGCAGATCGTCGAGGCGCCGCACGGCCAGGGGCCGGTCGAGCTGCCGGCGCTGCTGCTGTGGGGCTCGCGCTCCAACTATGTGCAGTCCGAGGGCCTGGCGACGATGCGCGAGCACTTCCCTGCGTTGGAAGACGACTCGCTGGAGGCCGGCCATTGGCTGCACGCCGAGCGTGCCAGCGAGTTTCAGCAGGCGGTGGTGGCGTTCCTTGATCGCGTCGCACGCGCTTGAGTACGCCGAGCCGTCACTCCGAAAATCGTCAGCCGGCCGCGAGCGAGCGGGTCATCCCGCCGGTGACCACCCACGAGCGCCTGGTGGTGGCGCTGGTCACCCTGCTGCAGTTCGCCGTCATCATGGGTTTCACCATGGTGATGGCGCTGGGTCCCGACTTTGCCACCTCGCTGGGCATTCCGCTGGATCACCTTGGCTATATTGTCGGCAGTTATCCGCTGGCCGCCGCGGTGGGCACTCTGCTGTGGACGCGACACGCCGATCGCTTCGATCGCCGCTGGGCAGTGCTGGGCTTCCTGTTCGGCGCGGCGCTCTGTCACCTGATCGCCAGCTTCGCCACCGACTTCGAGACCCTGCTGGCGGCGCGCATGCTGGGCGGCCTGTTCGGCGGGCCGGCGGCGGCGACGGCGCTGGCCATCGTGATCGACGTGGTGCCGGGAGTACGCCGGGGGCGCGCCATGGGCCTGGTGATGGGCGCCTTCTCGGTGGCCTCGGTGCTGGGGCTGCCGTTTGCGCTGTGGCTGTCGCAGGGCTTCGGCTGGCAGGCGCCATTTCGCGCCGTGGCGCTGTTGGCACTGCTGGTGTGCGGGCTGCTGGCCTGGATACTGCCGCCGATCCGCGGCCATCTCGATAATCCCGAGACGCGTCAGCGCAGCCGCAAGGGCACCACGATCCTGAACATCCTGGCCCAGCCCGACCATCGCCTGGGGCTGGCGCTGATCGCCACGGCGATGTTCAGCAACTTCCTGGTGATTCCCAACCTGGCAAGCTATCTGCTGTTCAATCTGGGTCTGCCGCGCGAGGATCTCGGCGGGCTCTACATGATCGGTGGCGGCCTGTCGCTGGTCGGCATGCAGCTGACGGGACGGCTGTGTGATCGCTATGGTTGTGTCTGGCCGGGCACCATCACCTGCCTGATGACGGCGCTGGTCGGCTGGGCCTTCCTGCTGCATTCGCCGGGACCGTCGCTGATCTGGATCGGCTTCGGCGCCTACATGCTGTTCTCGTCGGCGCGGCGTGTGACCCAGAATACGCTCAACAGCTTCATTCCCGCCGACCACGAGCGAGCGGCCTTCACCAGCACCCAGAGTGCCGTGCAGCATCTGAGTTCTGCCGCCGGCAGCTATGTGGGCGCCGGACTGCTGGTCAGCACGCCGAGCGGCGCGTTGGAGGGCATGCCGTTGCTGGTCGCGGTGCTGATGATCGCGCTGGTGATCCAGCCGCTGCAGATCCTGTGGCTGTCGCGTCGCCTGGCACGCCGCTAGCGCTTGTCAAATAGGCACAAGACGGCGAGAGCGAGCCGGTCCTGAACCCAAAACGCCCTGTCGGAATCTCCGACAGGGCGTTTTGCATGGGGCGCGCAAGCGCTCAGCGTTTCAAGAGCTCTGGGCGCTCAACGCCTCAGGGCGCGTTGACGTCGACGGCCAGGTGGCTCAGCGACTGGCGCTTCTTGATCATGCCGCGCTCGAACAGGAAGTCCTCGAAGTCACGGTAACGGCCGGCATCCAGCGCGGCAGGACGCAGCGCGAAGCGCGGCAGGGTGGCGTACCAGGCTTCCTTGTTGAGCTCGGTATCCAGTGCCGGGTCGGAGTCGCGGAACATCTCCCAGCCCTGGTCAGGATGGTTGATGATCCAGGCAGTGGCTTCACCGACGGCGGCGAGGAAGCCGGCGTACTGGGCCTGCTTGCGCTCGTAGCTGTCGCTGTTGGCGACGAAGATCAGCTCGTCATAGGTCGGCACGCCTTCTTCCTCGATGTAGAAGGCGCGGCCCTTGACGCCTTCCTGGGCCATCTGGGCCAGCTCGAAGTTGCGGAAGGCGCCGGTGACGGCATCGACCTTGCGCGTCAGCAGTGACGGCGTCAGCGAGAAGTTGACGTTGGTCAGCGTGATGTCATCCAGCGTCAGGCCGCTGTGCTGCAGCATGGTGGAGAGCAGCACTTCCTCGACACCGCCGACCGAGTAGCCGACCCGCTTGCCCTTGAGGTCGGCGATCGACTGGATGTCGCTGTCGGCGCGCACCACCACCACATTCAGCGGCGTGGCGACCAGGGTGCCGATACGTACCAGCGGCAGGCCCTGATCGATCTGCAGGTGCAGCTGCGGCTGATAGCTGATGGCGATGTCGACGCGCTCGGCGGCGGCCAGCTTGGGCGGCACGCTCGGGTCGGCGGGGGCGATCAGCTCGACATCAAGGCCGTGCTTCTTGAACAGGCCCAGCTCCTGCGCCAGCACCAGCGGGGCATGGCCGGGGTTGGTGTACCAGTCGAGCATGACCTTGAACTGCGTCAGCGGCTGCTCGGCGGTGGCAGCGTCCGTGGTAGTGTCATTGGCGGCGCCCTTCGAGTCAGCATCAGCGCTCTGTTCGTCGCTGGCGGCTGGCGGGGCATCCGCGGCCGGTTCAGCACCGTTCTTGGCCTGCTCGGCGGCGCCGGCGGTTGCTTCCACGGCTTCCTGGCTTGCCACCGGCGCCGAGGCGGCCGAATCGCCGTTCACTCCGACCTCGGCCTGCTGAGCGACGATTTCCGGCGCTGACTGGGTGCTGGTGGCGGGTTCTGCCTCGGCGGCGTGGGCCGACATGGCGGTGGCTGGCAGGCTGCTCAGGCACAGCGTGGTCAGCAGGGTGGCGAAGGCGGTGGACAGCAGCGAGGCACGTGGTGAACGTGTCGGCTGCGCTTTGCGCCGTGGCGCCGATGACGAAAGAGACATGGCGGAGTTCCTTGTGATCACAGGGTAGTGGTGCTGCCGTTCGTGGGCGGCAGTCGTCAGGCTCATGCAATTTGTGTCGAGCGTCGTTGCGTCTTTCGGTTACGCGATCTTGCGGTCTTGCGGTAGTTACTCGAAGCCCCGGCGTGTCAGCTCAGGCGTGTCAGCCGGTCGCGGTGCCAGGGCATCAGGGCGCGCAGCAGCGCATCCAGCGAGAAATAGAGCAGCAGGGAGAAGGCGACCAGCACCAGCAGGGCGGCGAACATCAGGTCGATTTCCATGCGCGCGTTGGCGTTGAGCATCAGATAGCCCAGCCCCTGACTGGCACCGGCCCATTCCCCGATGACGGCGCCGATGGGGGCGGCGGTCGCGGCCATGCGAATGCCGGAGGCCAGTGCCGGCAGCGCGGCGGGCAACTGGATGTGGATCAGCCGGCGCCATGGGCTGGCACCCAGGGTATGGGCAAGATCCAGCCAGCCCTGCTGGGTCTGGCGCAGGCCGTCGTAGCCGGTGGAGGCGACCGGGAAATAGATGATCAGCGTCGCCATCACCACCTTGGACAGCATGTCATAGCCGAGCCACAGCACCAGCAGCGGCGCGATCGCGAACAGCGGTATCACCTGGCTGATCAGCAGCATCGGCAGCAGGGTGCGGCGCAGGCGGGGAATGAAGGCCAGCGCCAGCGCGGTGGCAAGGCCGAGCAGAATGCCCAGCACCAGCCCGGCCAGTATCTCGCTGATGGTGACGCCAGCGTGATGGGCCAGCAGCGGCGCCTTCTGGATCAGCACCTCGAGCACGGCCTGCGGCGTGGGCAGAATGTAGGGCGGTACGGCGGTAACGGCAATGACCAGCTGCCAAAGCCCCAGCAGGAGCAGCGCGCTGATGACGAGGTGACGCATGGCGTGCAGACGTTTCATGCGGCCTCCTCGCTATCACGCAGGCGGGCGATCAGTTGCGCCTGCGCCGGTGGCAGGGCCGGGTCATCCAGCGGCACCGGGCGTGCGGCGCCAAGCCCCGGCAGGCGTTCCAGCTCGGCGCCGTGACCCGGGAGGCTCGACGGGCGCAGCACCAGCAGTTGATCGGCGAGGCGCAATGCCTCCAGCGGGTCATGGGTCACCATCAGGACGGTGCGGCCCTTGAGCAGGCGGCTGGCCAGATCATGCAGCTCCAGACGGGTGATGGCATCCACCGCCGAGAATGGCTCGTCCATCATCACGACCGGCGCCTGCTGGTAGAGCGTGCGGGCGAGGGCGACGCGCTGGCGCTGACCGCCGGAGAGGGCGTCCGGCCAGGCCTGCTCACGGCCCTCGAGCCCGACCGCGGCCAGCAGTTCATGAGCGAGTTTGCGATTGCGCGGCCGCCGGCGCAGGTCATCGCCCAGCCACAGGTTGTCGATGACGCGCCGCCACGGCAGCAGCAGGTCCTGCTGCGCCATCCAGGCCACGCGGTCGGTCAGCGGCTGACCGTCATCGGTGGCGAGGTCGAGCTGGTGGAGATCTGACATCTCCAGACCGGCCAGCAGGCGCAGCAGCGAACTCTTGCCGCAGCCGGAGCGTCCCAGCAGTGCCGTCCAGCTACCGGCTTCCAGACGCGCGGAGATATCGCGGAACAGCGTGTGGCCGGCGTAATCGATTCGTGCGTTGTTGAGGGTGAGTCCCAGCGACACAGGCAATTCCGTGGTCAGGCGGCGTGCCGGCAGGAGGAAGCAGGTGACGCGCCATGCAGGGCACGCGTCGGGGATTCCCTCCGCCGGTATCAACCGGATCAGGTTCCAGGGGTTGTCGCGCGACGTATCGCTGCGGCTCTCAGCCCATCCTCGGGCACCCCCATCCAGGTCGACAGTGTAACGTCACTCTCTTGCCGGTGTCTTGTCCGACGCGGGTCAGGGGCGGGGGGCGGGTCCGGTGAGCAGGGCAGAGGTGGGCAGGGCAGAGGTGGCGTGCGAAACGGACTATGCCGATGTGCCACGCCTTGGGTATGCTGAGCTTTACTGTAACAAGACGTGTAGCCCAAGGAGATCATCATGCCCGACACACCGGATCTCTCGACCTGTTCCAGTTATCCCGTTCCCCCACGGCGGCCGAGCACGGCTGAGGCCGTGGGCGAGCCGCGTCCCGTGCCCAGGGGCTGGCCCGAGGAGTCACTGACCCGCCGGCTCTCGACCTATCTGGGTCAACCCCTTGAGCCGTTGGCACTCGCCTGGCCGGATAGCGCCAACTGGCTATGGCGCCAGCGTGGCGGCACGCCCGGCCTCATCAAGCTGGCGCGCACCGGGCCAGACCATGACCCCTTCTGGCGCGCCATGCGCGGGGTCTTCGGCGCCGATCGCTGGGCGACGCCGGAGGGGCTGACGCGACTGGCGGGCGCCTTGCCCGCGCGCCTGCCGATTCCGCCACTGCCCCTGACCTTTCTCGGGCGTCTCGATGGCGCGCCCATCTGGCACCTGCCGTGGTCCAGCGGGCAGCCGAGTGATCTCAGCATCACCTTCTGTGAGCTGCTGGGCGACCAGCTCGGTCGCCTGCATCAGGATACGCTGTCGGGCTTCGGTCAGCCGCTGGCGCAGCCGATGCCGCTATTGCACTGGAATACCCGCGTCACGCGCTTTCTCGCCCATCACCCGCGTCGCGCGGAGCTTGGCACGCTGCTCAAGCGCACCTTCCCGGCACCGACTCGCGCGGTGTGGTGTCTGCCGGACATGCGCGCCGATCAATATCTGTGCGCCGCCACCGGCTGGGTATGGAGCGATTGGGAAGCGCTGGTGTGGGCGCCGATCGAGTTCGACTGGGCGCTGGTGGAGTTGCTGCTGGAAACGCCGGAGCAGCGTCAGGCCTTTATGAAGGGCTATTCGCGCCATGGGCGCATGATCGATCTCGATGGCCAGCGTGAGCTGTGCCGTGCGCTGTTGTGGGCGATGGAGGCCTTCGGCCCGCGGTCCTATGCTGAGCTTGCGGCAGCCCCTGCCTGGGTCTCGCCGCGCAGCCTGGCGTGAAATCCGCGTGCTGCACGCTGCAAGTACATGAAAGGTGTGAAATTTCTCTGCAGCCCCATCGCTGACATGGAATACTGTGGGTGAGTCGTCGTGGACGTCACTCGAGATCTGATGTAGGGCTTGGCGGGGGAGCACTCGTGGTAGAGAACCTGAATTATTATTTCTTGCTGGCAGGCACGCTGATCGCCTTGAGCGTGTTGGCCAGCCGCGTCTCGGCGCGTCTTGGCATGCCGCTGCTACTGCTGTTCCTCGGCCTTGGCATGCTGGCGGGTGAAGATGGCGTGCTGGGCATCCAGTTCGATGACGCCTCATCCGCTTACATGATCGGCAACCTGGCGCTGGCGCTCATCCTGCTCGATGGCGGCCTGCGCACGCGGCTGTCCACGTTTCGTGCCGGCCTGAAGCCGGCGCTGGTGCTGGCCACCGTCGGGGTCTTCATGACCAGCGGCCTGGTGGGCCTTCTGGCCATGTGGCTGTTTGATCTCACCCTGATCGAAGGCCTGCTGGTCGGGGCCATCGTCGGCTCCACCGATGCCGCGGCGGTCTTCTCGCTGCTGGGCGGTCAGGGCGTTCACCTCAATGAGCGTGTCGGTGCGACGCTGGAAATCGAGTCCGGCACCAACGACCCGATGGCGATCTTCCTGACCATCACGCTGGCCGAGATCCTGACCGGTCAGCTCTCCGGCGTCGCGTCGGGCATCATGAGCTTCCTGCTGCAGTTCGGTGTCGGCGCCGCCATGGGGATCGCCGGCGGCTGGCTGATCGCCCGTCTGATGCGCTATCTGGACCTCGCGCCCGGCCTCTATTCGCTGCTGGCGCTGGCGCTGGGCCTGAGCCTCTTCGCCACCACCAACGAGATGGGTGGCAGCGGTTTCCTTGCCATCTATCTGTGTGGCCTGATGATCGGCAATCACCCCGGGCGGCATCTGGAGCACATCCTGCCGGTGCATGATGGTATGGCGCATCTCTCGCAGATCGTGCTGTTCCTGATGCTGGGCCTTTTGGTCTCGCCCTCGACCATGCTGCAGTTCGCGCTGCCGGCCGCCATCCTCAGCGTGGCGCTGATTCTGGTGGTGCGCCCGCTGGCGGTCATCCTGTGTCTCAAGCCGTTCTTCCGCTTCCGCTGGCGCGAGCTGTGGTTCATCAGCTGGGTCGGGCTGCGAGGGGCGGTGCCGATTGTGCTGGCGATCTTCCCGGTGATCACCGGGGTCGAGAATGCCGGTCTCTACTTCAATGTCGCCTTCTTCGTGGTCATCATCTCGCTGCTGGTACAGGGCTCGTCGCTGGCGCCGATGGCGCGCAAGCTGCGGGTGGTGGTGCCGCCGGGCGCACAGCCGAGTCGCCGCAACCTGCTCGGCATCATGCCGGTCAATGACTACGAGATGCTGGTCTATCGCGTCGACAACACGGCGCTGGAAGGCGTGGCGCTGCGCATGCTGCGCTTCCCGTCGGGGGCCAAGGTCGGGGCGCTGTTCCGCAACAAGGTGTTGATCCACCCCAAGGGCAGCACCTGTCTGCATCAGCAGGATGTGCTGTGCGTGGTGGGGCGCTCCTGTGATGTGCCGAGCCTCAACCGCATGTTCAATGGCGAGAGTCTGCAGCACGAGCAACGCGCCTTCTTCGGGACCTTCACGCTGGAAGGCGATGCCAACATGCAGGATATCGCCGATGTCTACGGCTTGACGCTCTCCCAGGGCGAGCACCACCTGACCATCGCCGAATTCATCACCCGGCGAGTCGGCGGGGTGCCGGTGGTCGGCGACGATGTCGACTGGCATGGCATCCACTGGGTGGTGAACGAGGTGGAAGGCAATCGCATCACCAAGGTCGGCCTGCGACTGCACTGAGTCTGAGTCCGTTTCTGGGCCTGAATCTGTGTCAGGGCCTGAGCCTGCGCCTGCGCTTCACACGATACGACGCCCCCATTGCACTGCGTGTAATGGGGGCGTCGTGTTTGGACTCATCAATATCGTATTCTGTTGATGTCAGGCCAATTTGTCCGTGACAGCGCCTGGCCACCGATTGTGGCCAGCGACAAGGAGGTGACTACATGGCCAGCCCACACCCTCATCTCGCGGGCTTTCTGCGGCGATTCGAGCAATTCCCGCCCGGACTCACGGCGGATGAGAAGACCTTTCATGCCACCTTCAACGTGGTCTACGTGCTGGCGGTCAGTTGCCATCTGCTCTACGCCATCCTGCTGTTGTGGCTGGGCGAGATGGGCATTCTGGCGCTGAATCTGGCGATGCTGATCGTCGATCTGGTCTGTCTGCAGCTGCACCGTGCTCGCCGTGAAGCCCTGGCGGCCACGCTGATGGCGCTGGGCACCTGCGCGCAGATCAGCTTCTCGCTGCGCTATTTCGGCTCGGAAGCCGGGTTCGACTACTTCTACTTCGGCGCCTTGCTGTGCATCTACTCGATCCGCATGTCGTTCATGCGGCGCGTTTTGCTGTGCGCCGCCTGCCTGAGCATGCCGCTGCTGGCCTATATCATCCTGATGCTGGAAGGGCCGACCAATCCGCTGCCCGCCGGCTGGATGCTGGCATTTCGCATCATCAATCTGGGCGTCTTGACCATCTTCTTCACGCTGGTGCTGGTGCAGATGGGCTGGTCGGTGGAGCGCCTGCAGCAGCGTTTCGAGACGGGAGGGCGCTTCGATGCGCTGACCGGCGCCCTGAGTCGCGCCGAGCTGGTCGACAGCGGGCGTGGCATGTTGATCAACAACGGGGCGCTGAGCGTGATGATGGTGGATGTCGACCATCTGGCGCTGATCAACGAGACATGGGGTCGCCAGGCCGGTGATCAGGTGCTCAAGGAGCTGGTGCGGCGCATGCGCAGCATCCTGCGCGGGGAGGACCTGGTCGGGCGCTATGGCGGCGAGGAATTCGTGCTGCTGTGCCCGGGGCTGCATGGCGAGCGCGTCGATCAGGTGGCAGAGCGCCTGTGCAAGGGCGCCTCGGCATTGCCGTTCGTCATCAATGACGGCCTCAACAGTCTGGATGTCAATCTGTCGATCGGTGTCGCCCAGCGCCAGTCCGGCGACAAGGACCTGGAAGGCCTGATCGCCAAGGCCGACGTCAATCTGTTCCGTGCCAAGCAGGACGGCGGCAATGGCTTCGTCAGTGACACCCAGCTGGGCCCCGTGGGTGGGCCGGGCATCGCCGCCATCAATTGAGCGCAATTCACTGCGCGCAGAGCTTTGTGCATAGAGGTTTGCGCATAGAGATTTGCGAACAAAGCTAGGTATACAGCCCAGCACGCCCCCGGAGAATGACATTCATGTCTCCGGGGGCGTGCGTGTGTCAGGGCGTCATCAGGCTGCCCTGAGAGGTATCAGCGGCGGTTGGGCTGGCGACGACGGCTCTTGCTTGCGGACTTGGGGGCGTAGTCGCTGTTCGAGGCCGGCACCGCGAGCTTGGGCGCAAAGCCTTCCACGACTTCGCGCGTCACGAAATAGCCCAGGTGCTGCTCGATGGCGCACAGGTTGCGGAAGTCATCACGCGAGACCAGCGAGATGGCTTCACCGCTGGCTCCGGCGCGACCGGTACGCCCGATGCGGTGGACATAATCCTCGGCGGCGTCCGGCAGGTCATAGTTGACCACGCGCTGCAGGTCATCGATGTCGATGCCCCGCGCGGCAACGCCGGTGGCCACGAGATACTTGATGGTGCCGGCCTTGAAGTCGGCCAGCAGCTGCTCGCGCATTGCCTGGCTGCGACCGCTGTGGAAGGACTCGGCGGCGATGTCACGCTTCTCCAGCTGACTCACCAGCTTGGCGGCGCCACGCTTGGTCTCGATGAAGATCAGCGCCTGCTGCCACTGCTTCTCGTGAATCAGGTGGCTCAGAAGGGCGGACTTGAACTCCTTGTCGACCGTGATCAGATACTGGCTGATATCCGGCGCGGTAACGTTCTCCGGTGCGACCATGATCTCGACGGCGTCCGTCACTGCGGTCTTGGCGAGCACGCGCACCTGAGCCGAGAGCGTGGCCGAGAACAGCAGGTTCTGGCGCTCTCTGGGCAGCTTCTCGACGATCTTGTTGATGTCGGCGATGAAGCCCATGTCGAGCATGCGGTCCGCTTCGTCGATGACGAGGGTGCGTGTCTCGTCGAGGTGGATCGCGCGGCGGGTCAGCATGTCCAGCAGGCGGCCGGGCGTCGCCACCAGGATGTCCACGCCCTCGATCAGACGCTGTTGCTGGGGTTCGATCTCCACGCCGCCATACATCGCCATGGAGCTGACTTCCAGATACCTGGAGTAGTGCTGGATGTTGTCTTCGACCTGGATCGCCAGCTCCCGCGTCGGCGTCAGGATGACGGCATGTACGCGCTTGGCGCGCACCTTGGGCGCCTGCTGCAGGGTCTGCAGGATGGGCAGCACGAAGCTTGCCGTCTTGCCGGTACCCGTCTGGGCGGCGGCGATCAGGTTGTTACCGGCCAGCACGACGGGGATCGCCTTCTCCTGGATGGGAGTCGGGGTCTGGTAGCCTTGCTCGGTGACGGCCTTGACGATGGAATCGCTCAAACCAAGGGCAGAAAATGGCATGGTGTCTCGACTTGTCTAAAGGGGGAGGGGCAAGCGCACATTCTGCGGCAAGGAATGTCTGGCGCAGTGATGCTCACTGTAGCCGAAAGTCCGCTGACGGCCCGGCGCATCAATGGCCATCGCTGCTCAGGCAGGGTAGCGAAGTGGCGGCGATGGGCGCTGCGCGGCAACAATGAAAAAGCCCCGCCTACCTGAAGTAGACGGGGCTTTCGGAATTCAAGGTGGTGGAGGGACAGGGATTCGAACCCTGGGTAGGCTATTAACCTACGCCGGTTTTCAAGACCGGTGCATTCAACCGCTCTGCCATCCCTCCGACTCACGGAGCGAAATACTACCGAACCTGATGAGAATAGCAAGGGATAGGCGAAGAAAAATCTTCGGAAAAGCCATCGCGGACAATCACTTGCAGCTGGATGGCGCCGGGGTGAGGCCGCCGGAGCCGCCTGCTGGCACCAGACCATGAATCGGGTCATGTGTCAGGCCACGAAAAAGCCCCGCCTACCTGAGGTAGACGGGGCTTTCGGAATCAAGGTGGTGGAGGGACAGGGATTCGAACCCTGGGTAGGCTATTAACCTACGCCGGTTTTCAAGACCGGTGCATTCAACCGCTCTGCCATCCCTCCGACTCACGGGATGAAATACTACGGATTTTTCAGTCAGGGTCAAGGACTTGGCGTAAATTTCCTTGTCGTTCAGATGCTTGAAAGGTCGCGCATGCCACAATGGCTGCGGAGACTGACGATGTCGTTGCCTTGCACGCGCCGGATGGTTGCCTCAATAGGGCTTTTCATCGTTCTGTCTCTTGATTAGGCAAACCCCTGAGGGCATGCTGGGGTCAAATCGATGAATCCATCGTAGCAACCTGAGGATAGACACCATGGCTAACAGCTCCTGGCAGGTCTCGCAGGATACCGCGAGCCGCTCGCTCAGTACTCACAAGGTACTGCGCAACACTTACATGATGCTGGCAATGACGCTGCTGTTCTCCGCGCTGACCGCTGGCGTGGCGATGAGCATGGGCGTCGGCCGCATGAACATCTTCGTGCTGCTGATCGGTGCCTACGGCCTGATGTTCCTGGTCCACAAGACTGCGAACTCCACCGCCGGCATCTTCGCGACCTTCGCCTTCACCGGCTTCATGGGCTTCACGCTCGGTCCGGTACTGAATGCCTACCTGAGCCTGCCCAACGGCGGCCAGCTGGTGATGACCGCGCTCGGCATGACCGGCATCACCTTCGCCGGCCTGTCCGCGGTGGCTCTGGTGACGCGCAAGGACTTCTCGTTCCTTGGCAACTTCCTGTTCGCCGGCGCCATCGTGCTGATTCTGGCGATGCTGGCAGCGATGATCTTCAACATCAGCGGGCTGGCACTGGCTGTCTCCGCCGGCTTCGTGCTGTTCGCCTCCGCGGCGATCCTGTTCGAGACCAGCCAGATCATCCACGGCGGGCAGACCAACTACCTGCTGGCGACGGTGAGCCTGTACGTCTCCATCTACAACATGTTCGTCAGCCTGCTGGCCCTGCTGGGCTTCGCTTCCGACGATTGATCGTCAAGCGAAGGAACATGAGACCTGCAAACGACCCCGCCTCGGCGGGGTCGTTTGCGTTCGGGTGTCAGGTGGCGTGACTCGCGCTAGAATGGCGCCCATTCATGAGCAGTCACACGAGGTTCGCATGCGTTACGCTCTGGCCGTCTACGGCGGCCCCTACAGCCAGCAGGCCAGCCATTCGGCGCTGCGCTTTGCCGACGCCCTGCTGGCGCGCGGCCATCAGCTGACCACGGTGTTCTTCTATCACGACGGCGTCTACAACGCCGCCAACATGATGGCACCGCCCCAGGACGAGCCGCATCTGCGCGATCGCTGGCTGTCGCTTGCCGAGAATCACGCCACCCGCCTGCAGGTGTGTGTCGCGGCGGGGCTGAGACGCGGCATGCTCGATGAGCGCGAAGCGGCGCGGCATGGCAAGCAGGGGCATACCCTCGAGGCGCCGTTCGAGCTGACGGGGCTGGGCCAGCTGGTCGAGGCGACGCTGGACAATGACCACCTGATCACCTTTGCATGACGTCATTTCTTGTCGTCACTGATGATGTCACTTATCGAGTGAGGAGCAGACCATGAGCGATGTGATGACGGCAGCCCCAGCAGGCGATGACGCCGGGATAGCCGCCGGTGATCTGCTGGTCATGCTGCGCCATGGCCCGCATGGCAGCAGCTGGCTGCGCGAGGGGCTGGAGGCGGCGATGGTCGCGGCGGCCTTCGGGCGCGAGGTCGGGTTGCTGTTCACCGGCGATGGCGTGATGGCGCTGCTGGAAGGGCAGCAGGTCGGGCCGCTGGGGCAGAAGGGCAGTGACAACCTGCTGGCGGCGCTTGAGATGTATGACGTCGAGCGCTGTTACGTCGATGCGGCGGCGCTGCGCGCACGGGGCCTGACAGCGCAGGATGTCACGCTGTTGCCGGTCACGCTGCTCGAGCACGACGAGGTGGTCGCGCTGACCACCGCGTTCTCGCGCGTGTTGAGCTTCTGACACGTCACTGCCGCCAACGCTGACGACTGATATGCTCGCATCAGTTTCCTGATGCCATGTCATTGATATCTCTTGATTGATGGCCAGTGGCAGTCCCAGCTTCCCTTGCCTGGATAATTGCATGAATCTACATCTACTCAATCGTTCGCCATTCTCCAGCCGCATCCATGATGATGTGCTCAATGCCATGGGCCCGGAAGACCAGCTGCTGTTGATCGAGGATGGCGTCAATGGCGCCCTCGACAACGCCGGGCAGCACCTTGCCGGGCTTGAGGGACGGCTGTTCGCGTTGCGCGAGGACCTCGAGTCCCGCGGCCTGCTGGGGCGCTGCGCGGAGAACGTCATCGTGGTCGACGTTGACGGTTTCGTCGCCCTGACCGAGGCCGCCGACAAGACCGTCAGCTGGTTCTGAGGCGCCAGGCGCTTCTCCCTTTCAATTTTCATGCAAGACAGTGAATCAGGATCTGTATGGCCAGTAGTGAAGCGGTGCGCACACTGACGCTTGATGGGCGTGATATCGGACTGGATGCGGAAGGCTATCTGGTCGATCTCGATGACTGGAGTCCGGCGCTGGCGGAAATGCTGGCCGCCGAGGAGGGGCGTGAACTGACGCCGGAGCACTGGGAGGTGATCGAGGTGTTGCGCGACTTCTATCAGCGTTTCTCGCTGTCACCGGCCATGCGCCCGCTGAGCAAGGCGATGACCCAGCGCTTTGGTCCCGACAAGGGCCGCTCGCTGCATCTGATGCGGCTGTTCCCGGACAGTCCGCCCAAGGTGGGCGCGCGCATCGCCGGGTTGCCCAAGCCGACCAACTGTCTGTGACGGTCAGCCGCATGCATGAGTCGCCTTGCCCGTCGTGGTGCGCTGCGCTCAACGCGCAAGACCCGGCAGGGATGGCGACGTACGGCGTTGTCTGCGTTACTATTCGTCACAGCGTTGCAGTGTCGGCCAGGAGGCCGATGCTGCTTCAGGTCCCGCGACATGGTCGCAAGGGCATTTGAATTCAGGCGGACAAGAGTCGACTTGCATGGGAAGAGCATTCCAGAACCGTAAAGAATCAATGGCGCGTACCTCTCTCAACAAGGCACGCGTGTATTCACGTTACGGGCGCGAGATTTACGTCTCGGCCAAGAGCGGTGGCCTCGACCCCAACGGCAACCTGAGCCTGCGTCGTCTCATCGAGAAGGCCAAGAAGGACCAGGTGCCGACTCACGTCATCGACAAGGCGATCGACAAGGCCAAGGGCACCGGCGGCGAAGACTTCGCTCTGGCGCGCTATGAAGGCTTTGGTCCGGGCAACGTCATGGTCATCGTTGATTGTCTGACCGACAACAACAACCGCACCTTCGGCGAAGTCCGCACCTGCTTCAACAAGGGCAAGGGCAAGCTGGGCGCGCAGGGTTCGGTGTCGCACATGTTCGACCACCGCGCCATCCTGGCCTTCAAGGGCGCGGAAGAGGACGAGGAAAAGGTCCTGGAAGCGCTGATGGAAGCCGACGTCGATGTCAGTGACATCGAGCTCGACGAAGGCATCATCACGGTTCTCGCGCCGACGACCGAGTACTTCAAGGCCAAGGGTGCGCTGACCGACATCTACGGTGAAGACCTCGACTTCGAAGTCGATGAGATCAGCTTCATTCCGCAGATCCATACCGAAGTCGGCGGCGATGACGCCGAGCTGCTCAACAAGATGCTCGAGCTGCTGGATGATTGTGAAGATGTGCAGCAGGTCTATCACAACGGCGAGTTCGTCTAGGCCAGCGTCTTGAACGTGATGCGACTGACGGCTTCACGCTGACTGGGATGCGAATGTCAGTGTGAAAACTCAGTCAGAGAAAAGCCCCGTCGGCATGCCGACGGGGCTTTTTCATGTCTCAACCCTCAATACTCAACACTCTGCGCGCCTCAGCAGTGCGCGCTTCAGCAATGTGCGTGATGCTGCGCTTGCGGGTCCGTCTCGCGTGGGTCTGCCATGCCCCCCTTGACGCCATGCTTCACCAGCCAGACGTTGACGGGCCAGGCGGCGAGCAGCCCCAGACTCAGGGAAATGATCAGCGAGTTCCAGAACAGCGGCTGGTGCATGCCGGCACCGCCCGCAAGCTAGAGGTCCACGGAAATCGCCACCACTTCCATCACCACGATGGAGGCCGTCTCGCTCTTGAAGGCATCACGAATTACCTGCGGCTTGTCATCACTGCCGCCCTGCAGCATCGGGCCGACCGTCAGCAGGAAGCCGAACAGGTAAGCGAAGATGAAGGTGATGATCGCGGTGGAGATATTGCCCATGGCCAACAGGCCCACCGCCAGGCTGACGCCGACGAATTCCCCCAGTCCGCAGCCTGAATAGCAGTGCGCGACGCTTCTCAGCCCCTTGCGGGCATCACCGTTGGCGGCGATCTGGCGACGCCCGGCGAAACGATAGACCAGCAGTCCCACGACACCGGAGTAGAGCGTGGTCAGCCCCCACACCCACTTCATCATCGGGGCCAGATGGGCATTCTTCGTGGTCAGGTCACGCAAGACCCAGATCAGCGCCGGTACCATCAGCAACAGCCAGCACAGCAGCAGGCTCCAGTGGGAAAGTGACTCACGTAATAGATCTTGCATGGTGACCTCCTGTCGAGTGGATGTCGCAGATGGCCGTGCGCCGATAGCAATACGCTGATAGCAGTACGCTGATGGCGCGGCCCTCCTTGATAGCTGGTGGGGGCAGCGCGCCATATCAAGGGTGGCCTGTCATCGCCTGCTCGCAACCGCCCGTTGCTTTCGCCTGACAGGGTGACAGGCGAGGGTGTGTTCTCACGCCTTGTTAACCTTGCCGCAAGCCTCCATGGTGAAGGATGTCGGGCATTGCCCTTGCAATGTCGCCACTTTTCCCAGGAGTCACCATGTCGAGACACGCTGCTACATCCCTTGCGCGCGCCGCCCGTCAATTCGCCGGTGTCGGCTTGATAGCCTCGCTTGCCGCGCCAGCCGTGGCCCAGGCGGCAGACGACAAGGTCTTCGGTTGGGTGGAGAAGGCAACCATCGAGCCGTGGGGTGTGATGGTGAAGGCCAAGCTGGATAGCGGCGCGCTGACCTCCTCGATGCATGCCGAGAATATCGAGACCTTCGAGCGTGATGACGAGGAATGGGTGCGTTTCGATGTGGAAGTCGAGGACGAAGCCAAGGGTGACAAGGTCGAGAACACCTTTGAGCGCCCACTGTATCGCGACCTGACGGTGTCCGGCGCAGGCGGACGCGATACGCGCCCGGTGGTGCTGATGACGCTGTGCATGGGCGGCGAGCGCTACGAGGAGCAGTTCAGTCTGCGCGATCGTGACGGCATGAATTACCCGGTGCTGCTGGGGCGCCGCACCATCCAGAGCCTGGGCGTACTCGATGTGCGCAAGACCTTCCAGACCAGCCCGGACTGTGCCGAGGACGCGCCGCTGCATCGCTATGAAGACAAGGAGTATTCCGATCGCATCGGCGCGGCGTCCTGATCTTATGTCGCTCTGAACGCTCATTGAGGAACGCGTACCGCGCACATTCATCACAAGAGGGAGGCCAGCATGTCGGACATCGCCAGCCAGCGACCTCAGCGTGACGGTTTGCCACTCATCAGGATCTACTACGACGCGCGCTGCCCGGTGTGTCGTCGTGAACGCGCCCGCTACGAGCGGCTGTCGCGCCAAGACGCCAACGTCGAGTGGTGGGATGCGACGGATAACGCCGAGCATCTCGCCGCTCGCGGCATCGGCCTCAAGCAGGCATTGCTGTCGTTGCATGTCGAGACAGCGCAAGGGCAGATCCGTGAGGGCATGCCGGCGTATCGCCTGCTGCTTGCGCGCATCCCCGGTCTTGCCTGGCTGGGGTGGCTGATCACGCGGCCGCTGATCGAGCCGGCGCTGACGCGAGTCTACGATGCCTGGGTGCGTCGTCGGCTGTGTCGGGACGGCAGGCTGTGAGTGCTGGCGAGCCCGACGCAGCGAGCTGGAAGCCCCGTTGCAAGCCCTGCTGGTTCATCATGCTTTTTTGATATGCAAATGCTAATAGTTTTCGTTAGTATGTGAGGCACTGTCTGTTTCTTCACGTCTGCGAGCTTCCCGATGATCGACGCGCTTTCCCCGCTCTTTGCCGGTCCGATGGTTGCCTATCGGGACCTGATCACTACCTACGCTCAGGTGCAGGCAGGTGATGAGGCGTCGCTCCAGCGTGTCGTGCCGGCGCGCGATGTGCTCAGCCCCGGGTGGCTGGCGGCGTGCATCGCCGCGCATGGCATGCAGTACGAGACCGGCCCGGCAGACGCCGCTTCTCACCACAGCGCCCCCGATGAGCAGGCGCTGCTTTCCCAGTGGTCCAAGTACCTGCTGTCCTCGATGGTATCGCTGCCGCTGGCGGCCAACCTGCTGCTGGACCATCAACTGCCGCTGGAGCTGCGGCATCTTTCGCTGCGCCTTGGCGAGCATGGCGTGGTCACGCAGCTGATACTCGATGATGCGGCGGGGCAGGGCGCAAGCCTCCCGGCGGAGATCGAGTCGGCCGATGAGGCGACGCGACTCCAGGCACGCTTCCAGGGCTACCTGGCGCATCTTGAGGCCGTCATCGAGCGCCTGGTGCCGCACACTGCGCTGGGGCCCAAGGTCTTCTGGAGCAACGCGGCACATTACTTCGTCTATATCGTCGGCATGCTGGAAGAGCAGGGCTGGGTCGCGCAGACGGCGCCGGCCCGTCAGCTGATGGCGACCAGAATTCTGGCCGACGGGCGGCGCAATCCGCTCTATCAGCCGGTCAGCGACGTGATGGACCGCCATGGCGAACGGCATACGCCGCGCAAGGTGTGCTGCGTGCGTTATCGCATCGAGTGCCTGGGCTATTGCAGCAATTGTCCGCTGAGCATCGAGCGCGCCACGGCACGTCGCGCCCAGACCCGTCGGGTCGATCAGCGTGCCAACTCGCGCGCGGCGCTGATCGGCAGCGACCTGTCCTGATAGGTAGCGTCCTGAGCGGCAGCGGTCTGTGTTGATCGGCGCCCTCTGGTAAGATGGCGTCCCCTGTCATTGTCCGGTATGTCGTCATGTCCTCGTCTTCGCGCCGCCCACGCGGTGCTTCCCTCGCCAAGTCCGGCGCATCCTCCCGACACGACTCGGCTGACAGACGTCAGCAGGGCGCCGCGGCTGACCGTCGTGATCCGGCGGCCCGCGAGAAGTCCAGCGCGGCCAAGGCACCTTCCGTCCAAGCGCCTTCCAACAAGGCGCCTTCTATCAAAGCGCCTGCCATCAAGGTGATCCCGGCTCGCAAGGGTCAGCTGCATCCCCGCAACCCGCACCGTGGGCGCTATGACATGGCCGCGCTGGTCAAGGCGAGCCCGGCACTGGCGGCCTTCGTGATCAAGACACCCGCTGGCAGCGAGTCCATCGACTTCGCCGATCCCGCGGCGGTCAAGGCGCTCAATCGGGCCCTGTTGAGTCGCCATTACGGTATCGCCCACTGGGACATTCCCGCCGGCTATCTGTGTCCGCCCATCCCCGGGCGCGCCGATTATCTGCATTATCTGGCGGACCTGATCAGTGAGGCGAATGGCGGTCAGCTGCCGGCGGGTGAGCACGTGCGCGCGCTGGATGTCGGCACCGGCGCCAACCTCATCTACCCCCTGCTGGGCAATCGCAGCTTTGGCTGGCAGATGGTCGGCAGTGATATCAGCGCGCAGGCGATCGACTCGGCTCGCGCGATTGTGAGCGCCAATGTGCGCCTCAAGGGCCAGATCGAGGTGCGACTACAGGCCGATCGCACGCGGCACTTCGCTGGGATCTGGGGCGCGGATGAGCATTTTGATGTGGTGCTGTGCAATCCACCGTTCCATGCCAGTGAAGCCGATATGGCGCGGGAATCGCAGCGTAAATGGCGTGGGCTCGACAAGTCGCGCCAGCAGCGCGGCAATGCCTCACGCAAGGGGCGTGCACGCAACGCGCCAGCGCTGAATTTCGCGGGGCAGGCGGCCGAGCTCTGGTGTCCGGGCGGGGAAGAAGCCTTCGTCACCCGCATGATCCAGGAGAGTCGCAACCTCGCCTCGCAGTGCCTGTGGTTCACCTCGCTGGTCGCGCATTCGGCGAGCCTGACCGGTATCAGGAAAGCCCTCAAGCGCAGTGGCGCCAGCGAGGTCAGGGTGATCGAGATGTCCCAGGGGCAGAAGGTCAGTCGCTTCGTCGCCTGGTCGTATCTCACGCCCGACCAGCGTCGGCAGTGGGGGCGGGATCACTGGCAAGGGAAGTGAAGCGTCTGTCATAGCCGTATCAAGAGAGTCTTCGACTCAATGATGTCTTTGCATTGAAGCCCCCGTCGCCCAGCGCGACGGGGGCTTCTTGCATTGGCGGTTGTCATCCGCGCTTCACTTAAGCCTGTCTTAATAGTTTGCGGGCAAACTTTCTGCCAGAAACGCGCAGCCTGCCGGTTCCGATCGCTGCAGGATCTGACATCTATCCGGCTTGCTCGACGCCCAGTCATTGCTCAGGAGTTATTCCATGAAGTCCGCGATCACCATGACATCGCCTGGTCCAGACCACCCCTGGGCGCAGGGCGAGGAGCCCTTGTGCGGAGGAGTTTCGGTGTTGATACCGGCTCGTGATGAGCGTGACAACTTGCCGGGCCTTATTGCCGAGGTGCATGAGGCGCTTGCGGGGCAGCGCTACGAGATCATCGTGGTGGATGATGGTTCCAGTGATGGCAGTTGGAGTTGGCTCAAGCAGGCTGCGCAGGAAGATTCACGATTGCGTCCCTATCACCACGGCACCAGTTTCGGACAGAGTACTTCGCTGTGGCAGGCTGCCCGGCTGGCGCGCGGTCGATGGTTGGCGACCCTGGATGGCGATGGCCAGAATGATCCAGCGGACTTGCCGGACATGTTGTCACTGGCAACGCTCGAAAAGCTCGACCTGGTGGCTGGTCATCGCACGCAACGTCGCGATGATGCCGTCAAGCGTGTGTCATCACGCTTGGCCAATGCCATCCGACAAGCGCTGCTGCACGATGACACGCCAGATACCGGCTGCGGAATCAAGGTCATGCGTCGTGACGTCTTCCTTCGGCTGCCGTATTTCGATCACATGCACCGTTTTCTTCCGGCGTTGGTTCGCGCTCAGGGTGGCAAGGTGCAGTCATTGGCAGTCCGTCACCGCGAACGAGTGGCAGGAGTATCCAAATACGGCTTCTTCGATCGGCTCTGGGTCGGTATTGCCGATATCGTCGGAGTGATGTGGCTGGTGCGTCGCTCACGTCTACCGTCACCGCTCGAGAATATCTTTGGCCATGCTGCCAGTGAGGCCATCGACCATGGTTCGCTGCCGTTGGTGGGGACGCACGTGTCGACGCCCTCTGCATCCGCGCCAACAAGCCTGTTTGACTCCCCCTCTAGATATCAGGCTGACGGTCACGATGCAGCAGCAGGTGACAGCAACCCGGACCAGGCCGACGTGGCGCGGGGTGCCTGCTGATGGATGTCAGTCCGTGGTGGGTCGCTGTCGGTTTTGGAGGCCAGGCGCTGTTCTCGGCGCGTTTCATCATTCAGTGGCTGGCCAGTGAGAAGGCACGTCGTTCCATCGTTCCTCGTGCCTTCTGGTGGTTCTCGCTTGCCGGTGGCATGACGCTGCTTGCGTATGCCATCCATCGCGAGGACCCGGTATTCATTGCCGGTCAGGGTGCAGGGCTTTTCATCTATCTGCGTAATCTGAGCTTGATCAAGCGGGATCGCCGGTCACTCACGTCGCCTGGCAGCGAAGCGTCGTCCCAGGCACCGCAGGAGTCCACTGTCGTCGAACACGCTTGTGGCAAGACGGAAGAATGCGAATCGGGCACTGACGACTCCCTGAAGGCCAGGCTCGCGTCGCTGGAGATAGAAAACGCCCGACTCAAGACTGAAGTGGCACACCTCCATGCCAATCCCGTTCAGCACCAAGGGACAGGCGCATGAAGGCAATGACGCCAGCTGGCGGTGTGTACCGAAGACTTTCCCGCCATCCCTGGTGGGTCCTGGGGGCGTTGTATCTATCTGTCTCTGCCATCGGGCTTGGCATGCGTATGCCGTGGCCTGCCGATGAGCCACGCTTCGCGCTCAATGGTCTCGAAATGTGGATCACTGGGGACTGGTGGTTGCCACACCGCGCGGGAGAGCTTTATCCCGACAAGCCGCCGATCTTCATGTGGCTCAGTGCCTTGTCCACTGGCTTGGTGGGGGATATCCGCATCGGCTTTGCCCTGCCATCGCTGGTGGCCGGGGCCGCGACTCTGGGGCTGAGCGTGGACTTGATTCGTCGCCTGCATGGCCCGCACACAGCCTTCATTGCCGGGCTGTGGTTGCTCGCGTCAGTGCAGTTCATCCTGCAGGCCCGTACGGCTCAGATCGACATGCTGGTCACGGCTTTCATCCTGCTGGGTAGCTGGGGATTGTTGCGGCATGCATTGCTCAATGATGGCGTGCGCTATTTCTATCTCGGCTGCTTTGCGATGGGGCTTGGCATCCTCACCAAGGGGGTCGGGTTCCTGCCGTTGCTGATGTTGCCTTTCTGGCTGATGGCTGCGCGTCACGCATCGACTTGGCGCAGCAGTGGTCGTCGCGCAGGGCAGCTGACATCACGCGAGCTGTTGATCGGACTCTGCTGGATGCTGGCGGCTCCGCTGCTCTGGGTAGGGCCGATGCTGGTAATGTCCTTCGTGTCCGGCGATTCGGAGCTTGCCGCCTATCGCGACAACATCCTGCTCAAGCAGACCGCTGAGCGATACACCGACAGCTGGCATCATCTGAAGCCTTGGCATTACTTCCTGACCAGTGTGATTCCCTGGGCATGGATGCCGCTGCTGCTGACGCTACCCTCGTGGCCGAAGGCACTCGCTCGCCGCTTCTCGCGCCGCGATCTACGAGTCTGGCTGCCCCTGGTGGGTGCGGCATTGATGGTGGTCTTCTTCTCGTTGTCTCCAGGCAAGCGGGGAGTCTATATCCTGCCGGCGCTGCCGTTGTTGGTGATCGGTCTGGCACCCATGTTGCCGGGGTTGTCACGTAAGCCTCATGTCTCCTGGCTGGGGTTTGCACTTTGCGCCGGATTGGCAGGCATCTTCCTGATCGCGGCACTGCTCGGTGTCTTCGGGTACCCGGCATTGGCGACGCTTGCCGAAAAGGAGGGAGTGGTGCCGTGGGGGTGGTGGGGGCTGCTGGGTGTCAGCGGTATCACGCTCTGTACCTGGCTGAAACCACGGAACGGCTTGTTGGCCTTGGGGATTTGGCTCGTGGTGTTCTGGAGTCTGTGGGGCACCTGGGGGGCACGATTGATGGACCCGGTTCGCAATCCTGCCGTACTGATGGCGAAGGTTGCCGAGAAGAGCGATTACCAGGCATTGGCCATTCCCGACTTTCGTGAGCAATACATCCTGCAGGCGCGCCAACCATTGTGGCACTTCGGTTACAAGACGCCGGAGGAAGACCAATTCTCGCGCCTCTATGCATGGCTGAAGGAGGCCCCTCAGAACCGCTGGGCCTTGTTGACACCCCGCAAGCTCAAGCGGCATGCCTGTCTGAATGGCGCACAGGCCATCACATTGAATGAGCCGGATGAGCAATGGGTACTGCTACCTGGCAGCGCGGCCGTGAAATGTCAGGGCAATCCCGATGCTGCGCCGATGTATCTGGCGCCGACCTCGGTCTCGAATGAAGCGGCACAGCTGATCGGACTTCCCCAGCGACATACTCTGATGCCGGAGGCTCAGCCATGAAGTGTCAGAAGCAACTTTCATGTGCGATATCCCTGGTGGGAAGAGGCTCCCATTCGTTGATCAACCTGAATGCCAGCGAGCGAATATGTTGGACGCTATGGGGAGTGTTGCTGATGTCAGCAGCGCTGGCACGACCCTATCTGCCCATCGATGAAACTCGCTATGTCTCGGTGGCATGGGAGATGTGGCATGCCGGCAGTGGGTTCGTCTCGACCATGAACGGGGCGGCCTACGCTGACAAGCCGGTACTGTTGTTCTGGTTGATTCACGCCGGATGGGTGGTCTTCGGAGTCAATGATGTCTGGCCAAGATTGGTGATGCCACTGGTCAGTCTGCTGGGTATCTGGCAGATAGGGCGTGTTGCCCGCACCCTGTGGCCGGCCACTGGCCTGGCCGATGCCGAACGGCAGAGACATGAACTTTGGGTACGCATGGTACGTTGGATACTCGCCGGTTGTCTGATGTGGGTGCTCTATAGCCAGGCCTTGATGTTCGATGTGCTGTTGACGACGTGTCTACTGGGCGCGTTGCGGCCCTGGTGTACACCACAGGGAGGGCAGCCGTTCAGCCTGAGCATCGTGCTCGAGAGTGGTGTGTGGCTGGGGTTGGCCTTGCTGGCCAAAGGGCCGGTCGCACTCTTGTGGTTTCTGTTGGTGGTCGGCTCGCGCCCCTGGTGGACGCAAGCACAAGCCCGCGAGGTGTGGGTCTGTGAGTGGCGCGGTTGGGTGTTGAGCCTGCTGCTGGGCATCGCGGTGTTGTGCATCTGGTTGCTTCCCGCCGTCATCACTGGCCCTCCCGACTATGTCGAGGATCTGCTTTGGGGCCAGACGGCAAGCCGCGTCGTCTCCGCGCAGGATCATGCTCGACCGCCATGGTGGTATCTACCGTGGCTGGCGGTGTTGATCTTCCCGCTCAGCCTGCGCCCGCGATTGCTGATCGAGGGGTTTCTGGCCTCGGTTGCTCGGCGGCCAACGTCAGAGCATCCCTTGCTGAAGCTGGGACGCTTCTGGGCACTGGGCGCACTGCTGGTCTTTTCACTTATCTCCGGCAAGCAAGTGCATTATCTGATGCCGCTACTGGTACCGGTGAGTCTGCTGCTGGCCTGGGCTGCTCTGCGCCAGCCTCCGGCTCGCACATCGCTGAAACTGCTGGCAATGATCAGCGGTGGCCTGGGACTGACAAGCCTGGCGTTGGCGGTCATCGTCATGCCCGCAGGCTGGCTGACTGATGCCTCATTTCTGCCGACCAACGCAGCGCTGGTGGCTTCGGGCAACGCAAGCCTTGCGTGTCTCATGGCGGGAGCTAGCTTGCTGGCCTTGATGGTATGGCTATGGCCTTCCGTGGATGAGGCGAGACGCTCCATCATGGCTCAAACACCTGCCGCTGAGTCGCTGGGCAATAGCGCGCTGAATGCTCAGCGGCGACTGGCGCTGGGTAGCGTGTTGCTGGTGACCTGCTTGCTGGCCCTGACATTGCGTCCGTTATGGCCACGTCTGGATCAGACTGCCCTGGCTCAATGGGTTCAGCACCATCAACAGGAAGGCCAGGAGGTGGCCGTCGTTGGCTGGGACTATCAGGCAACCTGGCAATTTCTGGGGCGACTGACCCAACCGCTGAAGCAGTTGAAGCGCGATTCGAGTCAGCTGGATTCCTGGCAGACAGCGCATCCCGATGGCTGGCTGATAATCGAGGCTGACAAATGTCTGCGTCTACCCGACACGCGAGGCCCTCTGGCCGGCATGCGTGATTGGTGTCAGGCGGCAGTAGACGATGGAGCCAATGCCACGCCGGTCTTTCATCAGGGACGCCACCGATTATTGACGGTACCCGCAGCGGCATTGGGCGGCCCCTCATCAGCACCAACGGCGTTGGTCATGACCGCTCAGGAGAAACGATGAGCATGAAAATACTGGTAACTGGGGCTGCAGGTTTCATTGGTGCTGCTCTGTGTGAGCGACTCTTGAAGGAAGGCCTGCAGGTCGTCGGTCTCGACAATCTCAACCCCTACTATCCGTTGGCGCTGAAGCAGCACCGCCTGACACGTCTCGAAGCACTTGCCGGGCAGTGCGTTGCTGCCCCCGGGAATGCACGCCGGCTGGGCAGCTTTCGCTTCGTCAAGCTGGATCTTGTCGAACGTGAGGCGCTTCGCACATTGATGCAGGAAGAGGAGTTTGATGTCGTCGTCAATCTGGCGGCCCAGGCTGGGGTGCGCCACTCCATCATTCAGCCTTTTGATTATGTCGACAGCAACCTGGTCGGCTTCGTCAATCTTCTTGAGGCTTGTCGTGACACGGCTCCGAGCCATTTGCTCTATGCTTCCAGCAGTTCCGTTTACGGGGATGATACCCGTCAGCCTCTGCAGGAATCCCAGGCGGGTGTACGCCCGCTCTCGCTGTACGCTGCCACGAAGCGCTCAAATGAATTGATGGCTTACAGCTACGCGCATCTCTATGGTTTACCGGTGACAGGGCTACGCTTCTTTACCGTTTATGGCGCCCGCGGGCGCCCGGACATGGCGCCACTTCGTTTCGCACGCAAGCTGCTGGCCGACGAGGTGATCGATGTCTACAACCATGGACAGATGGCACGTGATTTCACCCATGTCAGTGATATCGTGGAGGGCATCTACCGGCTTATGCACCTGCCGCCGACGCAGGAAGTGAATGCCGCTCCCTCGCGTGTCCTGAACCTCGGGCGTGGCGAGCCCATCGCATTGGGGAATTTCATCAATGGCCTCGAGGCAGCGCTGGGTGTCCCGGCTCGCAAGCGTCTGCTGCCGATGCAGCCAGGGGATGTCGAGCGTACCTGGGCAGATACCTCGACACTCGAGACGCTGACCGGCTTTCGCCCCAGTGTCAGTCTTGCGACAGGGCTTGAGGAGTTGGCTGAGTGGGCGCAGCAGTATCCGTCACTGCTGAGAGAAACCGATGATGAGCAATCGCCCCGGGTGGGATGTCCTGACGAAGCAGGCGTCGCTGCAGGTGGACAT
Source organism: Cobetia sp. 1CM21F (assembly GCF_023161745.1). NCBI lineage: Bacteria > Pseudomonadati > Pseudomonadota > Gammaproteobacteria > Oceanospirillales > Halomonadaceae > Cobetia > Cobetia sp. 1CM21F. The sequence continues at coordinate 542,187 of NZ_JALNTQ010000002.1, read as the reverse complement.
TCTGGACGCATGACAAAGGCCGGCATGTCCGCCATGACGGCCTTGGCCTTCAGTAGTGGAACTCTCTTGAAGGCCTGAGTGGGATCAGTGGCTGTATATCTGAGGTCAGGTCGAGAAGAGACCAGTTCCCAACGCAAAGAGCCCCGCCAGTGACTGGCGGGGCTCTTTGTGTCTTGCCTGTCAGCCGCTATCAGCAGCGACCCTCGCAGTTGGCAGGCTTGTCATTGGCGATGCGCCAGTCTTCCTCGTTGGCCAGCGTGGCCAGCGGCGACAGCATCGAGAAGTCGAACTCGGTGAGGCAGGTACCGCGTTGTACGCGCTTGGGCCAGTCATGATTGGCCAGCGCCGAGCGACCGATGGCGACCAGGTCCGCGTGCTGCAGGGCGGCCTGCGCCTTCGCGACGCTGGCGACATTGCCATTGGTGATCAGACTCACCTCGGCGGCCTTCTCGCTGCGCACCTGTGCCGCCAGTGCGGTCAGGCTGAGACTGCGCTCACGCTCGTCGTCTGCCTCGGGGAAGGCGGGGGCATCGACATCGCTGCCGGTCAGGTGCAGGAAATTCAGCCCGGCCTCCATCAGCTTGGCGAAGCGCTCGCGGGCCTCGTCAGGTCCGCCCTGCCAGGTGAGGTTCGGTTCGGTCACGGTGCCCTGGGACAGGCGCATGCCGATGGCGAAGTCGGCGCCGACCGCCTCACGCACGCTGCGGATGACTGCCAGCGGGAAGGCCAGACGCGCGATGGCGTCGCCGCCCCAGGCGTCGTCACGCTGATTGAAGCGCTCACTGATGAACTGGTGGATCAGGTAGCCGTTGGCACCATGCAGCTCGATACCATCGAAGCCGGCTTCCTTGGCGCGACGGGCGCTGGTGGCAAAGCCGGCGATCGCGTCATGGATCTCCGCTTCGCTGATCTCGCGTGCCAGCGGGAAGGGGCCGGAGCCACCGTAGAAGCTGAGCATCTCGCCACTGGCGCGGCTCTCGGAGGGGGCCACGACCTCATCCTTGAAGCGGTTGTGCTGGGTCTGGGCGCCGGCATGCATCAGCTGGGCGATGATACGGCCACCTTGTTGATGCACGGCGTCGACCACCGGACGCCAGCTGTCCTGCTGCGCCTGATTGGCTAGCCCCGGCTGGTTGGCGTAGCCCTGGCTAAAGGCTTCATCGGTGTAGATGCCTTCGGTGATTAGCAGCGAGAAGTTGCCCCGCGCGAAATCGCGATAGTAATCGACCATGTCGAAGTGCACTTGGCCGTCATCCTGCGCGCTGGTACGCGTCATCGGGGCGAGCACCAGGCGATTGCTGAGCTCAAGCCCTGCGAAGGCATGGGGGGTGAACAGTGCGGTGGTGTCTGTCATCTAGTACGTCTCCCGCGGAAAGCATTCCGCTGTCGTATCCGGTCGTAGGCCCTGAGCGTCTGCGTGCACAAAGAGGTGAAGATCGACGCAGTGCGGTGGCCTGAATGAATGATCGACGGATCATCTGCATGTCCTATATCGTGCCTGCCGCACCTGGGTGTCACAAGCCGGAACGCTGGAAGGAGAGTGTTGTCGTTTTGACAACCTGTGCATGTAATTGACTGAATTTGCGAGATTTTTTCTCAAATAATTCAGGATTGCTGCATGAAGTGGCAACGCAGTGCTGCTTTCCATGCACATAAGCATATGCGCGCAATGAAGCAGGCCCCGCAACCGTGGGTTGCGGGGCCTGCTTCATCAGCGCCAATCGTGCCTAGGGCGAGTGTTCCGTGCTGGCGATCACTTGCCGTCGCATTGGGCGTTCTGCTTGCTGCTGCCGGAGGGCGGGCAGCCGAACCAGTTCTCGGTCGGCTTGGCCTGGCCAGTGTTGGCGTGTCGGCCGCCCTGGCTACCTATCTCGCCGCCATCGAGACTTTTCTGTACCTGGCGGGTGGCGTTGTCCTTGGCTTGCTGGCGTGCCTCGGGCTGTTCGTTCTGTTGATAGTGCGCGCCGTTGTCAGCTGCGCCGTCTGCGGTGCGCTTCGAGTGGCTGGGCGTTGGCTGGCCCTGCGAGGAATGCTGGGAAGAGGCCGCGCCGCTGGTCCCTGTCTCGGTGTTCATCTCGTCGAAGGCCTGGGCCGGGGAGAGGCCCAGCAGGCCCAGCATCACTGCGGCGGCGCCGATGCCACGGCGCAGGCGGGTGCTCGCGGCAGAGCGCAGACCAGAGCGCAGGCGATGGAGAGAGGCGTTGTCGTCAGTGATGTCTGTCGAGGTCTTGTAGAACATGATGAGGGGACTCCTTGCGGGTCTGGCTGCCGGTGTCGGCAGCCGCGCGGGTGAGGGATTCACCGGCGACGTATGAGGTGTCGGCGAATGCTGCGCCAGCTTGCGAGCGCACGATGCCAGACATGAAAAGATGATGTGAGTGACTGCAACTCGGCGTTGCGCGCCAGGTAATCGATAGAACAGTTATCGGGGCACGCGGCGGGAATTCAACTCTTGTTCAATAATTGGCCGTGGCGACGGGCGCACTCGCCGGGGTGGGTGGCGTGTCTTGCTCACACAATTGATAGGCAGCCGGCACGCGATCGATCAGACACTTGTGATGGCAAAAGGGCAGACGCCCCTTGAAGTCGCGACGCGCCATGACAATGTGAGTGGTACAGGGCAACGGCCCTGAGTGTTCACCCAGGTCAAGGAGACAGGCATGACGATCAAGAAAACCGGTTCCGCGCATTGGGAAGGTAGCGTCAAGCAGGGTAAAGGCACTGTCAGCAGTGAAAGTGGTGCGCTCAAGGATCAGCCTTACGGCTTCAACACGCGCTTTGAAGATGGTGCCGGCACCAATCCCGAAGAGCTGATCGGGGCTGCCCACGCCAGCTGCTTCTCGATGGCACTTTCGATGATGCTGGGCGAGGCGGGTCATGAGCCCAAGGCCATCGACACCACCGCCACCGTCCATCTGGAGAAGGACGACAGCGGCTTCAGCGTGACCAAGGTCGCCCTGGTGACCAAGGCCGATGTGCCGGGCATCAGCGAGGCAGACTTCCAGTCCACCGCCGAGAAGGCCAAGGGTGGCTGCCCGATCTCCAAGCTGTTCACCGCCGAGATCTCACTGGAAGCCTCGCTGGTCAACTGAGGCGTCGCTTGTCGACCCAGTCGTCGCGGGCGAATAGCCGTCAGGCGTCGACGACAACGACAGCGACTCGCGTGCCCTCAAGTTTCATCTCTGCGATGCGCGCACAACGAAAAAACCGCCCTTCGGGGCGGTTTTTTCGTTGTGCGCGCGGTGAGCTTTCCGGGCGCGTGTACTAGCGCTTGTCTGAGCCGTTTGCTGAACCGCTTTCTGAGCCGGTTTCTGAGCCTCTGCCTGACCCCCTGCCTGACCCCCTGTCTGGGTTCATTGCCAACTCATCCTCCTCGCTGACCTCGCCGGCATGCTGCATGGCATTGCGGCGCGATTGCAGCCGCGTCAGTGGCTTGCGATCCGGCGTGTGGTACCAGCGAATGTTCTCGCGTGAGCATTGCTCCAGCTCGGCGATCACCTGGGCGCCGAGCAGCAGGATCACGGCACCGATCTCCAGCCCCAGCAGCAGCACGATCAGCGTCGCCAGCGAGCCGTAGACGGCGCCGACGAAGGACAGGTGGGTGAAGTACCAGCTCAAGGCGAGACGCGTCAGCTCCCACAGGGTGGCCGCGACCAGGCCACCGACCAGCGCGCGGCGGGTCGAGACGCGGGTCTGGGGCAGTATCTTGTAGATGGCGCTGAACAGCCCGAACATGCCGACGATGCTGATCAGATAGATCACCTCGCTGCCGGCATCGCCCAGGGTCAGCTCGATACCGGTCAGCAGCGTCAGGGCGTCATTCATCGCTGAAGCCAGCGCCACCAGCAGGGTCAGCGCCAGCAGGCCTGCGCCCAGCACCATCACGAAGGCATAGGGCAGCAGGGCGGAAATCCACGCGCTGCGCTTACGAATCACCGGATGCTGATGGAAGATCAGCGCGATGGCGTCTTCCAGCATGCGAAAGGCCAGTCCGGCGAAGAACAGCAAGCCGCCCATGCCGATCCAGCTGATCACCTCGCGATTGGCCAGCAGCTTGCGCACCGCGTCCAACAGGATATCTTCCTGGCCCGGCCCCAGATGCTGGACCTGAATGGCGATGATGCTCATCAAGCGCGTTTCATCCACCAGGTGCGTCAGCAGCACGCAGAGCAAGGCGAACAGCGGCACGCTGGACAGCAGGATGTTGTAGCCGACGCCACCGGCCAGCAGCACGCCACGGTTGGCGATGAACTGCCCGATGACGCGCAGGGCGAAGGCCAGCAGGCGCGGCAGAAAGCGCAACAGGCGGCTGCTCACGGAGTCTGCAGCAGGGTCTGGCATGGCTGGGCATCCTCGCTTTGGTTCGTTAAGTCAGTTCAAGGGTGATGTCAGCCGCGCTGCCGGGCGCGATGCTGGAAAAATGTCGAGGCGGTATAGAGCGCCAGACCACTCCAGATCAGCACGAAGGTGATCAGCATCGTCGGATGCAGGGTTTCCTTGAAGATCAGCAGCGCGATCAGAAACTGCATGGTCGGGTTGATGTACATCAGAAAGCCGACCGTGGCGAGGCGCAGGCGACGCGCCGCACCGGCAAAGGCGAGCAGCGGCAGTGCGGTGAGCACGCCGCTGGACATCATCAGCACGCTGGCGGGAAGCCCCAGCGGGCCGACATCGCTGGCCGTGAAGTGCGATTCGCCGGAGAACCACTGGCCGCCGATCAGCAGCAGCGCGAGTGGCGCGAGCATCATCGTCTCGACCAGCAGGCCCGACAGGCCATCCAGCGCGATGCGCTTTCTGAGCAGCCCATAGGTGCCGAAGGTGACAGCCAGCGAGAGCGTGATCCACGGAAGTTTCGTCAGCCCGATCAGCTGCAGGCTCAGGCCGAGAACGGCCAGCCCCAGCGCGAACAGCTGCACGCGCGACAGGCGCTCCTTCAGGAACAGCATGCCCAGCCCGACATTGACCAGCGGCGTCATGAAGTAACCCAAGCTTGCCTGCAGTACCTCATGCACCTCCACCGCGTGGATGTAGATGCCCCAGTTGAGCGCGATCAGGATCGAGCAGGCCAGCACCGGTACAAGCTTGCGGGGTTCGGCGAAGGCGGCGCGCACCGGCGACCAGCGCCGGATGACGCTGATCAGCAGCACCATGAACACGCAGCTCCACAGAATGCGGTGCAGCAGCACTTCCCAGGCGGGAATACCCTCGAACAGCGCGAAATAGAGCGGAAAACAGCCCCACATCACATAGGCGCCCAGTCCGAAGCCGACACCCTTGGCGCTCTCGCGGCGCGCCTGCGCCAGACTCTCGGCGCAGGGGCTTGCCTGCTCCCGCCTCATTCGGAGTCGCTCGAACCATCCTGCGCCAGCGGTTTACCTGCGATGTAGTAGCCAGAAGGTTCAAGGGCGATGAAGAAGCTTTCGGCCTCCGGATAGCCGGCCTCGTTCATGGCCTGCGCGATGGATTGGGCGCACAGATCACGCACCTTCTGGCCTCGTTCGAACCACAGCACCTCGACGAAGGGGAAGGCATCGACGAGCTGACCATCGAACACATACTGGGTGGTGATGCATTCCAGCGTGAATTCGTCGCGCGCGGTGGCGGTCGCTTCGCTCAGCTGATCGATCAGTGCGCGCGAGACAGGGGCGAGACGGGCAGGCGTGACACCGTGGAAGCGAAGCTGAGGCATGAAGCTCTCCTGTGAGTCGGGATAGGGAGGGGGCGAGCAAGCTCGCGGTGAACTGGCGTCGTCGCAACCTGGCGTGGCGACTTTGCGTTCATCGCCAATATATCACTGGCTTCTGATGCTCACACCCGCCGCCAGGGATTCGTGCGCGTGCTGAGCGGTACGGCGATGACAGATCATGCTTTGCCTCTCACATCTGATCGCCACAGACGGTAGAATGAGCGCTTTCAAGGCGTGGCACGACCAGCGGCAGGGTGGGCAAGGCTCACGCCGCCGCGAATCCGCCAGTCGCCACTCAAGCGTCCATTCAGTCAGCAGGGAGGCACGACGACCATGACGACACAGCCACAGGCGACTTCCTCGCAAGCGAATGCTGGCGATGCCTCGCGAGGGGCGACACTGCGTGTCAGCCTGGTGCAGGCGGACCTGCGCTGGGAAGACCCGGCGGAGAACTGTCGCCTGCTCGGCGAGCAGCTGGATGCCGCTGGCCTGGTCATGGGCGCCGATGGCCGCAATGCCGAAACGGACCTGATCGTGCTGCCTGAGATGTTTGCCACCGGCTTCACCATGAATTCGCGCGAGATGGCCCAGCCGATGGAGTCCAGCGAGAGCGTCGACTGGCTCAAGGCACAGGCCATCACCCGTGGTTGCGTGATGACCGGCAGCATTGCGGTGCTGGATGACGGCGAGTGTTACAACCGCATGCTGTGGGCCACGCCTGACGGCGAGGTGACGCACTACGACAAGCGCCATCTGTTCCGCATGGCCGGTGAGCATGAGCGTTATGGCATGGGCTATGAGCGGGTGCTGGTCGAGCTCAACGGCTTTCGGATTCAGCTTTCGGTCTGCTATGACCTGCGCTTCCCGACCTGGCTGCGTCAGCGCCCTGTCATCGGTGGCGTGAGTGCTGCCGAGACCGCCGCCGACAGCGCCTTTGAATATGACCTGCTGCTGTGCGTGGCCAACTGGCCGGGCGTACGGCGTCATCCGTGGCGTACGCTGCTGCAGGCGCGCGCCATCGAGAATCTGGCCTATGTGGTGGGCGTCAACCGTGTGGGTGACGACGCCAACGGGCTGCACTATACCGGCGACTCCATGGTCTGCGACTTCAAGGGCGAGCCCATCCTCGACCCTGCGCCAGACCAGCCCTTCATCGAGACCGTGACGCTTGAACGCGGCGCGCTCGACGAGTTTCGAACCAAGTTTCCGGCGTGGATGGACGCCGATCATTTCACTCTGGAGGCCTGATGCGCCTGGACAAATTCCTTACCGAAACCACGGATCTCAGCCGTAGCGATGCCAAGAAGGTCGTGCACCGCGGCGATGTCACCGTGGATGGTGAGGTAGTCAAGAACACCGCGAGCGCCGTCAAGGATGGAATGCGCGTCGAATGGAATGGCGAGCACCTGGAGCTGATGGGGCTGCGCTATCTGATGCTGTACAAGCCGGCCAATGTGGAATGCACCAGCAAGCCGGGCCTCTATGAGCGCGCGCATGACCTGATCGATCTGCCCAATGTCGAGCGCCTGAGCATCGTCGGGCGTCTTGATGTCGACACCACCGGCCTGGTGCTGATGACAGACGACGGCCAGTGGAACCACCGTGTCACTTCGCCCAAGAAGGCCTGTGCCAAGCGCTATCGCGTCACTCTGGCGCGTCCGCTGGAAGGCGATGAGCTGGCGCGCGCCGTGGAGGACTTCGATCATGGCCTGATGCTGGATGGCGAAGAGAAGCCGACCCGTCCGGCGCGTCTCGAGATGGAAACCGCCACCGTGGGCCTGCTGTGGATCACCGAAGGCCGTTACCACCAGGTGAAGCGCATGTTCGCGGCCATCGGTAATCATGTCGAAGCCCTGCATCGCGAAGCCATCGGGGCTGTCGAGCTGGACCCGGAGCTGGAGCCGGGCGAATGTCGCTTCCTGCGTCCGGAAGAGATCGCCAGCTTCTGATCATTCGCTTCTGGTCGCTAGCTTCTGATTCATCGACGCATGCGTCATGAAAAGCCCCCGTCATTTTCACGAATGGCGGGGGCTTTTTCATGCGCGTCGTTGGCCGCCGAGCCTTGTATCGATCCAACGATCGCGCTTAAGGTAGGCAATTGTCTGCTCATATTGTGAATTATTTGCTGGAAGTGGGTTTTGCAGAAGTGGTATTTATGCAGAGGCCGTCTTCAATCAAACGCTTGTTTCCAGTATTTTCATGACAATGGCGTATTCATAACAACAACGAGGAAAATCCACTATGTCGTCCCCCTTCTTCAAGTCGTCTCCCTTCACCAGGTCCCACCTGCTGAGACCTCTGCCACTGCGCATGGCGATGGCGGGCAGTGGCCTGTTGCTGGCAACCCTGTCAGCGCCGGCGTCTGCCGCGGAAGATGCCAGTGTCGTGTTCGCGGCGCCGCCATGGCCGGGCGTGACCATGAAGACCGAGATTGCCTCCGAAATCTTCGAGGCACTGGGTTACTCCCCCACCACCCGCCAGCTGGGCGCGCAGATCACCTACGAAGGCATCTCGCTCGGGGAAGTCGATGTCTACCTGGCCGCTTGGTTGCCGGGTCAAAGCACCATGTACAAGGCGGCTATGGCAAAGGATGCCATGGTCGACTTCGGCAACAATGTGGATGGCGCACGTGCCAATTTCGCCGTGCCACGTTACGTGGCCGAAGCCGGTGTCACCTCACTGCATGACGTCGACAAGCCGGAATTTGCCGACAAGTTCGAAAAGACCATCTATTCCATCGAGATCGGCTCGGGCTCCAGTGAAATCGCCAACCGTGCCGTCGATGAGGATATCTATGGCCTCGGCGATTGGGACCTCAAGGAGTCTTCCACTGCCGGCATGCTTGGGACAGTCGCCAATGCCATCAAGCGTGATGAGTGGGTCATGTTCGTCGGCTGGACTCCGCACTGGATGGGCGTCGAATACGACATGGTCTTCCTCGATGACCCGGAAGACCTCTGGGGCCCGGGTGGTGGTGCCAGTGATGTGAAGACCTTGGCCAACAAGGCGTGGTCGGAAGCACATCCCAATGCATCCATCTTCCTGGACCAGATCTCCTTCACCTCCGAGGAGCAGAGTGAACTCATCTATGGCTATGGCAAGGAAGAGCGCCCGCAGGAAGAGGTGGCGGGAACCTGGATGAAGGCCAACCCGGCCAAGGTCAAGGCCTGGCTGGAAGGCGTGACCACCCGTGATGGCGAACCTGCATGGCCGGCCGTCAAGGAGGCTCTCGGCCTGCCGGAGGCATGATCGACAGCTTGAAAAGGTGCCACTGATCTTTGTGGATTGAACACCTTGAATATTTTGGTCAGTACACGAAGCCCGCTCATTGAGCGGGCTTCGTGCGTTCTACAGCAGTGAACGTGTCAAGAAAGCGCACAGCGTCAGAGCCGGGAATAGCCTCTGGTATACCGCGCATCAGGCGGAGAATTCGTAGTCATGCAAATCTTGCATGGAAAATCCAAATAAAGAATTGGTCGCGGGATAGGGGCCTGTATCACCATCAGTCTGCACTCTGCGCTGCTTCCACGCGCAGCCAACAATAATGACAAGAAGGAAACACTCATGGCTGATTCAGGCTCTTCCTCCGCCCCGATGCCCCACTCTCCCGGGCCCATTGCGCGCTTTCTGTCTCCCTGGACACGGCTGGCGCTGTGGAAGCAGATCTTCATCGCGCTGGTTCTGGGCCTGGGGCTGGGTATCGTGCTCAACCAGACCGGGCGCGCCGATATCGCCGCCGATATCAAACCGCTGGGTGACCTGTTCATCCGCGGCATCAAGATGCTGATCGTGCCGCTGGTCTTCATCTCGCTGGTCACTGGCGTGGCCTCGCTCAACAACCTCTCCAAGATCGGCCGCCTGAGCGTCAAGACGCTGGTGCTCTATCTGGGCATGACGGCGGTCGCCATCACCATCGGCCTGGGGCTGGCCACCGTCTTCCAGCCGGGCGTCGGGATCGACCTGGGCAGCGCGGCCAATGTCGAGGTGCGTGAAGCGCCGACCGCCGTCGATACGCTGCTCGGGCTGGTACCGACCAATGCCGTCGAGGCCTTCGCCGAAGGCAATGTGCTGCAGATCATCGTCTTCGCGATCCTGTTTGGCCTCTCCATCACGCTGGTGGGGGAGAAAGCCCGTCCGGTACGCGTGTTCTTCGAGTCCGCGGCGGAAATCATCTATCGCATGACCAGCATCATCATCGCCTTCACGCCCTACGGTGTCTTCGCTCTGATGACCTGGGTGGCCGGCACCTATGGCCTGGCAATGCTCGCGCCGCTGGCAAAGGTGATCGGCATCGTCTATCTCGGCTGCTTCGTGCATGCCATCGTGGTCTATGGCGGCATGCTGCGCTTTCTGGCGCGCTTGAACCCGCTGCGCTATTTCCAGGGCAGTGTCGAGCCGATCATGCTCGCCTTCACCAGCACCTCCAGTTCCGGCACCTTGCCGGTGACCATGATGGCCGCCGAGCAGAACCTGGGCGTCAAGCGGGGTGTCTCGAGTTTCGTGCTGCCGCTGGGTGCGACCATCAACATGGATGGCACCGCGCTGTATCAGGGCGTCTGCGCGCTGTTCATCGCCCAGGCCTATGGCGTTGATCTGGGCATGACCGAATACGTCACCATCATCATGACCGCGACGTTGGGCTCCATCGGTACCGCCGGTGTGCCGGGTGCCGGCCTGATCATGCTCTCGCTGGTGCTGACCTCCGTCGGCCTGCCGCTGGAAGGCGTTGCCATCATCGCCGGCATCGATCGTGTGCTCGACATGGCGCGTACCGGCCTCAACGTGGCGGGTGACTGCGCCGTCAGCTGCCTGGTCGCCAAGAGCGAAGGCGAGCTGGACGAGGAAGTCTTCAATACGCCCCACGTCATGCGCTCAGAGCTCAGTTGAGCGCTCTTGTCTGAACACCCACCGCGTCATCATCATCGGCTTGTCGGCATCCGCGTGATAAGCGTGTCAAAGACATCAGGAGAACATCGTCATGGAACGCCCCAACGCACCTTCACATAAAGCCAGCCCCTCTGTCGTTCGCTACGGCGTCGTGGGTGGCCTGGGGGCGATCGGCAGCGCGGATGTCCTGCTCAAGACGGTGCGCGCAGCGCAGTACTGCAAGCCGCCGGGCGGAGTGGATATCGCCTTCGAGCAACGCCATTTCGATGATGGGCCAGGAATCGCGGCGGAGGCCTACGACCCGCTGCGGCGCAAGTTCTACGTCTACAACGTGCTCAAGGACATGCAGGGCAAGGTCGAGAACGCGATGGTGCCATGCTTTCTCTCCCACACCTTTCTGGCCGAGATCACTCCGGAAATCAGCTTCAACGTCGTCGATATCTTCGATGCGCTGCTGGCGCGCATTCGCCGTGACTATCCCGAGGTGCGCAAGATCGGCGTGCTGACCTCAAGCTACGTGCGCGCCTCCGGTATCTTCGAGCAGCGCTTCGGTGAGCCGGATGCCACGATGGCTGTCACGGATGCCAAGCTAGACGGTAACTTCGTGGCAGGTGACGGTCTCGCGACAGCTGGCGGCCTTGAGGTCATCTACCCCGATGCCACGCTGCAGCGTGATGCCCTGATGCAGGCCATCTATGGGCCCAGCGGCATCAAGAGCGGCCATCATGGTGGCGAGTGTCTGCAACTGTTGCTCGAGGCCTGTGATGACCTGGTCAGTCAGGGTGCGGAGATCATCGTGCCGGGCCTGAGCGAGATTCCGGTGCTGATGGAGTCGCTGCAGCCGCTGGTGCCGGTGCCCTTGCTCGACTCCAACCTCATCTACGCCGAATACGCCCTGGGCGTGGACCGCGAGCGCGAGAATCGCAACTTCAAGCTCGGCGTACTCGGTGGGGTAGGGCCGGCGGCCACGGTGGACTTCATGCGCAAGGTGGTCAGCCTGACGCGTGCCGAGCGCGATCAGGACCACCTCAAGATGGTGGTGGAGCAGAATCCGCAGATTCCCGATCGCACCGCCAATCTGATCGGCAAGGGCGAAGATCCGAGCATTCCGATGCTCGCGACCTGTCAGCGGCTGGAGGCCGATGGCGCCAATGCCATCGCGATTCCCTGCAACACCGCGCATGCCTTCGTGGCGCGTATCCAGCCCTATATCGGCATCCCGATCATCAACATGCTGACGGCGGTGGTCGATCATATCGCGGCGATGCAGACGCCGGTGACGCGGGTCGGGTTGCTCGCGACCAGCGGCACCGTGACCAGTCGGGTCTACCACGACATCATCGAGGCCTCGGGGCGTGAAACGCTGGTGCCTGATGCGCGCTGTCAGACCCAGGTGATGGAGGCGATCTACGGGCATCAGGGCGTGAAGGCGGGCCATACGACAGGGGAGTGCAGCGAGCATCTGCAGGCTGCCATTTCTCACCTGCTGGCGCGGGGCGCAGAAGTGATCATCCTGGGCTGTACCGAGCTTCCGTTGATCGAGCTCGATGCGGCACTGCGAGAGAGGGTAGCGCTGCTCGACCCCGCGGAAATACTCGCGCAGCGCTGTGTGGCACTGGCGCAAGCCGAGGCCTGATCAGCGCTGCATCCATCCGATCAGCCAGTGAAGAGAGCTTGAAGAAAAGACACGCAGCGACGCGATATACTGCGCTCACGCAGGCTCGCTGTGTGCCTTTGTCTCATTCATGCCTCTCTTCAGGTGCTCGCCGTGGAAATGAACTGGCTGGAAGACTTCCTCACCCTGGCGGTGACGCGTAACTTCTCGCGCGCCGCCACCCTGCGCAACGTGACGCAACCTGCCTTCAGCCGTCGTATTCGCAATCTGGAATACTGGGTCGGCGCCACCCTGATCGACCGCAGCCTGTTCCCCGTCGGCCTGACCCCTGCGGGCGAATCCTTCCAGCGCACCGCCCAGGATGCGCTCTCGGTATTGCGCGTCGGGCGCGATGAAGCGCTCGGCTTCGTGCCCAAGATAGAGGAAGTCGTCTCGATTTCCGCCTCGCACACGCTGGCGGTCAGCTTCTTCGTCGACTGGCATGAACAGCTGCAAAACCGACTGGGCAATCTCAAGGCTCGCATCGTGCCCGACCACGTCGCCGGTTGTGTCGATGCCCTGATCAGCGGCAACTGTGATCTGATGCTGGCCTACAACAGCCCGCTACTCCCGACGCTCACCGACATCGTGCGCTATCCCTCCATCGTGCTCGGCTCCGAGCGACTGGTGCCCGTCAGTGCCGTCGATGACACAGGCCAGGCGCTTTACTCCCTCGACAGCGACTCGCCGCAACCCTATCTCTGCTACTCCAGTGACAGCTATCTCGGCCGATTGACCGCACTGATCATTGGCCGCCAGAACCTCGCCGCGCGCCTCAACTTCCGCTACGAATGCTCGATGTCTGACGTGCTCAAGCGTGGCGCACTCGCCGGTAGCGGCATCGCCTGGGTACCGGAGCGCGCCGTACGCGACGAGCTGGCCGCCGGGCGCCTCGTCATCATCAGCGATGATAGCCACACCGCGCCGCTGGATATCTGCCTCTTCCGCCACGCCGAGCATGATCAGCGCGTGGCTGAACGCATCTGGCAAGCCTGCCTGACTGCCGAAGACGAGACCCTCGAGCCAGACCAATCACCCGCTCGCGGCGTGCCAGAGAAGGGATAGGTAAAGAAAGGGCCCGCAACAGAAAGGGCACGCAAAGCAAAGAGCACGGCAATGACCTGACATCATCGCCAGAGCACAACGCAAGACGGGAGCCACCAGGGCTCCCGTCTTGCGTTGTGGCATCTAAGCGCATCTGACCATATCTGACCGCATCTCAGCTCACAGCCTATCGGCCACAGCTGCAAGTCATGCAACGCCTCTCACGACAGTCGACGCGAGTTGGCCGTCGTGCGCTTGTGCAACGGCTTGATGAAGAGGGTGCCCGTCGTCCACCACGGCGCCACCTTGCCGCCCGTCATCGCGTTCATCCACGCCTTCTGCATCACGAACCACATCTCCCAGCTGGCCGCGATCTTCTCCGACACCATCTTCTGGTTCTCGGTGATCATCTTCGGGTCCAGCGGCGACTGGGTCCCCCACAGCTGAGTGCGCGACATGATGGTCGACATGGCCGTCGACCACATCTCCACCGACGTCGTGCCCAGTTTCCAGACATCGAACATCGCAGCCGGCGTCGTCGGGACCAACTCTGACCAGGCAGGTTGTTTAGCCATTGTGCTCTCCAAGTAAGGAAACTGAGTACATTGATACGCCTGTTTTTGCTGCAGTGCAATATGAGTTTTGGCTGTGAGACGAGATAGATCGATCCGGATCCTCCATTATCACCAGTTTCTATACGAATCAGTTAGTTAGAGATGGTAAGAGCCTGAAGATACGGAATTTTCCGTGTCTGGACGGAAATTTCCCGCGGGGTTGGGGGAAGTGGGTTTTTGGGATTTGTTGGCAATGTCTTACGTAGGCCTACGAATTTAACGAAGCTGGGTATCAGTTCAGTCAGACGTGTCACGTAAGCGTTGGCGAATGGCGCGGAAATTTCCGGCGTGAAGTTAGGCAGCGATAGAGGGAAGGGCGCAGCGAGGTGCGCTGATTATCGAGTCTGGTGTCTCGTTAATGCGACGCAGAGTGTCGCACTGAACTAACGATTGCTTCTCGCGCATGTCTCGACTCGGCTATTATTAGGTTTCTTGAAATTTCCTATATTCAAATATGCATTTCTCGCCAAGGCAGGACGCCATGGTGGAAGACCATGAGACGGAGCTCGCCCTAGCGGTAAGCGGCGTGCGGTAGCCGTGGTGTCAAAATCCCTGATTTTGCCCACCAACAGCGGACACCCCGTTAAGGCAGTACACTGAACAAAGTGGCTCCATGGCAAGGGAAGCAACGTCGATCAATAAGACTTGCATCCGTTACTTCCAAGTCTACAAGGATACTGAGTGCAACCCCCCTATTGGATTGGGGCCGGTGCATTACCGTGTTTTGCGATCAGTTTGTTCATCACCTCGGTAGGGCATTTGAAGTCGAAGCGCTTCCGGAGATGTATGTTCAGCTCGAAGGTAATGGCATCTAGCTCTTCTTGACGGGTCAGTGGCAAGTCCGTTCCCTTGTGGAGGTAATGGCGAATCAGGCCATTGATCTTGCCCAGTGACAGTGTACCTCCTTGTTAGGGTGTCCACTGTTACTGGGCAAGATCATGTTTCCCGTCGACAGCAGCATCGGAGTCGTGGCTTCCCTTGTCTCGCTCGGGATCTATATCGCCTGCGGCATCAACGGAAACCGCTGGCGGGAGAAGAGCCTCTTCAGCCGCGGCTATGATCATGTGGATACCGTGTCGGCCGCGAATCGCGAGGGTGCTGTTATCCTTTATTTGAAGGGGCGGTATGCAGGTGAATAACTATGGAAAGCAGCGACGCGCAGGGAGTTGAACCAGTATGAAGATTTCGACGCTACTCGATCAGATCGATAATGGACAGACGGCACTACCCGAATTCCAACGCGGCTATGTGTGGAACCGCGATCAGGTACGCGGCCTGATGACCTCGCTCTACAAGCGCTATCCCGTGGGCAGCCTGCTCTCTTGGGCGACCGATGCTTGCACCGTCGGCCATCGGGGTGATCAACAGCTCAACGCCGGTACTGTCAACCTGCTGCTGGATGGCCAACAGCGAATTACTTCACTGTATGGCATCGTGAGGGGGAAGGCTCCGGTCTTTTTCGATGGAGATGAGCGCGCTTTCGCCGATCTCTATTTCAACGTGGAGAACGAGGAGTTCTCCTTCTATATGCCAAGCCGCATGGCCAATGATCCCAAGTGGATCAGCGTGACGCAGTTGATGATCGATGGGGCCGAGTCGGTGACAGAGCGTCTGGCCGAGTCTCTTGAGTTGACCTTCAAGGAGGGGAGCCGATACAACAACCGGCTCAACCGGCTGCGTGATGTTCGCGATATCGAAGTGCACGTAGAGCAGATCTCCGGAGAGGACAAGACCCTTGACGTGGTTGTAGAAATTTTCAACAAGGTCAACAGTGGTGGTACTAAGCTCTCCAAAGGTGACCTGGCGCTGGCGCGTATCTGCTCCACGCAACCGGATGCGCGAGCCAGGATGCGCAAGGCCCTGGATGACTGGCGCGGCCAGGGTTTCCATTTCTCCCTCGACTGGCTGTTGCGCTGTATTACCACCCTGACCACCAACGAAGCCAAGTTCTCCTTCATCCACGACCTTGACGGCGAGCAGTTTGTTACAGGTCTGAACAAGGCCATCAAACACATCAGCTATTTGCTGGATGTGATAGGTGATCGTCTGGGGTTGGACCACCAGCAGGTACTCACCGGCCACTATGGTTTCCCGGTATTGGTGCGCTTCATCGAAGAGAAGGGCGGCAAGATCAACGATAAGGCCACACTCGAGTCGATGCTTTTCTGGTTCATCCACGCGGCGATATGGGGGCGATACTCCGGCTCGACCGAGAGTGTGCTCTCACGGGACCTCGACATACTCCTAGATAACCAGCCCCGCGGCATTGAGGCGCTTATCAAGGAGCTGCACCTCTGGCGTGGCAACCTCAAGGTTCGCGCCGATCACTTCTCCGGGCATACTCGCGGCAACCGTTTCTATTCGTTGCTCTACATGCTGACGCGTACCGGCGAAGCGCAAGATTGGGGCCTGGGGATCGTGCTCAAGAAGAATATGCTCGGCAACAACTCATCTCTCGAATTACACCATATCTTCCCCAAGCACCGTCTTCGTGAGTTCGGTTACGATCATCAGCAGGTCAACTCCTTGGCGAATTTCTGCTTCCTGACCAAGGGCTCGAACCTCAGCATCTCCAATCGCTTGCCTGTTGAGTATTTTGAGGAAGTGCTCAATAGTTACCCGAATGCCCTGCGGAGCCAATGGGTGCCGATGCAGCCAGAGCTGTGGCAGATCGAACGCTATCCAGACTTCCTCAAGGCACGCCGTGAATTGCTCGCTGAAGCCACCAATCGGCTTCTGGATGAACTCTATTACTTCGATGGCAGCCAGGATGCTGAGACTAACTCGGGGCCTGTTCGCGTAGTCCCGGGGGGAATCGAAAGCGAAGAAGAGGAGCAGGAGCTTCGCGGGCTTCAGGCGTGGATGGAACTTCACAAGCTGCCCGTCGGCGAGCTCGAGTACGAGCTAAACGACGCTCAGAGTGGCGCGCTCCTTGCCATCCTCGACCTAGCATGGCCCGAGGGTATCCAGCCAGGGTTGAGCGCACCCGCAGTCCTGCTGTTGAATGAAGAAAGTGAACTGATCAAGGTGGCTAACCGAGCTGGCTATCACGTCTTTGCACACATTGATCACCTCAAGCGCCATGTGGCTGAACAGATTCTTGATGATCCCCTAGCGGTGCTCCCCTCCTGGGCGCAGCACCTGGAAGATATGGCAGCGGTTCCCGTGGTGGAGTGGATTGTCGACCAGGAACTGCCTCGCCCCGTTATCGGGCAGGATATTGAGGGAGCCAGCGGCGAAATCGTCGGCAACTTCGAGCTTTCCTGGCCGGAGCAGCGAGTGGGCATCTGGAACGACCAGGGAAAGGCTTCACCCATCCCGCAGACGCTAGCCGGCTGGCAGCTCTACCAACTGGATGAGATTCGACAGGCGCCCTACCTGCTGTCACACCAGCTGATACAGGGCGTCAGTGCCTGATAAGGGGCACGCCATAATGAAGATTACTCAATTCTCAGGACTGATCCTTACTTTTCGCAGCTGGCACGCCGGGATTTCCGACGAGGAGCTGTATGTGGTGATGCGTGTGGGCTAGAAGATTGGCAAGCATCCTAGGAAAGCGTGCGACGATGTCTGCGTTGACGGAGGTAGGAGATGTGTCAGTGTATTTTTCAGAAGGGAACAGTGATCCAATACGTCAACGCCGGGATGTATATATTTAAATTAATTGAGTGGAATTAATAATGTTTGAGTCGATTTCGCATCTTTTACCAAATCTTCAAGCTATGAACCCTTTAGTTTTCCAGAGCAATGATCTCCAGATGAGCGACTGGTTCTGGTTAGCCATGATGGCGATAATGATGATCGCTATTGTATCTTTAGGATATTATTTTAATAAGTACAAGAAGAGCATTAAGTTTGTTGAGAGCCTTATCAAGGGGCAGTCAAGGGAAGAGCTGGCTTGGAAACGACAACAAATACTAAAACAGGCAGAAGATTCAGACACCCAGGCAGGGAAACTATGGGGAGAGTTTGATGAAAGCCTAGTATATTCTCCAGATAAAGATAAGCTTTTCAATACACTAGATGCCGACCATTTCTTTAACGGAAGAACGTTAGCATACGGTCTGACATCAAGTCGCCTTCTAGCGGCTACGCCAACCTTTCTCACCGCGATCGGGGTATTAGGCACTTTCATTGGTCTAACAATCGGATTAAGAAACCTGCAGGTCAATACAGACGATGTTGATACGTTGCGAGTTGGCATTGCGAGCATGATCAATGGCGCCGCAATTGCTTTTTTGACATCCGTATGGGGGGTTGGACTCAGTCTCTTGCTCAATGTGATAGAGAAGATGGTGGAGCGAAGCGCTTTGAGGCGTATCAACAGGCTTCAGCATGACATTGACTTTCTTTACCCTCGTATGTCTGCCGAGCACTCCCTTGTCCATATCGCTGAATCCAGCATGGCAAGCAAGGAAGCATTGCAGGAGTTACATGAACGTATCGGAGATAGGCTTCAAGAAACCGTTAGTGGAATGAGTGAGGCCATGCAGCAGGCAGTATCAGACTCCCTGAACAATGTCATGGCTCCCGCCATTCAGGCATTGGTAGATAACGCGAGCAATCAGTCTACTGAAGTGCTCGAAAAGCTCGTGACTAACTTCACAGAAGGCGTCAAATCGGCAGGAAGTGAGCAGAGCCGAGCGCTTGAAAGTGCCTCCGAACAGGTAAATCAAGCAGTAAGCTCAATGACCATGAAAATGGATGAGCTCTTTACTACACTAACGGAGCAGCAAAATAAGAGCGGAGCACAGGTTGAGAATACCTCTCGTAAATTTGCACATCAGCTGGAACAGCAGCGAGAGACTGCTCTGGAGCAACAGTCGGCATTGACTCAAAAGTTCGAATTTTTCATGGACCAGATGACGCAGTCAATGGAACACCAGTTCCGTCAAACCTCTGAGCGTGATGAGCAACGTCAGCAAGCGCATGAAGAAAGCCTAAAGCAGATGTCTGAATCTCAGGCAGAGGCAATTGATCGTCAAATGGCACTGGAAGCAGAAAGAGATCAGGATCGTGCCGCCAAGTTTAGTGAGCAACAGAAAGCGGTTGAAGAAAGATTTAGTATTCTAATAGAGAAGCTTGTCAGTGAGCAGCATGAGTTGATGAGACAGGTAGGAGAGGCTTCGAGGAGTGCTAATCAGCATCTTGATGGTATTTCTTCACAGTATGGCAAGCTGTCTGGCGCGCTGAGTGAAGTCGCCAAGTCGGCTGAGCGTAGCAGTCAAAATATGACTAATAGCGCGACCCAGCTAGGAACATTGTCGGCTAATCTTCACAAGACTACTACGGTACTTGATGAGAGAGTCAAGGCTGTTACGGAAAGCCTGGATAGTGTTTCGATAAGAAATAGCGAGGTTCTTGATAATATTACAGAACATGCAAATTCTCTATCCAGGTTGCAGGAGACTATCAGTGATACGGCCCACCAACTTGAATCCGCAGCTAGATTTGCTAATGAAGGGTTCGGTGAACTAAGTAACCAGAATGAAGAATTTATCAGTAAGCTGAGAGATGAATTTAACCGGCTGGGCGAGTCTCTTGGTGAGCAGGTAGGAAATATTGAAAAGCAAGCAGAAGAGTGGCTGAGGGCGTACAGCAAGGAAGTTCGTGAGCAAGTCTCCGAACGTATGGAAGAATGGAATAAAAACACTCTATCCTTTGCGGATCAAATGAAGAGAACTGTGATGGCTATCAATGGTATTGTGGATGATTTGGAGCGTCGTTAATGAAGCTTTATAGACGTGAAAAAGCCACAGTCGATGAGGAAAATCCTTATTGGATGTCATTTTCTGACATCATGTCAGCCTTGTTGATCATTTTTATATTGGCGTCGGTAGTGCTAATAGTTCAGATCATGGAGATTCGTGAGCAGCTGGAAGAGCAGCAGCAGGAATTCACGGAAGAAATTCAGATGCTCGGTCAGGCGGACGAAGTCAGAAGAACTATTCTCCATGAGGCTGCTGATGAGCTTCACCGTCGGGGTATTCGGGTTTCTGTCAGTGAAAATGATACCGTATTAAGCATACCAAATGAGATTCTAGGGTTTGAAACTGCTGAATTTGATATTGGACCTCAGTATCGGGAGACTGCCTCGCAAATCGGTAACGTCCTGGCTGAGGTGATTCTTAAGAACAACAGAATTAAATATCTCGACACTGTTTTTGTCGAAGGGCATACAGACAACCGTCCTTATCAAGGAATGAATGGAAAGGGAAACTGGGGGCTTTCGGCATTTCGGGCGATTTCTCTGTGGCAACATTGGCTAAACGTTTTGCCGGATAACCGAAGTCTGGAAAGCTTGACCAACCTGGATGGGCTGCCGGTATTTTCAGTTAGTGGCTATGCCGAAACACGTCCTGTCACAGATGTTCAGGTATCCGAGGAAGATCTCCGGGCCAATAGAAGGATAGATATAAGGTTTACGATACGTCGGCCTACAGTAGAAGATTATCAAGAAATCCAAGATAAATATGTGGATGAGTCGTTGTGATACTGCCATCTCTAGAGGTAGTTAATATAACTTGGAAGGCTCTTTCACTAGAGCCTTGGGATGAGATCACTTCGTCCGCAAAAAAGGTTGAGAACGATGCTGGGCGAGGTGAAGTTTATCAAAAAGCTGAAGGGGAAATTAAAGAGGTTGCCAATAATAAAAGATTTGAGGTGCTACCAAGCCTGCTCATGAAAAGAGTGGCCGTGCGCGCACTCACTCAGCTATGGCTCGATGATCCTGAAGTTCTGAAGAAATTGATTAGTCCTAGGCTTCTTGAGGTTATCGTTGAAGCTCAGCAGCCTCGCCTAGGTAGAGTGCCTCTTCTCAATATTCTCCAGCTCTATTTCCAGGAATTCGATAACTTGGATCGCCTGCCTTCATCAAGCGATGGTTCGCTGAGAGAATCCATTGAGAAAACTCTTATTGATCAGGCAAGTAAAATCAAGGTTGTGGAAGAAGAACTGGCTATTGATGACCTTATAGAAGTTGTCAACCGTCAAAGCGACTGGATCCTGACAGTTGATGGGCCGTCCCAGTTAGTGAAGTATGCTGTCAATAATAGCATTTCGTTGCAGGAAACATTCTCTAGGTTTGGATTATTAGGAGTTGATGGGGGCCGTTATTCGGATATTTGTCGTGCGCATTATTATTTAGAAAAGTTAAAGTGCGTTAACGAAAATGAGTGGTCGCCGATTTTTGATGAACTTTTGCACCAGGATGTGTCGAGGGCACCCTATCGGAGCGAAGGTAAAAGGATTGGTCATGCAGCTCTTGAGATCCTTATTGATCGTGTAGCGGAGGCGAGCGAAACTTGGCAAGATTTCATGTTGAGTTTGGCTGGTGATCCGCGTGTTTCAAGTAAGGTTAAGAGCTACCGAGAGTGGTGGGCACCTTTAGGTGAAATGCGTGTTGAAAAGGTTAGAGGGTGGCTTTCCAAGCAGGATCTTCGCCTCTTTCTTCAAGCGCTGGAGCAGTATGGGGAAACCACCAATAATGCAGAATTGGTGAGGATGTTTCCCGCTAGGAGAACGTTCCTAGAGGGGCTTTTCAGGCTTAAGATGATCAAGAGCACTAGACTGATGCTTGGCAGCAAGGCTGAGCACTCAGTAAAAAGAATCTTGAAGGATGAGCTGAAGGTTAACTATATAAAGTTAAATGGTCAGCTTTCCGACAAGGCGATCATATACTTGGATTGTGGAGACTTCCATTTAATAGAGGGTTCACATAGTTTCAAACTTTGGGTTTACCTGGCTCCACCGAGTCACCGGTATGTTGGATATGAGGTGTCAGTATTATCTCATTCTGACTTGACAATCCTGTTGCCCAAGGGATATCGGGAAGAGTATCCTGGCTTGAATCACGCTGCCATCGTTCATGCACCTTCTACTTGGCAGAATAAAGTATTTGAGTTTTTGGCTAATAATGGTATTGAGTTGGATATTGAAGCCTTGCTGAGAAAGGAAGATTACAAGCGATATATTTCCAGGTTTGGTATGCCAGTTGTGAAGCCCATACCACCGGTCATAATGTCATCGCCAGCTGAAAAACTTATTACTGCTGATAAAAATAAAGGTTTTGATGAGTTGGTAAAAAGGAATCATTTCGAAGGCGTCTCATCACCTTTGGCAATTCAGATTTTGCTTTATTTATATATGTATCCAGGTAGCAAGGCAAGGGATGCTTCTAAACATTTAGGCCTGCCATTGACAGACATCAACCATACCTTGCACTGGGACCTGCAAGGTTATTGTCAGCAAACGTCTGATTTCAAATGGATTGTTACAGAAGATGGTGAGAGCATATTGAGGAACAGTGGGGTTCTCGATGATGAAGAATAAACTTCGGAAAATCCTGAGAAGTATTCTGTCTGATGAAGGTGATCATCAAGGTGGTGCAGAGAGATTTGAGCTAACATTTGATGATGACGGTGTCAAACTATATCTTGATAAGCATGAGTTTGAGACATTTCTTTCGGGTAAGGGCTCTCCCAACCTTAACCTGCAGGGGGTTGTTCTTCGTATGCTCGAAGAGCAGGGGCTTGCCACGCGGTTTCCTAACGGTTTCAGCCTTGACACGCTCGTCGCTGCTTCGTTGGATAATGAGCAAATAGAAATTCTGGAGCTTCCACCCCAGTTTAAGGGAGAGTTTACGGCATCCATCAAAGGTCACTCTAACAATAAAGGTTTTTCTGTAAAGGTTTATCCTGTTTTTAATGGAAATCAGGTTCCCTGTCGTATCAAAGGTGCTCTCATGGAAGTCGGGCCTGATAATCGCTACTTACTCGCTCACTCGCAGTTGATAGCATTTCAGGCGCTGGAAAAGCATTCAATGCTACCTGAGAATCTTAAGGAGAGCAGTGACAACCTACGACTTCTAGCTTCACTGCAGATGGCCAAGCGAAGCGGTATGAACGTTGACTTGAGCCATTTCGAAAGAATCAATGTTGAAAAGGCAGAAGAGATTGGTGTTATTGCAAAACAGTTGCCTGATGGTAGCTTGGAGCTTTTTCCTAGTGTTGGCGATGGCTTGGATGAGATTGAAAACAGGCTTGGTCAGTTGGATATTAATTCAGATGACGGTGTGATTAGAATAAAAAACAAGGTGATAATACTTGACGAAGAAAGGATGAGCGGTGTTAGAGAGGTAATGAATAATCGCCGCATTCCCTCAGAAAGCGTGGCTGACTTTATCAATTCTCCCTCTGCTTTTCTTGATGCTTCTTTAGTTAATCTAGACCTTGGTTTTTCGGTTCGCGTGCTTGGTGTAGGAAAGATAAAGCATATGGATTTTGGAGGCTTGGAAAAAGGAAATAACGACTGGTTTGGCGTTGAACAGTCAGCCTCACCTCCCGAGATTATCAATAAGCTCATCAAAAGCCATGAGGAGTTTGAGGATTTTCAGAGGAAACTCGATGTAGCTTGTTCTCAAGGAGCGCAGACTGTTGACTTTCAAGGAGAGAGTGTCGACATATCGAATATCGAGAATGTAGAAAGTATTCTAGGTAAGGTGGCGAACCGTCTTGATAAAAAAGAGAAGTCAGAAGAAGATATTGATCAAATTGTCGATAGAACTGATACCCAAGTTGGTATAATTGTAAAAGATGCTGAAGACAACGGTGAATCCCTAAGAGCCAGGCTCGATGCACACACGGTAAAGAACCAACCTGACTGGGAGATTTATGCCAGGAAGCCTTTCCCCCACCAGGAAGAGGGGGTGAACTGGATGCTGAAGCTGATTGAACTGAGTACTCTGGATAAAGGTGATAGTTTTGAGCGTATCCAAGGGGGGGTTCTAGCTGATGACATGGGGTTAGGTAAGACATACATGTCACTCGTGGCCATCAATGAGTATCTATTACACAGCAGACGGAATGAGTTGAAAGAGAAACCCATTCTCATTGTTGCCCCTCTTAGCCTTGTGGAGAATTGGGAGCAGGAGGTTTCACTTACTTACAAGACTATTCCTTTCAAAGATGTCAAGATACTTCAGTCTGGCCGAGATCTTGCCGAGTTCAAGAAGAAAGGTGAGAAACGGGAGTCCGCACAGGCTTCAGAGCTATTGAACGAAGAGGGCCAGATGGACCAAGATAAGGTTCGATTTGCTCTCCATGTTGGGCCAGACGCAGGCTCAAAAAGGCTCGATATCAATAGACGACTCGTTGTTACGACGTATCAAACTCTCCGTGACTACCAGTTCTCACTATGTCTCGTTGACTGGGGAATGGTCATCTTTGATGAGGCCCAAAATCTCAAGAATCCCAATACGCTGCAGACACATGCAGCAAAGGGGCTTAATAGCGATATCAAGATATTGGCTACTGGTACTCCTGTTGAGAACTCTCTCGGTGACTTCTGGTGCCTGATGGATACTGCGCAGCCTGGCTTGTTGGGAGATTGGGTTTATTTCAGAGATAAATGGGTGTCCCCTATACTACGTGCCTCTGAAGACGAGAAGGATTCCATTCGTCAATCGATTGGTCAAGATCTACGTTCTGCAGCCGGTGGTTTTATGCTGCGTCGCATCAAGGAAAATCAACTCTTAGACCTTCCTACTAAGAGTATCTATAGTGGTGTGCCAGTATCATCGCATAACGTTTCCTACAGTCCAAAGCTTTCATCTGTTATGAGCGGTGCTCAACTATCCCACTACAATGAAGCAATAGAAGTCTATCGAAAACTGAGGGCTGAAGCAGATGATGTCAGAGGCATCGCGCTTTCGACACTGCAGAAATTGAGGACAATATCGCTTCACCCACGTGCTGGTGCGCCATTGCAGTCCTTGATTTCCAATCCTGAGTCATACCGAGAGATTATGTCTCAATCTGCCAAGATGAGGGTAGCCCTCAATGTTCTTGATGACATAAAGGAGGCTCGTGAAAAGGTTATTATATTTATTCTTTCAAAAAATGTGCAACGTTTCGTGAAGATATGGTTGGATAAAATATATGGACTTGATATCATTATTATAAATGGCGATACATCTGCGGTAGAAAAAAAAGGAGATAGCCTCACTAGGAAGGGCTTAATTGAGCAGTTTGAATCTGTTCAGGGCTTCAATGCCATTATCATGTCACCGGTTGCTGCAGGTGTTGGTCTGACGGTTGTGGGTGCTAACCATGTCATTCATCTGGAACGCCACTGGAACCCCGCTAAAGAGGCACAAGCTACCGATCGGATTTATCGTATTGGTCAGAGGAAAAATGTCTATATTAATATTCCTACGGCCTTACATCCTGTGCACGACTCCTTTGATGTTCATCTCGATCGATTGCTCAGCGGGAAGCTTCTATTAAAGGATGCTGTTGTGACCACTGATGTGGTCAGCGAAAGTGATGTGTTGAAGTCGCTGGGGCTTGAGTAGTACTAGCTTTACACCATTGTTGTTAATTTGTGAATAGGCTGAATGCTCGGATTCTATTTAACTACCGCTGGGGAAGACGCTGCTATGCTGCTTTTGAGGCCGTTCGCTAGTACTTCAGAATCTCTCGCTTCGCCGCCATAATCCTAGTCTGGGGTTATGTAGCGAAGGATACTGTGGCTATGTTCATACTTGTATCCTTCGCTAAATTACGGGCTTCTCTCCTGAGCCTCAGCCAAGGACCAGGCCGTCAACGAGGAAGTTCGCCGATATTACAGTGCTTTGAAAGCTGTCTATACTGGTAGATTTCGCTCCAGATCAGCTTAATGGATAAGATTGTATCAATTACAATCGTGGATACTTACAGTTCTTCAATCCTAAATATCTGTAAGCAACTCTAAGATTTTCGTCAGTAGGCTCTTCGTCACGCAGCCATCTCACAGGTATCCCTAAATACTTTGCCCACAGAGCTGCTTTTTTGAATTCTCTCCATTTGTCAAGTTTTGCACAAATCTCTATGTGCTGGTTTAGGGTCCGATAGAAAGTGTTTCCTGCTCTATATTTTCCATACTGAAACGATTTCTGAAAATGCTGATGTGCTTTTTCAAAATCATCCTTTCTATAGTAATAGCCGCCATACAACCAGTCCGTTACCCACGGAAGTTGCTTGTCAAGATTATATGCTTGTAGTGAATTGCTAAAGTCATCGATATCTTTTGATGTAATGTTATTATCGTTTATCATGGTCAATGCTATCGGCATCAACAGTGAAAAGCCTTCGGGTACGTTGACAGGGCTAATATCATACGCATACTCAGGCACTTTGGCAGCATAGTTACCATATTTTTTTGCCAACCAATTGACCATTGCTCTATCGATAGATCTTTGGTGCAATATATATTCAGATATAGGGTGTCTAGCTCGCTGACATTTTTCATGAAAAAACGGTATGTATGAGGATAGCATTTTATATTTTAGCTTTTGTGCAGAAATATTGTCATCTATTTCTCGTGCCTGAATCTCTTCAGAGTAATTTTTCTGGAACTCATCGATTTCTTCTCTGATCCAACATACATATTGTTTTATTTGGTCTGTTAGCTGGAATAATGTCTCAGTGCCATAGTTTCTCTTCACGTCTTGCGCTAATGAAGTCAGAGCTAGAGATAGAGATATAGTGGCTAGTATGCTGTCCTTTACTTCACTCGGTATCTTCTTTCCATTGTTTTCCTGAGCTTCCAGCGAGTCGCGAATATTTTTTGTCAATCCGAGCATGCTGGGTATAGACTTTCCGCGCGTCCATTTACTGGCATTTTTGAAATTATTCTCTAATCTATTGAAAACATCCTGGCTATCAGCTGGTTTATGGAATTGAGTTTGCGAGAGGTCGGTTACTGAGTATGCCCATTTCATTGCGTTGGCTATCGGCCATACTATTTTTCCATCCTTTTCTTCTGGAAGATACCAGAAGTCCTCTTCGGGCCATACTGCGTCCGGTCTTAAGTCTTGGTATATTAGATATGCCAAGCTTGATTCCGTAACACAAGCTTCTATAGCAAAGTTTTTTATAAAGTATAGGACGGTATCCCTTTGACTCATGAAGGTACCTTGACTAACTAGCAGCTCTTTATAGCTGTCGTGTAACTTGTTGGCTACTGAGCATATCTGGGCAGCTACTATAGGACAGGAAATAGAGTCTTTGAGATAATTATTTATTGAGGGAATCAGGGCATCAAATTGTGCCTGTAAATGCCCTTCCTCTCGGGCAAGCCTTTCAATTTGCTTTTGAATTTTCTTTTTTTCTGCTTCACTCGTATGTGTATTCTCTTTGGCTTCATTCTTACGAGGTAGAATACCCATAGTAGACACAAAATATTTGATAGCCTCTCCCAAGGAGGGGTAAGTATATTGAGTTGTCATGTGTATAGTTAGGCCTCGGTTTTTAGCCGAGGCCTTGACTCCATGTTTATTTGTTGTTTGGATTGAACTGCTTGCCGCGGTTTCCATGAACCTTGGAATTCTCGCGATTTGTACCAGTAGTACCACGATTGGGATTAAGCGCCCGAGAGCGGTCATTTTGTTGTTGCTGGTTAGATTGCTTGGAATGTTTCATGTGTGGCTCTCTCCTGTGGGTGAGAGTGAATCTTATAAAATTGACCTTGACTCGGACCAACCTCTTTTTGGCGACGAACTTTTTCGTTCTGTCGATCCCTGGTACCCAGGACTGCTTCCAGCCCTTACCCCTGCACCACCTTGCTGCCTTCACTCCGCTGCCGGAGCAGCTGATACATCAGGTGTGCGAAGCGTTTCTCTATCCGGCCGTCTTCCAGTATCGGCATGGACATCTTCTCTTGGTCAGCCAGTGCATCGAGCAGTACGTCGTTTAGGCGCTTGGGTAGCAGGCCCTTCATGGCGTCTTCGAGGCTGTAGCTGTTGACCTGCCCCATGAGGTCTTCATCTCGCTCAAGGCGGGTGGCGAGACCATTGGCGAAGTGGAGCTTGTCGTCGTCCTGGATCTCGGCACCGTAGAGGTCATTCAGGGTGTCGATGATCTCATCCAGCTTCTTCTTCTCCGGGTCTTTCGGGGTGCCGGAGCCCACCTCGGTGATGGAGTCCAGCCCGAATTCGCCTTCCTGCTCCTCTAGGCGCAGCTCCTGCTCCTGATGCTTGGTCTGGCGGTAGTGCGTCAGCTCCAGCTCGCTGACGTCCAGCTCCGGGTCCTTGAGGCGGTCTTCCCGCAGCAGTGGGCTCAGGTGCTTGGCGAACACGCAAAGCTGCTCCAGCTCGGTGTCTTCGTAGGAGATGATCTGCGACAGAAACTCGTAGGCGCGCACGAAGCTCTTGAGGTTCTTGCGGAACAGGTCGAGCTCATCACGTGAGGTACCCGCATCCTTTAGCTCTTGCTCGGCTCGCTTCAGGCCCATCTCATCGCCGTTCTTCTCGGCAATGTCACGCGCGTCACGCCACACGCGTATGTGCTCGGTCAGCGCGACATAACGCTTGTTGAAGCGATCACGCGCCGGGTCACAGTAAAACGACAGCTTCGATGATGGCGCCTTGGGATCAAAGAAGGCTTCGGCAAACTGGGTGACTTCCAGGCCATGATAGATACCGGTGTCATCCAGGCTCTGCTGCATGTCATAGATGACTTGCGGGTCTGACACCGTGGCCAGCTCGCTTTCCCGGTAGTAGGGCGCGAAGGCATCCAGAATGTCCTGAGTGTCATTGAAGAAGTCGAGGATGAAGGTTTCCTTGCCGGGGAAGAGACGATTGAGGCGCGAGAGAGTCTGCACGCACTCCACGCCCTGTAGTTTCTTGTCCACGTACATGGCGCACAGCTTGGGCTGGTCGAAGCCGGTCTGGTACTTGTTGGCAGCGATCATCACGTTGAAGTCGTCGCTATCGAGCGCCGTGGCAAGGTCGCGGCCTTTTACGCCGGCATTGAGCAGGGCGCTGGCCTCGGTGACTTCCTCGGGGATGACATCGTCGGCCGGTACGCTTCCCGAGAAGGCAACCAGCGGATGCACGTCGTCATAGCCCTTGTCCTTCACATAGGCGAGCATCGCCAGCTGATAGCGCACGGCTTCCTGCCTACTGCTGGTCACCACCATCGCCTTGGCCTGACCGTTGAGCAGATGACGCACGTTGTGGCGGAAGTGCTCGACGATGACTTCGACCCGCTGATTGATGTTATGCGGATGCAAGCGTACCCAGCGCGCCAGGGTGCGGCTGGCCTTCTTGGAGTCAACCTCGATCTCGTCACCGTCCGGATGCGAGAGCTTCCATGCCGTCTTGTAGGTGGTATAGCGGCGCAGTACATCGATAATGAAGCCTTCCTCGATGGCCTGACGCATGGAGTAGAGGTGGAAGGGGCGAGGCTTGTTGCTATCGCTTGCCGGTAGTTCTGGCTCTGGACGTACCCCGAACAATTCCAAGGTGCGGCCCTTGGGCGTGGCGGTGAAGGCGTAGTAGCTGATGCGCTGACTGGCACTGCGCGCGGCCACGGCGGCTTCCATCACTTCTTCGCTGCTCAGCTCGGCTTCCGGGTCATTGGTCTGCCCGGCGCTGTTGAGCAGGGCTTTGAGCTTGCCCGCAGACGAGCCCGTCTGGGAGGAGTGAGCCTCATCCGCGATGACGGCATAGTGGCCCTCTGCCAGCTTGGGACGTTTCTCCAGCGCATCGAAGAGGGCGGGGAAGGTCTGCAGGGTCACGATGATGATACGAGTGTTGGCCGCCAGAGCATCCGCCAGCTGGGCTGACTTGCTGGCGCTCGCGCCTTCCCGGCTGATAGGGCACACCACGCCGTGGGCATGCTCAAATTGATAGATGGTGTTCTGCAGCTGGCTGTCCAGCACGGTGCGGTCCGTCACCACGATGACAGAGTTGAACATGCGGCTGCCATCCTCGGCATACAGGTTCGCCAGTTGATGCGCCGTCCAGGCGATCGAGTTGGACTTGCCCGACCCCGCACTGTGTTGGATCAGGTAGCGGTTGCCCGCCCCCTCATTGCGTGTGGCCTCCAGCAGTTGATTGACGACCTGCCACTGATGGAAACGCGGGAAGATCATCGTTTCCTTGGTGATGCGGTTGCCTGCGAAGTCCTCGCTGGTCTTCTCCTCCAGGTGCAGGAAGCGGCCGATGATCTTCAGCCAGGCATCCGGTTGCAGCACCTGCTTCCACAAATAGTCGGTGGCATAGCTGTTGGCGTCCTCCGCAGGCGGGTTGCCGGCTCCGCTTTCCTCGCTGCCTCGGTTGAAGGGCAGGAAGAAGGTCTTGTCGCCCGCCAGGCGGGTGGTCATCGCTATCTCATCCTGACGTGCCACGAAGTGCACCAGTGCCCCGCGCTTGAAGGCCAGCAGTGGCTCTTCCTTGCGGGTGATGGGGTCTTTCAGCGGGCGGTCCTTGCGGTACTGGCGCTTAGCGGCTTCCAGCGATTGCTTGAAGGCGCTCTTCAGTTCCAGCGTGGCCACCGGCAGGCCATTGACGAACAGCATGAGGTCCAGCCGTGGGTTGTAGCTGGCCTTGCCATTGCTGCTGTCCTTGGCATGCGGGGAGTAGGACACCTCCGGCACCACGCGCAGGATGTTGGCCTGATAGCGCTGCACTGACTCCGGGTTCATGGCGTGGTCTGGCATGAAACTGCACATCACTAGCGTATTGCCCGGCATCTTGAAACCGTGGCGCAACACGGCCAGCGTGCCCAGCTTCTTGAGGTGGCGTTCTACCTGCTGAATCAGCACCTGCTCAGGCTTCTGTGGATTGCTAGTGCAGAGCTTGTCCCAGCGCTCCGGCCAGGCGGCCTTCTGGTAGGCAACCACATCTTCGGGGTAAAGCGCTGTGGCGCGATCGTACTGGCTCGCCTTGCCCAGTTGCCAGCCACTGGCGACGAGGCTATCGACGATGTCCTGCTGAAACTGCGCTTCCTTGCTATCAGCCATGAGGCATTCCTGCTTGTTCGTGAGGAGTCGGCATGCTGGGCTGACTCACTGATACGTTACTGGGTGTAGCCTTCATCGGTGGCGCTGGGGGTCGTCATTACCACGCTGTCTTGCCAGTCAGCGTAGGTCTGGCCGGTGGCTTCTGTCTTCCAGTGCTCGCGCCCATTGGCTGCACGACCTGACACCACCGCGGCGGCGGCGCTGGGGCTCGAGAAGGCCTGATCGGTAGAAAAGCAGCGTAATCCCTTTTCCGCTTCGATCAGCACCCCGTTGTCACAGAGTTGCTGGTAAAGGTTCTGATAGCCCCCGCCTTTGCCTGTCCAACTACCCTTGGCCAATGACCCCTTCAAGACATAGAACTCGCCTTCGATTTCCTTGCCCAGCGCCTTGATACCGAAACGCGGTACCTCTGCCACAAAGAGTGGTGATGCTTGAGCACTGATGTCTGCCGGTTCGACAATCGTGCTGGAAGCTGAGGGCTTGGGTCGCTCACGCAGGAAGTCGAAGCTGAGTACCGGCAGCACGGTACGAATCTGCTCCATGAAGAAGGCCATGTCGGCGCGGTCTGACTCTGGCAGGCCGCCGTACTCATGGGCGGTGCCATTGAGCAGACGGCATTGGCCGGCCTCCCGCGCGGCCTGCATCAACAGGCTCTCGAGATGTTTAACGTGGGCCTTGGTCAGGTTCTGGTCCTTGCTTGTCACCAGGCACACCCGCTCCCAGAAGTCCTTGCCGCCCTTGTCCTCCGGCCGGTTGTGCTGTTTGAGGCGGGTGGCCACGTCATCGCTCTCACCGATGTACACCGACGGCAGAGAACTATCCTCGGCGGGTGGACCGATCAGGAAGTAGATCCCGGTGCGGCTGCACTCAGGGCGCTGCACCAGCTGGCTCAACTTGCCACGAGGGCCGGTGATGACATGGCCGGTCCAGTTCATGATCTCGGCGGTCATCAGGCCACTCGGTGTGCCATCGACCAGAAACAGTCGGATGCTGCGTCCCTGGCTCATGCGCTGGCCTCCGCTGGCTTGGCCGCTGTTTGGCTCGCCTCCGGTGGCTGCCAATCACGCACGTCGATCTTGCCGGTGACAGCGGCGGAGATCAGGGCAGAGCGACGTTCTTGTAAAAAACTTATAGACTGAAGCCCTGTGCTTGCTAGCACATCCAATCTATTACATTCAGCTTTGATAAACCTCAATATTTTCTCTTGCTCTGAGTAAGATGGTAGAGGTATTGGACAAGACATTACATTGCTTGAGGATATGGATGCGAGATTGGTGCTCTGCTTTGAATGCAGATAGAAGTAAGAACGAGCTGAACTTGAGCGCGTGAATTCTGCGAGCCAGTATGGAGATAGTGCCTCATTAGTCCTTATTGAAAAGACATGGTTTTGGTGAAGGCATTTTTCTATTTCCCCCTCCCATACTGTACCTCTACCAAGTTTATCATTGTCTCCACCTTCATTCATTAGCACATCTTTTGGCTGTAGGAGGTACCTGTTTACTTCTTTGATCGCGATGTTGATTTCTTTTACTTCAGATAGATCAACATGACCGTCTTGTACGTTTGCAACTCTAAGATAAGGAAGTTCGACTACCGGGGTAGCATCATCGTAGTCCTTTCCTTTCGCGACCCCCCCTTGGATAGTGGCATACCATCGTAGGGAGCCAACTCCCCAATGCGCTGGCACTTCTCCCAGCCATTCCACACCAGAGTCTTTCATCGGCACATTCGGGTCCAGCCCCTTGGTGACGGCGTGTGAGATCACCGCCTGACGCTTCTCCTTGAGGAGTGCGATCAGGCGTTGTTGCTCATCGATCAGCGCGTCGATACGCGCGGTTTCGTGGTCGAGGAAGGCCGCGATGGTGGTTTGTTCTTTTTTAGAGGGCATGGGGATTTTCGTAGAATCCACAAGCTCAGAATCTAAGCTTTCGACTGTAGCACCTTGCTTCGACCATTCAAAAATCAGTTCACGATTTAAGCCCTGCACTAGCCTTAAGAAAAAGTTAGAGCTGACATAGGGTGCTAGATTATAGGCTCTCATGTCTTGATTTATCGTTACGGCATTACGATTGATTGCTACAGGTATGGTGTGGCGTAAAATACCAGAACGAAATACTATCAGAGTATGTCCAGGTGGAATCATTTGCACTGATGAGGCATCGATAGCTTTTGGTGTTATGGTATCCATTGTTTTTGTGATTATTTGTCTTCTCATATCTTTGGGCGTGACCCATGAGATTCCACCATTCCAATACTCAAGATTGTCTTTAGGTGGTGTTCCACCACCCTTGGAGGAAGATATATAACTTAATTTTACAACTTGCCAGTGTGCGGGCACTTCTCCCAGCCACTCGACGCCGGAGTCCTTGTATTCTTCATAGGCCTTGAAGCTCATGCCGACATCTCCTCGATCATCTGCTTGATGCGGTCGGTACAGGCCTTGAGGTCGGCATCGATGGCTTCCAGCGGACGCGGCGGCACGAACTGGTAGAAGTGGCGATTGAAGGGGATTTCATAGCCTTCGATACCGAGACGGCCAGTGAGCGGGTCACGCTTGGTGTCGTCGATCCAGGCATCGGGTACGTGGGGTTTCACTTCACGCTCGAAGTACTCCAGTACCGATTCATTCATCGGCACGTTCTCGTAGTCGCGCAGGCCGCTATCGGCTTCCGGGTTACCGTGCTTGTCACAGCAGATATCGGCTGTGTCGCTGCGCTCGCTCAGGGCGTTCATGACTGCCTTGAGCAGTGGCGCACCGACTTTCATGCTGGCGGGCAACTCTGCCTTGAAGGCAGCCTTGAGCACCTTGGTGAAGGCATCACGGTTGGTGAACAGGGTATCCGGCAGGGTGGCGCAGGCGGCGAGCAGGGCGCTGCGTTCTTCTTCCTTGAGCTTCTGGATGGCCTTCTCATCATTCAGGCGGGCGAGGCGTTCCTCACTGGCCTGGAAGTCGAGGCGCAGCGGACGCTCGACAGTGATACGGCGGTAGCCGAAGTCTTCATTGGCGAAGATCTTGCTGCGCGGTGCGCCGTCTTCCGTGAGGCTTTCGTCTTCCCCTGCAAAGCTGCCGTAGAGGCGCACCAGCTCATCAATCTGGCCGTCTTCCAGGTACTTGCGCTTGCTGCCGAGCGACTTGCGCATCTTGCTACCCATGTCACCGGCGTTGATCAGCTGCACCTTGCCCTTGCGTGCCTGCGGCTTGCGATTGGAGAGAATCCACACATAGGTGGCGATGCCGGTGTTGTAGAACATGTCCGTCGGTAGCGCGATGATGGCTTCCACCATGTCGCGGGTGAGCAGGTAGCGGCGAATCTCCGACTCACCACTGCCGGCGCCGCCGGTGAACAGCGGCGAGCCATTGAGGATGATGCCGATACGCGAGCCGCCATCGCTGGCTGCACGCATCTTGGAGACCAGGTGCATGAGGAACAGCAGCGAGCCATCGGAGACACGCGGCAGGCCGGGGCCGAAACGACCATCGTGGCCCTTGAGGGTGTGCTCATCGGTGATCTGCTTTTGTACTTTCTTCCACTCCACACCGAAGGGCGGGTTGGAGAGCATGTAGGTAAAGCGCTCACCGGCCAGCTGGTCATCGGATAGGGTGTTACCGAGCTTGATCTGATCCACAGCCTGGCCTTTGATCAGCATGTCGCCCTTGCAGATGGCGTAGGACTCGGGGTTGAGCTCCTGCCCGTGCAACGAGACGCTGACGTTGTGGCTGATGTCCTGGATGTAGGCATCGCCCTCGGAGAGGAAGCCACCGGTACCGGCCGTGGGGTCATATAGGGTGACGATACCACCGGGTGCGATGTGTTCTTCTTCACCG
Organism: Cobetia sp. 1CM21F; assembly: GCF_023161745.1. Classification (NCBI taxonomy): domain Bacteria; kingdom Pseudomonadati; phylum Pseudomonadota; class Gammaproteobacteria; order Oceanospirillales; family Halomonadaceae; genus Cobetia; species Cobetia sp. 1CM21F. The sequence continues at coordinate 507,691 of NZ_JALNTQ010000002.1, read as the reverse complement.
GTCATCAACAGCGAAGTGGTGAGGTGGACGATATCGCGTGGAGTGAAGTGCTCACCGGCTGTATCATTGGAGCTTTCGGCAAACTTGCGGATCAGCTCCTCGAATATGATGCCCATCTCGTAGTTGCTGACGGCCTTAGGGCTGAGGTCGATCTCCGCGACGCGTTCGGCCACCATGTAGAGCAGGTTATTGTTGCTCAGCTGCAGAGCGAAGTTCTCGAACTCGAAGTGCTCGAAGATTTCACGTGCACTGGGGCTGAAGGCCTGCACGTAGCTCATCAAATCTTCAAGCGTTTGAGTGGTGGAAAGAGTGCCTAAGGTGAGCGGCGAGGTATTGAAGAACTCGTGGCCTGCAGCGCGTATCAATTGCTTCTCGCGGACGCTGTCCCTCTTTTCGATATTTTCTTCCGCAACGGTTAGTACGTTTGCTTTAGTGTTCTGTAGGACACATTCCAAGCGACGCAGAAGGGTGAAGGGCAGGATGATGCGCCCGTATTGAGACTGCCTAAAATCGCCGCGCAGCAGGTCCGCGATGGACCAGATGTAACTCGCCAGCTGGGAATGACTTTCCGTGTTCACGATGATGCTCCCGCGTATGGAACTGCTATAGGAATTGCAGATAAGGCTGTAGGGGCATGATAGCGCGTCATGCACCATGACTAAATCAGGGTATGGCGAGGTGCGTCGCATATTCAGGCAGTTAGCGAAATACCATCGTCCGAGAGGGGAGGGGCAGATCGCATGCGATGCGCAGATGGAATCTGTGATATCTGTATGACTACCAGCATGTAGCACTGATTATCAGAGGCGTAGTGACAAATGGAGTGTCTGGACAAGCGCGCGCTTTATCTGCAGGAAGTCAGCAGTTGTGGTGGGGTTCGGGCGGCTGCGGAGCATCTGGATGTGAATCCTTCTGTCGTGACGCGTCAGATCCGGAGTCTGGAGAATGAGCTGGGCGTGGCGTTGCTCGAGAGAAATGGTCGCCATGTACTGCCCACGGAGGCGGGGAGACTGGTGCTGGAGAGTTATCTGGCACAGCGGCAACTCAACTCCGAGCTTCGCGATACGCTGTCACGCTGGAAGAACCTGCAGACGGGGCAAGTCACTGTCTCTGTCGGTGATGGTTTCGTGGACAGCTTCATCAAGTCGGTGCTGAGCACCGTCGCAAAGCGTTATCCGGATGTGATGATCGATATGCGGACCGGCATCTATGTGCCGCGCGAGCCTCATGAGATGGTCTTGCATGATGAGGTGGATATCGCGGTGACTTACGGCCCGGTGGTAGACCCACGTCTGGTCGTGCATTCCTTTGCCCGCGGGCCTCTATGTGCTCTCGTGGCGAGGGATCACCCCTTGGCAGATCATGAAAGCGTCTCCGTGGCGGAGTTGGCGCGTCACAAGTTGATCTTCCTGCCGGAGGTTTCGGGGTCGCAGCGTCTGGTCAATGACATCTTCCGTACGGCAGGCCAGGTCGCGACGCCTTCCTACCGCTGCAATCTGCACTCCATTTCGCGCCGGATGGCCTGTGCTGGCATTGGTGTCGCCTTCATGACGGCAGCCGCTGCACATGAGGAGGTCTCGGCGGGGCTCCTGTCTGCCATCCCCATCGAGCATCCTTTGGCAGAGGCCACCCAAGGCAATCTGGTACGCAGAGTCGGCAGACGGCTGACGCCGGCTGCCGACTATCTATGGAAGGTGATGATGGGGATGCACTGACTCAGCTCGCCATCATGTAGACCCCTGGCCCTATGGCCCAGCCCAGCGAGAGCCATAGCATCAGGAAGGCCGACCAGGCGATCAGGAAGCCAAGCGCCAGTGGAAGCATGGTGGCCACTAGTGTGCCGAGGCCCATTTCCGGTTGATAGCGCTGCATGTAGACCAACGCCACCGAGAAGTAGGGGCTCATCGGCGAGATGATGTTGGTACTCGAATCACCGATACGGAACATCGCCTGCACGAAGGCGGGATCGAAATCGATCATCATCAGCATGGGCACAAAGACCGGTGCCATCAGTGCCCATTGTGCGGAGCCGCTCGTCATGAAGATGTTGAGCACTGCCGTCATCACGATGAAGGCACCGACCAGCGGGAGACCGGTAAAGCCTGTGCTCTGCAGGATATCGGAGCCTTCAATGGCAATGAATTGGCCCAGCTCGGACCACTTGAAGTAGGCGATGAACTGCGAGATCGCGAAGAACAGCACTAGCGTCGGGGCCAGCTCGCTGGCAGATTCCGCCATCTTCTGCGGCACATCTCGGCTGCTGGTGATCTTGCCGACAGTCGCGCCGTAGACCAGGCCTATCAGTACGAAGTACAGGAACATCAACGGCACGAGGGACTTGAGGAAGGGAGAGGGGATCAAGCCGCCATCGGCATTGCGTAGCGGTGAAGCCTCAGGCAGAACCGCGATCAAGATAAGTGCCACATAGGCCAATGTGGCCAGGCCGACGCGCTTGATGCCGGTCCATTCCTCAGGCTTCAGCTCAGGCTTTTCGCCCTGTGCCGTGAAGTCCTTGCCCATGGGCAGGACACGTTGCAGACGCGGCTCCACTACCTTGTCGATGATGAGAGTCCCGACGATGGCCAGTACGAACACCGAGCAGGCGACGAAGTAGTAGTTGTCGACGGGGGAAATGTAGGCCTCGGGGTCCACGAGCCTGGCAGCATCCGTGGTGATACCGGAGAACAGAGCGTCCCCCACGGTCACGAACAGACTGGCATCGTAGCCGGCGCCGGCAGCTGCATAGGCTGCCGCGGCACCGGCGATGGGATGACGGCCCACGGAGTGGTACACCATCGCCGCCAGCGGTATCAGGATCAGGTAGTTGGCATCCGAGGCGATACTGCCGCAGATACCTGCCATGAAGACGCAGAACGTCAGCAGGACCGGAGGCGCTTTCGCGACGCTGACCTGCATGAGCGTGGACATGAGACCGACCTTGTCAGCCAGGCCTATCCCGAACATGACGACCAGGATGAGCCCCAAGGGCGGGAAGTTGATGAAGTTGCTGACCACGCTGGTCAACATGAACTCCAGACCCTCAGATGATACCAGGCTACGCACATGTACCACGGCATCGCTTTGCGGATTGACGGCAGACACACCAAGTAGATCCAGCACCGCCGAGGCGACGATGATCAACCCTGCCAGAATCGTGAACAGAATGAAGGGGTGAGGGAGCTTGTTCCCTGTACGTTCGATGGATGCGAGAACGGCTTGCATTGTTGTTGTCCTTGTTATGTTGATCTGACCGACTTGTTCAATCGCGTGCCAGCAAGTCCTTGGCCAACGACAGGAAGACACCGCCCGCGACCGGCAGGATGTCGTCATTGAAGTCGTAATGCTCGTTGTGCAGGTAGGCACTGTCGCCGTTGCCGACGAAGAAGAAGCACCCGGGGATTTCCCTGAGGTAGAAGGCGAAGTCCTCAGCGCCCATGGTGGGCATGTAATCCAGCTTCTTGATGTCATCACTGACTTGATGGTGACGAGCGATCTCGAGGACCTTGTCAGACCATTCGGCGTCATTGAGGAGAGGCGGGATCTCGAGCTCATGCGTCATTCGGTAGCTGGCACCATGCGCGCTGCACATGCCAGAAATGACTTGCTCAAGTTGACCGGCCAGTGCATCACGCGAGGAAGTGCGGTCACTGCGGATATTGATCAGGATCTCAGCTTCGCCGGGGATGATGTTGGCCGCATCACCGGCATGGAAAGCGGCTATCGTAATGACGCCTGCTTCCAGCGGCGATTTGTGACGCGCGACCAGTCCTTGAAGTTGCTGAATGATCGAGGTACCCACGTAGATCGCATCCACTGCCAGGTGCGGCATGGCGGCATGCCCGGTTTTCCCTTCGACTGTGACCCGGAAGGTGTCGTTACCCCCCATGGCCGGTCCGGGCTTGACGAATACCTGACCGGACGGGAAGTTCGGACGATTGTGGTAGCCAAATATCGCGGAGACTTTCGGATTCTCCAGCACACCTTCTTCGATCATCCGTGCTGCACCGTTGCCGCCTTCCTCCGCCGGCTGGAAGATCAGCTTCAGATGCCCTGACAGAGTACCGCGCTGTTCCATGATGGCTTCAGCTGCCAAAAGGAGTGTGGCGGTATGGCCATCATGCCCACAGGCATGCATCAGTCCACGCTTGGTGGAGCAGTGCGAAAAGGTGTTGGCCTCATCAATCGGCAGCGCATCCATGTCGGCGCGAAAGGCGATCACGGGCCCAGGACGTCCAGTGTCCAGCTCTGCCAGAACCCCCGTCTCTGCTATCCCTTCGGTGACCTGGTAGCCCAGCTCGCGCAGTCTCTCTGCGACCACCTTTGCAGTCTGCGTCTCCTCGAACTTCAGCTCGGGGTGCTGATGGAAGTGGTGCCTGAGCGATCTAGCCGTCTCTAACTGACTGTCGGTAAACATTGATTGTCCTTGTTCTAGTTTAGGAGCTGCTTGACTACGCTAGAACAAGGCGGGAGCACGAAGGGAGACCAGAGAGTGGCGTGTTTGTTGACCTGAGTGCAACAGACGTTGGTGAAGGCTTACCTGAAGCTAGTGGACATTCTATTTATTTCTAAATTGATATTCATATGTTATTAGTATGAGTGTGCAATTCTATAACGGTCGCATCTTGTAGGGGATTGAGGAATGAAGAAAGGACTCAAAAGTAAGTTGGCTGGACAGGTCGGTGAGTACTTGGTGTGTGCCGAGCTAGGTCGACGTGGATTAATAGCAACATCGTTTACCGGGAATGTACCCGAATTTGATCTTATTGTTGCTAACGATTCTCTTCAGACTTTACCTATTCAAGTCAAAACCTCCAGAGGCCATAGCTGGCCAACTTCTGCGAATCGATGGATCGATATTGAGCTTGATGAAAGAAAGGGAATTCAAATAGATCATGGGAACTTAGATATTACTAACCCAAAGCTTATATATGTATGTGTAGCCTTGTCGGCTCCTGAGGACGATGCAGTCGATCGTTTTTTTATTCTGACAAAGCAAGATATTCAAGCAATTTGCTCTGAAAATTATAGAGAATTTATGGATAAGCATAATTGGAAGAGACCCAAAAACTTCCGGTCCTATGATAACAGGTATTATATTTCAAATCTTGAGGTCTACGAGGATAACTGGCAGTTGATACAAGAGCAGCTAAATTAATTTTCGGGCGCTACTTCTGAATGCAACACCGATGCAAAGTGGTAAAGTGCTGCATTCAGAGTATGTGTTCAAAAGTTAACTCTCTAGACTTCTATTCTTGGTAGAAGCCTACTCTTCTCGGAAATTGAATAGCGTAATAAGCTAGGTATTGTGTAATTTATTAATCTCTATGAAATATCATTCTTCCCAAGCCAAGTCTCCATACTTCCCTTTGAAATAAAGCAGTGGCCGCGCCGTCCCCGCAACATCCAGATTCAGTCCCTTCACTTCCCCGATCACGATCAGGTGATCACCTGCAGGATGCTCAGCGTGAATTTTGCAGTCGAGCCAGTGCAGGCTGTCATTGATCACGGGGTTGCCGAGGGGAGAGAGCTGCCAGTCGATGCCTTGCCATTTGTCCGCGCCACGCATAGCGAACTGGTTGGAGACATGGCTTTGCTCGCTGGAGAGGATATTGACGGCGAAGCGCTCTGCCTGGCGAATCTTCGGGTAGCTGAAGGAGCTTGCCTTGACGCTGAAGGAGACCAGCGGCGGATTCATCGAAACGCTGTAGAACGATTGGCAGGTGAAGCCGATCGGTTCTTCGTCGACCTGGGTGGTGATGATCGTGATGCCGGAGGCGAAGTGGCCGAGGGCTTCACGGAAACTAGCGGGGTCGATGGTGGGGGCTGGGTTGGTGTCGGAGAGTGACATGGCAAGTCCTGCAAGATTGGGGAGGTAGTAATTGTCAGCCGTGGGGGAGGGGCTGCAGCGATGGCGCGGGACTGGGCGCTTGAGTGACAGGGAGGAGAGTGATGAAAAAATGGCCGTCGTGAATCCTTCACGATGGCCATTTTTGTTTGCGGCGGTATCAGCCGCAGCGGCTTCCACTCTCGAGCACTATCGTCGGGCCAACTCGGGTCGCAACTCGCTTGGCGCTATCTGTCAGTGCTATGTCTTGGCCCGCGCTGTACCTTGGCCAGTTCAGTGTCTCGCCAAGCGATCAGCGCTGTGCTTCGAGTTCCTTGCGCACGATGGCGGCGCCGGCGCTGAGTGCCTGCAGCTTGCCGCGGGCGACTTCACGGGAGAGCGGGGCCATGCCGCAGTTGGTGCAGGGGTAGAGCTTGTCGGCATCCACGAACTGCAGCGCCTTGCGCAGGGTCTCGGCGACTTCTTCCGGCGTCTCGATGGTGTTGTTGGCGACGTCGATGGCACCGACCATGACCTTCTTGCCACGGATCAGCTCGATCAGCTCCATCGGCACGTGGGAGTTGTGACATTCCAGCGAGACGATATCGATGTTGGATTGCTGAAGCTTGGGGAAGGCTTCTTCGTACTGACGCCATTCGGAACCCAGGGTGTTCTTCCAGTCGGTGTTGGCCTTGATGCCGTAGCCGTAACAGATGTGGATGGCGGTCTCGCACTTGAGGCCTTCGATCGCACGCTCCAGCGTGGCGATGCCCCATTCATTCACTTCATCGAAGAACACGTTGAAGGCCGGTTCATCGAACTGGATGATGTCGACGCCTGCCGCTTCGAGCTCCTTGGCTTCCTCGTTGAGGATCTTGGCGAATTCCCACGCCAGCTTCTCGCGGCTCTTGTAGTGGCCATCGAAGAGGGTGTCGACCATGGTCATCGGGCCAGGCAGCGCCCACTTGATCGGTTGATCGGTCTGCGAGCGCAGGAACTTGGCATCCTCGACGAACACCGGCTTCTGGCGGGAGACTGGGCCGACCACGGACGGCACGCTGGCCTCGTAGCGATCACGGATCTTGACGGTTTCGCGCTTCTCGAAATCTACGCCATTCAGATGCTCGATGAAGGTGGTGACGAAGTGCTGACGTGATTGCTCGCCATCGCTGACGATGTCGATCCCGGCGTGTTGCTGCTCCTGCAGGGAGACGCGCAGGGCATCCTGCTTACCCGCGATCAGTGCCTCACCTTCGAGCTTCCAGGGGGACCAGAGGACCTCCGGTTCGGCGAGCCAGGACGGTTTCGGCAGGCTGCCAGCGGTAGAGGTCGGAAGTAATCTCGTCATGATGAATAACCTTGTCCTTGAAATGGTTCAGATAGCGAATGTCGTTCGTCGATCAGCGCGCTGTTTGCGGATCAGTGAGCTGACCAATGATGGAGTTATCGATTGGCGGACCAGCTGGCGGACCACTGCTCGAGCAGGTTCTGGTAAGGCTTGATGAAGCTCTCTTCCACGAACTTGCCCTGCTCGATGGCGAGCTGGCTGCGCTCTTCGCGGTCGTACACGATGCGCGTCAGTGAATGGTCCTGCTGCTTCAGGCTCGCCTGATAGGATTTGCCGGCCACGGAATTGGCGTTGTAGACCTCAGGACGATAGATCTTCTGGAAGGTGTCCATGGTGCTGATGGTGCTGATCAGTTCCAGATTGCTGTAATCGTTGAGCAGATCGCCGGTGTGGTAGAAGGCCAGCGGCGCAACGCTGCCCGGCGGCATGAAGTAGCGCACCTTCAGGCCCATCTTGTTGAAGTACTCATCGGTCAGGGAATAATCGTCCTGGCGATATTCCACCCCGAGGATCGGGTGCACGTTCTCGGTCTGCTGATAGGTCTTGGTGGTGGAGACGCTGATGCAGATGACCGGCGGCTTCTTGAAGCATTCCTTGTAGGCTGCAGAGCCCACGAAGGCCTGGAACAGATTGCCGTGCAGCTCGCCGAATTGCTCCGGCACGCTGAAGGAGTCCTTGCCCTTGTTGTGCTCCAGCAGGCGCACGCTGAAGTCATAATCGCGTACGTAGGACGAGAAGTTGTTGCCGGTCACGCCGTCAATGCGCTGATTCGTCTGGTGATCGATGATGGTGGTCTGCAGGATCTCGATGATCGGCAGGGTGTTGTCGGAACGCGCGGCATCGAGATTCAGCTCGACGGAGATGATGTCCAGCTCGACGGAGTAACGATCGCCCTTGGGGTTGTCCCAGTTGGCCAGCGCATTGAATCGGTTGTTGATCATGTTCAGCGTGCTGCGCAGGTTCTGCTGACGGCTCTCACCACGTGCCAAGTTGGCGAAGTTGGTGGTCAGGCGGGTGTTTTCCGCCGGAACGTAGTTCTCGTCAAAGCGCAGACTGTTGATGCTGAAACCGAATTCGTTGCTCATGGCGTTCACCCTGATCCTGAGAGAGAAAATTCACTGTGTCGTCGACATCTTCCCGTGATCTTTCAGGCGTCTCGTGAGCGGGTTGCTCTCTGTGAGAACGCATCCATGCCGGGAGAGGCACGCTGCTCGCCATCACGTTCCGTGTGCTGGCTGTGAAGTGCAGCGTCATGGGAAGTCTTCATCAACGATCTGATGCAGGTGAGTATCCAGTGCCTGGCTTCATGAGACAAACTGGATTTTTTAATGTTCAAGTTGAGTGAAATTCATGATGAGAGCGAGCGTCATGTCTGGCACTGTGAAAGCCGGCGAATCGAGCGGGGTGAGGCGGGCTCAGCACGTGCGCAACGTGAGCCGCAGAGACGTTGATGCGAGGAGTGGGTAAGAAGGGAAAGAGGGGTAAGGGGGAAAGAATGGAGAAACACAACACACACGCTGGCCCGAACTTCCGCTCGGGCCAGCGTGTGTAACAAGCACCTGACGCTTAAGAGCACGACACCCTCATGCACTCTTCACGTTCTCCATACTCGGCCATGAAGATGCAGCTGGTTCATGAGGCGAGCGGCTGATGATTGGGTGCCACCAGGCCGTGGCGGCGCATGCGGCGGTAGATGGTGGGGCGCGAGACGCCGAGTTGGCGGGCGACCTGGCTGACGTTCCAGTCCGTGTGGCGTAACAGTTCGAGCAATTCGCTGGCGTCCGCATCAGTCCCCGCATCAGCCCCAGCAGACGCGGGCGCTGGAGAGGCCGGGTTCGGGGAAGCACCGGAGGCAAAGGGGGAGGCAGCGGTAAGCGGGCTGGCAGTCCCGCGGGTGCTGCCGGTGTGGGTCTGGCAGACCTCCGGCAGATCATGCAGGGTGATTTCATCGCCCTCTGCAGTGGCCATCGCGAAGGCAATCGCATTGCGCAGTTGGCGTATGTTGCCCGGCCAGTGATGACTCAGCAGCGCACTGATGGCATCGGCGCGCAGGTGGAGTGTCTGGTCGCGTTCCGCCTGTAACTCCGCATGCAGCTTGCGAATGAGGTAGTGGCGGTCGGCGCGCTCACGCAGTGCGGGCAGCAGGAGTTCGGCGCCATTGAGTCGGTAGTAGAGGTCTTCGCGGAATTGCCCGCTGGCAATCAGTTCCGTGACATCACGATGCGTGGCGGTGATGACGCGAATATCCACCTTGATGGGCGTCTCGGCGCCCAGTGGCGACACCTCTCGCTCGGCGAGCACGCGCAGCAGGCGTGACTGGAGCGGCAGCGGCATGTCACCGATCTCATCCAGAAACAGCGTGCCGCCGTCGGCTTGTTGGATCAGGCCGCGCATGCCCTTGGGCCTTCCTCCCGTGAACGCGCCCGGCAGATAGCCGAAGAGTTCACTTTCAATCAGCGATTCCGGGATGGCGGCGCAGTTCACCGCCACGAAGGGCGCCTTGGCGCGTGGCCCGCTGTCATGCAGGGCTCGCGCCAACACTTCCTTGCCGGTTCCCGTCTCGCCACGAATCAGGATGCTCACGCTCGCGTGGCGCATGCGGCGCGCCAGCTTGAGCAGCCGGTGCATGGATGGGTCGTCTCCCGCGAGCTGGTCCAGTTCGGGCACCGGGTCATCCTGATGGCTGACAGTGGGGAGGGCCCGCACTGGATAGCCGCGTGGCTCGATCAGTGTCACGAAGACGATGGCGTCATCCGCCCGCAGGCGGAAGGCGCGAATCTGATCCCGGCTGGCGTGCGGAATGTTCAACAGCTCATTGAGCTCCCCATCGAACAGCTGCGTGACGGCGGGCAGGGTGGAGACCGTCCACGGTGGCCAGCGCGCCAGATGTGCATCGATCAGGCGTCGGCCTTCGTGGTTGGCGGCGACCACCTTGCCATCTTCCTGAATGGCAAACAGGCCACGACCATTCAGATGCACGAATTCCCGCGCCGTGTCGAAGCGCAGGATCAGGCAATCCCGATAGCGATGCAGGAAGTAGGCATCCTCGATCATGCGGGCATGCAGGGTGACGAGGGAGAGCGCAAAGGTCTGGCTCTCCTGCGGGCGGGGCGACTTCAGCGCCGAGATGTCGAGGGCAGCGATCACCCGGCCCTGGGGATCGGTGATGGGGGCTGCGGTGCAGGTCAGGTCGATGTGGGTGGCATCGAAGTGCTCACGCTGATGACAAGTGACGGCTGCGCCATCGTGCAGACAGGTGCCCGCCGCCGAGGTGCCGGCATAGCGCTCGTTCCAGTCCGAGCCAAGATAGAGGCCCGCGCGCCGCAGCTCACTCAACTGATCACGTTGGCCCCGAAAATCCACCGCGATGCCGCGTTGATCGGTGAGGATCAGCGCATAGCCATGTTGTGCGATCTGACTATAGAGCCGCTCCACCCCGGCGCGCGCCACATGCAACAGCTCATCCGCCGATTCCTGATGATCGCGCAGCGCCTGCTGGGTGAGAACGCGGACCGGGCGAGGGCGGCTAGGGTCCAGCTGATATTCCTCCAGACAGCGCTGCCAGGAACGACGGATGACGTCGCGCTGCGTCTCAGGGAAGACGTCGCGGCCTTCGCCCAGTTGCATCAGGGTCTGGATATGCTGCCGTTTGTCGGGCTGCATCGTTTCGAGTTGGCGGATCATGGCTGCCTCGGCGCTGGCCGTCTCGGGACGGCTCTTTTGATAGTGGCTATGGCTCTCGTGCAAGTGGCGATGGCTCTTGTAAAAGTGGCAATCGCGGTTGTCACAACAGCGTCCATAGCAAAAGCGGCGTGTACTCCTTCAAGCGTATGCGGTGTGGCGGGAGCGTCAATTACCCTGTCCTGCATCCTTGGTCGGGGCGTTACAGGTGTAACGCCCCGTGTCAGGCGTACGGCGTACAGTTGTCACAAGGAAGGTGGAGAGCCCAGCGAGGCGAGGAGGTTGGTGGCGCGGTAGTGGCGAAATTTTGTCATTCACGACAAGCGCTTACGAGCTTTGTCTGTCGTGCATGACGAAGCTGGCATGCTTGATGCCTTGGATGGGAGGCGTGACTACAACATCCAACAACACGCGGAGAGACGCCATGACCGCACGCACGCCAACTCAGATCGCTCAGCAATGGCTCGATGATTTCGAGTCCTCCCTGACTCAGCGCGATATCGCCCGGGTTCTCTCGTTGTTTGGCGAGGAATGCTACTGGCGCGATTTGATCGCCTTCACCTGGAATCTCAAGACGTCGGAGGGCAAGGACGAGATCCAGTCGATGCTCGCGGCGACCCTCGAGCATGTCGCTCCCTCTCGCTGGCAACTGGATGGCGAGGCCAGTGAGGCCGGCGGCATCGTCGAAGCATGGTTCACTTTCGAGACCGCCGATGCACGCGGCAAGGGCTTGTTGCGCCTGAAGGAAGGGCGCTGCTGGACGCTGTTGACCGCCATGCGCGAACTCAAGGAATTCCCCGAGCCGCTGGGCATGCAACGCCCCAAGGGCGCCGAGCATGGTGCCAACAAGCAGCGTGAGACCTGGCTTGAGTCGCGACAGCGCGAAGAGGCTGAACTGGGCTACGAGCGCCAGCCGTATTGCGTGATCATCGGTGGCGGTCAGGGCGGCATCGGGCTGGCCGCGCGGCTTAGACAGATGGATGTGCCGACCATCGTGATCGACAAGAATCCGCGCGCGGGCGATGCCTGGCGCAATCGCTACAAGTCCCTGTGTCTACATGATCCGGTGTGGTACGACCACATGCCCTACATCCCCTTCCCGGCAAACTGGCCGGTCTTCGCGCCCAAGGACAAGGTCGCGGACTGGCTGGAGATGTACACCAAGATCATGGAGCTCAATTACTGGAACTCCACGGCCTGTGAGAGTGCTCAGTTCGATGAGGCGAGCGGCGAGTGGGTGGTCGAGGTGGTACGCGACGGCAAGCCCGTGACCTTGCGGCCCAAGCAGTTGGTGCTGGCCACGGGCATGTCGGGCATGCCCAACGTGCCGCACTTCCCGGGGGCCGAGACCTTCGAAGGCGAGCAGCAGCACTCCAGTCAGCACCCGGGGCCAGATGCCTATCGTGGCAAGAAGGTGGTCGTGGTGGGCGCCAACAATTCCGCTCACGATATCTGTGCCGCGCTGTGGGAGCACGATGCAAACGTGACCATGCTGCAGCGCTCCTCCACGCATGTGGTGAAGTCCAACTCGCTGATGGAAGAGGCGCTGGGGCCGCTCTATTCCGAGCAGGCGGTGCAAAACGGCATCGATCATCACAAGGCGGACCTGATCTTTGCCTCGATCCCCTACCGGATACTGCCTGACTTCCAGCGCCCAATCTTCGAGGCGATCCGCAAGCGCGATGCCGACTACTACCGTCGGCTGGAGGCGGCAGGCTTCCTGCTCGATTTCGGCGATGACGACTCGGGCCTGTTCCTGAAATACCTGCGTCGCGGCTCCGGCTACTAAATCGATGTGGGCGCCTGTGATCTGGTCGCCAATGGTGACATCAAGCTGCGCAGTGGCGTCGGCATCGAGAGCATCAAACCGCGCTCGGTCACTCTGACGGACGGCTCGGAATTGCCCGCTGATCTGATCGTCTATGCCACCGGCTACGGCTCGATGAATGGCTGGGCGGCACGCATCATCTCGCAGGACGTCGCCGACAAGGTCGGCAAATGCTGGGGCATGGGCTCCGATACGCTCAAGGACCCCGGGCCCTGGGAGGGCGAGCTGCGCAACATGTGGAAGCCGACCCAGCAGCAGGCGCTGTGGTTCCACGGCGGCAACCTGCACCAGTCCCGCCACTATTCCCAGTATCTGGCGCTGCAGCTCAAGGCGCGGCTCGAGGGTATCCCGACGCCGGTCTACGGCCTTCAGGAAGTCCACCACCTGAGCTGAGGCCAGTGGCGCTGGACCGTGTGCCAGCGTCATGGCAGCAGCGCAGCTTTTGCAGATTTCAGTGAGAGATTCAGGAGACGACTCATGCAACTGAACGACAGAATTGCACTGGTGACAGGGGGTGGGCGCGGTATTGGCCAGGGGATCGCGCTGGCATTGGCCAAGGCGGGCGCAGATATCGTGGTGGCGGATCTGGATCTCGCCATCGCCCGCGAGACGGCGGCAAAAGTGGAGGCACTGGGTAGACGGTGTCTGGCGCTACAGGTCGATGTCGCGGATGCGGCGTCCGTGCGGCGCTTGACCGAAGAGGCAGAGGCTGGACTCGGCCCGCTCGATATCGCCGTCAACAATGCCGGCATCATCGGCATCCATTCCATCGATGCGCTGACGGTGGAGGAGTGGGACCGCGTCATGAACGTCAATGCGCGAGGTACCTTCCTGTGTACTCAGGCCGAGGTCGCCGTGATGCGCTCACGCCGCGTCGGGCGGATCATCAACGTGGCCTCGATGGCCGGCAAGGTCGGCTTTCCTGATCTGTCGCACTACTGTGCCTCGAAGTTCGCGGTCATCGGCTTTACCAATGCCGTCGCCAAGGAAGTCGCAGCGGAAGGCATCACCGTCAATGCGCTCTGCCCGGGCATCGTCGGCACCGGCATGTGGCGGGGCGATAGCGGGCTCTCTGCACGCTGGAGCCAGGAAGGCGAAAGCGAGCCCGCTGCATGGGAGCGTCTGCAGAAGAGCCTGCTGCCCCAGGGAGTCGCCCAGACACCTGAGGACATGGGGCAGCTGGTGGTCTACCTCGCCCAGGCCGAACACGTGACAGGACAGGCCATCGCTGCCGATGGTGGCTTCACGCTATGAGACGGCAATGAGCCAGCATTGAGTCAGCACAGAGAGCAAGGTTGAGCTCAGTGGCTGACGGCAAGGGGTGATCGCATGACCAGCGCCGCCTTCCGGCAACGGGAGGCGGCGCTGTGGTGTCTGGTCTGTTGCGCAGAGTATTCAGTCCAGCTTCACCCTGCACTGAGCGGCCAGCGATAGGGATCAGTAGAGGTGAACGGCCTCCAGGCGGGCACGCGACACACCTTGCTCATCGGTCAGCGTCAGTGTCTTGCCTTCTATCTGCCAGCCCGACACATCGTTGAGTGTCGCGAGGAAATCGCGTTCGAGCGTTGCTGCTTCACCGGGGCACGCCATGCGCGTGGTGGCCAGACGGCCGAAGCCGAGCTCTTGCTCATCATGGTGATATTCACCCATCAGGCGATTGCAGCCGGTGGAGCCGGCCACTCGCGAGTTCTGTGTCGAAGAGTCAGGGGTATGCAAGACGATATGGGCTTCACGCTTGCCTTCCACCACGGGTGTCGGCTGGTCATCGAGTGCCACCAGCTTCCAGTAGGTGTTCTCCAGCGGCTCGTCCACGCCTTGATAATCCTCAGAGGATTGAGCGCCTGCGCAGCCGCCCAGGATGAGTGCGGCGCTCATCACGGCGGCCCATGTCATCACTTGCGCTTGTTTCATGCGGGTGTCTCCCTCACTAATAGGTTGTCTACGGCGATTCGGGGCTGTGCTTTTAAGGGGCTGTGCTCCGGGAGCGCTGCAAGCCCTCGCAGACAGCGGCATCGCCAGCGTGGTCATCTGAAGCGTGGTCATTAGAAGCGTGGTCATTAGAAGCGTTGTAGGCTGAGTCAGGAAGACGCGTTACGCATTCTGAAACAATCGCCAAGGAGTTGTCATGCCAGCCACCCGCACGCCCTCGTCCGCCAGGGAGCGGATACATCTGTGGTGGGATCTGTTCATCATCGTGCTCGTGATCGCCAATCTGGCATTGCTGCTGTTCGATAGCCTCTTCCTGATTCCCCCGCTGAACACGGCCTTCGAGGCCGTGACACCCGGGTTGCATGCGGCCTATGAGCAGAACATCCACGCCAATTTCCTCTCCATCGACCTGGCATTCGTCGCTGTCTTCCTGCTCGATGTGCTGGCGGGATGGGCAGTGGCCATCGCGGAGCGGCGCTACCACCGCTGGTTCTTCTATCCCTTCGTGCACTGGTATGACGTGCTGGGGTGTATCCCGCTGAGCGGCTTCCGCCTGTTGCGTGTGTTGCGTGTGATCTCGCTGTTGTTCCGCCTCCAGCGTCTCGGCTTGATCGATGTGCGCCGCTGGTATCTCTACGGCGTGGCGGCCAAGTATCTCGATATTCTGCTGGAAGAGCTGACGGACCGTATTTCCCTGCGCATGCTCGACAACGTGCAGCAGCAGTTGCGCGATAGCGATGACCTCTCATCTTCGGTGATCGAGCGTGTCGTGGAGCCTCGCAAGCAGGCCTTGATCCGTGAAATTACCCAGCGCCTCGAGACCATGGCGGGGGATGTCTATACCCAGAATCGCGACGATACCCTGCGCTATGTGCGGGGCCTGGTCAGCCGCACTCTCGCCGAGAGTCCGGAGCTCCAGCGTGTCTCGCGCCTGCCGATGGGCACCCAGCTGACCAAAGGGCTCGAAAGTTCGCTGTCGGATCTGGCCTGTCATCTCGTCGATGAAGCGCTGGTCGGCCTGCGCTCCAAGGAGTTCTCGGCGTTGGTGGGGCATCTGGCAGAGAGTGGTTTCGATGCCTGGTCGCGCACTGACCCGAGGACGGAGCAGATCACCGAGCAGGTGCTGATCGACATGCTGGATCTGCTCAAGGAGCGGATCGCCGTGAAGAGTTGGCAGAAGAAATATCAGTGAAGAAAGGTGTGCCTGCAGGAGGTATGTCGCAACTGACCAGCGTGCAGGGCAAGTCTCTACGCGGGGCAGCCCTTGAAAGTCGGCCACGCCCTCCCGACATCAGTCATTCGGCAATGGATTTGCAACACCCAAAAGGACGTCTCGATGTCATATGCACCGCAACCCTCAAGTGACACTCACGATGTTGAGCAGACCAGGGCATGGCTGGATACCTACCAGCGGGTACGCGCCGCCACCGAGGCGATCTGTGCGCCGCTGCACAAGGAAGACTACATGGTGCAGAGCATGGCAGATGTCAGCCCGCCCAAGTGGCACATCGCCCATGTCACCTGGTTCTTCGAAGCCTTCATCCTGAAGCCGTTTCAGCCGGACTATCAGACGCTCGACCCCGCCTACGACCACCTCTTCAACTCCTACTACGAGACCCATGGCGTACCGTTCCCGCGCGCCGAGCGTGGCGCAATCTCGCGCCCGACCGTCGATGACGTCTATCGCTATCGCGCGCACGTCGATCGCGCCATGCAAGCCTTGCTCGAGAATCCGCCCCGGGCACATCTGCCGGAAATTCTGCGCCGTCTGGAGCTGGGCCTACCGCATGAGCAGCAGCATCAGGAGCTGCTGTTGATGGATATCAAGCACATCCTGGCGCAGAATCCGCTGTGTCCAGCCTATCGGGATGACCTGGCGCCTGGCTTGGCACCGACACCTGAGCAGGAGGTGCCGCCGCTGGGGTGGCTGGACTATCCAGCCGGGATTCGCGAGATCGGTCATGATGCATCAAAAGGCGGCTTCGCCTACGACAATGAGATGGGCCGCCACCGTCAGTTCGTCGAAGCGTTCCAGATGGCGGATCGTCCGGTGACCAATGGCGAGTTTCTCGCCTTCATGCAGGACGGCGGATATGCCACCCCCGAGCACTGGCTGGCGGATGGCTGGGCGACGGTCAAGGCCGAAGGCTGGCAGGCACCGCTTTACTGGGTCGAGCGCGACGGCGTCTGGCATCACTACACCCTGAGTGGCTTGGTGCCGGTGGATCTGAGTGCGCCGGTCTGCCATGTCAGCTTCTTCGAGGCCGACGCCTACGCCCAGTGGGCGGGCGCGCGTCTGCCCACCGAGGCCGAGTGGGAGACAGTCGCTCAGGATGTCCCACTCACGGGCAACTTCGTCGATCAGGATCATCTGCAGCCAGTCGCGGCCGCGAGAGTCGAAGGCACGCCCCGTCAGATGTTCGGCGATGTCTGGGAGTGGACGGGCAGTGCCTATCGTCCGTATCCGGGCTTTCGCAAGTTGCCGGGCAGCCTGGGCGAGTACAACGGCAAGTTCATGTCCGGTCAGATGGTGCTTCGTGGAGGCTGTTGTGCCACGCCCGCCGACCACATCCGCGCGACCTATCGCAACTTCTTCCCGCCCGAGGCGCGCTGGGCGTTCTCCGGCTTCCGTCTCGCCAGGGACGGTGGGGCATGATGGGCTGACCCCTTCAGAACGCGCCTCCAAGCACCTTCATCTGCCGCTTCTATCTTCTAACCCGTAAAGGAGTGTTCATGGCCGACCACCCCGAACCGCGTATCACGCTTCATCCGCAATCCTTACGCGTGCGAATCCTGGTTGGTGAGACAGTGATCGCTGACACGGACAACGCGCTGGAATTGCGCGAGAAGGGCTATCCGCCGAGGCTCTACTTGCCGCGCGTCGATGTGGCGATGGCGAAGCTCACGGTCTCCAATACCGTCACCCATTGTCCCTTCAAGGGCGACAGCACCTATTATTCCTTGCCCGATCTTCCTGATATCGCCTGGAGTTACGACCAGCCCATCGAGGAAATGCAGGCGATCGCCGGGCGACTGGCGTTCGATACCGACAAGGTCACGCTGGAGGTGGAGTGATTCTTTCGAATGCTTCGCTGCCAATCTGACTCTCTCGTAGGTGCAAAAACTGTCCGTCGTGCCTTGCTTCAGGGATAAGTCGATAGAGAACAGTAGCTTGGCGTTTACCAGATGGTTAGAATCCTGCGCTTGATGCACCGCGCCCAGCCATCGGGCGCGGTCAGTGTTCATCCGCATTGGCCTGCCGCAAGCGCGCCGCAGCCTTATCGCTCTTTCATCACGACTCAGTACTCTCGGTTGGACGAATCACCCCGCTTGATTCCTTTCCGTAAAGGCTGCACCAGGAGTCAAGACAGTGGTTGTCCCTTCGAACATCGCGCCAGTGATGAGTGTACTGCTATGCCTCGTTTTGGCGTCTTTCGTCAGTCGTTACCTCAAGTCCCCCCGCATGAAAGGTCGCATCGGCGAGTGGCGGGTGCGTTGGATGGCACGTCGCCTCGGCAAGCAAGGCTACCGAACGCTGCACAATGTCACCCTCAAGACGCCGAGCGGGACGACCCAGATCGATCACGTCCTGCTGTCGCGTTACGGCTGCTTCGTGCTGGAAACCAAGAACATGAAGGGCTGGATCTTCGGCAGTGAGCATGAGGCGCACTGGACCCAGCAGTTTCCTCGCCAGTCGTTCAGCTTCCAGAACCCGCTACGTCAGAACTACAAGCATCTCAAGGCGCTGGAGACGACGCTTGGCGTGACTCCCGAGCATCTGCATTCGGTGATCGTCTTCGTCGGCAGCGCCAGGCTCAAAGGTGAGATGCCAGCCAACGTGACGCGCGGTACTGACTTCGTTTCCTTCGTACAGTCGTTCAAGGCCCCCATCTTCAGCGAGGCGCAGGTCGAGGCCATGCATGAGGCGCTGCTGACGGGGCGACTGGCACCGACTCGGGCGACCCAGCGTGCCCATGTACAGCATCTCAAGCAGCGCAATGATCCACAGGCGAGACGTGAATGCCCGAAATGCGGCAGCCGGATGGTGCTGCGCACTGCCAAGTCCGGTGCGCGTGAGGGCCAGCAATTCTGGGGATGCTCGGCCTATCCGGAGTGTCGTGCAACACAGGCGGTGTGATGACCCGCTTGGCTAGGGGGCGATATGAGGTGTTTGCTCCGAGCTGACCTCAATACCGCGAAAATTCGCCTCTGGCATGGCACTTTGCCATGGCATTCGGTCGAGGGAATCGGGAGAATGCTGCCTTTCTTTCAGCCGCTTAGCGAACCCCTAGTCATGACGGAGTTGGTGGATCGGCCTTTGGCCGGAATTGTTCTCAGATTGCTGTCCGGTGTGTTGTTCACCGGCATGATGGTGTGTGTGAAGGCGGTCAGCGAGACGGTGGAAGTGGGGCAGACGGTGTTCTTTCGTTCGGCCTTTGCCTTGATTCCGATCATGATCTTCATGATGTGGCGCAAGGAGTTCCCGCGTGGTCTGGCGACCCGTCGACCGGGCGGGCATCTGTTGCGCTCCGGCTTCGGTGCGGCCGCGATGTTTGCCTCCTTTGCGGCGGTTGCCTTGCTGCCCATCTCGGAGGCGACGCTGCTGGCACAGCTGACGCCGGTCATGATGGCCGTGGGCGGTGTGGTATTGCTGGGGGAGCGGTTCAGTCGGCAACGGGCGTTGGCGCTGGGGCTGGCCTTGGCGGGAGTATTGGTGCTGATTCTGCCGTCGCTGAGCTTCGAGAGCAGTACCGGCAATGTGACCGGCTACGTACTGGGAGTACTCTCGGCACTGCTGACGACTGGCGCGTTGCTGACGGTGAGGCGTATTTCGCGTACCGAGACGGCTGGGGCGATCGCCTTCTACTTCATCCTGGTCTCGGCCTTGGCAGGATTGGCGACGCTACCGATGGGGTGGGCGCCGCTTTCACAAGAGGCGTTGGGACTGTTGGTGCTGTCGGGATTGTTCGGGGGGGCCGCGCATATCTGCATGACACTGGCATTGCGCTACGCCGAAGCGTCCCGCCTGGCACCCTTCGAGTATGTCGCATTGCTCTGGCCGATACTGGCGGACCTGCTGATCTTCCATGCCCCCATCTCGAACGGCTTCCTGTTTGCCCTGCCCCTGATGCTGGCAGGAGCAGGGCTAGCCGCCTTCGAAGGGCGTCAGATCAAATGGCCTCTTCGACGATGAGCTGTGGCTGCCCCTGGGAGCAGGGCTCGATGCGGGCAGCCACGCGATAGACCTCACGCAGCCGCTCCGGAGTGACCACCTCAGCGGTCGGACCGCTGGCGATGAGGCGGCCGTTCTGAAGCAGCATGGCCTGGTCCGTGAAGCGCAGTGCCTGCCCCAGGTCGTGCAAGGCGGCAATGATCAGCATGCCTCGCTCGCGGGCGAGGCGGCGCAGAATGGTCAACAGCTGCAGCTGGCGATGCAGATCCAGTGCGGAGGTTGGCTCATCCAGCAGCAGGATCTCGGGTGACTGCACCAGCGCCTGGGCGGCACCCACCAACTGGCGCTGGCCCCCGCTCAGATCACCGATATCCCGCTCGCCCAGCGCGCTGATTCCCAGATCGTCCAGCGCGCGCTCCACCTCGGCCATGTCCTCAGGCTGAACCTTCAGGCTGCGCCCCTGCATGCGCGCCAGTAGTACCGATTCATAGACCGTCAGCACGGCATTGACGCCGGTGTCCTGTGGCATGTAGCCGATGGGGCGCTGGCGAGTCGCGCCCTCGACGCGCGCCTCCCCACCACCGTCGATCAACCCGAGGATGCGCCGGAACAAGGTCGACTTGCCGGCGGCGTTGGGGCCCAGCAGGGCCACCACCTGGCCCCCTTCAAAGCAGGGCGTCGTGACCTCCGCCAGAATCTGGCGGCGACCATAGTGGGCGGACAAGCGATCAAGCGTGAGCGTTACCATGAGGATGACTTCTGTCGCAGGATGAGGAACAGGAAGAAGGGAATGCCGACCAGTGAGGTGATGATACCGATCGGGATCACCGTACCCGGCAGGATGATCTTCGACAGCACCGAGCCGATCGAGAGAATCAACGCCCCGCACAGGGCAGAGCCGGGCACGAAGAAGCGTTGATCTTCCCCCAGCAGCAGACGTGCGATATGCGGACCGACCAGACCGATGAAGCCGATGGTGCCGACGAAGGCCACGGCGATGGCAGCCAGTAGCGAGACCAGCACCAGCACTTCCAGGCGCAGCGCCTTGGGCTTGACGCCCATGCTTTCCGCCTTGGTATCTCCCAGGCGCATGGCCGTCAGTGCCCAGCCATGACGTGCCAGCAGCGGCAGCACGATCGCGAGAACGCCGAGTGAGACCCAGAACTTGGGCCAGGTGGCCTTGGTCAGGCTGCCCATGGTCCAGAAGACCACGGCGGCCACGGCTTGCTGGCTGGCGAAGAACTGGATCAGGGCCATCAGTGAGTTGAAGATGAAGACCATGGCAATGCCGAGCAACACGATGGTCTCGATCGTCACGCCTCGCTTCATGCTCAAGGCGTGGATGAAGAAGGCCGTGATCATGGCCATGACGAACGCATTGATCGGCACGACATAGTCGAGGGCAGCCGGGATGATCGCGACACCGAAGGCAAGTCCCAATGCTGCACCAAAGCTTGCGCCTGCCGAGATACCCAGAGTGAAGGGGCTGGCCAGGGGGTTACTCAGGATGGTCTGCATCTGGGCACCGGCCACCGACAGGCTGGCACCGACCACCAGCGCCATCAGCGCAACGGGCATGCGGATTTCCCACAGGATGACTCGCACCTGATTACTGACGGAGTCCGGTGAGATCAGTGCCGCGAGCACCTCATCGAGAGGGAAGCGCGCCGGCCCGAGCGACAGGTCCAGACACAGACTCAGGAACAGTGCCACGCCCAGTGACACCAGAATCAGCTGTCGTTTGACCACCGAAGAACGGTAGTGACTCCCCCCTTGAGAGAGGGGAGTGGAAGAGGTGACATCATTCATCTTTCAGCGATACCCAGTAGCCAGGTGCATAGTCCACGGGCAGGAAGCGTTCGTGCAGCTCCTGCATGGTGGCTTCCGGGTCAAGATCGGCAAACAACTCCGGATGGAACCACTTGGCCATCTTCTGGACCGCCACGAAGTAGTAAGGGCTGTTGTAGAACTGATGCCAGATGGCGTGGAAGTTGGCGTCGTCGACGGCCTGAATGCCCGTCATGGCCACGCGCTGGGTCAGGGCCTGAAGCTTTTCGCGAGCAATGTCCTGATCGGCCCCCGGGCCGACACCGACCCATTTACCGCCCGGCACATAGGCGTCCCAGCTTCCCCCTGTCACGACGACATGCTCAGGGTTGGCGGCGATGATCTGCTCGGGGTTCAGGGTACCGAAGGTGGAGGGAATGATGCCTTCGGCAATGTTGTGGCCGCCGGCCAGATCAACGTATTCGCCGAAGTTGCCCGGCCCGAAGCTCATGCAGCAGTCGTCGGAGTAACCGCCGGCGCGATCGATGAAGACGTCAGGACGCTGTGGGTCCTGCTTCGCGATGACTTCGGTGACGCGTGCCATCTGTTCTTCGGTGTAGGCGATGAACGCCTCCGCCTTGTCTTCCTTGCCCAGCAACTGGCCCATCAGGCGCATCGACGGCGTGGTGTTCGCGAGTGGATCCTCACGGAAGTCGACGTAGACGATCGGGATGTCCAGCTGTGCCAGCTTGTCGTCATAGGCTGCATCCTCGGTTGCCTGACGCGCTTCCAGATTCATCAGCACCACATCCGGCTTCAGGGCTGCCGCCTGCTCGACATCGAAGGTGCCATCCTTGAAGCCACCGAAGGTCGGAATCTTCTCGAGTTCGGGGAAGCGCTCGGCATAGTGGGCATAGTTATCGGGATCCGCCTGAGAGAAATCTTCTCGCCATCCGACAACGCTTTCGAAGGGGGCTTCGGGCTGCAGAGCCCCCAGCAGATAGACCTGACGGCCTTCACCGAGAATCATGCGCTTCACGGGAGCATCGACGGTAACCTGACGGCCAGCGATATCAGTCAGAGTGATGTCCTGGGCCGAGATGCTACCGCTGGCCACCAGTAACAGGCCGCAGGCGGCCGTAGGGAGAAAGGTCTTCATGGTGTGCTCGTTGAGAAGTGGAGGGACAGCGCTAGCGATGGGGAGATGCTGACTTTTGCATAGCAGTTCACATCACCAGCAGTTGCATATCATTATCATCAGCGTTGCGATTATGAAGTAATTCCCAATGAGCGTCGATATGGTCCCTGTTGTCTCGATTTGTCGTCAGTGCCGTTACCTGGTACTCCAAGAGGCAACGACATGGTGCGATGGTGTCGGCCAACGGCGCCGGCTCCCAGCAAGCGACGTTGTCTGGGGGCCGGCGAGGGGGCAGGACGAGTGGTCACCAGCTTTCGGACTGGCGCTGTGTTCTGGGCTGTCACCACGCGCAAGACCGCGATGACGCGCTTGGAGTGTGGTGTTACTGGCCGCGGCACGAGATGGCTGGGGTCACTTGCCCGCGAAGATTTCCTTTACTTCCTTGTCGCGTACTTTCTTCGCCATGCCGGTCAGCAGCACCTTGAACAGCAGGCCACTCACCAGGGTGGAGAGCGTCAAGGTGAAGAAGCCGGCCAGGATCCAGTCCACCAGCACGAAGCCGCTGTGCGTCAGGGTCGGGTGATAGAACACCATGCCAGCGAAGACCACCCAGTGGCTGATGCAGAAGAAGCATTGGAAGAGGTGTCCGGTCATGTGGCCAAAGCGTTGTGCGTACTGACGCAAGGGCGCGAACAGTTCACCTTGGGTGATCGAGATTGCGATGCTGCTGGCTGCCAGGGCCATCACGAAGCAGGTCCATAGCGCGTTCAGTGTCTCGGGGGTAAATACGGTAGTCATGGGGATCCTTGTGTGTCTTCGTCAAAGTGACGAGTGGGAAAAGTGAGTGGGTCGTGCTCAATGTCTGTCGATGCGGGTGTCTGGTTATCTCTCAGCCTTCTGTCTAGCGTGCGGTCAGCATCCGCTCGACACCTCGGGTGGCGGCATCGAGGGCGCCCGCAAGGTGCCCCGCGAATCGCGGTGACCATTCACTGGCGATACCGAACAGACGTTGCTGCCAAGGGCCTTCATTTGCCTCCAGCAGCGGCACCGAGACATGGGATGCCACGTCTTCCAGATCTGCCGGGCTCGCGATGAATGGCGAGGTAGCCCAGTCCTTGAGGTATTCCTGCCGAGGATGTGCCGCCTCAGCGCCGAACAGGCGCGCCAGCTGGGATCGACAGTGCTGGCGTAATGCGTCCGGCGTGATCTGACGTCGGTGACCTGCCGGGACTCCCACGAACCCGAAGAGTGCACCCAAGCCTTCCCTTGGGCTGGCATCGTGAATCTCCACCATCGGGCCACGCGCGCTGCGTGCGACGCCGGACAAGCCGGCCTGGCGCCAGAAAGGACGCTCGTAGACCGCAAGATACTTGGCGTGGGGCGCCATCCAGGTCGCGGTCTGCTGCCACTGTGCCGCCAGTGCGCTCGGGAGAGCCGGCGTGAACTGAATATGCTGGAGTGCCTGACGTGGCGGAATAGCCAACAAGACCTGCTCCACCTCGCAGCTCATGCGTTGCCCGCTGCCATCCTCGGCGCTCAGCGCAATCCCATCTGGCAAGCGCTCGAGATGACGGACAACCTGCCCAGTCAGTATCTTGTCCGCAGGGATATCGCGACGCAGTCGCTCGATCAGCGTCTCCATCCCTCCCGCTACCCGCATGGCGGTCAGCGAATCACGGATGCCAGCGGTGCGCAGTGGGCTCTTGTCCGTGGCGCGCTCGAGGAGGCTGTCGCCCGTCACATGTTGTGCAAAGTATTCCAGGCCCAGTGTCTGCATCAGTTGCGCCATTTCGCGCTGATGCTCCGGCCAGAACCAGGTAGGCCCCAGGTCCAGGCGGTGCTGTGCCCCTGTCTCGGCAAGGGACGGCACTGCGGAAGCGATACGGCCTCCAATGACGTGCTGGGCTTCGAACACCCGATAGTCATGAATGCCATGCTGCTCCAGTTGCCAAGCGGCATAGAGACCTGAGAGACCAGCCCCGATAATGGCAACGCGTGGCGAAGGCGTGTTCATGCATCCTCCATGGCGCTCAAGTGCCCCGTCTTGAGGTAGAAGGTCGCTCCCTCTGCGCCGGCGGAGAGTGCCAACGGTTCACTGGCTGGCAAGCGCAGCCAGCTACCGGCAGGGCAGGACCCGTGCCCCGGGTGCAGGCAGCCCTCAAGCACCAGCAGTTCGGCACCGCCAGTGTTGATCAACAGCGGAAGCTCAGCATGTGGCGCCAGGCGCTGCAGGCTCACCTGCTCGGTGGCACTGGTATACAGTGAGCAGATCTCGCGGCCATCCTGCTCACGCCAGTTGGCCGGGTCTCGAGTGTTGATGCGTACCGCCTCATGCTCCTCGGACGGCATCTGTCGTAGCTTGACGAAGATCACGCAGCCGTCGGTGCTGCTGGGGGTGTGGCGCGAGTCTGGCGGGTTGCGCAGGTACCAGCCAGCAGGGAAGTCCCGCACGCCATCTTCGGTGAAGGTGCCGGACAGCACGAGAATCTCTTCACCTTGTGGATGCTCATGCGCTGAAAAGCGGGAGTCTTTGGCATATCGGACCAGACTGGTGGCCCGTGCCTTCTCCTCCCCGATACGATCCAGCATCATGCGCTCGACCCCTCCCTGGGGGGACGGCACCCACTGGTAATAGTCCGGTGTGATGCTGGCACGTTGTGAAAAGTCGGCATTGAGGCGCATGTAGGACATCTCCACGAGGGCGAGAGAGGGAAGAAAACCTTTTTCCATGTCTGGCGGTCATCACACTCGAGCGCCATGGCATGAGCAGGGCAGGGCAGGACAGACACCTATGAGCTGTCACGATCCGTCTATGCGGCGTATTCTGGAAACTGACTGAGCATTCAACAAACGAGATTAACTAGGCAGTAGGGAAAGAAAAACTTTATCGCCATGACATCGCCCAACCATCTGAATGCCTTGCGTGCCTTCGAAGCGAGCGCCCGCCACAAGAGCTTTGCCGCTGCGGCAGAGGAACTGCACGTGACCCCTGCCGCTGTCGGCCAACTTGTGCGGGGACTGGAGGAGTGGCTGGGGGACTCGCTGTTTCATCGTGCCAGCAGTGGCAAGACACGCCTTGTCCCGACAGAGCTTGCAGAGCAGGCACTACCCGATATCCGTGCCGGATTCGAGAAATTGTCACTCGGGGTGGAGCGTCTCAAGGATGGCACTCGGCGTAGCGTATTGACGGTAACGGTCAGCCCCGCCTTTGCCGCCAAATGGCTGTTGCCGCGACTGCATCGGTTTCAGGCGGCGTGGCCGGACATTGATGTGCATCTGGACACCAATCACAAGCCGGTCGATTTCTCACGGGAGCGGGTGGATATCGGGGTACGCTACGGGCCAGGCAAGTGGAGGGGGGTAGTAGCGCAGGAGCTGATGCACGAAGAGGTCTATCCCGTCTGCTCGCCCCAGCTGCTGCGTGATCCCGGACGCTTGAAGACCCCCGCAGCCCTGTTGGAGGAGACACTGATTCACGACTTGTCCATGGAAGGCTATGACGGCTTTCCGTCATGGAGTGGCTGGTTCAAGAAGGCGGGTCTCACGGATGCCGATTCATCGCGCGGTCTGCAGATCAACAACTCTGCCGCAGTGCTGCAGGCCGCGATCGATGGTCAAGGCATTGCGTTGGCACGTGGAGTCATGGTGCATGACGACCTTGTCTCGGGGCGCCTGGTCAGGCTGTTTGATGAGGTGATGTGTGCCTCCTCACTGGCCTATTACGTGATCCACCGGCCCGAGGTCACTCAGGTGGCCAAGGTACAGGCATTCCGGGAATGGTTGCTGGAAGAAGCCGGGCTCAGTTGCCGAATACCTTCCCTCCCAGCGTCGTGAATGGCTCTGTGGTCAAGCACATCGGGGGAGCCTAGAAGGTGCCCGATGGCCACTGATAGAAAGAAAAGGCGAAAATTCTACCCTGCTGCATCCAGTT
This sequence comes from Cobetia sp. 1CM21F, assembly GCF_023161745.1. Lineage (NCBI taxonomy): Bacteria > Pseudomonadati > Pseudomonadota > Gammaproteobacteria > Oceanospirillales > Halomonadaceae > Cobetia > Cobetia sp. 1CM21F. Next base: position 481,072 of record NZ_JALNTQ010000002.1, on the reverse strand, counting down.
GCACGATATGCCCGTATCCCCCTGCATCGAACGCAAGATGTCATGAAAACAGCACATGCAACACGCTGACCTGACAGCCTTGTCGGAATACTCGATCGACTTCCCCAACGAAGTGATGCAATCGGAGATATCAGCATGCAGCAGGGTTGCCAAGCAGTGAATCAAGGGCGTTATGGTTATTACATCGGTGTATTTGGGGTGGTGCTTCTGCTCCTGTGGCTAGGGATCTACAAGTTCACGCCCACAGAAGCGGGATTGATCGAGCCGCTGGTGGCCAATCACTTTGCCATGAGTTGGCTGTATGACGTGATGTCAGTCCAGATGGTTTCCAATCTGGTCGGGCTGTCAGAAATCCTGGTGGCGATCGCCATGATCGTCGGTCTGAAGTATCGCCAGGTGGGCTACTATGCAGGGATTGCCGGCAGCGTCATCTTCCTCTCCACTTTGAGCTTCCTGTTCACGACTCCTGATGTCTGGAAGGTCACGGATGGCGTACTGATCGGCAACTTCTTCCTGGTGAAGGACATTCTCTTCCTGGCAATTTCCGTCAGCATGGTGGAACGAAATCGACCGATCAACGCTGACTGATTTCTCTCTATGAAGCCACAAGGCGCTCGGCAATATTGCCGGGCGCTTTTTTGCGTGGCTCACGCCTGGCTTGGCGGGGCATCAGCCAGTCACATCCATGAGCTGGCTCACGACCCACTGATGCAGCGGGTCGTCGTTGTAGCGAGGGTGCCAGGCAGCGGTGACATCGAAGGGCTCCGGCAGCGCTTCGAGTGCCAGCTCCACCAATTCGCTCTCGATCACGGCTCTGGCGGGGAGGAATGCCACTGAGTCGGTAGCTTCCAGGTAGGCAGGGACGACCGAGAAACAGGGGGCGGAAATCGCGATATTGCGGGCAAGGCCCTGCGCCTTGAACCAGTCATCCAGCGAGCCCTTCAGATTCGGGCGCGAGGGCGATGCAATGATGTTCGGGTGACGGGCAATGTCTTCAAGTGTCACCGATTGGTCAGCGATCGAAGAGTGTCGTGAGGTCATGCACACATGACGGTCGGTGAAGAGATGCCGGCTGGGGTAGGACTCTGGCAGATAGTCGGGGAAGGCGATGGCCAGGTTGACGTGATTGCTCTCCATCAGCGCATGCAGGTTATCGATCTCGAAGTCTCTCACCACGATCTTGAGTCCCGGGGCTTCGCGGCGCAGCGCGGCCAGCAGGGCCGGCAGCACGATCTGCTGCGCGTAGTCCGTTGCCGAAATGACGTAGGTACCGCGCGCGGCAGCCGGATCAAATTGCTGGGGAGTGAGCAAGGCCTGTAGCTCGAGCAGGATCGCATCCACCTGTGGTGCCAGGGACTGTGCATGTGGGGTCGGCACCAGACCGTGCGTCTTGCGCAGGAACAGGCGGTCACCAAAGATATCGCGCAGCTTCTTGAGTTGGTCGCTCACTGCCTGCTGCGTCAGACCCAGCTGTCCCGCGGCCCTGGAGGCATTCTGTTCGCGCAGCAATGCTTGAAAGACGCGCAGTTGCTTGATTTCCAACCGTTCCAGCTTTGCCATGTTTGCCTCGTGAGTTCAATGCTATAGAACTATCGCACTGTGATGTTTGTGATACCAGTATGGCTTGTAACATCTACATAAAGCGCTTGTTTCTGTTTGTATTGCTGCCTTCTTACACTGTGCAGACTCGAGAGACACCTCACTCGTCAACCACAGGGGAAGCACAATATGAAAACCGTCATCGTGATTGGTGCACTGGGCAAGATGGGACAAGCGGCACTGAGCGGGCTGAAGAACCACAGGGTCATCACCGCAGGGCGTTCCGGGGAGGTCGACCATATCGTCGACATCACGAGCGAGCAGTCGATCATCAATCTCTACGAGCAGGTCGGGCACTTTGATGCGGTGGTCAACACCGTCGGCTATTGCGAGTACGCGGTTTTTGGCGAAATGAGCGAATCCCAGTGGATGACCACCGTGATGAGCAAGATGATGGGCCAGATCAATCTCGTGCGGATCGGTCAGCGCTATATCGCCGAGGGCGGCTCATTCACTCTGATCAGCGGTATTCTCAATGTGAAGCCGATTCCCATGGCGATAGCGGATGCCACCACCAGCGGAGCCATCGACACCTTCGTCAAATGCGTTGCCTATGAACTGCCGCGTGGCATTCGCATCAACGCCATCAACCCTACCGTGCTGGAAGAGGCCTGGGAGGTGTATGGCGAAATGATGCCGGGCTTCCAGCCGGTGCCGAGTGCATTGGTCGGCAAGGCATTCGAGCGCTCCGTCGATGGCTTCATCACTGGGGAAGTGATCTTCGTGGATGCCTGATGGAGCCTGATAAAGGCACCTGATGCCGTGATTGACGTTCTGCATTGAGACTCTGAACCAACATCGCCGACAAGGAGGGCCGAGGCTCCCCTTGTCGGCGATGCTCCAAAAGCCCGCCGTGACGCGAGCGTTTTCGACGCTGGAGCGCATCAATTGCATTGGGTGCAACGCACAGTTGCAGGATTGCTGAAGAAAGGTGTGCTAGTTTCCAGAACACAAATCGAACCAATTATTATTTGCACCAAGGGAATGTCGATGAAAGTGTCTGGACTCACGCTATCTGTCACCACGTTGTTGTTGGCCTCTCTGCCATTGAGCGCGCAGGCTCACGAGGTTGAAGGGGGCGAGCATGGTCCCTCCGTCGTCAGTCTGGACTGGGGTGCTGCCGATACGCTGGATGAGCTCGGCCTGTCTGAGCATCTGATCGGTGTGTCGCACAAGCCCGCGCCTGCCTACGTGGCGCATCTGGTGGAGGGGCGAGCAGACATCGGCGGGCTCAAGGAGCCTGATGTCGAGGCGATCGCGGGACTGGAGCCGGACCTGATTCTCGTCACCGGCCGTCAGTCTGGATCGCTAGAGGCGCTGAAGGCGGTGGCGGAAACACGCGATGTGACTCTCGCAGAAGGCGACTATTTCGAGGCACTGAGCGGCAAGGTACTGAGCCTGGCATCTGAGTACCATGCGGAGGAAAAGGCGCGTGAGCACTTGGCAGCGCTTGAGTCGGATATCGCGACGGCTCGTGAAGGGCTGGCGGAGGATCTCGAGGCACTGGTTGTGATCCATAACGACGGTCGCTACATCTTGCGCCAAGAGCCGGTCGTGACGGAGCTTCTGCAGATCGCTCAGCCTAAGCTGCCGGATTCCGTGGAGCCGGTCAGCCGTGGCAAGCGCACCTTCTACCCGCTGTCACCGGCAAACATCGCCGAGATGGCGCCGGATGCGCTCTATGTGATCGATCGCAGTGCCGCCATCGGCCAGACCCCGATGGATGCTGAGGCGCTGAAAGCCGCGTTGGCCGACACTGGCGGTGAGACCATTGGCGTTACCGTGCTCTCACCTGGCCTCTGGTATCTCTCCGGCAGCGGCCTGCAGAGCGTGCGGGCCCAGATGAATGAGATTCTCGAAGGGCTGTAAGTTCACGCTTGGACCACTACCAACACCGCTCTGGCAGTCTGCAGAGCGGTGTTTTTCGTTCTATGCATCGCGTTGCATGCTTTGCGTTGCAGGGTGCGGCCGCCATGGGGACAGATGCGCCCGATACGGGGTCTGACATTCCCGAGAAGACAAATAAAACACCTTCCTTTGCATCCGCGCGCGAGGAACTGCCGTATCTCATTGCATCAGTCATGCAGGAATCCTGGCCGTGGAGACATCACTGCCGGGGAGCATGATGAACGCTGAGGCCGACAGGTTTCGTGAATCGAGATGAGTGGAGTGAGGATGAGGAATGCAAGGTAATCATCAAGGGATCAAGCAGGGCAGTATCGGCTATTACGTTGGCGTATTCGGTGTTGCGTTGCTCTTGCTATGGCTGGGAGTCTACAAATTCACTCCCACGGAAGCGGGCCTCATTCAGCCGCTGGTCGAGAACCATTTCGCCATGGGTTGGCTCTATGACGTGATGTCGGTACAAGCGGTATCGAACCTGGTCGGCCTGTCCGAGATCCTTGTCGCTATCGGTATTCTGCTTGGTCTCAAGTACAGGAAGGTAGCGTTCTATTCTGGTCTCGCGGCCAGTGCCATATTCCTGACGACACTGAGCTTTCTGGTCACGACTCCCGACGTGTGGAAAGTGACCGATGGCGTATTGATCGCCAACTTCTTCCTGGTAAAGGACGTACTTTTCCTGGCGATATCCATCAGCATGATCGAGAGAAATGCCCCGTCAAAGCGTTGATGCGCTGAGCGATCTTCCCGCCGTGGCAGCGAGGTGTTCGCACATCCTTCACTCTCGCCAGGTAGCGCTTCAGCCGGTTGGAGAATACTGAGCGACGAGGTGACTCAAGGGCCCGCTGAGAATTCAGCGGGCCCTTGGCGTTGCAAGGAGAGAGTCTGTGGGCTATCAGTACGTCAACCACGAATGCTGATTGACGCCGAACAGGACTTTTTACCTCTGGCAATGATGTACCGGGCCAGGGGGGGAGGCGGTTTGATTTTTCTCGTGCAAGGGGTGATCTGATAGGGTGGTCACGTGATGCGCGGTTGTCATATCCCGGAAATATCAAGAGCTGCCGCACATGCCAATATTTACCTCGTCGCAAGTGACATGGTAAGTAGCAGCCAGGCAGGTCATGGGATGCTGGTCTTACAGGGCAGGATATCAAGAAGGCGAAATCCAGAATGAATAGTGTGACACTTGACGATGTGGCAAGACACGCGGGCGTGTCGCCGGCGACGGTTTCGCGGTATCTCAATAACCCGGATATCGTCAGTGAGCGCACCAAGCTCAAGATAGAGAAGTCGATTTCGACGACTGGCTACGTCCCACATGCCGCGGCGCGTGCCCTGGCATCCAACAAGTCACGCATGATCGGCGCTATCGTCCCGTCATTGGACAACACACTTTTCGGCCACTCACTCGAAGAGTTTCATCAGTATATTTCCAATTCCGGCTATACCATGGTGGCGGCATCGTCGCGCTATGATGTCGAGGAAGAGCGTGAGCAGATCATCCAGATGGTGGCGCATGGCGTGGATGCATTGCTGTTAGTAGGACTGTCACGAGATGACGGCATCTACGATCTTCTCAACGCTAAGGGGATCCCATATGTCATCAACTGGTCCATTGATACGACATTGCGACACCCCTGCATCGGTTTCGACAATCATGACGCTGCCAGCAAGGTGACTCAGTACCTGTTGGACCTGGGGCACCGCGACTTCGCGATGATTTCCGGGCGGCTGGAAGGCAACGATCGTGCGCAGCACCGCTTGCGGGGGATACGGGAGACATTGGCTGAACACGGAATCGTCATGCCCGATACGTCTGTCATACAGAGTCCCTTCGGCGTGGAGCATGGCCAGCAGGGGTTTCGGGAGCTGATGTCACGTGACAGCAAGCCAACCGCCATCATCTGTGGCTCGGACCCCTTTGCTTACGGGGCGATCTTCGAAAGCAGAATCATGGGCATCGATGTGCCGCGGGAGGTCTCCATCACCGGCTTTGATGACACCTGGCTGGCCGAGCACCTGACGCCGGCTCTGACGACACTGCGAACACCGCAACGCCGGATGGGGGTACTGGCAGCGGAATACCTGATCGCACGGTTGAAGGAGCAGGCGCATCCGGTCCCCGCCTTGCTGGACGTCGAGCTGGTAGTACGCGACTCCTGTGCGCCCCCGCGTTCCTGATCGAGAGGCCCGTTCACTGCAGTACGTCATTTGTCGCTTGCGCTCCCCATTGTCGCGCTCGCCCGCCCCGCGAATGGCTTTCTGACTTCTGACCCTCATTTCACCCCTCAGCCCATGGGGGGAGATATCATTCTCCGGCCATGGCGTATGGCTGGCTGCTTGAACACATCTCCTGTTTCGCCACCTGTCGCTTGGTGCGCGTTCCCTCTGATTTCTCTTCTGCCAACACCGTCTGTCGCATTGCGACCCTTCGTCTGGTGCCTTCCCATGGCCCCTTGGGCGATCACGAAGAGGGGGCGGCCGTGATTTTTTTCATGCTCCCGTGTTACCAGCCTGCCAATGAGCCCGCGATTGTAATCACTTCTCAGGACTGCCTTTCTTTCAGAAGGCGATAGCAATTGCTTTGTGCCGAATCCTTGCCAGTTGTTTCCACTGGATAGCGCGCTAGGTTGATTCCGCGTTGGACTGGTGTGGGAAGGGGCCTATTTGCTTAAAGGCAAAAAAGTGAGCAGGCGTACCTTGTCAGCCCTGAATTCTACTGCTAGAAATGAAAGCGCTTTCATTCATTGTGATGCACGGCCGAAAGACACCGCCCAAGGAACAAGTACAACGCTGAGATGAGCCCGTTCGTGCCGGTAATGTTTGATGTTTTATCAATAAGAACAAGCTGAGGAATATCAATGAAGACACATGCAAAAGTCGTCGTCATCGGCGGTGGGATTGGCGGTTGCAGCACGCTGTATCACCTGACCAAGGAAGGGTGGACAGACGTGGTGCTGGTGGAGCGCAACGAACTGACTTCAGGGACGACCTGGCATTCTGCTGCACAGGTGACTAACTTCGGCGCGGTTCAGACGATGGTGGGGCTGAAGAGTCACAGCATCAAGCTTTACAAGGAGTTGTCTCAGGATCCGGATCATCCCATCAATTACCACCATGCCACCGGGGGGATCCGCCTGGCGTCGACCCAGGAACATATGGATGGCTATAAGCACTTTATCTCCCTGGCCAAGGGCATGGGGGTCGACTTTGAACTGATCGATGCTCAGGAGTGTGCCAAGCGTCATCCGCTGCTGGAGGCCGATGAAGAGCTGTTGGGTGGCCTTTGGGATCCACTCGATGGCGATATTGATCCGGCCCAGCTGACCCAGGCGCTGGCACGTGGGGCGCGTAAAGCCGGGGCGGAGATCTATCGCCACAACCCGGTGGAGAATGTCTATCAGAAACCCAATGGCGAGTGGGTCGTACAGACCAAGAATGGCGATATCACCTGCGAGATCATCGTCAACGCCTGCGGGTACCGAGTAAACGAAGTCGGCAAGATGCTGGGTGTCGAGTACCCCGTCATCTCGATGGAGCACATGTATTTCCTGACCGAGTCGCTACCCGAGCTGGAAGCCCGCGAGGAACGTGTCCCGCTGCTACGTGACCCGCGTGATGACTTCTACAGCCGTCAGGAGAAGAAAGGTCTGCTGGTCGGTATCTACGAACAACGCTGCAAGACATGGGGCATGGACGGTATCGACCCCAACTTCGTCAATGCCCTGTGCCCGGATGATCTGGACCGCTGCCTGGACAACATGGAGCGTGTCTTCAAGCGCATGCCATGCCTGGAGCGCACCGGGATTCACAGCATCATCAATGGCCCCATCACCTATTCTGCCGATGGCAACCCGCTGGTCGGCAAGACCCCGGGGCTGACCAATGCCTATTCCATCATCGGCCTGCGTGCCGGGCTGGGTGAAGGTGGCGGTCACGGCAAGATTCTGGCCGAACTCATCGTGCATGGTGAATCCGAGTGGGACACCTGGTGTCTGGACCCGGCGCGCTTCACCGGTCATGCCAATACCGAGTTCACCGCGCTGAAGGCGATCGAGGACTATCAGAATGAATTCCGCTTCCACATGCCGCATGAGCATCGTGACGCGGGACGTCTGGCCAAGACCACGCCGTTGTATTCCGTGTTGAAGGAGAAGGGCGCCGAGTTCGGCACCGTCAATGGCTGGGAGCGTGCACTGTTCTACAAGCCGACGCCGGACTTCGAGTTCAAGCACAGCTTCCGCTTTACCGAGGTGGACAAGATCGTCGCCGAAGAGGTCAAGGCGGTGCATGAAAATGTCGGCCTGATGGAAGTCAGTGGTTTCAACCGCTACGAGATCAAGGGGCCCAAGGCGGCAGAATGGCTGGATAGCCTGATGTGCGGCAATGTGCCGAAGAAGGTCGGCCGTGTGGGGCTGTGCTACTTCCTGACCGACAAGGGCAATGTCGCCGGTGAGGCGACGCTGGCCAAGTTGGCCGATGATCGCTTCTGGTACGGCTCTGCCGCCGCCGCCGAATATCACGACATGGAATGGCTGAAAGCGCACCTGCCGGATTGTGGTGTCGAGCTGGTCCCCATGACCAATTCACACACCATCCTGGTGGTGAGCGGGCCGAAGTCACGTGATCTGTTGGCCTCTCTCTCGCCACGCACCGACTGGAGCAACCAGGCATTCCCGTGGCTGACGGCCAAGAAGGTCTATATCGGTCATGCCGAGGCCATGGCGCTGCGGGTGAGCTTCAGCGGGGAACTGGGTTGGGAGCTGCACGTCCCCAACGAGCAACTCTATCTGGCCTACAAGCTGCTGGATGAAGCAGGACAAGCCTTTGATCTGAAGCCCTTTGGCTCACTGGCTACGGAATCCATGCGTCTCGAGAAGAGCTATCGCCACTGGAAAGCCGATCTGATCACCGAATTTGATCCCTTCGAGAGTGACCTGGGCCGCTTCGTGAAGATGGACAAGCCGACCTTCCCGGGCAAGGAAGCGTTGCTGGCCAAGGAAGGCAAGCCGATGCGCCGCAAGTTCGTCACCCTGGTGGTCGATTGCCAGCATGCTGCCGCGCACCCCGGTGATTCCATCTACGCCGATGGCAAGGTGGTCGGCACCGTGACATCGGCTGGCTACGGCTACCGGGTCAACAAGAACATCGCCATGGGCTTCGTGAACCCGGAGCACGCTGAAGAGGGCGCGGATCTGCATGTCGACATCATCGGTGAGCAGCATGCGGCACGTGTCGTGGCGGGGCCATTGCTCGATCCCGACAATGCGTTGCTCAAGTCATGACATTCGCGTGAGGTCTTGAGCCATCACATTGCAGTGCCGTGATGCGTTTCGTTGAGCAATGTTGAGAGCACCTCTCTGTGGTCGTTGTCTGGCGGGCCGTCACGGCCCTGCCGAGAGGTGCTGTCTCTCAATCACTGTTTCTCAATTACTGTTTCTCAAACACTCACTGCCACTCAAACAATCATCGTCTCGCGCACACCGTTGCTTACAACACTACAAATCGACGCTAGTCGTGGAGGGATCGCATGAAGATTCTGGTAGGTGTCAAACGTGTCATCGATCACAACGTGCAAGTCAGGGTCAAGGCCGATGGCTCCGGGGTGGATCTCGACAACATCAAGATGGCCATCAACCCCTTTGATGAGGTGGCCGTCGAACAGGCCATCACACTGAAGGAAGCCGGCGTCGCCGAGGAAGTCATCGTCGTCTCCATCGGGCCGGACAAGTCCCAGGAAACGCTTCGCCAGGCACTGGCCGTCGGAGCTGATAGAGCCATTCATGTGCCTTTCGACGGGAGTACCGAGTCGCTGTCAGTGGCCAAGGTCTTCAAGGCGCTGGTCGAGCGGGAAGGGGTGGACCTGGTCATGCTGGGCAAGCAGGCCATCGATGATGACTGCAACCAGACCGCCCAGATGCTGGGCGCCATGATGGACTGGCCGCAAGGCACCTTCGCCTCGACGTTGACCACGACGGACGGTGCGCTGGAAGTCGTGCGCGAGGTCGACAACGGCCTGGAAACGTTGGCGTTGTCCTTGCCGGCAGTGGTCAGTGTGGACCTGCGTCTGAATGAACCGCGTTATGCCTCACTCCCGGCGATCATGAAAGCCAAGAAAAAGCCGCTGGAAACCTTGGAGGCCAGTGAGCTGGGCGTGGACCTCACGCCACGACTCGAGCTGGTGTCGATGAGCGAGATGCCGGCACGCGAATCCGGGGGAGTGTTGGTCAATTCGGCCGGCGAACTCGTGGAAAAACTCAAGAACGAAGCCACCGTCATTTAAGGAGTGCGTCATGTCGATTCTTGTCATCGTGGATCACGATAATCGTGAAATTGCCTCGGCCACTCTCAATACACTGACGGCGGCACATCAGCTAGGCAGTGACATCGACCTGCTGGTCATGGGGCATGACTGTGAGGCAGTCACCCAGGCAGCCGCTCGGTTCAGTGGAGTTCGTCAGGTAATGACGGTAGACGCAGCACAATTCGCGCTGCCGGCAGCAGAAGATATGGCACCGATCGTCAAGGGGTGTGCAGAGGGCTATACGCACCTGCTAGCCCCAGCCAACAGCTTCGGCAAGAACCTGATGCCGCGAGTGGCGGCGCTGCTCGATGTCGCGCAACTCTCCGACATCAGTGCGGTAGTAGACGCCAATACCTTCGAGCGTCCCATCTATGCCGGGAATGTGCTTGCGACCTATCGCAGCCAGGAGGCGACCAAGGTCATTACCGTTCGCAGTACCAAATTCGAGGCCTTCAGTGAAATGGAGGGCAGCGCAGCATGTGTGACATTGCCGGCGCCGTCACCGCAAGACAAAGCCCGGGTCATGGGGCGCTCCGCGCCACAATCCGAGGGCCCGGAGCTCGCCACCGCCCGTGTGGTCATTTCAGGCGGGCGCGGCATGGGGAATGGCGAGAACTTCGCAATGCTCGACAGCGTGGCCAGCAAGATGGGGGCCGCCGTCGGCGCCTCACGTGCCGCGGTGGATGCCGGCTTCGTTCCCAACGACTACCAGGTTGGCCAGACCGGCAAGGTGGTCGCACCTGAGCTTTACATTGCTGTAGGCATCTCCGGCGCCATTCAGCACCTGGCAGGCATGAAGGACGCCAAGGTCATCGTGGCCGTCAACAAGGATCCGGATGCCCCGATCTTCCAGGTCGCTGACTACGGCATCGTCGGTGATCTCTTCGAGGTCATGCCGCAATTCGATTCCGCTCTCTAAGAGCCCGACCCAGGAGCGTAAAAACAACAATCATGAAAAACAAGAATTCCTACATCCTCAAAGTCTCCTGCCCGGGACGTGTCGGCATCGTGGCGGCACTGGGCAACTTCATGTCCGACCGTGGTTGCTTCATCAAGGAACTGCATCAATTCGATGACCAGGAAACCGGTCGCTTCTTCTCGACCATCGAGTTCGTCTTTGAAGGGGATCGCACCTTCACGGTCGACCAGATGAAGGCGGCCTTTGAAGTCACTGCCATGAGTTTCGACATGGAATGGGAAATCCATGACGCCTCGGAACGCGCCAAGGTGCTGATCATGGTGTCCAAATATGATCACTGTCTACGTGACTTGCTGTATCGCCGTGCGACCGGCGAACTCATGATCGACATCACGGCCATCGTGTCCAATCACGAAGACCTGCGTGAGATGGCAGAGCGCGAAGGCATCGAATTCATTCATCTGCCAGTGACCAAGGAGACCAAGCCGCAACAGGAATCGCGCCTGCTGGAAATCATCCGTAGCACTGATACGGAATTGGTCGTCCTCGCACGTTACATGCAGATTCTCTCCGACACGCTGAGCAAGGAGCTGGCAGGGCGCTGCATCAATATCCACCACTCCTTCCTGCCCGGCTTCAAAGGGGCCAAGCCGTATTACCAGGCCTACGACCGTGGCGTGAAGCTGATCGGTGCCACCGCACATTACGTGACGGGAGACCTGGACGAAGGTCCCATCATCGAGCAGATGGTCGAGCGGGTCGACCATGCCCATGATCCGAAGCATCTCACCCAGGTCGGGCGTGACATGGAAGCGCAGGCGCTGGCGCGAGCTGTCAAATACCACGTCTCGCACCGTGTCTTCCAGAACGGATTGAGAACCGTCGTCTTCTGAGGCAGAGGAGTGGAGCAATGAATCAGCTGAGTGCCTCCCAGGCAATCGAAGAGACGTGCAGCATCGTGATCGATGGCAAGGCCTTCGCCAAGCGGCTGAGGGGCGAGGTGGCAGAGGAGGTTGCCATCTTCGCGGCCGAGACGGGACATCAACCGGGACTTGCGGTGGTGCTGGTCGGCAGTGATGCCGCCAGTCAGGTGTACGTCCGGACCAAGATGCGTCAGGCCGAAGAGGTCGGCATCGCCTCATTCCAGCATCTGCTGGGCGCTGAGACGACCGAGGCGCAATTGCTGTCACTGATCGCGCTCTTGAATGAAGACGACAGTGTGGATGGCATTCTCGTACAACTGCCGTTGCCTGAGCATATCAATGAAAGCGCTGTCATCGAGGCGATCGATCCCGCCAAGGACGTCGATGGATTCCATCCCATCAATGTCGGCCGCCTGAGCGCAGGTGAGCCGGGCATGGTGCCCTGTACGCCACTGGGGTGTCTGTTGCTGCTGCAGGACCGCCTTGGCGATCTGTCCGGCTTGAAGGCTGTGGTGGTCGGCCGCTCCAACATCGTGGGCAAACCCATCGGGCAGTTGCTGCTCAACGCCAACTGCACCGTCACCACGCTGCACTCGCGCAGTCAGGATGTCGTGGCGGAGTGTCGGCGGGCGGATATCCTCGTCGTCGCCGTGGGGCTGCCCGGCGTGATAGGAGCCGAGCACATCAAGCCGGGGGCCACCGTCCTCGATGTTGGTATCAATCGCATCGAGAGCGCCAAGGGCGAGACACGCCTGGTGGGGGATGTCGATTTTGACGCAGCGGTCAGCAAGGCCGGTGGCTTGACGCCGGTGCCCGGGGGGATCGGCCCGATGACGGTTGCCTGCCTGATGCGCAATACCCTGGCGGCGGCGCGTCAGCGTTCACATACCTCGATGATCGGGTGAGGAGAGAGTCCATGAGTCAGGATGATCGTGAAGCCATGGAGTTTGATGTCGTCATCGTCGGGGCGGGCCCGTCGGGGCTGGCAGCTGCCTGTCGATTGATGCAGCAGGCGCAGGCAGCGGGGACGGAGCTGTCGGTCTGCGTCGTCGAGAAAGGCTCGGAAGTCGGTGCCCATATCCTGTCCGGCGCCATTCTGGAGACGCGTGCCCTTGATGAGCTGTTCCCGGACTGGGAGGCGCGCGGGGCGCCCATCGGCGTGCCTGTGGCCGAGGACCAGGTGCTGTACCTGCCCAATCAGGAGCGCACGTTGCAGTTTCCCGATTGGCTGGTGCCCAGGACACTTCATAACCAGGGCAACTACATCGTCAGCCTCGGCAATCTGTGTCGCTGGCTGGCAGAGCAGGCGGAGGCATTGGGGGTCGAGATATTCCCCGGATTCGCCGCCAGTGAGGTGCTGTATCACGACAATGGCGCCGTGAAGGGTATCGCCACCGGGGACATGGGGGTCAGTCGAGATGGCCAGCCCAACGACAGCTATATGCAGGGGATAGAGTTGCACGCCCGCTATACGCTGTTTGCCGAAGGCTGCCGGGGCCACCTGGGCAAGTCGCTCTATCAGAATTTCTCGCTGGACGCCGAAGCCGACAGTCAGCATTACGGTCTGGGTATCAAGGAGCTTTGGGATATCGCCCCGGAGCTCCATCAGCCGGGGTTGGTCGTGCATGGCACTGGCTGGCCGTTGAGCGATGGCACCTCAGGTGGCTTCTTCCTCTATCACGGCGACAAGCAGCAAGTGGTTGTCGGCTTGATCGTCGATCTGAATTACTCCAATCCGCATGTCAGTCCCTTCGATGAGTTCCAACGACTCAAGCATCACCCGGCGCTGGCGCAATACCTGACGGGAGGCAAGCGCGTTTCCTACGGGGCGCGTGCCATCTGCAAGGGGGGCTACAACGCCTTGCCTAAGATGACCTTCCCGGGCGGGCTACTGATTGGTTGTAACGCGGGCACACTGAACTTCGCCAAGATAAAGGGCACGCATACCGCGATGAAGTCGGGATTGTTGGCGGCAGAGACTGTCTTTGAAGCGCTGCAACAAGGCGATAGCGGCGGCAATGAGCTGCATGAGTATCGCGAGCGCTTCCAGGCGTCCTGGGTACACGAAGAGTTGTATGCCAGTCGCAATTTCGGGCCGGCATTGCACAGACTGGGGCCAGTGCTCGGCGGGGCCTTCAATTTCCTCGATCAGAATCTATTCCGAGGCAAGCTGCCATTTCGTCTGCGCGATGATACCCCAGACCACGCTCAGATGAAGCCCGCCGAAAAAAGTCGTGCCATCGAGTACCCCAAACCCGATGGCGTCCTCAGTTTCGACAAGCTCTCCTCGGTGTACCTCTCCAATACCCAGCATGCAGAAGACCAGCCCTGTCATTTGACACTGCAGGATGCGTCGATTCCGATCAGCGTCAACCTGCCCAGATATGAGGAACCGGCGCAGCGTTATTGCCCTGCTGGTGTATACGAAGTCGTGCAGGAAACGGCAGGCAAGCGCTTCCAGATCAACGCGCAGAACTGCCTTCACTGCAAGACATGTGACATCAAGGACCCGGCGCAGAACATTCGCTGGGTCGTGCCGGAAGGTGGCGGCGGGCCCAACTATCCCAACATGTAAGTCACTCATACCAAGACAACAACAATACAAGGAAGCAGTGATGATACCGATGAAACATATCACGTCGACATTGATACTCTCCCTGTCCAGTGGCCTGGCAAACGCTGCAGATGTCACCGTGGGCGTCCCCAACTGGCCAACCGCTGCGGCGACCAGCCACATTCTGAAAGTCGTGATGGAGGATTATCTCGGTCTGGATGTCGGGCTGCAGAATGGCACCAACGCCGTCATCTTCGAGGCGATGGACAAGGGCACTATCGACGTTCATCCCGAAGTGTGGCTCCCCAATCAGCAGAGTCTGCATGACAAGTACGTCAAGGAGCGCGGCACCGTGCTTCAGGACATGAATGGAGTGGAGGCAACACAGGGTATCTGTGTGACCCGAGAGGTATCAGAGCAATACGGCATCTCGTCCATCTATGATCTGACCAATCCCGAGACGGCGAAGCTGTTTGATCGTGACGGGGATGGTTACGGCGAGCTGTGGGCGGGGCCTCCTGCTGCAGCTTCCAGCATGGTCGAAAGAATCAAGGCCAAGAGCTACGGCTATGATCAGACCATGAAGCTCTACGAGCTGGACGAAACCCTGTTCGTCGCCGAGCTATCTGCCTCAGACAAGGCTGACAAGCCGATCGTCTTCTTCTGTTACAGCCCGCACCAGATGTTCCAGATGTATGACCTGGTCCATCTTGAGGAACCCCCGCATGACCCGGATACCTGGCATATCATCCAGCCGACTGATGACCCTGATTGGCTGGAAAAGTCCAATGCCGACAGCGCCTGGCCGGAGGCCGCGCTTTATATCCATTACGCCAGGAAACTCGAGTCCGAGCAACCTGCTGCCGCGAACCTTCTGAGTCATGTAAATCTGGATCTCGAACAGATCAATGACATGAGTTACGCCCTGACCGTCGACAAGAAAGACCCTGAGGCCTACGCCCATGAATGGGTGGCTGACCACGCGGGTCTTGTGGAGTCATGGCTTGCGCAGTGACGCCATGCATGACAATCGACTGACAAGTGAGACGACTCCTGCCTTTCCATGAGGGGAAGGCATCAGTCATGGATTCGCCCACTGGCTTGGCTAGAGTCACGGCGCTGCCGACAGGACAAGGGGTACGCATCATGCAGGAAACGGTCATTCGCCTGGAGGGTGTCTGGAAAATCTTTGGTCAAAACCCTTCGGATGTCTTGAAGGCCATTGAAGAAGAGGATCTGGACAAAGCCAGTGTCAGAGACAGGTACGACTGTGTCGTCGGAATCTCTGATGTCTCCTTCAGCGTCGAGCGCGGTGAGATATTTTGCATCATGGGGTTGTCGGGCAGTGGCAAGTCGACCTTGATTCGCCACTTCAATCGGCTCATTGAACCTACCTCAGGCACCATCGAGGTGCTTGGCAAGGACATGGCGACACTGTCGCGCGATGAATTACGCGATATACGCGCCAAGAATATCGGCATGGTCTTTCAGCACATGGCATTGCTTCCCCATCGCAGTGTGCTGGATAACGTCGCTTTTCCTCTCGAGGTCCAGGGGATTCCCAAGTCCAAGCGTTGGGATATCTCCCAACATGCCCTGTCCCTCGTCAATCTCGATGGCTATGAGGATTATTACCCCTCTCAACTTTCCGGGGGGATGCAGCAGCGTGTTGGCTTGGCGAGGGCGTTGGCCAGTGACCCGGAAGTGTTGTTGATGGATGAGCCATTCAGTGCACTGGACCCCTTGATTCGCCGTGAGCTTCAGGATCAGTTCGTGACGCTGACCAAGACGCTCAAGAAGACCACCATCTTCATCACTCATGACCTGGATGAGGCAATCCGTATCGGCGATAGGATCGCCATCATGAAGGATGGCCAGCTGGTGCAGGTGGGAACGCCTGAGCAGATCGTCATGCATCCTGAAGACGATTACGTACGTGAATTCGTCAAGGATATCTCGAACCTCAAACTCATCTCGGCCAGCGCGATCATGCAGGAGATCGATGTCGAGATGCTCAGTGATGAAGATGCGATGCGCCAGGCGCCACGTGTCACGCAAGAGACGTCACTGGAAGCATTGATCGAGGTGTCCACCTCCAGCGACTTGCCCGTACTCGTGACGCAGAGCGATGGCGAGGAGGTCGGCATGATTACCAAGGACAGGCTGCTGTTGGGTATCCGGGGAGGGCAACAGGATGAAAGATAACGTGAAGCCATCGACGGTGTCAGGAGCCGACCATTCGGTTCAGAATTTTGCCGACAGAAACGGCAAGTACTACGAGACACAATTCCACAAGGTGCAGTCACATACCGGCATGGCGTGGACCTTCAATGTCACCGCTGCCGTCTTTGGCCCACTGTGGGCTGCATCACGACATCTCTGGGGCATGTTCTGGTTGAGTGCGATCGCCTGCCTGTTGGCGATGGTGCAGATCGGCAAGGGCCTCTGGGGGGAGCTTGGGGCAGAACAGATCTCCCGCGCCACTGGCTTGATGGCCAAGTCAGAGGAAATGTCCGAGAAGGCCAGGCTGGCCCTTGAGGCGGGGGCTGCCAATGCGGACTCCCTGCAACGTGCCTCGGATAACCTGCAGCAAGCCGCGGAAAGGATGATGACGGCGGCCAATGCCTCAGCCTCCGGTGGCAATGAGTTGATGCTGTGGGGTGGGGTCGCCCTGGTGGTGATCATGGTCGTACAGGGTCTGGTCGCGATTCCTGTCTATGAGAAGAAGTACTGCCGCTGGCGGGTCAACAAGCGGGAACGTAGTGGTTTCAGCTGGCTGAGTCTCTTCTATGGGGTGCTTGCTCTGGTGCTGATATACCCGGTCACGCTCTATCGCTACACGGTTGAGAAGCCGGTCAGCTGGTTGCTGGCATTCCCCAGCAATCAGGCTATCTACTCCTCTACGGCCAGCTGGACCGACGGTGTCTTTGATTACATCGCCCTTCACGGCGGGAGTGTCTTTGACGGCATCGCCAACGGCATCAGCCTGCTGCTCGACACGCTTGAAGTCATTCTGGTCGATACGCCCTGGCCGGTGATCATGATCCTGACGCTGGTCATGGCCTGGCGTCTGGCGGGGCCCAGAGTCGCCATCTTCACCGCAGCGGCCCTGGGCTACCTGGCATTCCTGGGCTTCTGGGAAAAGAGCATGTCGACGATAGCGCTGCTCGGAGCCGCCGCCACGATCTGCGTGCTCATCGGTGTCCCGCTTGGCATCTGGTGTGCCAAGAACCGGTACGCGCATGCCGTCACGGAGCCCGTGCTGGACTTCATGCAGACCATGCCTGCCTTCGTCTATCTGATACCCATCATCGCGTTCTTCGGGACCGGCAAGCCACCGGGGATCATGGCGACCATCATCTTCGGGCTGCCGCCGGTCGTCAGACTGACGGCATTGGGGATTCGTCAGGTGCCACCCACCATCGTGGAGGCGGCATTGGCCTTCGGCTGCACGCGACGCAAGCTGCTGCTCGATGTCGAGATTCCCTTGGCGATGCCCAACATCATGACAGGGGTCAATCAGACGATTCTGATGTGCCTGTCGATGGTGGTCATCGCCTCCCTGATCGGTGCCGAAGGCTTGGGGTCTGATGTGCTGATGGCGCTGCAGTACGCCGCCAAGGGGCAAGGATTGTTGGCCGGTATTGCCATACTGCTGTGCGCCATGGTGATTGACCGTATCGTGCAGGGGCGCTTCAAGGGCGTGGCGTGACACGCCACTGCCACTTGCCAAGCGAGAAGGACGAAGAGCGCAGAACGACAGAGTTAGACGACAGAGTTAGACGACAAGGGCCCGCTGCATCAGCAGCGGGCCCTTGTCGTTGTGATGCACTGCTGGCGGGTCAGCGCACATCTGTTCGCGTCAGCTGCCAGTTGGCATGGCTCAGCGCTGCTTGAGCTGATCACGCAGGCCCGTCGGGACCTGCTTGATGATCAGACGGTCACTCGCTTCATCGTATTCCACCGAGTCGCCCAGCAGGTGCGAGTCAAAGCTGATCGAGACGCCCGCGGCGCGCCCGGTGAAACGCTTGAACTGGTTGAGCGTCTTCTTGTCCGGCGGGATTTCCGGCGACAGTCCGTAGTCACTGTTGCGAATGTGATCGTAGAAGGCCTGCGGGTGCTCTTCATCGATCAGCTCTGACAGCTGGTCCAGCGTGATCGGCTCGCCGAGCTTGGCCTGATCGGTGGCGTAATCGACCAAGGTGTCGGTCTTCTGCCGGCTGGCTTCCTCGGCCATGTCTTCCTTCTCGACATAGTCGCTGAACGCCTTGAGCAGGGTGCGGGTTTCCTGACCGGCATCCCGCTGCTCCTGTGCGCCCAGCGTTTCGGCGAAGGCCTCGGCGAGCTTGGTGCGTCCGCGATCGCGCGCCCAGGACAGATAGGGGTGAGACGTCGAGCTGCCTTGCCACTGACTGATATCCAGTCGTGCGGCCAGCGACATCTGGGTCATGTTGAGCTGTCGAGCGGGCGTTACCGCGAGGGACTCGTCGATCGCGAAGCCATCACGATGGTGCAGCAACGCCATGAACAGATGACGCGTCTCACCCTGTTGGTGATCCACCACCAGCAGATGGCCGCCTGTCGGGAGGTTGTCATCGATCAACGGCATGAGTCGACTGGCAAGCGTCTGGGTCAGGCTCGCGAAATCGGTATCACCTGCGAGGAAAGACGCCAGCTCGGCGGGGAAGGCAGCAGGCGCGTCTTCATTGAAACGCCCCCAGTTCTTGGCCTTGCCGTGGTAGGCATCATTGAGCCCGGACACCAGATCCTCCAGTGCATCGGATGCCGGCAGGGCGGTGGCGGCAGGCACCAGCTGGGCCGGCGTCTCGCTATTGCCCTTGTCGATACGGTGAATGATGCTGTGCAGGATCGGCATAGGAACCTCCCTCGGCTGCGATGAACGGGCTGGGGATGATACCTGCCACGCCCCATAGCGTCACTCCTGGCGACGTCTCCTCACGGGCAGGTCTCGCCCTGGATCAGCTGTGTCGAGAGTCGGTGTGATGAGGCGGGCTCCAGCCCCAGAATCATTCGCGCGGCAAGGCGGCCTTTCTCGGTACTGTCCTGGTGGACGGTGGTCAGGCGCGGTGACCGATATTGTCCTTCCTCGATGCCATCGAAGCCGGTGATACGCAGATCCTCGGGAATTCGGATGCCACGTTGTTCGGCCAGGGTCACGGCGGTCAGAGCAATACGGTCTGACATGCACAGCAGGAGGTCTGGCCGCTCGCTGCCCGGCAGGTCGAGTATCTCTGCCAGTACCGGCGCGCAGACTTCATAGGTGTTTTCCTCGATGTTCCACATCGCGACGTCTTGCAAAGACACCTCTTGGTCTGCCAGGGCGCGATGAAACCCCGCCAGACGCGAGCGAGTAATGGTACGGCCGGCCGGAAGCAGCGTATGGGCATCGGTGATGGGGCCATTGCAGGGCGTGTCGGTCAGGCGCAGGTTGACGATACCGATACGACTGGCGGGTGTCTGCAAGGCATGTTGCGCGATGGCGTAGCAGGCGGGCTCATCATCCACATGGATGGCGGGGTGGTCGCCAAGATCGAAGTCGACCGCCACGATGGGCTTGTGACCCGCGCTCTGGAGTTCCTCCACCAGCGCCATGCTGGCCATCAGCCCGTAGACGATGAAGCCATCGGCGATGCTGGAAGATCCGGGCACCTGGGAGGCATTCTGGCGGCCTGAAAGCAGCAGCAGGGTATGGCCGTGAGCATCCAGCACTTCCGCGATGCCCGACAGCAGTTCGCTGGCGACGGCGTCCTTGAGGCTGTAGGTCAGCGTCTCCGCGAGTACCACGGCGATGATCCGTGAGCGCCCCGTGCGCAGACTGCGCGCCTTGGCATCCGGGCCACGGTAGCCAAGGCGTCTGGCCTCCTCGAGCACCCGCTCGCGCAATGCTGGCGAGAGCTGGTCGGGGCGGTTGAAGGCGTTGGAGACGCTGGCGGTGGAGACGCCGAGTTGAGCGGCTAGCTCCTTGAGAGTGATGCGGCGAGGCGATGACACAGGCGTCGGGTTCCTGAAGATGAAAAGCTTGAACGATTAAGTGCAGAGATAGCATATCGCCACGTACCAGAAATGCCCAGAAAGTGACGGAGTTGGCCGAACGAGCGGTCAACTGCGCACAAGGCGTCCAGCCGGGCAACGCCTGCTAGCGGTCCTGCACTTGCGAGGTATCGGCTGGCAGGACCAGCCAGGCTGCCATCCCCGGCGCCAGGCTCAATTGGCCTGCTTCAAGCGAGGGCGTTGCCATGCCGGGCAACGAGACGACCTCTATCGGGTCATGATGCTGACCATGAGGCATTCGCGAGCCCATCAGGGTAGGCAGGTCGAGCATGACGGGGGCGTTGTCGTGTTCCGGGCCGTGACCTGCCTCGTGTGCCAGATTGGCCAGGCACACCATCTGCTGGTGAGGAGTGTGACGTATCACGCCAAAGACACCCTTCGGCAGCACGGACGGGGAGATGAGCGTCTGTTGTCCCGTCCTCAGCGTCGCATTCTCGCGACGCAGTTCCAGCAGCTTGCGAACGCGATTCATCAGGCTCTTGGGCGCCTCTTGTTGCAGCGAGACCGCCTGTGACTGATGAGGGGCATGGACGGGAAGCCAGGGCGACAGGGAGTCAGCGCAGAAACCACCATTGCGTTGAGGCTCCCACACCATGGGCGTGCGACAGCCATCGCGTCCCTTGACCTCGGGCCATAGCGCGATTCCGAAGGGGTCCTGCAACTCGGCGTAGCTCAGCTCGGCTTCCTTGAATCCAAGCTCTTCTCCCTGATAGAGGCAGAGGCTGCCCCGCAATGAGCAGAGTACCGTCAGTGCCAGCAAGGCGCGTGCGCTCCCCCAGCGACTGGCACTGCGCGGGACATCATGATTGGACAATGCCCAGCACGGCCAGGCGTCTTCGCCATGCTCGGCAAAGCGTGCCAGAACGGCGTGCAAGTCCACGGCATCGCCCGTGCTGTTGAGCAGGTCGAAGGTGTAGGCCATATGCAGGCGGTGCTGGCCCGCGGTGTAGGCTGCCATGGCGGGAAGCGGGTCGCTGCCCCCGACCTCGCCGACGCTGGTGGCGCCGGGGTATTCCTCCAGCAGGGCACGAATCTCTTCCAGATAGTCGAGATTCTCTGGCTGATCCGCATTGTGTTTCAGCAGTTGATAGCTGCGGGGATGACCACGGCTACGGTAGTCGTCCGAGGACGGCGGATTGTCCGTCAGCGCCTGGTCATGGAAGTAGAAGTTGGCGGTGTCGAAGCGGAACCCGTCGACGCCCAGCTCCAGCCAGAAGCGCAGATTGTCGAGCTGTGCCTGACGCACCTCGGGATGATGGAAGTTGAGGTCCGGCTGACTGGCGAGGAAGTTGTGCAGATAATACTGGCAGCGCCGTGAATCGAAGGTCCAGGCCGGGCCACCGAAGGCGGCTAACCAGTTGTTGGGCGCACCGCCGTCCGGGCGCGGGTCTGCCCAGACATACCAGTCAGCCTTGGCATTGTCCCGGGATTGGCGACTTTCCCGGAACCACGCATGCTGATCGGAGCTGTGTGACAGCACCTGATCAATGATGACGCCCAACCCGAGCTCATGTGCGCGGGCAACGAGCCGCGAGAAGTCCTCCAGAGTGCCGAACAGGGGATCGATGTCACGGTAGTCCGAGACGTCATAGCCGAAGTCCTGCATGGGCGAGGTGAAGATGGGGGAGACCCAGATGGCGTCCACCCCCAGGGTCGCGAGGTAGTCCAGACGTTGGATGATGCCGGCAATATCGCCGACACCATCGCCATTGGCGTCCATGAAGCTGCGCGGATAGATCTGGTAAAGAGTTGCACCGCGCCACCAGTCGTGTGCGGCATGGCGATGGAGTTGGATAGATGTCATTGCACGATCCTTGTTGTCGAGGCGGCAGGGGGCACGGGCAAGCAAGAGCGCCGGAAAGGCCCCGCGTCTCTGCGCGAGACCTTCCGGGCGTCATCAGTCTGCAGGCGCAAGGCCTGGCGGGGTGAGGCCGTTGGCGTTACCAGCCGCGGCGTCCGATGCGGGTGAGTTCTCTCCCGAGCGCTTCCACCGCCTGAGCACCGGTTTCCTCGCCCGACAGCACCTGATGGGTGCGGTTGAAGAAGGTATTGGAGACGCGTGCGTAGGCATCGCCCGTCACCGAGGCCGGGCGCGCGACGCCGGTTCTGAGCGCTTCATAGAGCTCGCCCATCGAGGGGTTGCTCGCCAGCACCTCGTCATCCTGATAAAGGTGTTCGATGGTGGGGTTGCGCCCCATCTTCATGGCATGGGCCTTCTGCTGCGGAGCGGCGGTGATGTAGGCGACCAGCTCCGCTGCGGCCTGTGGGTGCTCCGAGTAGCGTGATACCGCAAGATTCCAACCGCCCAGGGTCGCGCGTGACTCGCCCTGCGGGCCATGCGGGAGGGGTGCCATGCCGACCTTGCCTGCCACCGGGCTGCCCTCGGCCTGGCTGAGCTTCCAGACATAGGGCCAGTTGCGCAGGAACAGCGCATTGCCCGACTGGAACAACCCACGTGACTCCTCCTCGGTATGATTCAGCGCGCCTTCCGGAGCGATGCTGCCGATCCAGGAGGCGGCGAGGTCGAGTGCCTCGGCGGCGCGCGAGTTGTCGATGGTGACCTCACCGGCATCATCCACCAGGGTGCCGCCGCCCTGGCTTGCGACCCACTCCAGTGCGTTGCAGGTTAGCCCCTCGTAGGCGCGCCCCTGGAAGCTGTATCCCCAGAAATCGGCATTGCCGGCGTCACGTTCCGCCGCCTGGATCGTGCGCGCCGTCTCGGTGAGTTGCTGCCAGGTCTCTGGCACCTGCTGGTCGTATTTTTCCAGCAGGTCCTTGCGGTAATAGAGCACGCCTGCGTCGGTGTACCAGGGCATGGCCACCAGACGTTGCTCTACGGTGCCGTTGTCGACCAGCGCGGGGAAGAAGCCCTCGGTGGCGTCGTCGGGCAGGTAACGGGAAAGGTCGACCAGGTGATCGTCGAGCAGCCCTGGCCACGCCATGTCGACGATCAGCACGTCGATGTCACTGGAGCCGCTGCTCAGCAACTGCTGATACAGCGAGAGCTTCTCGGTGGTGTCGTTGGGAGTGGAGATCACATTGACACGATTGCCGGATTGCTCGGCCCATTGCTGGGCGAGCTCCGGGCACATGTCGGAATCTCCACCGGGGCCACAGGCAATCGTGACCTCGGTGGCCAGTGCGAGGGGGGCCGTCAATGAGGCTCCGCTCAACAGCAGGGCACCGGCGCTACCCTTGAGGGTCGTGAGCATCCGTTGGCGTGGGGTGCTGATAACAGAAGGCATGGCGTGCGACTCCATCATTGTGATTGTTGTTGCGGCGTCCGGGATGACCGTCATCCACCGAGCATCCCGTGAAGCATCGAATCTGCCAGGCGTCAGTTGAGGGCGAGCCACATGGCGCTGCCTGGCATCAGCGACAGGGGGTGGTGAGAGGCGTGTGTCGCCGTGACACCGGCGATCTCGAGGGTGGTCCAGGTGGTGATATCTGGCGCCAGTTGACTCGGGTCGATAACGCTCGGCGTATCGCCCGTCCCGAGGTGTGCCAGACACAGCAGGCGTTGCGCTCCATGCTGACGCACGCTGGCGAAGACGTCGTCCGGGAGCCGCTCGGGGGCAATCAGGATCTGATCGCCCTCGCGCAGCACCTGGCTCGTGCCGCGATAGCGCAGCAGGCGACGCGCTCGCGACAGGAAGCTGTCATCACGGTTTTCCTGCTGCGCCACCGACAATGGCAACTGGCGTGGGGAGACCGGTAACCAGGGCGTGGCCTCAACGCCGGACTCCGTCGCGCAGCGGCTGAACCCACCGTTCAGGCCGTCATCCCAGACCATCGGCGTGCGACAGCCATCGCGGCCCTTGATCTCGGGCCACAGGTTGATGCCGAAGGGGTCCTGCAGGTCCTCGAAGGCCAGCTCCGCTTCGGGAAGCCCCAGTTCTTCTCCCTGATAGAGGCACAGGCTGCCACGCAGCGAACACAACACCGTCAGTGCGAGCAGGGCGCGCGATTCTCCCCAGCTGGTCGCACTGCGTTCCACGTCATGATTGGACAGGGCCCAGCAAGGCCAGGTGTCTTCGCCTTGCTCGGCAAAGCGCGTCAGCACGTCGTAAAGCGCGCGAGCATCGCCATCACTGTTGAGCAGGTCAAAGGTGTAGGCCATGTGCAGGCGGCGTTGGCCGGCGGTATAGGCCGCCATGGTCGGGAGAGGGTCATTGCCGGCGATCTCGCCGACACTGGTGGTGCCCGGGTACTCATCGAGCAGGTCGCGGATGCGCTCCAGATACGCCAGATTCTCCGGTTGCTCGATATTGTGCTGCATCCGCTGATAGCTCTGCGGGTTGCCCGGGTTGACGCCTTCGCGCGCCATCGCCGGGTTGTCGGTCAAGGCGCGGTCATGGAAGTAGTAATTGACGACGTCGAAGCGGAAGCCGTCCACCCCCAGATCCAGCCAGAAGCGCAGGTTGTCCAGCTGCGCCTGGCGTACCTCGGGATGATGGAAATTCAGATCCGGCTGACTGGCCAGGAAGTTGTGCAGATAGTACTGGCGGCGCTTGGCATCGAAGGTCCAGGCGCGACCACTGAAGGCCGCCATCCAGTTGTTGGGCGGGTTGCCATCCGGAAGCGGGTCGGCCCAGACATACCAGTCGGCCTTGGCGTTGTGGCGGTCCTGGCGGCTTTGCTGGAACCAGACGTGTTGATCGGAGCTGTGAGACAGCACCTGGTCGATGATCACGCGCAACCCCAGCTGGTGGGCTTGCGAGACCAGGTGCTTGAAATCCTCCAGGTGGCCGAACATCGGGTCGACATCCCGATAGTCCGCGACGTCATAGCCGAAATCCTTCATCGGCGAGGTGAAGAAGGGGGACAGCCAGATGGCATCCACGCCGAGGCTGGCCACATGGGGCAGGCGCTCGATGATGCCGGCCAGGTCGCCGATGCCGTCGCCGTTGGCATCCATGAAACTGCGGGGGTAGATCTGATAGATCGTGGCACCACGCCACCAGTCGAGGCGTGCGTGAGGATCGAGTTGAGACAGGGTCATCATGACCTCCTTGTGAGTCGCGTGATCGGCAAGCGGGAGATTCAGTGCGCCTCGCCAACACAGCGCGCGATGGCAACGCCGTGGGGCGGCAGCGTCAGGCGACCTGCCTGCCAGTGACCATTGATCATGCCGGGGGCATCCTCGAGGGCTTCCGCTCGCCAGGCGGTCTCCAGAGTCAGGGCCTGGGCAGAGAAGTTGAGCGCGATCAGCAACGACTCGCCGCCTGAGTGACGCGTGAAGCAGATGACTTCCTCATGCAGCGAGTGGAAGTGAATCTCCCCTCGGCTGAGAGCGGGGTGACGGCGGCGGAAGGCGAGCAGCTCCCGGCTGGCATTCAACAGCGATGCCGGGTCGTGTTCCTGATGGTCGACGGCCAAGGCATGATGGAAGTCGGGAACCGGCAACCAGGGAGACACGCGAGAGAAGCCCGCATGTGACTCACCGGCCTGCCACGGCATGGGCGTCCGGCAGCCGTCGCGTCCCTTGTAGCGTGGCCAGAAGGTGATGCCGGCAGGGTCCACCAGCTGGTCATGGCGTAGCTGGGCTTCGCTCAGTCCCAGCTCTTCGCCCTGATACAGGCAGACGCTGCCGCGCTGGGTCAGCAGGAAGGCGAGATAGAGGCGCAGGCGCGCCGGCGAGGCTTCGGCGTCCCAGCGCGTTGCCAGACGTGTGACATCGTGGTTTCCCAGCGCCCAGCACGGCCAGCCGTCCCCGATCTGCGCTTCCATCGTCTGCAGGGTCGCCAGGAGGTGGTCGGGTGAGGCGTTCTCGGTCAGCAGATCGAAGGAATAGGCCATGTGCAGCCGCTGGTCGCCCCGGGTGTACTCGGCCATCACGCGCAAGGAGTCATCGTCACCGACCTCGCCAACGCTGGTGGTGCCGGGGTATTCATCGAGCAGACTCCGCAGCCGTTCGAGAACGGCGAGGTTCTCGGGTTGGGTCTTGTCGTGAAGATGTTGTTGATAGCCGTAGGGGTTGTCCGGGCGCACGCCAATGAAGCCCTCGGCGATCTCACGCCGCGGCGGGTTATCCTTTAGCTCACCATGTGTGCAGAAGTTGATGGCATCCAGACGGAAGCCATCCACCCCCCGCTCCAGCCAGAATCGCACTTCTTCAAGAATGGCTGTCACGACCTCGGGGTGATGGAAGTTGAGGTCCGGCTGCTCGATCAGGAAGTTGTGCAAGTAGTACTGGCAGCGGCGAGTGTCCCATTGCCACGCGGAGCCCCCGAAGATCGATTGCCAGTTGGTGGGCGGTGCGCCATCGGGTCTGGGGTCTGCCCAGACATACCAGTCGGCGCGCGGATTATCGCGGCTCTGGCGGCTTTCCTCGAACCAGGGGTGGGCGTCGGAGGTGTGTGAGAGCACCTGATCGATGATGACTTTCAGACCACGCGCATGCGCTGCCTCGACCAGACGGTCGAAGTCCTCCAGGGTGCCGAACATCGGGTCGACATCGCGATAGTCGCTGATGTCATAGCCGAAGTCCTTCATGGGCGAGGTAAAGAAGGGAGATAGCCAGATCGCATCGACATTCAGCGAGGCGATGTAATCCAGGCGCTCGAGGATGCCCGGCAGATCACCGATGCCATCGCCATTGCTGTCCTGAAAGCTGCGCGGGTAGATCTGATAGATGACGGCGCCGCGCCACCAATCGTGGGCTGACACCTGGGTGTCTCGAATCGTGGACATGCGAGTCTCCTGGGCGGGAGCCATGGCTCCCACCCGTGCGGTCCTTGCGGAGAATGAAGCGGTTGGCCTGAGGCGCCGAGAGCAGGCGCTGGATACTCAGTCCTGGCTGCCAGGCCCTCGAGAAAAAGCCCTGCAGAACAGGCCCTGAACGTCAGGCTGCCTGGCGTTGCTGGGTCAGGCTCAGCGCGCGATCCTGGCTGTCGAAGAGATGCACGTGCTCCAGGTCCGGCACCAGCGCGACGCGTTGGCCGATCTTCCACTGACTTGGGGCTTCACTGCGGTGGATCAGCAGGCTGTCGCCGTCTTTCGGATCCAGATAGACATAGACTTCGTTGCCCAGGTACTCGACGTTGACGATCTCGAAGGCGTTGTCGCCACGGGCCTCTTCCAGGCAGAGGTGTTCGGGGCGAATCCCCAGCGTCAGGCGGCTGCCGGTGCGTTCGTCGCCGGCATCGCGAGGCAGATCCAGTTCGCCGATCCCGGGCGTCGTGATGCGACAGCCATTGCCCTCGCTTCGCAGTAGCTCTGCCGGCAGGAAGTTCATGGTCGGGGAGCCGATGAAGCCGGCCACGAAGCGGGTCGCCGGCGCCTGATAGAGCGTCTGGGGGCTGCCGACCTGCTCGATACGCCCATCACGCAGTACCACGATCTTGTCGGCCAGCGTCATGGCTTCGACCTGGTCGTGGGTGACGTAGACCATGGTGGAGCCCAGGCGATGGTGTAGGCGGGCGATCTCGTTGCGCATCTGGACGCGCAGCGAGGCATCCAGATTGGAGAGCGGCTCGTCGAACAACAGGATCTTGGGCTCACGCGCCATGGCGCGCCCCATGGCGACGCGCTGGCGCTGGCCACCGGAAAGCTCCTTGGGCTTGCGATTCAGCAACTCCTCAAGCTGGAGGATGCGCGCCGTTTCCATCACGCGCTGTTCGACGTTGTCCTTGTCGGCCTTGGCAAGCTTGAGGCCGAAGGCCATGTTCTCGTACACCGTCATGTGCGGGTAGAGCGCATAGGACTGGAAGACCATGCCCACGCCGCGCTCACGCGGGGGGAGGTCATTGACCAGATCGCCGGCGATATGCATCTCACCCTCGGTGATCGATTCCAGCCCGGCGATCAGGCGCAGCAAGGTCGACTTGCCACAGCCTGACGGCCCGACGAAGACCACGAATTCTCCGCTGCCGATCTTCAGGTCCAGATCCTTGATGATGTGCGTGCTGCCGAAGGTCTTGTTGATCTTGGAGAGGGTTACGCTTGTCATCTTGCGACTCCCAGCCGGTGCTCGGCACCGGCTTTCGAAAGAAGGTTAGTCGAGTGCCAGGAAGGCAGCCTGATAGGCCGGCAGTACCAGACGCGCTGCCTGGGGCTGAGCCTCGTCCAGTTCGGCAGTGAAGCCCGTGCCCTCGAGAAGGCGCGCGCCGCCTGCGTAGGCTTGCGGCAGTACGGTGGTCCGTTCGGTGCCGGTCAGGTTGAAGAGACACAGCATGCGCTGGCCATCGTGCTCGCGCTGAAAGCCCAGCAGCTCGTCACCCACGTCCACCAGTTCAATGTTCCCCTCGCGCAGGACCGGGTGTTGGCGGCGGAAATTCAGCAGGGTGCGTGTGGCATGCAATACCGAGTTGGCGTCGTCTTCCTGATTGGCCACGGCCAGCGGCAGGTGGCGTTCATCGACCGGCAGCCAAGGCTCGACATTCGAGAAGTCCCCCCGGGCCGTCTGACGCCAGGGCATGGGAGTCCGGCAACCGTCGCGGCCCTTAAATTCCGGCCACAGCACCTTGCCGTAGGGGTCCTGAATGCGCTCGAAGGGCACCTCGGCTTCCGGCAGGCCCAGCTCCTCACCCTGGTAGAGGCAGACGCTGCCGCGCAGTGACAACACCATGGCCAGGGCGACCTTGGGATAGGCCACCGGGTCTTCGTCGGCACCCCAGCGTGTGGCGCTGCGCACGACGTCGTGGTTCGACAGGGCCCAGCATGGCCAGGCATCACCGGCCAGGCGCTGGAAGCGCTCGATGACTTCTCGCAGATAGCCTGCGGAGTGCGGGGCATTGAGCAAATCAAACCCGTAGGCCATGTGCAGCTTGTCGCCCCCGGCGGTGTACTCCGCCATGCGCTCCAGCGGCTTGTCATCACCGATTTCGCCCACTGTGGTGGTGCCCGGGTATTCATCCATCAGGGCGCGCAGGTCTTTCAGGAAGTCGAGGTTTTCCGGGCGGCTCAGGTCATAGACGTGTCGCTGCCAGGTATAGGGGTTGGAATCCGGCGCGCCCAGTGTCTTGGCCTCGCCCGCCGGTACCGGCGGATTGTCGCGCAGGGCCTGATCATGGAAGTAGAAGTTGACGGTATCCAGACGGAAGCCATCGACGCCCAGCTCCAGCCAGAAGCGCATGTTGTCGAGCTGTGCCTGCCGGGCTTGCGGGTGGTGGAAGTTCACGTCGGGCTGGCTGGTCAGGAAGTTATGCAGGTAATACTGCTGGCGGCGTGAATCGAAGGTCCAGGCCGAGCCGCCGAAGATCGACAGCCAGTTGTTGGGCGGCGTGCCGTCGGGCTTGGGGTCTGCCCACACGAACCAGTCGGCCTTGTCATTCGTACGGTCCTGACGGCTTTGCTGGAACCAGGGATGCTCATCGGAGGTGTGGCTGATCACCTGGTCGATCATGACCTTGAGATTGAGCGAGTGAGCGCGCTCCAGCAGCACCTTGAAGTCCTCCAGGGTGCCGAACATCGGGTCGACATCACGGTAATCGCTGATGTCATATCCGAAGTCGAGCATCGGAGAGGTGAAGAAGGGCGACAGCCAGATGCCATCCACGCCCAGGGAGGCCACGTAATCGAGTCTGGCGGTGATGCCCGGCAGATCCCCGATCCCGTCGCCGTTGCTGTCCAGGAAGCTGCGCGGGTAGATCTGGTAGATGACGCCACCGCGCCACCAGCTGGAGGAGGTCTGCATTTGGGCTTCGAGCAATGACATGAAGATTATCCTTTGACGGCGCCGGCGGTCAGGCCGGATACGATGCGGCGCTGGAAGATCATCACCAGGATGACCAGCGGTATGGTGAAGGTGACGGAGGCGGCCATGATGGGGCCCCAGGGGAGCTCATGCTGGCTGCCGCCGGAGATCAGGGCGATGGCGACCGGCACGGTGCGTTCGCTGTCGGTCAGCGTGAAGGTCAAGGCGAACAGGAACTCGTTCCAGGCCGCGATGAAGGCGAGCAACCCGGTGGTGGCCATGGCCGGCCACATCAGGGGCAGGAAGACCTTGGTGATGGTCTCCCACGGCGTGGCGCCGTCCATGATCGCGGCCTCTTCCAGTTCCATGGGCAGCTGACGCATGAAGGTCGTCAGCACCCAGACGGTGAAGGGCAGCGTGAAGATGGTGTAGCTGAGAATCAGGCCACCGGGGTTGTTGTAGAGATTCAGGCTGCGAATCACCTCGAACAGCCCTGACAGCACCGCGACCTGAGGGAACATCGAGACCCCGAGGATGATCAGCATCACGGTGGAGCGGCCGCGAAAGCGCACGCGTCCCAGCGCATAGGAGGCGGTGATGCCCAGCAGCAGCGCGATCAACACGACGCTCAAGGCGATCAGGATCGAGTTGCCGATCGCCTGCAGGAAACTCTTCTGCGCAAAGATCTGGGCGTAATTGCTGAAGTCCAGTGAGGTCAGCCAGTAGTTGACCTCGAACAGCTCACTGGACGGTTTCAGTGAGGTGATGACCGCGTAATAGAAGGGGAACACGGCGTAGACGATGATGATGGCGATCAAGGCCCATTTGCCGACCAGCTTGGCGAGTCGGGTCATCTGGTAGCGATTCATCGGAGGCTGATTCATTTATCCACTCCCAGTTGGCGGCGGCCAAGGTAGAGGTAGACCACGACGGCCAGCGCGATGATCAGGAACAGCATCGTGGAGGCGGCACTGCCGTAGCCCACGTCCTGGAACTCCACCAGTTGCTGGCGGGCGTAGATCGACATGGTCATGGTGCTGGACGAGTTGGAGGTCAGCACATAGATGACGTCGAAGACGCGCAGTGCATCGAGAAGGCGGAAGATCACGGCGACCAGCAGGGCCGGGGTGATCAATGGCAGGGTGACACGGAAGAACACCTTCACCGGGTGAATGCCATCGACCTCGGCGGCTTCATAGCAATCCTTGGGCAGCATCTGCAGCGCGGCGAGTACCAGCAGTGCCACGAACGGGATGGTCTTCCACACATCGACCATGATCACGGCCCACATCGAAAGATCGGCATCCGCCGTCCAGGCCAGTGGCGCATCGATCAGCCCCAGCCCCATCAACAGATGGTTGATGATTCCGAACTGGTCATTGAGCATCCAGGCCCACATCTTGGCGGAGACGATGGTCGGGATGGCCCAGGGGATGAGCACCGCGGCGCGGACCAGCATGCGCCCCTTGAATTCGGCGTTGAGCAGCAGGGCCACGATGATGCCGAAGACGACTTCCAGCGACACCGAGATGACGCTGAAATAGACGGTGTTCCAGACGGAATTCCACCACACCGGGTCAGCCAGCAGGCCGTACCAGACGCCGTCGTCCTTCACGAGGTAGTTTTCAAAGCCGATGAAGGCGGCGCCGGTCGTGTCCGAGAGCGAGGCATCGGTCAGGCTGAGGTAGAAGGTTCTCAGCAGTGGCCAGCCGGCCACCAGGGCCAGCGCGACCAGCATCGGCGCGAGATAGGTCCAGGCCGCACGTACCCGCTGGCGTCTGACCTTGGTACCGCGTTTGCGGGTCCGGGCCGAGGGCGTGTCCGTCGGCACTGACTCATTGAGCGTGGTTGTCATGCGAAACCTCCCGGGTTACCAGCGACGACGTTTGATGCGAGCCAGCTCGCCCTTCAGCTGAGCCACGGCCTGGGCGCCGCTCTGCTCGCCGCTCAGCACACTGTGGGTCGCATTGAAGAAGGCGTTGCTGACCTGGCCGTAGTTGTCACCGGTGACGGCAGACGGACGTGCCACGGCATTGGTGAAGGTGTCGTAGAGCGTGCCGAAGAAGGGCACGGCGGTGAGCACCTCTTCGTCCTGATACAGCGCCGTGAGGGTCGGGTTGTAGGCGGCCTGGATGGCCCGGCGTTTCTGCTCGGACTCACCGGTGAGGAAGGCCACCAGCTGCGAGGCGAGCTCGGGGTTCTCGCTGTACTTCGAGACCGCCAGGTTCCAGCCACCCAGCGCCGCCGCGCTTTCTCCCTCGGCACCGTGGGGCAGCTTGACCACCCCGACCTTGCCAGCCACCTTGCTGTCATCGCTCTGGGTCAGCGACCAGGCGTAGGGCCAGTTGCGCATGAAGACGGCGTTGCCGGACTGGAAGATGCCGCGGGCTTCTTCCTCGGAATAATTGAGCGCCCCCTGCGGGGTGATCTCGCCGATCCAGCTGGCGGCCAGGTCGAGAGCGGAGGCCGTATTGGGGTTGTCGACGGTGATCTCGCCATCGGCATCGACAATGGCGCCACCGTCGTTGCTGGCGACCCATTCCAGCGCATTGCAGGTCAGGCCCTCATAGGCACGCCCCTGGAAGACGTAACCCCACATCTTCTCGCTGCCGGCCTCGCGTTCCTTGGCCTGGATCTGCGTGGCAGTCTCTGTCAGCTCCTGCCATGTCTCGGGAGGTGCGAACCCGTACTTCTCCAGCAGGTCCTTGCGGTAGTAGAGCACCCCGGCATCCGTGAACCAGGGCATGGCCACCAGGCGGCCATCGACCGTGTTGTTGTCGATGATGGTCTTGAAGTGGCCCTGCGCTGCCTTTTCGCCGAGCGTCTGGTGCAGATCAAGCAGGTGATTGCCGAGCAGGCCCGGCCAGACCACATCGATCTGCAAGACGTCGATGTCACCGGACTGGGCCGACAGAATCTGCTGATAGAGCGAGAGGCGTTCCGTCGAGGAATTGGGCGTGGAGACGATATCGACCTCATGGCCGGTCTTGTCTTCCCAGGCAGCGACGCCCTGTTCACAGAGTTCCAGTTCGGCCCCGACCGCACCGCAGGAGATGGTCAGGTCCGCGCCCATGGCAGGGGCGGTGGTGGCTGCTCCCAGCAGGGCGAAGCTTGAGGCGATTAACGTCTTGCGTTGCATGGTGGATCCTCGTCACTTGTTGTTGTTTGACCCGCATCGGACGGCTGGGTGGGGGAGAGTCATAACGTCGTCCGATGGTGGTTTCTTAATCGATTAAGGCGTGGTCACAGTCAAGCGATTGGCGTCGATATCCGCAACCTGAACTTTGGTCTTGCTGTCACCGATATGTCGCCAGAAATGGGAGTTTTACGCGGTGATCGCTCCCCTTTGGTCGAATTTCGACATAAGTCGTGTGTCTGGAGCGCCGGATTGCCACTAGGGTCTTAAACGATTAAGTGAATGTGGCCACCCCTTCAACGCCAACGCCAATGATTCGGGCGCCACTTCGCTGATCATCGCCAAGCGAGTGATTCGTCAACAACAACAAAGGCTCTCTTCAACATGACAACTCCCTCTCAGCACCCGCTCAAGACCCCACTCGTCATGGCCGTTGCCATAGCGGTCATGAGCACCAGCGGACTCGCCAATGCCGACGGGACAGGCGACATCGAGGCGCGGCTCGCAGAGCTGGAACAGCGTATCGATGACGCCGAACAACGGGCCAGAGCGGCTGAGCGTCGCGCCGCCGAGGCAGAGCGCGCGATGGCCGTTCAGCGCCAGTCGAATGAGGCTGATCAACCCGCGCGCGTGACCGCGCAGACCGAGGACCTCGAAGAGCGTCTGGCGGCCGTCGAGCGCCAGGCCAGTGGCGAAGAAGGTTTCTCCTTCAACGCCTATGCCCGCTCCGGGCTATTGATCGGCGAAGGAGGAAAGAGCATCGAAGGCGGCCCCTATCTCACGCCGGCGGGCTCGGTGGGCGGGGCGGTCGGGCGGCTGGGGAACGAGCCCGACACCTACGTCGAGTCGGTATTCAACTACAAGACCCGCTACGACAACGGGACGAAGGCGCTTTACCGCACCATGATTGCCGACGGAGTAGAGACCAGTAACGACTGGACCTCGGACGAGTCCAGTCTGAACGTACGACAGGTCTTCGTGGAGTTGAGCGATCTGCCGAGCTTTACCGGCGCCTTCGAGAATTCCTCCATCTGGGCGGGCAAGCGCTTCGATCGGGACAACTTCGATATCCACTGGCTAGACAGCGATTTCATCTTCCTCGCCGGGACCGGCGCAGGTATCTACGACGTCCAGCTTGCCGATGACTGGAAAGCCAACTTCTCGGTCTACGGGCGCAGTTACAGTGAATACCCGACAGAGGACTCCGATACTGGCGGCAATACCGACAACCTGACGTTCACCATGAATAACTATGTCGGCCACTGGCAGTGGATGGTCAGTGCCCTGTCGGCGGCAGACAATGAAGAGCGCGCCATGGACACGGGGGCCGAAGCGGCCGATTCCGGCTTCCACACCATGCTGGCCTACCATGGCGACAGCTTCTTTGGCCTCGCCGATGGCAGCTTCAAGGCCGCCGTGCTGCATGGCCGCGGGCTCGGCGCGGAGACCAAGGTCATCGGGGCTGACGGGAACCTGACGGATGACGCCACCTCTACTCGCCTGGGGCTTTACGGCACGACCTATCTCGCACCCAAGTGGCGCTTCGCACCAGCCGTTCTGGCAGAGGTAAGCAAGGATCGCTACGACGACGGAGATGAGTATTCCTGGGCGACCTTCAATGCGCGTCTGGCCAATGAGCTGACGACGAATTTCGAGATGCAGTACGAGCTGAGCTATCAATGGATGGACCTGGACCCCGGCTCGACCGGCAATGCCGTGGAAGGCGGGTATCGCAAGTTCACCATTGCACCGACCTTCAAGCCTGAGGTCGGTGGCTTCTGGAAGCGTCCGGAAATTCGCCTGTTCGCGTCCTGGAGTGACTGGGATGAGGAGCTCAATGATTACTCCGAAAACGATGCCCTCGGGAGTGCAGGCTTCACGGGAGGCGAATGGGCCTTCGGTGTCCAGAGCGAGGTATGGTTCTAGGAGCAGGATGCCAAGCTGATCATCGCCTGCCAGTGTTTCGATCTTGCCCGCGGTCAGCCGCGGGTTTTTTGTAACGTCATCGCTGGATGGTTGAGACGCTGACCGCAAACTGTCGAGCGAGATCTTGTTCGTAATGCTGGAAGGAGCTGCTTAGGAAGTCGGCATGAATTTTCGGTGTCGTTGTCTCTTGATTGTGCAGCTTGATACCCATGATGCCTTTTCTGTATGAATTGCTTGATGGGCATACGAGAGGCTAATAAAGGATAGATTCGTTGTAAGAATCGATCATCAGGCACCTTATAGTGAGTTGTTGATGGGATATGCTGAATATTTTGCCCTATACATTTAATGACAGTTGTCACATTGGTTGTTGAAAGCTGGGAAATGGCGGTATGCCACGGAAAGATGAAGGGAACTTTCTGTCGATGATGTTGTATTGAGTCGGCTGGCTCGCGCTATATTTCATGTAAAGTCAGTGGTCGCACCACCAATGAGATGAAGCGGTAGGGCTGTTGTTGAGTCCTAATATCTGTGCTAGCTTATATTCGTAGCCTGCCATGAGGCTCAATCACAGCATGTGACTGGTCATTGGTTGATTTTTATTTGTCGCATTATCTATTTGATTTAGGAGACTGCCATGAATAGTGATATCGCCGAAGGTAAGTGGAAGCAACTCAAAGGTAAGGTCCGCGAAGGTTGGGGAGAGCTTACAGATGAAGATGTCGACGAAATTGCGGGTCGCAAGGAGCATTTTGTCGGGAAGGTTCAAGAGCGTTATGGCATGAACAAAGAAGACGCTGAAAAGGAATGGAATAAACTGTCCGATTCGTGAAGCTTTTTTAATATATATTCCATGTTACCGATGCTTGCGCTTTGCAGGCATCGGTTTTTTGTGTCTGAGCTCCAGCAACAAGAGCAGCACGCATGGTATACAGGGGTTTAGAACATTCTCTCGAGAATACTTGGGATGGCTATTCGATAGCCGAGGCGCTGTCGGGAATGGTCATTCCGTTTCTCGGCACCTTGCGTAGCTCAGTATTACTGACATTCTTGGAGGCTGCCCCTTGGAGAAGTACTGGCGTGTCAAGCCATTGATATTCTCCTTGGTCCCTCGCCAGGTGGGGCTATAGAGGGCATAGCAATACATTTACTGTCAAAGCCTTTTGCGACATCTTCGTGATTGGCGACCTCCGAGTCGTATCCAGGGGCATCGTCTGGGGGTACCGCGACGAGGCTCCAGCAACCGATACATCGGCTGTTGCGTCAGTTCTACTGTGGTCCTGAGCCGTCGTGCTGCCAGAGATAGTCGCCAGGGTCGTGTTATCGAAAGGCGGCTATTGACTCCCTGGTGGCACACGTCAAAGCCAACGTGATATGGCTGTATTCTTCATCATGCGCCTGCTGCATGCTTGCGTGATCCGCGGTATGGTCGGCCAATGATTATCCAATGTGGGGTGGAATGCCTTGATGAGATGTTGAGCATTGAGCCCCGTTAGGGAGTGAGCATGAAGAAGTCCGAGGACATATCCTCATCCAAGCGTGTCACCATCACTGAAGTTGCCAAGGAGGCCAACGTCTCGATTGCGGCGGTCTCTCGGGCAATGAATCCAGAAGGCAGCAGCTCCCCCGAGATGCGTAGCCGGATCCTGGCGGTAGCCGAGCGAATGGGGTACAAGCCGAATCGTCTGGCACGAGGCATCAAGTCGCAATCCAGCCTGATCGGGATTCTCGTGACCAATTTCGAGAACCCTGTCTACCTGGCGATTCTCAGCGAATTTTCTGCTGCGATTCAGCGGCATAACTGCCACACCTTGTTGATCAACGTGAATACCGAGAAAAGCATCTCGGAGGCTGTCTCGTTGGTGATGGAATATCATGTCGATGCCTTGATCGTCACTTCTGCATCGGTGCCGCCGGAGTTGGTCGAGGCCTGTGCGAAGCAGAATACGCCTGTGGCCATATTCGGGCGTGATGGAGAAGATTCCGGCGCCTGTGTGGTGACCTGTGACGATGTCGAGATGGGGCGCATGGCAGCAGATCATCTCATTGATCTCGGTTATCGTCGGCTGGCTTATGTGGGGGCGTCGACCAAGGAACAGGCCACGCTGGATAGAAAGCGTGGCTTCATCGAGCGGCTGGAGCAGCGTGGGCTGACCTTGCATGGCGTGGGGGAAGGGCATCGCCACAGCTACGATGCGGGTTATGAAGCCACCTGTGAGTTGTTCGCAGAGGCGGAGGTCATTCCTGATAGCATCTTCTACTTTGACGATATCATGGCATGTGGCGGCATGGACGCCATACGTCATGAGTTCTCGCACCGCATTCCACAGGATATCGGTATCGTCGGGGTGGATGACATTCGCTTTGCCTCAAGCAAATCCTATGATCTGACGACGATCTGCCAGCCATTCACGGAAATGGTCAACAAGACGGTGTCGTTGTTGTTCGCGCGCATCAAGCAAGGTGGCATGGCGCCCAGTCGGGTCATCATGCCGTGTCAGATCACGCAACGCGGGTCGACTCGTCACGTCAACTGACACGCGCACTGCAGAACGCTTGATAGTTTTCTCGTGAAATCTTCTCTGGTGGCGGAGCAGCACTCTCCTGGTAGTCCGCCTGGAATACTGGCGATTCGTTGGCACATCGGTGGATTTTCGTTCTTTCTCGTCCCTTGGTCTAAATGGCTTTGAAAACATTTTCAAAGCCGGTTTGGCTGCGCTAGGCTGCTTGATATGCAGCGTACCAAAGCCAAGGAAAAGCCCCTGTGGTACGCGATAGAACAATAACGCCATCCACGCCTGAAGCCGAGACGCCCAATGACTCAGCAGACACCGCCCTCACTCGATCACC
Source organism: Cobetia sp. 1CM21F (assembly GCF_023161745.1). Taxonomy (NCBI): domain Bacteria; kingdom Pseudomonadati; phylum Pseudomonadota; class Gammaproteobacteria; order Oceanospirillales; family Halomonadaceae; genus Cobetia; species Cobetia sp. 1CM21F. The sequence continues at coordinate 443,247 of NZ_JALNTQ010000002.1, read as the reverse complement.
GTTCAAGCTCACAGCAGACAGCGGAACACCAGTCGAGCACTTTGGCCCCCAAAGTGCTGCGCATGGGGATGATCGGGGGAGGCGTTCAGTCTTTCATCGGTCAGGTCCATCGTGCGGCGGCGCAGATGGATGGGCGGTATCGTGTCGTCGCCGGTGCGCTGTCGTCGAATCCCGAGCGTGCTCGCCAGCAGGCGGAACAACTCAACATCGCACGTGGTTATGGCGATGGTGAATCACTGCTACGCGAGGAAGCTGCCCGCGAAGATGGCGCTGAGGTAATCGCCATTCTCACGCCCAACGATAGTCACTTCGCCCTGGCCAAGCTGGCTCTGGAGCTGGGCTTTCATGTCGTCTGTGAAAAGCCGCTGGTCAATGATCCGGCTCAGGCTCGCGAGCTTGAAGCGATTGCCGAGCGGGCAGGGCTGCGCTTCTGCATGGCCTATGGCTATACCGGTTATCCCATGGTGCGTCAGGCACGCGCCATGATCGAGAATGGCGAGCTCGGTGAAATCCGTCAGCTGCAGTGTGACTACGTTCAGGGGCACCTGGCCTGCCTGACGGATGCGGAAAAGGCAGGCCACGACTGGCATATGGACCCCGCCATCGCGGGGGAGTCGATGATACTCAATGATATCGCGACCCACGCCTTTCATATGCTCGAGTATGTTTCCGGGCTTGAGACCAGTGAATTGAGTGCCGATGTCACGGCCAGCGTGGCCGGACGCGAAGCGCACGATAATGCCAACGTAATGTTGCGCTATGGCAATGGTGCCCGCGGCCTGATGTGGATTACCCAAGCGGCTGCCGGCGCCGAGCATGGCCTGAGCTTCCGGATCTTCGGCAGTCTCGGGGGACTCGAATGGCATCAGGAAACCCCCAATCAGCTCCTGTTCCGCCGTATTGATGGCGCTCCTGTGTTGCTCTCCAAAGGGGCAGCGGGACTTCATGAAGCCTCCACGCGTATCTCTCGTGTGGCCTTTGGACACCCCGAAGGTTATCGCGAAGCCTTTTCTTCCCTGTATAGCGACCTCCATGAGGACATCACTGCTTGCCAGCAGGGGACTGAACCGCACCCATTGGCCTGCTGGTATCCCGACCTGCGCAGTGGTGTGCGTGGTGTCGAGTTCGCCGCCACCGCGCTTGACTCCAGTCGGCGCAACGGCGATTGGGTGTCTCTGCCCTCTCGGCGGGACAGTCAATTGACGCGCTGATTCGGCTGTTGAATTGAGATAGCCAACGCCACTTCATTCAGGAATGACGCAATGACGGGCCGCCCTCGAGGCAGCCGGTGCGGATTCTGCTACGCCATTGTTCGGTCAATTACGTTGTAAGGAGTACGGGATGAACAGGAAAGGGGTCGACGATCTGCGCAGTAATCGCTGGTTCAAGCAGGATGATCTGCGCTCTTTCGGGCATCGCTCTCGCGTCAAGCAGATGGGTTACTGGGGCGAGGAGTTCGTCGGCAAGCCGGTGATCGCCATCATCAATACCTGGAACGACCTCAATACCTGCCATTCTCACTTTCCTGAGCGGGTCAAGGATATCAAGCGTGGTATCACGGCAGCGGGGGGCTTTGCTGTCGAACTGCCTGCCATGTCACTGGGTGAGCAATTGATGAAACCCAGCGCCATGATGTATCGCAACATGCTGGCCATGGAAGTCGAGGAATTGCTTCGCAGCTACCCCGTGGATGGCGCCGTGGTCATGGGCGGGTGTGACAAGACCACGCCGGGCGTGCTCATGGGCGCGATCTCCATGAATCTGCCGACCATCTATGTCCCCGCTGGTGCCATGCTGCGCGGCAATTACCGTGGTCAGGTGTTGGGGAGCGGTACGGATGTCTGGAAGTACTGGGATGAGCGACGTATCGGCAACGTCAGTCAGAGTGACTGGAACGAGATCGAGAATGGGATTGCCCGCTCTCCGGGCACTTGCATGACCATGGGCACGGCGGCAACGCTGATGTCGATCGGTGAATCGCTGGGCATGAGCCTGCCGGGGGCCTCAAGCATCCCCGCGGTGGACGCCAATCACAACCGTATGTGCTACGCCAGCGGCAAGCGAGCGGTGGAAATGGTCTGGGAAGATCTCAAGCCGACCGATGTCATGAGCGAGGCCTCCTTTGATAACGCGATTGCCGTCGACATGGCGATCGGTGGCTCGACCAACGCCATCATTCACATCGTGGCCATGGCACGTCGTCTCGGAATCACGCTGCCGATGGAGCGCTTCAACGAGATATCGCGTCGTGTGCCGCTGGTGCTGAACCTCAAGCCTTCCGGCGAATATCTGATGGAAGATTTCTTCTATGCCGGAGGGCTTCCGGCACTGATGACGAACATCGGCAGTGAGCTGAAGCTCCCCGCGATGACCGTGACCGGCCGCACCCTGGGCGACAACATCGAGGGCGCCAAGGTCTGGCGCCCGGAAGTCATTCTCCCGCTGGACACGCCGGTCAATGCCTCGGGCGGGACTGCCGTACTGACCGGCAGCCTGGCGCCGAAGGGGGCCATCATCAAGCCGACCGCGGCGGACCCTCGTCTGCATGTCCATCAAGGGCCTGCCTATGTGTTCGAGAATATCGCCGACCTCAAGGCGCGTATCGATGATGAAGACCTCCCGGTCACGGCTGACAGCATCATCGTGCTCAAGAATGGCGGACCGGTGGGCGGCCCAGGCATGCCGGAGTGGGGCATGATGCCGATTCCGGCCAAGCTGCTGAAACAGGGCGTGCGCGACATGCTGCGTATCTCCGACTCGCGCATGAGTGGCACCAGCTACGGGAGCTGCATTCTGCATGTGGCGCCGGAAGCCGCCGTCGGCGGACCGTTGGCCATCGTCAAGACCGGTGACATCATCGCCGTGGATGTCCCCAATCGGCGGCTGGACTTGATGGTCGATGAGGAGGAGATCCAACGTCGACTGGCAGATTGGCAGCCGCCCAAGGACCGGCACCCTCATGGCTATGCCTCTCTCTACAAATCGCATGTCACCCAGGCAGATGAAGGCTGTGACTTCGACTTTGCCAATGGTGCCCCTGGCAGTACCCCTGAGCCCGATATCTATTGAGCGCCGCTGCCTGAAGCAGGGAGATAAGGTCGAGGGTATCGGGGGCAGAGAGATAGAAGGTGTAAGCCCGCAGGGGTATCCACGCATGTGCCATAGCCATCGTCGACGGGAGTCCAGGAAATGGCGGAAATCGAACTGCTGATAGAGAGCCGGGCGGAGTTGGGTGAATCCCCGATCTGGGATGCCAGTCGCAACAGCCTGTTATGGGCGGACCTTTATGCCCCGGCGATCGAGCGCTACTGCCTGAGTGATGGCAAGCGAGAGCGTCGCGTGCTGCCAGAGACCTTGGGTGCCTTCGGGCGCTGTGCCGATGGGCGTTTGATCGTTGCCATGCGCTCGGGCATCCATCTGCTCGATTTCGAGTCGGGGGCACTGGAGTTCCTGGCCTGCCCGCCCGGTGAGCCGTTGGCTGGCACGCGCTTCAATGACGGCAAGGTCGCGCCGAATGGACAATTCGTGATCGGCACTATGGATGAAGCGAGCCGCTCCCGGCCGTTGGGGCATTTCTACTCGGTCACGCCTGCGGGCGAGACGCATTGTCTGCAGTCAGGCCTCATTGTCGCCAATGGACTGGCCTGGAGTGCTGATGGACGGCGCATGCATTTTGCGGATACGCGGCGCGACACGATCCATGTCGCGGACTACTGCCCGGAAAATGGTGTCATGGGAACGCCGCGAGTGTTTGCCGAGACCCAGCCTGCACTGCACGGTCGCCCCGACGGTGGTGCGATGGATATGGCGGGAGGCTACTGGAGTGCAGGTGTCTTTGGCGGAGTCCTCAATTATTGGGATGCCCAGGGACGTCTGGCGCGCCAGGTCCGCCTGCCATGTCCCGGCCCGACCATGCCGTGCTTTGGCGGGGCCGATATGACAACGCTGTTCGTGACCACCTTGCGCAAGGGCATGAGCCCTGAGGCACTGGCCGCAGCCCCCTTGTCCGGCAGTGTCTTCGCGCTGGAGGTCGAGGTGCCGGGTGTCCCCATCGCCGCCTTTGCCTCTCGCTCTCCAGCATCACCCGACGTGCTGAATGGAGAACGCTCACCCTCCCTGGACACGACCCGTGAACCTCACGCGTGACTGTCCTTGTGACTGCTCTTGTGCCCCGTCCCTTGTGACCTCCACCGTTGATGAATTCCAGAGGGAGACCCCATGCGCCTCAATCGCCTCAAGCAACGCATTGCCCAAAAAGAGGGCGTCGTGAATGGCTGGCTCTCCATGCCGTGTGCCTTCTCGGCAGAGATCATGGCCCATCAGGGCTGGGACAGCCTGACCATCGACATGCAGCACGGGATGATCGATTACAGCGATCTGCTGCCGATGCTGACGGCCATCTCCACCACTGACACCGTCCCGCTTGTCCGAGTGCCAAGCCTGGAGCCGGGGTTGATCATGAAGGTGCTGGATGCGGGGGCCTATGGCGTGATCGCGCCTTTGATCAACACCGCCGATGACGCCAGGGCACTGGTGGCCGCCTGTCGTTATCCCCCGCTGGGGATGCGCAGCTTCGGCCCTCATCGCGCCATGCTGTATGGCGGAGCGGATTATGCGAAGCATGCCAATGACGAGATGCTGGTGCTGGGCATGATCGAGACCCGCGAAGGCGTGGCGAACCTGGAAGAGATTCTGGCCGTCGAGGGGTTGGATGGCATCTATATCGGTCCTGCGGATCTGGCGTTGTCACATGGACACACACCGGGGTTTGATCACGGTGATGGCCCCATGGATACCTTGATCGGCGAGATTGTCGCACGGGCTCGGCAGCACGGCAGCGTCATCGGTATTCACAACGGCAGTGCCGCGCATGCGCGACGGATGTTGGCGCGTGGCTGTGATCTGGTCACGGTCGGCGCCGATACACGTCTGTTGATGACAGGGGCACAGGCAGTACTGAAGGACATGGAGCGCAGCGCGAATCATTGTGAAGGCTATTGAATGTACCTGGCCGTGGCAGTCGTTCGCTTGAGCCAGCGATACGCTATCAAAGGAGAGACGAAATGAATCAGTTCGCACGTTATCCCAGCCTGGAAGGCCGGCATGTCTTCATCAGTGGCGGTGCCAGCGGCATCGGCGCGACCTTGGTAGAGCATTTCTGTGAGCAGCAGGCGCGAGTGAGTTTCATCGATATCGATGATGCCTCTGGCGAGGCCCTGGCGGCGCGTCTGACCGATCAGGGAGGAGAGGTGCATTACCGACATTGCGATGTAACTGACATCCAGCAGCTGCGCACGGTCATCGAGGCTGCAGCAGATGAGTGGGGGCCGATAGGGGCCCTGGTCAACAATGCCGCGCGTGATACCCGGGTACCGCTCACGGAGCTGGATGTCGAGACATGGGATGACCTTCAGGCCACCAATCTTCGCCATGTGGTGTTTGCCTGTCAGGCAGTCTTTGCCGGGATGCAGGCGGCGGGCGGCGGGTCGATCATCAATTTCAGCTCGCCCAGCTTCCTGCGTCGCTCGCGGGACATCTCGGCCTATTCGAGCGCGAAGGCGGCCACCATCGGTCTGACGCGCACCTTGTCGCGTGACATGGGAGATGCGGGGATTCGCGTCAATACCGTGCTGCCGGGGTGGATCATTACCGAGCGTCAGAAGGCGCTGTGGTGGAATCCCGAGCTGGAGAAGCAGGTATTGGAAAATCAGAGCCTGCACCAGCGGGTACAGCCCGAGGATGTGGCTCGGATGGTGTTGTTCCTGGCGGCGGATGACAGTCGCATGATGACGGCCCAGACCTATATCGTGGATGGTGGCCTCGTCTAGCCATGCTGAAGTGGTCATGGCGTTTTCGCAGAGCGTTTTGGGAGGCTGCGTTTTGCATGCATCACTCCCCATGAAGCGCTTTTCGTGCCAGCGCCATTGGCAACGAGATGGCGGCTTTCGCCGGAGTGGTGTCGAGTGCTCCTTGGGATGATCAATAGGATAAGGGTGATCGAAGCGACAGTTTTATAGGCTGCTTCAATCATGCCAAGACATCCTTATTGAACTTTGATCCAAGGAAAGCACTTTTTTTGAAAATGAAGATGAAAACGTTTTCAAGCGCTGCTAGTGTCTTTTCAAACGGCGAAGAATTCAGCGCTGACCATCATTTTCCTACGTCATCATCACTGAGCTTCAGGTGCGGATTTTTCGACCTGAATGCACACAATAAAACAACGCCATATGCTCGTCGGGAGAGAGGAATGAAAACGATAAAATTGACCGTCTCCGAAGCCATCGCCAGATACCTGGCGGCGCAGAAGATTGAACTCGATGGCAGTGTCGAGACCTTGTTCGGTTGCGGGTTCGCCATCTTTGGCCACGGTAACGTGACCTGTCTGGGGCAGCAGCTGCACAACATCCAGGACACGATTCCGATCTGGCGCGGCCAGAATGAGCAGTCCATGGCGGTTGCCGCCGTTGCCTACGCCAAGGCCAACAAGCGCCAGCGCATCGGGATCGCCAGCACCTCCATCGGGCCGGGTGCCACCAACATGATCACGGCTGCGGGTATTGCGCACACCAACCGTCTTCCGTTGCTGATGTTCGCCGGCGATGCCCATGTCTCGCGCCTGCCAGACCCGGTGCTGCAGCAGGTCGAGCATGCCCATCAACCTGGCCTGAGCGTCAATGATGCCTTCAAGCCCGTCACTCGCTATTGGGATCGCATCACTCATCCCGCACAGATCATGCAGTCCTTGCCGACAGCGATCGCGACGCTGACGGATCCCGCCAATTGCGGGCCGGTCATGATTTCATTGCCACAGGATATCCAGGGCGTTGCCTATGACTATCCAGAGGCACTCTTCGAAGAATGCATCCATCATATTCGGCGTCCGGAAGCCGATACGCGTGCTGTACAGGATGCCATTTCCCTGCTGGAAAAGGCGGAGAAGCCGCTGATCATCGCTGGCGGTGGCGTTCATTATTCCGAAGCCAATCAGTTGCTGGCCGACTTTGCACAACGTCGTAATATTCCGGTGGTCGAGACGATTGCGGGCCGTTCTTCGCTGCTGCAATCCCACCCCTGCAATATCGGCCCGATTGGTGTGACTGGCTCGAATTCAGCCAATGCCATGGCGGCACAATGTGATGTGCTGGTGGCCCTTGGCACACGCCTGCAGGACTTCACCACCGGATCCTGGTCGGTGTTTCGTAATCCAGCGCTGAAGATCGTGTCAGTCAACGTGGCGCATATGGATGCCATCAAGCATCGCGCCATGGCGGTCATCGGCGATGCTCGCCACACGCTGGAGCGTCTTGATTCCGGGTTGGGTGAATGGCAAGCCGATCAGCGCTGGCTGGAAAAGGGCCAGGCTGAGGTCGCCGAGTGGAAATCCCTGTGCGCCAACCGTGGCGAGATCACGCCCGGCGAGATGGCGTCCTACGCCCAGGTCATTGCCAGCGTCAATGCGGTGCAGGAACCCGGCGATACCGTGCTGACTGCCGCCGGTGGCTTGCCGGCAGAGCTCAACATGAACTGGCAGAGCAAGCAGCTCGGCAAGTTCGATATCGAGTTCGGCTTCTCCTGCATGGGATATGAAGTGGCGGGCGGCTGGGGCGCCAAGATCGCCAATCCCGACAACGAGGTCGTGGTCCTGGTCGGCGATGGCTCCTACATGATGATGAATTCCGACATCTACAGTTCGGTGCTGACGGGCCACAAGATGATCGTGCTGGTGTGTGACAACGCCGGGTTTGCGGTCATCAACAAGCTGCAGAACAACAGTGGCAATCCGTCCTTCAACAACATGCTGGCCGATTGTCGCAGCCAGGCCGATGAGCTGGTACGCGTCGACTTCCTCAAGCATGCCCAGTCGCAAGGTGCCTATGGTGAGCACCTGAGTGACATCAGTGATTTCCGGGCCGCCTACCAGCGCGCCAAGGAGAGCCCGCGGACCTACGTCATCGTGGTGGATATCGATTCCAGCAAGTGGTCTTCCTGTGACTGCTGGTGGGATGTGGGGCTACCCGAAGTCGTCCGCGAGGACGTGGATGAAGCGCAGGTTGCCGCCATGAATGCCGGCCGTGTCCATCAGCGTCGCGGGCTCTGATTCTGCGTGAGGCCTGGCGCACACCGCAACGGGCCTCATGAACACGCCTGGAATGACAACGCCAATTACCAGCACCCATGCATTTGCAGGAGAACCCAGATGTTCAATGAAGAACACAATATCGCACCGCTGCGCTGGGCCATGGTCGGTGGTGGCCGTGGCAGTGAAATCGGCCACGCCCATCGTGCTGCTGCCCATCGTGACAACTTGTTCCAGCTGGTCGCCGGTGCCTTCGATCTCGACGCTGAACGCGGGCGTGAATTCGGCACCAACCTGGGACTCGATCCAGAGCGTTGCTACCCGGATTACGCCAGCCTGTTCGAGGCCGAAGCTGCTCGCGAGGACGGCATTCAGGCGGTCAGCATCGCCACGCCCAACAGCACCCACCATGCCATCAGCCTGGCAGCGCTCAAGGCCGGTCTGCACGTGATCTGCGAAAAGCCGGTGACTTTCACGGTTGCCGAGGCCGAGGAGCTCAAGGCCGAAGCACAGGCGCGCGGTCTGGTCTTCGGTGTCATGTATGGCTATAGCGGCTATCAGATGCTGCACCAGGCCCGCGCCATGGTGCAGTCGGGTGAGCTGGGGCAGATCCGCATGGTCAACATGCAATTCGCTCATGGCTTCCATAGCCAGCCGGTCGAACAGGTCAGCAGCGGCGCCAAGTGGCGTACCAGTCCTGCCGTTTCCGGGCCGACTTATGTGCTGGGGGATCTCGGGACGCACATCTTCTATGCCGGCCAGTTCATCACCGGACTCAAGGTCGAACGCCTGATGTGCCACCGCCAGAGTTTCGTGGCCTCGCGTGCGCCGCTGGAAGACAACGCCCAGGTGTTGCTCCAGTACCAGAACGGCGCGGTGGGGTCGCTGTGGGCCAGCGCCGTGAACGCGGGTTCCATGCACCAACAGAAGATTCGCGTGGTGGGAGAGAAGGCCAGTATCGAGTGGTGGGATGAGTATCCCAACCAGTTGCGCCTGGAAGTGCAGGGCGAGCCGGCCCGCATTCTCGAGCGTGGCATGGGCTATCTCGCCGAAGGCGACAGCGCCGTGAACAGCAATCGCATCGGCGGCGGGCATGCCGAAGGCTTCTTCGAATCCTGGGCCAATGTCTATCACCGCTATGCACTCGCCATGCAGGGCGCCGATGCGCGCCGTGATGGCAGAAGTACTCAGCATCTCGGTCTGTCAGAGCAGGAGTTGGAGTCGCTCTGGTTCCCCAATATCGACGCCGGTATCGAAGGTGTGCGGTTGCTGGAGTGCTGTGTGGAATCGTCTGACAACGAGAATCGCTGGGTCGCGTTCTGACCTGACTGCCGGCATCTGGAGCGCCTCTCTCTGACGCTATCACCGCCATGGATTGGCGGTTGCTGTGAGGTCGCTTCGCCAATGCGCTACTGACGATGGTTATTTCAAAAGACAACGACAACGCCAAAGAGAAGGACATCCTCATGCAAATCAAGCTTTCCAACGCGCCGTGTTCCTGGGGTATCGAGTTTGCCGACAATCCCGCCAACCCCAGCTGGCAGACCGTACTGGATGAGATCGCCGGCGCCGGCTTCAAGGCGACGGAGCTGGGTCCGCTCAACTATCTGCCGACCGAGCAGGCAGCACTGGCGTCCGCGTTGGACAGCCGAGGGCTCGAGTTGATCGCCGGTACCATCTTCAAGCATCTGCATGACGCGTCACGTCGTCAGGAAATCCTGGATTACACCCGCGCGACCTGTGAAGTGCTCAAGCCGCAGCGGGGCAACTATATGGTCATCATCGATCACGTCAGCTCGCCGCGCACCGATGAGGCTGGCCAGCAGGAAACCGCAACACGTCTCAATGATGAGCAATGGAACGAGATGATGGTCACTATCCGACAAGTGGCTGAAATCTGTCAGGAATATGACGTGATGCCGGTGCTTCACCCGCATGCCGGCACCTATATCGAGTATCGTGATGAAGTCGATCGCGCCATGAAAGAGCTGGACTCTGACCTGGTCAAGCTGTGCATCGACACTGGCCATTGCACCTATGCTGGGATCGACCCCGCCGAGCTGATTCGCACCTACGGCGAGCGCGTCGCCTATATCCACTTCAAGGATATTCAGGCGCCGGTGCTGGAAAACGTGGTGAAGGATGGCATCGACTTCTACACCGCCATTGGCCAGGGCGTGTTCTGCCCGCTGGGCCAGGGCTGTGTCGACTTTGACGCGGTCCGCGATAGCCTGGAATCCATCGGCTATCAAGGCTGGATCACCGTCGAGCAGGACGTGGACCCGACCAAGGACAACAGCGCGCTGGAAAATGCCCGCGAAAGTCGTGAATTCATTGAACGCAGCATTCTTGAAAAGGGCCTGGCGGAAGCCTGATCCGCATGATGCCCTGTCGTCATCGCGCCAGAAGACGGCAGGGCACGGAAGATACCGCAATGACTTGTCTCGATAGCGTGGTGCGTCAGATGCCACGAGCACTCGAGCCACATCTGCCTCAGCAGTTCTCGTAATACTATAACAATCGATCACGAGAGGTCGTCATGCCCACTTCACACCCTGGTAGCGACACCGCTACCCCCTCAGCATCCACCGATTCCTCCTCACCCGACAATCAAGAAAAGCTGACGCCAGCGCAGCTTGTCTTCCTGATCAAGATCATTCTGGTGGCCGCCCTGGGTGGCCTGCTGTTCGGTTATGACACCGGCGTCATCTCCGGGGCCATCGGGCCCATCGCGCAGTATTTTGATCTGTCCGCCGCCGAGAAGGGCTGGGCAGTCTCATCTGTGGTCATCGGCTGTATCGGTGGCGCACTCATCGCCGGACGGCTGTCCATTGCCTATGGGCGCAAGGCCGTCTTCATGCTGTCAGCGTTGATGTTCACGGCGTCAGCACTGGGATCCGGCCTGGCGAGCACCTTTGATGCCTACATCTGGTGGCGCATTCTCGGCGGGATTGCCGTCGGCATGGCCAGTGTCATGGCACCGATGTATATCTCCGAGATGTCACCCGGTTATATGCGTGGGCGCACCGTCAGTCTGTTCCAGCAATCCGTGGTCTTTGGCCAGATGGTGGTGTTCTTCGTGAACTACTTCATTGCCAAGGGCATGGCGGAAACCTGGATCCTGAATCACGGCTGGCGCTGGATGCTGGGGTCTGAAGCGATCATTTCCATTCTGTTTGCGGTGCTGATTCCTTTCGTGCCGGAATCTCCACGTTGGTTGGTGCTGAAAGGGCGTCTGGACGATGCCCGCCGAGTCTTGGCGCGCTTCTATCATGGCGACGCCATTGAACGCACGCTGGGCGAGATCCAGAAATCCTTCCAGCACAATGAGAGCAAGCGTCACGCGTCGCTGCGTACCAAGGGGATGCTGGGGCTGGTGGCCATCGGGATCTTCATCGCGGCTGCCCAGCAACTGACCGGCATCAATGTGGTGATGTACTACGCCCCGGATGTGTTGTCCGCCGTCACTTCCAGCAATGAAGATGCCCTGTTCCAGACCTCCATCATGGGGGTTACCTTCGTCGCCGGTAACCTGCTGGGCATGCTGTTGATCGACAAGGTTGGCCGTCGTCCGCTGCTGATTGCGGGGAGCCTGGGCAGCATCGTCGGCATGACTTTCCTGGGTGTCGTGATCGGCAATGGCGAACCGGGCATCAGCGCCTTGATCGCCCTGATCGTCTATGTCGTCTCGTTTGCCATCTCCTGGGGGTGTGTCTGCTGGACACTGGTCTCCGAGATATTCCCCAATGCCATCCGCGCACGAGCCATGTCACTGGCCGTGGCGGCGCAGTGGCTGCTGGGCTTCATCGTCACTCAAACCTTCCCGATGATGCGCCAGAGCGACTTCCTCAATGAACTCGTCGGTGGTGGATTCAGCTTCTGGCTCTACGCTGTCCTGACCTTCATCAGCTTGATGATCGTGCTGCGCTACGTGCCGGAAACCAAGGGCAAGACATTGGAGGAGCTCGAGAACATCACAGGCACTCGCTTGAGCAAGCGTCGCCGTCGTCTTGCTCGTCAGGGCTTGCCACTGACCGCTGAGTAAACCAGGAGCGCTCTGGACTGTTCATCAAGCCGTCGTTATCTACTCCCGCTGGCAATCTTCACGTGCTGGCGGGAGCATGTCTTGCACCGGGCACTATCGTTCTGCCCCGATACCGATGGCATGATCAAAGGACACCAAGTCACAGCCAGAGGGCACATGGATGAAGCATAACGTCGCGCGGTATGGCCTGATATTGAATACAGAACGGTTCGAGGAGTGTGTCGCTTTCTATCAAGGTCTTTTCGAACTGCCGCTGATGTTCAGCAAGGAAGATGGCAGTTTCAGGCTGACCTGCCTGTCTTATGGGGCGGGCTATCTGATGATCGAGCAGGGTGGGAAAGCCATTGAAGGCGGCAAGACACCAGAACAAGGTAGCGCCAAGCTACGCTTCAATGTCAGGGATATCGATCAGGCATTGGCAGATGTCAAAGCCTGGGGTATCGACGCCGAAATTGAAGAGACACTATGGGGCAGGACCATACATCTGCATGATCCCGACGGTAACCGGGTGGGGATTCGGGATGAGGCGACATTTCTGACGCCCTGACGTTCTGCTACCACGCCGTGAGACGCTCATCATGGAGGCTCCCCATCAGTAGATGAGCAGTCTGGCTTGTTGCCAATGGTCGTTGCCAGTTGAACAGGTTCTTGCTTCCCCGATTCAAAATTATCACCCTCAACGCCATGAAAGGATTCTGGATATGAAGATTGCTCTACTGGGTGCAGGTCGTATCGGCCGTGTGCATGCCCGCGCCATTACCGAACATCCGACAGCGCAGCTTGCCTGCATCAGTGATGCTTACGCGCCGGCTGCCGAAGCCTTGGCCAGTGAATACTCGGTGCCGGTACTGTCCGCCGAGGAGGTCTTTGCCTCTGATGCGATTGAGGCAGTATTGATCGCGTCTTCGACACCGACTCACTCCGACTTCCTGGAGCGTGCCGTGCGTGCTGGCAAGGCAGTTCTCTGCGAGAAGCCGATCGACCTGGACCTCGCGCGCACCCGTGAGTGTCTAGCCGTGCTGGCAGAGCACCCAGTGACCTGCGCTCTCGGCTTCAATCGTCGTCATGACCCGCAATTCTCGGCGCTCAAGCAGGCGGTAACTGAGGGACGTGTCGGTGAGCTGGAAATGATCGCCATCACCAGTCGTGACCCTGAGCCACCGCCCGCTGAGTATATCGCGGCTTCCGGAGGCATCTTCCGCGACATGAGCATTCATGATCTCGACATGGCTGCCTGGTTGCTGGGAGAGCCGATCAGCGAGATATCGGTTACGGGGAGCTGCCTGATTGATCCGGCCATCGGGGAAGCGGGGGATCTGGACAGTGTTCTGATCAGCCTCAAGAGTGTCTCGGGCAAGCTTGCGAGCATCAGCAACTCGCGCCGTGCCTGTTACGGCTATGATCAGCGCATCGAGGTCTTCGGCAGCAAGGGCATGCTGGAAGCCCGCAACGAGACGGATACGCGACTGCGCTTCACGGGCGAGCAGGGAGTGATGGATGAACGACCCAAATGGTTCTTCCTCGAGCGCTATGCTCAGGCATTCGGGCGTGAGGTCGCCGATTTCGTCTCGGCCTGCCAAGACAAGCGAGCGCCTCTGGCCGGCGCTCAGGACGGCCTGGCGGCACTTGAGCTGGCGGAAGCCGCGCTCATTTCCTGGCGCGAGGGTCGCCGCGTGCTGCTCAGCGAGATTCGGTGAGCTTTTGGCACCTTGATGACCGATCAGGTGAGGCCGTACCCACAGCATGCAAAAGCCCGCTTCTGGACATTCCAGAGGCGGGCTTTTGCGTTCATGGCGTCACATTACGCCAGAGGGCTTTATACCAGCTCGCGCTTTTCTTCCCGTGCGATGCGGCGATCACGTGCGACCGCGCGGCAGATGACGATCAATACCGCCAGGGTGAGCATTGGCCATACCAGTACGTAGGTGGCAAATAGCAATGTCATGTGTGTTGTCTCCCTGTTCTGTCTCGGACGTTATCCTGAATCATGCGCCGGTGGAGGCAGCAGGCTGCGTCTGGATCGGTGTTGTCGTATCACGTTCGCCTGAGTCGAGTGCTTCGTCATAGTTGCCGACACGTGCGGTGATGGTGTCGAAGTCGAAGCGTTCCTGTCGGCTGGCGAGGCTCATGACCACACACACCAGGGTGCTGGTGCCGTAAGCGGTCAGCGATGCGAGCAGGACGGTGTAGTCGCGCAGGAAGTCAGTCGCGAAGATCAGCATAGCGATCATGGCCGCGATTCCCGCAAGGATGCCGAGAATGCGCCCCAGGAAGCCGAATACCATCAGTCCGATGATCACGCCGCCGCCGATGCTGGCGAGCAGCTCGAAGAACAGACCGCTCATGCCCGTCAGCGGCACCAGTTCAAAGCGTGCCAGGCAGAACATCACCATCGCGACGATGACCGACGTGGTGAAGGCGGTGTTGGTCACCCGGTTCCAGAAGCAGCTGGCGATGACCGGGAAGACGATCGCGCCCCACAGAGCTCCGACGAAGACCAGCATCACCAGGATATCCAGTGAGAAGCTGGCGAAGACGATACCCAGCACCGTGGCGGTGATCATGGTCAAGCGGCCGATGAAGAGCATGCGCTTCGGGTCTGGCTTGCCGCGGGCGATATTCTTGCCATACACATCGGCCATGATGATGGCGGACAGCGCGGAAAGGTCGGAGTCCGCGGTGGAGGACAGCGAGCCGATCACCAGGATGAAGAACAGCGCGATGAAGAACGGCGGCAGATACTCGGACACCATCTGCGGGATGAGGTTGTTCATGTCGCCGTTGAGCGGCTCTACCCCGAGTGTCAGTGCCATCAGGCCAATCATGCCCAGGCCGATGACGATGGCACCATAGCCCAGCGTCGCGGTGAGGAAGGTCGGCTTGATGTGGTCTTCGTTGACGGCGAACAGGCGCTGGGAAATGGTCTGGTTACCGATCGCATAGGCCAGTACCGCGACGAAGAAGGGCGCCCCCTGGTTCAGGATGGCATCCGTCGAAAAGAAGTCGGCCTGCTCTGGCGTCAGGTTATCCAGGCCTGCGACCAGCTCTGTCGGGCCACCCATCGCAAAGAATACTGCCGGAATGATCACGATGGCGATCGCCATCAGGGCAACCAGTTGCGCGAAGTCGGTCAGTACCGAGGCGCGGAAGCCCGACCACAGGGTATAGAACAGCACCCCCACGCCCGCCATGATCACGCCCGCCTGGAAGGACAGCGGCGAGAGCACGGAGACGAGCGCCCCGGCGGCGGTGAAGTTGACCATCAGGCTGATCACGCTACCCAGCAGGTTGGAGAGCGCCAGAATCAGCTGACTGGAGGAGCCGTGGCGCGCGTGGATGAGCTCGCCCAGTGTATGCGCATTGGGCGCCAGCTTGCGGAAGCGGCGGCCGAAGGGGTAGATGAACAGAATCATCAGTGCACCCCACAGGCCATAGTGGATCGGCCCTGAGACACCATAGGTATAGCCGGAGGTGGCGGCAGCATAGAAGGAGGCCGCCCAGATCCAGGTAGCCGTCATGCTTGCCGCGCCCATGCCGAAGCCAACGCGATGGTTGGAGACCATGAAGGCATCGGCATCTTCATTTTTCTTGCGGATCCCCAGCGTCATCAGGTAGGTGCCGCCATAGAAGGCAAGCAGCAGCAGTACGACAGTCAGGGTAGAGAATTGATATAGCGATTCGTTGTTCAAGAACTGGCCCTCGGTAGGGAAACAGGGCGCTACGCAACGCAGTTGCCCGAGGGCAAACGGTTGTCGATAGCGACGAGTAAGGAGGGGAAGGTTCTTAGCCGTGGACGTAGTTCTGCGTCATTTGCTCAAGCAAATGGCATCCAGCGCAGCACGTGGGCCGCGTCATCAATAATCGGCAATCTCGGTCAATGAAAACGGAGTTGGTGGCACTTCCCGGTCAGGCGGGAGCTTGGGGGAGGGCGGCGTGGCATGCATCTGCCTTCATCGGAATAATGATATCGCATACGCGTCCTTGTGATCGGTCAAGCCTTGCAAGGGCGCTGATACGAGTTGTTGGTCAGCCCCAAGCTTGGCAAAACGGTGTTTTTATTTTCTCTCGTTATCAAATTCGTTGGCAACGATAAATTATGCGCATGTCAATGTCCACACCCTGGCGGGGAAAGCTTGCCTCTCATTCACGTCAACGGTGGTTGGACGAGCGGGTGCGACGATGTTCAGTTGCGTGACACGTGCCAGAGCAGCATGGAAGATATGACGTATTATATAAATAACATTACTCGGCATGAGTTGTGTTTATTTGCTGAGTGTTCTGAATGGTGCCAGGAAGTGGAATAAATCGTTGTCATCACGTCATGCGTATTACTTGTCCAATGCTTGAGGAAAAGACTCCCTCAATGGCCCAGGCAACGGCTGACTCGGCGTGGAAGAGGAGGTTGACGCATGGGAGAGCGAGTCTTCAAAGCGGCCTACCTACAGTAAAACGCCCTGTCCGAAGACAGGGCGTTGTTTTAAACATGCCCAAGGCAGGCATGCTCGGCGCAGGGCTTGGCTTACCGAGAGCTTTCTGCCGTCTTGCGAGTGCTTTCCCAGCGCAGGTGCGCTTCGGGCGAATAGCTACGTGACGGCGTGTGCTCGAGACCGATCTTGGCGGTACCGATTGACACCAGACGCAGCAGAGACGCCGTGGCGGCAATCACGATGAACAGCGCCGGCACACCGCCGAGGTTGGAGAGCATCTTGATGCCGTCAATGCCCACGAAGGCCGTCATGATCCAGGCGACGGCGCCGATGGTGCAGCCCCAGATGATCTTCATGAGCAGACGATCATGGGTGTTTTCATCACTGTCACCGGCCATGGCGGCCTGGCTGTCGGTGCTGCACAGCTGGCTGATCGCTTCGGTGTTGGAGTCGGCTGCCGTCACGAAGGACAGGAAGGCGATGATCAGGAAGACGGCGCTGACCAGGGTGCTCATCGGCAGTTCGTCAAACAGGGCATAGATGACGGAGCCTGCACCAGACTCATTCAGCAGTTGGTAAAGCGCACCGCCACTTTGCATGTCGAACTGGATAGTGGAGCTTGCGAAGACGCTTACGTAGGTAATCGAGAACAGTGCCGGCGCGACCAGGTTGATCAGCATGAACTGTCGCACGGTATAGCCACGGGAAATCTTGCCCAGGAACAGGGCGGAAATCGGTGCCCATGCCATCCAGTTGGCCCAGTAGAAGATACTCCAGCTTTTCGGCCACGGATCGTCATCGAAGGCCCCGGTGAACAGGCTCTTTTGCATGAAATTGTTGAAATACTCACCCGCGGCTTCGGTGCCATAGCCAAGAATGGTCTGGGTCGGGCCGCACAGAAAGACGAAGGCCATGAAGACGAAGAAGGCCTTGGCGTTGATGGCGGACAGACGCGCAATGCCTTTTTGCAGACCACTGGCCGCGGAGGCGGTAAAGCAGGCCACGATGGCGAGAGTCACCAGTGCCAGCATCAGCGGGCCAGTGCCGGTCCCCAGGAAGCGGTCCAGGCCGCCGGCCAATGTCATGGCGCCGGTACCCAATGACGATGCCATGCCGCAGACCAGTGCGAACAACGCCAGTGCATCCAGCGCGCGGCCCTTGCGACCGATCAGGCGATCACCCAACAGCGGCACGAAGAGCGTGCCGAGCGAGAACGGCTTGCCAAGGTTGTAATGCATCAGAGCGAACAGCAATGCCGGCACGGTATAGATCGCATAGGGCGTGAATGACCAATGCAGGAACATCGTCGAGAGCGCAAAGCGCGCCGCCTCGGGAGAGTTCGCCGTCAGATCCAGCGAACCGGGGGGAGTATGCAGGTGATAGAGCGGTTCTGCGGTCGACCAGAACATGATGCCGACGGCCAGCGTGGTACATAGCGTGATGGAAAACCAGCGCCAGGGTGTCAGGATCCGCGTGGCATTTTCACCACCGATCCGGGTCCGGCCCAGTGGTGACAGGTAAGTGATCAAGCATGTCACCACCATCGCCAATGCCGTAATCGAGAACAGCCAACCGAACTTGTTGAGTACCCAGTCATTCAAGGCCGTCGTGGTGGCGAGAAAGCCTTCAAGATTGATGAGGCTTGCTGCCACCGCGACCATCAACAGGATGAACGGTGGCCAGAAGACCAGGGAGCGGATGGAAGAGCCAAACATACGCATTCCTATAATTTCTTGTGAGGGTGCGGATCCTAACCCATAAAATTCTGTTTTGTCAGCGTTGAGATTCGCTCATCAACGGCGTATATACGCGCGCGTTCATGTAATGCGCTGGCGGGATTTCCAGAAAGTTCTGTCCGGAAATTGCGTCAGTGGCTAACGCCCCCGAGCCGTCACGCAGGCTGCATGGCCCACGCCACTGTGCGGGTCATGACACTCAAGAGAAAACCACGACACCCCCATTGCCTTTCGGCCCGGGGGTGTCGTGGTTTCTCCTAGAGGACTTGAGTATCACGCCATCTCGAGCTAGCTCAGCTGGACTGGGAAGATTGCCAGCGCTGATGGGCTTCCGCCGAATAACTGCGTGACGGCGTGTGCTCGAGGCCGATCTTGGCGGTGCCGATCGAGACCAGTCGTATCAGAGACGCCGTGGCACCGATCACGATGAAGAGCGCTGGTACCCCGCCGAGGTTGGAGAGCATCTTGATGCCGTCGATGCCGACGAAGGAGGTCATGATCCAGGCGACGGCACCGATGGTCGAGCCCCAGATGATCTTCATCATCAGGCGGCCCTTGCTGCGGTCTTCGCTTTCATTGCCTGCCAGAGCCTCCTGGCTATCCGAGCTGCAGAGCTGGCTGATGGCGTCGGTATTGGAGTCGGCCGCTGTCACGAAGGACAGGAAGGCGATGACCAGGAAGATCCCCCCCACCAGAGAGCTCATCGGTAGCTCATCGAATAGTGCGTAGATCACCGAGCCAGCTCCGGCCTCGCTGAGGATGGTGTTGAGTGCCCCGGCGGTATCCATGTCGAGCTTCAATGTCGTGCTGCTGAACACCGCGACATAGATGATCGAGAAGAGTGAGGGCGCCACCATGTTGATCAGCATGAACTGTCGCACGGTATACCCCCGTGAGATCTTGCCCAGGAACAGAGCCGAGATCGGTGCCCATGCCATCCAGTTGGCCCAGTAGAAGATGGTCCAGCTCTGTGGCCAGGGGTCATTGTCGAAGGCCCCGGTGAACAGATTCTTGTTCATGAAGTTGGTGAAGTATTCGCCAGCCGCTTCCGTGCCGTAGCCCAGGATGGTCAGCGTCGGACCGAAGGCGAATACGAAGATGAGAAAGGCGAAGAAGGCCTTGGCGTTGATGGCGGACAGGCGTGCGATGCCTTTTTGCAGACCACTGGCCGCCGAAGCGGTGAAACACAGCACGATTGCGAGGGTGACGATGCCCAGCATCAGCGGGCCCGAGCCAGTGCCGAGGAAGCGGTCGATGCCGCCTGCCAGTGTCATGGCCCCTGTACCGAGGGATGACGCCATGCCACAGACCAGGGCGAAGAGCGCGAGTGCATCGAGCGCACGTCCCTTGCGACCGATCAGTCGATCTCCCAGCAGCGGCACGAACAGGGTCCCGAGCGAGAAGGGTTTGCCGAGGTTGTAATGCATCAGGGCGAAGATCAGCGCAGGGACGGTGTAGATCGCATAGGGCGTGAACGACCAGTGCAGGAACATGGTCGAGAGCGCGAACCGCGCGGCTTCCGGGCTATTGGCGGCAATGTCCAGCGAGGTGGGCGGCGAGTGCAGATGATAAAGCGGCTCTGCGGTCGACCAGAACATGATGCCCACGGCCAACGTGGTGCATAACGTGATGGAGAACCAACGCCATGGGGACAACAGTCGTGTCGCGTTCTCACCGCCGATACGGGTGCGGCCCAATGGCGAAAGATAGGCTATGAGGCAGGCCACCACCATGCTGAGCGCCGTGATGGAAAACAACCAGCCGAACTTGCTCAGTACCTGGTTGTTGAGATTGGTGGTGACAGCCAGAAAGCTGTCGAGATCGATCAAGCTCGCCAATACGGAGGCGAACAGCAGAATGAAAGGTGGCCAGAAGACCAGTGGGCGCACGGATGCTCCGAACATTTGATACTCCTCGATCTTGTTGTCGGGTGTAGCCGATCATCTTGTTGTCAGGTGTTACCGATCATCTCGGGGTGGCGCTTGACGTCTTGTCTGCGCCGATCAGGGGCCTCATCGGTAAGGGGGGGAATGAGCGTCTGATCATGTAGGGACGATCATCTGATTTTGCAACGTCAGTGCTCGAGGAGGAGGCGGAATGACGTCAGCTTTCCGGGCTCCCTGTGACATGCAGCGAACTGCCGTGCAGCGTATTGCAGGGCAGATCGGAAAATCTTCCATCCTGTCGCAGGCAGAATGTCAGGGGTCGTAATGGAGATAGTAAAAACGCCCGTATAAGCAGCAAGACCAGTGATCCTGATGAGGATTCATCGCACTTGAGGTTTCTCTCGCAACAATTCGCGAATCATCTCTGCGCAAGTATCGAAGATCGGATGCGTCAGGCTGGGGGAACGATGGAGTTCAATTTCGGCAGTGGGTAGCGCCGGAAGCCCTGCCTCGGTGC
This sequence comes from Cobetia sp. 1CM21F, assembly GCF_023161745.1. Taxonomy (NCBI): domain Bacteria; kingdom Pseudomonadati; phylum Pseudomonadota; class Gammaproteobacteria; order Oceanospirillales; family Halomonadaceae; genus Cobetia; species Cobetia sp. 1CM21F. Next base: position 422,559 of record NZ_JALNTQ010000002.1, on the reverse strand, counting down.
CCAGCTCGCACCAGTCCTCAGGCAACGAGCGTCGATCTGCCACCGTGATGGCATGGCCCTGATTGACGATGACTCTCAAGCCACTGGGGCTCTGACTGGTGGAATCGATACGCCAACTGCGTTCTGCCTGGGTCAGGGCGGACAATGCCCTCTCGCGATAGATGCATTGTTCGGGGAACAGCGCCAACGGCAGCGGAGCGGAGGGGTCCAGCACAAAGCGTTGATGCGCCGCCCACACGACAGGCTCGCGAGACAGCAGTTCCCCCTGGCGTTGTTGGTTGTGGCTGACCGCGATGACCAGATCCAGCTGGCCGGCATCGAGCTGTTCCAGCAGTTCCGTGGACATCCGGCAGTGGATGTGCGGACGGATCTGGGGGTGGCGCTCGCCGAGATGTGCCAGCAGCTCTGGCAACCAGGTGGTGGCGTAATCCTCCGGCAAGCCGAGGCGCAACGTGATCGGGTGGTCGTTTTCGCTGAGGGCCGCCACGGCTTCGCGTTGCAGTTGCAGGATGCGTCGTGCGTAACGCAGAAACGTTCGGCCGGCATTGGTCAATTCCATATGACGGCTGGTTCGCATCAGCAGTCGATAGCCAAGACGCTCCTCGAGGGTGCTGATGCGCAGACTGACAGTGGACTGCGTGCGATGCAGATGCCGCGACGCCTGAGTGAAGCTCCCGCTGTCGGCCACCGTCACGAATGCCAGCAGGAGATCCGTATCCAGCGATGGCAGCGGGCGAGGGGCGTCTGCGCTTGATGTATCGGGTTTGCCGATGGATTTCATTGGAATGACTCGTTTCTCAAATGCATGGATTCTGGCCAGCATAGTGCCTGACCCACGAGCTGTCTTGTCCCCCAGCCCCACGACGTGAGGATACCTCCGTGACTGACCTGACTTCCGCGATGCCCCCGCAATTGGCCGATGCCGAGACCGTCGATCTCTCCGCGTTGGTCGATACCGAGCGTTACCCCCTGCATGACCCCCGATCTCCAGCGCTTGAGGCCACGATCGCCAAGGCGCGTGAAGATCTCGAGCGTGAGGGTTGCGCCGTATTGAGAGGATTTCTGCGTCCGGAGCGCCTTGCGCAGATGCAAGCGGAAACGGCCCGTCTCGCCGAGACCGCGTTCTACAACACCCGCGAGGTGAATGCCTATTTCACGGCCGATGACGACCGCTTGCCCCAACAGGACCCGCGTCGCTTGTTCATGACGCGCACCAGTGGCTTCGTGACGCGCGACATGATCCCTGCCGATAGCCTGATGCAGCGGCTGTACGTCTCGCAGGCCATGAAGCAACTGGTGGCGGCCTGTCTTGGTCGTGAGCGGGTGTACGAGTATGCCGACCCCTTTGCCGGGCTCGTGCTCAACGTGCTGCCAGATGGCACCGAGCAACCCTGGCACTACGACACCAACGAATTCATCGTCACCATGATGACGCAACAGCCCGAGAGCGGGGGTCAGTTCGAGTATTGCCCCGGCATCCGTACCCCCAACGATGAGCACTACGCTGCCGTAGGCGAAGTGATTCGGGGAGAGTCGCGTGAAGCGGTGAAGACCCTGAGCCTCAACCCGGGCGATCTGCAGTTGTTCAAGGGGCGGTTCAGTCTGCACCGCGTCACGCAGGTGTCGGGTGAGGTCCCCCGGTTGACGGCGATCTTCGCGTATTCCGAAACCCCGGGAGTGGTCGGCCGGCTTGAACGTACGCGTCAGCTGTATGGACGAGTCTCGGAGCAGCACATTCTGGCGGAAGCTCAGCACGTCCGGCGTGCCGATGGTCTGCTCGACTGAGACGGGCGCGACATTCCCGTGACGCCTTCCCCCTTGTACGCGCCTTGGCGCATGACCGAACTTTTCCCACAGGGCACTTCACATGAAAATGGACCTGACAGCGATGGGCATTCTGGCCCCGACCCATGCACTGGAAGACTGCGAACCGACTTCGGAAGAGATTGCGCAGATCCAATGCGACCGACTCGCGCGTGTTCGCCAGGAACTGGCCCGTCGCGATATCTCGGCGGCAGTCCTGTTCGACCCGGCCCATGTCCGCTATGCCACCGGGTCTCGCAACATGCAGGTATACAGCTCACGCAATCCCGCTCGCTACGTATTCGTCCCCGCGGCAGGGCCGGTCGTGCTGTTCGAGTTCTCGGGGTGTGAACACCTGGCCAGCCATCTGCCGACCGTGGACGAGATTCGTCCGGCCAAGGCGATTTCCTATTACTTCAATGAGAAGAATACACAAGACGTCACCAGGGCCTGGGCGGATGAAATCATTGACCTCGTGCGCCAGTGTGGCGGAGGTGAGCGGATCGCCCTCGAAAGCGCGACTGCAGAAGCCGCTTTCATGCTCGAGCAGCGTGGCTATCAGGTGTTGGATGCCCATGAGCCCCTTGAGCAGGCACGTGCCATCAAGGTACCCAACGAGATAAAGATGATTCGCTCCTCCCTGAGAGCGGTCGAGGAGGGGGTGCGCAAACTGGAGGCCTCCATCCGTCCTGGCGTCACCGAGAATCACGCCTGGTCGCGGCTGCACCAGCACATCATCGAGACAGACGCCGATTTCATCGAGACACGCCTCATGAATTCCGGGCCGCGCACGAACCCCTGGTTCCAGGAATGTTCCGACCGTGTCATCCAGGCAGGAGAACTGGTCGCACTGGATACCGATGTGGTGGGACGTTACGGATACTATGCGGATTTCTCGAGAACCTTCCTGTGTGGTTCGGGGGAGGCCAGCGCCGAGCAGAAATCGCTCTATCGCATGGCGTATGACCAGATCCAGACCAACATGGAAAATCTCAAGCCCGGGGTCAGCTTCAAGGAATACACCGAACGCGCCTGGCGAATCCCTCCCGCTTACCGCGCGCGTCGTTACTTTGCCCTGGCGCATGGTGTCGGGATGAACGGCGAGTATCCCTACATCGTTCATCGCGAGGATATCGAGGACAAGGGTTACGACGGCATCCTCAAGCCGGGGATGACGCTGTGTGTGGAGAGCTATATCGGGCATGAGTCCGGCGGTGAAGGCGTCAAGCTCGAAGAGCAGCTGTACATTCGTGACGATGGTCAGGTGGAGCTGTTGTCCGACTACCCCTTCGACGAGCGCCTGCTGAGCTAGGCCGTCTGAGTCAGTCCGGTTGAGCCGGGCCTGTTGAGCCGGGCCTGTTGAGCCGGGCCTGTTGAGCCGGCCCCGGGTAGCTTGCCGACGCGCATCGGCATTACGCGGCATGGCGGCTTTGGTAACATGAGGTCAATTGTGCGGGTGGCTGTCAGCGACGGTCACCCGCTTTGCCATTGTCTCATGGCGAAAGAGGGCCTGATGGCAGCCGTGTGCCGTGAACGGGAGAGTGTGTCGAGAACGTCTATCGTTCATGGGATACCGGTTGCTTCCTGCTCGCCTTTTGCCTTTCGTGAGTGTCGTCTATGCCAACCCCTCTGCCACTGCAGAAACTGCCGCCCTTGAGTTCGCTGAAAGGGTTTGAAGCTGCTGCGCGTCTGCTGAGTCTCCGTGCGGCTGCCGAGGAGCTGAACCTGACGCATCCGGCCATCGCCAACCAGATTCAGCGTCTCGAAGAGAGTCTGGAGGTGAAACTGTTTGCCCGTGAAGGCCGTCATGTGGTGCTGACGGCGGCTGGCGAGCGTTTCTATCCGGTAGTGCGTGAAGCGCTGGCGGGCCTGGTGCAAGGCGCCGAGTCGCTGCGCCAGATGCAGCATGCCCAGCCGCTGACGATTCAGGTCTATGTGACGACCTCGATTCGCTGGTTGGCACCGCGCTTGTCGCATTTCCAGGCCATGCATCCTGAAGTCGAGCTCAAGCTGATGACGTGCAGTCTCGGCTGGGAGTTCGATGAGGCCAATGCCGATGTCGGTATCGTCTTCCGCGATGCGTCGCTGGCGGACCACCTGCACTGGCAGCCGTTGTTCGAGTCACGCCTCCTCCCGGTATGCAGCCCCCAGCTGCTGGGCGACGATACACGCCCGGTTCCCGCGGATGCCTTGAAGACGCTGCCGTTGATCGGGGTCTACACCGAGGGCTGGAATTGGGAGAGTTACTTCGAGGCATTGTCGCTAGGCCCGTGTCCCACCCGCAATTGCATCGTGGTCGACACTCTGGCCGTCGCCCTGGAGATGGCGGCGCGCGGGGAGGGCGTCGCATTGGTCAACGGGCCCTTTGCCGACGATGACCTGGCGAACGGTCGACTCATCAACCCGACCGGACAGGTGACGACCGGGCGCGGTGAATGGGGGGCTGTCTGTCATCGCGAGCTGGAGCGGGACCCCCGCGTCGCGACCCTCCTTGGCTGGCTTGAGGCACAGAGTCGCAGCGCGCTCACCTGATCCGCCAGAGCGAGAGCTGTTACGTGACAACGCCACCTTCGGGTGGCGTTTTTTGTTTCCGGGTTCTGACTTCTGGGCTCTGTGTTCTGAGTTATGGGGGGCTGGGCATCTGGCATCTGCCGGTTGATCGCTGTTCGCCATTTGCTGTTCGTTCGGAGACGCGGAGTCTGGGGGCTTACAAAAATTGTTACCAATCGCCAAATTCTTATGAATTGTTGGCAGGCAGGTCGGCCAGTAGGGTGAGCCTCAAGATGACATGGGCCACGACGGACAGGATTCCACTCCGTCCCAAGCGGCCCTGTGCAGTACACCGGACAGCCAGCAGGCAGACAGCAAAGAGGACAGCACATGAAAGTCGGATTCATCGGTCTCGGTAACGTGGGTGGCAAGCTGGCAGGTAGTCTGCTGCGCAATGGACACGACGTCACCGTGCGTGACCTTGACCCGGAAGCCGCCAAGCCTTTCCTCGCGCAGGGTGCCAAGTGGGCGGATTCTTCCAAGGAACTCGCCGAAGCCAACGACATGGTCATCACCTGCCTGCCGTCTCCGGCTGCCTGCAGCGCCGTGATGGAAAGCGACGACGGCATCATCGCCGGTCTGCGTGAAGGCAAGATCTGGCTCGAGATGAGCACTACCGACGATGGCGAACTGCGTCGTATCGCCGACAAGGTGCTGGCCACCGGTGCCAAGGCACTGGAAGCGCCGGTCTCCGGCGGCTGCCACCGCGCTGCCACCGGCAATATCTCCATCTTCGTCGGCGGTGACCGCGAATCCTTCGAGCAGGTGCTGCCGGTGCTGACCAATCTCGGTCGTCGTGTCCTGCACACCGGGGAGCTGGGTACCGCCTCCGTGCTCAAGGTGATGACCAACTATCTGGCCACCGCCAACCTGTGCGCCGTCGCCGAAGCCCTGACCGTCTGCAAGAAGGCCGGCATGGACATGAATACCACCTACGAGGCGATCAAGATTTCCTCGGGCAACTCCTTCGTCCACGAGACCGAGTCCCAGGTCATCCTGAACGGAAGCCGCAACATCAGCTTCACCATGGATCTGGTGCTCAAGGATGTCGGCCTGTTCGACACCCTGGCCAAGAACCTGGATGTGCCGCTGGAAATCTCCCCGATGCTGATGGACATCTTCCGCGATGGTCAGGAACGCTTCGGTCCGCGTGAGTGGTCCTCCAACATCATCCGTCGTCTCGAGGAAGCCGCCGATGTCCGTGTGCTCGGCACCGGCTTCCCGGCAGAGCTGACCGATGACGAGCCGGAAGAAGTCGGCTACGAAATCGGCGTTACCGGCCGCAGCTGAGCCGTGAAGACTGCCCCGGAGCGCCGTGCGAATGGCCTCCGGGGCATTTGCGTTTGAGACTCCCCCTCAGGGAAAGTGTTATCTCCCACCAGCAACGAGAGGTCTGGCATGCAACATCACGACAACTTCTACATCAATGGCCACTGGCAGGCACCCTTCGGGCGCGAGCGCATGGAGGTCATCAATCCGGCCACCGGCGAGCTGTGCGCCAGTGTGCCGCGCGCCGGTGAGCAGGATGTGGAGGCTGCCATCATGGCAGCACGTCAGGCGCTGCCTGCCTGGTCCACGACATCTGCGCAGGAACGCCACGATATCCTGATGGCGGCAGCGGATGAGATGCAGCGTCGCTTCGATGAGCTGCGCGACGTGCAGGTGCTCACCATGGGTTGCCCGGTGCAACTGGCCGGCGCGCTGCACGTGGAAGGCCCCATCGAAGGCATGCGTTACTACGCCGAGCGTGCCTTCCAGATGGAAGAGGACGAGCGCAAGGGCGATGTGACCCTGATGCGCGAGCCCATCGGTGTCTGCTCGCTGATCAACCCGTGGAACTATCCGCTGCATCAGTTGATCGGCAAGCTGGCCCCGGCGCTGGCGGCAGGCTGCACCGTGATCGCCAAGCCGGCGGAGCAGACGCCGCTGCAGGACTTCATCATGGCCGAGATCTTCGAGAAGGTCGGTCTGCCTGCTGGCGTGTTCAATGTGGTGACGGGCGAGGGCAGCGAGATAGGCCCGGTGATGTCCAGCCATCCGCAGGTCGACATGGTGTCCTTCACCGGCTCGACCATTGCCGGTAGCAAGGTCGCCGAGAGTGCCGCGCCCACCGTCAAGCGGGTCTGTCAGGAACTGGGCGGCAAGTCGCCGCTGCTGGTGACGGAAGATGCCGACCTGGCCGCGGCCGTGCGCTTGAACGTCGAGAACGTGATGGCCAACACCGGCCAGACCTGCGACGCCTTCACGCGTCTGCTGGTGCCGCGTTCACGCATGGAAGAGGCGACCCGTCTGGCGGTCGAGATCGCCAATGAGCAGGTGGTGGGTGACCCGAATGATCCGGCGACCACCATGGGGCCGCTGGTCTCCCAGCGTCAGCGCGAGCGGGTGCTTGATCTGGTGCAGCGGGCCATCAACGATGGTGTCGAGCTGGCGCTGGGTGGCGTCGAGCCGCCCGAAGGGCTCGAGAAGGGCTGCTATGTGCGGCCGACCATCTTCACCAATGTCAGCAATGAAATGGAGATCGCCCGTGAGGAGGTCTTCGGCCCGGTGCTGTGCATCCTGCCCTACGACGACGTGAAGCAGGGGATCGCCATCGCCAATGACAGCGTCTATGGCCTGTCATCTGCGGTCTATGCGCGTGACGCCAAGGCAGCATTGCCGATCGCCCGCTGCATGCAGGCAGGGCAATGCTATCTGCAAGGGGCAGAGTTCTCCTTCGATGCGCCCTTCGGTGGCTACAAGCGTTCCGGCAACGGCCGTGAATGGGGCGACGAAGGCCTGGCGGAATATGTCGAGGTCAAGGCACTGCTCGGCGCGCCGGTCATCTCCTGACAGGAGGCGAATGACGCCGCCGTGATGCCACGCAAGATACCCGTGATTCGTGAGGCCAGGCTGGCCTTGTGAATCACGGGTATCTTGCATTCGCGCCATCGACCATTCGCGCCATCGACAAAAGACACCCTCAAGGCGCTTGTCGGCTGTCGCGGATGCGCTTCGCTATCAGAGCAACGCCCATCGCGTCTGTCACATCGCTGGGTACTGAAAAATACCTATATGCTCAGTGCTAAAAATACCTATATATAGTGGCAAGACTTTGTGCGGTGCAGCATTGCTGGCACGTCAGGTGCCGTTTTGGACCTCAGATGATGCGCGAGGAGAGCTGACGCGCCGCCTGAACCAGATGCTTGGAGTAGGCGCGAGCCTGCTGCGGATTCAGGCAGTCCTGGCTGATGACGGCGCTGATGGCGGCGATAGGCTCATTGCGCATGTTCAGCACAGGCGCCGCGATACAGCTCAATTGTCCCTCGGCATCGCCACTGGACACGGCATACCCGAGGCGTTGCGCACGTTCAAGTTCGGCATCCATCTCGTCACGGCGTTCGGCCAGGCCGGGCGTGATACGCGTGGCAGCCTCCAGGTACAGCTGACGCGAGCTCTCGGGGCGCATGGCGAGAATCGCCTTACCGGCGGCACAGGCATGCTGGGCCATGGTCTTGCCGATATAGAGGTTGTAGCTGCCACTGCCGGAGGCATCGACCTTCGAGATCACCACCACCTGATCCCCGATGGGGATGCACAGGAAGATCGAGCGGTGAATCTCGTTCTTGAGAATCTCGGCGATGGGGTAGAAGACCGGAATCAGGCTCTGCTTGTTGTAGATCGTCGAGGAGATCTGGAAGATGCGCGAGCCGATGCAGTAGGACTTCTTGCGACCGGGATCGTGAGCGACCAGCTGATGGTGCAGCAGGGAGTTGATCACACGATGACCGGTAGCGGGCGAGATGCCGGTGGACTCACAGATTTCCGAGAGCGTCAGCGGGTAGGAGGCTGCCGCAAGCAGATCCAGAATCATGACACTGTGGTCGACGGCAGGGGCTTTGGTCTTCTCGTGATTCATGAACGCGGGGACACTCCGAAACGCGAATCTCGGCCACAGGCGGCGTGCATCCGGGGCTGTGACACCTTGACGACGGATGAACGATGCCACACACGGCATCTCTCATGCGCTGAAAATAAAACGGCCCATAGGGTACCAGACCCATGGGCCGTGCGCGGGATTGGTGGCTGACCTCGGCTCACTCGGCGTGATCGGCCAGCACCAGGTCCGCGCCTTTTTCCGCCACCATCATCACCGGCGCATTCAGGTTGCCGGAGGTGATATTGGGGAAGATGGCGGCATCGATGACGCGCAGCCCCGCCACACCATGCACCTTCAGCCGGCTGTCGACCACGGCGTTCGCCTTGTCCGGGCCCATCGCGCAGGAGCCGCACAGGTGGTAGATGGAGCCTCCCTGAGAGCGGAAGTACGCCAGCATGCTGTCCTCATCCTGGACCGTCTCGGCCGGGGCGACCTCGCACTCGGTGATGGCCTTGAGCGCGGGCGCGCCCATCAGCTTGCGCACCAGACGACTGCCCTGGATGACCTCATCAATGTCTTTCTGGGTGCTGAGGTAGTTGGGGCAGATGGTCGCCGCCGCCGCCGGGTCTGCCGAGGTCAGTGAAATGCTGCCACGGCTGGTCGGTCGACAGGAATTGAAGGCCAGCAGGAAGCCGGAATACGGCTCCGGCGTCAGCTTGGCCTTCGGGTCGTTGGGAATCTGGTAGGACATCGGATTGAAGTAGAGCTGGATGTTCGGCTCTGACTCCGCGTCGCTGCCGCGGAAGAATCCCCCGGCCTGATTGACGCTCATGCCCAGTGGCCCACTGCGATTGATAAGATACTGCAGTCCCGCCTTGGCCTGGCCCCAGAAGGATGCGAAGTCGTCATTCAGCGTGGTGCGATTGGCGCGGTAATAGTAGCTGGCACACAGATGGTCCTGCAGATTCTGCCCGACGGCCGGCAGGTCTACCTGCGTCTGGATACCATGCGTGGCCAGCGCCTCACGCTCGCCTATCCCCGAAAGCTGCAGCAGCTTCGGGGAGTCCACGGCGCCAGCGCAGAGAATGACCTCGCGCCGTGCTGACACCTCGATGACCTCGTCATCAAGCCGGTAGACGACACCCGTGGCGCGCTTGCCGCCGTTGGGCACCTCTTCCAGCGTCACGCGCTCCACCCGACAGATATGCTTGAGCGTGAGGTTGTCGCGTGACAGTGCCGGCTTCAGGTAGGCGGTGTTGCTGGAATCCCGCTGTCCCCTGCGGATGTTGGCCTCATAGATGCCAGCCCCCTCGAAGTGTTCGCCATTGAAATCATCATTGAGCGTGTAACCCAGCTCGCGGGCACCTTCCAGCCATGACTGGCAGATCGGGTGCGCGCCATGTTTCAGCGGCGTGATGCCGATCGGCCCCTGGCCGGAGCGATACTCGGTGTCGCCATCCGGGTGGCATTCAAGACGCTTGAAGTAGGGCAGTACCTCGCGATAGGACCAGCCGTCGTTGCCGGCGCGCGCCCAGTCATCGAAGTCCGAGGCCTGGCCCCGGACGTAGATCATCGCATTGATGGAGCCGGAGCCACCCTGCACCTTGCCGCGGGGGGTATAGATCTTGCGCCCCCCCATCGCGGCTTCTTCCTTGCTGTAATACATGTAGTTGTAGGTCGGGTTGTAGTAGGTCTTGGCGAACCCGACCGGCACCTTGATCCAGGGCGAGGTGTCCTTGCCGCCGGCCTCCAGCAGCAACACGCTGTGGCGTCCGCTGGCGCTGAGCCGGTTGGCGAGGATGCACCCCGCCGACCCGGCACCGACAATGATGAAATCGTATTGCATCGGCATTACGCCTCCGGCTTGCGCTTCCAGTCGGTGCTGGACTGTTCCTTCACGTCATAGGGACGCGGGTCCATGCTCAGGTGCAGGGTTCGGCCGGTGTAAGGCGAATTGGCCTTGACCACGTCCATGTCCAGCTCAACCCCCAGGCCCGGCTTGGTGGAGGGGATGATGTAGCCATCACGCCACTCGATCTTCTCCTTGAGCACATCGGCGTGGAAGCCATCCCAGGTACCGATGCTTTCCTGAATCAGGAAGTTGGGCGTGGCGGTCGCCAGCTGGATGCTGGCCGCGGCGCCGACCGGGCCGTTGTAGAGATGCGGGGCGATCTGGGCGTAATAGACTTCTGCCAGCGCCGCGATCTTCTTGCCTTCCAGAATGCCGCCGACGCGTCCCAGGTTCATCTGCAGGATGGAGGCCGCGTTGTTCTTGAGCACATCGTGGAATTCGTACTTGGTGGTCAGGCGCTCACCGGTCGCGACCGGGATGGAGGTGTGGTCTGCCACACGCGCCATGGCCTCGCTCTGTCCCGGCGGCACCGGCTCTTCCAGCCACAGCGGGTCATACGGCTCGAGATACTTGGCGAGACGAATGGCGGATGCCGGCGTCATCTGGCCGTGGGTGCCGAACAGCAGATCACAGCTGTTGCCGACCGCTTCGCGGATGCGGCGGCAGAAGGTGGCGCTCTTGTCCATGCCTTCCAGAGACAGCATCTGGCCGGAGTAGGTGGTGTAGGGGCCGGCCGGGTCGAACTTCAGCGCGGTGAAGCCCTTCTCGCGGTTTTCCAGTGCGCATTCGACAGCCAGCTCGACGTTGTCATAGTCGTAGTTGCCGCGTGCATCCTTGGGGTACAGGTAGGTGTAGGAGCGCAGCTTGTCGTGGACCTTGCCACCGATCAGCTCATAGACCGGCAGACCGGCCGCCTTGCCGACGATGTCCCAGCAGGCCATCTCGAGACCGCTGAGCACACCCATCATGGTGAGGTCAGGGCGTTGGGTGAAGCCACTGGAGAAGGCTTCGCGGTACAGACGTTCAATATGATGCGGGTTCTTGCCTTCCAGATAACGCGAGAAGACATCGGCGATCGCCTTGCTCATGACTTCCGGGTGGAAGGTGGCGGCATAGACTTCACCGACCCCTTCGATGCCGCAAGCGGTACGTAGCTGAACGAAGATCCAGTACATGCCGCCGACGTGGGGCGGCGGCGTGGCGACGATGTGTGTCTCGCAACTGACAACTTTCATGGTGGCAGGCCTTTCAGTGGTCACTGGCTAGCAGGAGATTGTGGATGCGCACTGCCTGGCATGCCGTCATTCGACGCCAACAGCGCGCTTCCGGAAAGAAATGGGGTAGGGCGTCAGCGCCTCCGGGAGAGGGTTCCCCGAAGGCGTGACAGCTAAAACGGAATGGCGTGATCAGTAGTTCATCACGACCAGACGGGTCTGGGTGTAGTCGAGCATGCCGTGCTTGCCATCATCACCGCCCAGGCCAGAGCGCTTCCAGCCGGCGTGGTAGCCCTGGTAGGGGTCCGCCGGGGTGCGGTTGATGTAGAGCTCGCCGGCTTCGATGTTGTTGGCGACCTTCATGGCAGTGCGATAGTTCTCGGTGAAGACCACGGAGGCCAGACCGAACTGGTGGTCATTGGCCAGTGCCAGCGCCTCATCCACATCGCTGTAGGTCAGCACCGGCAGTACCGGGCCGAAGATCTCTTCCTGCACGATCTCCATGTCCTGACGGCAACCGGTCAGCAGGGTCGGCGGGTAGAAGTGACCCGTGCCTTCGGGGATGTAGCCGCCGATTTCCAGAGTGGCGCCGTCATCGATGGCACGTTCCACCATCTGATGGATGTTGAGACGCGAATTCTCGTTGATCAGCGGCCCCATCAGGCTGGCATCTTCCAGACGGTTGCCGAACTTGACGCCTTCCATCTGCTGCTTCAGCTGGGCGACGAAATCGTCATAGACGGATTCGTGCACATAGACACGCTCGATGGCGGTACACAGCTGGCCACAGTTGGTGAGGGTAGAGGCCGCGATCTGTGCCGCTGCCTTGGCCAGGTCGGCATCCGGCTCGACGATGGCCGGTGACTTGCCGCCCAGTTCCAGTGAGGACTTGGCGATGTTGACCTGGGAATATTCCAGCACCTTGCGACCGGCGCCGACGCTACCGGTCAGGGTGATCATGCCCACCTTGGGGTGAGTGCAGACGGCTTCTGCGGTGCCGTGGTCCATCGCCAGGATGTTGACGATGCCTGCCGGAATGCCGGCATCCTGAATCGCCTTGGCGATCTCGAAGGCGGAGGTCGGGGTGTTGTTGCTCGGACGCACGACCACGGCATTGCCGGTGATCAGCGCCGGGGCGATCTTGCGCAGCAGGGTGAACACCGGGTAGTTGAACGGAATCAGGCAGGCCACGACGCCGATGGGCTCGCGCTGCAGCAGCAGGCTTTCATTGGGAGTGTCGCTGGGGACGATCTCGCCCTCGATACGACGTGCCCACTCGGCGTGGTAGCGCGTGATGTCGGCGGCGTAGACGGCTTCATTGGTGGCGTCTTCCAGGCTCTTGCCGGATTCATCTGCCAATGCCTGGCCGATGGCATCCTTGCGCGCCATCAGAGCCTCGGCAAGCTTGTGCATGTAGCCGGCACGCTCGGTGCTGGTCTTGGCACGCCAGTCCTTCTGAGCCTTGGCCGCAATGCTCACCGCTTCAAGCGCTTCGTCAGTGGTTGCTGCCTGCACCTGACCTACCAGTGCTTCGGTGGCCGGGTTGTAGACCGAAATCATCTCGCCCTGGGATGAGGCGACGAATTCGTTGTTGATGAAGTTCTTGTCAGTGCGCATGCATCACTCCTCCTGAATTTGGCCTACAGGCTATGAAGTGACGTCAAAGGTGTCAAACTGTTTTTCACATGTAGAAATAGATTTCCGTATATGGAATTTTTTGCAGGAGTTATGGGTGGGAGAGTACTGCTGGTGGGAATGGCGTGAAGATGATTTCGTACGCCATTGCCTACCCATGGCCATCAGTCTGGAAACAGGGAAATCAGCGTCCTGGCAGTGCGTTCAGCACCAACTGGTCAGCCTTGTTGCCGGGTACTCCAACGTTTCCGTGTTCAAGGTTTCATTGAAAGTCTTTCTCCGTGCCGCGGGTTTTTCAGCCAGGCAGCGAAAGATAGTGTCAGTCACTTCCCGAGACAGAGCTGCTGCCACGTGACGCAGCAGCTCTTGCCGTTGGGCCGATGACAACCACTGACTATAAGGGGCATCTCCATGCCCACCTTGATCGTGAAATTTGACGTCAAGCCCGAACAACTCGCTACCTTCAAGCAGGCCTTGGCTGACAACAAGCTGGGCTCAGCGGCTGAACCGGGGATGCTGGAAATGCGTTTCTTCGCGGCCAAGGATTCTCCCACCACCATCTTCGCCTGTGAGCTCAACCAGGCGGCTGTCATGAAATCCTGCAGCGTCAGCGGCACATAAGCTGGCAGGCCAGTGCGAGTCACGCGAATGTGATAGTTTCTGGAGCATCCAGCCGTTTGGCGGCGCAGAGTCCCGGGCATTTTCTTCGCCGGCGGGGCAAGTGGCGCCGTGCTATTACCCGGTAGTGGCAACCCTCTTCATCTTTTGTCAGGACTCCCCGTCATGAGTGATGCGTATTACCTCCACCTTACCGATCGCCTGCGCGAACAGCTGAAGGACCCTGATGCCTTTGAAGAGGGGCGTTTGCCTTCTGAACGAGTGCTGGCCGAGCGCTTCGATACCACGCGCGTGACGTTGCGTCAGGCGTTGGGGCAGCTGGAGGGGGAAGGGCGCATTCATCGCAGCAATCGCCGTGGGTGGTTCGTGTCGCCGCCGCGGCTGGATTACGACCCCACGCGTGACTCCGGCTTCAATGACTATGTGACGGCGCAGGGGCGGCGGCCACGCACGGAAGTGCTGCTGACCGATGTTCAGGCCTACCCACCGGCTGCGCAAGCGCTTGGCCTGGCCGCCCAGACACCGCTCTATCATATTCGCCGCCGGCGTTTCGTGGATGAGCGCGCCGTGCTCAGCGAGTCGATGTGGGTGGTGCCGGAGCGCGCCCCGGGACTGCTCGAGGAGGGCCAGTTCGGGGTGTCACTGTGGGCGGAGCTGCGCGGGCGCTACGGCCTGACGCTGGCCCACCGTGAGCTGCGCTTCTACTCCGAGTCGCTGGGGGAGCAGGCCGCTCGGGAGCTGGGGGTCGCCATGGGCAGCCCCGGTCTGACCGTGCGTCGCGCTACCTTCGATGAGCAGCATCGTCCCATCGGCTATGACGAAGAGCGCTGGCTGCACAATGCGCTGTGCATCACCGTCACGCTCAAGAACAAGCCCTGAGCCCGCGCTGCAGGGACACTATATGAGATAACACTGTTTCACCGGGCCTTCAACTGACTGTCACGGGGGTGTCATTCGGCCCGCTCATACTCTTGGTATATACCAGATGGCGAGAGCCATTCATTCCAAGCGTTGGAGAGTCCCGATGTCCTTCTTGCCCCGTTCCTTCCTCACCCGTTCCTTGCTGGCCAGTGCCGTTGGTCTGGTCGTTTCCCTCAATGCCCAGGCGGCCACCGAGCTCACCGTCTATACCGCGGTGGAGTCCGATGATCTGCAGAAATATGCCGAGCGCTTCCAGCAGGCGCATCCGGATATCGACATCAAATGGGTGCGCGACTCCACGGGCGTGATCACCGCACGATTGCTGGCCGAGAAGGACAACCCGCAGGCGGATGTGGTGTGGGGCCTGGCCGCGACCAGCCTGCTGGTGCTCGAGAAGGAAGGCATGCTGTCGCGTTATGCCCCCAAGGGAGTCGAGGCGCTGGATACCAAGTTCGTCGACCCCGCCTACCGTGATGGCCAGGACCCGTCCTGGGTCGGGATGGACGCCTGGGTCGCCTCGCTCTGCTACAACACCGTCGAAGGTGAGCGACTGGGAGTGCCCAAGCCGACGTCCTGGGAAGACCTCACGCGTCCCGAGTTCAAGGGCCACGTGATCATGCCCAACCCGAGTTCTTCCGGTACTGGCTATCTGGATGTCGCCAGCTGGTTGCAGCTGTGGGGTGACGACGGCGGCTGGGATTACATGGACCGCCTGCACGACAACATTGCCCGCTACACCCACTCAGGCTCCGCGCCCTGCAATCTGGCCGGTTCCGGCGAGGCCGTGGTCGGTGTGTCCTTCGCCTTCCGAGGCGCGCGCCTCAAGGCACAGGGTGCACCGGTGGACCTGGTCTTCCCCGAGGAAGGGCTGGGCTGGGACATGGAAGCCGCGGCGATCATGAAGGGCACCGACAAGCGTGAGGCGGCGCAGACACTGATGGATTGGGCAGTGTCCAAGCCGGCCAATGAACTCTACAACGAAGGCTATGCGGTCGTGGCCTATCCGGGGGTGGCCAAGCCGATCGAGCATTATCCGGCCAATATCACCGAGATGATGATCGAGGCTGACTTTGCCAAGGCGGCCAACCAGCGGGATGAAGTGCTCGCCGAATGGCAGCGCCGTTACGACGGCAAGTCCGACAGTCAGTAAGTCACGCCCAGCCACCTTCGTCATTGCCCCGGCGCCTTGCGCCGGGGTCGGGAGTTTCTCGCATGTCTCTTGTGACCGCACCCCCGCGTCATCACGCCTCGCGTCAAGCGCCGCCAGCGACTGCCGGCGCCTCGCCTCGCGCGGTATCCGCCCCTGCAGCCCGGGCGCCTGCGCGTGACGCAGCGCCTCAGGCACTCACCACGCGTTCTGCGTCGTCAGACAGCATCCACCTCAAGATCAGCGGCCTCACCAAGCGCTATGGCCAGTTCACGGCCCTGAGCGAGATCGATCTCGCGATCCGCGAAGGCGAGTTCGTGTGCTTCCTCGGCCCCTCCGGCTGTGGCAAGACCACCTTGCTGCGCGCCATCGCCGGGCTTGCGCCGCAGAGCGAAGGCACCATCCACCAGCGCGGCCAGGACATCTCGCGTCTGCCGCCCCAGGCGCGCGACTTCGGCATCGTCTTCCAGTCCTATGCGCTGTTCCCCAATCTCACCGTGTTCGACAACGTGGCCTATGGGCTGCGCAATCGGCGCGATGCGCGTGACGCGATGCGCCGGCGCGTGACGGAGCTGCTCACCCTGGTGGACCTGGCCGGCAGTGAAGGCAAGTATCCGGCGGCCCTGTCCGGGGGCCAGCAGCAACGCGTGGCACTGGCGCGGGCGCTGGCGACCGAGCCGGGGCTGCTGTTGCTCGATGAGCCGCTTTCAGCGCTGGATGCGCGCGTACGTCTGCATCTGCGCAGTCAGATCAAGGCGCTGCAGGCACGGCTGGGCGTCACCACCATCATGGTGACCCACGACCAGGAAGAGGCCCTGGCCATGGCGGACCGCATCGTGGTGATGAACCATGGTGTGATCGAGCAGATCGGCACCCCCGCCGAGATCTACCGTCAGCCGGCGAGCGCCTTCGTGGCCGAATTCATCGGCAGCATGAACTTCCTGCAATGCTGTCCCGAGAACGCCAGTACCCTGCGTCTGGGTCAGCAGCGTCTGGAATGCGCGGCGCATGATCTTGAGGGGCTGGATCAGGCGCGTCTGGCCATTCGCCCGGAGGCCGTCTCGCTGTGCGCAGTGGGTGAGGGGTTGTCGGCGCAAGTGGAGCACGTCGAGTTTCTCGGCGCCTTCCTGCGTATCACTCTGACGCTTGAGGGCTGTGGGCAGACACTGTCGGCGGATGTGGCGCTCAAGGACAGCGAGTCACTGGGCGTGCGGGTCGGTGCCCAGGTGGGGGTGCGTCTGCCCTCCGAGGCGATCCGCCTGTATCCGCTGGTGGAGGCGCAGGCATGATGGCGCGCGCATTGCCCTTGTCGGGTCGGCTATCAGGCGAGTCCGGCTTGCGTCTGTTGATGTTGCTGCTGGCCCTGGCGCTGCTGGTCATCGGGCTGCTGTTGCCGCTGGCCACCATGCTGATCAAGAGCGTGCAGGACCGCAGTGGCGACTTCGTCGGCCTGGCCAACTTCGCGCGCTATGTGCAGACGCCGGCGCTGGTCGGCTCGATCATCAATTCCGTCAGCATCGCGTTGATCAGTACCCTGACGGTGGTGAGTCTGGCCTTCCTGTGCGCGTACGGCATCACCCGTACCTGCATGCCGGGCAAGCGCGTCTTCCGCATGCTGTCCATCCTGCCGCTACTGGCACCGTCACTGCTGCCAGCCATCAGTCTGGTGTATCTGTTCGGCAATCAGGGCTGGTTCAAGGATGTGCTGCTGGGGGAGAGCATCTACGGCCCCATCGGCATCGTGATGGGCATGACCTTCTGGATCTTCCCGCATGCGCTGATGATCATGATGACGGCGCTCAGCAACAGCGATGCCCGTCTCTATGAAGCCGCGGATGCGCTGGGAACGCCCAAATGGCGCAGCTTTCTGACCATCACCTTGCCGGGCGCGCGCTACGGCATCATCTCCTGTGCCTTCGTGGCCTTCACGCTGGCGATCACCGATTTCGGCGTGCCGAAGATCATCGGCGGGCAGTTCAGTGTGCTGGCCACCGATGTCTATCGTCAGGTGGTGGGGCAGCAGAACTTCCAGATGGGCGCGGTGGTCAGCGTCATCCTGCTGTTGCCGGCCTTGCTGTCCTTCGCGGTGGACCGCTGGATCCAGCGCCGTCAGGTCGCGCAGCTCTCGGCGCGCGCCGTGCCCTGGCAGCCGACGCCAAGCCCGCTGCGTGACTGGGTCTTCGCGCTGCTCTGCTATGGCGTGGCCGCCGCGATTCTGGCCGTGATCGGCACCGCCATCTATGCCTCGCTCGTGCAGTTCTGGCCCTACAACCTGAGCCTGACCCTGGATCACTACGCCTTCAAGGCGCTGGCGGGTGGTGGCTGGGACGCGTGGCTCAACTCGCTGACGCTGGCCTTCTGGGTCACCTTGATCGGCACGCTGGTCATCTTCTTCAACGCCTGGCTGACCGAGAAGAGTCAGGGCTATCGCCCGCTGCGCCAGGGGCTGCACTTCATGGCGATGATGCCGATGGCCGTGCCGGGCATGGTGTTGGGTCTGTCCTACATCTTCTACTTCAACCAGGCCGACAATCCGCTGAACTGGATCTATGGCACCTTCGCGATTCTGGTGCTCAACACCCTGGTGCATTTCTATACCGTCTGCCATCTGACCTCGGTGACCGCGCTCAAGCAGCTCGATGGGGAATTCGAGGCGGTCGGAGCCTCACTCAAGGTGCCGTTCTGGAAGACCTTCTGCCGCATCACCTTGCCGGTGTCTCTGCCGTCAGTGCTGGATATCTCGGCCTATCTGTTCATGAACGCGATGACGACCGTCTCGGCAGTGGTATTTCTCTACAACAGCGATACCCGACTGGCCTCCATCGCGGTGATGCATCTCGACGAAGCCGGGCACTTCGCCAGCGCGGCCGCCATGGCAGTGCTGATCTTCTTCACCTGTCTGGGCGTCAAGCTGCTGCATGCGGTGGTCAGTCATCTGCTGTTGACCCGTGCCCAACGCTGGCGACAGGCGACTTGATTACGCCGTTGGCCGTCTTTTTTTTGTGCAAATTAACTGGTATATACCAATGAGCATTCAACATCCGTACCTGCTGACTCCCGGTCCCTTGACCACCAGTGAGAGCGTCAAGGCCGCCATGATGAAGGACTGGGGCTCCTGGGATCAGGACTTCAACACCAAGACCGCCGAGATCTGCCAGCAGTTGCTCCGCTGTGCCAATGCCAGTGAGCACCATGAGTGCGTGCCGATGCAGGGCAGCGGTACCTTCGCGGTCGAGGCGGCGCTGGGCAGTCTGATCGAGCCGACGAGTACGACGCTGGTGCTGGTCAATGGCGCCTATGGCAAGCGGCTGGTCAGTCTGCTGACCCGCATGGGGCGTGACTGCGACGTGCTGGCATGGGGCGATGCCGAGGCGCCGTGTGCCAAGGCCGTAGCCGACAGACTCGCGGCAAGGCCCGAGATCGGCCATGTTGCCATGATTCATTGCGAGACAAGCTCCGGGATGCTCAATCCGGTGGCGGACATCGCCGAGGTGGTGGCGGCACACGGTCGTGAGCTGATCCTCGATTCGATGAGTGGCTTCGGGGCGCTGGAGATCGATGCGCAACGTACCCCATTTCTGGCGCTGATCTCCTCGGCCAACAAATGCTTCGAAGGGGTGCCGGGGTTCGGCTTCGTGATCGCTCGGCGTGATGCGCTGCAGGCGGCACAGGGGCGTAGTCACTCGCTGTCGCTGGACCTGCACGATCAATGGCAGTACCTCAAACGCACCGGCCAATGGCGTTATACCCCGCCGACTCACGTGGTGGCGGCGTTCCACCAGGCGCTGAAGGAACACGCCGAGGAGGGCGGCGTCGCGGGCCGCCACGCCCGGTATCGCGCCAACATGCAGCGACTGGTGGCAGGCATGCGTCAGCGCGGCTTCACGACCCTGCTCGACGATGACTGGCTGTCGCCCATCATCACCACCTTCCTGAGCCCGGCACACCCGGACTTCGACTTTTCACGTTTCTACGCTGAGCTCAAGGCACGTGGCTTCATCATCTACCCGGGCAAGCTCACCGACGTGGAGAGCTTCCGCATCGGTAGCATCGGGCAGCTGGATGTCCGCGTGATGGATCAACTTCTGGCCGCCGTGGATGACGCGCTGGCCACCCTGGGTGTCGACGATGCCCGCCCGTGCGCTGACGCTGTCGCACTCAACTGACTGGAGTACTGTCATGCAATATCACACCCCGGATCGTCTGCAGGCTGCCATCTTCGATTGGGCCGGCACCCTGGTGGATTTCGGCTCCTTCGCGCCGACCCAGATCTTCGTCGAGGCCTTCGCGGAAATCGGCGTGGCCATCAGTCTGGAAGAGGCGCGCGGCCCGATGGGCATGGGCAAATGGGAACACATCCGCACCCTGTGTGATGACCCTGCGATCGCGGCCCGATTCGAGGCGGCCCGTGGCCACGCCCCCAGTGATGCCGATGTCACGGCGCTTTATGAGCGCTTCATGCCGCTGCAGATCGACAAGATCGGGGCGCACTCCGCACTGATTCCCGGCGCGCTCGAGGTCATCAACGGGTTGCGCGACAAGGGCATCAAGATCGGCTCCTGCTCCGGCTACCCCCGCGAGGTGCTCGAGCAGGTGGTCGCACGGGGCAAGGGCAATGGGCTGGTGGTGGATCATGTCGTGGCCACCGATGAGGTGCCCAAGGGGCGGCCCTCTCCGGCGCAGTCTCTGGCCAATGTCATCGCGCTGGGCATCACTGACGTGGCGGCCTGCGTGAAGGTGGATGACACGGCGCCGGGGCTGCTGGAAGGTCGCAGTGCCGGCATGTGGACGGTCGCGTTGACCTGCTCCGGCAACGCCATGGGGCTGGATCACGCGGCGTTCATGGCCCTGTCAGAGGCAGAGCTCAATGAAAGGCGCAGCGCCATCGAAGCCCAGTTCGCGCCGTCCGGGCCGCACTTCATGATCGACACCATCGCGCAGCTGCCCGAGGTGATCGCCGAGATCGAGGCGCGTCTGGCGCGTGGCGAGCGCCCCTGACAGCCTGGTGACGGGGCGGCGACGCCAGGCCTGACGCTGCACCGCCTGTCACCTCGCTCGCCCACCTTGATCTACCATTTCCCCACCCCTTCACTCCACCCCTTCAGGCGCCAGCCTCGGGTCCTTGCTCAAGGCCTTGAGGCTGGCGTCTTCTCGCAAAAGGTAAGGACATATGCTCATTGGCGATTGCCGCCTGGTTGCCCTGAAAGCCCGTAATTTCCACATGTCTGTCCGCATGCCCGTCTCCATGCACGGGCAAGCTCACTCTCAAGCCCAATTTCATGTTCAGGCCCAATCTCATGTTCAAGCTCAAGCTCAAGTTCAAGCCCACACGATTGCCGTGAGCGCCTCTTGAGCCCACTGGCGCTGGGACTCATCCTGATCTCGGTCTGTCTGCATGCCGGCTGGAATCTGCTCGGCAAGGGGCGGGCGCCGTCGCTGGCCTTCTTCATGCTGGCCATGGCCAGTGGTGCGCTGATCTTTGCGCCGCTGCTGGGGCTGGGGCCGTCGTTTGCCGTGCTGCCCGGTGAATTCTGGGGCTGGCTGGTGGCCACCGGACTCTGTCAGGTGCTCTACATGGGCGGACTTGCCTGGGCCTATGCGCGCGGCGAGGTCAGTGTGCTGTATCCCATCGCGCGGGCCTTGCCGGTGGTGCTGGTGCCGCTGGTGTCACTGAGTCTGCTGGGCAGTCAGGCGCTCACGGCGTTGGATCTTGTCGGCATGGGGCTGATCGTGATCGGCGCGTTGGTGCTGCCCTTGAGCAGTCCGCAGGGCCTGCGCCCCTCGACCTACCTGACCCCGGCACTGGGGTTCGCGCTGCTGGCAGCAGTCGGCACCACCGGCTATTCGCTGATCGACAAGCAGGCGCTGGATATCATGGTGAGTGTCGGTTACTCGCCCACCTCGGCGGGCGCTGTCTTTCTGGTGTTGCAGGCCATCATGACCGTCGCCTGGGGCGCGCTGCTGGTGATGTTGCTGCCGGCAGAGCGTCGCCGTCTGCCCGCGCTATGGCGGGGTGAGCGGGGCAGCATGGTGTTGACCGGCGTGATGGTGATGGCGACCTACGGGCTGGTGCTGGTTGCCATGACGCTGACGGCGGAGGTCAGCCTCGTCGTGGCGATGCGTCAACTGTCGATCCCGCTGGGCGTGATGCTCGGGGTGCTCTGGTTGCGCGAGCGAGCGGCCATCGCCAAGTGGATCGGCATCGTCATCATGCTGGCGGGACTGTGGACCGTTGCGCTGGTGTGAGGAAAGGCGTGGCATGAGGCACAAAAAAAGCGAGACAGGCGGCTGCCTATCTCGCTTTTGTCTTTCTGCGGGCGCTGGCGGGGCATCACGTTGTCGTGAACCCCTTCACCGCCATGCTTACTTGGCGTCTGCCACCAGCATTTCCAGCGTGGCGCGCGCGCCGTTGTCGTGCAGGCTCTTCAGCGCTGCCAGGTAGGCGTCGCGGAAGCGCGGCTGATCGACCAGATCACCGAACAGTTCACGGTTGTCCAGGAAGGCAGTCGGCTCTTCGCGCTGACGGCTGGCACGCTCCATCAGCTCGTCCTTCAGCGGGTCGACCACGTCGATGGTCTCGCCTTGCTCATCCACGCCTTCTGCATAACGTGCCCAGCTGGCCACGACGGCTGCGGTACGACGCAGTTCGCCGTCGGTCTTGAGCTGTGCGTGTGCCACCGGGATCAGGAACTTCGGAATGCGGTCGGAGGTCTCGGCGCACAGACGCGCGAGGGTGTCCTTGACTTCCGGGTTGGCGAAACGCTCGATCAGCGTGCGGCAATGGGCGTCGAGATCGATACCCGGCAGCTGGGCCAGCGTCGGGCGAGCTTCCTCGTTCATGTAGCCGAGCAGGAAGTCGACGATCAGCGGGTCGTTGCAGGCTTCATGCGCGTAGCGATAGCCGGCCAGGTAGCCGAAGTAGCACAGCGCCTGGTGACCGGCGTTGAGCAGACGCAGCTTCATCAGCTCATAGGGCTCGACATCTTCCACCGGCTGCACGCCGGCATCTTCAAAGGCCGGGCGGCCATTGGCGAAGTGGTCTTCCAGCACCCACTGGGTGAAGGGCTCGCAGACCACCGGCCAGGCGTCTTCCACGCCGAAACGTGAGGACAGCTCTTCGATGTCAGCCGGCGTGGTCACCGGCGTGATGCGGTCGACCATGGAGTTGGGGAAGGGCACTTCGGCTTCGATCCATGCCGCCAGTTCTGCATCACGTGCACGCGCGTAGGCAGTGAACATCTTGTGAGCGACGTTGCCGTTGCCTTCGATGTTGTCACAGGACATCACGGTGAACGGGGCGACGCCACGCTCGCGACGACGTGCCAGGGCTTCGGTGATCAGGCCGAAGCTGGTCTTGGCTTCCCCCGGGTTGGCCAAGTCGTGCTGGACGTCGGCATTCTCGAGATTGAATTCGCCGGTGACCGGGTGGAAGTTGTAGCCCCCTTCGGTGACGGTCAGCGAGACGATGCGGATCGCCGGGTCAGCCATCAGCTCGATGACGGCCTCCGGAGAATCCGGGGCAAAGCGGTAATCGATGATGGAGCCCACCACGCGCGGCTCATAGTTGCCGTCCGGGTGCTTGAGTACCACGGTGTAGAGGTGGTCCTGCGAGGCCAGGGCTTCCTGCATGCGGCGATCACCCGGCATCACGCCGACGCCGACGATGCCCCAGTCCAGCGCCTTGCCCTGATTCATCAGCTCGTCGAGGTACATGGCCTGGTGCGCACGATGGAAACCGCCCACGCCGAAGTGGACGATACCGGCGCTGACTGCAGTGCGATCATAGTTCGGAGTGGCTACCTTGGCGTCCAGCTGAGTCAGACTGGCATTGGAGAGACGGGTCATGGGAGGTCTCCTGCCGCGTGTCGCGGTCGAGTCGAGATGGGTAAAGAAAGGGTAGGTCGTAACGGCCAGCGGCGAAGGTCACCCGTGTGATTCAGGCTTCCTTCGCCGCTGGCATGGCAGGGGGCTAGCCCCTGCCGACTCAGCTAGCGGTGGCCGCTTGCTTCGGGGACTGCTTGTTGAACAGCGCCTTGCTGCGCTGCAGCTCCCAGTACGCGAAGATGAAGTAGATGATCGTCGACCAGATGGTCACGTCATAGAACATCTCACGATTCGCTTCATAGCTGGCCAGGTCCGGGCTGCCGAACAGTACGCGCAGCGCGAGGACCATCGGCACCGCCAGGCCCAGCACCATCCAGACGGCCTTGATGGCCTTGGTCAGACCCGAAGTGTCCTTGACCGGTGCGTGGTTGGTGGTCTCGGCCTGCTTGGCGTGCAGGGCTTCGACACGCTCCTGGAATTCCCGCTCGGCCGCTTCGGCTTTCGGGTAGGAGTCGGCTGCACCGGCAGATCTGGCCATCAGGGTGTAGAGGATGATGGAGACGAACCAGGTCGGCAGGAACAGGTAGTAGAACGGGATCACGTCGACCATCTCGAGGCCAAAGCCGAAGATCAGTGACAGCGCCCAGGTCGCCAGTGCCGGCGTGTTGTGCTTCACGCCCTTGTAGCGCGCCCAGTAACGGCTGAAGCCGAGTTTCGGGAACAGGTGATGCTCAGCGAAGATGATCCCGCCGACCGGTACCAGCACCAGACCCGCATAGGTCAGCAGCGGCAGCATGCTGCGATAGACGAACGGGAAGCAGCTGAGCACGGCAACGCAGATACCCACGGCCAGCGTCGCCTTGTTGCGCGACAGGTTCGGCATCGCCGACTGGGCGGCAAGGCCCGCGCGGTACAGGTTGGCATTGGCGGTGGTCCAGCCTGCGACGACCACGATCACGAAGCCAGCGGCGCCAAGAGCGTGCAACGCCACTTCGCCCGGTTCCAGCACATCGATGCTGATACCGGCGACGGCAGCGGTGGCCGCGCCCATCAGGCCGGCGGAGATCCAGGCGACATAGTGGCCGAACATCATGCCGGTGCTGGTCGCAAGGCCGGAGCGCATGCGCTTGGCATAGCGCAGCAGCGCCATGTCGATCAGACCGAAGTGGGAGAAGGTGTTGGCCGCCCAGGAGAAGCCGATGACTTCCCAGATGCCGATGCCCGCTTCGCCCTGGGAGTTGATCCCGGTGAAGACGGTACTGCCGGCGACATCAATGAAACTCGAGAAACTGTTCAGGCTGGTTTCACCGGTGACGGACTCTGCCAGTTCCGGCAGCAGAACCATGCCGCCGACGGTGAACATCAGCATCAGCCACGGGGCACAGATGCTGGCGAATTCGGTCAGGGCGTTGAAGCCATAGACCGCGACCAGTACCACGATGGCCGCCACGGCCAGTGCCAGCAGGATGAACTCGAAGCTGGTGGGGTAGGCCTGGGTCTGGGCCGGAATGTCGAACAGCAGCCTGACCGCCGTGGCGGAAACGGTGATCATGGCCGCCGATATGGCGGTGAATATGACCACGTTTGCCCAGTTGTAGAGCCGTGACATCGAATCACCGGCAATACGGTGAAGATAGGTGAAGAGGCTCAGACGGGTCTCGATCGCGATTGGCGTCGTGATCAACCAGAAGCTGAGCACTGCGAGGCCATTACCGATCAGCAGGCCCAGCAGGATATCCCAGATACCGGCGCCGAGCGCCACGAAGGTGGCACCGATGACGAACTCGGTCGCGGCAACGTGCTCGGCGGCATAGAGACCGGCAAAGTGCGGCCACCGGTGCAGTTTATGACGTGGCACCGGCAGTAGCTCATCGTCCATATGGGCGATCTGCCGATCCAAATCTGGCGCAGTACTGGCCATGATTGGCTCCTGTTTTTTTACGGCTTGTCTTGCTGCTCCTACCCGAGATGTCACGCAGCCGCCTTGGCGATCCTGTCGGCGATGACGAGGGTAGATCGTCTATTATCGATCAAATGACTCAGGTGTGGTGCAAATGATCGGTGAATGGTCATCAAAACGCAAAGCCCGCGTGCTTGAACTTTGGGCTATGACCTCGAGTGATCATGACTATGGAAGTCAGGAAGGCGCTGAAGGCCGCATGAAATCTGGGATTGCGCGGGGGTGTCTCGATTCAATGACACGATTCAGCAGAATGAATTTTTCCGTTCTCACACCCCGTTCGGCGCCTGAAGCATTGTGTCCTGGCTAAAACGGCCAACGATCCAGGGCCAGATATCTCACAATTCTGAGGGTGGTCTTGCACCGATGTGGTGCGATCGGCGTACCCGGCATCGTCGCTTTCTTGCCATGCCTCAGCAGTCTCCTGATCGAGGCTCGAGGCCCGGGAGTCGAAAGGGGAAAAGGGATAACGGGAAGGTAAGCGGGGAGGGCAGCGGAGAGGGCAGCGGAGAGGGCAGCGAAAGTCGGGTCGCTGCGAGAGAGCACTATAGAGAGCGCTATAGAGGTGGCGACATATAAAGGTGGGTGTTGGTCAGTGGCGACATCGGTTTCGGCACAATGCGACGGAAAGTGCATGAAATAACGACAAAGAACGAGAAAAATGAGACATCTTGCGGCGTTCCCCAGTTCTCGCTAAGGTTGCGCAACACTGTTTCCTAACCAGGAAGCCCCAACATGACTCCCGGCGCTTGATTGGCGACGGGGCAAGGCGAGGAGGCCAGCCATGCGAACGCGCACACTGACCATTCTGATGATGATATTCACGCTGCTGGGAGCCCCGCTGGCTCAGGCAGGACCGCACGATAGAGGCCATGGGCATCATGACCGTGGGCATGGCCACCATGACCGCGGCCATCACGGCAAACAGCACAAGAAGCACCACAAGCAGCAGCGCCACCATGAACGCCGCCGTCATGAGGCGCGGCGCCATCACCAGTGGCGCCGTGGCGACCACCTGCCGCGTCATTACTACTCCGACAGCCGCTACTGGGTGAAGGACTGGCACCATCGTCACCTCTCAAAACCGCCGCGCGGGCATCGTTGGCTGAACATCGATGGGCGCTATGTGCTGGCGGCGGTGGCGGGTGGCGCGATCACGGCCATCATTCTCAATCGCTGATAAAGCAGTCAGCACACCGCGGGAAGTCACACCTGCATGAAGAAGAACGGCCGCCCCTGGGCGGCCGTTCTTGTATGAGGGTCTCTATCGTCGGGCTTGTCATCGGCGTTGTCATCGGTGCTGCCAACCTCACGCCTGCCGCTACTGAGCGCCCATCCAGTTCTGCCTGATTATGCGCACCATAGGTTGAGCCTGCTTTTCAGCAAATGCGCAGATGCTGATAGCGTAAGGCGTATTGAGGGTGGCTGACGCCACCTGAAGGTCACGCAGGGGAGAGGCGCATGATGCTTGAGATGACATCGCGGTTTCGTGGTTGCCTGTTGGGTGGTGCGGTGGGCGACGCCCTGGGGGCGGCGGTGGAATTCCTGTCGCACGAGGAGATCCAGGCGCGCTTCGGCAGTGATGGAATAGCCGACTATGCACCGGCCTATGGTGGGCTGGGGCGGATTACCGATGATACGCAGATGACGCTGTTTACTGCCGAGGGCCTGCTGCGCAGCCATGTGCGTGGCTGCTTGAGAGGCATCACGACGCAAAGTGGTCTGGTCAGCAGCGCCTACGAGCGCTGGCTTTACACCCAGGGCGAACGCTCGCGGAAGGGGGCCGAGCAGGAATGGCTGGACAGTGGCTGGCTGATCAAGCAACGCGAGCTCCATTCGCGGCGCGCCCCGGGCATGACGTGTCTGTCCGCGCTCAAGCAGATGCGTGCCTACGGTGACAGGGCGCAAAACGACAGCAAGGGCTGTGGTGGGGTGATGCGTATGGCACCTGTCGGCTTGTTCGCACATGCGATGGGAGCCTCCCATGAGATGTGCTTCGAACTCGGAGAAGAGGTCTG
Source organism: Cobetia sp. 1CM21F (assembly GCF_023161745.1). Classification (NCBI taxonomy): domain Bacteria; kingdom Pseudomonadati; phylum Pseudomonadota; class Gammaproteobacteria; order Oceanospirillales; family Halomonadaceae; genus Cobetia; species Cobetia sp. 1CM21F. The sequence continues at coordinate 395,158 of NZ_JALNTQ010000002.1, read as the reverse complement.
TGCGCTGACCCATGGGCACGTGACCGGGCAGCTGACCGGCGGCGTGTTGGCGGTGATGATCCAGTGTCTGGTGGCAGGGGATTCGATGGCACAGGCACTCGCGCATGCTCTGTGTATTCTCGAGCGCAAGCCGGGCTGTGATGACACCCTGCAAGCCCTGGAACAAGCCTGTGCCCTGGCCGAGTCCGAGACGTCGGCACCGGCCGCAGTGGTATTGCTGGGGCTGGGGTGGATCGCGGAAGAAGCCTTGGCAATCGCTGTCTACTGCGCGCTCACTGCTCGGAATTTCCGCACTGCAATTCAGCTCGCGGTCAATCACGACGGGGATTCGGATTCCACCGGGGCCATCACGGGCAATCTGCTCGGGGCGCAATGGGGCGAGGAGGCGATACCGAGTGACTGGCTGGCGCCCCTTGAACTTCGTGATGTGATCGGCGAGATCGCCAAAGACCTGCACGACTGCCCCCGCTGGGAGCTCTATACCGAGGGTGGTGGCAAGGATGAAAAGTGGGCCTGGGAGAAATACCCGGGTTATTGAGGCGCGGTGCAGCAGCATGAAAAAACGCGGAGCCATCTTCCAATGGCTCCGCGTTTTCGTGTCTGGACAACAGTTTTCATCGCCCGTTGCGATGCAAGGGGAGCGCAGAAGCGCAGGGAGTGCTTGAAACAGGTGACTTGAGAGGGCGTCCACGGGCTTCGTAAGCGGTTGATAATACTATGCTTATTACCAAAGTCGTAGATGAGTGTCTGTCCAGCTGGTCAGGTGAGTGACGCATTGGTTCGTGATTGGAATCAATGCTGTTCCAGTGGAGGGATATCTCGCGTGGCGGGTTTCGTCCACAATGCGCTCATTCCACATTGCACGAAACGGCAGTCTGGATTCGGTCGATGGCTGGCGCCTGTCAAGACGCCTTCCACTTTTTTGAAGATGGCATGCATCCAACCCGTTGGCGCAATCGTAAGACTCTACAAGCACAACGGTGAGGGTTTCAGCAGGGTAGAAAGACATACTGCTGACGTATGCCTTCCTCATGATCGCGACCAAAGTTGAAGTGTCAGGCAGCGGTACCGGAGCAGACCTGAGTGACTGATCGACATTCGATCACTGGCGACATGCACCTTCATGGTTGTACAGAAGTGATGCAAAAAGCTTGCAAGGGTTTTGCGTGGTGAGGGACTTCACCACTTACGGGTACCGAGGCAATGACAAGGCATCGCAATCTGGTTCTTTGATGGAAACAGTGAGCTGCCAGCGACACGGCTAGTGTGATAGCGCAATAATCATTAGTCTGTTAACAAGTTAGACGGGTGCAGCCGAGACTGCACACGACATCACAAGGGCAACATCGCCCAGGACAAGCAAAGGAAAATCATCATGAAAACTCTGAACCTCAAGACTCTGATCGCCGCCGCCGCTCTCGCTACCGTGAGCACTGCCTCCTTCGCAGCGGATGACAGCCCGGCCGCACAGCGTGTTCAGCAGTCCGTCAGCCAGGACGTCGTCGTCGGCACTGCCCAGCAGGCACCGACTGCCCAGGCCACCTTCGCCGATACCGGCATGAGCGTTGCCGCAGGTCGTGTCGAGACTGCCCTCAATCAGTCCGCCATCGAAGGCAAGGGTGTTGCCACCGTCAGCCGCGAGCAGGCCTTCGACAATGACGCCGGCAAGAGTGTCGCTGCTACCCGCGTTCAGCACGCTCTGAGCGACAGCAACGTCTGAGCCATTCAGCCGTCTTGCCCGGGCACTCACGCCCACTGACCACTTTGTTCATCGAGGAGATTCATCATGAAAACCATCAAGACTCTGATCGCCGCCGCCGCTCTCGCTACCGTCAGCACCGCCACCTTCGCCGCGGATGACAGCCCGGCCGCCCAGCGTGTCCAGCAGTCCATCAGCCAGGACATCGTCGTCGGCACCGCTCAGTCAGCCGCTACCCAGCAAGCCAGCTTCGCGGAAACCGGCATGAGCGTCGCGGCAGGTCGCATTCAGCAGTCCATCAGTGCCGATCGCATCCATGGTCAGTCGCACACCGTGGCCACTGCCAGCCAGGCATTCGATAACGATGCCGGCAAGAGTGTCGCAGCGACTCGCGTCCAGCATGCCCTGAACGACAGCAACGTCTGAACCATCGTCAAGCCTGACCTGGATTGCCGGGTCTGATCATCGCTTTGCTTTTTATCGAGGAGATACACCATGAACACTCTCAAGACTCTGATCGCCGCTGCCGCACTCGCCACCGTCAGCACTGCATCCTTCGCCGCCGACGATAGCCCGGCTGCCAAGCGCGTTCAGCACAACGTCAGTGACAGCGTCATCCATGGCTCTGCCCAGCAAGCTCCGACCGCCCAGGCGACCTTCGCGGAAACCGGCATGAGCACCGCTGCTGGCCGTTTCCAGGTGGCATCCGGTGACGACGAGATCCGTGGCCACGATCGCTCCATCCATCTGCAGGAATTCGATGTCGCCAATGATTCCGGCGATAGCGTTGCCGGCACCCGTGTTCGTCACGCCGTGAGCGACGTCAACGTCTGAGACGCCCGACGTCTGCGTCAGGCGCTTGCAGGCCAGGTGTCTGCACTGACATGACCTTTTTCGACAGGAGAACCCCCATGCAATCCCTCAAGTCTCTATTTGCCATTGCCGCATTGTCCGTTGCCGCCACTGGCGTGGCCTCTGCCAATGACAGCGAAGCCGATGCCCGTGTCCGTGCCACCCTCAGTGATCGCGTGATCATGGGCCAGGCACAGCCGGTGACTCAGCAAGCCGCACTGCATCACGATGACGCCGTGGAAACCGGCATGAGTGTCGCTGCCAGCCGCGTCCAGAAGTCCATCAGCAACGCCGGCATCCAGGGCACCACCCGTGCACTGGCGAGCGATTCGGCTGATTACGTCAACGATGCCGGCAAGAGTGTCTCTGCTACACGCGTCGAGCATGCCTTGAACGAAAGCGCATGATCTCTCGTCGGCGGATGAACATCCTCCGACTCTGCAAGACAGCCAAGGATGCCGATATGCCATCGACTTGCCCCTGTCAGTTGCTGAATGGACCCACTGACCATCGTGTCGCGTCATGATGGTCAGTGTCCCAGAGAAGAATACGTGAGAGAGAAGAACGCTTGAGCAAGTGTTTTGGCTGAGTGGAAGCCAGTGTGGAAATGCGCACTCGTCGTCAACTGCAGAGCCCTTGCTCAAACGCTTTCCTGTCCTGAATGTCCTGTCCCGACATTCCCTGCCCGCCATTGGTGGGCTTTTTTCGTTGCATGAAGGTAATCAGCAGCGATGATCCGCAGCTGGGACAGGCAGCCGAGAGAGGCAGTCGGGACAGAAAGCCGGGTCATGCCGCGACCAGCTTGGCCTCCATCAGGGTTTGCACATAGGGCGGCAGGTCCCCTGTGGCGAGGCTTGCGACATCTCCCAAGTGCTCGGTGCGGCCATTGCGCAGCACCAGTACGCGGTCCGCGAAATGACTGACCAGCCCCAGGTCATGGGTGACGAAGACCAGGCTCAGGCCGCGCTCACGCTTGAGGCGTTGCAGCAGACGAATGATGGCCGCCTGTACCGAGACATCCAGCGCCGAGGTGATCTCGTCACACAGCAGGATGTCGGGCTCGGCGGCCAGCGCGCGGGCGATGGCGACGCGCTGCTGCTCGCCCCCCGACAGCTGGCTGGGCAGACGGTCGAGATAGAGCGCGGGCAGGCGAACTTCTTCCAGCAGCGACTGGGCACGCTGGCGGGCGCCATCCCCCTTGAGATCGAACCAGCGAGACAGCACCGGTGCGAGGGATTCGAACACGGTCAGACGAGGATTCAGTGCCGTGCTGGCATGCTGGAAGATGTACTGGATCTTCTGACGCTGCACCGGACGCCGCTCGGCGACCAATCCCGCCAAGGACTCCTGACGCAGACTGAGTTGTCCGGAGACGGGGGAGAGCAGGCCGGCCAGCGCCTTGAGGATCGAGGTCTTGCCGCTGCCGGATTCGCCGATCAAGGCCAGCGTCTCGCCTTGCTGGAGCGAGAATGCCACATCGCTGACGGTGAGCGCCGGCGTTTCACCGCGCAGGCGCGCCAGCCAGCCGGGCATGCGATAGCACAGGTTCAGCGACTCCACGGCCAGCAGCGGCGCGACGTCCAGCGACGTGGCTGACTGCGAGTCGTTCTTTACGCGATCCGCCCGCTCATCGGTCGATGCGTTACTTTCCGCACTTTTCGCACTTTCTCCGCTCTCCGCATGCGCTCTGCCCACTGATTCATGACCTTCCAGCGCATGATGACAGGCGTAGCGACCTTGCCAGCTCGGCACGCTGTCACGGCACGTCTCACTGGCGCGCGGACAGCGCGGTGCGAAGGCACAGCCCTTGATGGTGCTTCCCACCAGGGGCGGCGTGCCTTCCAGCGCGGCGTCAGGTCGATAGCACTGACTGCCCGGCGTCGCGGCCAGCAGCGCGTGACCATAGGGGTGGCGCGGGCCATTCAGGAAGTCGCGAGTCGCGGCGACCTCCACCAGTTGACCGGCGTACATCACCGCGACGCGGTCACACAGGTGAGATACCGCGCCCAGATCATGACTGACGAAGACGATGCTCATGCCCAGCTCAGCGCGCAGCGAGGCCAACAGCGCCAGAATCTCATTCTGGGTGCTGGCATCCAGTCCGGTGGTCGGCTCATCCATCACCAGCACTCGTGGGCGTTGCGCCAGGGCCAGCGCCAGACTGGCGCGTTGCTGCTGTCCGCCGGAAAGCTGGTGCGGATAGCGCTGCATCAGCACTTCGGGGTGAGGGAGATGGACGCGTCGCAGCCATGCCACGGCCTGCTGTTCGCGTGCCGCCTTGCCTTTCACGCCCTGTGACAACAGCGTCTCGCACAGCAGACTGCCGAGCGTGAGGTGGGGCGTCATCGCCTTTTCGGCATGCTGGGACACCAGCCCGAGCCTGAGTTCGCCCAGCCAGCGCCCCGGTTGATGATGAAAGCTCAGCTGTTGGTGCTCGTCGTGAAGAGGGGCATGACTCGTAGAAGTAGAAGTAGAGGCAGTGGCAGAAGTAGAGGCAGGAGTGGAGCCAGAGGAGGGCGCAGGTAAGGCGATACTCACCTCGCCAGTGCGCATCAGGCTGCCCCGACGCAACAGGCCCAGCATGGCCGTGGCCAAGGTGCTCTTGCCGCTGCCGGACTCGCCCACCAGACCCAGAATCTCGCCCTGGCCCAGGCTCAGGTCGATACCGCGCAGCACGGGTCGCCAGGTCTGCTGGCGATCATGAAAGCCGATGTTGAGATCGCGAACGCGGATCACGGCGTTGTCCGTCATGGCGTCACCTTTGGAGTTCGGAATCATTCGGGGCGCCCCGCACGGTCGATGCCCAGTGTCTTGGCCAGGGTGTCGGCGACCAGATTGATGGCGATGATCAGGCTGGAGAGCGCCACGATGGGCGGCAGCACGGCCCAGGGCGCAAACGACATGAAGCCGCGGCCATCGGCGACCATCAGCCCCCAGTCCGGGGTTGGTGGGGAGACGCCGAAACCGAGAAACGACAGCGAGCTGAAGGCCAGCAATGCCCAGGACCAGCGCATCGCCAGCTCGACGAGGATGGTGTCGAGCACGTTGGGTTTGATCTCGCGCCACAGCAGGCGCATCAGGCTGTCGCCGCGCAGTCGTGCGGCCTGTATATAGTCAAGACACAGCACTTCGCGGCACGCCGTGACCATCACGCGCACCACCGCCACGCCATAGAAGATGCCCAGAGTCAGGATGAAGACCAGCGGGCCGGGGCCCATCACGCCGATGACCAGCAGCAGGAACAGTAGCCAGGGAATCGACAGCAGGGCGTCCACCAGACGCATGGCGATGTTCTCGACTCGCCCGCCGATGATGGCCAGCAGCATGCCGCAGGCGCTGCCCCATACCACGGCCAGCACGGCGGCCGGAAGAGAGGTGTAGATGGCCTCGCGGCCCCCGGCCAGGGTGCGGCTGAGGACATCGCGGCCGAGCTGGTCGGTGCCCAGCCAATGTTCGGCACTGGGGGGCAGCAGTGAGGCGAGGCTGTCGCCCGCGGAGATGTCATGGGGCGCCAGCCAGCGGCCAGCGACGGCCAGCAGAAGATGCAGGCCGATCAGCACCAGGCCCAGGCGGCCCTGGCGATTGGCCCACAGCAGCGCCAGGGTGTGTTGACCCGGCAGGCTGGCCATGGCTAGTCGCGGGCCGCGCGCGGTCGTCGAGGAAGAAGCGTTCATGAGTGACTCAGGCTGTCTTGAGTTTGGGATTGAGCACGATGACCAGCATGTCGGCGACCAGATTGCACAGCACATAGGTGACGGAGAGCACCAGCGCGCAGGCCTGCACCACCGGCATGTCGCGGTCATTGATGGCCGAGATCATCAGGCGCCCCAGCCCCGGATAGTTGAATACCTGTTCGACGATCACCACGCCGCCCAGCAGCCAGGCGATGGTCATGGCGGCCAGACTGATGGTCGGCAGCAGGGCGGCCGGCGCCAGATGACGGATCACCAGACGCCAGCGCGGCAGCTGGCGGATACGCGCCATGTTCATGAAGTCGCTGTCCATCACGCTGATGGTGTTGGAGCGGGTCATGCGCATCATGTGTGCCATGGCCACCAACGCCAGCGTGATGGCGGGCAGCCAGACACCGGGTAGCAGGTTCCACAGGCTCTCGTTGGCGCCGGCCACGGTGATGGCAGGGAACCACGGCAGCCAGATGGCGAAGGCCAGGGTCAGCAGGGTGGCGCTGATGAATTCCGGCACCGTCATGGCGATCAGCACCAGGCTGGAGAGGCTGGAGTCGATCCAGCTGTCGCGCTTGAGCGCCGCGATCAGCCCCAGCAGGATGGCCAGCGGGATGGCCATCACGGTCGCGATGCCGCCCAGCAGCAAGGTGTTGGCCAGACGTGGCATCAAGGTATCGCTGACCGGTGCGCGACTGGTCAGCGAGGTGCCGAAATCACCACTCAGCAACTGCCCCCACCAGCTGACGAAGCGCGTCGTCACCGGCGTGTCCAACCCAAGTTCGGCGCGACATTGGGCGAGATTGATCGGTGTCATGCTGCGTCCCAGATAGTTGACGCAGAAGTCGCCCGGCAGCATCTCGATCACCCAGAACACCACGCAGGCCACGAAGACCAGCGTGAAGCCGCCATACAGGCAGCGCTGCAACAGCATTGCCCACATCTCAGTTCACCTCTTGAAGATCACGTGCCCGCTGTGGCGTCGAAGCCTCACCGAGGGGCGGCAGGCCCAGCACCTGACGCAGGCGCGGGTGGAGGGCCAGTGACTCGAGCTCAAGGCGCTCGCCCGCAGTGATTGACGGGCTGTGCAGAATGGCGAAGCGCTGGTCCGACGTGGCGCCGGGGCCGAAACCGTGCGTGGAGACATAGCCGGGCGCTGCAATCAGCTCTGCGTGATGGGCATGCTTGCAGGCGGGTTCGAAGCTCATGCCCGGCGGCGCCTGATAGAGCTGGATATGCTTCACATCCGGGGGCAGGAAGTCGGCCGCCGCGAGCGGCGTGACGCCGAACTCGGCCAGGCGCGCGGCCTGCTCGCGTTGGCGTTCGTCATCATCACAGGCCACCAGCAACAGGCCACCATCACATTGCAGCGCGACACCCGGTAGAAGGCGGTCTGCCACCAGCGCCCGCTGGACCGGGGCATGACCATGATCGCTGAAGACACACAGGTGATAGGCCTCGCGCTTGTTGATGGCTTCAAGGCCGGCCAGCAGGCTGCCGAGCTGGGCATCGACCATCATCAGGGCCCCATCGACCAGGGCGTCATCATTGCCATGCACATGCAGGCAGTAATCGGGGGTGTTGAGTTCGAGCAACACCAGCTCTGGCGTTTCGCGCTCGATCAGCGACAGTGCCTCGTTGAGCAGTTGCTGGTCATTGCTCATCGCGCGCATCAGGGCGTCATTGCGGGCGTCCCAGTGATTCAGACGCGGCGCGGTCATGCCCTTGGCGCGCAGGTCGCCGTCCTCCCACCAGGGCGACAGATACCAGTCACAGCTCTCGGGGCGGGCCAGCCCGAAGCCGAGGCTGGCCACCCGCAGTCCTGCCGCGCGCGCGGCCTCGAGCAGGGTCTCGCCACGCAGGTCCTCGACCGCTGCTGGACGAAAATGCCCTGCAGTGGCGCTGGCGTCTGAGGCGTGACTGTCGCGATCCGTCTCAGTCCCTGTAGCAGACGCAAACTCCGTCTCCGTCTCAGCACCGGGGCAATGGATGCCGTTGGAATAGATACCGTTTGAGTAGATGCCGTGCACCTGAGCCGGTTGCCCGGTCAGGATGCCCGCTCGCGCGGGCATCGAATTGGCATTGGTATCGGCACCCAGGCGCTCGATCAGCAGGCCGTCTCTGGCCAGGGCATCGAGATGCGGCAGGCGCGCCCGCGTTTCGGCGAAGCGCTGACTGCTGATGCCGTCCATCAGAATCAGGATCAGGCCAGGGCGGGACATCAGCTCTCTCCCTGCTTGTCGACCTGGTGCCAGCGAATCGCGAAGTGCTCGACCGCCGGGATATGCACCTCACGCTTCATGACGCGGTTGTTGTTGAGGTGGAAGGGAATCAGCGTCGCGCCGGTCTCGGTCAGCAGCGCCTGGGCCTGGTGATAGAGCTCGGTGCGAGCTTCGTCATCCAGGGTGGCGCGCGCCTTGGCGAGCAGGGCATCGAATTCGGGATTCTTGTAGGCCGACTCGTTCCAGTTGGCCTCGCTCTGGAAGATCTCGTTGAGCACCTGGTCGGTCGGGCGCTGGCCCCAGGCCGCGGTGAAGGCCGGCTTCTTCATCCAGGCGGTGTTCCAGTAATCCGCCGCGGGCACGTTGTGCACATTGACGGTGATGCCGGCCTCGGCTGCCTGACGCTGGTAGAGCTCCGTCATCGGGCGGAAGTAGTTGTCGACGCCGCTGGTGTAGACGTCGATCTCCAGCCCATCGGCATACCCCGCGTCGCTCAACAGGCTGCGAGCGGTGTCGAGGTCCTGCGGGCATTGCTGCGCCAGCTTGTACTGATCGCCATTCCAGACCGGATTGTCACAGGTAATGGTGGCGCCGCCCTTGCCGAACAGCAGGTTGACCATCTCTTCACGGTCGACCACCAGACGCAGCGCGCGGCGCACGCGCACATCCTGGAAGACCTCGTCGTCGGCGCGGAACACCATGCCACGCCAGTCGCCGGTGGCGATGGAGTCGTAGTGGTAGGCCGGGTTGCTGGAGAACAGGCGCAGCTGCTGGGCGTTGACGCCATTCCAGCCCGACCAGTCAATCTGGCCGGCCAGCAATGCCTGGGTGCGGGCGTTGTCATCGGGAATGCCGATCAGGTCCATGCCATCCAGCTTCGGTGCGCCTTCCCAGTAGTCAGCGAAGGCTTCGAAGGTGGTGGTGCCCTGCGGATCGAATTCGACCAGCTTGAAGGGGCCGGTGCCGATGCCCTGCAGTGAGGTGTCGTCATCAAAGCCGACCGGCACGATCTTGGCGCGGTAATCCATCAGCAGAATCGGCAGGTCAGCATGGGACTGGCTGAGACGGAACACGATCTGGCCGGCTTCATTGACGCTGACGTCCTCGATGACTGACAGCGCGGCACGTGCCGGGGCATCGCGCTCGGGGTCGAGCAGACGCGTGAAGCTGTAGATGACGTCATCCGCGCTCAGCGCCTTGCCGTTGTGGAAGCTGACCCCGTCACGCAGCGTGAAGGTCCACTCATCGGCAGCGGGATTGGCCTGCCACTCGGAGGCCAGGTCCGACACCGGCTCGCCCTTGCTGCCCTGACGGACCAGGCGGCTGTAGATCAGCTGGTTGGCCGAGTAGAAGCGCGTCGGGGAGATGGGGTCCAGCGACTCCTTGCCACTGAACTCGACCCAATGCGGGGTGCGCAGTGTCTCGGCATGGGCCAGCTGGGGGACGGCCAGTTGGGCGAAGGCGGCAAGGCCGATGGCGGCGATCAAGGGCTTCTTCATGTCAGGCTCCAGGCAAGGGCAACGGTCAGGGGCGGTCGTCAGGTACGGTCATCAGTGACAGCAAGCAGGTTCCGCAAGACCGGGTCAGGCCGACAGGCAGGCCGTTGGATGGCTCGTGGCGCAGCCCGTCGGGACGGTCGAACTGCGTCAACGCTGTCGTCTTGAGGCGTCATCTTTGGCGCAGATGATGACGTTTCCGTGACAGATGCCGGCCGTTGGCCGTAACAAAAACTGCGACTGTGCCTTAGAAATTCTGAGGCTCGCGTCTTCCTGCCCGTGCTAGCGGGGCTGGGAGGGCATCTCGCTGGTGACAGGATTGGCCTGAGAGGTGTGCATGGTGCTGCGCAACCAGGCACAGAAATCGTTGACCGCCGGGGCATGGCGGCGTTCTGGAGATACCAGCAGGTACTGGCTGCTGGTACTGGGCATGCGCAAGGCGTGGGCCAGTTGCAGGCGTCCGTTCTTGATCAGGTCCATCACGAAGGACTGGCGGACGAGCAGGAAGCCGTGCCCCTCGAGCGCCGCGGCAATCGCCAGACTGGCATTGCCGAACTTGAGGCCGGCCGGCGGGATGTGGCCGCGAAACTTCTGCAGGCGGAACCAGTCCAGCCAGCTTTCGCGGTAGCCGATGCACTCGATTCTGGGCGCGCGGGCCAGCTCGTCGAGTGGACTCGCGGGCGAGGCATTGGGGGCGAGGGAGTGATGCAGGAAGGTGGGGCTGGCCACGACGACCCACTGCTCATCGGCCAGTTTCTCGTACTCGCGCCCGCACCAGCCGCCGTAGCCATTGATGATCTCGATATCGACGTCGGGCTGCTCGTCCGGGAGTACCTGGTTGTGCGGCAGCACCGTGACCTGGATGTTCGGATGCAGGCGCTGGAAGTCCTTGAGCCTGGGGATCAGCCAGTATTCGACGAAGCTGTGATTGGAGCGCAGTGTCAGGCTCTGTTGCTCATCGTGCTGGAAGAGGGTGGCGGTACCGCGCTTGAGGGTCTCGAACACGCCACTGACCAGCGGCAGATAGGCATGCGCCTCGTCGGTCAGCTCGATACGATTGCCGCGGCGCACGAACAGGCTGACCGCGAGGAAGTCTTCCAGCTGCTTGACGCGCTGACTGACGGCGCCCTGGGTAATGCACAGTTCGGCGGCGGCGCGGGTCAGGCTGCCGAGGCGTGCGGTGGCCTCGAAGGCGGTCAGGGCATTGAAGGGGGGCAGGCGCTGAGCGAGGCGCTGGGAAGGGTGATAGGCAGGACGCGACATGCAGAACTCCAGCTTGACTGAGCCAGTCGCCGCATCGGCGGCTGGTGCTGAAGCCATGACTGCAGATCCTGCCGCGGCACGCGGCCGGGCGCTCATTCTTGCAGCCGTGCATGACGATGACGTGACAGTCTGCGCGCATAAAAACTAAGGCTCGCCGCCAGAAAGTCTCGCTATGGTCACGGGTCTGCGTTCACTAGCATGGCGGGCATCCACTGGCGGATCGCTCGTTTGACATGAGCGCCAGCCACACCCGTTCGTCATGCCGTGCCTTGCGGCTTGTGATCGCACTCGACAGACAGGAAGACTCTGCATGCCTCGCCTCGCGTTTGACGCCGAACAGCTTCACCTGACTCTGGATGATGGCCAGACCCTTGCCCAGCATGTGCTGTGGCTGCAAGACCATGACCCCGCCCGTCGCCATGCCAATGGCCAGCGTCTGGACAGTGTGCTCGACCTCGACTGGGACGCCGCCATCAGCGAGGCGGCGCTTGAGGAGGGCGACGTCCTGCGAGTGACACTGAGCAATGCACGCGAGATTCGCTACGGCGTCGATGAGCTGGCCGCCTTGAGCACCGGCTTCCCCGATGAGCGCAGCAGCGCGCACAAGACGCTCTGGCAGGGCAGCGAGTTCTCGGTCGCCCGGGTCGAGTGGGCCGATGTCGTCGCCGGGGGAGAGGCACGTCGCAAGGCACTGGCCTGGGTCCGTGATACCGGGGTGGTGTGCCTGCGTGGCGTGCCTGTCGAGCCGGGCAAGGTGCTCGAGGTGATCGAGCAGTTCGGGTATGTGCGCGAAACCAATTACGGCAAGCTGTTCGATGTCCGCACCGAGGTCTCGCCGAGCAATCTCGCCTTCAGCAATCTCGGGCTCGGGGCGCATACCGACAATCCCTATCGTGATCCGGCGCCGAGCATCCAGCTGCTGCATTGCCTGAGCAACGAGGTGGAAGGCGGCCAGACCCTGCTGGTGGATGGCTTCGCCGCCGCCGAGCGCCTGCGCGAGCTGGCGCCCGAGAGTTTCGCGCTGCTGACGCGCACGCGGGTGCCGTTCCGCTTCCATGACGCGGACCATGCCGATCTCAGAAGCTGGGTGCCGTTCATCGAGACCGACCACAAGGGCAACATCCGCCAGGTGCGTTACAACAACCGCTCCATCGCCTCGCTGCCGCTGCCGCTTGAGGCGCAACGCGCCTTCTATCGTGCCTATCACGACTGGGCGCGCGTGATCGGTCAGCCGGAGCAGGCCACGCGCCTGCGCCTTGCCCCGGGGGACTGCCTGCTGTTCGACAACAGTCGCGTGATGCATGCCCGTACCGCCTTCGTGGCCGGTGGCAATCGTCATCTGCAGGGCGCCTACGCCGATCTCGACAGCCTGTATTCCACCCTCAATCTGCTGGAGAACGCCCGATGATCACGCAGCCTGCCAACGCCGAGGGCATCGTCGGCCTGATCGAGGACATCTTCGCCCTGCACGGTGCGGACTCCTATCTGGGCGAGGAGGTGACCATGGCCGAGCACATGCTGCAGGCGGCGCATCTGGCCGAGCAGCAGGGGGAATCCGAGTCGGTGATTCTGGCCGCCTTGCTGCATGACGTAGGGCATTACGCCAATGCGCTGCCGCCGGAGGTCTTGATGAACGGCCAGGACAATCGTCATCAGGTCAGCGGTGCCGACTGGCTGGCGCGCTTCTTCCCGGCCGAGATTGTCGAGCCGGTACGCCAGCACGTGGCGGCCAAGCGTTATCTGGTCGCGGTGGAGCCGAGCTATCGCGCCTGTCTGTCACAGGCCTCGCTGGATAGCCTGGCCCTGCAGGGCGGGGCGATGGAGCCGCACGAGGCCGCGGCCTTTGCCCAGCTGCCCCAGCTTGCGGCCATTCTCAAGGTGCGGCGCCTGGATGATGCCGCCAAGGTGGCCGGCATGCAGACGCCGGGCTTCGCTCACTACAAGCCGATGCTCCAGCGCTGGGTGCTGGCGGCGGGATGACGGGCTTTCCGGTGCCTCAGCCCTGTTGGACATCCCAATAGGGCGGGCTGCCGAAGTATTCGGAGAAGTAGTCCAGGAAGGCGCGCACCTTGGGGGCCAGCTGGCGGTTGCTGGGATAGACCGCCCAGATGCCGGTCTCGCTGATCAAGGGCGTCTCGGGCAGCACCTCTACCAGGCTGCCTTCGGCCAGGTGGCGGTAAATGCTCCATGTCGAGGACAGGGTGATGCCCAGGCCAGCAGCGCAGGCGTCACGAACGGCTTCGCCATTGTCGGTGCGGATACGCCCCTTGACCCGAATCGGCTCGACGCCGTTCTCGCACTGAAAGCACCACTGGTCCATGCCGATCAGGGTCAGGCATTCGTGTTCGTGCAGCATCGAGGGGTGCGTCGGCGTGCCATGGCGCGCGAGATAGTCCGGCGAGGCGCACAGAATGCGCTTGTCCGGTGCCAGGCGCCGCGCGATCAGGCTGGAATCCTTGAGGGCGGAGTTGCGGATGGCGATATCAAAGCCGCCCTCGACCAGATCGACGATGGTGTCGGTCAGGCGCAGGTCCAGTTCCAGATCAGGGCAGCGCTCGAGAAAACCGGCCAGGCCCGGCACCAGGTGCATGCGCCCGAAGGAGGCGGATGCGGTGATGCGCAAGGTGCCGCTGGGGGAGGTCGTGCCGATGCCGACGGCAGCCCGCGCGGCCTCGGCGCTGATCAGTACCTCCTCTGCATGGGGGAGAAAGGCACGGCCTTCTTCGCTCAGTGCCACATGACGCGTGGTGCGATGCAGCAGGCGCACCCCCAGACTGTCCTCGAGCTTGCGCAGGTGAGAGCTGGCGACGGCGGGCGACAGCCCCAGATCCTCGCCGGCCTGACTGATGCTGTTCACGGCGGCCAGACGGACGAACAGCTTCAGGTGCTCAAGATTCATGCGGGTGTCCTCATTTGCGTCGACGTGCGTGGCTCCCGATGGCGAGAGGCACGCCAGCAACGGCTTGGCGCAACGTTCGTGACGTCCACTACGCCCAATACGTCCACTACGCCCAATACATCCAATACTTTCAATAAAACCAATAAACTGATTGTAGTTTATCGCCGTTTATCATTCAGGCCCATGACAATTATGCTGGCTCCACATCCACGCAGGAGACAGACTCATGAAAGCGATGCTCGTCAAATCATTCGGTGGTCCCGAGGTGTTCGAAGCGGCGGAAATCGCCAAGCCCCAAGCGGCGGCAGGTCAGGTACTGGTGCGCATCGCCGCCACCAGCATCAACACCGTCGACACCATGATTCGCGAGATGGGCCCTGAGCTGCCGCTGTCTCCGGCACTGCCGGCGCTGCTGGGCATGGACTTCGCCGGTACCGTCGAAGCCGTGGGCGAGGGCGTCGAAGGCTACGCCATCGGGGATGAAGTCTATGGTTGTGCTGGTGGCCTGGCCGACCTTCCGGGCACCCTGGCCGAGTATATCGCCGCCGATGTCCGCCTGATCGCCCACAAGCCGAAGTCCCTGAGCATGGTGGAAGCCGCGGCGCTGCCGCTGGTCGGCATCACGGCCTATGAAGGCCTCAAGCGCGCCAACATTGAAGCCGGTCAGAAGGTGCTGGTTCACGGTGGTGCGGGCGGCGTGGGTCACATCGCCATCCAGCTGGCCCGTCACTTCGGTGCTGACGTCGCCTCTACCGTCGGCCGTGATGAGCACGAGGCGCTGGTCGAAGGGCTGGGTGCCAGTGCCATCAATTACCGCAATGAGCAGGTCGCCGACTATGTGGCCAAGCACACCGACGGCAAGGGCTTCGACATCGTGTTCGACTCCGTCGGCGGTGCCAACCTGCCGACCTCCTTCGAGGCTGCCGCGCTCAATGGCCATGTCTCGACGACCGTGTCCTTCATGGAAATCGATCTGTCCACCGCGCACTTCAAGGGCCTGTCACTGCACGTCGTCTTCATGCTGATCCCGATGCTGCATGACTTCCGTCGTCAGCAGCACCACGAGATTCTCGCCGACATGGCGCGTATCGCCGATGCCGGCGCGCTCAAGCCGATCATCGATGATCAGGTCTTCCCGCTTGAGGAAGTGGGCCAGGCCCACGCCCGTCTGGGCAGCGGCAAGGCAACCGGCAAGGTCATCGTCGAGGTCTGATGCCGAGACCTGCTGCTGAGGTCTGATGCCGAGGTCTGTTAGCGAGACCCGCCAGCCATCCAGGCGGCAGCATTTTGACACTGCGCTGGCACAGATGAACGACAGGGTGTGGCCATACGGCACACCCTGTCGTTCGCGTCTCAAGCGTCGTGTGACATTTCAAGGAGAGAGCGCATGAAAACCATCCTCATCACCGGTTCTACCGATGGCATCGGCCTGGTCACGGCCAAGGCTCTGCTGGAGCGCGGCCATCGCGTGCTGATCCACGGGCGCAGCGAGCAGAAGGTCAATGGCGTCGTCGCCGAACTTGCGGCGCTGGCAGGGGCTGAGCGTGTCGCCGGTTTCGTGGCCGACCTGTCCGACCTGGCCGCCATCGATTCACTGGCAAGCGAAGTGCTGGCGGCCAACGCCAGTCTGGATGTCCTGATCAACAATGCCGGTGTCTTCCAGGCCCCCAGCGTCGTGACGGCTGACGGTCTCGACCTGCGCTTCGTGGTCAATACCCTTGCCCCTTATCTGCTCACCCAGAAACTGGCTTCGGCACTGCGTCCGGTCGGGCGGGTCGTCAACCTGTCCTCGGCGGCTCAATCCTCCGTGGACCTGAAGGCCCTGACCGGAGAGGTCGCGTTCAACGACCACTACGCGGCCTATGCCCAGAGCAAGCTCGCGATCACCATGTGGACCCGCATGCTTGCCCAGGACTGGGAAGGCCAGGGGCCGATCCTGATCGCGGTCAACCCGGGCTCTCTGCTGGCCAGCAAGATGGTCAAGGAAGGCTTCGGCGTGCCGGGCAAGGACCTGGGCATCGGTGCCGATATCCTGGTGCGTGCGGCACTGGATGAGGAATTCGCCGGCGCCAATGGTCAGTACTTCGACAACGACGCCCAGCGATTCGCACCGCCGCACGCCGACGCACTCGATGATGCGCTGTGCCGTGAAGTGGTCGCGACGATGGAGAAGACGCTCGGCTCTCTGGCTGGCTGAAGCGCGCCGGGAACCGCTGTCACGCTGCAATATGACGCCCCGCTCATGCTGATGACCTCTCAGCGTGGGCGGGGCGTCGTCGTATGCAAGGGCATGCAACGGCTGGCGGATGGATAGCGCAGGCTAGCCTCAGAGGCGATCGATCGCGGCGCTGACCTGCCGGGCACCGGCCAGGATCTCGGCGATGACCGCCTGGGTCTGATCGACGCTCTGCTGGCCGGCTTCACTGTGGATGACGACGGTGTTCATGCGCTCGCCCGCCTGGCGGATCAAGGCCGTGTTGTCGCGCAATACCTTGCTGATCTGCTCGGCGGATTGCGTAGTGGCCTGTGACAGACGCCGAACCTCGTGGGCCACCACCGCAAAGCCTCTGCCATGATCCCCCGCGCGGGCGGCTTCGACCGCCGCGTTCAAGGCCAGCAGGTTGGTCTGCTGCGCAATGTGGGAAATGCTTTCGGCCATCTGGTTGATGCTTCTCACATGATGATTGAGCGCCTCGATGACCTGCCGCGCCGTCGCGACTTCCGTGCCGGCACGGGCGACATCCTCCACGGCGGCCGCCAGTTGTGTCAGCCCGTCAGCGGCGATGGTCTCCGTCTGCTGGGCGCTGGTGCGCGCGGCAGTGACGGCGTCTCGCGTGGCCTGATGCTGCTGCATCTCGGCGGTGATATCGCTGGCGAACTTGATGACGCGCACCACCTTGCCGCGGGCATCGAGCACCGGGTTGTAGGTCGCTTCCAGCCAGATCGGGCTGCCATTGGCCGTGACGCGCGCAAAACGCCCCTGTTTGAAGCTGTTGTTGGCCAACTCGCGCCAGAAGTCGGGGTTTTCCTCATAGAAGCTGTCAGCGCAGAAGCGACGATGATGCTGCCCGATGACGTCATGGGCCTGATACCCCATCACCTTGAGGAAGTTGTCGTTGGTCTTGAGTACGGTGCCATCCGGCGCGAATTCGATCACTGCCATCGAGGTGTTGAGCGCGGTGAGAATGGCGTCCTGACTGCTGGCGCTCTCGTGACGCTCACTGACATCGCGGGCAATCTTGATGATGTAGCGCACACGTCCGCGGCGAGTCATGACCGGCAGGTAGGTCGCCTCCAACCACAAGGTCGCGCCTCTGGCATCGCGTCGCTCGAAGGTGCCACCGCGTGAATGGCCGGCGGCCAGCTGTTGCCAGAAGTGTTGATAGTCAGGGGCCTGATGAACCTCGCTCGAGCAGAACATGCGGTGATGCTGCCCCACGACCTGATCACGGCGATAGCCCGTCGCTGACAGAAAGGCGTCGCTTGCGCCAAGAATGCTGCCATCCGGGCGAAAGAAGATGCAGGCAGTGTGGTCTTCCAGCGCACGGCGCAGGGCCTGGGCACGATCGAGCAGCATGGGAGAGTTCCTGGCAAGAGAGGGGAGGCATCAATCCGTCATCGACTGCGGACATCCTTGATGCGATTGTGCTGAAGTAATGTTTATTTACTGTTGAGTCCTCTATCGACACTGCTGCGTCGATCTTTAGTATCAAATTCCTGATGATGTGGGTATCAGGGTTCTCATCAATACGCTTGCCCCGCACGATTGCTCGGGCGGAGCGGCTGTAATGAGGGGGGCGGCTGTAATGAGGCGGCGGCAATGAGACGGATGCGATGAGGCAGAGCGTGGTCAGAAGAGATAGCGGGAAGGAATGGTTGGAAGGAATGACGGAGAGGGATGACCGGTAGAGATAATCGAGAGGAATGGTCGAGTGCGAGGGGCAAGAGAGAAGGACGATTGAGGAGAGCGATTGAGGAAAGCGAGGGAAGCCACCTGATGCAAAGGTAACGCTTGCCTGAGAGTCACGTCGCCGCGGTATCGCCCCCCCCCTTCACGAAACCGTGTGCTTGACGGCCTGGGAAGCGTGGGTGCCACTTTCGAGATAGAACCATTCGAGAAAGAGGTTGAGTGCTTCATCGTCGCGCTTGTCTTCACGATAGGCGAGGTAGTGACGAGTCTCTTCAAGCACGACATTCTGGGCAACGGGTTTGACCAATCGCCCCTTTTCGACCAGCGGCCCGACAAGGTGATGCCAGCCCAAAGCGATTCCCTGGTCGTCCAGTACCATTTGCACCAGCATGTTGTAGTCGTTGGAATTGAAATACTGCTGGCTATCAATGGCGCGATCTTCAATATCGATATTGTGAATGGATAACCAGACACTCCAATCGACATGCTCAGCGACCTGAGAGCGCCCGTAAGGGCTCAGGTTCAGCAGTTTTCCATCGCGCAACCCGTGTAGCGATTGAATCTCAGGATGGGCTTCAAGATAGCTCGGCGTACATACGGGATAAATCACATCATGAAACAAGGGGGTGGAGAGATAACCCTCTCTTATTTTCGACAACTTGGTAATGAAGATATCGGGGTAGACGCCTGGCTCCATGCTGAGGAAGTTCTGCGTCATGACCAGGTTGAGTTCGATATCCGGATGCTGATTGAAGAAATCCGGTAAGCGATGCGATAACCACAGTGCCGAGAATGCCGGCGAGCAGCACAGTGTCAGCGTGCTGCGGTTGGCGGCTGGGTCCTTGCGGATACGTTCTGCTGCCTGCGCAATATTGATGAAGGACAGCTGGGCCGCGTCAAAGAAGATGGACCCTGAATTCGTCAGTTCCACCGATCGGCCAACCCGCCTGAAGAGTGGTGTCCCCAGATAACTCTCGAGCTCCCGTATCTGCCGACTGATGGCCGCCTGCGTCACACACAGCGCTTCTGCCGCGCGCGTGAAATTCTGATAGCGCGCTGCCGCCACGAACGATCTCACCGCCCGCAGGGAGGGCATCTTGAGTAGCATCTGATCAGGGTCGGTGTGCTTTGTCATAACGGGAGGTCATCAGTTGTCCAGAGAAAAAGTCAATATCGCATAGGGACTTGCGCGCCTAGACTCGAGTTCGAAAGGGGAATTGAGCAGGTTCTGTCAGATTACCCGAGTGAGACTGCCGGCGACAATCGAAAGCTGGCAGCCGTGTGGCACCATGCCAGGCGCCCCACAAGGCACGACCAACAACAAGACACTAGCAGGAGACAACCGGTGACTCACAAGGCTCAGACACTCGACTTCGTTCAGCAACGTAAAGCGCGCCATGCACTCCCGAGTGAGCTCTATAGTGACGCTGATGTCTACCGGGATGATCTTGCTCATCTCTGGCACAAGGAGTGGATCTTTGCAGGCCACTCCTTTGAGCTGGAAAAGGCCGGCCAGTATCTGACGCTGCAGGTAGGAGATTATCCGATCGTGGTGGTACGAGGGGCGGATGGCGAGCTGCGCGCTTTCCACAACGCCTGCCGTCACCGTGGCTCCAAGGTCTGCCATCAAGACAGCGGCAAGGCAGCCAAGCTGGTGTGCCCGTATCACAAATGGACGTTCGATCTCGACGGGAAGTTATTGTTCGCCGGCAATATGGGGCCGGACTTCGATACCCGCGATCATGGGCTGTTGCCGGCACATTGCGAGACGGTAGAGAGCTACATCTTTGTCTGTGTCGCTGAAAGTGCTCCCGATTTTGCTCCCTTCCGTGACGCCATGACACCTTTCGTGGCGCCGCATCATCTGTCTGAGTGCCGGGTAGCGCATGAGTCCAATCTGATCGAGAAAGGCAACTGGAAGCTGGTGTTCGAGAACAATCGTGAGTGCTACCACTGTGATGGATCACACCCGGAGCTGTTGAACTCGTTTGTGGAGAACCTCTCGGTGGCAGGCGTCAGGGGTACTGAAGACCCGCAACTGGAGGCGTTCTGGGATAAATGTGAATCCGCCGGCTTGCCAAGTCGTATGGCGATGGATGCCGCCGGACAGTTTCGCATGACACGTATCCCGCTGTCTGCCAATGCCTCCAGCTATACCATGGACGGCAAGCCAGCCTTGTCTTCACGCCTCGATGAAAGCGGTGTGGACAATATTGGCGCGCTGCTTTATTTCCACTACCCCAATACCTGGAATCATTTCCTGGGGGACCATGCACTCAGCTTCCGGATACTCCCGTTGGGCCCCCAGGAAACCCTGGTCACGACCAAGTGGCTGGTGCCCAAGGGGGCACAGGAAGGTATCGACTATGACCTGGAGCATCTGACGCGAGTCTGGCTGGCCACCAATGATCAGGATCGCCAGCTGGTGGAAGGGACCCAGGCCGGTGTTTCATCTCCCGCCTATGAGCCTGGTCCTTATTCAGAGCTGGCCGAGAATGGCGTGTGTCAGTTTGACGATTGGTATTGCGAAACGATGCAGCGCCGGCTCAAGGGCGAATCATGACGCCGTCGTGAGACATTGACCGTCATATCGGGTAGCACATGCATAGGCGTGGATGGCTGATGTCATCGTTGCCGATTGCATCGTCTTCCTGTGGCAATGTATTTCTTTGACATTGCCTTCTGGGGCATTGTCTCTCTGTTACATTGCCTCAATATTGCCAGTAATCCATCGTAGCCTCTCCGCATTGTTCGGGAGAGGCTTTTCTTTTTCCAGGACGATTTTCTGTTTTCATAGCGAATTTCACTGCCTGACACAATGATAACCATGGGTCATCGATTCCTGCGCCTAAATGTTGTTGGACGCTAGTGGAGGCGAGGGATAACGTGAATGGTATGTCATGACACCTTCACGATTACCTGCGAAGGGGTCAGCCATCATTAATTACAATAAGAGGTGGGTAATGAATGCTGACGACGAAATACTCTCCGTAAAGAATGTCTACAAAGTCTTCGGTCAGCAGCCTGATGCTGCCATCAAGATGCTGGAAGAGGGCAAGACCAAGGAGGATGTCTTTCAGGAGACGGGGCAGGTCATCGGTGTCTTCGATGCCACCTTCTCGGTCAAGCGAGGCGAGATCTTCGTCATCATGGGTCTGTCAGGGTCTGGCAAGTCGACGATGGTGCGCCTCTTCAATCGCCTGATAGAGCCGACGTCCGGCAGCATCTTCCTCAAGGGGAAGGAAATCACCGGCCTGACGGACAAGGGGCTGCTGGATGTGCGTCGCAAGGACATGAGCATGGTGTTCCAGTCCTTTGCCCTGATGCCGCACATGACAGTGCTGGACAACGCCGCCTTCGGGCTGGAGGTATCGGGAGTCGTCGAAGAGGAACGCTGTGCGCGTGCACGTGAGGCGCTGTCCCAGGTGGGGCTGGCGGGGCATGAATACAGCTATCCGCATCAGCTGTCCGGGGGTATGCAGCAGCGTGTCGGGTTGGCCAGAGCGCTGACCAATGACCCTACCATATTGCTGATGGATGAAGCCTTCTCGGCGCTTGATCCCTTGATCCGGACGGAAATGCAGGATGAATTGCTGCGTCTCCAGAAGGAGCAGCAGCGCACCATCATCTTCATCTCACATGACCTGGATGAGGCCATCCGCATCGGCGACCGTATCGCCATCATGGAAGGTGGCTGTGTCGTCCAGATTGGAACACCACAGGAAATTCTCAACAATCCCGCGACTCCCTATGTGGAATCCTTCTTCAAGAGCGTGGACTCCTCCAAGGTGTTGAGAGCCGGTGATGTTGCGCGTCTTGATGCCGATATCGTGGTTCACCATCAGCAGACGCCCACGCAGACACCCACGCAGACACCGCCTTCCATCCCCTATGCCTACATGATGGATGATCAGCAGCAATTCATGGGAATCATCGACAATAGTCGCCCCGATGGAAGCGGCAAGGCGCTCACGTTGTTGCCCAGTGATGTCGAGACCATCGCCTTTGATACTCCGCTTCATGAGTTGCTGGGGCTCTCCGCGTCGTTGCCCTATCCACTGCCCGTACTCAATGCCGATGGCACCTTGAATGGCACGATCAGCAGGCAATCACTGCTGCAATCACTGAGCCGACATTAATCCTCATCACAATGCGACAAGGAGGGCAGACTCATGTCTGAGTGGACGATTCTGGATCCTTTCCAGGTACTGCATATTCCGCTGGGCGAGTGGGTAGAAGATTGCTTGAACTATCTCGTCAGCAATTTCCGCGGCGTCTTTCGTGCCGTGCGCTGGCCTATCGATCAGGTGCTCAACGGTATCGAGGGGCTGCTTCAGGCGGTGCCGCCGACGATCGGTATATTGCTCGGCGCCTTGCTCGGGTGGCAGGTCGCAGGGCGACGCATGGGGCTCTTCTGTGCATTCACCTTGATCCTGCTGGGGCTGATCGGTGTCTGGTCCGAGTCCATGACCACCCTGTCTCTGGTACTCACGGCCGTGTTCTTCTGCGCCGTGTTCGGCCTGCCGCTGGGCATTCTCTGCGCGCGCCATGACCGCCTGGAGAAGATTGCCAGACCGATACTGGATGCGATGCAGACGTTGCCGGCCTTCGTCTATCTGGTGCCAGTCGTGATGTTGTTCGGGATCGGTAACGTGCCCGGCGTGCTGGTCACCATCATCTTCGCCTTACCGCCGCTGGTGCGTTTGACCAATCTCGGGATTCGTCAGGTTCCTGGCGACAAGATCGAGGCGGCGCGTGCCTTTGGCTGCACGCCCGGCCAGATGCTGCGCAGAGTGCAGTTGCCCTTGGCGACGCCCACCATCATGGCCGGCCTCAACCAGACATTGATGCTTTCCCTGTCGATGGTCGTGATCGCCTCCATGATTTCAGTGGGAGGGCTGGGGCAGATGGTGCTTCGCGGTATCGGGCGTCTTGATATGGGGCTCGCCACCGTCGGGGGCATGGGACTGGTATTGCTGGCCATCTTCCTTGACCGCCTGACGCAGGCGATGGGAGAGCGCAGTGCCGTCGCGGGAGATCACCGTCGCTGGTTCCAGAAGGGGCCGCTGGGCATCTGCCTGGGGGTGATTGGCATGGGGAAATGGCAAGCACGCACCCATCCCTGAGTTTCATCATTTGCTTGAACCATGAAGTCGTCAGATCATCAACAACAACAGGAATACTCTCATGATGCCTTTCGCTCATTCTCGCCGGCAGCTGCTGTCCCGCACTCTGGCCGCGTCTTCCCTGGCGCTGTTCACAGCGTCTATGGCCCATGCGGCTGGTGACAAGCCCGGAGAGGGCGTGACGGTCACGCCGATATTTCCGACGATTTCCGAAGAGCATTTCCGGGGGCAGGTCGCCGTCCTGGGGCTCGAGGAGCTGGGCTATGAGGTCGAGCAGCCCAAGGAGACGGACTACCCGACCATGATGATGGCATTGTCCTACGGGGATGCCGATTTCACCGTGCACCTGTGGGATAACCTGCATGCCAGTTTCTATGACCGCGCCGGTGGCGATGACACCATGGTCAAGGCGGGCAGCGTGATGGAAGGCGTCATCCAGGGGTATCTGATCGACAAGAAGACGGCTGACAAGTACGACATCACATCGCTTGAGGACCTCAAGGACCCCAGCATCGCTGCGTTGTTCGATACCAACGAGGATGGCAAGGCCGACATGACGGGCTGCAACCCCGGGTGGGGATGTGAGGTGATCATCGATCACCAGCTCGAGGCATATGGTCTGGAGGATACGGTGACACAGAACCGCGGTTCCTACTTTGCGCTCATGGCTGACACCATCACGCGTTACCAGCAGGGTGAGCCGATCTTCTATTTCACCTGGGTGCCGCAATGGATCACGGCTGAACTGGTGCCGGGAGAGGATGTGGTCTGGCTCGAAGTCCCGCACACGGACCTGCCCGATGGCAACAATGATGTGAATACCCAGTATGAAGGCAAGAATCTCGGCTTTGCGGTGGATACCATCAAAGCGGTCATGAACAAGGAGTTTGCCGAGGAAAATCCGGCCGCTCGAGAGTTCCTTTCTCATCTCTCGATGAGCCCGAATGATGAAGCCGCGCAAAACCTCAAGATGCAGAATGGTGAGAGCAGCAAGGAAGATATTCGCCGTCATGCCCAGCAATGGGTGCAAGAGCATCGTGAGCAATTCGATGCGTGGCTTGCCCAGGCTCGCGCGGTCGCCGAGTAACGCCTTGCGGGCGCCGGTCTTGCCGGCGCCTTTCTCAGGGCGCCAGCGGGAAATTTTTTCAGGGCTTCAGCGGGAGCTTATTCAGAGGCATCGCGTTGCCGCAAGCCCTAGGGGTAGACCACGGCAGACTGGCAAGTTGCGCCTCACGTCGCCCATCAAGTCGCCCATCAAGTCACCCTCGAGTTTTCCTCATGCTCTCTCGGACGCCTCGGTGATCGTTGCCGGGGCGTCTGAGGTTTGCATGAGGGTCCTGCGCGCGCGGCGCCCTGATCTTCTATGACACGTGGAGGGTAATGCCTTGTCCTCACTTTATGCCTTTCAGCGAGATACGCATTTTCGCTCACTCCCCACCGCTACACAGCACATCGTCAAGGCGAGCCTGATCGATATTCTGGGGGTGGCAGCGGCGGCGCGTGAAACGCCTGCCTGCCAGGCAGCCAGACGTTACGCCCTGGAACATCATCCGGCGTCCCGGCTTGCCAGTCGGACATTGTTCAATGGTCAGGCGACACATCCGCTGGGGGCCGCATGGGCCGGCGGTTTCTGTGTCGATAGTCTCGATGCTCACGAGGGGCACTTCACCTCCAAGGGACATGCGGGCGCCACTGTGGTGCCTGCCTTGTTGGCGCTGGTGGATGCGTATCGTGAGCAGGGGAGGACGATCAGTGGCGAGGAGTTTCTCAGTGCCCTGTGCGTCGGTTATGAAACGGCCCTGCGCGCGGGAGTGGCACTGATGGCGACGGCACCTGAATACCATGCCTCGGGAGCCTTTTCGGGGCTCGGGGTCGTCTGTGCGGGGGCGCGCTTGCTTGGGCTGGACGAGCAGACCTTCCGCCATGCATTGGGAATTGCAGAGTACTTCGGGCCACGCTGTCCCATGATGCGGCTGATCGATCACCCCAGCATGCTGCGAGATGCACACGGCGCTGGTGCCTTCAGTGGCGTGAACGCGTTGCTGTTGGCGCAGGCGGGCATCACGGGAGCGCCGGCCGAAACCGTCGAGGATGACAGGGTGGCAGCCTGTTGGTCAGATCTTGGGACGCGTTGGGAGATCGACGCACAGTATTTCAAGCCCTGGCCCGTCTGCCGTTGGGCTCAACCGGCCTTGACCGCTGCCAGCGACCTGATGAAGGCGCATGTCGCGCTGCGTGCCGACACTATCCTGCATATCCGTGTCGAGACATTTCATGAATCCATGCGGCTGCAGGGGCATGCCCCCACCAATGCTGACGAGGCGCAATATGCGTTGGCCTATCCCCTGGCGGCATTGCTTCTGCGTGGTCAGCTAGGCCCGGATGAGTTCGATGAACGGGCGCTGCGTGATGAAGAGATTCTGGCGCTGTGTCAGCGAATCGAGATTGTCGAGGCCGCCGATCTTTCCGCCAGATTCCCGGACGAGATTCTGTCGCGTGTCCATTTCCGCCTCAAGGACGGGCGAGAGATCAGCAGTGACATAACCTGTGCCAGAGGGGACCCGCAGATGCCGCTTTCCGCCGAGGAATTGCGAGATAAATTCCGACGTTACTCCCACGGCGCTCTGCATGATTCACGCAGTGACGACATACTGACCCTCGTGGACAGTCTGGAGCATTCCGTCGACTGTCATGCGCTACTTGAGCAGGTGCTGGTCGCCTGATGTGATGACGAGCGATAGAAAACAACAGGCAACTTGCCTGGCGACATGCGGCCTTTCAGCATCAGTGGAAGGTCGCATGTCGCCTTTTCATTTTCTGACATCGCTCTCTGAAAAAGGAAGCGTACTGACGACTCATAACATCCGGTCATGATTAGTCGGGAGAAAAGGTTTCTTTCGCACTTCACGGTGTCTGTTTAGGCTACAGATATGCTGATGTGGTGAATGAAGCATCCCTCCAATAACAACTTGATCATGACAAGGTGAAAGCATGAACTTTGACGGTATCTGGACTCCGGTAGTCACTCCTTTCTCTGACGATAATCGTATCGAATTCGATACCCTGAAAGTCGTGCTGGAAAGCCTGATTGAGCAACAGGTGCATGGCCTCATCATCGGTGGCACGACAGGCGAGTATTACGCGCTGACCAGGCAAGAGCGCAAGCAGGTCTTCGATCTGGTGGCGGAGCAGGTCAAGGGCCGTATCCCCATCATGGCCGGCATCAATGCAACCACGACGGAAGAGAGTCTGGAGCTGGGCCTGTACGCCAAGTCCGTCGGCTTCGATGCGATTCTGGCGGCAGCCCCTTATTACTGTCAGCCGGCGGAAGATGAGCTGCTGCGTCATATCCAGCGGGTCGATGATGCGCTGGACATGCCGATCATGCTTTACAACTTCCCTGACCGTACCGGTGTGCCGATGACGCTTGCCTTGCTGGACGCGCTGAGCGAGCGACCCAACATCCAGGCCATCAAGGAAAGCACCGGTTCCATCGAGCGCATGCATGCGCTGATCAATGAGTTTGATGATCGCATTCAGGTCAGTTGCGGCATGGATGACCAGGCGCTGGAGTTCTTCGTCTGGGGAGCGCGCAGCTGGGTGGGCGGTGCTTCCAACTTCCTGGCGGCAGAACATGTCGCGCTCTACAAGGCCTGTGTCATCGACCAGGACTTCGTGGCGGGACGTCAGCTGGCAGCACGGATTCTGCCGATGCTGAACCTGCTGGAGCAGGGCGGGAAGTTCTGTCAGTACATCAAATACGGCTGTGAGCTGGCAGGACTGCCGGTAGGCACTGCGCGCGCCCCCCTGGGCGAACTCACTGACAACGAGAAAGCCACCTTCACGCGCCATTACGAGGCGTTGGTCGCTTATCGCGGCTGATGCCCACGGAGGGGGAGCCACTTCCATGCAGCTGAAATGCAATATTCTGCCCCAGGATGATGGGAGATGTGGATGGTATGACATGCTGCCTTCCCCTCCGCCTGCCACGCCCTTGCGAGGTGATATCAAGGCTGACTGGGTCATCCTGGGGGCGGGGCTTGCGGGACTAGCGGCCGCCAGGCGGCTGGCGGAGCTCCAACCTGATGCCAGCATCGCTCTGGTGGAGGCGCGTCGTGTCGGCTTTGGGGCTGCCGGGCGCAATTCCGGTTTCATGATCGATCTGCCCCATGATTTGAATTCCCACGATTACACCGGTGATAGAACCAAGGATCTCCAGCAGATCCGGCTCAATCGGGGGGCGATCGACTATCTCCGGGACATCGTTCAGCGCCATTCCATCGACTGCGATTGGCGTGAACAGGGCAAGTTGCATGGCGCGGTGGAAAAGCACGGCATCAAGGCGCTCGAAGCCTTCGCCAAGGGGCTGTCAGGGTTGAATGAGCCCTATCGGACACTGGATGCGGCAGAGATGAAAGCCGTGACCGGCACGAGTTTCTATCAGGCCGGTCTGCATGCCCCGGGCGCGGTACTGGTGCAGCCTGCCGCCCTGGTACGTGGTCTGGCTGCCGCATTGCCCGAGAACGTTCAGCTGTATGAGGACACTGCGGTGCGCAGTATCGAGACGGGGGCACGGCATGTACTGGTTACCGATCACGGCCGACTCCAGTCGCCGCGCTTGATACTGGCCAACAATGCCTATGCCTCGCAGTTCGGGGCGCTGGGGTTCAAGGGCAGCATCCTGCCGGTCTACACCTATGGCAGCCTCAGCCGCCAACTGCGACCCGATGAACTCGAGCGCCTCGGTGGCGAAGAGAGCTGGGGAGTGATTCCCGCTGACCCCATGGGTACGACGGTCAGGCGTATGGGCTTCGGGCGTATCTGTATCCGCAACTCCTTTGTCTATCGTCCTGATATCACCGCCGGCCGGCAGCACCTGGCTCGCGTCAAGCTGGCACATCAGCGCTCATTTGATCGTCGTTTTCCGATGCTGCCGGGCGTGGACATGGAATACACCTGGGGCGGGGCCCTGTGCCTGACGCGCAATGGCGGCACACCCTTCGGCGAAATCGCCCCCGGGGTGTTCAGCGCGGTCTGTCAGAACGGGCTGGGGCTCACCAGTGGCACGACCTCCGGCAAGCTGATTGCGGAATATGCCGTGGGTATCGAAAGCGAGCTGCTCGATATCATGCGCCAGATCCCCAAACCGGCGTCCAATCCTCCCGAGCCATTGCTGGGGCTAGGGGTGCGGTCGACCCTTGCCTGGAAGGAATGGCACGCCGGCAGTGAACTCTGAACACTCGATTTTTCTCCCAAGACACAAGGACAACAACAATGTCTGAGACTCTGAGCCGAGACACGATCGCTGAACAGATCGAGCGTCTGGAATATCGTCATCTGGCCTTCATCGATGGCCGCTTCGTGGCTGCGCAATCCGGCGAGACGTTCGAAACCCTCAACCCGGCAACAGGCGAGCTGCTGACCCATGTTGCCGCGTGCAATGGCGAGGATGTCGATCTTGCCGTCAAGGCGGCACGTCGCGCTTTTGAAGCGGGTGTCTGGTCAGGATTGGCGCCTGCCGAGCGCAAGGTCATCATGCAGCGCTTTGCCGATCTGATCGACGCGAACTGCCTCGAGCTGGCGGTGCTGGAAGCCCTGGAGGCCGGCAAGCCGATCAGTGAGTGCTACACCGTCGATATCCCGGATACCGCCAATACGATTCGTTGGCATGCCGAGGCGGTCGACAAGCTCTACGATGATGTGGCACCGACCTCCGGTGATACCGTCGCGACCATTCGCCGCGAGCCCCTCGGCGTCGTCGGCGCGGTGCTGCCCTGGAATTTCCCGGCCATGATGGCGGGTTGGAAGCTGGGGCCTGCGCTCATCACTGGCAATAGCGTCGTGCTCAAGCCTGCGGAATTGACCTCATTGAGCACCCTGCGACTCGCGGAGCTCGCCTTGCAGGCCGGCATTCCCGCCGGTGTCCTGAATGTGGTGCCAGGGCTTGGGCATGTCGCCGGCAAGGCCATTGGCCTGCACCCTGACATTGATCTTGCCGCCTTCACGGGCTCCACCGAGATCGGGCGTCGCTTCCTCGAATACTCCGCTGCCAGCAATCTGAAGCGTGTCGTACTGGAATGCGGTGGCAAGAATCCTCAGGTCGTCATGCCCGATGTCACGGACCTCAAGGAAGTGGCAAGCAATGTGTTGGCCGCCGCCTTCTGGAACATGGGCGAGAACTGCTCCGCCGGGTCGCGCCTCATCGTGCACCACTCACTCAAGGATGATCTGCTCGAGGAGATGCTGCTGCAGCTCGAGAGAGACTGGAAGACCGGTGATCCGCTGGACCCGGATGTCCAGCTGGGCGCGCTCATCGAACAGGCACACATGGACAAGGTGATGTCGCACATCTCCCAGGCCAAGGAAGCCGGAGTGACGGTGGCGACAGGCGGCATGCGCCTGCATGAACAGAGCGGCGGGTATTTCGTCGCCCCGACCATCTTCGATGATGTTCCTGCAGATGCCGCTATCGCCAGTGAAGAGATCTTTGGTCCCGTCCTGGCAGTCATTCCCTTCGAGACGGAACAAGAGGCCATCGCCATTGCCAATGACACCTGCTATGGCCTGGCGGCATCACTGTGGAGCAATGATCTGAACACCGTCTATCGCATGTCATCCGCGATCCGCGCCGGCACCATCTCGGTCAACTGCTTCTCGGAAGGCGACATCACGACACCATTCGGTGGCTACAAGCAGTCGGGGTTCGGGGGGCGTGACAAGTCGATCTACGCACACGACCAGTACTGTGAGCTGAAGACCACCTGGATTCAGCTGGGATGATTCAATCGCTGTCCGCCTGATCCCTCATCACTCTCGAGCGCCATCCTTTTTCTCTGAAAGGGGATGGCGTTCTCGC
The DNA here is from genome assembly GCF_023161745.1 of Cobetia sp. 1CM21F. Classification (NCBI taxonomy): domain Bacteria; kingdom Pseudomonadati; phylum Pseudomonadota; class Gammaproteobacteria; order Oceanospirillales; family Halomonadaceae; genus Cobetia; species Cobetia sp. 1CM21F. The sequence goes on along the minus strand of NZ_JALNTQ010000002.1, from coordinate 365,152 downwards.
GCAGGAAGCCCGCCATGACTGTTCCCGCTACTGAGTTTCTCAACCCCGTCAACACCCAGACCTGGGCCAATGGCCGCCATCTGGTGCGCTGTTTGAAGGTCATACAGGAGACACGGGATGTTCGAACCTACTGTTTCAGCATGCAGCACCCGGTGCTGTTCTTCTTCAAGCCCGGGCAATTCGTCACGCTGGAGCTGGAGATAGACGATGAACAGGTCATGCGGTCCTATACCATCTCCAGTGCGCCATCGATTCCCTACAGCTTTTCCATCACGGTAAAACGTGTGGCGGGTGGGCGCGTCTCGAACTGGCTGCATGACAACCTCAAGGAAGGGGCCCTGGTCGCGGTCCATGGCCCGGTAGGGCAGTTCAACTGCATCGACCACCCGGCAGACAAGGTCCTGTTCCTGTCCGGCGGTGTGGGGATCACGCCAGTGATGTCCATGGCCCGCTGGTTGTTCAACATCAATTCCGAAGTCGACATGGTGTTTGCCCACAGTGCCCAGACGCCCAGCGATATCATCTATCGTGCCGAACTGGATTACATGTCCACGCGCATCGAGAACTTCAAGCTGCATCTCATCAGCGAGCGCAGTGAAACCGGCCAGATATGGGGTGGCTACCGAGGCTTCCTGACGCGAGAGATGCTCCAGTTGATGGCGCCTGACTTAATGGAGCGTGAAGTCTTCTGCTGTGGCCCAGCCCCATACATGAATGCGGTGCGTCAGATCCTCACCTCTGCCGGATTCGACTTTACCCATTATCACGAGGAATCCTTCGGTGCGACGCCAACGGCGGATATCGCGACCGCCGAGGATCATGCCGCCCAGGCGTTGGAGCGTGAAGAAGAGTCCGTGACAGGTGAGGGGCACTGGGTGACCTTTCTGGATTCGGGCAAATCCGTACAGGTCATGGAAGGCACCACGCTGCATGAAGCGGCGGCAAGTACTGATCTGAATATTGCCAAGGCCTGTGGCATGGGAATCTGTGGTACCTGCCGTGTGCGCGTTCTCAGCGGTGAAGTGGACATGCAGCACAATGGCGGTATCAGCGAAGAAGAGATCGAAGAGGGCTATGTATTGAGTTGCTGTACTACAGTCGTTGGCGATGTGCAGATTGAGTACTGACCGCGCTCTGGTGCTTCTCTATGACAGAGGGGACTTGCGCCATGCACTGGCGCAAGCCAATGGGCGCATCATCGCCTTGGCTCCCGAAGAAGCCTCCATGATCAATGGCGCCGACCTGCTGGTCGATGGCGGCTACACCACAGTCTGATGATCCGGCAGTACCCAGCAAGATTGCAGTAGATGTGAAAAGGCACTGTCGATGACAGTGCCTTTTTTGTGCTTCGTATCTCTTCCCTCGGTTCCATTGCTAGGGCCTGGGGTAGACAAGTCCAGGAAGCATCTCCTCAAGCAACATGGCAGCATGCATCACTTTCATGTCCTGGAATTTTCCTCCCACCAGATGCAGTCCGACAGGCAGCCCATTGTCATCCAATCCGCAGGGGAGTGATGCCGCGGGTTGTTGGGTCAGGTTGAAGGGGTAGCTGAACGGCGTCCAGTCCATCCAGTCAGCGTATTTCTCGCCGGGTGGGACGTTGTGCCCAGCGGCAAATGGTGAAATGGGCAGGGTGGGGGTAACAAGCAAATCCCATTGCTCGTGGAAGGATTGCATGTGCGCGCAAAGTGCAGTCCGCTCTCGTCTTGCCGCCAGATATTGCGACAAGGAAATGTGGCTGCCTCGCTCTGCAATATCCAGCAAGCCCGGGTCCATTTGATCTCGCTGGCTGTCGGTCATCTTTTCGACCACCTGGGTGGCACCCGCGAACCACAAGGTATTGAAGATATCGAGGGGACAGGCAAACCCGGGGTCTATCTCGATGACGTCAGCGCCCAGTCTCGAGAGTAGAGCGACCGCTTCGTCCACTCGCAGGCGTATGTCCTGTGCAACGTCGACATACCCAAGCGTCGGGCTGTAAGCGATTTTCCATCCTTCAAGAGACAATGGGAGTGGCGCATTCCAATCAATGCCATGTGGATTGCCGAGCAATCCGTCTCGGGCATCCGGTCTTGCCATGCTGGCAAGCATCAGGGCGCTATCGGACGCCGTCCGTGTCATCGGGCCCAGGTGTGAGAGTGTCGACATGGCGCTGGTCGGCCATTGAGGTATCCAGCCAAACGTGGGTTTCAGGCCGAAGGTGCCGGTAAAGCTGCAGGGAATACGGATCGAACCGCCCGCGTCACTTCCTTGATGGAGCATGCCCAGGTTCAGCGCGGCCGCTGCTCCAGCCCCGCCTGAGGATCCACCCGACGTCAGTGCGGTGTTCCAGGGATTGCGCGTCACGCCATGCAGGGGGGTGTCCGTCACTCCCTTCCAGCCGTACTCCGGTGAGGCTGTCTTGCCGAGAAAGACGGCGCCTGCCTTGCGCAGGCTCGCGGCGACGGGAGCATCGACGTCACTGCCTCCGTCGGGTGATGTGGTGGCGGAGCCGTATCGGGTCGGCATGTCCCGGGACAGCGTCAGGTCCTTGAGCGTTGTCGGTACACCGTCCAGCGGGCCGCAGGGCGAGCCGTTCATCCAGCGGGCTTCGGCGTCTCTCGCCGCCTTCATTGCCCCATCATGGGCGATATGCACGAAGGCATTGACCTTGGGGTTGAGCGTGTCGATACGTTCCAGACAATCCCGGGTCAGCTCGACAGGGGATAGCTCGCCCTGGCGAAATAGCATCAGGGCGTCAGTGGCGGTCAATTCAGATAATTGCGTGGGAAGAGAGGCTGGGGTCATGTCAGATCCTGTCCATTGGCTATCAAGTACCGGCTATCAGGTACTGCAATCAAGTACTCGCACGGGGACGTTCTTGGCACGTGAGATGTGCTCGGCAATGAAAAGGGCCTGCGCAATGCAGGCCCTTGTCGCTGGTCAGCGGGCTTCGATCACCTGAGGTGAGGGAGCCACATCATCTTCCAGCTGCTCCGGGTGATATTCCGCGGTGTAATCCCGACGCGCCTGCGCGAAGCGTTCCACCACATCGGCATCCTTGCGCTGCAAGGCGAGGCTGATGATGACGAAGGCTGACGCATTGAGGATCAGGCCCCAGATGCCGGCATGCAGGCCAAGCGGGTTGCTGACACTGGCGCCGTAGGACAGCCAGAGGACGGTCACGATACCCAGAATCAGGCCCCAGAAGGCCGCTTGCGGGTGTGCCTTGCGCCAGGTGATGGCACCCAGTGTCGGCACTATCAGCTGAGCGGTGCCCGCCAGTGCCGCGATCCCGATGGTGACGAGCAGCCCCGGAACGGTCAGTGCCAGGATGTAGGCCGCCAGAGAGAAGCCGACCAGAGACAGGCGCCCGATGTGGACGATGCGCTTCTGATCCGCTTGCGGGTTCACGTAGCGCTTGTAGATATCCATGGTGACGACGGTCGATACCGCATGGATCTGGGAGTTGGCGGTGGACATCGCCGCTGCCGCGCCAGCCGCCATGATCAGTGATGCCAGCAAGTAGGGTGCATAGTTCATCAGCATGACAGGCAGGATCTGGTCAGCATTCTCCAGGCCAGGCTCCAGCAGTACACCGGTATACCCCGTGAGTACCGAGCCGAAATAGGCGAAGGCGGCGAGCCCCAGCAGGAAGGGCATCAACCCGAACAGCTTGCCGCTTTTCACCGAATACATGCGCAGCCAGATCTGGGGACCCATGAAGGCGCCGATGGCCACGATCACGAACAGAGAGAACCACATGGAGTAGCCCATGTTGCCATTCGGCCCCGGCAGCGTCAGATGCGCGGGCGAGTCACTGGCGAGCTGCGCGAACATGCTGGTCGGGCCACCTGCCTGGCCGGCGATGTAGTAGCCCGCATACATCATGCCGAAGAACAGCAGCGCCCCGTAGATCACATCTGTCCAGGCGATGGCGCGAATTCCGCCGACCCACACATAGACGATGATGATGAAGTAGAACAGCAGTGCGGCCAGCCAGAAGGGCACGACGCCACCGGAGGCGACCTCGATCAGGTAGGCGCCGCCCGTCAACTGGATCTGCAGGTATGGCACGGTAAAGATCAGCGTGATGACGGCAACGAGGACTCTGAGTGCTTCACTGTTGTAGAAATCGCCCATCAGGTCTGACGGCGTCAGGTAGTCAAAGCGCTTGCCGAGATACCAGACGCGCTTGCCCACCCAGTAGTACATGAAGCCGAAGAGCAGGTTCCACGCAAGCGCGGTGAGATAGATCGGGCCACTGGTGTAGAAGGTGGCATTCGATCCCAGGAAGGCAAAGGCGCTCCACCAGGTGGCCGCCACCGTGAAGAATACGGCAATGCTGCCCATGGCCCGCCCCTGAACGAAGAAGTCTTCGCTCGTCGTCTGGGACTTGCGGGCCGAGACGAGCCCGACGATCAAGGGAATGATCATGAAGGCCGCGATGATCAAGATGCTTCCAGTCATGGTGAGCTCCTCAGCGCTTGCCGCCGGTGGAAGGGGCTCTGGCGCTACCCCAGTTGGTCAGGTAGGCATACAGGAACACGGCGGTGAGGAAGCCCCACCACACCAGGTTCCAGACGAGGAAGAACGGAACTCCCATCACCATGGGCTCGATCTTGTTGGCCATCAGCATCAATGGACTCTCGAGCATCAAGAATCCCAGCAGCATGCTGCCGTAGATGGCGACCTTGCGGGTCGTGAAGCGCTTTCTCATTGCATTCCCCTTTATTGTGGTTGGTGGGGCGGGTTGTGACCTGTCGTGTCGATGGCAGGGAACCAGGCATGGCAAAGCATCAATTATTGTATTTATACGTATAAATTAACCAATAGGTGACAATCCCCCTACCGTCAAGGAAGACACGGCGTTTTCGCTTTTCGCCTCACCCGCGACGCAGGCCCCCAAAATCTGGATAATGGCGGCCATCGCGTAGCCGTCAGACTGGCGAGCTGGCGCCCACACTCTTCACAGCGGTGCATCGTTCATGGAAATCAAGGTCAACTTTCTCGACAACCTGAGGCTCGAGGCGAAATTCGACGACTTCACGGTCATCACCGATCAGCCCATCCGCTACAAGGGTGATGGGTCGGCGCCGAGCCCGTTCGACTACTTCCTGGCGTCGTCGGCGCTGTGCGCGGCGTACTTCGTGAAGGTGTACTGCGTGGCGCGGGACATCCCGACCGAGAACATCCGCCTGTCGCAGAACAACATCGTCGACCCGGAGAATCGCTACAACCAGATCTTCAAGATCCAGGTGGAGCTGCCGGAAGACCTCTCCGACAAGGACCGCCAGGGTATCCTGCGTTCCATCGAGCGTTGCACGGTGAAGAAGGTCGTCCAGACCGGCCCGGGCTTCGAGATCGAGACGGTCGACAACCTCGACGAGGACGCCCAGGCATTGCTGATGGCGGAGCCGCCAGAAGGGCAGAGCACCTGGATCGAAGGCAAGGACCTGCCGCTGGAGCAGACCATCGCCAACATGACGGGCCTGCTGAATGATCTGGGCATGAAGATCGAGATCGCCTCCTGGCGCAACATCGTGCCGCACGTCTGGTCGCTGCACATTCGTGATGCCGCCTCACCGATGTGCTTCACCAACGGCAAGGGCTCGACCAAGGAGAGCGCGCTGTGCTCGGCACTGGGCGAGTTCATCGAGCGCCTGAGCTGCAACTTCTTCTACAACGATCAGTTCTTCGGCGAAGCCATCGCTGACAGCGAGTTCGTGCACTACCCGAACGAGAAGTGGTTCCAGCCGGGCCCGAATGACGAGATCCCGGAAGGTGTGCTGGATGACTACTGCCTGGAGATCTTCAATCCGGATGGCGAGCTGGGCGGCTCCAATCTGATCGACACCAATTCCGGGCGTGCGGATCGTGGCATCGTGTCCCTGCCGTTCACTCGCCGTTCGGACGGTGAGACGATCTACTTCCCGTCCAACCTGATCGAGAACCTGTATCTCAGCAACGGCATGAGCGCCGGCAATACTCTGCCGGAAGCCCAGGTGCAGTGTCTGTCCGAGATCTTCGAGCGTGCGGTGAAGCGCGAGATTCTCGAGCAGGAACTGACCCTGCCGGACGTGCCGCAGGAGGTGCTGGCCAAGTACCCGGAAATCGTCGAAGGCATCGAGGCGCTGGAAGCCCAGGGCTTCCCGATTCTGGTCAAGGACGCCTCGCTGGGCGGCCAGTTCCCGGTGGCCTGCGTCACCTTGATGAACCCGAAGACCGGCGGTGTCTTCGCCTCCTTCGGCGCGCACCCGAGCTTTGAAGTCGCCATCGAGCGCAGCCTGACCGAGCTGATGCAGGGCCGCAGCTTCGAGGGGCTCAACGACTTCATGCCGCCGACCTTCAACTCGCTGGCCGTGTCCGAGCCGAACAACTTCGTCGAGCACTTCATCGACTCCTCGGGTCTGGTCTCCTGGCGCTTCTTCAGCTCGAAGACCGACATCGAGTTCGTCGAGTGGGACTTCTCCGGCAGCAATGAAGAAGAAGTCGCCAACCTGTTCGGCATCCTCGATGAGATCGGCAAGGAGTCCTACATGGCGGTGCATGAGGATCTCGGTGCGCCGGTGTGCCGTATCCTGGTGCCGGGCTATTCCGAGGTCTATCCGGTCGAGGACCTGGTGTGGGACAACACCAACATGGCGCTGGATTACCGCGAGGACATCCTCAATCTGCATCGTCTCGATGACGAGCAGCTGGCGGACCTGGGCGAGCGCCTCGAAGAGAGCCAGCTTGATGAACACATGGACATCAAGACGCTGATCGGCATCGAGTTCGACGAGAACACCATCTGGGGTCAGCTGACGATTCTCGAGCTGAAACTGATGATCAACCTCGCGCTGGGTCAGCACGAGGACGCGCTGGATCGCGTCGAGATGTTCCTGCAGTACAACGACAATACCGTCGTGCGCGGCCTCTATTATCAGGCCATGAAGGCGGTGCTGGAGATCACGCTGGATGACGAGCTGGAGCTTGAGGACTACCTCTACAACTTCCGCCGCATGTTCGGGGAAGACACCATGGCTGCCGTGGTGGGCTCCGTGCAGGGCGAGGTTCGCTTCCATGGTCTGGAGCCGACCAACATGCAGCTGGAAGGGCTCGATCGCCACCTGCGCCTGATCGAAAGCTACCAGAAGCTGCACGCCCATCGTGCTGCCCTGGCGGCCAAACAGGCCTGATGCTCGCCTGTTGAATCCCGTGGCATGACAAGAACGGCCCCTCACTGGATGGTGAGGGGCCGTTTTCGTAGCCGGGCGCTTATTTTCTGTGCTCATGGCACATGGCACATGGCACATGGCACATGGCTCAGGGCTCAGGGCTTCAGGGATCAGCGCAGCACCTGCTGCCCCTCCGCCAGACGCTGACAGCATTCAATGATCTGCTCGCGGATCCAGCGATGCGCGGGGTCCTTCTGATAGCGGCGATGCCAGCTCAAGTGGAAGGGGAAGGAGGCGAAGGCGATCGGCGGTGCCACACGGGTGACGGCGAATTGGCGGCAGAAATGCTGGCATAGCCCGGTGGGCAGGCTCGCGATCAGTGGCGAGCGCTCCAGCAGGGAGGGCACGGCCATGAAGTAGGTGACCGCCAGAGCCACCTCACGCTTGAGCCCCTGACCCTCGAGCTGCTTGAAGATGCCGCTTTTCAGGCGGGTATGGGGCTGTACCAGCACATGGGCGTGGTGCTCGAAATCCGCCTTTGTCATGCGGCCTTCATCATCCAGACGCTCCAATAGCGGATGCCCGTTGCCGACCAGACAGTCGATGCCTTCCGTGATCACTTCCCTGACCACCAGATTCTCGGGCGGATCGACCTGACGCCCGAAGGCGAGGTCCGTCGTGCCGCTCATCACGCCGGCTTCGCTCATGTCCTGCGAGAGACGGCGTACCTGAATGGTGATGCCCGGCGCCTGTTCACGCAGGATCGTCGCCAGTTGCGGCAGGATCAGCACCTCGAAGTAGTCGTTGGCGGCGATCTCGAAATGTCGGCTTTCGGTGGTGTGGTCGAAGTGCCGCTCGCTGTTGATCAGACCATCGAGGTCGGTCAGCGCCGCCTCGATGGTCGGGAACAGGTGATCAGCCTTCTCGGTAGGGCGCATGCGCTGGCGGTCGCGGATGAACAGCGGGTCATTGAACAGCTCGCGCAGCCTGGAGAGCGCCGCGCTCACCGAGGGCTGACTCAGGTGCAGACGCTCGCCGGCGCGCGTGACGTTCTGCTCGAGATACAGCGCATGGAAGGTGCGCAGGAGGTTGAGGTCGTAGTTGAGCTTCATGATGACTACCAGAGCAGGCGGAGTGTCGCGGCTGCACTCGGGCGAGTGAGCACTATTTGTCTGGATGATAGCAGCTATCTGTACTATCGATTATCACGATGGCAAGTTCAGGCGGTAGGGTAGTGATCAGAACACGACGAGTGATCCTAGCGACCTACAGGAGTGAGCCATGAGTGATGTGAAGCGGACGCAAGCCGAAGAGGAAAAGATCGTACTGATCACCGGTGCCTCGAGCGGTATCGGTGAGGCCACCGCGCGCACACTGGTGAAGGCCGGGCACAAGGTCGTCGCGACCGCCCGTCGCAAGGAGCGCCTCGATGCGCTGGTCGAGGAGCTGGGCAGCGACAAGGTGCTGGCGATTGCCGCCGATGCGACGGACTACGATCAGCTCGCCAAGGTCGTCGAGCAGGCCGTGGCCCAGCATGGCCGTCTGGATGTGGCGTTCGCCAATGCCGGTACCGGCGTCAGCCAGGCAGGCACCGAGAACGGTGATCCCGAGGAGTGGAAGCGAGTCATCGACATCAACATCAATGCGCTGCTGTGGACCGCCCACGCGACCCTGCCGCACCTGAGAGAGAGCAAGGGCCACTTCCTCCTCACCAGTTCCGTGGCCGGCCGCGCCAATCATGCGGGCTCCATCTACAGCTCCAGCAAGTGGTTCGCCTACGGCTTCGGCCAGAACCTGGCGATGGAAATGGCCGAGTGGCAGGGCCGCTGCACCACCATTACCCCGGGCATGGTCAATACCGCCTTCTTCGATGAGCCCAAGCCGGACAAGCTTGACCCGCAGGATGTGGCGGATGCCGTGCTCTACGCCATCAGTGCTTCGCCGCGTGCCAATATCCGCGAAGTGCATCTGATGCCGACCTATTGAGCCGGTTGCCGGCATGCGAGTTGGCAAGTGTTTGGGTCGATGTGCACGCTGGTGCAAGACAACTATTTGTGTGTGCGATAGTGGCTATCCGGACTATCGATTATGACGATGGTGGCGTGAGCAGTAAGCTTCATTCAACACAGGGCGAGCATCATCTGGTGACCATCACGTAGCGAGCATCACGTGGTGACCATCACGTCGCCGACATCTTTCGTGAAGTGACCGTTGCGGGCTATCCCGCACGTTGAGGAGAGCATCATGAGCAAGGTTCTGGTAGTAGTGACATCCCACGATACGCTGGGTGACACGGGCAAGAAGACAGGCTTCTGGCTGGAAGAGCTGGCGGCTCCCTACTACGTCATGAAGGACGCCGGCATCGAGGTGACGCTGGCCTCTCCCAAGGGCGGTCAGCCGCCGCTGGATCCGGCAAGCCAAGGCGAGGATTTCCAGACGGATGCCACGCGTCGTTTCGACAAGGATGCCGCTGCTCAGCAGGATCTTGCCACCACCGCCGTGCTGGCAGACATGAAGGTCGAAGACTTCGACGCCATCTTCTACCCGGGTGGCCACGGCCCGCTGTGGGATCTGACCAACGACGCGGATTCCATCCGTCTGATCGAGCAGTTCCATGCGGCTGGCAAGCCGGTCAGCTCCGTCTGCCACGCCCCGGCAGTGCTTTTGAACGCCCGCAAGCCTGACGGCACTCCCTTCGTGGATGGCGTGCGTGTCACCGGCTTCACCAATGGCGAAGAAGAAGGCGTTGGCCTCACCAATGTCGTGCCGTTCCTGGTCGAAGATGCTCTGCAGCAGAAAGGCGGCATCTATGAGAAGAAGGCCGATTTCACCTCCTTCGCGATTCAGGATGGCCTGATCATCACCGGTCAGAACCCGATGTCTTCCGAAGGTGTCGCTGAGCTGCTGATCGACAGCCTCAAGAAGTAGATCGGGCGAGTCAAGGCTCCATGAAAAACCCCGCGACCGGGTCACCGGTCGCGGGGTTTTCGTCTTTCAGGTGGCGGGTCTCATCTGCGCCTGCTTGGTTCAGTTGTTCTGAGTCAGTCGCCTGAGCCAGTCGCCTGTTTCAGTAGAACGAGTCAGTCGCCTGTTTCAGTAGAACGAGTCAGTCGCCTGTTTCAGTAGAACACGCCAGTCACCATCAGCCATTCGAGGCTTTCGCTGCCCGCGCAAGCTGGGTCACGTAGGCATCGAGCACTTCCGGCATCGAGAGCGGTGTCGGGTTGGCCGCCGTGCCCATCGGATCATTCTCCAGCAGGATGACCCTGTCGTTGCTGAAGGTGGGCAGGTCATTGTCCGCAAGATGCTGGTTGAGGCGCTCAATCAGCGCCTGGCCGCCATAGGTCAGGATGATATCGACGTCGGCCAGTTCCGCCAGTTGTTGCGGGGGCACTCGCCCGCCAATCTTGCCGTCGCTGGCACTCGCCGTCACGAAGGACGGGGAGGTCAGCCCCAGCTCGGCAAGGAAGCGCCCCCGGGCATCGTTATCGTTGTAGAAGGCGATCCGGGTCGGGTCTTCGGGATCGATATAGCGCAGGGTGATGGCCGACTTGCCCTTGATCTCCGGGTGGGTGGCGATGTTCTCGGCGACCTGGGCCTCGAGACGCTCGATCAGCGCTTCCCCTTCGGCGGCCATGCCCATGCCGGCACTGTCGAGGCGAATCATGTCGCGCCAGCTGGAAGACCAGCGCGGGCCGGGGCGCGCCACGACCGGCGCGATCTTGCTGAGCTTCGCGTAATCGCCTTCGCTCAATCCTGAATAGGCGGCGAGGATGACGTCCGGCTGGCTGGCGGCCACGGCCGCGAAGTCGATTGTCTTGCCCTGATCGAACAGGTTGGCCGAGTCGGCCCCCAGCGCTTCCAGGCGCGCCTTGACCCACGGCATCATGCCGTCGCCGTCATCATCCCCGAAGTCCTGACGGGGAAAGCCCACCGGCACCACGCCTAGCGCCAACGGCACTTCATGATTGGCCCAGGCGACGGTGGCGATACGTTGCGGCTTGTTCTCGATGACGGTAGTGCCGAAGGCATGTTCGATCGTGAGCGGATACTGCGCCGTTGCCTCGGCGGAGGCGGCAGATGTTCTGACAGATGACGTGTGTGCAGTCGCTGACTCGTGTGCCTGTACGGCCGGCGTGAGGCAGGCAGCCATGACGGTGGTCAGGCCGATGGCGCAGGAAAGTCGCGTGAGTCGCAAGGGAGACTCCTTATGTGATCGGCTGGCGGCAGACGCCGCTGGCCAGAGACGAGGTGACAGCCCCTGGCGGGGAGAGGCTGTCGGTGGGTAGGCAAGCGTTACGTGTGGAGACGAGTGTCCTGTCGGCAGGGCGGGCCCATGCTCAGAAGTCGTAGGTCATGCTCAGCAGCGCACTGCGCGGCGCGCCGTACAGGTACTGGCTGTAGAAGCCCTGCTGCGTGTAGTACTCCTCATCGAAGAGGTTGGACACGTTGAGCTGGGTGCTGAAGTTGTCATTGAAGCGATAGCGCGCCATGGCGTTGGCGAGGAAGACATCGCCCTGGCCGACCTTCTCGGTACCGGTGGGCGTGTCGGTATCCTTGTAGGTATCCCCCTGCCAGGTGCCACCAGCGCCCAGCGTCAGACGCGACCAGTCGCCGGGCAGCTGCCAGGTGGCGTAGACCTTGGCCTGCTGGCGCGGATAGCTGGTATTGAGCTGGGTGCCATCGGAGTCCTCGGCGTCCACCAGTGCGTAGCTGGCGGAGAGATTGATGCCCGGCGCGACTTCACCGGCCACTTCCAGTTCGAAGCCTTCGACCACGGCGCCGTCTGACTCGGTGTAGGCCTGATCGGTGGTGCCGGCGACATAGACGCCGGGGATCTCGACGGCCAGATTGTCCTGCTCGCTGCGGAAGACGGCGAAGGACACGTCAGCGCGGTCCTCGAACAACGCCGCCTTCAGGCCCGCCTCATAGCTGGTGCCCTCGAGCGGGTCGAGCAGGGCGCCATCGGGGGCACGTTCGCTCTGGGTATTGAAGATCTGCGTGTAGCTGGTATAGGCGGTGAGGTTGTCGGTAATGTCGACGATCAGACCGGCATAGGGCGTGAACTCGTCGTTGTATTCATAGCTGCGCTCGCCACGGTAGTCCTGGTCGATCTCCCAGTCGGTCAGGCGGGCGCCGATGATCAGGTGCACGGGGTCGGCCAGCGAGAAGCGCGTCACGGCGTAGAAACCGCTCTGCTCGGTTTCGGTGTCGTCGGTCAGGCCCCATTCGCCCCATTCCGGCTCGGCCAGCGCCGGGTCATCGCGATCGGTGAAGCTGCCCAGTGCCGGCACGGCGCCCGCCGGGGTGCGGCTCCAGATCTCGTACTCTTCCTTGAGCCGCATGTAGCCAAAGCCCAGCTGGTGCTCACGACCGAGCAGCTCGAAGGGCCCCTCGGCGCTCAAGTTGAGGTTCTTCTGGGTGCGATCACCGCGATAGTCGACCAGATACGAGGTCGTCGGTACCTGACGATTGCTGTCGTAGTAGAGGATGCCGTTGTCACGATCCACATAGCCGCCACGGTAGTTGTAGGTCAGCCCGTAGTTGGCATCGCCATGACTGTAGGCGGCGGTCGCCTTCCAGCCGTTGGCGAAGTAGTGGGTCAGGTCGGCGAAGCCACGCGTGTTCTCGGTGAAGAAGTGCGCCCATTCGGTATTGTTGGCGACCGACTGGTCGAAGTCGGTGCGCGTGCCGTCGGTGTAGTAGAGCGGCACGCCCAGATAGGCGCCATCCTGGTCATAGCGCTGATACTCGACCCCGACGTTCAGCTCGGTGTCAGGCGTCAATTCGGCGGCGATCACCCCGTAGAGGGTCTCGCGGTCATTCTCGACATCATCCATGAAGCTGTCGGAGCGGTCCTTGGCGGCCACGAAGCGCACGCCGACCTTGCCGGCATCATCCAACGGCGTGCTGACATCCACCACGCCACGCCGGCGGTCCCAGCTGCCGACTGCGCCTGTCACGCTGGCCGCGGCTTCGTCCAGCGGCTTCTTGCGCACGAAGTTGACGGTGGCGGACGGGTCGCCGACGCCTGTCATCAGGCCGGTGGCCCCGCGGACCACCTCGACGCGATCATAGATGGCGGTGTCCCACTCGGCGTCGCCGAACGGCCAGAAGCTGCTGGTGTTGCTCTGTTGGCCATCGAACTGGAAATTGCGGATGGTATAGCCGCGTGACTGGAAGCTGGCGCGGGTGCCGTCCAGGCGATTGGAGGACACGCCCGGCAGGCGGTTGATCGCCTCCGTGGTGCTGGTCAGCGCCTCATCATCCATCTGCTGGCGGGTCAGAAAGCTGACAGACTGCGGTGTCTCGCGTGGCGACAGGGTCAAGCCATTGGCGCTGGTGCTGGAGTCGACCGTATACGCCTGAGTCTCTTCCGTGGTGCCGCCTTGCGCCTCGCCGACGATGGTCATCGCCTCAAGCGTGCGAGTCTCATCCGCGATAGCGGTGGCACTGAGCAGTGACGAGGTCGCGAGCGCAATGGAGAGGGCGAGTGGCGAGCGAGTGAAACCTGGACGGCGGAGTGAGTGAGCCAAGACTGCGTTCCCTAGTTGTTTATAATAATCATTATTATTTACCCGCTGGCGGCACTTTTGTTTTGCGAAATGCCAGACACGCTTTGCGGGATGCCAAGAATGAAAATTTCGGGGAACTTCATGAGCCCGGCGTGGTGCTATCGGGCGATGGGTCTGGTCATGCGGCAGGCCTGAGACAGCCACCGGACCACTTATACAGGCCATGCATGCGGGCCGCGCGTTCCACACATTCAGGCCACGCACGCAAGCGTCATACTGAAACGCCCCGCGACCGTTCATCCGGTCGCGGGGCGTTTCGTTTCAGATCTGTTGCTCTTTGTCTTGTGGTGCAGGGCGGGCCAGGGGTTACGGGTCAGGGGTTACGGATCAGAGGCTACGGATCAGAGGTTACGGCGCGCTCACTCGCGCTCGACCCACGCCTTCCAGCCGCCGTACTCGCTGATGTCCGTCATCGGCACGCCGCTGTCAGCGGACACCGAGCAGATGAAGCCTGCGACCCAGCGGCCATCTTCGAGTTCGATCTGGCCCAGCCCCAGCGGGAAGGGGATGCCGGCGAGGAAGCTGCCGACGCTGCCGATGGGCAGAGACCAGATCTCCAGCGCGATGCTGGTGCCGTTCTGCGGGGCACGCAGCATGGCCGGTTTGGCGGGTGTCGCGTCATCCAGTTGATAGAGGCGGTAGCTGGGTGCGCTGTGAGTGCGCGCGACCAGACGGGCATCGCGCTGGGCGAGCTGATGATTGAGCGGCATGCCGCTGAGGTGTGCGCCGCAGACGGCGATCTCGAGTCGGCCATTGGCCGCCGCGGGCAGCTGGCTTTCCGCGAGGCGCGCCTGAGGACGGGCGACGGCGCTGGCACCCAGCGGCAGCGCGAATTCGTGCTCGAGCAGACGCGCGATGCTGAGCAGTTGCAGGTCTTCGAAGGCCGGCGCGAACAGCGTCACGCCCCCCGGCAGGCCCTGGCGATTGAAGCCCACCGGCACGGCCAGCGCGCTGAGATCCAGCAGGTTCATGAAGTTGGTCCAGGTGCCCAGCTCCGAATTGACCGCGATCGGCGCCTCGGCCAATTCCGCCTTGGTGGGCAGGCGCGGCGTGGTCGGCGCCAGCATCACGTCCACCTGCGCCAGCAGCGCCTCGGCCTGACGGCGGTATTCGGCCAGCTGATAGCGCGCATCGAAGGCATCGACGGCCAGCGGCGTGGCACCGCCAAGGGTGATCTCGCGGGTCACCGGGTGCAGCGCCTCGGGGGTGTGCTCGATCAGCTCGCGCACCGCGTGATAGCGCTCCGCCACCCAGGGGCCTTCATACAGCAGGCGCGCGGCGGCCAGCAGCGGGCTGCAATCCAGCTCGACCAGCTCTGCCCCCAGCGCCTTGCACTGGCGCATCGCCGCTTCCATGTAGCCGCTGTAATCGCTGTCGGTATGCCACTGAGCACGCGGCGGCACGCCGATGCGCAGACCAGTCAGGTCGGGCAGCACGCCATAGGCCTGGCCGTGAACGCTGAAGTCATGCTCGCGCGCCCAGCGGTTGTCGGCATCGAACTGTGCGGTGACGGACAGCACCTTCGCGGCATCATCGCAGCCCAGCGCGAAGATGGAGATGGTATCCAGCGTCGCGCAGGCCGGCACCACACCACCTGCACTGAGCAGGCCAAGCGTCGGCTTCACGCCGACCAGATTGTTGAAGCAGGCCGGAACCCGCCCGGAACCCGCCGTGTCAGTGCCCAGCGCGAAGCTGACCTGGCCCTGGGCGGTGACGACGGCGGAGCCACTGCTGGAGCCACCCGGCACATAGGCGGGGTCGAAGGCATTGGCCGGGGTGCCGTAGACCGGCAGGGCGCGTTCACCGACCAGCCCGGTGGCGAACTGGTCCAGATTGGTCTTGCCCATCGGAATCGCGCCTGCCGCGATCAACTGCTTGACCACGAAGGCATCATCGCTCGGCGTGTAGGCAAATTCCGGGCAACCGGCGGTGGTGGTCACGCCGGCGAGATCGATATTGTCCTTGATCGCGAAGGGAATGCCGTAGAGCGGCAGCGACTCGGGCGCCACGTCGTCCAGACGTGCCAGATAGGGTTCCAGCTGCTGTGCTGACAGGCGGGTGATCCAGGCGGCATCGGTCTCGGCCTGCGCGGCCAGCAGCTCGTCCACCAGTTGGCGCGGCGTCATCTCACCGGCCTGATAGGCCTTGCTCAGCGCCGTGATGCTCAGGTTGAGCGGGGTATGGGTCATCATCACAGCGTCTCCTCGGAGGACAGGGTCGATCGGGCGTTGTCTGATGCGCTGGCATCAGCGGAATCCGTGGTTTCCACGGCGGTCGACAGCACGATCAGTGGTTGGCCGGGGGCGACGCCGCTGCCTTCCTTGATCGGCAGGCGCACGACACGGCCAGCGGTGTGGGTGCGAATCTCGACTTCCATCTTCATCGACTCGACCAGCGCCACCACCTGGCCGGCCTCGACGTCATCGCCCTCGGCGACTTCCAGCTTCCACAGGCTGCCGGTGACCGGTGTCTCGATGCCCAGCTCGTCATCACTCAGGCTGTCGGCTTCCTGCACCTCGTTGATCTGATCCTCGAAGGTGAACTGGCCGCGCGCATGCCAGTCGTCGATTTCCTGCTGGAAGGCCGCCTGGCGGCGTTCACGGAAGGCATCGGTCTCGGCCTGGTGTTCGGCGATCTGCGCCTGATAATCGGCGAGACGGAAGCGGGTCTTCTCGATCTTGAGGTCGTAACGCCCCTGCGGATGATCACGACGGATCTGCTCGAGCGCTGCATGGCTGACCGGATGGAAGCGCAGCTGATCGAACACGCGCAACAGCCACGGGGTGGTGAAGTGTTCGGTGCGGCGATAGCGATTCCACATCTGCAGCGTGCGGCCGACGAATTGATAACCGCCCGGGCCTTCCATGCCATACACGCACAGATAGGCGCCGCCGATGCCCACCGAGTTCTCGGCGGTCCAGGTGCGTGCCGGGTTGTACTTGGTGGTCACCAGGCGCTGGCGCGGGTCCAGCGGCGTGGCCACCGGCGCGCCGAGATAGACATCGCCGAGGCCCATCACCAGATAGCGGGCGTTGAGCACTGTCTCGCGCACCGCCGCCTCATCGGCGAGGCCATTGATGCGGCGAATGAATTCCAGATTGCTTGGGCACCAGGGCGCGTCCGGGCGCACCGAGCGCTGGTACTTGTCGATGGCCTGCTGACACGCCGGGTCATCCCAGGACAGCGGCAGGTGCACGGTGCGGGCCTCGATCTCGATATCCTCGACATCCTTGAGCGCGACTTCGGCCTGTTCGAGATGCGCCATCAGCGTCTCGAGCGTCAGGCAGCGCGGGTCGTAATGCAGTTGCAGCGAGCGAATGCCCGGGGTCATCTCCATCAGGCCTGGCAGCGGGTGCTCCTTGAGCCACAGCATCCAGGCATGGGCGCGGAAGCGCAGCGCGATATCCAGCTCCATCTGGCCGAACTCGATCAGCAGGAAGTCATCCCCCGCGCGGCGATAGACGATCTGCTCACCGCCTTGCTCGGCGCTCAGGCGCTTGAGCACCGGCGAGTCATCGGGGCGCGGACGTTTTGCGGCGATGGCGCTCAGCGTGGCACCGCTGGTCTCCGTCAGGTGCTGTTCCAGAGTGCCGAGCTGGCCACTGGCGAGGGCGGTGATCACGGCGTCCTGTTGCACCTCGATGGTGCGGGATTCCTCCAGAGTCAGCGCGACGAAGCGGATGCGATCGCCGGCGGCCAGCTGGCCCAGCTTCCAGCGCTCAGCACGCACCACGGTGGCCGGACACACGAAGCCGCCCAGCGACGGGCCGTCCGGGCCGAGGATGACCGGCATGTCGCCGGTAAAGTCGATGGTGCCGAAGGCGTAGGCGTTGTCATGGATATTGGAGGGGTGCAGACCGGCCTCGCCGCCGTCGGCGCGCGCCCACTGCGGACGCGGGCCGATCAGGCGTACGCCGGTGCGGCTGGAGTTGTAATGCACTTCCCAGCGGTGGCCGAAGAAGGTGCTGATGTCGTCTTCGGTGAAGAAGTCCGGCGCCCCGTGCGGGCCGTAGAGCACGCCGATCTGCCATTCGCGGCCTTGTGTCCTGTCTTGAGCGTTCCCGCCTTGTTCATCCGCGACCAGGCCAGCGCCCTGCGGGATCAGCGCCTCGGGCAGCCGGGTCAGGGCGGGCGGGGGGCACTCGGCGAGATCGGCCAGCGGCAGGGTGTCGCCACTGCGCAGCGCACGGCCGGCATGGCCGCCGAACTGGCCCAGAGTGAAGGTCGCGCGCGAGCCCAGATACTGCGGGCAGTCGATGCCGCCGGCGATCAACAGATAGCTGCGCGCGCCGGCAGCCACCTTGCCCAGACTCAGGGTGCTGCCAGCGGCGATCTCATGCACCTGCCACAGAGCAAGCTCGTGAGTCGCGGCGTCATCAGCGCCGTCTTGCGGTGCTGAAACGGACAGCGTGGCGGGCAACGGCGCGCCGGCCAGCACCACGCGCGTGGCGCGGTGGAAGTGCAGCGTCGGGCCATTGAGGGTGATCTCGAGGCCTGCGGCATCGGCGGCATTGCCCAGCAGCGCATTGCCGAGACGGAAGGCGTAGTCATCGAAGGGGCCGGAGGGCGGCACGCCCACATCCCAGTGGCCCAGGCGACCCGGCATGTCCTGCACGGTGGTCAGGGTGCCGGGGACGAGTACCTCGAAGGTCGGCGCGGCCCACTCGAGGCCTTCCAGCCAGCGGGTGTAGATCTCGACATTGATGAAGCGCGAGTCTTCCAGCAGGTGCGACAGCCACTGACGGTTGGTCTCGATGCCGTAGAGGCGAGAGGCCGCCAATGCCTTGGAGAGATCGCCGCGCGCCTGCTCGCGGGTTGGGGCGTGCACCATCACCTTGGCCAGCATCGGGTCGAACCAGGCGGGGACCTCGAAGCCGGCCTCGATGGAGTGATCCACCCGCAGCTGGCTGTCGTCGGCGAGGGCGGCGGTCACGGCGTCATTGGCGAACTCCCACTCGGTGAGCAGGCCGCTGGAAGGGCGGAAGTCGTGCTGCGGATTCTCGGCATAGACACGTGCCTGCATGGCGTGGCCGCGGGGTGTGAGCGGCGCGACCAGCTCGCGCAGATTGCCCAGCTCACCGGCGCCCAACTTGAGCATCCAGGCGACGATGTCCACGCCCCACACCAGCTCCGTGACACCATGCTCGACCTGCAGGCGCGTATTGACCTCCAGGAAGTAGAAGGCCTGACGCTCGGCGTCATAGATGAATTCGACGGTACCGGCGCTGCGGTAATTGACGGCCTCGCCCAGGCGGATGGCGGTGGCGATCATGTCTTCGCGAACGTGCTCGGGCAGGTTGGGTGCCGGGCATTCCTCGATGACCTTCTGGTGGCGGCGCTGACTGGAGCAGTCGCGCTCGCCCAGCGCGATCACCGTGCCTTCTCCATCACCGAACAGCTGCACTTCCAGGTGACGGGCGCGGGCGATGTACGCCTCGAGGAAGACGCCACCATCACCGAAGTTGCGCTCGCCGAGGCCCTTGACCGAATCGAAGGCGCGGCTGAGAGAGGCTTCGTCGTCACAGACCTGCATGCCGATGCCGCCGCCGCCGGCGGTGGACTTGAGCATCACCGGATAGCCGATACGGGCGGCCTCGCTCAGTGCGCTCTCGACGTCGTCCAGCAGGCCGGTGCCGGGCACCAGTGGCACGCCGGCGTTCTCGGCGATGGTGCGCGCTTCGTGCTTGAGGCCGAAGGCGTGGATCTGCTCGACGGTCGGGCCGAGGAAGACCAGGCCGGCGGCGTCACAGGCCTGGATGAAGCGGGTGTTCTCGGACAGGAAACCATAGCCCGGGTGCACGGCCTGAGCGCCACTCTCGCGGGCGATGGCGATCAGCTTGTCGATGTCGAGATAGGTCTCGGCGGCAGCACCTTCGCCGAGGCTGTAGGCTTCATCGGCCTCGCGCACGAAGGGGGATTCACGGTCGGCTTCTGCGTAGACGGCGACACTCTGGACACCGAGGGCACGCAGAGTGCGCTGGATTCGGGTGGCGATGGCGCCACGGTTGGCAATCAGGACCTTGTGGAACATGACGGAGTCATCCTTCCGGCGGCGGGTCGTCCCGCCTTCAAACTGTGAGCTGCCGGTCGTCCGGTAGCCGGGCAGAGCCTGGAGGGCTGACGAGTGATGCAAGAGAGATGACATCGTCAGGTGGGGCTCGGCCGTTTCTTGTCGTATGCGTGTTCGAAAGCTTCGCTTTCAGCTCGGCGGCTCAGCTCGGCCGATCAGCTCGGCGGATCAGCTCGGCGGATCAGCCTAGCGGCGAGTCGCTGATGCGGATGGCGACCGGTGTCGGGTCGTAGCCATTGCAGGGGTTGTTGAGCTGCGGGCAGTTGGAGAGCAGCACGTAGACGTCACGCTCGGCGACCATCTCGACGTACTTGCCCGGGCCGGACAGGCCGTCCTCGAAGCTCAGGCCGCCATCGGCGGTGACCGGCACGTTCATGAAGAAATTGATGTTGTGGCCGATGTCGCGCTTGGTCAGGTCGTACTTCGGGTAGCGGGCGATGGCCAGCATCCAGTTGTCGCGACAGGAGTGCATGTGGCGCTTCTCCAGGTCGTAACGCACGGTGTTGGACTCGCTGGAGCAGGCGCCGCCCAGGGTGTCATGCCGACCGCAGGTATCGCCGGTGATGGTCAGCAGCGCCCGGCCACGCGTGGAGTAGAGCACCGTGCCGGTGGTCAGGTAGACCTTGCCCTGCTCGCGCACGGTGTCCATCGCGCTGTAGCGCTCGGCGGTGTCGTCGGCTGAGAAGAACAGGGTGTCGGCGGCCTGATTGCCGTGCAGGTCGGTGATGCGCAGGTGCTGGCCGGCGCGGACCAGGCCGATGAAGTGATCGCCGGCCTCGATGGTGCGCTCAAGCTCGCGCGGCTGCTGTGCGGGGTCGGCGTAGCTCAGCGGGGCGCCGTCCGTCGCGGCCGGGGTGTGGGCATGGGGGGGTTCAAGTGTCGAGGTGCACATTGGGATGTCCTTTGTCCTTGTCATCTGGGGCGTCGTTTCCAGTTGCCACGAGCCAGTCGGCGTGGCCTCCGTCTGCTGTCGGGGGACGCCTCAGCCCGCCAGGTGATAGAGCTGGTTGTTGGCGTAGGCGCGGGCATTCTCGGGGCGCGACAGATAGCAGGCGTCGTGCTCATCCATCGGCGTCGCGGTGCCGAAGGTCATGTCCACGCCGCGCAGCGGATAGTCCTCGGCGGGGTCCAGCGGATGCGGACAGGTGTGCAGCATGACGAGGGTGTCCATCTCGAAGCGCAGGGTGACGCTGTTGCCGGCGGCGCAGTGGTCCGCGACGTAGTGCAGATTGGCGTCTTCATCGGCGCGCACGCGGGAGAACAGGTTGAGGTTGGCGCACAGGTCGCGCTCGCTCAGGCCGTACTTGGCCATCTCGATCAGCAGGCTGTCGTGGCCGCTGGGCGTGAAGTCATTGAAGGCTTGCTGATAGGCCTTCTTGTGCCAGCCCTTGGCGGCGAAGTGATGCTCCATCAGGTTGCCGCTGGCGCTGTCATGCCAGCCGAGATCGTCCTGGATGATGGAGGCGAAGATACGGCCCATGTCGGAATACAGGCAGTGGCCTTCGGTGAGGCGGAAGGTGTGCTGACCCTTGAGGGTATCCGGCAGGTTGAGGCGCTCAAGCGTATCCAGCGGGTTGTACATCACCAGGCCGACATTGGCGTTGGCCTCGCTCGCGGTCAGCTTGAGCGCACTGCCACGCGGCATGCGCATCGACCAGTGATGGCCGCCGGGCAGATGGGTCTTGTACTTTGCAGTAAAGCTCGCGGTAAAGCTGGCGCGGGCGGCGGTTGCGGCATCAAGCGGTATGTTCATTGAATTGGCCTCCGGTGAGAGTGGCTTGGGAAACGGAGTGGGCTGGTGTCGTCAGCGCTTCGTGCTCGGGCGTCGGTTGGCCAGAGCCCGGTGGGTGAGCGCTCGGCTGCTGGGACGACGCCTTGGTCTTGCTACGCTCGGTGGGCAGGTCATAGGTGATGGTCGAGCCATAGGCCTGCGGGGCCTGCGCATCCACACGCACCTTGTCGAACACCCAGACGCGCGAGCCCAGCTCGAAGGCTTCCTTGAGGTCATGGGTGATCATGAAGATGGTCAGCTGCTGTTCTTCCCACAGGCGCAGGATCAGCTGGTGCATGTCCTTGCGGATGCCCGGGTCCAGCGCGCCGAAGGGCTCATCCAGCAGCAGGATGCGCGGCTTCATCATCAGCGCCTGGGCGATGGCGAGGCGCTGCTGCATGCCGCCGGACAGCTCATGCGGGTACTTGTCCAGTGCGTGGGACAGGCCGACTTCCGCCAGACGCGCTTCGGCGGCGACCCGGGCTTCACGGCGCTTGGCCCCGGACAGCTTGCCGGTCAGCGGGGCACGTGCCAGCTCCTCGGCCATGATCACGTTGCCCAGCACGGTGAGGTGCGGGAAGACGGAATACTTCTGGAAGACGATGCCGCGGTCCGGGCCCGGCTCGCCGGGGATGGGCTTGCCATCGAGCAGCAGCTCACCGCGCGAGACGCCCTCGGTGCCCAGCAGCAGCTTGAGGAAGGTGGTCTTGCCGCAACCGGAGGCGCCGACCAGGGTGATGAATTCTCCGGCCTCGACGGTCAGGTTCATGCGTTCCAGCACGACCTGCTGACCGTAGTGCTTCTCGAGGCCCTTGGCGTGGATCAGGCTCATGATTGGCTCTCCTCAGCGTGGTACCAGGGGAAGGCGCGGGTCGAGACGAGCACCAGCAGACGGTCGAGCAGGAAGGCCAGCAGCGTGATCCAGGCCACGTAGGGCAGGATGACGTCCATCGCCAGATAGCGACGCACCAGGAAGATGCGGTAGCCGAGGCCGTCTTGGGCGGCGATGGCTTCCGCGGCGATCAGGAACAACCAGGCGCTGCCGAGTGCCAGGCGCGTGGCGCTCAGAAGGCGCGGGGTCAGCTGGGGCAGCAGTACGCGGGTCAGCACCTGCCAGGAGCTGGCGCCCAGCGTCTGGGCCTTGATCAGCTGCTCATCGGGCAGGCGCAGGGCCTGATTCTGCAGGTCGCGAATCAGGAAGGGCGTGATGCCGATGACGATCAGCGCGATCTTGGCCAGCTCGCCGGTACCGAAGGCGATGAACAGGATCGGCAGAATCGCCATCGGCGGAATCAGGGACAGCACGGTAATCAGTGGTGACAGCTTGGCGCGCAGCAGCGGCAGGCCACCGGTGAGCAGGCCGACGGTCAGGCCGATCAGCGCACTGATCAGCACGCCGGCCAGCAGGCGTTCGAGACTGGCGAAGGTGTCGGTCCACAGCGGCAGATCGCCGGTGCGCACGTTGACCTCGGTGGCCAGTCGCGAGAACGACTCGCCCATGGCGGCGAAGGACGGCAGCAGGCGGTCATTCGGGTTGTCGAGCAGTCGCTGGTTGGACTGCACGATGTAAAGGATGGCCAGCAGCGCGAAGGGCAGGCCACCGAGCAGCCAGCGGCCACCACGGGAGGGTGTCAGATTGATCAGGCGTTTCATGCGCGGGCTCCACGGGTGCGAACGAGGGTGCGGTCGAGGGAGGCGGTCGGTTCACGTTCCGCGAGGCAGGCTGCCCCGCGGAGCGTGTGCGGCATCCACCGCGTGGCGTTACTGGCTGTCGGCCAGTGCGGCGGTGTAGCTCGGGTCGAAGCGCAGCATCACGTTGCCTTCATTGCCGATGACGCCGGCGGGGGTCTCGATACCGATGAAGCCGGCATCCGGGGCGCCTTCGCCCAACAGGCCCTGCGCGAAGCTGAAGTCGGCGATGTGCTGCATGGTGTCCTTGAGACTCGGCGCATTGAAGGCGGCCACGGCCTCGGCGGGGGTGTAGTACATGTGGGTCGCGGCCAGCTGGGACTGATAGCCGGCGAGGTCGGTGCCGGCGGCATCGGCCATCTGGGAGAGGGCGTCTTCGTCACCGGCCTTCATCTTCTCCATCACCTCATACCAGGCACCGACCAGCGCGTGGCCGAAGTCCGGGTTGTCCTTCAGCGTCTGGGTGTTGACGACCATCAGGTCGAGAATCTCGCCGGGAATGTCGCTGGAATTGAAGACTTCGGTGTAGCCGGGCATCTCCTTGAGGGTGGCCAGCTGCGGGTTCCAGGTCACCACTGCCTGGGTGTCGGTGTTGCTGGCCAGCGCCACGATGTCGGCATCGCCGGTATTGGTGGTGGTGAGATCGCGCTCGCTCATGCCGACGCTGTCCAGCGCGCGTGCCAGCAGGTAGTGGGAGACACTGAATTGCACCAGATTGACCTCGCGGTCCTTCAGGGACTCGATGGAATCGCCATCGCGGACCATCACGCCGTCGTTGCCATCGGAGTAGTCGCCCAGAATCAGCGCGGTGGAATCGACGCTGCTGGCGGCGGGGAGGGTGAGGGCGTCCATGTTGGTCATGGCGCAGCCATCGACATTGCCGGAGGTGTACTGATTGATGGACTCGACGTAATCGTTGACCTGCACCACATCGATATTGATGTCGTACTTCCTGGCCCACTTGTCGACGATGCCCTGGGTGTCCGCGTATTCCCAAGGCATCCAGCCGGCATACACCGACCAGCACACGCTGAAGGAATCCTGCGCCATGGCCTGCGGGCTCAGCGATGCGCCAAGCAGCAGGGCGCCGGCCAGCGCAGCACGTCTGGAAGCGTTTCTGGAAATGGCAGATGAAGCAGATGAGACAGCAGCGGATGACACCTGGGCGCTGGCATCCGAGGGGGAAGTCGCGGACTGGGAAAGGCGAGTGAGCTGGGGCATTGTCGTTATCTCCGGCGGAAAAAGTGAGAGGCGCCGACCTTTACAGGCTTTGCGTCTCCCGGGCTTTTGTCCCGCCGTGTAACCCCCAGCTTGGAGGTCGAGTGCTCTCGGACCAGTCGTGACGGCTATCAGCCAGTCACCGGAACCCTAGCGCTCCATTGGTGTAGATTTTCGATTGTTGTATGCCTATCGGTGCCTCGATGAATGTCTAGCAGGAAGTGTGCCGGAGAGATTTTTTCCATATAAAACAATTGCATATAAGATTTCGCGCAACACGGATATGCATATCGAAATCGTACGCTGCACCAATTTGATGAATTTCTCCGTCTCTTGCACCTTGGTGAAGTCAGTCGAGAGTGAGTGCTATCCAGTGGCCAGTGAGAGAAATCCAGAGATATTTTTAATACACAGTTGGTTGTTTTCAAAATATGGTAAATATAATATTTGATTACCTTGGATAATTGATGACTAAATCGTGGATAAAAATAAACTCAAAAGCTTGGTAGGCGACTTATATAATATTGTTAATGAGCTGGAAGAAATGTTCCCCGGGCGACATTTCACTCCGGATGGCCATATGGTAGGGAGTCTAGGAGAGTGTCTAGTTGCCAATGCATATGATCTAGAGCTTTTGACTGCTTCCAACAAAGGGTATGACGCTATCGCCAAATGCGGTACCAAGATCGAAATCAAGGCAACACAAGCGAAATCAGTTGCATTTCGCAGTGAGCCCGAGCATGCAATTGTGATTAAGATTTTACCCGATGGTAGCTTTGAAGAAATCTATAATGGCCCTGGGTCATTAGTCTGGCAGCAGTTTTCTGAAAAGAAATTACCTAGTAACGGGCAGTTTCAGATTTCTCTTGCAAAACTGAAAGTGATGAACAATTCAGTCCGTTTTGAAGAGCGTATAAGGCCGTAATATAAATGCATTATGCATATGTAAACCTTCTATGAGTAGTTGATCATGGCACTTTCACAGATGCAGATCATCCAATCCTTGGGTGAGGCAATGGCCTGGTTCGAGCGAGAACTGAACTGGGGCGTGCCGCCGACTGAGCTACGTCATCTTTGCGGACGCATTGGTGAGCTTTACGCTGCATTGATCACCAATGGTCAGATGGCGACCGAGGTGAATCAGCGCGGCTATGACGTGGTAAGCGGTGACGGTGAGCGAATCTCGGTCAAAACCACTGCGATGATGGGCGGTGGGGGCAATGTTGCTTTCAATCCCCGTTCGTTGGATGAAGTGGAGCGCATCATCATCCTGCGTATCAATACAGAAGAGATGCAGATCGAGAAGTTGCTGGATGCCACAGTGGAAGAGGCCCGGTCGCTGATGTCGCCGGAGCGCGCGGGCAAGCAGAGTATCTCGTTGTCTCGATTGGCCAAGACTACGAAGCCACGCAGCGAGCTGAAAGCCGTGCGTGAAGTCATGTTCGCGTCTTGTCTTGTTCGTGAGCTTGAGAACGGCAGCATCGAAGTCGAGCGTGATGATGGTCAGGGGATGCAGTCAGTGAGCCCTGTTCAGCCAGTGCTGCGTGAATTGGCAAAACAGTTGAATCTGCCGCTGGTGAATGGCAACGGCAATCCGCACAACACTCGTCAGCTGGGTAGCCTGGTCATCAGGGAGATTGCTCAGGAATCTACTGGATGATTCAGCTTTGAATGGGATTCAAGACGCCGGCCAATGGCCGGCGTCTTCGTGTCATGAGCAGTTTATTTATCTGCTTTACCGAGCGCTCACAATGCAGTGCGCGACTTCCCCGAGGGGTTGCCCTTGCCGCGGCGCATGGTTGCGCGATCCGGCGCGTCGTTTCGTTGTGCCTCTCACCAAAGTCTTATACGTTGGTGGTGCTTTATTAGCACATACAAAAACAACGGCTTGCTCCCGATTGCCCGTGTGGCTTCACACGAGGGGGAAGGGCAGCAGCGATAGACAAAGGACACACGATGACAGACGTAGTCGAGAAGGATCTGCAGGAGTCTTCTGTGGTTCAGGCGGTTGAGAAGGGCTCTCCATCATCGCGTTCGCGTCGTGGTTTCCTGGGCATGAGTGGGGCGGCAATTGCCGGGGCGGCGTTGGGTCAGTTCCTGCCGGGGATTCCCAGTGCCTTGGCCAAGGAGACGGCACCTGCGGCGGCGGTGCTCAAGCCTTCCGCCAAGTCTCCGGTGCGGCTCAACTACAACGAGAATGCGCTGGGTATGGCACCGTCTGCACAGCGTGCCGCAGCGGCATCCATCCCGCATTCCAATCGGTATCCCTTCGCCCTTCTGGGCAAATTGCAGTCCCTGGTGGCGACTCATCACAAGGTGCCGAGCGAGAGCATTCTGTTCACGCCGGGCTCCTCCGATGCGATCCGTGCCAGTGTGCTGGCCCATGCGACTCCCGATACCCAGCTGGTGATTCCCGAGCTGACTTATGGCGATGGCGCCCTGTATGCCGGCTTCTATGACCTCGCCATTCGCAAGGTGCCGTCCTCGCGCGAGGACTGGTCATTCAAGATTTCCGACATGAAGCAGGCCGTGGCCGACCACTCCGGCCCCTCCATCGTCTATCTGGTGAACCCCAACAACCCGACCTCGACCATCATTTCCAGTGATGAACTGGAGGCCTGGGTCAACGACAGCCGCGACGATACGCTGTTCATCATCGATGAAGCCTATGCCGAATTCGTCAATGACCCTGCCTTCCGCTCCGCCGATCATCTGATTGCTGGTGGCGCCAAGAACATCCTGCTGCTGAAGACCTTCTCCAAGATTCACGCCATGGCTGGCCTGCGTGTCGGCTACGCCGTCGGCGATGTCGATCGTCTCGAGCATGTCTCCCACTATGTCGAAGACGATGCCATGACGCTGTCATATCCTGGCGTGATGGCGGCGACGGCCTCCATGCAGTCACCGGAGTTTCTGGTCCACAGCAAGCAGAGCAACGATGAAGCGCGCGCCATCTTCACGGCGACGCTCGACGAGCTGGGCTGGGAGTATCTGCCGGGGCAGACCAACTTCGTCTTCCACCGTATCTCCAGGCCGCTGAAGGAATTCCAGACCGCGATGAAGGAACGCCACGTGCTGATCGGGCGTGCCTTCCCGCCGGCGGATGGCTGGTGTCGCATGTCACTCGGCACGCCGGAGGAGATGCACTATGTCGCTGCCGTGCTGCGCGAAATGAAGGCCAAGGGCATCGTCTAGTCGTGACGGACTCCCATGTAGGAAGACGCAAACGCCCGCCATTTGGCGGGCGTTTGCGTTTCAAGGCGGGGTTATCAGATCAGCTATTGCGCGTCAGGCGGGTGGCCAGCCACCAGCCCAGTAGCATCGTCACCAGAAAGCCCGCCAATGGCAGACTCATGGCGCTGCTGGAGACGATGGCAGGCCCGGGGCAGTAGCCGCTCAGCCCCCAGCCGATACCGAACAGCGCCGCGCCGAGCAGCAGGCGGCCATCGATATCGCGGCGCGTGGGCAGTTGGAAGCGCTCGCCCAGCAGGGGAGTGCCACGCCGCCAGACGAGTCGATAGCCGAGGAAGGTGGTGATGACGGCACCGCCCAGCACGAAGATCAGCGTGGGGTCCCAGTCTCCGGCCACGTCGAGAAAGCCGACCACACGTGCGGGGTCGGTCATGCCGCTGAGTGTCAGCCCGAGGCTGAAGACCAGCCCGGTGAGAAAGCCGATGACCGTTTTCATGGTGACTCCCCCAGCAGATGTTGGCTCACGAACACCGTCAGCATGGCCACAGTCACGAACACCACCGTAGCCACCAGCGAGCGGGGGGAGAGACGCGCGATACCGCAGACACCATGACCACTGGTACAGCCGCCGCCGATGCCTGTTCCGATACCTACCAGCAGACCGGCGAACATCATGCTCAGCACCCCGCTGGCGGGATTGCCGATCAGCGCATCCGTGCTTGCGGCCACATTGCCCCAGTCAAGATTGAGCAGCAAAAGCAGCAGCGGGCCGCTGATCAACCCGAGCACGAAGGCGAGACGCCAGCGGCGGACCTGGCCTGATTCCAGCAGCGCACCGCGCGTGATGCCACTGATACCGGCGATACGTCCCAGCAAGGCCATCAGCATCACTGCCGAGAGACCGATCAGGACGCCACCGGCGAGTCCTTTCATGCTGCTTATCATGTCCATGTCGTTCATCCTCGTGTCGCGGTCATCCTGCGGTGCGTCGATGATATGCTCGTGGCTGGCGAGCGCCAACCGGTTGTCTGGCCGCTTGGCTGTACGACAAGGACGCCGACCTTTCGATGGAGGGCACAGCAGGAGCACCATGAACGAACTGACCCAACGCCTGCGCACCTTTCTCAAGGTGGCGGAGCATCAGAGCTTCAACGTGGCGGCGCGGGAGCTGGATATCGCCAGTTCCACGGCGACGCGTCACGTCAATCATCTGGAGCGCCAGCTGGGCGAGCCGCTGCTGGTGCGCACCACGCGCCATGTACGGCTGTCGCCGGCCGGCGAGCGCGCCCTGATCCGCTTTCGCGCCATTCTGGCCGAGGTGGACCAGCTGGAGGATGAGCTGGAGACGCTGAGTGAGCGGGTCGCGGGGCCGCTGCGCATCTCGGTGCCGTGGCGCTATTCGCGCCTCTATCTGGCGCCGCTGGTGAGCGAGTTCATGCAGTGCTATCCCGAGGTGGCGCTGGATATCGTCAGCAGCGACCAGCGGGTGGACCTGGTCGAGGACCACTTCGACGTGGCCCTGCGCATCGGCCATCTGGAAGATTCGAGCCTGATCGCGCGCCATATCAGTGATCAGCGCTTCGTGCTGGCTGCCGCGCCGTCCTACCTCGCCGCCCAGCCGTCTATCCATCAGCCACAGGACCTGGAGCAGCACCGTCTGCTGACCTTCAGCTATACCACCGCCAATCATCACTGGCGGCTGGTGCAAGGCGATCGGGAGCATCGCATCTCGGTGCGCGCCCGCGCGCTGCGCACCAACAACGCCGACATTCTCACCCAGGCAGCTCTGGGGGGCGCCGGCGTGGTGGTGCAGCCGCTCTGGGCGATTAGGGAAGAGCTGGCAAGTGGCCGCCTGCTGCCGGTGCTGGAGGACTTTCAAGTCACTTCATCGGATTTCGACACCGGTATCCACGTCGTCTTCGCGCGCGAGAATCAGCACAACCCGCGCGTACGTGCCTGGGTCGACTTCCTGCTCGCCCGCCGCGAGCGGCTGTCCTGCTGACAAGCCCTGTGAACGACACGCAGGAAAACACGAAGGGCCCGGTCTCGAGAGATCGGGCCCTTCGTGTTTTCAGGCTGCGCGCTGGCTACTTACCAAGCAGCATCTACCAAGCGGTGCCTGGCCACTGCTCATCAGGCAGCCATCAATAGAGGATATCGCTGCGGATGATGTACTTGGCACCGTCGCGGATCGGCTCGCTGGCATGCACGCAGTGCTGCGGGTGCGAGCCATGCGGGAAGCACAGTACGCCACCCTTGGGCGTGGAGACCGATACCTTCTGGATATCATCCTGCGACTGGGCCGGCTTGCCGGGGTCGCGACGGCTGACCAGAAACTCGGTGCGCCCGCCGGTATAACCATCGCTGAGGAAGATGAGGAAGGTGTACTGGCTCATCAGGCCCGGATAGGCGTCCTGGACGATCTCGCCATTGATGACGCGACTGCCCGGCCAGGCACCATCGGTGTGCGGCTTGAAGAAGTCGCCGGCCTCGTAGCGATAGACGCGAAAGCGCGCATTGATGCCCTTGGCGCCTTCGCCCTGGATCTGCTCGGTCACCAGCGGCGCCGAACGCTGCCAGATGACCTGATCGACCGCTTCACTGACGACCCAGTTGACGTTGTGGTTGTGGCGTACCGAACGCGGCAGGGAGACGGGCGCATCTTCCTCGAAGCCCATTTCCTCCAGGGCGGCGACGAAGTTGTCGGCCTCGGCGGGTGTCAGCACATTGAGCAGCTGGAAGGCACCCGGGACACCCTCGACTTCCTGACGGACCACCTCTGGCGCCGCGTCGGCCTCGAAGAGATCAGACACGTCGCCGTTGTCGGTCCAGATGGGCAGGGGCGTGGGAGAGAAGCCGCGTTCGTGGCGGACGACATGGAAAGACAAGCTCATGGCAAAGCTCCTGAATGACGAAGAATGTGAGACGAGAATCTGGTGGCCGCCAAGCGGTGGCCGCCAGGCCTGCAAGGAGGGAGGCCTGGGCGACGGTCATCTGGTGGCGAGTGCCGATAAGGTCGGGCGAGGGGCGGGCGAGGGGCAGCAACCCGGATGGGCCAGGTGTCTGCCATCTCGACCGCGGCGCTCAGCCGCCACCAACCAGTCATTTTCAACCAGCCGCCACCGACCAGCCGTTATCAACCAGCGGCCGTGACACCTCAGTCGGGATAGCGGACCAATACCCGCGTCTCGAGACTGGTGCGTGTCGGCGCATCGTCGGGCGTATCGAGCAGCTCGGCCGCGGTATGCGCGACCGGCGGCTTGCCGGCGCTGTCGAAGGCATTGAAGACGATGGCTTCGTCGGGGCGCATCTGTGAGGCGAAGTACCAGCGGTGAGCCGGATTGTGCACGAGGCCCTGGATCTGGCCGCAGCGGTCCGGATAGAGGATGTCGATGTTGACCCAGTCCTCGTGTTGCACGCTCTGGGTATCGGCGAAGGCCAGCGGGTCACGTGCGACGGCCTGCTCGACCGGCTGCCAGACATTGACGATGCCGTAGTGGCCGCTCAGCCACTGCTCCGCCTGCTCGGGCGGGAGCAGATCGCGCACGCGCTGCGGTCCAGAGCGCGGCGAGTAGTCGACATGCACATGCTGCGCCGGCACGCGCTCACCCTCGAAGCCGCGCAGGGTGTGGTCGAACACCTGCACCTCACTGACGCCGAGCTGCTGCTTGAGCAATGCCTCGATGGCCGGTGTGTGCAGGCGATCGCGCACCTTGGCATCGCGCACATCGACGGCAAGTTCGGGCGTGTCGAGAAACAGCAGCCCCTGGCAGGCGAAGCTGGGCGGTGTGGCGCGCAGGTCCTGCAGCCTGACACCGCGGCGGTCATGCTCCGGCTCGATACGGCGACCGGTCTCGCCGTTCGGGTCCACCTTGATCTGCAGGCCTTCCGGGCGGTCGAGCTGATAATTGACGAACGCCATGCGGGTAGGGACGGGCGCTGACATGAACGAGACCTCCTTCACGATGGGTTGTCAGAGGATGCCGCAGGACAGGCACTCAGGCGGGTGCCTGCGGTGCCGAGTCCAGGAGGCTGGTTCACGAGGCTAGTGCACTGGCGCGGGCAGAAAAAGGCGCCTGTCGGCAATTGGTTATTGCACATATGGCAATAATCAAGCGCCGACCGACGCTCAATGCCCGCCGGACAGGTGCAGACCAGCGATGGACAGCACGATGACGCCGATGCAGGCCATGCGGCGAAACGAGAAGTGCTCGCGCCAGAACAGCACGCCGATGATGGCGCTGACCACGGTCCCGATGCCGGAGAACACGGCATAGGCGATGCCCAGACTGATGGTGTCCATGGCCAGATACAGCAGGCTCAAGGAGGAGCTGAAGCCCAGCGCGACCAGCAACACGCCCATGCGGCGGTGCTGATTGGCGTACTGGTTGAAACCGGTGACGCCGACGACTTCACAGCAGCCGGCGGCGATCAGATAGACCCAATCCATGACGTCACTCCTGGTCATTCACTGAGGGTGGTCTGCGGTGTGGCACTCGCGCGAGGCTGCTTGTCGGCAGGCGCGCTGGGGGCCGTCTTGAGCACGATGATGCCGATCAGCATCAGCACCACGAAGCCCAGCGTGGACCACTGGAATTCGAGATCGAAGAACAGCAGGTCAGCCACCACCGTCCCCACCGTGCCCAGGCCGACGAAGATGGCGTAGGTGGTGCTGGCGGGCAGTGTCTTGGCGATCTGGGTGACCAGACTCAGGCTGATGATGACCAGCAGCACCGTCAGTGCCCATTCCAGCGGACTGTCGGCGACTTTCAGGCCCGTGGCCCAGCCGATTTCGCACAGGGTCGAGATCAGGAAGTAGAGCGTGATGCGCATGGTGATCGGGTGTCCTTGTGGGGTGTCCTTGTGGGGTGTCGAGAAATACGGCGTTTCATTACCTGTGAGAGACCTGCGTTTCATCAATATCCAACAACCAATACCAGTCTATATGAGTTTTTGTTGATGTTTTGATGCAGGAAAAGGCGGAGGGAGCCCCTCCGCCTGTTGTCCCTCCACCTGCTGCCTGGCAAGTCGTTGGCGCAGCCTTGTTTGGCCAGAGCTCCTTTGAACAAGAGCCCCTTTGAACACGAGCCCTGGTGACCAGGAGCGTCAGGAGGCCAGCGGCGTGGTCGTCGCCTGAATGTCTGATTCCGCATCGGATGGTGTCGCGGCCTCGGCCGGCTGGGCCAGATAGGCTTCCAGCGAGTC
Organism: Cobetia sp. 1CM21F; assembly: GCF_023161745.1. NCBI lineage: Bacteria > Pseudomonadati > Pseudomonadota > Gammaproteobacteria > Oceanospirillales > Halomonadaceae > Cobetia > Cobetia sp. 1CM21F. The sequence continues at coordinate 332,293 of NZ_JALNTQ010000002.1, read as the reverse complement.
ATCCATCGCCTCCAGCCACGGCGTGTGATGCCTGGGCGCCAGAGTGCCGGTCATCAAGGAGCGATAGCCGTGATCGCGGAAGGTCATGATGTTCTCGTGCTTGTGATGCTCCCATTCTAGGAAGGTACGATTCACGCCATCGATATCGAAGCTCGGGTAGTCGGTCTCCTCGATCAGCGATTTCACGTAATCGCCCTGGAAGAGAATCATGTCCTCATCACTTTCCAGCGTTTCCTCGCGGGCCCGCCACGCCAGACTGTCTGCACGCATCGCGTCCAATGACGGCAGGGGCAGGGTGCCGAGAATCGCATCACGCACTCACCAGGCCTGGGCATCGAACATGTTGAAGGTGTACCACTGGTCCTGCATGCCGAGATAGAACAGGCGCGGATTCTCTTCCCACGCCACCCCCTTGTAGAGCCCCCGCGGCCACATGCGGTTCTGGGTCTTGAGGCGCAGCGACTCCTCGAGGAACGGGAAGTGGTGCAGATAGCCGGTGCACAGGATGATGGCATCGACGCGCTTGTGGCTGCCGTCACTGAAATAGGCGGTATCGCGATCGACCTTCACCAGCAGTGGCTTCTCTTCCCAGTTGTCCGGCCATTTGAAGCCCATCGGGGCGGTGCGATAGCTGGTGGTGATGCTGCGCGCACCATACTTGTAGCACTGCGAGCCGATGTCCTCGGCGGAATAGCTGCTGCCGAGCAACAGCAGGTCCTTGCCCTTGAATTCCAGTGCATCACGGAAGTCATGGGCATGCAGAATGCGGCCATTGAAGCTCGAGAAACCGGGGAATTCCGGCACATTAGGCGTCGAGAAATGCCCGGAGGCCACGATGACGTGATCGAATCTTTCGCTGGTCACCAGATCGAGCGCCTGGTCATGCACGCTGACCGTGAATTGCTGGCTGGCATCATCGAAGGTGACCTGGCGCACCGGGCAACCGAAGCGGATGTACTTGCGCACGCCGGCCTTCTCGACGCGACCCTTGATGTAGTCGAACAGCACCGCGCGCGGCGGATAGGAGGCGATAGGGCGCCCGAAATGTTCTTCAAAGGAGTAGTCGGCGAATTCGAGACATTCCTTGGGGCCATTCGACCACAGGTAGCGATACATGCTGCCGTGGACCGGCTCGCCGTGGGCATCCAGTCCGGTACGCCAGCTGTAATTCCACAGACCGCCCCAGTCATCCTGCTTTTCGTAACAGACAATCTCGGGAATCTCGATGCCCTTGTCGGCGGCGGATTGAAAGGCACGCAATTGAGCCAGGCCACTGGGTCCTGCACCGATGATCGCGATACGTTGGGTCATGGATACCTTCCTGTTCTTGTTGTGTCTTCATGCGTTATCCGAGGCTTCAGGACGTGGTGACGTCGTGAAACACTGACAACGAAACAGGCTAGCGAGATGTGCTCCGGCTGCACATTGCTCGGAAAGGGTAGCCATAAAGGGGTACATCAGTTCATGTCTCAGTTCATGTCTCATTTCATGCGTCAGTCGATGGCGGTACGCCTGGAATATCCGAGGTGTCGACGGCGAAGATGATGCCCTCCACCGCCAAGGGCGTGCCATCCTGTGAATAGATGCCATGGCCCTTTTCCTGCACCCGGATGACCTCGCCTTTGCGATGGCGAATGCGGTAGGCAAGGGTGAAGGGAGTGCGGGCCTCAAGGGCTGCCTGCACCTGATCCCACACGCGGTCGGCATCTTCGGGATGGATCATCTCGCCGTAGGTGAGGGAGGGATGGTCGAGCAGTTGCTGGGGGCTGAGGCCGGTGATGGCCAGGCAGCCGTCACTGATGTATTCCATCGACCAGTGGCGGTTGTTGCGCGCGCGATAGACCATCGCGGGCAGCCCCTTGATCAGCCGTGTCAGGCTGCGCAGGTTGGCGGCGTCGATCTGCTCCTGCTGCACGCGCTCGCTGATGTCATGCAGGGTGAGTGTGGCGGGCCAGGGCGAGGCCAGCGAGAGCGACTGGCTGCGCACTTCACACCAGCGATAGTGGTGGTCCGCCCCCATGATGCGCAATCGCCAGCAGTCAGGGCGTTCGCGGCGCGAAACGTGGCGGGCGAGCATGTCCCAGCGCGATTGATCCGCGGGGTGCAGGGCATCGCGCAGGCGCTGCGCTGCCGTGCCGTGCCCGTCCGCTCGAGTGGCGGGTGGCATGTCTTCCCGTGGGTCGCGCGATTCGTGTCCGCTCAGGGACTGCCAGCCGCGCGAGGCATACAGCAGCGTACTGTCGGCATTCACCACCAGCACGGCATCACTCAGCCCATCGAGAATCGCCTGTGCGCTGAAGGTCGAGGCAGTCGAGGCAGTCGAGGCGGGCGAGGCAATCGAGGCGGAGGCGAACTGTTCGAGAAAGCGTATCATCGCAGGCTCTCCTTTTTGGCCCGGGTCGTATCCTGTTCGGCGCCTGTCGCGTCCTCGGCGAGCGCTCGGCTGGCATCGCTCGCGGGCGTCAGCGGGTGAGCGTAGACCCAGGCGGCCAGCTCCAGTCGCGAATGCAGGTTCAGCTTGCGCAGCAGATTCTTGACGTAGACCTTCACCGTGCTGTCACTGATGCCCAGCTCGCGGGCAATCAGCTTGTTGCTGAGGCCGCGCCCGATCCATTTGAGGGTATCGCGTTCACGCTCGGTCAGGCCTTCGTACCATTCAGGTGCCGTGGGCCAGTCAGGTGTCGTGGGTCGGTCGAGAGCGGCGGCCCCGTCGAGCGTGGGGCCAGCAGGGGGATTCGCCACAGCTGGCAGCGCCTCAGTCTGCTCCTGCTCCTGTTTATGCTGCTGTTTATGTGTCTGTGCTTGCGAGTGTTGTTCGCGCTGGCGGTGGTCCTGCTGCAGACGCCGGGCGAGCAGCAGCAAGGTCTCTTCCTCCAGCCCCAGCTTGCCGTCGATCACGGCCTGCAGGCGCTCGAGAATGCGTTCGGGGTCGGTGTCCTTCATCAGGTAGCCATCCGCCCCTTGCTGGATGGCATCCAACAGGTGGCGGCTGTCATCGGAGGCGGTCAGCAGCACTACCTTGAGAGTGGCATCACGCTGCTTGAGATGGCGCATCAGGGTCAGGCCATCGAGCTGCGGCATCTGCCAGTCGACGATCACCAGCTCCGGGGCCAGGGTGGGCAGGGCGTCGAGCAGATCGGTGCCGTCATCGAAGTCGGCCACGACCTCGAACAGGCCACCTTCACTCAAAAGCTCAGCCAGCCCACGCCGAAACAGCGGATGGTCGTCGACGAGCACGACTCGTGTCGGGGGTGTCGAGGGTGTCTGGTGTGTCGAGGGCATCTGGCGAGTCACGGTCATGTGTCGTGGCGCTCCCAGCTCAGTGTCACGCGGGTACCGCCATGGCGGGGTTGGGTGATGGCGAAGTCGGCCCCGAGCTGGCGTGCGCGATCCTGCATGATGCCCAGCCCGAAATGGGCGGGGGCGACGTCGGCGGGGTCAAAGCCGCAGCCGTTGTCCTCGATGGTCAGCAACACCCGCTCCGCTGGCTGAGGCCCTGAAGATTGATGAGGCCCTGAAGACTGATATAGCAATTGCAGGCGCAGGTGGGGGGCTCGAGCATGGCGCACGCTGTTGGTCATCGCTTCGCGCACGATGAACATCACCTGCAGGGCCTGGGCATCGGGGAGGTGCAGCGACTGGATGCGGTTGTCGAGCTCGAACACCATGCTTGAGCGTGTCTCGAATTCCTCGATCAAGTTGTCGGGTAAGCGGATTAAATGGTTGATCTTACCTTTGCATGAGAGTGAGACAGACCGGCATCTCATCGGATTATCTGGTTGATGCTTCACCTACTGCTGGTGCATGTTTCCTTCGCTAATTCCAGCAAGAACCCCACACGCCTCAACTTCCCGGTCATCGTTGCAACTCGCTCTCAGTGAAACGAGTTGTTTCTCAAGCGCTTGCAGAGCGGTTATCTGCGACCGCACATGAGAGATGTGATCATCGAGCAAGGTGTTGACGGCGGTACAAGGCTGATGAGGGTCGTCCTGATAGCTCTGTAGTTCGTGAATCTCAGCCAGTGACAGGCCCAGGATTCTGCAGCGACGGATGAAGGCCAGCCCCTCACCATGCTTCTCGGTATAGACACGGTAACCGTTGTCCTGCCGATCAGGCGGCGGCAACAAGCCCTGCTGTTCATAGAAGCGGATCGTCTGTGTTTCGACCCCTACCAACTGCGCCAACTGACCAATGCGCATCAGCCTCCTCCCCAACGGATTCTTTACTCTATTGACCTTATAGTAGCTTTATAGTTTTAAATGGTACCACAACATTGTTCAAGTGGAGTCGTATCATGAGCAAATCCTGTGGTGGCGCCTGTGGCGGTGATGCAACGTCCGCAGCGGATACCGATATACAGGCCTCCTCCGAGGCGCCAGGGAGATGGGTCAGTGTTTATGCCGTGCCGAAGATGGACTGTCCATCAGAAGAACGAATGATTCGCCTAGCCCTGAACGGCTTTGAGGAGATTCGGGCGCTGTCCTTCGACTTGTCGAACCGCCGGCTGAAGGTCGTGCATGACGGCGAGGTCGAGCCCGTCACCTCGAAACTGAAGACCTTGGGGCTAGGCGCCTCGCTTCAGGAAACCGTCGCTGCAAATCCGGAGACCATCAAGGCCGCCGAGTTTTCGGCAGCTTCTGCTAAGCAAGAATCCGGGACCCTGCGCTGGTTGCTCGGCATCAATGCACTTCTGTTCGTGGTGGAAATGACTGCCGGTCTGATCGCCCGGTCCACCGGCCTGATTGGAGAATCCCTGGACAATTTTGCCGATGCGGCGGTGTACGGGCTTGCCCTTTATGCGGTTGGACATAGCGTGAAAATGCAGGTACGTGCCGCGCATCTTGCTGGTGTACTGCAACTGATCTTGGCTGTGGGCGTGCTCGTAGAGGTGGTGAGACGCTTTGTATTCGGTAGTGAGCCTGAATCGCTGGTGATGATGGCTATCGCATTCGTCGCATTGATTGCCAATACCAGTTGTCTGCTGCTCATATCCAAACATCGGGAAGGCGGGGCGCACATGAAGGCAAGCTGGATATTCTCGGCCAACGACGTGGTGATCAACCTGGGGGTCATCACCGCCGGCGCCCTGGTCGCGTGGACCGGTTCCAATTATCCGGATCTGATTATCGGCACCATCGCGGGGGGCATTGTACTTAACGGTGCCAGACGCATTTTGGCGTTGAAGGGTTAAATAATGCTCATTATTGGCAAAAAGCTCTCGCCGTATGCCCTATTGTCCATATCGGGCCTGCTGGCAGCGTCTGATCAGGCTGTAAAGTGGCTGGTGCAGCAATCAATGGCCTATGGCGAGTATGTTTCGGTGACCCCGTTCTTTAACTGGGTGCACCTATGGAACACCGGTGCCGCATTCAGTCTTTTTGCGAATGGTGGAGGCTGGCAGCGCTACTTTTTTATCGGAATCGCGGTAGTGGTCTCGATTTTTCTGATCAAGCTGATCCTTGAAAATCGTCATAAAGGAGAAGCCATCGCTTACAGTCTTATCCTCGGTGGCGCCATGGGCAACCTGATTGACCGGGTCTTTCGCGGCTATGTTGTGGATTCCTTTGATTTCTATTGGCGAGACTGGCATTGGCCGGCCTTCAACCTGGCTGATATTGCAATTGTCCTCGGTGCCTTACTTTTCGTTTCCAGCAGCTTGTTGGGTAAAAAAGCAAACACCAATGCCGAGTCGGATGGATCTGACTGACACCTACGCCTATACAACACCATGACCGAACTTCCCGACAACATCCTTCACCTGCCGCAATACCAAGTACTGGGCTGCAAATCAACCGACGACAAAATGCACTTCCAGGTGGACGTGCCCGATCCCATCGCCTGCGAGGAATGCGGCGTGCAGGGTGAGTTCGTACGGTTCGGCAAGCGTGACGTTCCCTATCGTGATCTGCCCATCCACGGCAAGCGGGTCACTCTCTGGGTGGTCCGCCGCCGATACACCTGCCGGGCCTGCAAGACAACATTCAGGCCCCAGCTACCGGAGATGGTGGACGGATTCCGTATGACACTGCGGCTGCATGAGTACGTGGATAAGGAATCCTTCAACCACCCCTACACCTTTGTGGCGGCACAGACCGGCCTGGACGAGAAGACGGTGCGCGACATCTTCAACGCCCGCGCCGAGTTCCTGGGGCGCTGGCACCGCTTCGAGACGCCCCGCATCCTGGGCATTGACGAGCTATACCTGAACAAGCGCTACCGCTGCATTCTGACCAACATTGAGGAGCGAACCCTGCTCGACCTGCTGGCCACCCGCCGCCAGGACGTGGTGACCAACTACCTGATGAAGCTGAAAGACCGGCAGAAGGTCGAGATCGTCAGCATGGACATGTGGACCCCCTACCGGGCAGCGGTCAAGGCTGTGCTGCCCCAGGCCCGTATCGTGGTCGATAAGTTCCATGTGGTGCGCATGGCCAACGATGCCCTAGAGAGAGTGCGCAAGGGCCTCAGAAAGGAGCTGAAACCGTCCCAGAGCCGGACTCTCAAGGGAGACCGGAAAATCCTGCTGAAACGCGCTCACGAAGTCTCAGACCGGGAGCGCCTCATCATGGAGACCTGGACAGGCGCGTTCCCGCAACTGCTGGCCGCCTACGAGCACAAGGAGCGCTTCTACGGCATCTGGGACGCCACCACACGGCTCCAGGCAGAAGCCGCCCTGGACGAGTGGATAGCCACCATCCCGAAGGGCCAAAAGGAAGTCTGGAGCGATCTGGTCAGGGCAGTGGGAAACTGGCGCGAAGAGACCATGACCTACTTCGAGACGGACATGCCCGTCACCAACGCTTACACGGAGTCCATCAACCGACTGGCCAAGGACAAGAACCGTGAAGGGCGCGGTTACTCCTTCGAGGTGATGCGGGCACGAATGCTCTACACCACGAAGCACAAGAAGAAGGCACCGACTGCGAAGGTCTCTCCTTTCTACAAGAAAACCATCGGTTACGGACTGCCGGACTTCGCAGAGGAACTCAACTACGGAGTCGATCTATCAACCATCTGAGGGTGGTATCAGATTGATGGGGTGAAGGTGCCCCATCAACCATTAAATCCGTATATCCATGATTTCGTCGGGAGGGCGGCGCTGCAACGCGAGACACCGGAATCACGCCACCGCGTGATGGGGCTGAAGATGCACAGCAGCGAGCTGGTCAGCCATGGCGACCTCGTCTACCACGGCCGCTATCCGGTGGGCGTGGTCACCAGTGCCACCCAGTCGCCGCTGCTCGATCGCTCCATCGCGATGTGCCGCCTGGCACCGGACTTCGCAAGCCCGGGAACCCAGCTTGAGATCGGCCAGCTGGATGGCCATCAGAAGCGCCTCGCCGCCGAGGTGGTGACATTGCCCTTCCATGACCCGGAGCGCCTCAAGGTACGTAGCTGATCTCACTGCAAGGCGGGGGGCATGAGAGATGAGTCGCGAGCAATGACTTGCGCATATGCAGCGCCCTGCAAGTCATCTCACGGTGCATGCCGTGGCCGGCATGCCTCAATAACGCCCATCCTCCTCGCAGGGAAGGCTTCATGGGCTTCATATCTGAAGAGGAGTCCTCGGTTTCAAGAATGATGCAGTAAAAACAACGAATTGCTGAGGGTGGCCAATCAGGGTCATCTGGCATGTCGCTTGCTTTATCCAGCAGGTCCCCTTGAAAAACAACAACAACCCCCGGACGGGCAGTGCCGCTTGCACAGTGAAGCGCGCTGATCCACAGGCTCCGGTAAAGGAGAAAAGACGATGGATGAAAAGACGTTGCAAAGCATATTGGATATGCATCAGGCGATGAACATCGAGGTGTTCTATTGGTGGTGTACCGCCATCATGTTCCTGATCCACGCAGGCTTCCTGGCCTATGAGATCGGTGCCTCACGTTCCAAGAATGCCTTGGCATCCGGCATGAAGAACGTGCTGACGCTGGCCTCGATCATCCCCGCCTTCTACTTCGTGGGCTGGTGGATCTACAACGCCTTCCCCAACGGGCTGATCCCCATCGAGGCGTCCGCCGCTCTGCCGTGGAGCGCGAGCATGCGTCCGGACGCCGATGACATGGGCACCGGCATCTTCTTCGCCGCCTTTGCCCTGTTCGGCGCGACCACCGGCTCCATCCTCTCGGGGGCGGTGATCGAACGCATCCGCCTGGGGGCCTTCCTGATTCTGGCGGTGATTCTCGGTGCCGGTGTCTGGATCATGGCGGGCGCCTGGGGCTGGCATCCGGATGGCTGGATGCTGCACAAGCTGGGCTACCACGATGTCGGCGCCGCCGGTGTGGTGCACGCCGTGGCCGGCTTCTTCGCGCTGGGCGTGCTGCTCAATCTGGGCGCGCGCATCGGCAAGTACAGTGACGATGGCAAGCCGCAGGTGATCGCGCCGCACAACATGCCGATGACGTTGATCGGCCTGATGCTGATCATCGTCGGTTTCTTCGGCTTCCTCGGTGGCTGCATCATCTTCAACACCGGTGACATCGGCTGGACCACCATCTACGGCAATCGCACCAACCTTTCTGCCTTCGCCTTCAATACCCTGATGGGCTTCGGTGGTGGCGTGATCGGTGCCTATCTGTCCTCGCGTGATCCCTTCTGGACCATGTCCGGTGCGCTGGGCGGCATCATCACCGTCGCGGCGGGACTGGATCTCTACAACCCGGGGCTGGCCTTCGTGCTGGCGGTCACCGGTGGCGCCCTGATGCCGAAGATCGGCGCACTGCTCGAGAAGCGTGGCCTGGATGACTCCGTCGGCGCCTTCGCGGTGCATGGCTTCTGCGGCTTCTACGGCGTGGTACTGGTGGGCATCTTCGCGGCCGGCTTCCCGAATGTCGGCGAAGGCGTGCCGGACGTTTCCTTCACCGGCCAGCTGACCGGCGCGGTGGTGATGGCACTGACGGGCTTCATTCCGGGCTGGGGCGTGGCCTATCTGCTCAAGAAGTTCAACCTGCTGCGCGTGCCGCCGCATGTCGAGGTACTGGGGCTGGACCTGTTCGAAGTCCCGGCCAAGGCCTATCCGGAAAGCCTGTCCTCCGAGACGAGCTCCAGCGTGCCGGCACGTTCCGGTGGGGTGGTCGCGGCGCCGATGGACAAGCGCCCGGACATCAGCTGAGCTCTGGTAGCTGAGCCCCGGCGCACATCCTGAAGGGGCCGGTCTGTCGAGATGATGTCGAGATAAGCGCTGACTGGCCCCGTTATTGCAGTACTGGTAGACCCAACCGATATCCGCTTTCGCAAGGAGTCTTGCAATGGAAACTGTCGATACTGTGGTACACGCTGGCAACTACGCCTTCTTCTTCAGCAACTCTGGTGCCGTGGCGGTGTGCCTGCTGGTTGCCGCTGGCGTCTGCATTGCGCTGAGCGCCAACATCCTGCGCCACGAGAAAGCGTCCTTCGAGAGCAAGAAGACGCCGTGACCCTCCGGGCATCAAGACCGGCATATCAAACGCCGCAGCGCTCAGCGCTGCGGCGTTTTTGATAGGTGCCATTGCACCCGATTGGCTTTGCGCGAAGAGAGTGTGGCGTGCGTCACGCAGTCGTCACCTGAGAGCTTGATAATGGCGGCCCCTCATGGTGGCACTCATGGAACGCGCGATAGCATGAAACTGATTCATCTGACCGACACCCATCTGGTCGCTCCTGACAAGCGACTTTACGGGCTGGACCCACGTGCACGGCTGGCGGCTGCCGTTGCTGATATCAATCTGCACCACGGCGATGCTCAGGGCGTGATCATCAGCGGTGACCTGACCGATCGCGGTGAGCCGGCCGCCTTCCAGGCGCTGCGTGAGGTACTGGAAGAACTGTCGATGCCGTATTTCCTCGGCATGGGTAATCATGATGCGCGTGAGGCTCTGCAGGCCGCCTTCCCGGAGCTGCCCTGCGATGACGGAGGCTTCGTGCAGTATGCGCATGCCTTCGGCCCCGGCGCTGATGATTGCGTGCTGGTGATGCTCGATTCGGCGGTCGCGGGGGAGCATGGCGGTCTGCTGTGTGAGTCCCGCCTGGCGTGGCTGGATGCCTGTCTGGCGGCGCATCACGATCGCCGTATCCTGCTGGCGCTGCATCATCCGCCCATGGCCCTCGGCATCCGCTATATGGACGACATCCGCTTGCAGAATTCACAGGCGCTGCATGACGTGATCCAGCGGCATGGCAACGTCGAGCACTTGCTGTTCGGGCATGTGCATCGTCCGGCCAGCGGAGTCTGGCGGGGGCTCTCGTTCTCGACCCTGCCGGGCGTCAATCATCAGGTCGGGCTGGATCTGGTCTCCGCGGCGGATTGTCTCGCCGGCAGTCATGAGCCGCCGGCCTATGGCGTGCTGGTGATAGGCGAGGAGCAGATCGTCAATCACCTGCACCTCTACATGGATGACAGTCGCCGCTATTTCTTCCACGACACGCTCGAGGCCGCCCAGTCGCTGGAGGCGCTCGATGAATTGATCGCTCTGCAGCGCGATGAGCGGATTCCGACTCGCGAGCGCGAGCCGTTGAGCAACACCTTGCAGGCAGCTGAGGCAGCAAAAGAATGAACAAAGCGTTATATGTCTTTGATTTTGATGGTGTGATTGCCGACAGCCTGACACTGTGTCTCAAGGCCTGCGCACATGCGGCGCGTCTGGAAGGGCGGACGATCGTGCTGGAACGCGATAGCTGGGAGTCGCTGGACAACGTGACCTTCGAGGAGATGGCCCGTGTGCAGGGCTTCACGGGCGAGGCCGTCGCGCGCTTTGCCGCGCATGTCTTTGCCTACACCCGCCAGGCGACGCCGCCGGCGGTCTTCACCGGCATGCGCGAGGCCTTGTCGGCACTCGCCGAGCAGGGCGACGTCATGGTGCTGTCGGCCAATCACAGCGAGATGATTCGTGCCACGCTCGCCGCCGCCGGCCTGTCGGACTACGTGTCACAGGTGCTGGGCGGTGAGATCGCGGGCAGCAAGGGGGCCAAGCTGGCGGGTCTATTGGCAGCGCCGCAAGTGGCGGTGGAGCGCAGCTGGATGGTGGGCGACGCCGTCAGCGACATTCGCGCCGCGCACGAGGCAGGGTGTCGTGCCGCTGCGGTCAGCTGGGGATGGCAGAGCCCCGAGCGGCTGGCCAGCATGGCACCGGAGCGGGTCATCACGCAGCCTCAGGCGCTGATATCACTTTGCGATGTGCCAAGCAGCGACAGTCGCGAAGCGGTATAGAGCCTGAGCAGGGCCTGCCGCAAGTTTCAGGCCTTTGCGCACGCTTGCTCTGATTCACTCATGCTCTGGTTCACTCATGCACGTGTGAGCTGCTGCACGAGTGAGCTGCTGCACGAGTGAGCTGTTGCACGTGTGAATTGATAGAACGATGCCGCCGAGTCGTGTCACGACTCGGCGGCATCGTTGCCTGACGGATCAGGAAGCTCGTCGTCTCAGGCGGCTTGCTCGCTCAGACGGCTGCTGACTGAGACGGCCTGCTCAGGCGTCGTCAGTCGCGAGCTGCGCGGCGGTGGCTGTCTCGCCGCCTGCTGGTCTGGCGCTCTTGTCGGGCTGCGCCAGGAAGGCTTCCAGCGAATCATCCATCGCGTCGAGCCAGGGCGTGTGATGGCGCGGGGCCATGGTGCCGGTCATCAGCGAGCGGTAGGAGTAGTCACGGAAGGTCATGATGTTGTCGTGCTTGTGGTGCTCCCACTCGAGGAAGGTGCGGTTGACGCCGTCGATATCAAAGCTCGGATAATCCGTCTCCGAGATCAGTGACTTCACGTAATCGCCCTGGAAGAGGATCATTGATTCATCGCTGTCCAGTGTCTCCTCCCTGTCACGCCATGCCTGACTATCCGCCTGCATCGCCTCGCGGCTGGGCAGCGCGATCTCACCGAGAATCACGTCACGCACCCACCATGCCTGGGCATCGAACATGTTGAAGGTGTACCACTGGTCCTGCATGCCGAGGTAGAACATGCGCGGATTCTCTTCCCAGGCAGCGCCCTTGTAGAGACCGAACGGCCACATGCGATTGCCCGTCTTGAGGCGCAGTGGCTCATCCAGGAAGGGGAAGTGGTGGAGGTAGCCGGTACACAGGATGATGGCATCGATCTTCTTGCTGCTGCCATCGCGGAAATAGGCCGTGTCGCGGTCCACTTTCAGCAACAGCGGCTTCTCTTCCCAGTTGTCCGGCCAGGCAAAGCCCATCGGGGCGGTGCGATAGCTGGTGGTGATGCTGCGAGCGCCATACTTGTAGCACTGTGAACCGATATCTTCGGCAGAGTAGCTGCTGCCGATCAGCAGCAGGTCCTTGCCCTTGAATTCCAGCGCGTCGCGGAAGTCATGAGCGTGCAGAATACGGCCATTGAACTGCGAGAACCCCGGGAATTCCGGCACGTTGGGGGTCGAGAAGTGACCCGATGCCACGATGACGTGATCAAACTGCTCCTGAACGACCGCATCGGCCTGCAGGTCATGGACACTGACGGTGAACTGCTCGCGGGTGTCGTCAAAGCTGACGTGGCGCACCGGGCAGTTGAAGCGGATGTACTTGCGCACGCCTGCCTTCTCGACCCGACCCTTGATGTAGTCGAAGACCACCGCACGTGGCGGGTACGAGGCGATGGGATGGCCGAAGTGCTCCTCGAAGGAATAATCCGCGAACTCCAGACATTCCTTGGGGCCGTTGGACCACAGGTAGCGGTACATGCTGCCGTGGACGGGCTCACCATTCTGATCGAGACCGGTGCGCCAGCTGTAATTCCACAGGCCACCCCAGTCACTCTGTTTTTCAAAACAGACTATTTCGGGAATATCGATACCCTTGTCAGCGGCAGATTGAAAGGCGCGCAGCTGTGCCAGGCCACTCGGCCCTGCGCCAATGATCGCAATGCGTTTTGTCATGGATATTTCCTGTTGAGACTGTAATGAGACGTCATGTTCCGTGAACCCCGAGTTGCGGGATTTCGTGTTGACCAGGTGCTTTTTCCTATGTAGTGGAGCGCGATAATAATGAGCGTTATCCAGCGCTTGGGTGGCATGGAAAGGTAAGGAATCCAGTTGACTGGCCACCTGACATTTCGCTGAAACTGAACACGGAAGCCGTATTTTTCTTGCCTTGAGAGCAATCTACTGCTCGCGGAACGTGAGGCATCCTCGCAGAAATGATGCGCCATCTCAAATGTGAGGCATTGATTCTGAGTGTATGAAGTGTACACGATCACGAGGGTGTTTAGACTTTAGTGGTAAGATTATATCGGGTTGTGTCACTTTGGAAAGGCCAAGCGCAAGGGTGCGATTTATCGGCTCATGGCTTGGGTGGTTTTCTTTTAAGTTGTTGATTTGTATGTATGTTTTTGAAATTGTGGCGGTGGTTTGCCATGGCGTTATCTGGCTTGTTTCCATGTGGAAAGAAAAGAAGATTGCCGTGTTGCAATGTCGATTCGAAGGTGGATGATTTTCTGCCTGTTCAAGGCATGCTGAGTCAAGCGGATGGAGGGCTGAAATGATCTACTGGTCAAGCAGGTGGGGGCTCGTGATTTTGAGATTTTGCGTAAATAAGGGTGTGAGGAGGATGGAAAAGGGGTGTCACAGTAGTGAGTGGTGTGTGAATGGAGAAAGAGACGGGGTCAGGAGGGAAAAGGGCGCCAGATTATCGAATGATCCTCGCTGGAGGATTTGCTGGAGGTTCTTCTAAAGGAACTGCTGGGCTATTCGCAACTATACGCAGAACTATACGCAGAACTATTCGCGGGGCTATTCACTCACCAGGCCAGCGACGAGGGGGAAGCGGAGGTTGATCACTCTGCATGCCGAAAGGGCGTATACTGGGCCGGTGACAGAAAGTCCACAGGAGAAGACACCATGACCCACAAGCGCAAGGTGCAGGACAACGCGCTCAAGGCGGTGCTGCGTACCCCGATGTTCAAGCAACGCGTGGTAAAGGCGCGCAAGGGCAAGGGCAGCTATCAGCGCCAGGGCAAGTCGCAGGGAAACAGGGGCGGCAGTGAAGCGCCTTCAGTCAGTGTGCACAACGCTGCCTGAAGACGCTTCATTGGTGCGGTTTCCCACGACCTGACTTGCATCACCGCAAGGGACTGAAAGCGACTCAGTTCGAGAAGTGCGCGTTCCAGGTCTCTGCACGTGCGGCGTCGCGGGCTTCATAGTCGGCCAGCACCGTCTCCAGTTCGCCCAGTGATTCATGCTCACGATCCTCGCCCAGCTGGGTCAGGCGCAGGGTATACCAGGCTGTCACCCCGCCTTCAGGCGGCGTGCTGAAACGCGGGAATTCTGGCGCGGGGTATTCTCCGGCCTGCCAGAGAGCGGGCAGTGACGGGTGCAGCGCCAGTGGGCGGGCCAGGCCGACGAGGTCGACGGCGCCCTGTACCACGGCGTCTTCGGCCTCGGCGAGTGTCTTGAAGCCGCCGGTTGCCATCAGGGGCAGAGTCGTTACCTCGCGTGCACGCTTGGCGAATTCGACGAAGTAGGGGCCGCTGGCACTGGCATCCGACGCGGAGCTGGCGCCGGGGAAGTAGGTGCCGCCACTGATATCGATCAGATCGATGGGCAGCTCATCGAGCGCTGCTATCACCTGCAGCGCTTCGGCTTCCTCGAAGCCGCCTTGCAGTTGGTCGCTGGAGTTGAGCTTCACCAGTACCGGGTAGTCGTGGCCAACGGCCTCACGCACGGCAATGATCACCTCACGCATCAGGCGCATGCGCTTGTCGAGGCTGCCGCCGTAGTCATCCGTGCGCTGATTGAAGAGGGGAGACAGAAACTGGCTGAGCAGGAAACCGTGTGCCGCATGTACCTGTACCCCGCCAAACCCGGCTTCACGCGCCAGGCGAGCCGTCGTTGCCATGGCGCCAGGCAGTGCCTTGATGGCCGCCAGGCTCATGGCCTCGCAACGTAGCCCGGGAATATCCAGGGCACTGGGGCCGTGCGCCGTGCTGGTCGGTGGGTAGGCCATCGCACCGGCGTGGCCGAGCTGCAGCCAGAGGTCTGCACCATGCTGTTGACCGCGCTGGGCCAGTTGCGTGAAGGCCGCGAGATCGGATTGCGCGTTGAGCACCAGATTGCCCGGTTTCTCGGCATGGTGGTGGTCAGGCTGTACCTCACCGACCAGCGACGCCGCCACGCCACCCTCTGCCCAGCGCTCGTAAAGGCGCAGCTGTGGCTTACTGGGATGCCCCGTGCCATCGCCGAGAGAATCCGACATCGCAGCCTTGACGATTCGGTTGGCGAGCACCCGGCCGCTTGGCAACGTGAAAGGAGTGAACAGGGCGGAGGCTGTCGGCTGGTCTGTCATGGTGGCGATGTCTCTCTTGGTGCGCGTTAAGTAAAAGATGTGGCAAGGGATATGCCGAGCAATGTTTTCCTTATACACATCTATTCTTTGAAATTCGTTGCCCGCCTGCCTGGCTTGTGCTGTTATACAAAGAGACATTGAAAAATGTGGGCAATTATATGTCTCTTCGAGTCGAAAAATTGACCTTGAGCTATCACGGTCATTTGCTAGACCCGCTTTGGGTGATTCTTGACCAACAGTCCGCACCACCAATTCTGCCGTTGATGTTCTCGACTCACCTATCCCGGCATGGCGTCGTTTATGAGGCTCGAGAGATTTCTGATGAATCATCTCGTAGGCGAATCAGCTCGTTGATTGAGCGGGATGTTTCGGACACAACAATACGTTCTTACATTTACTGCCTGTCTACATTTCTTGGCTACTTGGAGGAATGTCGAGCTCATCAACAAAAACCGGGACTGCATGCCTCTCCAGCATGCAGCGAACGATTCGTAAATCATTACATAAACCAGGTTTTAGCAAAAAGGCTTGACTCATTTCACTCACTTAACGTTCATCGATCTGCACTGTCAGCTTACTACCACTGGTTAGACTACATGGGCATCTGTCCTCATTTAAAGTTAAGGATTGACAGAAAAACCCGGCAGTTAATGGCTGAAAAAAACAACAAACAGCATTATATACAGTACGTTCCTCGCTACAGGCGCAACGAATTGCTAAATACCTGTGAGACGTTGGCCGAAAAGCTGATGATGCGGATGGGCTTCGAGGTCGGACTTAGAACCTCGGAGCTGATGGGGCTACGCGTTGCCGGAAAAGACAGCCTTCTCTCATTATTCGAACAACTAAACAACAATGATTTCATCCACGTTAATCAGTTTCGCTATAGGCTGGCAGGACGATACACAAAGGGCTCCAAATCACGTTGGATCTATTTTGACCGACTCCTATTACAGGATATGAAGCGCTACTATGAAACGGAGCGCCAATGGCTCATCGACCAGACCGGTAGTGAAGACACCAGCTTTTTTCTGAGAACCGATCAACGATTTATCGGTACCGGTATTGGTGAAGAGCAGGCATCACGGGTATTCAAGAAACGTGCGAAATCGGCAGATCTGAATCCTCTCCTAAGCTTTCATGACCTGCGACATACCTTCGCCACCGAACTGTTTCACGCCGAGCTGGCCGGCCCCGATGGTCGGGAAACCCGCTCTGAGTCAGCAGCACTCATCGTGGTTGCGCAGCGGCTTGGTCATACCATTGGCAAGAGTGGGCAGGCTCCTTCAGTAACCACCTTGTATATTCGCATGCGGTTGCAGATGCTGGAAATGGAGGAAATGGTGTATGGATGACATCGACCCCGTAGTGAAAAACATGCAAGGCTATGCAGTTGAAAATAAATTGGTTTTTTTTGAAAAGATCATACCCCAACAATCTTGTAGACTATCACAACAACAAAAAAGAATCCCTTATAAAACTTACGCCGGAACGACCAAGATCATTGAGCTAAAAAAACAAAGCAAATACAGCAGAATTATTTTCAATGCATGTGCTTTCGGACTACAAAGTGACTGGTTCTCCAGACTCGGAGATCGTTCTAAACACAGGTACCACGATAACATTAGGCGTTTTTTTGACTGGATCAACGAATCAGGCTACAAAGCGGAAGGCAAAAACCGTTACAACGTGCTGAAAGATTATGAAGCTTATTTGATGAATGACAAAGAATTGAAGCACAGCACACTGAGCCTCATTAACACAATTCTCAGAGAAGCTTTGGCCTGCACCTCTTTAACAAGCGAAGATCACGATTACATTCGGACACTAACGTCATTATCTAAACCTTCAAAAAGCACTGAGCAACAATCGGTGACACTCTCCCGGTGGTTAAACTTACCATGGTTACGTGCTATTCTTGGAGAAGAAGCGTATTTACAGCTGGAAAGTCCGCGCCTGTTGTTTAATAGCTTTCGTGTAACTATCGCCACTAGCTTACTGTGGTTGCTGGAGCAGCGAGGCCGCTGGGAGAAATCGTGCCCGATTGACTTCGCCCCCTCTTACAAGTGTTGGTACTACGATTGGAATCGATTGCTGTTGAAACACATCGGAGAGTTCAATTCTCAAGATGAAGCCGAAGATGAGTTCTCCCAATTGCTACTGATAGATTTAATTGTGCCAAATGCACAAAGTGTTGTAAAAAACCGACTGGACAAATATGGCTCACAGGATCTTCCGAAAAGTATAACTTATGGAAAGAACAAAAACCCTCCCTGGCAAAGACCAGTATTCTTCCACCCAAGCTATCAGACACAATACTCACCTGTCGAGGAATTGCTTTGTGCTTGGTTGGTGGCATGTGAGGCAGTCCAACCTTCCGATATACCGAAGTTAAAAACCAGCAATTATGCCTGTGAACGCAACCGCTTCGGCCGATTAATCGCGATGGAGTGTACTTATTACAAGGGGCGAGCGGGCACAACCAAACAACCTGCCATACTCATGGGTAGCGACCCTTGGACGAAGGCAATGGATAATTATATGACTGGTTTGTCCATGCCATCCTTGTTCAGGACAAAAATCGCCGAACAACAAAAATTTCCAGCCTTAGATCACACACATAATGCCATGAGTCTTCTTGTGAAAGTCTGGAAATTACCAAGCTTCCAGAGGACACTCAACACCAAACTTGAATTATCCGACGCCACATCAGTTTTCTCTCGTGCCATGCTGGCACTAGAGCTGGGAAATGAAAA
This sequence comes from Cobetia sp. 1CM21F, assembly GCF_023161745.1. NCBI lineage: Bacteria > Pseudomonadati > Pseudomonadota > Gammaproteobacteria > Oceanospirillales > Halomonadaceae > Cobetia > Cobetia sp. 1CM21F. The sequence continues at coordinate 314,283 of NZ_JALNTQ010000002.1, read as the reverse complement.
CTACACCCAATTTTATAAACGGACCAGAAAGAGTGTGAATGAGTACTATAATTCAACACCGAAGCCATTACCAGCCAGCTGTTTTACGCTCACGCACATAAAAACCACAGCAGTGCATGCTAGATCCGACACTTACCGCGAATCAGACCTTATCAACCACCATTCGCATACATCACTAACAGAAAAAATATCCTATTTAACTGATGCTAACAAAGAATGGGTAAATCATGCCCACCGCATAACACGCCTAGTGTTACATGATTTACAAAACGTGGTGTTTCAGCCATCCATCACGGAAATCAGCCAGTCTGTGAAAGACTTGGAATTACGTACGCGAATAATAGAAGCCACTCATATGAATGAAGTTGTTACCCATTCGCTGAGATACAGTTCTATTGAAGATAGCAACGGCAGCAAGATCATCGTCTCGGACACTATCGATACTGCACTCTATTTCATTCACTACATCACTCAGGCCGAGGAGAACCTGTCGAAATTACTGTCGGTTCGTCCCGATTGGGTGGAACGCACCCTAATAGTCAAGCTCGAGTGGATGACTAGAACCCTCATGCGCATGAAAACTGCCGCGGCTGCACAAAAAGCCTATATCAAATTATCAGCTCATCTACCTCCGCTCTTTAGCCATGTTATGGAAGCAACGGAATGAGGAAAACTACATTTACATTGCAAGATATTAATTTCGATGAAGCACAAGCACAGTTGAACGCATTACCTGGATATACTGATAACGTATTTAAAGACAATAGATGGAAATTTAAAAAACAGCGCGGGAATATCATAAACATTGATTTCAATGACCTGTTGGACATAAGCATAAAGCATCCTGATTGGCCCTTGGCCAACATGGTCGACTGGGTTCTGCTAACCAAGCGGCTATGGCTCTCACTTGCTAATGTGACAACTCCCAACTTGTATGCAAGTCGTCTTGCCGGCATAAAGCTCTTTTGGGCTGCAATGGCACACTATAGCATTACCCAACTGAATCGGGATAACAGTTTCGAAATATTTACGTATCTTCTTACACACAGCTGGTGGATGGGAGGATCAAAAAATAACCCAACTATCAAATCATATACCCTTTTCTCAGTCACAGCTCAGATCAAAGCATGGAAGCAAGAGCTAGAGGAGCTTCGCTTAGACTTTATCTCGCGAAATTTAACAGAGGCGGTCGTCAACAGGCAATTAAAAAATTTAATACCAGAATTGACAGATAACGAGTTGACCTACCGCGATTGGACTCAGGGGGAAGTTACAACATGCTGACCCTGGACCATGGTCGCTATTATGTGGAGCACTGTTTATCCTTCTTTGAAAAGAATTATCCAATGGCCATTGCGATGGCTTCGGTAATTCGCGAAGTTCCAAAGTTAGCCGCGTCATTAGGCTACGAACTGTCCACTGTGAGCAATGTGTTACCTCAGATTCTGCGTGGAAGATCCCCTGATGAAATAAACCGGCGCTGGCCCACCTGGTCTGTCCGAAGTGTACGTAAAATTTACAAACAAGTGGCTTATCAGTATAAAGCTACCTACCAACAAGCACGATTTGAAGCCACGTTGCTTCAAGACAACACACTTAAATGCCTGGTAGTCGATTTAGGTTTACAGACCTCTCTCGAAAATATGGACCGGATGCGTGTTATCCTTTGGCATTGGATACGCAAAGAGGATATAGCAGAAACCCAGCGCCTCTTGAACGAGTGCCAACCATGCGTATCTATGGCACTCTTTCAAGTAGTATTGGGCACATTAAAATATCGCTGTGATCAGGTCCCTTGTCAGCTACCCTCTGACGAGGATTATTTGGCAATGGGGCTCGTTGAAAATAGATTTCGAGACAGCAGTAATACATACCCTCGACAGTTGGTACGCCTAGTTGCCTCCGCAGGACTCACCAGTGTGGTTGCTTTGACCGGCTGGCGGAAAAGTGAATATGGTTTTTCGCGTTCGGCGATCAATATTACGAGAAATGATGATAGGTTAGACCAGTACGCTTTTCCTTGGCGCTACAAAGTCAACTGGTATGTATATAAAACGAGTGGGAAGATTCTTGAACAGAGGGAAATTACTTTCAGCATTTACGTAATTGCCGAGAGGCTTAGGTCATTGTTCGGTGCAACCGGTGATCAAGCTTGTTTGTATGAAGTTAACACAACAAATCGTGACCCGTTTGATTCAGGAGTTATTGTACAAAGAGCCGTTCGCGTCCTCTGGGCTCACTTCGTTAAGAATTATTCAGGCTTCAAGTTTATGGATGATTACACAAAATTTAAGTCATTGCAGATGGCCTGCAACACTGGAAAATCATTGACTCCGTCAGAAGAACAAGAGCGAAATCGATTACTTGCAAAACACTCTGCAGAGGAGTGGGAAAATCTCTTGATAGATATCAATCTGAAAGAGTCCTGGCGACGAGTGCGTGAAGAGTGGCCTCGCATAGAATTTTATTTTCTGAGATCCAACAATAAAAGAAAAAAGAACTGGCTAATACGCTACCGTGACGGAACTCTAGCAGCCGATTGGCTTACTTTGTTAGAAGCACATCTTTCAGATGAGATGAAGGACTGGATTCAATCCTTACCGCAAGAAGAACTACGCTCCAGGCATGTAACAAGAATGGTTACTAGTAGCATCATAGAAAGTGCAATTTATCCAAGCCCACATGCCTTTCGTCATATGTGGGCAGAAGCCGTCTATCGACGTTTTGATGGGGATGCCGGCTGGATGATTCGCAGTCAATTCAAGCATATCTCACGAGTCATGTGGCTGTCCTATATCCGCGATAAGGACAACCGCCTTAGCCATGAGAAAGCCAAGGCCCAGGTCATTAGTTCGTTGGTTCACAATTATCTTAAGCACCAAGGAGAAGGTTATGTCGGTCAACTACATACTTGGCTGCGTAGATTGTTCAAAAAAACCTCCATCCTTTCCCCCGAGGAACAAGAACAACTAGCCGAACGTCTGGCTACCGTCGAGATTGAAAACATCAAGTCAAACCCTTGGGGATATTGCCTGCTCAAACGCAGAACCCGAAATAAAGCAAAATGCGCGGAAATGGGCGAACCCATGCGCCACAATGCATCTCCAGACCTCTGCTTAGGCTGCGTCCACAATCTCATGCAGACGGAAAATATCGAGTGGGCCTTGTTCCATGTTGCGTCCCATGTGGAGGCGCTAAAAAACCCAGTCGTTCCCGAGGTTTTCAAAGCATCTTCCTATAACTTGGTTAAAAATGTGACGCGACACGTACGAACCCTAAATCCTCAGCATGAGGCGCTTTCCGAGCTGCAAGAGGTATTGGATCATTACAATGCATCGAGGGCTTCCTGATGGTTATGAACTACCTTAAAAAACGAGTCGAAGAAGCGGCAATTGAAAAAGAAATAGAGCGCCCTGACTGGGTATCCGAGAAAAATGCCAGCCTGCAAGCCTGGGAGTATGTCGAGCAGCTCAAAAAAGAAAAGGAACTGTACATTAAGCGTCATCACAAAATCACAGATTTCCTAGCGCAGAAGACCTATCAAATTAAGGGTTCGGATGTCGCCATCGCTTTAAAAATAAACCGCGCCTCATTAATGAACACGTCCAGTTACTCACCGCATTTCAGAAAATATCTGGATAGCGTTAACGCGGAATTAATGGCATCGAAAAAGGCCAAGGTTCAAAAGGCAAAAAATACACCTTCTCGCGGTTCCATTCGCAGCAGCAAAGATGAACTGGTTCAAGCTAACACCGAACTAAAAAACCTAGTATCTAAACTAGAGGAACAAAAGACCGAAGAATTGGTACGTTATGCTTTTGATCAGCTACCTTTACCTGTAAAGAAAAAGCTTGGTATTGACTGATGGGAAAAATATTGGAGTTGATTATGACCAAACGCAAGACATTACTACTGATTGCGCACGCGCCATCTGAAAATACAAAAAAACTGGTCAATGCAGTCATCAAAGGAGCTACGCATCCTGATGTAACTGACATTACTCTTGTTTGCCGCTCACCTCTTGATACTCAACCTGAGGATATAATCTCTGCTCAAACCGTAATCATTGGAACAACGGAAAACCTGGGCTATATGGCGGGCTTGATTAAAGACGTATTCGACCGTTGTTACTACCCGTGCCTAGATAAGACTCAGGGCATGCCATTTACTTTTTATGTTCGTGCCGGTCACGATGGCACTGGAACACGCAGGGCAATTGAGTCAATCACTACAGGGTTACGCTGGAAGTTGGTTCAAGAACCTTTGATATGCAGAGGAGAGTTTCAGCCAGAATTCATTGATCAGTGCGAAGAGCTCGGTTTATCCATGGCCGCCAGCCTAGATGCCGGTATAATATGAATACCGATGACTTACACCTTAGCTTAGGGTCTCGAGCGATTAATCACCCGGGGATCGACACCTATCCCGCAGTGACCCTGAGGTTTAGCAGATGGAAACCGTACCTATTTACAATATAGGTAAGGGCCAAGCTGTTTTCCTGCCGCTGACATAGCCTATGAAAGAGCGGAAAGGCTAAAAATCTCTCGGGATGGGGACATGATCATCCTACGCCCTGTTCGCCCATCCTGGGCTTCCTTCCCAGAGCTACGAAAGGTTGATGACGAGTTTCTTCAAGAGCGCCCCGTGATCATTGGCAATGGCAGGAAAGGGAACAATCTTCATCCCGGCATTTCCTAAAGCCCTAGGAATGCCCCCATGGCAGAACTAAGCACGACTGAAAAACATGCAACGGCAGTGCTGGATGAAGCCGAGCGGGTTTGCAGCTCCAAGGCTCAGGCTTGCCATTGGTTTCACAATGAACCGATTGACGTATTCGTTCACCTGACTGCCGAACAGCTGATGAGCGCTGGGCGCGCCGACGGACGATCTGCTGTGCTATCTGCAATCACTGGAAGCAGGCCCAGCCGGCTAAAGGCGTCACGAATTCAAAGCCATGCCATTGTCAGGCTCGGATCAGGTGTACACCCCATGTTCTATCCTGGCTACCAGATCAAGTACCTGCTGAGGTTCTTCTTGCATGAAATCGATGGGGCGCATCCATCCAAGCCCCATTGCCTCATGGTGTAACCAGCGATCTACCGCTGCTCGATCACCCTCAAACAATTCTATAGCCGCCCGCCAGACTGCAATTGCGATGTGCTCTTCTGGCGCATCAGTGCCGAGCATTGCCCAATCCTCTTCTTCTGCAGCTGGCTCCAGCGTGGCCTCATTCTTGATAACCTTTCCCCATTATGGAAGGAAAAAAGGGCGGTCTCAAGTTTCAAGCTCAACGCTAATAAAGAGTGCTCAGGCCAGCGACCGATTTCTTGAGCGCCTCGGCGTAAACTTCCAGCGGCGTGCGCCAGTCCAGTGTCTTGCGCTGCCGCGTGTTCAGTGAGTTGGCGATGACGGAGCTTGCCGAACTCAGTGACATCAGCCGTTTGGACTCGCCCGGTCAACTGATGGCCTACCTGAGGCTATTCCCCAGCGAGCATTCCAGCGGCGACAGCCGGCGCGAGGACGGCATCACCAAGTCCAACATCGGGCATGTGCGACGCGTGCTGATGGGGGCCGCCAGGAGTTACCGCTCCCCGGCACGCAACACGCGCACCATTCAGTTGTGATCATAGTTGCTAGGGGTACTGGTATGGATACGGCCCACAACCCAATCTTTTGGGGGCTTTCAGGCATTTCTGTGAATGTCCGCATGGATACATGATAACAGGTGGACATATGCGCCCTAACTTGTCCATACCCAAGCTCTGAGCCGAACGAGCTGATACGACCGACCCGCTGTCCCTTCTCCACTCATTTTCAGGGCATCCGGATTAAGTGGTTGATGCCCCCCTTCTGAGCCACCAAAACCTTTATCGTCCCAGAAGGTTGGCGGTCTCAATGACCAAGTGCAACACCGTACCTGATGGGTCAGGCGTTGCACTTGGTCATTGAGACTGCCTATTTGCCTGGCTCAATTTACTTGCCTATCCCTACAGAAGTCATAGCACCGCTACGCTTATGGCAAATAGGCAGTGCCGCTCCAGACTCACTGCCTCTCCACGCGATCCATGTGCAAAGAACGGGACGCGAGGCATGCACCGGCGGCATGCTGCGGGTGAAGCCACTCTATTCGGGAGCAGCCAGAAACAGACGTCACTGCTGCTTTGCCATAAGGCGCCCAGACTCAGGCGAAACGCCATAAACAGTAGGCGCCGTAAATATAAAATCTATTGATTTTAATTATATCAAAATCCCTTCTATCATGGTTCTCATCGCCAGAGCTCAGTCAGGAGACAGTCATGAGCCAGGAGACAGCCAGAAGCCATAATGCCCCAATCGTCCTGATTGTCGGTGCGGGCGACCACTTGGGTTCCGCCATTGCCAGACGCTTCGCCCATGAGGGGTACCACATTGTGGCCACGCGGCGTCGCGGCGACCTCAGTCGTCTCGTGCGCGAGGTCGAGAGTCTCGGTCCCAAGGCGACGGCTCTCCACTCGGATGCGCGAGACGAACAGCAGGTTTGCGACCTCGTGCAACAGGTGGAAGCAACGCTGGGCCCAATCGAGGTGGCAGTCTTCAACGTAGGAGGCAATGTCCGCTTTGGCATTACCGAGACCACGACGCAGGTTTACCGAAAGGTCTGGGAAATGTGCGCCCTGGCAGGCTTTCTGGTTGGCCGAGAAGTGGCCGCCCGGATGCTTGAGCGAGGCCACGGCACCCTGCTGTTCACGGGGGCGTCCGCCAGTGTGAAAGGGAACAGCGGCTTCGCTGCTTTTGCAGGAGGCAAGCACGCCTTGAGAGCGTTAGCACAAAGCATGGCTCGGGAACTCGCGCCACAGGGCATTCACGTTGCCCATGTCATTGTCGATGGTCTGATGAAAAACGACTCGACCCGGGAGTTCCTCCCGGAGCTCTTTGCCAGCAAGGGGGAAGACGGTGTCATCTCGCCGGATGATCTAGCCGAAGTCTACTGGCAACTCCACCGCCAACCGCGCAATGCCTGGACGTTCGAGCAGGACATCCGTCCGTTTTCCGAACCCTGGTAGCGCTCGGCTTGCACCTTTGACCCTGTGGATCAGGCCATGCCACGATATTTCGACTAAGACCAAGCTAGGCCGGCATCGTAGTCGGCATGGCCGCCGGATCGATCATCCGAGCGCACTGCCGACGCCATACGCGACTAGCCGGTTCTTCTCGGGTGACAAGTCAGTATGCAGGGCTCGAGCCTCCCTCTGAACGCGGCGAGCCTCGTTAGCCACGCGGCCATGAATGGCAGGCTTCCCCTGCTTTCAGCGCAGCACCGATTCGGGCCATTCCGGATGCCCGGGCCACAGCGGTTACTCGGCCCTCAAGCGTATACGTCGCAGGTAGGCCGTCAGCAGCAGCAGCAGCATGATGACCACAGTTAGTACCGGGGGCTTGGTCTGCAGTGGCAGAACGGCGGCCGGTACCGCGGGCGAGAGATGAACAAATATCGCCACGACCATGATCGCTAATGCCAGTAACACGGCGCTGGTGAAGAGTGTATTCACCTGTGCTTCGGTGAATTTTCTCGTGCCCAGCAACACGGCCAATAACAGCAGCCCCGCGGAAATTTCTCCGCCCTGGCCCGCCACCCGAGCAAGAGCCGGAAACGGTAAGCCACTGAGTTCGATCTGGGTGGCAAACATGGTTCGGAAGGGCTCAAAGAACTTCACCATCCCAGCCATCAGAAGAAAGGCGCCCAATACTCCCGTCAGCAGGAACTCGACGACGTGGGTCAAGGCGGCGCCTCGATGGCAAAAGCGAAACAGAAGCATGCCGGATCCTATCAACACGGTAGCGATGAGTACCAACTCTAGCCAGATTTGTGTATTCAATAGTTCTGTCTCTGAAAATAATGTTTAACCAGTGAATGCATCGTCGCTAGCTTGCCAGCCGCACTTGCGCCGGCACCCTCCACCTATCAAGTCGATAAGTCTCGAAAATATGCCAAAGCCGTCATCCGTTGTGCTACACGAATTTCCGCCATGGCCCACTCAGAAGGCGACGCCAAGCCTCAGCGTTGTTTAGCCCGCGATGCCTCGTTGGCAACGGATGAGACGCGACCCTCTGGCTCCAACAACAACTTCGTGACGACAATCCGAACCGTCGGGGCAACGACGGCCAACATTAGTAAGGCAGAGGGAACGATTTGTCCGATCAGGGACGCCCATGCACTCAGAAGAGAATCTCCGTCAGACAGAGTTCGATAGGCCATGATCCCAGGCATCCCGACCAGCATTGTCGGCATAACCATGGAGATCATCAGTGGGTACTGCCATCGACGTGAAAATTTTTTCATCTCTACTCTCAAGGGCGTATTTGGGTTGACTTAATCTAGCACTGGATCAAAAATTCAAAAACAGCCTAAAAAGAAATCCAAGCGTGCAATTATGAACGCAAAAGACATGACATCTCTCTACTGGTTCTGCCAGGCCGTGCTGTACGGCGGCTTTGCAGCCGCCAGTCAACACAACCGCATTTCGGCGCCCACTCTTTCTCGGGCTGTCGCCCAGCTGGAAGAGTCACTGGGAGAAAAACTGATTCATCGTCACGCCAAGCAGTTCCGCATGACCGCCGCAGGAGAGGACTGTTACCAACGCTTCTCCCCTCTCTTCGAGACGCTGGAACATCAATGGGGGCAATTGGCGAACGTTAAGACGGAGCTCAGTGGTGATATACACGTCTCCTGTCCAGAGCCCTTCGCCGATGGATTTCTACAGGCGGCCGCCCTCGAGTTCATGGGATGCCATCCCGGGGTGAGAATTCATATCACGCTAACGTCGGATACCGCGAATTTCGTTGATGATCGACTCGACCTCGCCATCGCCACCAACCCCTCACCGTCACCTCACCTTATCCAGCGCCAGCTGTTCGATATGAAGCTTGCCCTGGCGGCATCCCCGGAGTATCTAGCCTCCTCACGGTCACTCACCAATGTCGAGCAGCTTTCCGACCATAGCCTTCTGGCTGGAAACTCCATTCGCTACTGGGAGTTCCTTCAGGAAGACAAGAGTACTCGCGTCCCAGTCCATCCCAGGTACAGTATCGATAGCCTCCGCCTGGTGATTCAGGCCGCCTGCGCGGGAATGGGGATCTGCCTCCTTCCTCAGGCACTTCTCGACCCGCTGGTGCGACAGGGTAAGCTCTGCCCCATACTGCCAGAGATTGAGTGCGCTACGGGGGTGGTCTACCTGGTGTGGGCCGATCGCTATCTGATATCGAATCGTGTCAGTGCATTCCGCGACATGGTGCTTCGTCGCATGAGGGACCCTAAGCCGTTCATGGCATCATTGGAAAAAGCGCTCTTGAGGTAGTCAGGATTACTGACAGAGGCACCAATGATTCCGCCAGGACCTAACCCCTTGGCAACAATGTGTTGACTCATCGGACTCGTGGCTCAGGCGCGCGACAAGCTAAGACACGCAGTTTCATGCATGCCAGGCTGCGGCCGCCGAAAACTCGGCAAAAAGAGTGTGGCCTGATAGAGGTCTCAGAAGCGGGGGCAGCCCTTAGCGCCCGGCACAGAAGAGCATTGCCGGGCTGGCCGGTCACCGTACAGACATCAAACTGTCCACCCGTTCTCTGACACGTTTGCCGACGGTGGCCATTCTTGAGGCTCAGAACTCGGAAGCGCAAGCCCCAGACTGGGTCACTCAGCGGTACGTGGCGGGCGCAGGAAGAAGATCAGTCCCAGAGACACCAGCGCCGCTCCACTCGACGTTGCATAGCTCGATGCGAAGTCACCAGATCGCTCGGCCAGGAATCCTGCCACGACAGGTCCGGCGGCTTGACCGACCGAAAACCCCACCATCAGTGCGGCCAGAGCCGTAGCAGCAGCGGATGAGCCGAAATAGTCTCCCGCGGCGGCAGAGATGATCACCGGGATGCTCCACGCGGCCAGTCCGAACAGTACAATCGAGATATAGAGGCCAATTGTCCATGAGCCAAAGCCGACGAGGAAAAAGGAAAGACCTAACGCGGCGAAGGCCACAGCCATACCCGCCCGGCGCCCGATACGGTCGGACATACCTCCAAACAACACCCCGGAGAAAATGCTGAGAAACCCGAACAAGGACCACAAACTGCCAGCCTTTGCCTCGCTCATGCCATAGCTGTCAACCATGCTGGTCACGATGAACGTGACGTAGAGCATATAGGTGGCGCCATAGATGCCAAAGATCAGGCCCATATGGGCCAACAGCTTGAGCTTGCCTTGCCGCGTCAGCGCTGCCGTGTCCCTGCCAATCCCCGCAGCCGTCCGACCATAGGGGGCATGACCAACATCGCTCGGATGATTGCGAATGAAAGCGAAGGCGAGCAGCGCGACGAAAGCCGTGATTGCGCCAAAGATCAGCCATCCCGTCTGCCATGACATGATGCCGTGGAACGGCACGAGATTGGGCACCGCGAACCCACTCAGGATGATGCCGAAGCCGGGGCCCGCCATCACGATGCCGGAGGACAGCCCGCGATGGGATGGGGCGAACCATTTCGACATCACGCTCATCGACGGCAGGACTACGGCGCCGCTGCCAAAACCTGTCAGGAAGTAGAAGAAACACAGCGCAGTGAAGTCTATGACTACCACCATCCCGAACATGGACAATGCCATCACGATCAGGCCAAGCGTCGCAGTGGCCCGGGTCCCCAGTCGCGCCAGTAGCAGCGGGACAAGAGTAACGGCGACCAGATATCCCACCATGTTTCCGAAGCCGAGCATTCCGCCTTGGCCGTAGCTCAGCTCGAGCGAGGCGGACATCGAGGGCAACATCATTCCGAAGGCGAAACGCCCAAGGCCGAGTCCGCAGAAGACGGCAATGCCGCCGACAAGGGCCACGACCCAGGCGTAATGAAGCCTGGGCTGAGTAGTTAGCAATTGTGTATCAGCCATGAACTTTCTCGATGTCACCGAAACGATCGTCACCCCAGAAAGGTTCGTCGTCGATTATGATGAAGGGAGAGCCGAACACCCCCCGTTTGATGGCCGCTTCTGTCTCGCAGCGAAGCCTATCCTTGATATCGGGTTCGCTTGCGCCCGCTGCGGCGGCGTTTCGGTCCAGTCCGATGGATTGTGCCGCGTCCAGCGCGGCATCCGGATCGGCCGTGTCGCGGCCCTCGATCCAGTAAGCCCTATAGGCGGCTTTGACAAATTCGGCCATGTGCTCAGGCGCTTCGCGCTCGACCCAATAGGCCAGCCGCGCCGGAGGCACCGACCTTGCCGGGAAGTTTTCAGGCTTGCGCATATCCTCGACTCCATCGAGCCGCGCGCGGCGAAAGACATCCGTGAACATATAGGCGTTCTTTAACGGATGGCTGAGCGGCGCCCCGCCATGCTCCTTGTAGACAGCGCCGATCAGGAAGGGGCGCCAGTTGATCCTGCGCCCGATCGCTTGGGCAAGTGCCTCGACCTTGCGGCTGGCTAGAAACCCGTAGGGCGAGGCGAAATCGAAATAGAAATCGAATGTCTTCATCATGTCCAGTATCTTTCCGCGGCTCTCACCGCGGCTCCTTAAAAGGTCTCAGATCCAAGCCAACTCTGCCGCACTGGCCGGCAGAGGCGCCCGCGAACAGGATCATGCGTCCCCGCCTACCTGGGGTATTATTATCCGATTGCATTTCATCAAACAAATTTATAGATTTGATGCAATGTATACACTGGATGAATAAAAATGAACTTCCGACAGCTCGAGCAGTTCCTGGCCGTGGCCGAAACGGGCAGCTTTTCCCGAGGTGCGGCACGTGCGCATGTATCGCAACCGGCGCTGTCAACGGCCATCGCTAAACTCGAGGGCGACCTTTGTGTGCAGCTATTCAACCGACAGGCTCGCCAGGTGACCCTGACCGCCGAGGGGTATCAACTGATGTCCAGCGCCAAGCGAATCGTCGGAGAGTGTGAGGCTGTTCGCTCAGCGCTGAAAAAGACGGCAGAGCAGGAAACCCTGGCCATAGGGATCTGCGAGACGTTGGATCTGCCAGCGATCGCGGCCCTGCTTGAGCAGTTCCGGCGAATCCATGGAACGATCCGGCTCAAGGTGTTGGAACTGCCAAGCGGGGCGTTGATCGAAAGGTTGCAGGCAGGACGTCTTGATTTGACATATCTCGTGCGGACCGGAGACGAGACCATTCCTGCACAACTGGCAGAGCGCCCATTGAATACGGAAAAATACGTGATCGCCGCGTCAAAGGATCACCGCCTAGCCGGGCAGCGATCTGCGCCGCTCTCGGTGCTGAATGACCTTCCATTCATCGCCCGCAATCACTGTGAATACCGGACGATCATAAAGCAGCTCTGGTCGGAACAGAGCATTCGCCCCAAGGTGGTCTACCAGACGGCCCAGGACCAGCGCGCGCTGGAATTGGTGCGTGCGGGGCTTGGGGTCGGGATATTCCCGGAGAGCCTTGTGGCAGATGATTTAGCCATCGTGGACATCGAGGATCACAGCCTCAGCCGCCGTATAAGCTGTGTCTGGAAGCGGGAAAGCCAAACAGAAGCCGTCACCGCGTTTCTGAGATTTTCCCAATTGGAAAACGAACCGGAAGAAGCCACGCCTTAGCCGACCGTCAACCCATCCGTCCCGGCACGGATCAGATCCGCAACGCCTCGACCTCGCACGCCATATCCTTGGCCAATTCAGCAAGGTCGTCCTGTGCGGTTTTCTGGTGTAAAACAGGACATCACTGAAGCAGGGCGTAGTTTTCTGATTGGAGGCAGATCAGTTCACACAATAATTGGAAAAAGGCTGTTTATTTCCAGAAATGCAAGAGGAATCGCAATAGGTTGAATTTTTTCTTACCGCTTGGTAAAATATACGGCGATTTACTTACTTTAAATGGAAAAAAAATGGCAAGTGGCCGTAGGCGTGAGTTTGACGAGGATATTGCTCTGCGCAATGCAATGGAGGTGTTTTGGCTTAAGGGCTACGCTGGGGCTTCCCTCTCAGATTTGACGCAAAGTATGGGGATCAATAAAACCAGCATGTATAGTGCTTTTGGGAACAAATCCGCTTTGTTTGTCAAAGCGACCAAGCACTATATTGAGACGGAGATGCTTTCGCATCTTAAGATACTTCAGGAGGCTGGCGTTCCTTTAAAAAAACGTTTAAAAAACTACATGCTTTCAGTAGTGAGCATGCAGTGCGCTTCAGAGCAACCCAAAGGGTGTTTTCTAGTGCTCTGTCAATCAGAAATAGTCACTGGTGGCATTCCAGAGGATGCCGCGGAGCTGTTGAAAAAAGAAGATGAAATGGCAACACAGATGTTTACGAATCTTTTCAGCAGGGACCCAGAAGCAATATCACTGGGGTTAGATAAACATGCGCAGACCAACGCTCTGACAATTTACACGATTCTGAAGGGCACGGCTTCGATGGCACGTTCAGGTGTGCCTGCCTCCGAGTTGCATCAGGTGGTTGATAACGCCTTGCGTGGCATCGGAATTAATTAAGTCATAAATTAGTTTTTCTTTTTTTCCTACTCAACCCTTCCTGAGCACCCTCCTCAGCTCAACCATTTTTCGCAGAAACCGTTCAACACATCATCTGCAACCTATTGTTTTTACTGATTATTGTCGCACACTATTGATGAGTCGCTTTTTTTGCTTGCCTTTCTGTACCGGTTGGTTTAGCATCCATTCTGTACCGATCAGTACGCAATGTAGCAAAGGTCTTCGCAACAGGTATTCCAACAGGAGAAAGATGATGGGCTTTTCAGTAAAAGACAAAGTCGCCTTGGTGACAGGTGCCAACCGTGGTATTGGCAAAGCAATTGTAGAGTCATTCTTCAAGCATGGCGTCAAGAAAGTTTACCTAGCCGTGCGCAACCCGGAGTCTACTCAAGATCTACAGGCACAGTATGGCGAAAAAGTAGTGGCATTGCATGTTGATGTGACCGATGTCGCTTCAATCAAGGCACTGGCAAAGGAAACTAAGGATGTTGATATCCTAGTTAATAATGCCGGTGTGATGAACCTGGCTTCACCGCTGAGCGAAGAGGCTGAAGCTTCACTTCAGCATGAATTTAATGTGAATGTCTTTGGTCTGCTGCGTACCTCTCAAGCCTTCGCCGCGACGTTGGAAACAAATAAAGGGGCACTGGTTCAGCTAAACTCCATCGCTTCAATCAAAACATTCGGTGATATCACCACCTACAGTGCTTCCAAGGCGGCTGCTTACTCTGTCACCCAAGGCCTGCGTGAGAAGCTGGGCGAGAAGGGCGTGAGCGTGCTGAGTGTTCACCCTGGGCCCATCGCAACCGACATGGGGCAAAGCGCAGGGTTCAGCGACGCACCGGAAGCCACTATTGTCGCCGAGGGTATTGTCAGCGCCTTGGAAGCAGGCGACTTCCACCTCTTCCCGGACCCGATGGCCAGGCAGCTCGAAGAAGCCTACCAGAGCTACGCTGACAACATCATCTTGGGTGACCTGTCAGTCTGATGTTCAGATTTCATCTAGAGGTGACGCCCTCCAGAGAAGACGACTATCAATAGATGCAAACTCCTCCTCCAGGTTTATGCAGCAGAGGGGGGGGGGGTTAGCAGATCAAACTATTAACTTCAGATTAAATCATTTAGCGTTAGGCAGGAGAGTTATGTCATGATTAAAGTCAATGTGCTGTACCCAAACAGCCAGGATGCGACCTTCGATTTCGATTACTACATTAACACACATTTGCCTATGGTAGAGAAACTGCTGGGCGATGCGCTTAAAGGTAAAAGTGTTGATGCTGGGCTGAGTGTAGTCTATAAAAATGAAGCCCCCCTTTATATTGCGATCGGCTCTTTGTTTTTCGCATCAGCGGAGTCTTTCCAGCAAGCCTTTAGTCCGCATGCCGAAGAGATATTGGCCGACTTACCGAACTTCACCAACACCCATCCCATTGTCCAAGTGAATAAACAAAAATTGTAAAGTACATTTTTGACATTTTATTTCCTCCTTTTAGTTAATGATGCAGCTCTGTTTTGGGCAGAAGATATAGCCGGGTGTTGTGTATGGAGGACAGAGGGAAGGGGGGCTTATCCTGTTGATTGATCATGCCAGATCACAACCGGCACAGGATGGATACGGATACTCATGGCATCGCGAGGAACGAGGTCTTGTCACCATCGCGTACCGCCTATCTGCAGCCTTACGCGAAAAACGAAGGGCGGTCTCAAGCTCCAAGCGCAACGCTATTATAGGGTGCTCAGGCCAGCGACCAATTTCTTGAGCACCTCGGCGTGGACTTCCAGCGGCATTCGCCAGTCCAGTGTCTTGCGCGGCCGTGTATTCAGTGAGTCAGCGATCTCGTCGAGTTCTTCCGGGCTGTAGACCGAGAGGTCCGTGCCCTTCAGCAGCTACGGCATCAACAGCCCATTGGTTTTCTCGTTGGAACCTCGCTGCCAAGGGCTATGCGGGTCAGCAAAGTAGGTCGCCGTACCGGTCTTCTAAGTGATCTCGGCATGCTTCACCATCTCCCTGCCTTGGTCGTAGGTCATGGACTGACGCAGGGATCGCGGCACCTCATTGCGCTTGTCACTGAATCCGACGGCCGCCGCCGTGGCGGTGGTGCCATCCATTTTCGCCAGGATCACCAACCGTATGGTGCGCTCCACCTGCGTAGTGACGGCAGAGCAATTGTTGGCGCCCATGATGAGGTTGCCCTCCCAATGGCCAGGCATCAGGCGGTCTTCGATCTCAGGCGGCCGCATGTGGTTGCTGACCAGATCGGGAATTTGCTGACGTCGATCCTTGCCACGACTGCGTGAGCGACGCTTGCCGTTGCCCTGCCGCAGGCAGGCGGTGAGCTCTTTCTTGAGACTGCCGCGGGGCATCACATAGAGCGCGTTGTAAATGGCCTCATGCGAGGCCTGCCGACGTGAATCGTTGGAAGACATGCGCTTCAGTGTGCGGGCTATCTGTTGCGGTGACCAGTACTTGTGCAGTAGGTGGACCACCACCTCGAAGAGCTCCCCGTCTGGGTGCATCTTGGGACACTGACGTGGCCGATGTCGCGTCAGACGAGCCCGATAGCCCGCCAGGCCGGCATCGTAGCCCTTGATAGGGTCGACCGTATGGCGAGCCATCTCTCACGACACGGTGCTCGGCGCACGCCCCAGGTGTGTGGCGATGGCCCGGATCGAATGAGTCGCTCGCATTATCATGATGGCGGCTCGGTCTTCAGCAGAGAGATGGCGATAGCAGCGGTTCATGGCAACACCGTGCCTGATGGGTCACGTGTTGCACTTGGTCATTGAGACCGCCATGTATAAAGAGATTTTTCAGAAAATGTTGGAAAAAACTGTTGTCTAAAAATATTGTTAACCGATTGTTTAAATTAATATATATAGCTGACAGCAACATATAACCCATATTTCATATTCGTATAAGGCCAGTGGCACTGAATCTGTCATTTCAGGAACTGATGACAGGGTGACATGCCTTGCGGACGGTGATAATCCGTTGTGCGCGCACAGTATCCGTGAGCAAATGGAACATATGAAAACGCATACGGACCTCGACATCTTTCACGCCGTCGTCGACGCCGGCACCTTCACCGGGGCGGCGCGCCAGCTTGGCATTACCCACTCCGCGATCAGCAAGCGCATCGCGCAGCTGGAACAGCGCCTTGGTGCCCAGCTGTTGATTCGCTCCACTCGGCAGATGCGTTTGAGTGAAGCAGGGCAGCTCTATGCCCTGGAGACTCGCGAGTTGCAGGAGCGCCTGCGCAATGTGGAGCAGGAGATTGCCGAAGGCAGCGGCGCGCTCAAGGGGCGCATTCGCCTCTCGTGTTCCAATGCATTGGGCAAGCTGCAGGTGATGCCCCTGCTGTTGCGCTTCATGGAGCGCTATCCCGAGGTGATCGTGGACCTGACGCTGTCGGACGCGGTGGTCGACCTGGTCCATGAAGGGATGGATCTGGCGATACGCAGCACCGCACAGCCCGAGCTCGGCCTGATCGCCAGGCGGTTGGCCACCAATCATCGCGTCATCTGTGCATCACCGGACTATCTGGCAAGCCACGGCACGCCGCGCTCAGTGCCGGAGCTGGCGGAGCATGTCAGCCTGATCCTGAACCTCCCAGGCGGCTTCAATGCCTGGGGGCTCAAGTCACTGCCCGACATGCGTTGCGGCTTCCTCTCCAATTCCCTGGAAACCCTGCACGCCGCCTGTCTGGGCAGCCGCGGCATTGCCTGTCTGCCGCACTACCTGATCGCCGATGACCTGGCTTCTGGACGCTTGCTCCCGCTGCTGGAAGACATACGTGGGGACGGCGCAGATACCAGCATCTACATCGTCCGCCCGGAGACGCAGATTCTTCCTCGGCGAGTGAGGGTTTTGATGGATGCCTTGATAGAGGGATTTGAAACCGGCTAGGAGGCGTTTGCCAAGGGTATGACTTATCTGGTGATCATCAGGGTCATTACATGACATATTATCCCAAGGAGAGATAACAGGATTTCAGTGACGTACATCATGGAGCGATACATGTCACAGATAGGACGCAATAGATTGGCGGTACTTATTGATGCTGACAATGCGCAGGCTGCTATCTGCGAAGCGCTGCTGGCAGAGATTTCAAAACTGGGTGTCAGCACCATCAAGCGAGCTTACGGAGACTGGACGACGCCGAACCTTGCGCCATGGAAAGAGCATCTTCTGCGTCATGCCATTCATCCGGTTCAGCAGTTCAGCTATACCCAGGGCAAGAATGCAACTGACTCTGCGTTGATCATCGATGCCATGGACTTGCTGTATTCGGGGAACGTGGAGGGGTTCTGCCTCATCTCTTCGGACAGCGACTTTACGCGCCTGGCGGCTCGTTTGAGAGAGAGCGGCATGCTGGTGTATGGCTTCGGTGAAGACAAGACGCCTCAGCCCTTCGTGTCTGCCTGTGACAAGTTCATCTACAGCGAAGGGCTGCGCAAGGTGGCTGAGAAGCCCGTCCCGGCCATGCCCGTCAGCAAGCCGGCCGCTGAGCCGGTAGCCCTCGTCAAGCCGACCAAGGCACAGAGGCAGTTGAGGTCGCATATCTTGAATGCGGTGAATGAACTGCAGCAGAAAGATGGCTGGACTTCCTTATCAGCAGTAGGAAGTTATCTAAAGAAGAAGATGCCCGACTTGAAGCCGTCTGATCATGGTGCCAGCAAGCTTGGAGCGATGATTCAGAAACTGGATTATCTGGATGTATGTCGTAGGCCTATTAAAGGGGGAAGTATGCATTTCTATATCCGAAAAAAGGTTAGCCGGCCTGCAAAGGCCAGCTGATCAGGCAATCTATTGATAGAGGTAGTCAGTCACACAAGCCGATGAATAATAACCGGCCGCTATTTCCAGGTAATGAGCAGTCGTCGCTTTACTCAGCCGCCATCATTCGCTCGTACAGTCCATCCTTGAGCAGGCTGCGCTGGTGCTTGAGTTGGTGCATGGAGTCATCGCCGATCGGCGATTCATCGACTTCCAGGGCGTGAATCTCGATATCGATACGAGTATAGGCTTCCGCGATGCGGGCAAACTCTTCATTGCCATTGATCAGGCGCAGAATGAGTTCACGTTGCTGAGGGAAGTCGTTGCACAGGGAGTGGTCATCGATATGCATGGTGTGGCTCCGAAATAGGGTGGGAGAATCCAAAAAGAGAAAGGGGGTGGGAGAATCCAAAAAGAGGGAGTGTTGCCACTCCCCTAAAGGGCATCCTTGCTTACGTTGCAGGACGTATTCTCAAACGATGGACTGGACGTCGATCACGATCTGGTCCCAGTTGCGCTGGGCGGTCATGTCGTTTTCGACATCGCTGTCATAGGCATTCTGGAAGCGCTTGATGGCGGCGGTCTGGCTGGTGGCCTGATAGAGCCAATAGGCTTCTTCCTTCAAGGCGTCTTCGATGGGCTTGTCGATGGAGGCGTAGACGGCCTGTTTGCAGGCGTTGATGGCGGCTGATGGCCACAAGGAGATTCGCTCGGCCAGCGAGTCGACGAAGGGGCCGATCTCCTGTGGGTCCAGCGCACGATTGATGGTGCCGTATTCGGTGGCCTGATCGGCATCGAAGTCCTTGGCGCTGAGGATGATTTCCAGCGCTCGGCCAAGGCCTGCCTGACGTGCCATGCGTGAGGCACCACCCCCGCAGGGCAGAATGCCCATCGCGACTTCCATCTGCATGAAGCGGGCCTTGCCACGTGCGGCGAAGCGCATGTCACAGGCCAGGGCAAATTCGTGACCACCGCCGCGGGCAAAACCTTCAATCTTGGCGATGGTCGCCTGGGGCAGGCGGCTTACGCGCTCGAGAACCACCTGCAGGTCCAGCAGCTTGACCTCACCCTGGTGGACCGCATGAGTCGACATGTCCTTCAGGAAGTCCACGTCGGCATGGGCGACAAAGATCTCCGGATGGGCTGACTGGAAGACCACCACCTTGGTGTCGCTGTCACGCTCGAGCTTCTGCGACAGCATGGTCAGGTCGGCCAGCATGGGAATGTCCTGAATATTGACCGGCGGATAATCGAAGGTCACATACAGAATGGCGCCTTTCTGCTCAGTGCGGAACGTCGTAAATTTCTTTTATATCATTATGTTATCTCGGTTCGTTCGCTGCCCGTCGTGTGTGATTAACGTTAGCACCGAGTCCGGGGATTGATTACCGAGAGATTGGAAGAAAGAAATTATTCGATTGATTGAGAGTCGGGGTTCGCAAGAGGAATCAATGGGTTATCAGGCGGTATCAACAGCCGCCAATAAAAAAAGTCCCGCGATAGTCGTATCTGGCAACGACTTTCACGGGACTTTTGCCTTCGAGCGGGTCACACGCGTGGAGGGACGAACCTAGCCCTTGCTGTCATCGGCGCTCTTGGCAGGCCCTTTGGCAGAGTTATCGGCTGAGCCCGCATCTTTCTCGGTGTGCTCGTAGACGGGTAAAGCACCTTCACCAGAGCCAGCTTCATCGTCCGAGACAGCACCTTCACCAGCCGCCGTTGCAGCGGCAGGCTGGGTGCTTGAGGTGTTGGCACCGATACGCTTGGTCCAGCGCTGGCGGGCAAAGCGGCGCAGATTGGCCACGTTGTCCGTCTCGTCGATGATGTCCTCGCCCAGAATCGTCTCCATCACGTCTTCCAGCGTGATGACCCCCAGCCAGTTGCCGAGGTTGTCGTAGACCACGCACAGATGCTGGCGTTCGCGCTGCATGAGCCCAAAGGCATGTTCGACGTTGTCTTCGGCGTGCAGCTCGCTGATCGGGCGCATCAGGTCCTTGAGCGGAGTGGTGGGCTCTGCCTGATGAGCATCGGCGCGGTGGATCATGCCCAGCGTTCGCTCATCGTCGGTCATCACCGGGTAGCGGCTGAAGGGCCAGATCGTCAGCTGGTCATTGAACTCGGCCACGCTCATCTCGGGACTGACCGTCTGGCAGACAGGGCGCGGCGTCAGCACGTCACGCACCTTCATCTCATGCAGATTGAGGATGTTGGTGATGACGCGCTGTTCATCATTTTCCAGGGCTTTCTTGTCGAGACCCATCTGGGCCAGTGCCTTGATCTCGCCACGCACATCGATGTCATGAGCATCCTTGCCGATGCGCGAGGTGATCAACTCCGACAGCCAGATCAGTGGCTTGAGCGCGATGACCATGGCATTGAGCACGCCGGGCAGCATCGGCGACAGCTGACGCCAGTAGGTGGCACCGATGGTCTTGGGGATGATTTCCGAGGCCACCAGGATCAGCAGCGTCATCACCGCCGAGGCCACGCCGACCCAGGCTTCCCCGAAGACGACCGATACCTGCGCGCCCACCCCCGTGGCACCGACGGTATGCGCGATGGTGTTGAGCGTCAGGATGGCGGCCAGCGGCTTGTCGATATTGTCCTTGAGCTTGGCCAGTGCGGCGTGGCGCTTGGGGTGCTGGTCTCTCAGGCTTGCCACATAGCTGGGGGAGAGCGACAGCAGCGCCGCCTCGAGCACGGAGCAGATGAATGAGATGCCAATCGCGATGGCAGCAAACAGGATCAACAGAAACATGAGGCGTGCTCCTTGGGGGAAAGGCATCCATTAGTGACATAAGGCGCAGCACTGTCAAACCCGTGAATTCTCGCAGAGTTTTCAGCCTGCTGGCCAAGCTTGCCAGCCTGTGACGCAAAGTGCCGTTGACTCGAGGGATGCAAGAGGGCTGCAAGAGGGAAAAGGGCTTTACATGAGACAAGATGCAATACTTATATGATAATGAGATTGTTTTGCTTTCGTTAATCGTTGTATTTTGTGGTCGCCAGCCGTATTCGCAAGCCACGGCCTGGCATGGCCGCTGAGTGGCACCGTGCGTCCCTTCAGCCGTCAGTGCGACCCGCAGCAGGCGGCAGGCCTTCACCAGGATTCACCTTGCAGGGATTTGCAGCGTCATGTCACAGCCGCTTGGAGACATAGCCGACAGTCGGGCCACTCGCCGCGTCATGGCCTCACCTCAACAGCGCCCTTCATCGCTCAGCGAGCGGCGAGGCTGGCGAGCAGCGAAATATCCGCATTGCGAGGGGCAGGTGCAGAACCTGCACCCCTGGCGGGATGCGCATCTGACGCTGTGTGATCTAGAGGTGTCACGCGCCTATCACGGCCAGCATCAGTTTCACGAGGGTCTCTATCTCTGCCTGGTGCTGGAAGGGCGACTGACGCTATCAGGTGTGGACGGCGCGGGGATCGACTTGTCCGCGGGGCAAGGGGGGATCTTTCGCCCGGCGAGAACGCAGTCTGCGCCGCCGACGCTTAAGAGCTATCACCCTCAAGGCCGCCTGCGCTGTATCAGCTTGCATCTGGAGGGCGAGGCCAGCCAGTCCCTGCAGGTACGGCGGGGTCTGGCGAACTGGGATGCATTGCCGTGCGCGCGTCATTCCAGCCCGCTGAGCTGGACGCCGGGGCGCTGGCTTCATCAGCAACTGGATGAGCGTGTCAGAGCCCCTGATGGTGAGGGCCCACAACGAGAGTGCGAGACGCTAGCGACCCCCGCCTGCGAGGGGGAGATGCTGGAGTGGCAGGGGATCGCGCTGCAGTTGCTGGGGGCGGCACTCAAGCGCCGCGCTGGTGAGGCACAGGAGGTGTCGGCGTTCTCCGCAGCTCCTGCACCCCCTGCATCGCCATTGGCGCCCCCATCGCGACCCCACGGCGCCTGTCGACATCTGGAGGCGGTACGCCAGCGTCTTGCCACCGTGCCGCATGGCGCACACTCGCTGGAGGAGCTGGCGCGGCTGGCCTGCATGAGCCCCTCCGGCTTGCGCCACAAGTTTCGCCAGGCCTTCGGGCAGTCACTGGGCAGTTATCAGCGTGAATGTCGCATGCGGTGTGCCGAGCAGGCCCTGCGGCGAGGGGTAAGCATTCAGCAGGTGGCGCATCTGGTGGGGTATGCCCACGCCTGTAACTTCGCCACTGCCTACCGGCGTCATTTCGGGGTGTCGCCACAGGCGGCACGAGCCAGGTTTCATCGCGTCGAGTGAGTCGTGATGGCGGCGAGCACCTGACAATGGGCTTGGGGTTGTCACAATACGCAAGCGGGCACCCAATGGGTGCCCGCTTGCGTATGGCGTACTCGAGAGTCGAGTGCTGGTGATGCCAGCTGGCCTTACAGGAAGGGAATCATCGGTAGCACCACGTCATCCAGCAGACCCGTCGGGTAGTGCAGGTTCATCGCCGCCTGCATGCCGAGCAGGAAGACTGCCACGCCCAGCGCGAAGAGCCCTGCGAAGAGCGGCGACTTGCGCGCGATGGTGAGCTGGAAGCCCAGGCAGAACAGCACGGCGGTGGAGACGAAGCCCAGCAGCGCACTGACGCCGATCAGCACGAAGAAGCCGAGTACCACACCCACTGCCTTGAAGGCCGGTTGCTTGACGCGAATCATGCCGCGACGCCAGCCGTTGAAGACCACGGCGATCACCGAGAGCAGCGTGATGAAGGCGGCCAGCGTCGGGAAGGCCTTGCCCAGCGGCATCAGGTCCCTGACGTCATAGAGCGCCCACAGGGCGGCTGCGCCCATCATCAACAGCAGCAGGAAGTCGACGCCACCGAAGCCACGCGATTCCAGCACATCCTCTTCCGGCGACGGCGCAGTCTCGACCACTTCATGGGTCTGGCGGCGACGCATGATCGCCTTGCGGATCACCGGCAGGAAGAAGGCCAGCAGGATCAGGCCGAGGATGATCAGCACGCCCGGACGCAGGAAGGCTTCGGCGCCGTGGAACTGTATGCTCTGGTAGAAGTAGTTCTCGGCACCCGGTGCCAGCACGAAGCCGATCAGGAAGGCCGGACGCGACCAGCCAGCACTCTTGAACAGCACACCGATCATGCCGATCATGCCCAGCGCGGCCCAGTCACCCAGCGAGCGGCTGGCCTGGTAGGCAGCGAACAGGATCAGCACGGTGATGGCAGGGGCCAGAATGGCGAAGGGTACACGCGTCAGCTGCGCGACCGGACGCGCCAGCATCAGACACAGGCCCGCGCCCAAGATATTGGCCAGCGCCAGTGACCAGATGATGGTGTAGGTCATGTCCAGATTGGTGGTGATCATCGACACGCCGGGTTCCAGACCCAGCAGCAACAGCCCGCCCAGGAAGACCGCCGCCGTGCCGGAGCCTGGCACCCCGAACAGCAGTGTCGGCACCATGGCACCGCAGGCGCAGGCATTGTTGGCGGATTCCGGCGCGATGACGCCGCGGATGTCGCCCTTGCCGAACTGGCTCGGGTCCTTGGCGGTCTTGACCGCGAAGCCGTAGGTGATCCAGTCGACCACGGAACCCGCCAGACCCGGAATGGTCCCGATCAGGCTGCCGATACCGGCACAGCGCGCGACCAGCCACTTGTTCTTGACCACATCCTTGATGCCGGCAGACCAGCCCTTGCCCAGATCGGTGTTGCCGTTCTTGGCGATACTGCCACGTCCCAGCAGCAGCTCGACGATTTCCGGCAGGGCGAAGATGCCCAGACCCAGCACGATCAGCGGCACGCCGTCGTACAGGTAGTCGATATCCAGGTTCATGCGGTACTCGCCGGTCGCCGGTGCGGCGCCGATGGCACCGACCAGCAGGCCGAGGCCGCAGGCTGCGGTGCCCTTGAACAGGTTCTTGCCGGACAGCACCGCCACCATCGTCAGGCCCAGCAAGGTCAACACGAACAATTCGGCTGACGAGAAGGCCAGTACGAGGGGACGTGCGACGAGGATGAAGCCGGTCAGGATGATGGCACCGATCACGCCACCACACAGGGAAGACAGGAAGGCACTGGTCAGCGCGCGGGCTGCCTGGCCCTTCTTGGCCAGCGGGAAGCCATCCAGCACCGTGGCTTGCGACGCGCTGGAACCGGGAATGCCCATCAGGACAGAGGCGAAGGTATCGCCGGTAGGAATGACCGCGACCATGCCCATCAGCATGCCCAGGGCGTAACCCGGGTCCAGACCATAGAGGAAGGGCAGCAGCAGGGCTATGCCGGCGATGCCGCCCAGGCCGGGAATGATACCGACCAGCAGGCCGACGAAGATGCCGATCATCATGAACAGCAGATGCGTCAGCGTGAAGACGTGTCCAATGCTGGACAGGAGAGTGTCGATCATGGCGTTACTCAACCTCTTGTTCTTCTCTAGATGCTTCTCTAACACTCAGAGGCGGTGCCGGGGAGAGCATGGTGAGGCAGGGAGTGAAAGGCTCACGGGGCTGCTGGTCGGCAGCCCCGTGAGTGGGTCCCCATCACACCCGGGGGTTCAGACCGTTACGGGTGTGATTGCGCGCCTCAACGAGATTGCAGGCGGATATTGTGGCGTTCCATCAGCCAGTTCTTGACCCATTCGTGCTCGGCTTCGCTCAGCTGCATGGCTTCCTGAAGCTGGGTCGCGGCGGCCTTGCCGACCATCAGGCCATAGGGCCCGACCTTCTCGGCGGCCTCCTTGAGGAACTCGGGGTCCTTGGCCAGATCACGTGCGGCCTGGCGGTAAAGCTCCAGCAGTTCCGGGTCCACGTCCTTCGGCACCAGCAGCATCTTCTGCATGGCGTAACCGGAGGCGAAGAACTTGTGGAAGATCTGGTAGGCCTCGTCGTCACGTGAATGGCCTTCCTGGGCCAGATACAGTTCGGAGAAGGTCGGCAGGTCCGGGAAGGACGGATCGCGCTCGATATGGCCTTCGTCATCCATCACGCCAAGGCTGAACAGCGGTACGGCCTGGCCGGCGTCGACCAGCGGCGTGACGTTGCTCTTGTAGGCGGAGGTGGTCTGGAAGTCGAGGGCGACTTCGCCACGTTCGAAGGCCAGGCGGCCTTCACCACGGCTCTTCATGCCGAAGACCGGGTCGACCTGGAAGTCGAGCAGATCGAAGGCCATCAGTACCGGCATTTCGAGCCCGGTCGGGTTCTGGCCGGCGAACTTCACTTCCTGGGAGGCGAGGGCCTCGAGCGCACTGGCACTGTCCTTGCCCAGCGAGCTTGAGGCGTAGACGACACCCCCTGTCGGTGCAGCGAAGATCGGCTCCCAGTCGGCATAGTCATAGCGCACGCGACGGTCGCGCAGCATGGCCGGATACTGGGTAGAGGCCGAGGTGACGACCATCTCGTCGCCGTCATCGCCGGCACGCTTGCTGAACAGGTTGACGCCGGTGATGGAACCACCGCCCGGGACGTTGTCGATGACGACAGCCGGGTTGCCCGGCAGGTCCTTGGTCACCCAGTTGGACATGAAGCGTGCCCAGACGTCCGTGCCGCCCCCGACACCGAACGGGACGGTCCAGGTCAGGGTATCGGGGACTTCCGCCGCGGCGTGAACGGCTGAGGACAGTGGCATCAGGCCCATGACGGGCAGCATGAAGGCCAATGCGGTGGTGCGGGCATGACGCTTGAGGGTCTGGCGCTTGGGGGTAGACACGATGATGGACATGGTCTGACTCCTGATTATTGTTGGAATGCGTTGTCGATCAGTGATGCGCTATCTGCATGGCGGCGCAGTCAGGCTATTTCGTTTAGCGAAAATTCATTGAAAATCAATATACTGCAGTACCTGCTCGTTGCCTGTCGACGAACTCTTCGCCTCTGGCGCTTGCCAGCGCGGTCGTCTGGCGTGTCATGCACGCCCAGGCATCTCCACCGAGTCGGGGAGGTTCAAGAACACCTCGCCACTCATGATCTTGCGTGCCGTGCGCAGCAGAGACACGCGGCTGGGGGTCATCGGGTCGGCATTGGCATGCTCGACCTCGACATCCAGAAATCCGGCGGGATGTTCCAGATGAACGTTTGCCGCCAGGCTATCCGGTGCCAGAGTGCCGGCCGTGAGTGCCACACGATTGGCCAGGGTACCCGGGATGCTGGTCGCAACGGCCAGCGTGATGGCACCCGTGACGGCCAGGGCGCCATGGCAGCGATGCGGCACGAAGTAGCGGGCACATAGAGTGCCGTCCTGGGTGCGCGGGGCGGACAGAATCACCGGCTTGGGCAGCACCGAGCCGCTGACGTCGCCCATGCCCATCAATTCCCCCGCCTTGAGGCGAATCTGCTCGAGACGTGCCATCGCCTCGCGGTTGGCATCCATCTCGGCCGGCGCTTCGTTGCCCACCCAGCCCAGACTTGCCGCTTCGATCAGCACCACCGGTGTGGCGGAGTCGAGGCAGGTCACCTCGACGCCATCAATCACGTCGATGACCTGGCCGCTGGGCAGCATCTTGCCGGTCTTGGCGCCCACCGCGCCGAGGAAGCCCAGCTTGATGGCACTGCCGGCGCCGGGCACGCCACTGATGCGCGTGTCACCCTGGTAGGCCACCGCGCCGCCGGGCGTCGGCACCTGGCTGTCGATCAGCGTGCGGGTGTTGAGGTTGTGAATCCGCAGACGCGTAAGGTCGCCCTGCGGCGCAATCATGCCGGTCTCGATGGCGTAGGGGCCGACGGCGGCCAGCATGTTGCCGCAGTTGGGCGAGAAGTCGACCTTGTCGCCTTCTACGTCGACCTGAGCGAACAGGTAATCGACATCAGCTTCAGGATGACTGGGCGGCCCGACGAGGGCGACCTTGCTGGTCAACGAATTGCCGCCGCCCAGGCCATCGATCTGCAGTACGTGGCCGGAGCCCATGACCTGACGCAGAACTTCGCGTCGGCCTTCGTCATCGGCGGGGAGGTGATCCAGACGCAGGAAGGGGCCCCGAGAGGTACCGCCACGTAGGATCATGCAAGGAAGTGAATGCATCATGTTGGAACGCGCTCCTGTCTGTTTGCGCCTTCGTGAAGCATCACAGCCGATGATCTATGCATCAAATGCAAATAAAACCTATACTGTAATCATTGTGCGCATTAATCCGAAAACTGAAACAATAAGGTAGTTGCATGCATAGATTGGAGTTTCTGGATCTGTCGGCGTTCGTCGAGGTCGCCGAGAATCATTCCTTCAATGAGGCGGCAGAACGGCTGCATATTTCGCAGCCGGCGTTGTCGCGCCGCATCCAGAAACTGGAGGAAATTCTGGGCGCCAAGGTGCTCGAGCGCACCACGCGAAGAAGTCGTTTGACGCCCGTTGGGCGTGATTTCCTGCCCAAAGCCCGCAAGTTGCTCGAAGATTATGAGTCGTCTCTGGTCGGCGTTCGCGAGCTTGCCACCCACCGCAAGGGGGTGCTGACCATCGCCTGCCTGCCCACGGCAGCCTTCTACTTCCTGCCCAGCGTGGTGCGCGAATTCAATACTGCCTATCCCGGTATCCGGATTCGCATCTTGGATGTCAGTGCCAATGAAGGGGTCGAAAGGGTGGTTTCGGGGGAGGCAGACTTTGGTATCAATATGGTCAGTGCCCACCATCCGGCGGTGGATTTCACCTCCATCTATCGTGATCCCTTCGTGCTGGCCCTGCGTCGAGACCATCCTCTTGCACAGAAACAGCGCGTGGAATGGAGCGACCTGGACGATGTGCGCCTGATCACGGTCTCGCGTGACAGCGGCAACCGCATTCTGCTCGACAACACCCTGCTGTCTGCCGGCCTGCATCTGGATGGCTTCTACGAGGTACAGCACCTTTCGACGTCACTGGGTCTGGTCGAGAGCGGGCTGGGCGTCGCCATCCTGCCGTCGATGGCCATGCCGGGGCCGGAACACGAGGTGCTGTGTCAGCGTGAACTGCCCGAGCCGCGCATTGACCGCACCATTGGCCTGCTGCGGCGGCGCGGTGAGTCGTTGTCGCCGATCGCGGAACTGTTCATCGAGATTCTGCTCAAGCGCTGGAACTGAGTCGCTTATCTGAGGCGAGGGGGCCAAGGCCACAATGGAGAGCAGAGTGGCAGGCACCTCTCGCCAGGGTTGGCGTGGCGCGGCCTAGTACATAAGATGGTTGTGTATAAGACATTCATGTTTCACGGCAAGGCCGATGAAACCGTCTTGATGTCGCGTGGTCAGCTGCCGCCGGGTGGCGGTGAGGGTCTTCTCCTCATCCATTGTCTCTGCGGCCATTGACGACGTGGCGTCTTGCCTCACACAAGGATGTATATGCCCATGAGTACCCGCACAGCCACTCACGCTACTTCTCGTCAGACGGCCCTCGCGTTGGGTATGGCACTCGGGCTCGGCAGCGCGCTGCCTGTCAGTGCAGACGAGCCGATGGCAGCCGATGATACGGGCAAGCGCGCACCGCAGGGCGAACATACGCTCAAGCGTGCCCAGCTGGTCAGCTTGATCGAACAGGGCCGGCAGGAGCTGGCGCCGGACTTCAATGGCTTTTTGACCCAGGTTGCCGAACGCAATTCCCAGGATACGGCCGTCAGGGCTGCCATCGAGCAGTATCAGGCCGGTGAGACGCTTGAAGGCGATGCCTTCGTCAACATCTATCGTCTGCTGGGGGTCTACAACCGTCTGCAGTACGGCGATGACGTCCAGGCGCTGCTCAAGGAAATGGTCGCGATCCCGACCGCCAAGGTGGGGGAGAAGCCGCAATTCGAGAACCCGGAAATCGCGCGCTTCGGTGAGTTGATCAAGGCGCGCGCCGAGGCGTTCGGCCTGACATTCCGTAACGTCGACAACCGTGTCTTCGAGGTTGAGCTTGAGGGAACTGGCGATGACGTGTTCGGCATTCTGACCCACGGCGATGTGGTGCCGGCAGGCGAGGAGGGCTGGACACTCGACGACGGCACCCATCTCGACCCGTTCGCGATGACCGAGATCGACGGCAAGCTCTACGGGCGCGGCACCGAAGATGACAAGGCCTCGATTGCCGCGGCGCTGTATGCCATGAAGTCGCTCAAGGAGAATGAGGTGCCGCTCAAGCGCACCATTCGCCTGATGATCGAGACCACGGAAGAGACCGGCGGTGATGGCTTCGAGTACTACAAGGCCAGAAATGACCTGCCGGAATACAACATCGTGCTCGATAGCGGTTATCCGGCGATCACGGCCGAGAATGGTTTCGGCACCATCGATGCGCGCTTCCCCTTGACGCCCAAGGCGGGCGAGGCGTCATCTGATCAGGCAGTCGACGCTCTGCCGACGATCACCGACTTCCAGGGTGGCCTGGCGACCAACCAGATTCCGGAGCGCTCTACCGCCACGCTGCACGCGGCTGACGCAGCGGGCGCCAAGGCGCTCAGCCACAAGCTTGAGACGCTCGGCAGCCGCTACGTCAAGGAGCATGGCCAGGACTTCAGCGTCGCCAGTGAGGTGGAAGGCGAAGAGGTCAGCGTGACGGTGACCGGCAAGTCGGCCCACTCCTCGGCGCCGGCCAACGGCATCAATCCTGTCACACGGCTGGCGGGCCTGCTCGCCACCTCCGGCATCGATTTCCATGACAATGCCTATGAAGATGCCATCCATTACCTGAACGACAACTACGGGCTGGACTATCACGGCAAGCAGCTGGGCATCGCGTATTCCCATGATTTCATGGGGCCGCTCAAGGTGACGCCGACCTTCTTCGCCAAGGAGGACGATGCGCTGCGGGTCGCGGTCAATGTGCGTGCACCCGCCGGAGAGAAATCACCTGAGGAATTGAGCCAGACGATTCAGGACAAGCTGAGCGCCTATGCCATCGAGCAGGGCATGGACATGACGCTGAACGTCGAGATTCGCGACTGGATGCTGCGTGATCCCAGCGGTGCCTGGCTGCAGACTCTGCTCAATATCTTCGGGGATACCACCGGCATGGAGGCTGAGCCGCGCTCCTCCGCGGGCAGCACGACCGCCAAGCTGTTGCCCAATGCGATCAACTTCGGCCCGTCCATGCCGGGCGAGACCTATACCGGGCATACCTCCGAGGAGTTCAAGCGGGTCGATAACCTGATGCTCGACATCCAGATGTTCACCGAGATGATGGCGCGTATCGGCAATCAGGATTCGCTCAAGTAACCGGGGCGGCTCACGGGGCCGCGTTAATGTGAATCGCCTTTTGCAGGGCGTATTGAAATAGCCCTGTGAAATAGCCTCTTGCCTGGACGACAGGCATCACGGCCAACGCCCGCCACCGCCCTGATGAAGGGGCAGTGGCGGGCGTTGTCGCATGTGAAGGCCGCCGGTCAGACAGTGCGGCCGCGCGGCCTCATCTCGGACGGTAGGGCGCGGCGGGATGCGCGGTAGGGTAGGCATCCATATAGGCGGCGGCGGCCCGCAGCAGTCGCACGTCATCGTGCTTGCCGCCTGCCAGCTGAAAGCCGACGGGCAGCCCCTGAGACGTGAAGCCACAGGGCACTGATGCCGCAGGTTGGCCGCTCAGGTTGAAGGGATAGGAGAACGGCGCCCATTCCTCCCAGTCATGCATCTGGCTATCCGGGGGTACCTGGTGATTCAGTGCGAAGGGGGTGACGGCGACGCTGGGTGTCAGCAACAGGTGGAAGTCCTGATTGAATTGCTCCAGCGCCTGAGTGATCCGGTAGCGCTCCTCGAGTGCCTTGAAGAGATCCAGCGACGACCATTCGCGTGCACACATGGCATTCTCGACCAGCCCGGGGTCGAGCTGTTCACGCTGCTGGGCATCGCAGTCATCCCAGAGTCCCAGCGAGGCGGTGAACCAGATCTTGCGAAACGTCTCGAGGCTTGTCGCGACCGGGGGATCGACTGTCACGATGTCCGCGCCAAGGTTCGTCAGACGCTGTGCGGCGCGCTCCACCAGGCTTGCGATCTCGGGGTCGACCTCGACACACCCGAAACATGGCGAGTAGGCGATGCGCAGTCCTGCCAGCGACTTGCCGATATCCGCGCCCCAATCCTCGGGTTGGCCGCGGTTGGCGTAAGGGTCCTGGGCATCGTGACGGCCGATGACATTGAGCATGGCGGCGGCGTCACGGGGGCTGCGGGTCATGGGCCCGATGCTGGACAGAAAGGCAGCCTTGGAGGGTGGCCACTGCGGTGTCCAGCCGAAGGTGGGCTTGAAGCCGAAGATGCCACTGAAGGCGGCAGGGATACGGATCGACCCGCCGGAGTCACCGCCCTGATGCAGCACGCCCAGATTGAGGGCGGCGGCGGTAGCTGCGCCACCGGAAGAGCCGCCGGGCGTCAGTTCGGTATTCCAGGCATTGCTGGTGGTGCCATGCACGAGGTTGTCGGTGACGGCCTTCCAGCCGAACTCGGGGGTGTTGGTCTTGCCCAGTAGAATCGCGCCTGCCTCACGCAAGCGCCTGACCGGCGGCGCATCCTGCTGGCATGGCGTGGCCGGTGTGATCAGGGAGCCTGCTCTCGCCGGCATGCCGGCAACATCGGTCAGGCCTTTCAGTGAGGTCGGAATGCCATCGAGCGAACTCAATGGCTTGCCGGCCTGCCAGCGCTGAGTGGATTCACGCGCCTCCTTCAGCGCCGTGTCATGCGCGACATGCACATAGGCATTGACGAGCGGGTTGAGTCGCTCGATACGATCGAGCACCGCTCGGGTCACCTGTAGCGGGTCGAACTCACCGGATTGATACCCGCGTGCCAGTTGCTCGGCGTCCAGCGCCGTCAGGTCATCCTTGGCAGTATGGGGTGAAAGATGTTGAGGAAATTCGACGTCACGCATGGCGGCTCTCCTGCTGCTGGATGGCGATATTCTTGTTGAGGACAGTCATCTGTCTCTCCTGCATGGCCTTGGGTCAGAGAGGGGAAACTCAAGGCATCGCGAGGCTTGAAAAGGGCGAAGGAGGGCCGCATGGCCTATGGAGAGTGACAGCAAGCGGCATGGTCGAGCTCATGGCAGCCGACCATGGTTCACGATATTTGCCCAGAGGGAGGACAATCATGCCAGCCAAGTCCAAGGCACAGCAGATGGCAGCCGGGGCAGCACTGTCAGCACGTCGTGGCGAGCAGAAGGTCAGCGAACTGGATGGGGCCGCCCGCTCGATGTATGACTCCATGAGTGAGGAGGAGCTCGAGAAGATGGCCTCGACACCACGTGAAGACAAGCCGCGACACGACAATCAGAGCTGAGCCCTGCGGGATGCCCATTGCGGCTTCCTGACGCGATAGCTGAAACGACAAGGCGCCTGGCAATTGATTGCCAGGCGCCTTGTCGTAGATGCATGTCGTGGGCGCGTGTCGTGGCTTGTGTCGCTGATGTGCCGCTGGCCTCAGCGGCTGTCGTTCAGGCTCTCATGCGGCGGCTGGTGGGACTCGCTGTCGGGCGGGGTCGGGCCACCGTTGGCCTTGGGGCTGACATCGGGCAGCGGAATCTCGGCGCGTCTCCGGCGGCGCTCCTCGGTGCTGATGCCCAGGCGCTCATCACGGCGCTTCATCAGCTCCTCGTCGATCTGACCGTCACGGGTGAAGGCCATCATCAGCTGCGGGATACCGTAGGGGAAGTCGTCGCGGTCGATCTGCCAGGTGTGGAAGGTCTTGCCGTAGGTCGTGACGAGGTCCTCGAAGTAGCTGCGCTCCGCCAGTTCCGGAATTCCCGGGGCCACCAGGATGCCGGACTTCACTTCATAGTGATGGCTGTGCCAGAGCGGCTTCTCTTCCTCGGGCAGTTGCTCGTAGCGCTCGGCGCTGATGATGTATTCGATCCCGATCAAGCGGGCATCACTGCGATTGGAATCGAAGATCACGCATTGGTGCAGATCATGTTCCAGGTGGATGCAGAAGTGGCTGGCCTCCACCTGACGCCCCATGTCATCGGCGTAATGGTGGAAGCCGTTGAGATAGGTACTCATCGCTTCCATCGGATACTTGCGCTGCATGACCTGCGAGGCCGCATCGAGCACCTGATGCTTCAGCGGATGGCCGCTACTGACCTTGCGAGCACTGTTGAGGCGCCGGCCCAGAAAGAAGGCAGTCGCCGCGGCGGCGCCGGCCAGAAGGCCCGTGCCGAAGCCGGATGAGTGTGAGGGATGTGAACATGTGCGGGAATGGCGATGTCGCATACTTCCTCCTGCATGGGTGTCTTGATAAGGCAAGAATTCCTGTCATGACGTTGCCATTGCAGTGCATTACCCTTGAGCGCGTCAAGTCACCTACCGACAGACTTGCCTCGGAAAATCCTCGCCCAGGTCTGCTGCAGAATGTCGGGATTGCTTTTCAGGTTTCTGCCCTCATCAATGAGGGATATCACTTCTTGTGGCCGCTCAATGCCTTGCGCGACAAGGTGTCTTGTTCATCACGTGTTTCGGCCATCTTTTCTCGAATTGGAGCTCGCATGAAGCAACTTATCTTTGATTGTGACGGTGTATTGGTGGATAGCGAGATCATCGCTGATGGCGTGCTCAAGGAAAAACTTCCCGTCTGGCTGCCAGACCTGGGGAGTGCAGAGCAGATCGAGCATGAGCTGGACCGCTGTCTGGGCATGATGACGCGCGATATCCTGCTGGACCTGGAAGCCCGCAGTCAGCACACGCTGCCCGTGGATGCGCTCGACCAGGTACGTCATCTCGTCGATGCCCGCCTGGCCGACTCGCTCAAGGCCATGCCCGGGGTGCGCGAGACGCTGGAGTGGATTCGCGATCAGCGTCTGCCGTTGGCGATCGTGTCCAACAGCTCTGAGCAGCGCATGAAGATCAATCTCGAGAGTTCGGGGCTGCGTGGCATTCTCGATGAGATTGCCGCGGCCAATGGCGACGAGCAGCTGCCGATCTTCACCTCCGATGAGGTCATGAATCCCAAGCCGGCGCCGGACCTCTATCTGCTCGCCCTCAAGACGCTGGGACGCTCCGCCGAGGAATGTCTGGTGGTGGAAGACAGCCGCACGGGAATGCAGGCAGCCGTGGCCGCGGGTCTCAAGGTCGTCGGCCATCTGGGCGCCAGCCACATCCCGCCGGGCCACGCCGAGGTGCTGCGGACCACAGGCGCCTGGCAGGTCATGCAACACTGGGATGAATTCAGCCGCCTGTGCGCTGATGCCGGTTTCGTGGCCAATGAAGAAGCCGTCAGCCAGTGAGGTGTTGCACTGATATGTGCGCTGACCGCTCAGCTGGCATGTCTTGAAAGACGAATGCTGCTTACGTGGTTTCCTGATTCTTGTCATCGGTGAACAGCTTCATCGATGACAAGTCTTCATTCTCTGTTGCAAGCCCTGTCACAAGCCTTGTCACAAGCCTTGTCACAAGGCCAGGACTTGTCCTCGACTCATCCGGCCTTGCACATTTCCTCAAGTTTTCCCTTCTGTTAGACAATTTTGCAAACTATCGGTATTTTTACGCGATTCGCGTTATTTATCGTTACCTATGCGCTGTCATGGGTAACTAATACCTGGGTTGCCTGATGATCAATGCATTCATTCGAAGCGATACTTTCGAGAACAAGGGCTATTGGCTGCGTAAGCATGTTGCGTGGTTCAGCCATCGCTACAATGCGCATTATGGAATCGCGCAGCTGTCGCCACAGAGTCCACGTTACCAGGTAGCACGGGATTCACTCGCAGAATTGCAGCGTGCGGCGTCATTGGGGCCCGACCCGGGGGCGGCGACTCAGTCACAAGCCCAGCCCAAGATAATCTGGATGTACTGGGATGCTCCGCTGGAATCAGCACCGGAAGTCGTACGTCTGAGCGTCAGGTCTTGGCAGGCGCTGAATCCAGACTACGAAGTGCGACTGCTCAGTGATGACAATATCCAGCAGTTACTTGGCTTTGATTTCCTTGCTGCCTTCGAGCTGTCGACCGTCAGGTTGAACCCTGCCATCAAGGCGGACGTATTGCGGCTGTATCTATTGAGTCGTTATGGGGGAGTCTGGGCTGACAGCACGACGTTCTGCCTGACGCCATTGTCGGAGTGGTTGCCTGTGGCAATGAGTGAACTGGGCTTTTTCACCTTTCGTCAAAGCAAGGCGCCCGCCAGGCCGATGGAGGTCTGGTTCATTGCGGCGGTGCAAGGGCGGGAAATCGTGACCCATACATTGGGCCTGTTTCTGGAACATCTTTTCTTGCCCCGGCGCAGTGCGATCTTCATTTCCAATCGTGCCAAGAATCACGCGAAGCTGGGGGTCGGGCGTCAGCATCCTGAGCTGCTCTATGCGGATTTTGTCCGCCGTGCCGAGCGCTTTGGCTTCATGCCGTATTTTTCGTTCAGCTATTACCTCAATGACAGCTTGCGGGAATACCTGACCTCGGCGGATATAGAGCGCTTCATGTCGCTCGAGAATCGCTACGTAGGGAATGGAGAGGAGTTTGAAGCATTCCAGGAGGCGCTGGTCTCCAAGCAGACCTATAAAAGAGATTACCAACAGCGTCCCGTATTTCTGAAGCGCAAGGACTACCTTCTGTCCCTGCTGGCTGACACCAAAGAGGCTGAGGCTCGTGTCAGCGTGAGCTCTGCTTCAGCGTGAAACTTGGCTGGTTAAAATTCTGGCTAGAGTGAACTCTGGATAGAGTGAGTACCGAATAGGGTAAAAGAACAAGAGCCTGTGGCCATTGGCTGCAGGCTCTTTTGGCTTGTCATCCACCTCCCCCATCATTTGAAGGCCTTCAGCCTGGTGGTCTCTCGCCAAGGTGCCTGTGTCCGTGAAGTCGCAGGCTCTGGTATCTTCCCTGGCATCGTGAGGCTATTCCTCACTTGAAACAGATACGCGTGCCCCAGGCGAGCAGTTCTTCCTGATTGAGGCTGCGCGATTCGACCCCGATCATTTCATCTCCCCATTGATCCGCCCAGGTCAGCACGCCGTGGCTGATGCCGCGTGCGCCCATCAAGTCGCGTATCTCACCGGTGCCCTTGAACCAGAGCGCGCTGTGATCGTTGCGCGTCAGGTCCGAGATGCCGTGGCAATGATGGATTCTCACCTTGTAGATGCCATCCAGTGACATGACCTCGACCACAGGCACCATGCCGTGCTGCAGTGCGCGTGCCAGCGACTCGAGTGTCATGCTGGTCTCGTCCTGGTGGGCGAGCGGTTGATCGGCGAGCTGGCTTGGGGGTAGTGGGGTAGCAGGCGACGCGTGGGTGGGGGTCACAGCGGTGCGTGGCGGATGTGTTGCAGTGGTATGTGCAGGCATCGGGAATACCCTCAGTGGGATGTCATGTCGGCGGTGAATCGCGTTTTATAACTATCGTACAAGTAATGTAGAGGTTATCTGGCGATCTCGCCATCGTGACTGGCCAGCTTGCCCGGGACTTCCCGTCTCTCTGCTCCTTCGTCACTGTCCTTCCAAGGCCTGCGCTGTCCCTCCAAGGTCTGCACTGTCCTTTCAAAGCCAGCACTGACCTTTCAAAACCGGCTTTCTCCTCCCACGCGGAGGCTGTGGCCTGGTTGGGGCAAACGCTTACCTGTACAGGCGGTGACAAATTTTCCTGTGCTGCTGACGTCGTCTGCCCTTGAAGTTCTGGGGAATCAGGTTCATGTCTAGAAGGCACTGCGAATATTCGTTGGCGATACGCTACTCGTTTCTCGCTGGTGCGCGATCCACCTCACCGCTGTCACAGCTCACAGGGAGTAGCGATTTATGACATCTGGAGGAAAGCGCGTATTCAGCGCGTCGGTCATCATCATTCTGGGGCTGGTCGCATTGGGGGCAGGATTCCCCACCCGTTTCGGTGAATTGGCAGATCAGGCGCTCGGCGCCGTGACCAGCATGTTCGGCTGGTTCTATCTGATATCCGTGTTTGGTTTCGTGATCTTTCTCATCAGTCTCGCGTTGAGCAAGTACGGCAAGATCCGGCTCGGCCCGCAGGATAGCCGGCCTTCCTATACCTTCTTTTCCTGGGTCAGCATGCTGTTGGCAGCAGGGTTTGGCGTCGGGCTGGTGTTCTATGGCATGGCGGAACCCATGCAGCACTATCTGAAGCCGCCGTTCGCCGATATGCCGGGCGAGACGCCCGAGTCCGCGCGCTATGCCATTCAATATGCCTTCTTCAACTGGGGCGTCCATCAGTGGGCTGCCTTCTCGGTGGTCGGCCTGATCATTGCCTATTTCCAGTTCCGCAAGGGACAGGCGGGTCTGGTGTCCTCGGTGCTGTCTTCCGTGACGGCCAAGCATCCCAAGGTGCGCCGCTATGGCCCGGTACTGGATGTCTTTGCGGTAGTGGCGACCGTGATGGGGGTCGCGACATCGCTGGGCCTGGGCGTGTTGCAGATGAACGGGGGGCTGCACTTCGTCTTCGGCGTGGAAGAAGGCTGGCAATGGCAGTTCATCATCATGGGCGTGATGTTCTGTGCCTACATGGCCTCGACCTGGTCCGGGCTCGACAAGGGCATCAAGCGCCTGTCCAACCTCAACATGAGCATCTGCATCGCGCTGATGCTGTATGTGCTGTTCACTGGCCCGACGCTGGACATTCTCAAGACGATCACCCTGGGCATCGGCGATTATCTGCAGAACTTCATCGGCATGAGCCTGCGCATGTCGCCCTATGACGGCAATGACTGGAACAGCTCCTGGACCGTCTTCTATTGGGCATGGGTCATCGCCTGGTCGCCGTTCGTCGGTACCTTCGTCGCGCGTGTCTCGCGTGGCCGCACCATCAAGGAGTATGTGGTGGGCGTGCTGATCGTGCCGCCGCTGCTGGCGTGCCTGTGGATCGGTGTCTTCGGTGGCGCGGCGATCAACATGGAGCTGGCCAGTGATGTCGGTCTGGCGGCCGCGACGGATGCCAACATCACGTCTGCCTTGTTCGAGATGTTCGATCTGATGCCCTTCAGCAGCGTGCTGTCGGTGGTCGCGATCATGCTGATCTTCATCTTCCTGGTGACCTCCGCCGATTCGGCGTCCTACATCGTGGCGCAGATGACCGACGGCGGCTCGATCAACCCGCCACTCTACAAGCGTATCGCCTGGGGCGTGCTGATCGCGGCCATCTGCTTGACGCTGATCTCGACGGGCGGTCTCAAGGGCTTGCAGTCAGCCTCGGTACTCTCGGCCTTGCCGTTCACCTTCATCATCTACGGCATGATCGTGGTACTGGTGAAGGAGCTGCGGGCTGATCGTCGCCAGATGCTCAGTCAGCTGTATCGCCGTCATGGTGAGACACCGGTCGGTGCGGATATCTTCGAGGCTGACAGCCTGGCCGAGGAAGATCGCATCCGCCGTGCGCCGGACGTCAAGAATCGTCGCGTGAACCCGCGCGATCATCATTGAGCCGGCTCGAGGCATGAACTTATCGCCTTGAGCTCATCGCCTTGAGTTCATCGTTTTAAGCTCATCGCCTTCAGCTCATGACGTCAATGCATGGCTTCACGGCAGGCTCAGAACGACAGACGCCGCTCACAGGAGATGTGAGCGGCGTCTTGTCTTGGCAAGCCAGTCAGCGTGAAGGGGCTCACGTCATTGACTAGCGTCCGGCGTCCGGCGCCCGGCGCCCGGCGACCTCGGCGAGTATCTCGTAGCTCTTCAGGCGATCGGCATGCTCATAGAAATCCGAGTTGAACATCAATTCGTCGGCCTGGGTTACCTCCAGCAGATGCTCGAGTTCGCTGCGAATGCGCTCAGGCCCACCGATGATGGCAGCAGCCAGATTCTGGCCGACCATGGCTTCCTCGCGTGCTGACCAGTCCAGTGTCTCGCGTGGGGGCAGGGCGCGCGTGCTCTTGCCGCGGATCAGGTTGAGGAATTTCTGTTGCTGGGTGCTGGCCAGGAAGTGGGCGCGTTCATCACTGTCGGCGGCGATCAGCGGCAGGCCGAGCATCACATAGGGCGCATCCAGCACCTCGGAGGGCGTGAAGTTCTCGCGATAGAGCTTGATGGCCTCCAGCATGTAGCCGGGGGCGAACTGACCGGCGAAGGCGAAGGGCAGACCTTTTTTCGCTGCCAGGCGTGCGCTGTAGTCGCTGGAACCCAATAGCCACAGGGGGACATGAGTGCCTTGCCCTGGCATGGCCTTGACGCGCTGACCGGGTGAGGCTTCGCCCAGATACTGCTCGAGTTCGGCCAGGCGCTGGGGGAAGTCATTCACGCCGGCGGAAGGGTCGCGGCGCATCGCCTGCATGGTGATGCCATCGGAGCCCGGCGCGCGGCCAAGCCCGAGATCGATCCTGTCCGGGTAGAGCGTGGCCAGGGTGCCGAACTGCTCCGCCACCACCAGCGGGGGATGATTGGGCAGCATGATGCCGCCCGAGCCGACCCGCAGGCGGGAGGTCTTGCCCGCCACATGGCCGATCAGCACCGAGGTGGCGGCACTGGCGATGCCATCGATGTTGTGATGCTCGGCCAGCCACAGGCGATGAAAGCCCAGCGCTTCGACATGCTGGGCGAGACTGACGCTATTGTGGAAGGTTTCAGCAACACTGCCGGTATCGCGGATGGGGGCAAGGTCCAGCACCGAGAGCGGGATCGTGCCCAGGCGTGAGGTAGGGGCTGTCGTCATGTGCGCTCCTGATAGCGGATTGGCGTGCAGAGAGCAGCCGGGGCGTGGCCCCTCAACGGCATGTGGCTGGTCTGCTGGATGGCGTCCAGCATAGTGGACAGCCGCGTCTCTGACAGCGCCTCGCCCTTCATTTCACTGTTTCTGATATGGCATATATGAGGCGGTCGATACGTCATGCCATTCACGGTGGTCAGTCACCCTGGGGCAGGTGAAGCCCAGGGCAGGCGAAGCCCGGGGCAGGTAAGGGCCTGCAACGTGTACAGGAGGCGAACATGAACGGTTTGCAGCACAAGCAGCGCCGCAAAGGCATGGGGCTCATGTTGATATGCCTGGTGCTCATCGGCCTGGGCGTTGCGCTCCAGCGCGACATCATCGTGCTGGAGCGCTGGATACCCGCTCACTATCTCCCGTGGGAGCCACTGCAATTGGAGGACCCGCCCGGCATGGTGACCGGCTGGAAGCTCTCACGCTTGAACGAGAACCCGGCCGCCTGTCGCGCATTTCTCGAGCGGGAAGCCCCGCAACGGGTGACCTTCCTGCCGGACCGCCCCAGCGACAACGGCTGTGACCTCATCAACAGCGTACGCATGCATTCGGCGTCAGGCGCGAGTGGCGAGCAGGGTGTTCGCTTCAACCAGTCCTTCATTGCCAGCTGCCCGCTGGCGGTGAGCTGGCTGCGCTTCGAGCGCCATGGGCTCAAGTCAGCGGCGCAGGAAGTCATGGGGAGCGAGGTGACGCAAGTGTCCCATGTGGGCAGCTACGCCTGCCGCAACATCTACGGACGAGAGAACGCACGCCGCAGCGAACACGCCACCGCGGATGCGCTGGATGTCACAGGCTTCACGCTGGCGGACGGCCGTCAGGTTCGTTTGCCGCGCGACTGGACGGCACCCGAGGATGAAGATGCCCCGGGCCGCTTCCTGCGTGCCGTGCAGGACGCCGCCTGTGAGAGTTTCGGTACCGTGCTGGGCCCGGATTACAACGCCGCCCATCGTGATCACTTCCACCTCGGCACGCGGGGCTGGCGATTCTGTCGCTAGACGTCGTGTTGCAGTTCGTGTGTTGCAGTTGCTGCGTCTCAGCCACTGTATCGTCAGTCTCTCACGACATTGAAAAGGTTCTCTTCAAGGCTGCCCATATTCACTAAAGAAAGGCACTGATGCGACCCGCACAGTGCTTTTTTGATTGTCATTTTCCCACTTATCACGTGCATATCTTCAGCATCACGAAAGCCTCGCCTTGCCTTTTCTTGTTCCGGACACCCTTGATGTGACATTTATCGACACATTGGTTTGCAGTTGGATTTCAAAAAAACGATTAGTCTTCAATTCGTGGACAGTAGGTGCAGACAAGTCGCTGCTTGTGGCCACGATCCATTGAACGGGAAAGTGCAGCTGTCGAAGATATCCTCACTGGAGATTCACAGATGAAAAAGACAACCAAGAAGTCCCAGGCAGGTTTCGTGATGACCACCGAGCTGGTGCTGATCCTCTCGGTCATGGTGATCGGTATGGTAGTAGGTCTGGTAACCATGCGCGATTCACTGACTGCTGAGATGGAAGATGTTGCAGAAGCCATCGGTCAGCTTGATCAATCCTACGCTTTTGATGGGTTGGTCAATGCAGAAGGGACCGCCTTCCTGGAAGGATCCGGCTTCGTTGATGCGACTGATGCCAACGCTGGCGATCTCGTCACCTTCGACTTTATCGCAGCGGATTATAGTGAAGCGGCTACCAATTCTGGGGCCAATACCACCGCGGGAAGCGGTGCAGAGAATGCTACCGGTGCGAGTGCCTTCACGCCGTAATAGCCGCTCTTGAGGTCGGGGAAGATCGAAGTTTCTCCGACCTTTTTCCCATGATGAGCAACCGTGTCGTCCATCAAGGAGGTTGACATGAATATACGTCTCAATGGCAGCACGACGGTCGCCATGGTCGTTTTTCTGGTGTCGACCTCGATGGCAAGCCTGTTGGGGTACCGTCAGTACGAGCGTGTGGGAGCAGAAGAGGTGCTGGTGGCCAATGACCTGATCGCGCAGGGGCAGATCATCACGCCTCAGATGCTGGAGCTCAAGATGATGAAAGATGTGGCGGGAGGGCTGCAGGACATGAGCATGGCGATCGGCAAGGTCATGACACGTAATCGTCTACCGGGGGATGTCATTCAGTCTCAGGACCTGAAGCCCGTGAAACGTCAGAGTCTCTCGCAATATATCCCCGAGGATAGGGTGTTGTTCTCACTCCCAATGGCGAGTCATTCCTTCCCTGTTTCACAGATAAAGCCCAGCGATACCTTTGATGTCATCGGTAGCCTCAACGGGCGAGTACGCGTGATTGCGGAACAGGTTCGTCTGATGGGGACGATGAACAACAATCAGCCGGCTCCAGTGGCGGGCGGTCCGCTGGCATCACTGTCGCCGCAAGCCACTGGCAAGCAGACAACCCAGTCATCGGGTCTGGTCATCGCAGCATTACCGAAGGATATCTTTCGCCTTGCAAGCTTGAATTCTCAGGAAATAGTGTCGTTGGTGTTGCATGGCAGAGATGTCAAGCTCCGTCTCCCGATGGCGCCTACCTTGCACACGCGTCAGATCGAGATTTTTCAAGGATTACAGCGCAGAAAGGTGGAGATCGAGTTGTGACTCCTTGGTCGATATTGCGGTGTCATGAGAATGCTTGGCTGGTTTTTAATTTCTGAAAAAGTACCAGAATTTCCCTTTCTTCTGATCGCTTTCCTGGGTCACCCCCCCCGCCGGATCATCATGGCCTGGAGATAATATGAGCAAACCTTCTGCTTTTCTCGCTGAATGCTCTGGCTTCATCCTGTGCCTGTCGCTTGCCTGCGCGAGTGCAGGCCAGTCTGCCGTTGCCGCTGACGTAAGCGTCGACGCGGTTGACGCTGTCAATCCTGCTGCCGGGCTCATCAATGTGGATACCGCCTACAGCAGCGGCAATTCCCGCTCTCGCACTCTGGTGCAGTGGACTCATGCGCGCCTGGCCTTCGGCAAGGACATAGAGCGCATTGCCGTCGGCAAGCAGAGCATCATCGAGGTCGAGGTGATCGGTGGTCGAGAAGTCCTGATGTTGGGCAAGGAAGTCGGGCGAACTACGGTGATGGTCTGGTACGTCGATGGCAGCAATGAGTCCTTCCTGTTCAGTGTCAGTCCCGACCTGAGCGTATTGAGCAGCGCGCTGCGCGAGATTCATCCCTCCATTTCCATTCGTTCCGCGCCGGATCGCCCCGTACTGGTAATGCGCGGCAAGGTGCCCACGGCGGAGTATCGACAGGCTGCTCAGCAGGCGGCAACGGACTATCTGCTCTCCGGGCAGCGCGGTGCGATGCCCTCGATGGCTACCCCCGGCATGCCGGCGGGTGCGAGCACGATGAACATGAATGCGAACATGACGAGCCCGGTGATCAATCTCATCAAGGTGACCCAGAAGCCCAAACCGATTACCGACAAGCTCAAGGAAGCCATTGCGTCCTTGGGCGGGGAGGAGGTCAAGGTAAGGCGGTTGCAGTTCGGTGAGATGCCCAACGACCTCTTCGATACATTCCTGCTCGAAGGCGAAGTGCGCGATCAGGTGGCATTGACGCGGATTCTGAACGTGGCAGCGCGAGTCGTTGGCGGTAGCCCACTGGCCGGAGGAGAAGCCGGGATTGATGTGCTGGCGGATGAATCCGGTGCCTTGATGGGCGATAACGTTCGCTCCAGCAGTTACGGAGGCTCCATCACCTCCGGTAGTGGTGTCGGTGGTGGTGATCTCAGCAACAACATCCGCAACAACATCGCCCGTTCCAAGGTGCTTTCCATCGCTGGCGGACGCCTGATCTCGATGATCGAGGTACGTGATGTGCCCCAGGTGCGAGTGGCGATCCAGATGCATGAGGTCAATCGTTCGCGCATGAAAGCCTGGCGTCCTGACCTGAGCATCATGACTAACGGCTACAACGCCAGTGGGCCGCTGGCACTTGGGGAGACCGGTGCAGCCGGGGCCTCGGGACTCGAGAATGCGCTGCAGATTTTGGACGGGACTCTCATCAACAACCTTCAGATCGGCGGTAGTGACATCGCCTTCGACCTGCTGTTCAGCCTGATGGAGAACGAGGGGATTTCACGCACCCTGTCACGCCCGACATTGACGGTGCTGGCCGGTGAGAGCTCGGTCTTCCAGGTCGGGGGTGAGATTCCCGTACCTTCCGCGTTCGCGCCATCAGGCGTCGGTCAGGATGACACCTTGGGTGCCAATACCAACGGGGTGTTCAGCGGTACGGACTTCAAGTCGTTCGGCGTCCAGCTCAGCGTGCGCGCCCTCGTCGATGAAAATGATCGCATCACGTTGGATGTGTTGCCGACCATCTCGACACCGGACACGCTTCTGACACAACAGATTGCCGACAGCACCGGTTCCGACCTCAACAGCACGGCCTTCAATGTGCGCAGCCTGCGTACCACCACGCGTCTGCGCGATGGCCAGCCGCTGATTCTGGGCGGTCTGGTCTCGCGTGACATGAGCGGCCAGGAAGACCGCGTGCCCGGCGCCAGCGATGTCCCGCTTCTCGGCTGGATGACACGCTCCTTCAATCGTTCCGATGTCGACAAGGAGCTGGTCATCATCGTGACTCCGACCTTGATCCGAGAGCCGATCAACGAAGTCGCCCAGTGGAGTTTTCCGGATGGCGCCAGTCGCCTTGCCGACATGCCGCTGAGCCGCCTGCCATCTTCGCGTTGAGGAGTACGCCATGAACATTCGTGAATCCGTGTGTCGTCTGGGTGTGCTGGGAGTGATGGTGGGCTGGTTGGCCGGCTGCAGCTCCATCGACAGCATGCGGGAATCCCGTCCGGACGCAGGCGATCGCCTCGAGTACCTCAATGAGCGGTACCAACAGTTGATGGTACAGGG
Organism: Cobetia sp. 1CM21F; assembly: GCF_023161745.1. Classification (NCBI taxonomy): domain Bacteria; kingdom Pseudomonadati; phylum Pseudomonadota; class Gammaproteobacteria; order Oceanospirillales; family Halomonadaceae; genus Cobetia; species Cobetia sp. 1CM21F. Next base: position 269,742 of record NZ_JALNTQ010000002.1, on the reverse strand, counting down.
TCGGACCTGTCTGGAGCTGGACGATGTGGCAAGTCCGATGGTGGATTGCCAGCGCTTGTTGCGAGAAGCGGAGCGGCTGCATGTCGAGTATCCACGCAACCCGGAAGTCCTGTATTTCAATGCATTGCTGAGTCATGCGGCGGGGCGCGGCGACAAGGCTCAGTTCTTTCTCGATCAGATGAGCATCGGGCCTTCACACCCGCCGGAGGCCTTCGTGCTGCGCAGCCAGTTGGCGCTGGAGGAAGGCAACACGACCTTGGCACGCAACGTGCTCGATCGCGGCATGTTGCTGCATCCCAATTATGCCGGTCTTTATGAAGGATTGGCGGCCGTGGGCTATGTCGAGGGTCGCTATGATGATGCAGAACAGCAGCTGACGTTGGCGTCCCGCCTTGGGGCTCCCGATTGGCGGGTGGACTATCATCGCGGCTTGATCAATGAAGCACAGGGCCACCTGGCAGATGCCTGCCACCAATTTGATACCAGTCTGGCTCGCAAGCAGGACCACCAGCCCGCGCGAGCACACCTGCTGCGCCTGGCGACAGCGGGGCACTGCCGGGGGGATGCCCTGAAGCAACTGGCCAGTGGTGTGAGGGTTTCCTCATGATTGGCCCATTGTCGCGCATGCGCCGTGACCGAGAGCCCTCGCGTCATGACCCGGCCTCTCAGGTGGATACTTGCGGGAGTGAAAATGCGTCGAGCTCACGCCTTTCCATCGCGCCGGAGGTCATGGACCGCCTGAAACGTGTGCTGGTCACCCGTCTGGCAGATGAGCAGGGGCAAGCATTGCGCCGTAGCCACTCGACACCACGACATGAGATGGAGAGGGATGAGCAGGGCGGCATGGCAGACGTTCAGCAACGTCTAGCGGATGCCTTGACCACCGTGTGTGACGAGTACCAGATACCTCTGGACCCTGAGAGTCGCCAGCAATTGCTCGATACGCTGACCAACGACCTCTGTGGCTTCGGACCGCTGACGGAGTTGATGGCCGATGAAGCCGTCAGTGACATCCTGGTCAATGGGGCGGGGCAAATCTGGGCTGATCGTGCCGGAAGTCTGGACCCCACCGAGCTTGCCTTTGATGATGAGGCGCACCTGCAGCGCTTCGTCTCGCGATTGATCGCCCCGCTTGGCAAGCATCTGGATGCCTCCAGCCCGATCGTTGATGCGCGCCTGGCAGATGGTAGTCGTCTACATGCGGTATGCGCGCCATTGACACCGGATGGAACGCTGGTCTCCATTCGAAAGTTTCGACGTCATTACCTTGATCGTCAACGCCTGGTCGCGACGGGCTTCATGAGTGACAGCCTTATCCAATTGCTGGGGGCTGCAGTGGCCGCGCGCGTCAATATCATCATCAGCGGAGGGGCAGGTGTCGGCAAGACGTCATTGCTCAATTATCTGGCAGGGCATATCAGTCATGGCGAGCGCCTGGTCAGCGTCGAAGAGTGTGCGGAGCTCGACTTGCATCATCCGCATGTCGTCAGACTTGAAAGCTATCCGGTGGCAGGGGATTCTCCCCGTCCTCAGGGGCTAGGCGAGTTATTGAGAGCCGCGTTGAGGATGCGGGCCGATCGCATCATCGTCGGCGAAGCACGGGGTGGCGAGGTCTTCGAGATGTTGCAGGCCATGACGGTCGGTCACGATGGCAGTCTGACCACCCTGCATGCCAACAGTGCACTGGACGTCCCTGTGCGAATGCTGTCATTGGCCTTGATGAGCAGCGCTCACCCCGATCGTCAGGTCATCGAGGAGATGGTACGCCTGAGTGGAGCGCTGATCGTACATCTCGAACGCGACGCCGAGGGTCATCGCCAACTTGCCAGCCTGGCCTGGTTGGGGGAAGAGCGCCCTCGTGAGCTGCTGCACCGTCGCGCGACCATGACGCCCGGTGAGCCCTGCGGCGAAGAGGCCTATCAGGCCAACCCCGATGTGCTGGATGCCTTCATCGCTCATCTCGAGGCACGTGGCGCCACTCTGGCGCCTGGCGTCAGGGACGGTTGGTGTGAAGGTGTGTCACGACAGGAGGGCTGACATGCTTATCCTGCTGCTGGTCTGCATCGCGCTGTCTTCGCTGTGGTTGATCATCAGCATGATCAGGGCACAGCGTTTCATGGGAGCGGATATGACCCTGGGGCTGATGCACCGCCGAGAGATGTCGCGTCTCGAACGTCTGCTGGCCTTGTTGGACATCAGCATGCGTCCAGTGCTGTTCGTGGCGGGCGTGTGGGGAAGCAGCGTGATGATCTTCGTGATCTTCCTTGGCTGGTTTCCCGGCAACCTGCTGCTCGCGTCCCTCGCGCTGATGACCAGCCTGTTGCTGGTTGGCTTCCTGCTCCACGAATTCGCCAGTCGGCGCATCTTCCGTTTCGAAGGCGATCTGATTCAGGCGCTGGACATGCTCGAGGCCAGTCTGAAATTGGGCGATAACCTGCGTAATGGGCTACGTCTGGCGGGATCATCCTCTCTCAAGGCCGCACGGCGCGAGTTGATGCAGCTGGTCTATCGGTTGGACATGGGCCTGTCACTGAATGAGGCCTGCGCGCGAATGCTGCGTCTCTATCCCTGTGAGAGCGTCAGACTCTTCACTGCTGCAATGATCAGCGCCGAGCGGCGTGGCATGAGCTTCGCCAGTCTGCTTCCCTCGCTGCTGCCCACCCTGCATGAGCGTTACCAGATGCGGCGTCAGCTGCGTGCCGAACTGTCCGGTGCGCGCTATTCCCTGTTGGTCATCGCTCTGCTGCCTTACGCCATCGTTCCCTTCATCCTCTGGAAGGAGCCTGACTGGTTGATACTGCTGCTGGACCATCCTCTGGGCAGCGTACTGTTGCTGGGAGCCGTGTGCTGTCAGATTCTCGGCTTTGCCTGGTTGCGTCAGATGATGAGGAAGCAGCCATGAGTGTCTTTTCCGGTATCCCGTCATGGACGTTCCCCGAGGCTTATCTGCCGGACATCATCATTCTGTGCATGCTTGGCGCTCTGCTGGCGCTCTATCTGGCCTTGCACAGTACTTTCAAGGTGCGCCTGGAGGAAAGCGGAATTGCGGATGTATTGCAGGAGCTGTTGCGTAACCCCGATAACATCAGCCAGAACAGATCACTCACTCCGCGTCGGCGCATGCGTCAGGCTGGCCTGAACCCGCGGCGCGTGATCTGGTGGTGGGGGCTCCAGCTGTTGCTGCCTGCCATCCTGGCCTTGCTGATCCTGCGCATGACGGGGGCAAACCTCGGGGGGCTTGCGGGCATGCTGCTCGGCATCGTAGTGCCGCATCTATGGCTGGGACAGCGCAGGCGCGAACGCCAGATACACATCGCGGCTGCTCTGGGACACCTGCTGGCCGTATCGCTGGCGTACCAGCGCCATGGCCTGTCTCTTGCCGCTTCACTGCGGGAGGCCGCGCGTCAGGCGCTGCCACCTCGGCATCCGCTGGCCTTTGAGCTTGAGCTGTTCAGCGCTGAGCTGGGAGGCGGATTGTCGCTCCAGGAAGCTGCCACGCGCATTTCCAGACGAACCGGAAGCCGTGAATTGCATCAGTTCGCCATGTTGCTGGTCGCCGGCAACAGGATGGGCAATCCCTTGCACGATGTGCTGGAAGCCTTCGCGGCCCAGCTGGCGCGTCAACAGAATGAGCGGCAGCGCAAGGCCATGCAGCAACGCAGCGTCAAGGCACTGTTTCCGATGTTGCTCGTCGGTGGCCCATTGTTCTTCGTGCTGGTGATCTTTCCGGCCAGCCTGCGCGTTCAGGAGGTGCTGATCCTGATGAGGGAGCTGTGGTGAGGCGTCAAGGTGGGCATCTTCGCAAGTGCAATCGTCTCGGGAGAAGGCATATGGTGGCAGGACATGATTCGGTCACTCACGCGTGTCGCACACGTCGCAGGCAGGGCGGTTTCATCATTACCATCGAGTTGATCCTGATCACCTCGATTCTGATCATCGGCTCGCTGGTCGGGCTGGCGGCGATACGTGATGCACTCTTCAAGCATTACATGACCCAGCAGTCCCGCGAGCTCGTTGTCGAGGACGCCAATGGACGAGCACTGGGAGAAGTCTTCGATGTCGATGAACATGACGCCCCGCGCATTCTCTATTTCGATCGCAGCCCTCCATCCGGCATCAACCGTGCCTTGATCGGGATTCGCGATGACCGCTTCTCCAGTCGAGAACCACTTTATTACGCCACTCCCAATTGCAGTGGCGATCCTTGCATCAAGTCTGCCAGTGATGAAGCGACGGACAGTCGCGACATAGCCGGTGATGTGAATGCTGGCAGTGTCAGCTACCTGCATGCACTGCAGGGCGGACCTGTCTATGCCATCGGGCCTGGCGATCCTGCTGCCTTGCCGGGCTTTCTCTATCGCGGGACACCCCAGCAGTGTCCTTTCGATGGCGTTGATGTGCAGTCGCGCTGGATATCGCAGAAAGTGATCGCGGGGGCTCCTTGCGAGCAATTCACCCTGGATGACCCGCAATCCGTCAAGGCTGATACCACCTGTCTGTTGAGCACCGGGATTGTAGATCTATGTACTCCACCCCCCGGCACGGTCGCTCAAGACGATATATTGAGCAACTATATCGGGCCGGTGGATGCTTTGGTGGATACTACCCTGGGTACCGTCAATGCCTTGCCCACCTGCGCATTGCTGGGGGTTTGCGTTCCTGAAGTGGAAGTGGGGACATTGTATTGCCCCGCTGGCACGTCGCTGGATGAGGATGGCGATCTTGTCACAGCGCTGGTGCGTACACTGTTTGATCAGTTGCGTGCCACGACGGACCTGGGGTTGATCGAGCCGCTGCTGGGGGCGGTAACGAACACCTTGCCCGGCGAGTTGACCTGCTCGGCAGTGGAAGATTTCCAGCTGGCAGAAAGTGTTCCATCTGCTGATGACCCGACACGCAATGCACTCGACGCGCTGGTGGCCCCATTCCAGCTACGTGCTCCGACGACGGCCTCCAGCAACTGGATTCGTACGCCGCCCGATGGAGAAGGGCTGTGAGTCGGTACTGTCGAAAGGCACAACCAAGGAGAGGGGAGGATGTCGTGCTACGTATTGAGGCGTATTGAGGCGTCTTGAGGAGTAGTCACGCCATTGCCCTGATGATGGAGATGTTTGCCATAGAGCGAACCGAGAGTAGGGCGTGCAATAAGGACTAACAATCGTCGATTTCATGATGCATAAATTCTCTCCATTACCCTGAATCAGAATGACTGGCAGATTCCTCGCATTTATTTGTTTTCACTAATACCCTGCGGGCAAGCATACCTTCCATGGCATATCTCGCGATAAAGCCTCTTGTTCAATGACAGGGAGTCAAGAATGACAGGGATGACGAAGGCGTTATTGGCAGCTTCCATCACCTTCGTGATGGCCGGCTGTACCTCGGTGCAGGTTCAGCCTCTGGAACGCATGTCCTATCTGGATACCGTGTGCATCGAGCGCAATGAGGCCGTGATCGTGCCCGGCTTCCTGAGTGTGATCAAACGGGGCTTCAGTCGCAATGGCTTGAATACGCGAGTCTATGACGCTCCGGTCCCCGGCCATTGTGAAGTGATATTGACGTATACCGCTTTGCGCTCCTGGGACGTCACGACTTATCTGTCACACGCAGAACTCTGGCTCAATGATCCGTATGGCGATGAAATCGCCTATGCGCAATATCATCTTGTCGCAGGAGGTGGCCTGACGTTCTCCAAGTTTGCCGGAGTCGAAACCAAGATGAACCCGGTCATCGATGACTTGCTGGTCAACTACTGACGCCTCAGCCGTGATGGGCATCCAAGCCTTTTCCTTGCACGCCTCACCGGAACGTCATCTCTCGCCATGATGGCGCACTTGATAGCGGGGCCGGCGCTTGTGTCATGCGCCGGCCCCAGCGGAGACTCTCGATCCATCTGGTGTGCTGGAATCTCAGGGTGCCATGCCCATGCCACGGCTGATCGTCGGGGCGCAGCGCTCGGGGTTGATGCTGACCACGCGTAGGCGATGTCCATCGGGGAGCACGCAATCGAGCACCTGCCAGGCACAGCCGGGGGCGCTGCTGCCGTGACTCTCGATCAGATGCGCTCCCTGGGCCTGCCATTGGTCGCGGAAGCGGGCAAAGTCCGTTCGCTCGATCTCAAGCGTCAGCTGGCGGCTGTCGGGTTGCTCGGCACTGCGCTGCAACAGCAATACGCTGGTCTGCTTGTCTCGGCGATGGTTCAGCTCCAGGGTCGCGCTGGTGGCGTTGCGCAACAGGATGGGCAGGGCGAGTGTTTCGGTGAAGAAACGGCAAGCGGCATCGAGGTCGCGCACTTCAAGGATGGCTGGGTGCAGGGAAAGGCGCTGAATCATGGCGAAGCCTCATGGCGTGAGGGGAAGAAGGGGTTGGGGGCTGGCTCAATTGCGTGAGCATGGAGACAGTGTCGTGTCCGTCCGGGTGGGACGCACTTTGAATCTGATGATGGTGGTGATGGCTTTACGCTATCTGGGGCCTTGTTGCGCTCGCGAAGGCCCGGGGAAATCGCTGTGGCAACTTGTCGCATTAGTGGTTTCACGGGTGTGAATGGTTAGCATCCCTGTCATCGATCCTGCTGCCTTTACCTTCTCTGCACGCCACGCTGGAGTGTTCATGTCGCCGCGCAAGCTGATCCTGATGGGACTCAGTGCTTTTGCCCTCGTCGTTATCGCGTTGATCACGGGGCTTTCTGCCTCGCATCAACCGCGTGATGCGTGGCCGACGACGCTCGAGCTGCCTTCCACGCGGGGACTGCTGCACGCGGACACCCTGTCTCGGGGGGAAGCGGGTCACCTGAGCGTGCTGATTCCCGGCTTTACGCATTGCCCGGACATCTGTCCGTTGTCGCTTGCCCGGCTGCAGATGGCCTGGCAACGCCTTGACGAGACTTCACGTGCGCATCTGCATCCGATGTTTCTGACGCTGGATCCGGCGCGCGACACCCTGCCCGTGCTGTCACGTTATCTGTCTGCCTTCAGCCTGCCGGTGACCGGCCTTCGCCTCCCGTCACAGGACGACACGCGTCTGGAGGAATTCACCCAGCGCCTCGGTATCCAGTTTCAGCGGCGAGAACCCGAGCAGAGTCATCCCCCTGAACACGCGCAAGCGCAGGCGTTGGCCGGTGAGGCAGATTACATGATCGACCACAGCGTGGCGATCTTCGTGATCGATGAGCAGGGCCGGCTGCGTGACACCCTGCCGCTCAGTCAGACGCCTGCGCAGCTGGCCGACCGCCTGACGTTCCTGCTCCAGTCCGTGGCCGCAGCGCCGTCTTCTGCCGATGTTGCGACCGTCAACACGAGCGCAGATACGAACGCTGATGCTCCGGCCATGGGGGGCGCATGACAGCGACTTGCCCCTCGACTCGCCACGCCAGGCGTCAATCCGTCTCCTATCATCGCGCCCTGTCGCGACTGACCGCGGCCAATGGACATGTCGTCTTCGTGATGCTGATCGCGTTGGCCGCCATGCTGGTCATGCCGCTGGCGGCCCCGCGAGTGGTGATGGTCAACGACCATGCCGTCTTCGAGAGTGTCGGTACCGGGCGTTGGGTGAGTGCCGATAGCGACTGGATAACGCGTGCCGCTCGCGAAAGCGGTTCGCAGGCGCAGATCACCCATAGTTCCGCTGCCTCGGATTGTCCGTTGGCCAGCATGGCGGCCTTCACGCTGGCATTGGTCGCCGTTGCCCTGTTGCTGGCATTGGGGCGGTTGTCTCGCGACGCGGCCCCGCGTCCCTGCCTTGTCGCGTTCCGCGACATCAATGTCTATCTGCGTCCGCCCGGGCGCGCGCCACCCCACGATTCCCTCGCGCCATGAATTGCTGGGCCACCTCGCGGTGGCTCTCCATAGTGTTCGGTGACCTCACGTTGACCGGCGGACAAAGTATCCGTCGCGCGTCGTGGCACCTGTCGATGGGTAATCGAGATGAGTTCAACGACCAATACCGACACCGCGGGTCGCGCCGCTCGCGGTTTCAGCGATATCTACCGTGCCGTGTGGCGCTGGCATTTCTATGCCGGCCTGCTGGTGCTGCCTTTCCTGACCTTGCTGGCCGTCACCGGCGGTCTCTATCTGTTCCGTGAAGAGATCGACCACTTCGTGCATGCCGACCTGATGAAGGTCAACACGCCGGTGGTGCAACAGGCCAATGGCCAGGCACAGGCGAGTGTCCCGCTGAGCGAGCAGGTGCGTGTCGCCGTGCAAAGTCTGCCCGGCAAGGCCGTGCGTGTCGTGCCGCCTGCGGCCAGTGACTTGACCACGGAAGTCGATATCGTGGCAGCCGATGGCAGTGGCAAGCAGGCGGTCTACGTCAACCCCTACAGCGGTGAAGTGCAGGGGCAGATGGCCTACCGTGACAGCATCATGTGGACGGTGCGCAATCTGCACAGCCTCGCGATCACCGGCCCCATCGGCAATGCCGCGATCGAGATCGCCGCCGGCTGGAGCATTCTGCTGGTACTCAGCGGCCTGTATCTGTGGTGGCCGCGGGGCCAGAAGGGTGGCGTCGTCACGCTGCGTACCACGCCTGCGCGTCGTCTGTGGTGGCGTGACCTGCATGCCGTGTGTGGCATCTTCGCCGCTGGTTTCATCCTGTTTCTCGCCGTGACTGGCATGCCGTGGTCAATGGTGTGGGGTGCCAAGGTCAACGAGTTGGCCAACGGGCATAACTTCGGGTATCCCGATGGCGTGCGCGTGAATACGCCGATGTCGGATACCCGTCTGGTGGACCAGGAGCGGACGACCTGGTCGCTCGAACAGGCCGTTATCCCGTTATCTTCCTTGCCGGCTGCAGCGACAAGCCCCGTTGTGGACGAGGGGGAGCATGCCGGGCATGGCGGTGGGGGCACCAAGTCTGGTGCCGAGCAGGCCTCCGCCGCCGCGGCCGTGCCGCTGAGTGCCGCCGCGATTGCCCATGCCGATATCGGCCTCGATCAGGCTGAGCGCATCTTCGCTCGCGAAGGCCTGGCGCCGGGCTATGCCATCAATCTGCCGGGCACGCCTCAGGGCGTCTACACCGGCTCCATCTATCCGGATGCGCTGGAGCGCCAGCAGGTGGTGCATGTGGATCGCTATTCCGGCGATGTGCTGCTGGACATGCATTACGCCGATTATGGCCCGCTGGGTCGAGCGCTGGAGTGGGGCATCAATGTTCACCTGGGGCAGCAGTACGGGCTGATCAACCAGCTGGTGCTGGTACTGGCCTGTATCGCGATGGTGATGATGAGCGTCGGTGCGGGCGTGATGTGGTGGAAGCGTCGTCCGGTGGGCGGTATCGGTATCCCGCCGCTGCCCAAGGAGCGCAAGCGTATCGCCGGTGTCTGGGGTTTGATGATGATCATCGGTGTCATCTTCCCGCTGGTCGGCCTCTCGCTGGTCGTGATGGGGCTGCTGGACTGGCTGTGGATTCGCGCCACGCACAAGCGTGGGGATGACCTGCAGGAGGCCAAGGTGTAAACGAGCACACCTCTCCACTGGCAGGCACGTTTACCGTCTTCGCCAGTGGATCTGCCATGCTCGTACCGGACGTTCGACAAGGCCTACGCCTACCACGTCAATCGCTTCGACGATGATCCGTTCCAGGGTAGTGGGCAGGGCAATGTACAGGTCAATGAGCCGGAGCGTATCTTCTGGACGCATGCCAGCTGGAGCTTCTGAGACCCGTATCCTCTCAATAGTGAGCGCTGGTCGCCGCTATTCGTTAGAACGCAAGAAGCCCGCCATCGGTCATGTCACCGGTGGCGGGCTTCTTTTTACGCCAACAGGCGTCAGTGTCGTTCAGTCAGGCGCTTGGGTTGCTGTTGGGTAATGCAGTGGATGTTGCCGCCCCCCAGCAGAATTTCACGAGCATTGACGCCAAGAATCTGCCGAGTCGGGAAGATGGCTTGCAGTTTCTCGCGCGCGACATCATCCAGCGCCGGGTCAAGCAATGGCATGACGATGGCTTCGTTGGCGATGTAGAAGTTCACGTAGGACCCTGCCATGCGGTCGCCGGGACGTCTCGGGTGTGAGCTACCCAGGCGGTCCAGACCATTGGCTTCATCTTCCTGGATATACAGAGGGCCGGGCTGTGGTAGCAGATGCACCTTGAAGGCACGCCCTCTGGCATCCACGGAGTTCTCGAGAACTTCAAGCGCCGCCTTGGAGATCGCATGCTGTGGGTCCTGGGGATCATCGCTCCAATTGAGGGCGACTTCTGCAGGCCCGACGAAGCAGCACAGGTTATCCACGTGGCCATCGGTCTCATCCAGGTGGCAGCCATTGGGAAGCCAGATGATGGTGGTGACACCGAGATGGTCCTTGAGGATCTGCTCTATCTGCTCGCGACTCAGATCAGGGTTGCGATTGGCGTTGAGCAGGCACTCTTCGGTCGTGATCAGCGTCCCTTCGCCGTCGACATGAATGGCGCCGCCTTCCAGCATGATCGAGGCATCAAAGCGCGGAACATCCAGAATCTGCGAGATCTTGGTGCGGATTCTGCGGTCCTTGTCCCAGGGGAAATAGAGTCCTCCATTCAGGCCGCCCCAGGCATTGAACTCCCAGTCGATCATGGCAATACGACCATCCGGATGAGTCAGGAAGGTCGGGCCGACATCGCGCATCCAGGCGTCGTTGCTGGATATCTCGACGACACGCACATGCGCGGGCAGTTCATTGCGTGCGTTTTCGTACTGCTCATCATTGACGCCGACGATGACGGTCTCGCTGCCGGCGATGGCCGTGGCGACATCCACGAAAGCCTGTTGGGCGGGCTTGGCACCGTAACGCCAGGTGTCCGGCCGCTGTGGCCATAGCATCCAGCAGGCATCATGTCTGGCATATTCGGCAGGCATGAAGAAGCCCTTGGCAGCAGGTGAGCCTGGAGTGAAGACATCAAGAGAATGAGAGGGGGAGGAGCGGGTCATGATGTTCGTCTCACAGGTAGCCGGCGGCAAGGAAGATAAGCGCGGATATCGATGCCGCGGTCAAGACGTAAGGCAGTTGGGTCAAGGCATGCGACATGGGAGAGCAGCCACTGCCCTGTGCCGAGAGCACTGTGGAGTCACCATAGAAGCAGGCGTGACTGCCGAAGGCGCTGGCCGAGATCAGTGCGCCTACGACCAGTGGCATGTTGGCATCCATGCTCATGGCGAGCGGCAAGACGATCGGCATTGCCACCGCAAAGAGGCCCCAGAAAGAGGCGGTTGCAAAGGCCAGCAAGGCCATGGTCAGGAAGATGACCATCGGCAGCAGCCCCGGCGTCATGATGGGTTGCACATGAGTGATGACGAATGTGGTCAGCCCCAGGGTGTCATTGACCTCTTTCAGGAAGAAGCCGGCAACCAGTGTTCCCAGAGGCAGCAGCATCGATTTGAAACCTTCCAGTGCCGTGTCGAAGGTGTCATTGAAGCTGAGCAGACGCTGCGCAAAGATCATCACGAACAGTACCAGCAGTGCCACTATCACGCCGCGTAGAATGTCAGTGTCGAAATACCAGGTGAAGAAGACCAGCGCGAACATCGGCACCAGGAAGTTGAGCAGGTGTGGCGGTGTCTTGCCGGTATCTTCGACTTCCAGTGTCGTGTCAGTGCTGTCATCGGGGATGGTCTGCCCAGAGGCGGCACGCAGTTCGGCGGCTTTCATCGGGCCGATATTGGGAATCCAGCCCATGGCGACCATCGGTACGATAGCTGCCGCTACCCAGGCGTAGAACATGTAAGGAATGGCTTCGATATACATGGATATGCCATTTCCCGGGATGCCATTTTCTTCCAGCAGGCCCGAAAAGAAGACTGCCCAGGTCGAGAAGGGTACCAATACACAGACTGGTGCAGCGGTGGAGTCGACGATGTAGGCGAGTTTTTCGCGTGAGATGTTGAATCTATCGGTAATCTTCTTCATCGAGGCGCTGATGGTCAGCGCATTCAGATAGTCATCGACGAAGATCACCAGGCCCAGCACCCAGGTTGCCAGCAAGCTTTGATTCCTGGTCCGGATTCGGCTGCCAAGTGCTGCCCCGAAGCTGAGTACACCGCCTGTCTTTACCAACAAGGCGATGAAGCTGCCAAATAGACCACATACGAGAATGATCCAGGTGACGGTATCGTTGGCCAGCACCGTCAGCATGGTATCTGCGCCATCTGAAATGGCATTGTAAGGGTCAATCATCAACAAGCCGACGATTGCCCCTGTCATGAGTGATTCGATTGTCCTGCGTGTAATGAGCGCCATGATGAGCACGATGCCTGTGGGGATCAGGCTCATGTATCCAAAATTGTCCATAACATACCTTTTGTCATTATAATTTTTTATACATATGTGACGGCCGATGCCGCTGGCGCAGCGAAGTTCAAGGGCCAGCGGCAATGTCGGCAACACGCGATAACCTGGGCGAGGCCGCGTCACATCAATCCATTTTCTGGACTGTTACAGATAACCGTCTTGCGTGAGTGATTCGGTGACTGCCGAGAATGAGGCATCGAGGATGGCCACGACCTGATCGATCACGGCTTCATCCCAGATCAACGGCGGAGAGATGATGTTGAGGTGGCCGACAGGGCGAATGATCAAGCCTCGCTTCTGTGCTTCTGCAGCGACCCTATCCCCGACACGTGCTTCCAGTGGCAAGAGCTCGCCGGTTGTCTTGTCTGCCACATTTTCCAAGCACATCATGAAGTTACTGCCGCGAACGTCGCCAACGGTAGCGTGATGCTTCAGGGTTTTCAACTGCGCCTCAAGATAGGGGCCGACTCGCTGGATGTTTTCGCACAGCGCTTCTCTTTCCATGATCTCGATGTTCTTGAGCGCGGCGGCACAGCTGACCGGGTGGCCTGAATAGGTAAACCCTGTGCTCAATACACCACCTTTACCCTGGGGAGTACCCAGCACCTCATAGAGGGAGTCTGAAATCAGCGTTGCACCAAGCGGCACATAGCCAGAGGAAAGTCCCTTGGCGCAGGTAATGATGTCCGGGCTGAGACCGAAGACCTTTTCACTGCTGAAGAAGTGGCCGAGACGTCCGAAGGCTGTCACGACTTCATCGACGATCAACAGGATGTCGTGCTGGCGGCAGAGGGCCTGCATGCGAGTGTGGTAACCCTCGGGAGCGACGAGAACACCGCCTGCGCCCATGATGGGCTCCATGATGAAAGCGGCGATATTGTCAGCGCCCAGTGTTTCGATTCTGTTCTCGAATTCATTCACCAGTTGGTCGCAATAGTCAGCTTCACTCATGCCCTTCGGACGACGATAACAGTTGGCTTCGCTGAGATAGCTGACATGGGAGTCCAGGGTATCGAACATCCAGTTGTTGCTTTCGATGCCTGTCAGGGTGGCCGCCATGTAGGTGGTACCGTGATAGGCATTCTTGCGGGAGATGATCTTCTTCTTCTGCGGCTTTCCGATACGGTTGTAGTAGTAATGCACCAGACGAATGGCGACATCATTCGCGGTGGAGCCTCCACAGGTATAGAAGACGTGGTTGAGGTGTGCCGGTGCCAGACTGGCAAGCTTGGCCGATAATTCCGCTGCCGGAATATTGGTCAGATTGTTGAAGGTAGAGAAGTAGGCCATGCGTGTGGCCTGTTCCGCCATCGCGTCACCGATTTCCTTGCGACCATGCCCCACGTTCACGCACCACAGCCCCGCAATACCATCGATGAAACGGTTGCCTTCGATATCTGACACGTAGATACCGTCGCTATCACTGATGATGTCGCAACCCTGCTCGTGGAAGGTCGAGAAGTCAGTGAAGGGGTGGATGAAGTGATCTCTGTCCTTCTCCCAGACAGCTTGAGCATCGCCGCTCAGGCCATGGGCAGAATGTTCGGATGGTGCATCGATAGATGAGGTGTGATCCAGAGTGTTGGTGGTCATCAGTGTTGTCTCTTGTTGTTGGTGATGGCGAAGAGCCAGCGATTGTCTGGGGTCTGGTGTCATGCAGCGTGCCAAGCGCTCTTCACTGTCGCTCTCGCTGCAATCGTTCACTGGAACCAGCGTATCCAGATCGGATAGCCGCTCGGTATATCCCAATGGGGGTATTCCGCTCCGGGTGCGTGAGTTTCTAAGGTGACGGTCTACTCGATGTGACGGCGGGGTGCTGAGTGATAGGTCGGTACACGCCCATCGACATACGGACACAAGAACAAGAGGACGCAAGCATGCAGGCAGTTGCACAAGAGATTCAGCCGCTCAGGATCGACCAGCAACGTCTCTGGGATAGCCTGATGGATATGGCGAAGATCGGGGCCACGGCCAAGGGCGGCTCCTGTCGCCTTGCGTTCAGCGAAGAGGATACCCAGGGGCGCCGCCTGCTGATGCAGTGGTGCGAGGCACTTGGTTGCGAGATGCGTGTCGATGAGGTCGGAAACCTGTTCATTCGTCGTGAGGGCAGCGAGCCGTCGCTGGCCCCGGTCTCGACCGGCAGTCACCTGGACACTCAGCCCAAGGGCGGACGTTTTGATGGCATTCTCGGTGTGCTGGCGGGACTTGAGGTCTTTCGAGTGCTGGATGCGCAGGGCATTGTCACGCGCCGGCCGCTGGAATTGATCGTATGGGGCAATGAAGAAGGCAGTCGCTTCTCCCCGGCGATGGTAGCGTCCGGCACCTACGCGGGCGTCTTTGAGCCGACTTATACCCTGGCGCGTGAAGACAGCGCAGGCATTACCTATGGTGAAGCGCTGGCGAGCACCGGACTGCGCACGCCAGATTTCAAGACGGGCCCCAGGTTGGACAGTTATTTTGAGCTTCACATTGAACAGGGGCCGGTGCTGGAACAGGAAGGCAAGTCACTGGGGGTTGTCACCGGCGTTCAGGGAATTCGCTGGTTTGATGTCACGATTTCTGGTGTCGCGGCGCATGCAGGGCCGACGCCGATGCGTTATCGCCGTGATGCGATGATGGCGGCTGCGCGCTTGATGGATCAGATCCACCAGCATGTGCAATCAGACCCGACGGGGAATGCACGTGTCACGGTGGGCACCCTGAATATTCCCTCCGCCTCGCGCAACGTCATTCCGGGCGAGGTCAGCATGACGGTGGACCTGCGCCACGTGAAAGAAGCCGAGCTTGAGACACTGGAAGCCACGTTCATGGCGATGCTTGAGAAGGTGTCAGAGGAATATGGTGTCAGTGTGACGCAGGAGCGCATCTGGAAGTCAGAAGTCGTCGACTTCGATGAGGCATGCATCGAGGTCGTCAGGCAGGCCGTCGCCAAGCAGGATGCGCCCTCACGAGAGATGATGAGCGGTGCTGGCCATGACGCCGTCTATGTTTCGCGCGTGGCGCCGACGGCAATGATCTTCGTGCCGTGTCTCGATGGCATCAGCCACAACGAGGCGGAATATGCTTCACCTGAAGACTGTGCCCTCGGCTGCCAGGTACTGCTGGAATCCGTGCTGGCGCGTGCGGGTCGCTGATTTCTCCACCGTTGCCATCTCGTTCTCACGTCTTTTCCGCCGCAGTCATCCCTCGGAGCCATACCATGCCACTCACTCATGCCCAATGGCAGCAACGTGCCAGCCAGCTGTCCTTTGAAACTCGCGCCTATCTCGATGGCGAGTTCACCCACGCCGCCAGTGGCAAGACCTTTCCCTCTCTCAATCCTGCGACGGGCGACACTCTGGCGCAGGTGGCCTGCTGCGAGGCGCCCGAGGCAGAACGCGCCGTGGCGTGTGCCAGAGCTGCCTTCGACAAGGGCGATTGGTCGCGGCTGGCACCGGCAGCCCGCAAGCGCACCTTGCTGCATCTGGCAGAACTCATCGCCGAGCATCAGCAGGAGCTCGCACTGCTCGATACACTCGACATGGGCAAGCCGATCACCAGTGCGCTGGGTGATGTGGCCTCTGCCATTGAATGTCTACGCTATACCGCTGAGTCCCTGGACAAGCTCTATGGTCAGGTCGCGCCGACCGGCGAAGAAGCGTTGGGACTGATCGTGCGTGAACCCCTGGGCGTGGTCGTCTCCATCGTGCCCTGGAACTTCCCGCTGATGATGACGATCTGGAAGATTGCTCCAGCCCTGGCGACTGGCAACAGTGTCATTCTCAAACCCTCCGAGAAGTCATCGCTCTCGGCGCTGCGCCTGGCGCAACTGATCGCGCTGACGGAGATACCCAAGGGAGTCTTTCAGGTACTGCCAGGCTTCGGCGCAGATGTCGGTAAGGCCCTGGCGCTTTCGATGCAGGTCGATGCCATTGCCTTTACTGGCTCGACTCAGGTGGGCAAGCTTCTGACGCAATATGCGGGTCAGTCGAACCTGAAGCGGACTTTCCTCGAGTGTGGTGGCAAGAGCCCGAATATCGTGTTCGAAGACTGTGCTGATATCCCGGGCGTCGCACGTCAGGCCGCTGCCGCCATCTTCCACAATCAGGGAGAGGTTTGCATCGCAGGTTCTCGCCTGTTGGTGCACAACCGTATTCGCGAGCCATTCGTTCGTGCGCTGTGTGAAGCTGCCAGGAGCATGCAGCCGGGTGACCCGTTGGACCCGCAAAGCTTCATGGGCGCCATCGTCGATCAGGAGCAGTACGACAAGATTGCCAGCTACATCGCGCTCGGTGAGCAGCAAGGGGCAAGACGTGAGGCGATCATCACGGACGACAATCGCCAGGTTGAGGGCTGTTTCATAGCGCCGACCATCTTCACTGGCGTGACGGCAGACATGGCCATCGCCAACGAGGAGATCTTTGGCCCGGTTCTCGCCGTCATGGGGTTTGATGATGAGGAAGACGCGATTGCGATCGCCAATGACTCTGACTATGGGCTGGCAGCAGGGCTCTGGAGTCAGGACGTCAACCGGGTGATTCGTGTCGCGCGCCGATTGCAGTCAGGACAGGTCTATATCAACAACTGGGCAGGGCCGGACATGACGATGCCCTTTGGTGGTGTGAAGCAGTCCGGCAATGGCCGCGACAAGTCACTGCAGACACTCGGTGAATATACCGAGACGAAGTCCATCTGGTTGGCCATTACCTGAATGGTGGTGGCGGGAATGAGCCGTGCTGGACGTTCTGACACGAACAAGCGTCTTGCAATGAAAGCGCCAGGCTCATGCCTGGCGCTTTCATTGGCGTTCGGGGCGTGATGGCTCCGGATGCGCCAGCGTTATACCTTCGTTGGCTATGCTAGGATGTCTCGATACGTCACCAGGGTCGGCTCATGATTCACAAAGAGTTGTTGTGCGCTCCAGAACTATCGAGCTGGCATTGCGTGCTGGCGAAGCTGATGACATCGGCTTCTTCGGCGGAATTCCCTCGCTTGCTGCAGGACGTCTTCCACGACATTCTGCCTTTTGACACGATACTGGTCAGCACCTACAAGCAAGGGTGCGCACCCATCCTGATCTACGACAATTATCCTCCTGAGCGTCGGCAGCAGGGGGTAGAGCGTTATATTGGCGATGCCTACATATTGGATCCCTTCTATACCTCGACCCAGCAAAGCTTTCGTCCCGGCGTCTACCGCCTGAGTGAGCTGGCGCCTGATTGCTTCGAGGACAGTGAGTACTACAAGCATTATTACGGCGCGTTGGGGCTCAAGGATGAAATTGGCATCTTCATACAACTGCCCGGCGACATCGTGATGGTATTTTCGCTGGGATTGCATGGGACCTCTCTGCCGCTGACTCGAAAATCACTGCTGGCGCTCAAGAACCTGCAACCGATCATCGAGCCCCTCGCGCGCGAGTATTGGAAGTGGCAGGGCGTCAGTTTCGTGGATCGCCTGGAGCATCATGAGCCGGTAGAGGCCGCCTTCGATAGCTTTGGTGATGGTCTTCTGACGCAGCGTGAGCAGGACATCGTCAAGTTGTTGCTGGCCGGACACTCCACCAAATCTGCCGCGCGTGAACTCGCAATCAGCGATGGCACCGTCAAGGTACATCGCAAGCATATCTATCAGCGTCTGGCCGTTTCGAGCCAGGCCCAGATGTTCCGCCTGTTTCTGGATCACGTCTCGCTCGTCTCTCGCCAGAGCGGGGCACTGAGCCAGGTCGGGCCTTGATCTGTGTGCTCGAGCGCCGGATTATCGCTACATGATGGCTGAATGACGGCTACTCAACGACGAAAGGCTGCCCATGGCAGCCTTTCGTGTATTCGGAGTCTTGTTGGATGCGTTCTCAGTGCAGCTGACGTGACACTAAAGCCTTCAGGCGCGGCCGACGTGCTCGCGCAGGTGCGTGCGGTAGGCCTGGGTGTAGGCTGCCAGGTCAGGATTCTTGATCACATCAGTGGCCAGGTAGGTCGGCAAGGCCGTCATGCCGAGGAATTCCATCGCCTTGTGCACCGGGAAGTAGACACCATCGATGCCCTTGCCCTCGAAGAAGTTGCCTTCTTCATCAAAGGCTTCAAGTGGCGCATTCCAGGTCAGTGACAGCATGTACTGGCGGCCCTGCATCAAGCCGCCAGTGCCGTAGCCCTGGGTCGGGCTGGTGCGATGACGTCCATCGCTGGCGTACAGCGCACCGTGGCCCTCAGTCAGGATGTCATCGAGGTACTTCTTCACGGTCCACGGCAGACCCATCCACCAACCGGGGGTCTGATAGATGATCAGGTCCGCCCACAGCTGCTTCTCGATTTCCGCCTTGGCCTCGAAGCCTTCCTCGATGACGGTTTCACGCACCTCATGACCCAGCTCGGCCAGCTCACCGCGCGCCAGTTCATGCAGCGTCGCGTTCAGCTCGCCATTGGAATGGGCAAAGGCCTTGCCGCCGTTGATCAGTAGAATCTTCATGCCGGGTACTCCACAACTGTTGGCTTTTCAGCAATGGCGCACAGCATGAGCGTTCGCAAGTCATTGATAAAGCGGCGCTGGAGTAAAACACCTTTGCTGTGGGTGCAACAATCCGATCAGGTTGCGCGCGATATCTACGCATTCACTCCCTTCATGCCTTCTGCGGTATGAGCGCCGAGGAAAGGGATTGTATTGCTGATGGTTGTGGCGGTCGAAATTGCGCTCAGAGCTTTCGGCCAAGCCCACTAACGCAACCGCTTCAATTCCTGCCAGTTGGTGGTGTAGCGGGCGCTGCGGTGGGCGCAGCGCAGTTGCCAGGCGGCGTCGGGGCGTGCGACGCCCAGGCGCACGGTGCCGCGGCCCATCTTCTGATTCATGGCGTCCAGTGTCGCCATCAGCTGCTGACTGCGTTCACGCCTGGCGATATCCGCTTCGTCGTCGAGCAGCGAGAGTTGCTCGCGTGGCTGGTCGATGAGATCGAGTAGCATCACGCCAGCCTTCATGAAGCGATAGCCGCGCAGGTAGATATGCTCCAGCGCCTGTTGCGCGGCGGCGAGTATCTCGCGGCTGTCATTGGTGGGGGCGGGCAGTTCGACGATGGTGCTGGGTGAGTATTGCGGCAGGTCGGGTCGGTGGCGATTGCTCTTGAGGAAGACCAGCACGGCGCGTGTCAGGCTGCCTTGATGGCGCAGCTTCTCGGCGCCGCGCTGGGCATGCTGGCGGATGGCGTCCCTGAGTTCATTCAAGTCACCGGTCATGCGCCCGAAGGAGCGCGAGGTCATGATGCGCTGGCGGGCGTCATCGGCATCATTCATCTCGAAGCAGGGCGTGCCTTGCAGTTCGCGTGCGGTGCGTTCCAGTACCACGGAGTACCGCTGGCCGATGGCGCGCGGGTCGGCGCAGCGCAGGTCCCAGGCAGTGTGCAGGCCTTGCAGTGCCAGGCGTTCGACCAGTCGTCGGCCCACGCCCCAGACATCGCCCAGTGGCGTGTCGGCCAGCAGGCGCTGGGTGCCGACTTCATCAGGTTCCAGCACGCAGACACCGCCGAATTCCGGACGCTTCTTGGCAGCGCGATTGGCCAGCTTGGCCAGCGTTCGAGTCGGCGCGACCCCGACACATACGGGAATGCCGGTGAACTTGCGGACATTGCGGTGCAGGGTGCGGCTCAACGTCAGCATCGAGTTGCGATCAAAGCCATCGAAAAGCACGAACATCTCATCGATGGAGTAGGGCTCGACCCCGGCGGAATATTCCTCCAGCACCTCACGCACGCGCGCCGACATGTCGCCATACAACTCATAGTTGGAGGAGAGCAGGTGGATGCGCCCCTCACGGACGAGTGGCTGTAGCTGGAAGGCGGGGGTGCCCATCTCCACGCCCAGCGCCTTGAGTTCGTTGGAGCGCGCGATCACGCAGCCGTCATTATTGGACATCACGCCGACAGGGCGGCCCTCCAGGCGCGGGTCGAACACTCGCTCGCAGCTGGCGTAGAAGTTGTTGCAGTCGACCAGTCCGATCATCGGCGTATTCATACCGCGTATTCGTGGATGACGGAACGCACCACCCCCCAGACCTGGCATTCGAGGTCGAAGATCGCGACCGGCGGATACAGAGCATTGCCGGAGCTCAGATAGGGGCGCTGACCGATCAGCTCATAACGCTTGACCACCACCTCACCCTCGACCAGTGCCACCACGATATGCCCGGGGCGGGCATCGATGGAGCGGTCTACCACCAGGGTGTCGCCCTCATAGATGCCGAAGCCTTCCATGCTGTCACCCGCCACCGTCATGAAGAAGGTCGCTGCCGGACGCTTGATCAGCCGCTCGTTGAGGTCCAGCGTGCGCCCCGCGTAATCCTCGGCCGGCGAGGGGAAGCCGGAAATGCCAGCGCGCCCCGTGATGTGAGGGTGCGGCAGCGCACAGGGCTCCGGCGCTGGATGAGGGCGAGCCAGCGAGGCGTGGGACGGTTGAGCGGCAGATACGGTCATGGGTGGGGTCTCCTTTCGATACTGTATTCATATACAGTATCGGCGCTGAGAAGCCCTCAGGCAACCGATAATCCCTGCGAGTGCTGCACATTCACGAGACGCAGATCAGATGAGGTGCACCTGTGTTCAATGGTGGACGGCAGGTAAAGCTGCTAGCGGAAAAAATTTCCCGGTAGGCCTCGCGTTTGCGTTTGCCTGATATCCGCCTTACCTTCGTTATTCCTTATATAACAATATTAGAGGTGGAAAATGCGGCTTCCGATGTTGGCGGTGGGTTTGGCATACGGTATGTGCAGTGTCGGTGCGCAAGCGGCGGACTATCAGGATGTGCAGGATGCCGTCGAGCAACAGCGAGCGCCTCTGCTGGAGACGCTGGAAACACTGGTCAACGTGGATTCGGGAACGGACTACCGTGAAGGCTTGAATGACGTTGAGGCAATGCTGACCCAGCATCTCGAAGCGCTTGGCGCACAGGTGGAAACGCACCCTGCCAAGACCTATGGCGGCAATACGATTGTCGGTCGCCTGCAGGGAGATGGCAGTCGCAAGATCATGTTGATGATTCACTACGACACCGTCTTCGATGAAGGCGCCGCCACGGAGCGTGCCTTCCGTATCGAGGATGGGCGTGCCTATGGCCCGGGCGTGGGCGATGCCAAGGGTGGCGCAGCCGTTATTCTGCACAGTCTCGAGGCGCTGAAGTCGCTCGGGTTTGATGACTATGGCCAGGTGACGGTTGTCTTCAATCCTGATGAGGAGAAGGGCTCGCCGGGCTCGCATGACCTGATTCATGAGCTATCGGCAGATCAGGATGCCGTGCTGGTATTCGAGCCTACCTTCGCTGACCCGGGAGTCGATGCCGTCACCGTCGTCACCAAGGGCATCAACTATGCGTTTCTCGAGGTGAAGGGCCGTGCCTCCCATGCCGGTGGCGCACCAGAGGAAGGGCGCAACGCCATCATGGAGCTGTCTCATCAGCTGCTGCAGTTGAATGAGCTTGATGATGCGGACAAGGAGACGACGCTCAACTGGACGATCGTCGAGGGCGGCGTCAAACGCAACGTGATTCCGGAGCATGCCAGGGCGGAAGGTGATATGCGCTACTTCGATAGCAGCGAGTATCAGCGTGTCCTGGAAGAAGCGCAGGCCATCACGAAGAACCAGTTGATCGATGATACCGAAGTGGAGTTCCACCTCGAGAAGGGGCGTCCGCCGCTGCCTGACAATCCGCAGAGTCAGCAGCTGGCCGAGCAGGCCCAGAAGATCTATCAGGAGTTGGGGCAGACACTGCAAGCGGTCGAGATCGGTGGCGGCACCGATGCAGCCTACGCCTATCATGCAGATTCCGATAAACCGGCAGTGCTCGAATCCCTGGGTCTCGTCGGCGGCGGCTACCACAGCGATCAGGAGTTCGTGCTGGTCGATAGCGTCGTGCCACGCCTTTACCTGACGACACGCATGATCATGCAGTTGTCCGAGGATCAGCCGCAGGAGTGAAACCGGGATTGCAGCGGTAAATGATATGCCGTCATGACAGCAAACCCGATAAAAAAGCCCGGCCTCCGGGAGGCCGGGCTTTTTTGGGTCTTTCCCAATGCTGTTCTGGCTATCAGCCCGCCGGGCTCAGGATGCGAATATCGCCATCGGCGATCCAGTCACCGGCGTTGTCGCGGAAGCGCTGCATGTGTTCGGTCTCACGGTGGGCCTGCAGCGCATCGTGGGACTCCCAGGCTTCCACCACCGTGATGGTATCGGGGCGTGGGTCGTTGTCCTTGTCGGCGGCGCGTTCGGAGTCCAGGCACGGGTGGTAGGCGTGGCAGCCATCTTCCTCGCGCACGGTGGGCGCGACGGCGCAGAGTTCATTGAAGACATCCTGAACGTGGCCTTCCTTGGCGGTAACGGTGGCGATTACCCAGATCATCTTGGCTCCTTGTGACGGTGCTGACCGCCGGTGTGGTCGGGATTCTCGTGATGAGATGTCCTGACTATGTGGAGCCGTTTCTGGCCACTGCAAGGGGCAGGGGCTGACTGCCGGCATGACCCTGCATGATGAGCACACGAAAGCGCCGGACAGCAGGGCTGTCCGGCGCAGTTGTCATCAGGCGATGATCCGCGTTCGTGATGGGTCAGAAAGCGAAGGCGATGGATCAGGACGGGAAGGCGAACTGGGCGCCTTCACGCAGACCGGCGGAAGGCCAGCGCTGGGTGATGGTCTTGCGGCGGGTGTAGAAGCGCACCGCATCCGGGCCGTAGGCGGACAGATCGCCGAACAGCGAGCGCTTCCAGCCGCCGAAGCTGTGATAGGCGACCGGTACCGGCAGCGGCACGTTGATGCCGACCATGCCGACCTGGATGTGATCACTGAAGTAGCGGGCGGCTTCGCCATCACGGGTGTAGATGCAGGTGCCGTTGCCGTATTCGTGATCATTGATCAGCTGCATGGCGGCTTCCATCGAATCGGCGCGCACGACCAGCAGCACCGGGCCGAAGATCTCTTCCTGGTAGCAGGTCATCTCCGGGGTGACGCCATCGATCAGGGTGCCGCCGACGAAGAAGCCGTTCTCGCCGCCTTCGACCTGCGGATTGCGGCCATCGACCACCACCGTCGCGCCTTGCTGCTCGGCGCTGTCGATGTAGCCGACCACCTTGTCACGATGGGCCGCGGTGATCAGCGGGCCGAAATCATTGCCCTTGTCGCTGTAGATGCCGACCTTGAGGCCTTCCATCTGCTGCTTCATCTGCGCGATCAGCTTGTCGGCGGCGTCATCGCCCACGGCCACCGCGACGGACAGTGCCATGCAGCGCTCACCGGAGGAGCCGAAGGCGGCGCCATTCAGTGAGTTGGCCACGTATTCCATGTCGGCGTCCGGCATCACGATGGCGTGGTTCTTGGCGCCACCGAGGGCCTGGCAGCGCTTGCCGTTGGCCGCGGCGCGGCTGTAGATGTATTCAGCGATCGGGGTGGAACCGACGAAGCTGACCGCCTGGATGCGCGGGTCGTCCAGCAGCGTATCGACGGCTTCCTTGTCGCCATTGACGACATTCATGACGCCGGCCGGCAGTCCGGCCTCCATCAGCAGCTCGGCGATGAACAGCGTGGAGGTCGGGTCGCGCTCGGAGGGCTTGAGGACGAAGGTGTTGCCGCAGGCGATCGCCATCGGGTACATCCACAGCGGCACCATGGCCGGGAAGTTGAACGGCGTGATGCCGGCAACCACGCCCAGCGGCTGGAATTCGCTCCAGGAATCGATGCCCGGGCCGGTATTGCGGCTGTGCTCGCCCTTGAGCAGTTCAGGGGCGCTGCAGGCATATTCGACATTCTCGATGCCGCGCTGCAATTCGCCCAGCGCATCGTGACAGATCTTGCCGTGCTCCTGACCGATCAGGCGGGCGATCTCGTCGGCGTGTTCTTCCAGCAGCTGCTTGAAGCGGAACATCACGCGGGCGCGCTTGATCGGCGGCGTGTTGCGCCACTCCGGGAAGGCGGCCTCGGCGGCCGCGATGGCTTCCTCGACCGTCGCCTTGCTGGCCAGGCGCACCTGACCGCCGACTTCGCCGGTGGAGGGATTGAAGATGTCCTGGGTACGGCCTTCGCTGTGATCGATGTTGCCGTTGATGAGGTGTCCGAGCGTCTTCATTGGGTGGGTCTCCCTGAGATGACTTGTGAAATGAATGGCGATGAATGAAGTGGTGTTGATCGTCAGTTCTGAACGTTGATGGTCAGTCTTGAACGTCGATGGTCAGCCTTGAGCGTCGAGCGTCAGTCCTGGGCGGCGAAGGCATCGCCGAGGGCATTGATCAGGCGGTCCAGCTCGTCGTGTTCGGTGATGAACGGCAGGCCCAGCTGGATGGTGTCGCCGCCGTAACGGACATAGAAACCGGCCTTCCAGCAGTGCATGGCAATCTCATACGGGCGCCGCGCCGGCTCGCCGGGATAGGCCTCGACCTGCAGGGCACCGGCCAGGCCGTAGTTGCGGATGTCGCTGATGTAGCGCGTACCCTTGAGCTCGTGCAGCTTCTTCTCGAATACCGGACTCAGCTCGCGGACGCGGGAGATGAGCTGGTCGTTCTCGAGCACGTCGAGGGCTGCCAGCGCCGCGGCACACGCCACCGGGTGACCGGAGTAGGTGTAGCCGTGGGGAATCTCCATCATGTAGTCGGGGCCGCCGTTGTCCATGAAGGTCTGGTAGATGTCGCCCTTGACGACCACGGCGCCCATCGGCACCGCGCCATTGGTGATCTGCTTGGCGACGTTGAGGATGTCCGGCGTGACCCCGAATTCCTCGGCGCCGCTCATGGCGCCCATGCGTCCGAAGCCGGTGATGACCTCATCGAAGATCAACAGGATGTCGTGCTGGTCGCATATCTCGCGCAGGCGCTTGAGATAGCCTACTGGCGGCGGCAGCACGCCGGCGGAGCCTGCCATCGGCTCGACGATGACAGCGGCGATGTTGGAGGCATCATGCAGCGCGATCAGCTCCAGCAGCTCATCGGCGCGCTCGGCACCGGTTCTGGGCATGCCGGGCGTGAAGACATTTTCCTTGAGCAGGGTATGCGGCAGGTGATCGGCATCGACCCCCTGACCGTAGAGCGAGCGGTTGGCCCCGATGCCGCCAACGCTGAAGCCCCCGAAATTGACGCCGTGATAGCCCTTGCTGCGCCCGATCAGCTTGGTCTTGGTCGGCTTGCCTTTCTTGCGCCAGTAGGCACGCGCGATCTTCAGCGAGGTGTCGGCACTCTCGGAGCCGGAGCCGGTGAAGAAGACGTGATCCAGCCCCTCAGGCATCAGCGTCTTGATGCGATGCGCCAGCTCGAAGGCCTTGGGATGGCCGTACTGGAAGGCGGGTGCGTAATCCAGCTCACGCAGCTGCGCGCTGACCGCCTCGGCGATTTCCGGGCGGCAATGGCCGGCACCGCAGGTCCAGAGGCCTGACAGGCCATCGAAGATCTGACGGCCCTGGGAGTCCGTGAAGTAGGCCCCCTGCGCCTTGGTGATGATGCGCGGGTCCTGCTTGAACTGGCGGTTGGCCGTGTAGGGCATCCAGTAGGCATCGAGCTGCTCCTGGCTCAAGCCTGCCTGGGCGGAAGGGGATGTATCGAAGGCGGTCATGATGTCTCCCACAGAGTGTGTTGTTGTTGGTTCTCAGCTCCTGTCCAACTAGATTAGGAAGTCCTTTTGGTAAGATAAATGCCATTGTCTTTATCTTCAGGAAAGCATTTACTTAACTTTCCGCTGGCGTTCGCTACGCCATCTCGGCGCAGTCAGGCGCCGTGTGGCGCGGAACCGTTCAACAACAGGAGGCGCGGGCCTATGCGAGGCGAGGTCATGCGGGGGCAGCTCGGCGATACCGACCTGCGTCTGCTGCGTATCTTTCGCAAGGTAGTGGAGTGCGGCGGCTTCTCGGCGGCCGAGATCGAGCTCAACATCAGTCGCTCCGCCATCAGCATGGCGATGAGTGACCTGGAGACGCGGCTGGGCCTCAAGCTCTGTCAGCGCGGGCGCAGCGGGTTTGCTCTCACCAATGAGGGGCGGGAAGTCCACGAGGCCGCGATGCAGATGTTGGCCGCGGCAGAGGGCTTTCGCACACGCATCAATGGTCTGCATGCCTGGCTCAAGGGCGAGCTGAACATCGGCATCACCGACAATCTGGTCACCATGCCCGAGATGCACATCACGGATGCGCTGAGTGCGCTGAAGGGCCACGGCCCGGAGGTGATGATCAACATCCGCATGATTCCCCCCAACGAGATCGAGCGCGCCGTGCTGGATGGCCGTCTGCATACCGGGGTGATCCCGACGCTCAAGACGCTGCCGGGGCTCGAGTATCGCTCGCTCTACGAGGAAACCTCCTGCCTTTACTGCGCGCGGGGCCATGTGCTGTTTCGAGAACCCCGGGCGGGCGATACCCTCGCGCGGGGGCGTCCGGTGGGCGAGGAAGAGATTCGCCAGCATGATGCGGTGCTGCCGGCCTACGCCCAGACGCCTGCGATCAAGGCGCTGCATGAGCCGCTCAAGGCCGCCGCTTCCGCGACTGACCGCGAGGGCATCGCCTTCCTGGTGCTTTCCGGGCGCTATCTCGGCTATCTGCCTACCCACTATGCCGAGCGCTGGGTGCGCGATGGCCAGATGCAGGCGCTCAGCCCGGTGGCCAACTCCTATGTCACCTATTACAGCGCCATCACGCGCAAGAGCCGCCCACCCAATCTGGTGCTGGAGCGTTATCTGACGGAGCTGGATGCCCTGCGCCAGGCGAAACCGGCCCGAAGAACGCAGCTGGCGAGGGAGAGCAAGCCATGAACAAGCCCAGGCGTGCCGGGGTCAGGGAAGTCGCCCAGCTGGCGGGGGTGTCGGTCGCGACGGTCTCGCGGGTGCTCAACAATCCCGAAAAGGTGGTGAAGAAGACCGCCGACAAGGTGCTGGCGGCGGCCGACGCGCTCGATTTTCTGCCCAACAATGCCGCGCGTGTGCTGTCTCAGCATCAGTCGCGCACCTTGGGAATCGTGATCCCGACCTTCGAGAACCCGATCTACGCCAAGTTCATCGATACATTGGAGGGCGCGCTGGCGCGGGCGCACTACAGCCTGCTGGTGACGACCACCCAGAAGGGGCGGGTGACGGAATTCGACAAGGTACGCGAGCTGGTCAACATGGGGGTGGACGCCGTGATTCTGCCCGGTGGCAGTCATGCCGCCGAGACACTGGACTACCTGACACGCTTCTCGGTGCCGGTGGTCTTCAACAGCATCTATCTGCCGGACTCGCCGTTGATCACGGTGGGCTATGACAACTACGGGCTGGCCAAGGCACTGGCGGAGTATCTGATGTCCTTGGGTCATCAGCGTATCGTCATCCTCTCCGAGCCGCTGGCGCACAACGACCGCGCGCGCCTGCGCTACGACGGCGCCGTTGCCGCGCTGCAGGCGCTGGAGAGTGCCAGCGCCGATCGCGAGCATGATCAGTTCGTTGATGTCACCACCGCCGGGGCGAGCGCCGCGATAGGCGAGTTTTCTTGTGAGCCTTGGGGGGCGCTCGATGGCGAAGGGCAAGGCGGCCTGCGGGATGGCATCACCGCCGTGATGTGTCTCAATGACGTGCTGGCCAGTGGTGCCATGCTGGCGCTGCAGCGGCGGGGAATCCGTGTGCCGCAACAGGTCTCGGTGGTGGGATTCGATGACCTGGAAATGGCGGAGTTCCTCAATCCACCGCTGACGACGGTAGACCTGCCGGTGGAAGAGATGGGCGAGGTGATCGCCCAGGCGTTGATCCGCCATCTCGAGGACGACGCGCCCTTGACGTCACGCCTGCTGGACGCGTCGCTGGCGATTCGTGGCAGTGCAGGCCCGGCGCCCAGCCAGGGCTGAGCACCTGTTCACGGGGCCTGATTCTCGGGTCCTCACTTACGGGGCCTGACTGATAGCGCCTGACTCACAGCGTCTTGTAGTCGACCCAGCCCGGGCCATAGATCGGCTGCAACCAGGCGCGATGCAGGGAGTTGTCCAGTGACTCGGCCTGAAAGCGCACGTACTTCCAGTCGCCGTCCAGTTCCAGCTCCCACTCTGCAGCAGCGGTGGGGGCCGTGATCTCGATCAGCTGCGGCGCGTCTGGCTCGCCCGGGCCTGTAGGGTCCGCGCCTCGCTGCACCATCGCCTTCCACTTCACCTTGTCCTGTGCGCTGACGCGCAAGGTGTAGCGTCCCTGCTGTTCAGACATTGCCAGTGGCGTATCGGCCAGCATCACCCCGGTACTGGCATAGAAGCGGTTGCGCTTCACGTTGCGCAGGATATCGGCCTCGTTGAGCGCCGCGGCCACCATGATGAAGCCCAGTGGCGCGTAGTTCTCGTAGACATATTGTTCGCGATAGAACTCGTCGTTGCCGGCAAAGCCTGCGCAGCGCACTCCCTCACACAGAAGATCATCCCAGCAGGGCTCTGCCAGGTGTGGCGCGTAGGGCCTGGCCCCCATGTGTTCTTCCAGGATGGAAAGGCCGTTGTAGACCTCCATGCCCATGATGTTCATCTCCGCGAGGCGCGCACAGGGGTTGAGGAGTGTCTTCTTGATCTGTGTCCATTCGCCGCCTTCGCGCGGGCGGGTGGTCTCGAAGAAGTTGGGATGGGCGCAGATCGACAGGCCGCCGACCTTGCCCATGCTCAGCACATGCAGATATTTCGAATGCTCGCCGGCGAAATAGCCGTCGAGATAGCCGCCATCGTCGATGGTGTCGTTCTGGATCTCGCGTCCCGGAATCACCACGAAGTCATCACGCTGCTCGCCGCGTGAGAACAGCTCGATGTTGTTGAGGTAGGGGTGAACCGAGGTGCACACGAAATCGAAATGGAAGGGAGCGGCCTGTGAGCGCCGGATCACTTCGTCATGATCCTCGCCATGAATCCGGTCCATCGAAATGCTCTCATCGAGCGCTTCGCGGGTATGCACATGGATATTGCCCTTGAGCCAGCGCGTGCCGGGCTGAGGCTCTGACTCGCTCAGCGGGGCGTAGGGATTATGGACACGATGGGCGGCTGGCCTGGCGGCGCTGGGGGAAGTCGGTACTGCTCGGGTCATGTGAGTCATCCTTGTCATGACGGCGTGCCAGAGAATCCTGCTGATCAGTCAGCGGGTGAAGAGATCACAAGCAAACGGCAAGCCAGGCACCAGGGGCGGTGAAGTGGCTCGTGGCGATGACAAGCCCCGAGCCACTTCCTGTCTTTACGATCCTGGTGATCCGGTGTCGCTCAGATAGCCTTCGAGGCCAGCGCGATATCCGGCTTGGCGGCGTCCGGGAGAGCGCTTGCGGCGTGTGACTCGGCACCATCCCAGTAATAGGCCGCGACATCCTCGCTGGGGCTATGGCGGGTCAGCTTGCTGACGACCACCAGCACGACCAGCGAGGTCAGGAAGCCCGGATAGGCGGGGTCGATGCCAGTCGACAGCAGTGGCCAGAGGGCGGTGACACTCAGGGCGCTTGCCATGCTGCTGATGCAGCCGCGGGACGTCGCATGCTTCCAGAACATCACCGCGAAGAACGGGAAGATCAGCGTGGTGGCCGAGATGCGCAGCGCCCATTGATAGGCCGAGATGATGTCGGTCATCAGGAAGGTGACGCCCAGTCCCAGCACGCTGATGATGACGACACTCAGGCGCGCCGAGGCCATCTTCTGCTTCTCGTTGGCGTGACGATTGATGAAGTTGCCGTAGAGATCATGCGCCAGGTTGGAGCTGCCCTGCAGGATGTAGGAATCCGCCGAGGTCATCAGGGCGGCCAGCAGGCCGACGATGACCAGACCGCCGATGGCCGGGTGCAGCAACTGCATGGTGACGTAGGAAAAGACGAGATCGGCCGAGGTATCCAGCGGCACGAATTGGCGTGCCAGTACGCCGATGCAGTAGGGCAAGAAGGAAATCAGCATCACGATGGAGAAGCCTGACACGCCGGCCTTGATGGCCACGTCTTCGCTCTCGGAGGCGAAGATGCGTTGCCAGGTGCACTGCCAGACGAGGTAGAACGGCGCCACCGTCAGCGCGAAGGTCACCACTTCCATCGTCTTGCCCTCGGGCAGCGGGGCGAGGAACTCGATCGGCGTATTGAGCAGTGCATGTTCCAGTCCCCCGGCATAACTCAGGGCAGTGAAGCCCAGCACCATGATGCCGGCGATCAACAGGATGCTCTGCAGGGCATCGGTGACGATGGCCGCTTCAAGGCCGCCCAGAATGGTGAAGCCGAGAATCAGCGCAAAGGACACGAAGATGGCGGTATTGAACTCCAGCCCCAGCACCACGGTGAGAATGGTGCTCATGCCGATGATCTGGATCGCGGTGGCAGGCACCGAGTAGACGAAGGCCGAGAAGAAGGAGGGAAACAGACTGGCCTTGCGGCCGAAGCGGCGCCCGAACAGATCCGCCAGGGTATAGAGCTTCTTGCGACGCAGCGGGCGACTGAAGAAGATGACCAGCATCAGGCTCGCGATGATGCCGGGCAGGGCAAACATGAAGTAGCCGGAGAGCCCCTTGGAAAAGCCCATACCCATCCAGCCGATGAAGGCTGCCGCACCACACCAGGTGCTGATGGTGGTGCCGGTGATCTTCCAGTAGCCCATGTTCCAGCCGGCAATCAGATAGCTGTCAGAGGTCTTCACCTTGCGGAAGTAGTAGTAGCCGATCGCGAACATGATCACGAAATAGCCAATGATATAGGAGTAGTACCAAGCCATTGTCGAGTCTCCGTTTATTGTTGATTGTTCTATGAAGGTCATGCATGGAGCAGGGCGTACGTGGCGTAGCAGGGACTGAAGCGACCCTCTGATTGTCGGGGATGATGCAGTGGGGCAGGTAGCGGACATGGCCGGGGCAACCATGTCTTGTCTTCGAATGTAACCCGTTACATCGACTCAATCTAGCCGAGAAAAAGGCGCTGTCAAAAACAAATTTCACCGGCGGACGAAAGTCTCATGTCGGCGCGATGGCAAGATTCTCGTGGGGAGGGAAGTCATGCAAGAGGCGTCATCCTCATGCCTCGGCGCGCAGAAAACAGGTGGCGTAGCTGGAGGAAACGACGACAACTCTGCCGCCATTCAGGCGATACGACTGCCAGAGGAATGAAGGACTGTGCTGGTCGCGTCTCGCAACGCTGTCATGGCAGGCGATTTTTTCTTCGGCCTGCGGGGCATGGCAGGGCATGAAATCGGGGCGTGCTCAGTCAGGAAGGCGAGCTCGATCAGGAAGGCGTACAGAATCACGGGGTCATCTGAAAGACGCACTGTGTCTTGGCCAGCGTAAAGCCGCAGGCGGCATAGAATTTCCTGGCGACATCGCGCGCCTCATGGGTGCGAACCCGCAGGGTCAGCGCCTCGTCGGTTGCCCAGGCAATGGCCTGCCTGGCCAATGCCCGTCCTGCGCCTTGCCGTTGCGCCTCCTGTGCGACGGACAGGCCCAGTATCTCGATGAAATCGGCCGAAGCGACACGAAAGACATGCTGGGCATGCAGCCAGCCAATCACTTCGCCCGCCTGTTCCGCCACCCAGATGCGGTCATGGCGTGACGCCAACAGGTGCTTCAGTCGCTGCAGGATCAACGCATCATCGTCGTGGGGCAGATAGCCCAGTGCGGACGCGACGCGTGAAATTCCCTGAGCATCCTTGGGTGTGGCAAGGCGAATCTTCATTGATGTTGTCCAGTCCCCATGACGATGATGATGGATGTTCGAGGGTCTCATTCGTCAGAGAGGCTCATTCATCGTCGTAGTGAATGATCGACAGCAGCTGAATCGGCACCTCGTTCAATTTCTCGGGACCATGCGGCACACCGGCATCGAAGGCCAGGCTGTCACCGGGCCCCATGTCATAGAACTTGTCACCATGACGGTAGGTGAGGTTGCCGGAAAGCAGGTAGATGAATTCATGCCCGGCATGACAGAAGTTGGGGAAGACTTCGCTGGCGTCATCCATGGTGATCAGGAAGGGTTCGTAGCGCTTCTTGGGGCCTTGTTTGTAGCTCAACAGTTGATAGGCATGGCCGACTTCCGTGCCGGTGCGCACCACCTGCATACCTTGCCCGGCCTTGATGTGCTGGGCACCACGCCCATTGACATCGTAATCGCTGAACAGCTTCGAGATCGGCAGGCTCAAGGCATTGCACAGCTTGTTGAGGGTATCGAGGCTGGTGGACACCTGGGCGTTCTCCACCTTGCTGATCATGCCCTGGCTGACACCGGCGATACGCGAGACGTCGGAAATCTTGTAGCCCTGTGAGACTCGCTGTTGCTTGAGCGCGCGCGCGATGTGCTGCTCGAGTCCCAGGCGTGTCTCGTCGGCTGCCGCGGTGATGGTCTCCTTCACCTCGGACTGCGCGGCAGGTTCCGCGGCCAGCGAAGGCGCTTTCGTGTCAGGCACTTTCGTGTCAGGCGCTGTCGGTTGAGGTGTATCGGAGGAATGGGAGGATTCTCGCGGCATGGATAACTCCTGTGGCGGAGGTGAATGCGATAGGGATGGGCAGGCGGGATGAGAATACGCGTCCTTGTGGGAGTCGTTGTGCGTCACCCGCGTGCGGATATCGGGTGACATTATCAAGTTTACCGCCAACCCTCATCCACGTTTGTGGCCAGTCCTCGCGGCAAGTACGCCCCGGCCTGACTCCATGGCGTGTGATGCAAGAGGCCTCCTCGACGCCATGCCGAGGAGGCCTCTCAGGTTTCACGCTATCCAGCATCACGCGATTCGCACTGTTGCCGCGGGGCTTGAGCTGTTGCCTCGCGGCTGTGGCGTGCGATCAGCCGCGAGCCAGTCGCTTGGCCTTTTCCGGGTCATCGAAGGGTAGGGAATGGCTGATGGCCGAGAGGCTGGTCTCGCCGTCAGTGCCAGTCTTGAGGGTCAGCGGGGTGCCATGCTCGGCATAGCCGGGTTCGAGACGTGCCAGCGCCATGGAACGATCGCTCAGGCGCGAGTACATGCCCTGGGTGATGACACCGACACACTTGCCGTCGGCGTAGATCTTGTCACCGATCTGGGCGACGTCTTTCGAATCCAGCAGCACGCCATAGACCTTGACGCGCTCCTTGCCCTGCAGCGCGAAGTGTTCGCTGGCGCCACGGAATTCAGTCTTGCCCGGCGAGACGGTGAAGTCCAGGCCCAGTTCCCACAGGGTGTCGCCCACGGGCTGGTCGGGGTACGGGTAGGTTTCGGAATTGTCCGCCGGGTAGAACAGCAGGTGACTCTCGACCCGCAGCCAGTCAAGGGTACCGAAGCTGCACGGCTTGATGCCCATGTCGGCACCCTCCGCGAGGATCTGTTCCCACAGAGAGGGGGCGTCCTTGGCCTTGCAGAAGATCTCGTAGCCACGCTCGCCGGTGTAGCCGGTGCGCGAGATCATCACGTGGCAGCCGAACAGCTGGGTCTGCAGATGGTGGAAGTAACGCAGCTCACGGATGCCCGGCACGTGACGCTCCAGGAAATCCACCGCGACCGGCCCCTGCAGTGACATGTCGTGCATGTCGTCATCGAAGGTCAGGCTGACGGCGCGCCCCAGGGCACTCTTGGCCAGCATTTCATTCGCGGTACCTGTGCCGTGCACCACGAGGTAGGAGTTCGGCGCCAGGCAATAGACGATGCAGTCGTCGACGAACTTGCCGGCCTCATTCAAGACGCTGGCGTACACCGACTTGCCCGGATACAGCTTGGACATGTCCCGCGTGGTGACGTAATCCAGCACGGCCTGAGCATGCGGGCCATTGCAGTGGATCTTCTTGAGCCCCGAGACATCCATCAGACCG
This sequence comes from Cobetia sp. 1CM21F, assembly GCF_023161745.1. NCBI lineage: Bacteria > Pseudomonadati > Pseudomonadota > Gammaproteobacteria > Oceanospirillales > Halomonadaceae > Cobetia > Cobetia sp. 1CM21F. The sequence continues at coordinate 235,789 of NZ_JALNTQ010000002.1, read as the reverse complement.
GCGCGGGTGCGAATGGTCTCGTGGTCATCGGCCGTGTCCGAGACGGCGTAATTCCAGGCGGTGCCCATGCCATTCCAGTCTTCAAGCTCCGCGCCCAGCTTGCGGTGTTGTTCGGCCAGTGCCGAGATGCGCCATGAATTCGCCATGCGTCCCTTTCTCCTGTGAGTCGTGCTGCCTAGCGTAAATGGGGGGGTGCCGTAGTCCTGCTGATGCTGGCGAAGATGGCGCGCAAGACGCGCATCCGCCGCAGGAGGTGTTGTTGTTCTTTCGCCTTTTCAGGCGCCTCTTCAGGCGCTTCACAACGGCTTGTGCCTGCTGCTTGCCTTGCCTGATCGCACGAGGGTCGATTCTTGGAAGGAAAGAAACATTCCTCATGGTTAAGCAAGGGGCTTGCCAATTCCGTCAAAGGCCATGGCCACGGCAGCCCTTGAGCGAGTCAGGCGCCGATTGGCAGCACGAATCAGGGCGTGAATATTAGCGCTTTGCGTCATGATGGTGCGAAGAGAGGGCTTTGGGCACCGAAATGATGCCTATTTCGAGAAACGGGCAGGAATTCACTCAGGGTCACCTGGCGTTTCCTGTGGGGTGAAATGAACTTGGAAAATAAATTTCCATGAAAAACAGGAGGTTGGTGAAAAGTTCTGGGCGGCAGCTGGCGAAATGGCATGCTGCATGCTTTTCTTTGGGGGAAATAAAGTTGACCAGCAGGAATCACAAAAACTCGTTTCATCCGCTATCTTGACGTGGCGAGTCACCACAAGGGGTCAGGTTTCCCGGGGTGGCAGACAGTGTCGAGGGAGATGGAACCCGGTCCGCTCTCAGAGGAAACCCAGATGTCACCCGAAAACGCGCAACAGTTCATCAAGGATCACGACATTCGCTATCTGCTGGCGCAGTTCGTGGATATTCATGGCGCTGCCAAGACGAAGTCCGTGCCGGCCAATTGCCTGATGGATGTGGTCGAGAAGGGCGCTGGCTTTGCCGGCTTCGCCGTCAGTGGTCTCGGCATGTCGCCGGAGGGGCCGGACTTCATGGCGCGGGGTGATCTGAGCTCGTTGTCGTTGGTGCCGTGGCAGCCGGGTTATGCACGCATGGCCTGTGATGGCTACGTCAATGGTCAGCCGTTCGCCAACGACAGCCGCGTGGTGTTGCTCAAGCAGCTGGAGCGCCTGAAGGAGAAGGGCTGGACGCTCAATAGCGGACTGGAGCCGGAATTCTCGCTGTTCCGCCGGGGGGAAGCGGGTGAGCTGTTGCCGGTGGACGAGAGCGATACCCTCGCCAAGCCCTGCTACGACTACAAGGGCCTGTCGCGTTCGCGTGAATTCCTCGAACGTCTGGTCGAATCGCTGCAGGCAGTGGACTTCGACGTCTATCAGATCGATCACGAGGACGCCAACGGCCAGTTCGAGATCAACTACACCTACAGCGATGCGCTGACCTCGGCAGACCGCTTCACCTTCGTGCGCATGGCCGCCGGCGAGATCGCCAATGACCTGGGCATGGTGTGCTCCTTCATGCCCAAGCCGCTGGCGGACCGCCCGGGCAATGGCATGCACTTCCACCTGTCCGTGTGCGATGACACCGGCCGCAACCTGTTCGGCGATGATTCCGACGCCCAGGGCATGGGCCTGTCGCCGCTGGCGTACCACTTCCTCGGCGGTTTGCTGGCACATGCTCCGGCGCTGTGTGCCTTTGCCGCGCCGACCGTCAATTCCTACAAGCGTCTGGTCGGTGGTGGCAGCACCAGCGGCGCGACCTGGGCGCCGGTCTTCATCGCCTACGGTGACAACAACCGCTCGGCCATGGTGCGTGTGCCCTATGGTCGCCTCGAGTTCCGCCTGCCGGATGCCGGCTGCAACCCCTATCTCGTGCACGCCGCCATCATCGCGGCGGGGCTGGATGGCGTGGCGCGCAAGCTGGACCCGGGCACGCCCCACAATATCAATCTCTACTCGCTGACCCCGAGCGAATGCGCCGAGAAGGGCATCGAGAAGCTGCCGCAGAATCTTTCGCTGGCCATCGATGCGCTCGAGGCGGACAGCATTCTGCGCGAGAGCCTGGGCGAGGGGATCTGCGCCGAGTTCATGCGCCTCAAGCGCGAGGAATGGCTGGATTACAACGCGCAGGTCAGTGCCTGGGAAGTCCAGCGCTACGCCGAATTCTTCTGATCTCATCCGGCGGCGCTCGCGGATCTCGCGGGGCATGCCAGACGAGGGTCGCCACTGTCACCACCACGCTCAAGACATCAGGCAGGAGACGCCTCCTGCCCGTGAGAGGACATCACCATGTGTGGAATCGTAGGGCTTTATCTCAAGAACCCGGCGCTGGAATCGCGCCTGGGGGAGCTGTTCGAGCCGATGTTGATCGCGATGACCGATCGCGGCCCGGACAGCGCTGGCTTCGCCATCTATGGCGACGAATTTGACGCTGGCATCAAGCTGACGCTGCAAAGCGATGGTGCCGATGAGGATTGGGAGGCGATCGCCAAGGGCCTGGGCGAGCAGGTCGGCACGGTGGCGGACTGGTTCAGCAATGCCAGTGTCGCGGTATTCAAGATCGCCGGGGAAGAGAGCGCCGTGCGCAGCTGGCTTGCCGACAGCGCCCCGCAGATTCGCGTGCTGAGCGTGGGGCAGAGCATCGAGATCCTCAAGGCGGTGGGCCTGCCGGCCCATATCGCCAGCCTCTATGGCCTCAAGGGCATGCAGGGCAGCCACATCATCGGCCATACCCGCATGGCGACCGAAAGCGCCGTGACCCTGCAGGGCAGCCACCCGTTCTCCACCGGGCGTGATCTGTGCCTGGTCCACAACGGCTCGCTGTCCAACCACAACTGGCTGCGCACCAAGCTCAAGCGTGAGGGCATCAGCTTCGAGACCGACAACGATTCCGAAGTCGCCGCCGGCTACCTGACCTGGCGTCTGGAGCAGGGCGACAGCCTGGAAGCCGCGATCACCGGCGCCCTGAAGGACCTTGATGGCTTCTTCACCTTCACCATCGGCACGCGTGATGGCTTCGCCGTGGTACGAGACCCGATCGCCTGCAAGCCAGCCGTGATCGCCGAGACCGATGACTACGTGGCCATGGCCTCGGAATACCGTGCCCTGGCCAGTCTGCCGGGCATCAAGGATGCCCGCGTGTGGGAGCCGGAACCCGGCCGCCTGTATCTGTGGGAAAAAGACACCGCCCGTTCGGAGGCCGCGTAATGATGAAGACACACGATCTGGCCGTTGAAGGGCTGCGCGAATTGAACCAGGCCCTGCACGATGCCGACACCCTGAAGGACGCGCGTGAGTGGCGAGTGGTCAATTCCGACGGCGCCCACAACATCGCCTGCGGCATCAATGACGACATCAGTGTCGATATCGATGGCCATGCGGGCTACTACTGCGCGGGCATGAACCAGAAGGCCAGCGTCACCATCCACGGCAACACCGGGGTCGGGGTGGCGGAAAACATGATGTCCGGCTGCGTGCGGGTCAAGGGCGATGCTTCCCAGTCCGCGGGCGCGACCGCCCACGGCGGCCTGCTGATCATCGAAGGCAATGCCTCGGCGCGCTGCGGCATCTCGATGAAGGGCGTGGATATCGTCGTCAAGGGCAACATCGGGGCCATGAGTGCCTTCATGGGCCAGGCGGGACGCATGGTGGTCTGCGGCGATGCCGGTGAAGGGCTCGGCGATTCGCTCTATGAAGCGCGAATCTACGTGAAGGGTACGGTCGCATCGCTGGGCGCGGACTGCATCGCCAAGGACATGCGTGCCGAGCACCTGGAAGAACTGGCGGAGTTGCTGGCGAGTGCCGGAATCGAGGAAGACCCGGCCAGCTTCACGCGTTATGGATCTGCGCGTCAGCTCTATCACTTCAAGGTCGACAACGCCTCAGCCTACTGATCAGGATGCTCAACATGACCGACGAGACTCAAACACAGCCCTACAACCCGGCACTGCGGGAATCTGCCACCTTCGGCCGCGATGTCATCCATGAGATCCAGCGGGCGGCGGAGACGGGAATCTACGATATCCGTGGCTGGGGCGCCAAGCGCAAGGTGCCGCATTTCGATGACCTGCTGTTCCTCGGCGCCAGCATGTCGCGCTATCCGCTGGAAGGCTATCGCGAGAAGTGCGAGACCGAAGTCGTGCTCGGCACGCGACATGCCAGGAAGCCGGTCGTGATCAGCACGCCGGTGACCATCGCCGGCATGAGCTTCGGTGCCCTGTCCGCCCAGGCCAAGGAAGCGCTGGGGCGTGGTGCCTCGGAAATCGGCACCTCCACCACCACCGGCGATGGCGGCATGACCCCGGAAGAGCGCGGCCAGTCCTCGCGCCTCGTCTATCAGTATCTGCCGTCACGTTATGGCATGAACCCGGACGACCTGCGCAAGGCCGATGCGATTGAAGTCGTGCTCGGCCAGGGCGCCAAGCCCGGCGGTGGCGGCATGCTGCTGGGGCAGAAGATTTCCGAGCGGGTCGCGGGCATGCGCACGCTGCCGCAGGGCATCGACCAGCGCAGCGCCTGTCGCCACCCGGACTGGACCGGCCCGGATGACCTGGCGATCAAGATTGCCGAACTGCGCGAGATCACCGACTGGCAGGTGCCGATCTACGTCAAGATCGGCGCGACCCGCACCTACTACGACGTCAAGCTGGCGGTGAAGGCGGGTGCGGATGTCATCGTGCTGGATGGCATGCAGGGCGGCACGGCCGCCACCCAGGATGTCTTCATCGAACACGTCGGCATCCCGACCATGGCCGCCATCCCCCAGGCCACGCAGGCACTGCAGGAGATGGGCCTGCACCGTGAGGTGCAGCTGATCGTCTCCGGCGGGATTCGCAACGGCGCCGATGTGGCCAAGGCGATCGCGCTGGGTGCCGACGCCGTGGCCATCGGTACCGCCGCCTTGATTGCGCTGGGCGACAACCATCCGCGCTACGCCGATGAGTATCAGAAGCTGGGGTCCGCCGCCGGTTTCTATGACGACTTCCAGGATGGCAAGTGTCCGGCCGGTATCTCCACCCAGGACCCGGAGCTGAGCCAGCGACTGGACCCGGTCGCAGCCGGCAAGCGTCTGGCCAACTACCTGCGCGTGCTGACGCTGGAAGCCCAGACTCTGGCACGTGCCTGTGGCAAGTCGCACCTGCACCACCTGGAACCGGAAGATCTGGTCGCCCTGAACGTGGAAGCCGCGGCCATGGCCCGGGTGCCGCTGGCGGGCACCAACTGGGTGCCGGGACAGGGCGGTTACTGATGGCACGATCTTTGTTGTGAGTGTTCCATTGCGCATGAGCGCGATCGTGCATGGCTAGCATTGCGCATGATTGTCATGGCAAAGCTTCGAAGCCTTTTGTCAGCAAGCTCGCCGCAATGTTGTCCAGGCAAGCTGTCCCAATGACAGAGCTCTGCTCCGGTTGATGTAGAAAGATTTGACCTGATTGCATCGAGTCATTAGAGCGCCTCACCCCTTCGGTGAGGCGCTTTCTTTTGTGCTGAGTAAAGTCAAGGAATCCGGCCACTATCATGCAAGCGAAAGCGCGTCAGAATGCTGATGATGGAGAAGCCCGTAGTGTCGTTATGATTGAAAGGTCGTGATTTTCTCGAGGCAGAATTTTTCCATTATTTCAGGATCTTGTGGTTATTTCATGAGAAAGATGTCAGGCGTAGAGGTTGGCTTGTGGGGTGAGATTGAATCAGGGCAATAATGGTGAATACAAGCCGTTTTTTCTGAGCGTGATGTTCTGTTTTGGTGCGTGAATGTCTCGATTGATGGTTCATATATGAAGCAGGATTTTCAGGCAATTTTGTCGGGTGTGTGGGGCAATGATTTTGCCGTCAATGGCACGAAATATGCTCAAGAAATGGAGTGGTAGTCGGATGCACGTCATCGTCAAGACGGCGGCATTACAACAAGGACAATTTCTCAGAGCAGGGTCGTGTCATGAAAAGCCCGCAATCATCCTCTGTCACTGCCGGGATTCGAAGTCGGCAACACTATCCACGCATCGAGGCGCTGCCCGATGCCCAACGCTATCTGGTGGCATGCCAGTCTCCCGAGAGCCTGCCAGGCACTGGTGAGGCGGCGGGCAACGCCCGTCAGCAGCTGCAGATGCATTGTCAGCTGATCAGTACGCTGCTCGATCAGCTCGGCAGCCACGAGGTGGGAGGCGCCGTGCAATCCGCCCCGGCAACAGAGGCGTTGCCCACGGGGCCCGCCGACAACGCCCGCCTGCATCGCTGGTACGACGTCGATGACCGCCCGAAGGCCTGCGACGCACTGGTCGGCGCCATCAGCGAGATCGGTGTCGCGGGGTGCCTGGTCATCATCGGCAGTGAGCATTTCGTGTGGCAGGTCGCCAATCTGGCTCAGCAGCAGGGGCTGCTGCTGGATGACATGGTGATGTTGCCGGTCGCTGCCCTGGGGCGGCATGTGTTCTGCGTGCACTGTCAGCAGGTCAGTGAGCATGTCATCCACTCGCCGGCAGCCTGTGATGGCTGTGGTTTGATGCTGGAAGTGCGTGATCATTTTTCCAAGCGTCTCGGCGCCTACATGGGCGTGCGAATCGATGCGGAAGCCCCGGGAGAGATTCCCCCACAGGAGGAGGTGGCACCATGTCTCGCTTCATGAAGGCGCGGGTCGCCGCGGTCGATCAGCTCAGCAGCAGCGTGCGCCGTCTCACTCTGGTGCCTGCCGATGAGGCGTCCCCCTTCACGCCGTTCTCGCCGGGCAGTCATGTGGTGCTGGGCATTCCGGGAGAGGGGCGGGTGTGTCGCAACGCCTACTCATTGATCAGCCCGCCGGATGATCCCTCGCATTACTGCATCGCGGTGCGTCGTCAGCCGGTCTCGCGTGGTGGCTCCGAAGCCATCCATTCCCGCGTGCAGGTCGGCGACGAGCTGGAACTCAGCCCGCCGGCCAACCTGTTTCTGCCGCACTGGCAGGCGCGCCACCACCTGATGCTGGCAGGCGGCATCGGCATCACGCCATTTCTCTCCTACCTGCCGGAGCTTGAGCGGCGTGGCGCCAGCTGGGAGCTGCACCTGCGCAGCCAGGACCTCGACGTCGCCCGCTTCCCGGAGGCCGCGCCCTATCTGGCGAGTGGCAACATCACCCAGCATCGTCTCGAACGCCCGAACCTGAAGGCCTTGCTGGCGCGTCAGCCCGCCGGCACGCACGTCTATCTCTGCGGCCCGCAAGCCATGATCGATGCCGTGAAGGAAGCGGCACGCGAGCTGCACTGGAGTCTCGCGCGCATCCACCACGAGGTCTTTGCCGCCCCGGAACCGGGGACTCCCTTCACGGCCGTGGCGCGCGCCAGCGGTGTGGAAGTGGCGGTCGGCGCCCAGGAATCGATGCTGGAAGCGCTGGAGCGCAGCGGTGTCGAGGTGACGAGCCTGTGTCGTGGCGGCGTCTGCGGGCAGTGTCGGGTCGAGATGCTGGAGGGGGAGGCGGAGCACCGTGATGCCTTCCTCGATGAACAGGAGCGGGCCAGTCAGCGCTGCGTGATGCCCTGCGTTTCCCGGGCACGCAGCCAGCGGCTGGTGCTGGATCTCTGAATACGTCTTTCGCGAGATGGACCCCCAAGGAGCAGGAACATGCAATTTTCCCCGCGAGATGACCAGGCGTTTCATGGTCTGTTCACCTTCAAGAATTCCGATCACGCCATCCAGCGTTTTCCCTTCCCGTTCCCGGAAGATGAGTACCGTTACTCGGTCAATATCGAGCCGCATACCTTGCCCGGCAAGCCGGGTTCCATCACCGAGCACATGCTGGATATCGATGAGCACTATCTGAGCGAGATCGCCGAGCGTGAGCGGGTGCTGGCCAAGGACCCCAGGCGTTGCCTGGTGATGCCGCACATGCAGCCGGCCGCCTGGGACTTCCTGGAATTCGTGATGACGCATTACGCCCGGGACTATCCCGAGGCCTTCAGTTTCGAGCGCGACGGCGATGACTGCGTGTGGCGCAACCATCTGCTGGGACTGGAGCAGGCCTTTTGCATGGGCGATGACGCCAGCCTGCCATTGCCGCCGCTGGACTATATCGGTCGTCAGATGCAGGGCGATATCGCGCTGCTCGACCAGCGCGACGGTGACCTGTTCATGGACGCCGGCATGATCACCTGTCCGGCGGACTGGTCACTGGCCTTCGATGCTGGCATGAGTTTCAAGCAGTGGCATGGCCCGGTGCCGCTGGCGCATGAGATGGGCGTGTTCGATCGCGCGCTCAAATACCTGTGCGCCATCCAGGTCGGCGGGCCGGTGCGGCGTCTGAACTGGACCATGACCATCCATCCGCGCATGGACAGCTCCCCGGAGACCTATGCCGAGTGGGGCAGTGATCGCACCACCATCACGCCAGAGAATGCTGGCCGTGATGTGCATCTGCGGGTCGAGCTGCAGACGCTGGTGCGCATGTCGCGCAGTCATGCGCTGTTCTTCGGTATCCGCACCTATCTGATCAGCCTGGAAGACCTGTGTACCAACCCGGTCTGGCAGACGCGGCTGTTGAAGGTGCTGAAGACCCTGCCGCCGGAGCTGATCGACTACAAGGGACTGACACGCTATCTGCCCAGCGTGCTCGAGTGGCTGGAAGCCCGCGAGGCGAGTGTCGCGGCCAACGCCGAAGCGACGGCGCAGGCAGCAGTCTAGGCCACGCTCTCGGCAAGCCGCTTCTGGCAAACAACTCTCGGCGCCGAGGGCGTGACAGGGAATGGATCGCAAGCCACTGACCAAAGCGCTTGCGGATAACAACAAAGGGGAAACGCTGGTGAATATCGATGTGCTGCAACTCAGCTACGCGCTGGATACGTTCTACTTCCTGATGTGTACCGCGCTGGTCATGTTCATGGCCTGCGGCTTCGCAATGCTGGAATCCGGGCTGGTGCGCTCCAAGAATACCGTCGAGATCCTGACCAAGAATGCGCTGCTCTACGGCATCGCCTGCCTGGTGTTCCTGGTGGTGGGCTACAACGTGATGTATCCCGGTGACAACGCCATCAGCAGCGTGATTCCGGGGCTGTCGTTCATGCTCGGTGCTGACAATAGCCTCAGCGACATCAGTGCCGGCGAAGGCGCCGCCTATTACTCCAGCATGGCGGACTTCATCTTCCAGGCGGTGTTTGCCGCCGCGACCATGTCCATCGTCTCGGGGGCCGTGGCAGAGCGCATGCGCCTGTGGCCGTTCCTGATCTTCGCGGTGGTGATGGTCGCGGTCATCTATCCGGTGGAAGGTTACTGGAAGTGGGGCGGCGGTTTCCTGGATGCGATGGGCTATCAGGACTTCGCGGGCTCGGTGGTCGTGCACATGGCGGGCGCGGCGGCGGCATTGGCGGCGGTATTGCTGGTCGGTCCGCGCAAGGGGCGCTATGGCGCGGACGGCAAGGTACGTGCCATCCCGGGCGCCAATTTGCCGATCGCCATGCTGGGCATGTTCATCCTGTGGATGGGCTGGTTCGGCTTCAATGGCGGTTCGATGCTCAAGATCGCCAGTCTCGATGATGCCAACAGCGTGGCGCGTATCTTCGTCAACACCAATGCCGCGGCCTCTGCGGGCATGGTGGCCGCGGCGCTGCTGTCACGCGCCATGTTCGGCAAGACCGACATGACCATGGTGATGAACGGTGCCCTGGCCGGTCTGGTCTCGATCACCGCGGAACCGCTGCTGCCGTCTGCCGGCCTTGCGGTGCTGGTCGGCGCGGTGGGCGGCATCATCGTGGTGCTGTCGGTGGTGGGGCTTGATCGCCTCAAGATCGATGACCCGGTCGGTGCGATTTCCGTGCATGGTTCCGCAGGCCTGTGGGGCATCATGGCGGTGCTGTTCTCCAATCCGGAGGCGGACTTCGGCACCCAGATCCTGGGCACGCTGATCATCTTCGCCTGGATGTTCGGCGCAAGCTTCGTGGCGCTGCTGGTGATCAAGAAGGTCTGTGGTGGCCTGCGTGTCAGCGAGGAAGAGGAACTGGAAGGCATGGACATGCACGAATGCGGCATGGGCGCCTATCCGGAATTCGTCAACATGTCCTCGCCGTCACAGGGGGAAGGCAATGTGTCCGGGCACGCCGGCAAGGCGAGCGCAGCGGCCTCGGCTGCGGTGCTCAAGGGGGCAACGCGCTGAGCCCGCACTCCAGGTGCTGGAGTCTCAGAGTCTGATGATTCAGAGGCGCAGAATTTGATGACTCAGAGCGTGATGCGCCCCGCCAGCATGTGATACGAGAAGGCCCGCCAATTGGCGGGCCTTCTCGTGTTCCAGGGCGAACGGCGGGGGAAAGGTGAGGAAAGGTGGGGAAAGGATAGGAAAGGCAGGCGGAAACAAGAAAGATGATGACAGGCCCGGGATGAACAAGCCGCGATCAGACGGACACGGCGTCAGCGGCGGTGCAGGCCACCCAGCTCATGATTGATATGGCGGGCGCAGTCCATCAGCGCGCCGCGCAACAGCAGGCGTCGGCGCTCATCGGCCATCATCGCATCAGGGCCCGAGATATTGATGGCGCCGACCAGATGGCCGGTATGGTCATAAAGCCCCGTGGCAATGGCGGTGGCGTAGTCGGAGCGACTCTCCACCCACCCCTGGCGGCGGGCTTCCTCGATGGCATCCTTCAGGGCAGGCAGATTCTGGGGCGCCGGCGGTGGGTAGTCATCCAGGCGGATCTGGCGGTAGAGCTGCTGCAGTTCATCCTCGCCCAGCACCGTGAGCAGAATGCGCCCCATGGCGCTGACATGACACGGCAGACGGGAACCGATGGGGATGTTGACCGACATGCGCTGTGCGGCGAAGGCGCGGTAGAGATAGATGGCATCCGTGCCCTCGCGAACGCTCAAGTGACACGACATGGTGGTCTGGTCGCGCAGGGTGTCCAGGTGGGGTGCGACCACCTCGACCAGGTCACGACTGGCCAGATAGCTGAAGCCCAGCGAGATGACCTGTGGCCCCAGTTCATAGGTATTGCGGGCGATCTTCTTGAGATAGCCCATGTCGGTGAGAGTGATGACGATGCGGTAGATGGCCGAGTTGCTGGTACCCAGCTCCTCGGCGAAGTCGTTGGTGGTCAGCACCTTGCGACTGCTGCTGAACATCTCGAGGATTCTCAGCCCGCGAAACAGCGCCGGCACGGTGTAATCGTTCTCGCGCGATGCCGCGAGCGAGGAAAGTGCTGTCGGGGCGCTCGCGACATCTTGCCCGCTGGAAAGCGACACTTGGGAATCGGACATACCTGGTTCCTTTGGCAACGTACGACAGGCGGTTGGCGAAACGCAGCGTCCCCGTCGCGGCCTGTGGGTCAGGCGGCGACGGGGAGCGGGTGGTAACGCGAGAGGCATCCGCGGGCGGATACCGGTGTCGCGCCGCAATCGCTAGCCGTGATGATGGGCCAGCAGGGCAGCGGCTGTCACTTTCTCGCCGGAGTATTCGCGCATGGCATCGAGCATGACGCCCCATAGATAGTGGCTGGAGGCGATGTCGAACAGCAGGTGGAAGCAGGGACACTCAAGGCTCCCCGCATTGACGATGATGGCATTGGTGCGTGCCACCGAGGTCTGGGCGACGCTTCCCGGCGGGAAGGCCTCGCTGCGCAGATCCACCCCACACAGCTTGGCCATCAGGGCGGGCAGGGTGCTGCCGCTCAGGCTGAACCAGGCGTGGGAATCACGCCGTGGCAGGGAATGCACGCGCATGCCCCGGGCCAGCGCTTCATCCGCCTGTGCGATGAGCGGCAGCTCGGCCACGCCCGCCTGTGGGCTGATGGCCGGCGCCAGGTGCAGAAACTCACCCACTGACAGCCTGACCAGCCAGCTGCCATCTGACTGAAGCGTTGCCGCATTGGGCGTGCCCGGCACCGTGAAATCCAGCGCGGCCAGCCAATCGGCGGCGTCGCGGCCGCGCACGCCTGCGCGTCCCAGGGCGCTCATGTCGGCGAGCGCACAGTGACTGAGGGCCGCCGTCGAGACATCTTCCGTCGCGGTCGTCATCGGGCTGACCAGGCTCTCGGGCAGTGGACAGCGTGCAAGCGGGAGGGCGCCGCCCAGCGTGTTCGTCATGGTTGTCGTCATCTCACAGCTCCTGGCGGGCAGACTCGGGATCGAAGAAGGGCAATGCGACGACGTCGGCCTGGACCAGTACGTCGCCCTGCGTGCGGATGGTGATCTTGCTGCCGGGCGTACTGCTGTCGATTCCGGCGTAGGCCAGGCCGATGATGGCACCCAGCGTCGCGCTGTACTCGCACGAGGTCACGTTGCCGGTGATGTCGCCGCCGGGCTTGGCGGCGTCTGCGCTCTGTTCACCTCCGCTGAGCACCAGCTGACCTTCCAGCGGTTGCGGGCTGTCCTTGGGCAGCATGAAGCCGACCAGCTTGCGGGTCTGGGGCTGGGCGGCAAGGATCTCGATCGCCCGTCGCCCGACGCAGAAGGGCTTCTTGTGGCTGACCGCCCACTCAAGGCCGATCTCACCGGGATGGCTCATGCCATCGGTGTCCTGACCGATGATGATATGGCCTTTCTCCAGACGCAGCAGACGCTGGGCCTCGACACCGAAGGGGCGGATATCGGCCTGCTCGCCTGCCAGCATCAGCAGGTCCCACAGTGCTTCGCCGAAACGGCTCGGCACATGGATCTCGTAGCCCAGCTCACCGACGAAGCCGACCCGCAGCAGGCGTGCCGGTATGCTGCCGGTGGTGCCCAGCAGCTCGGTCTCGATGTGGCCGGTGCGTAGTTCCAGATAGGGGAAGGCCTGGGGGCTCAGGTCGATATCGCGGCACACCTTGCTCAGCACCTCGCGGGCTCTGGGGCCGGCCAGATTGACGGCGCACCAGGCCGTGGTGACGTTGGTGATATCGACATCCAGCCGCCACTGGGCATTCCACTTCAGCATCTGCTGGTAGACCCGGTCCACGCCGCTGGTGGTGGCGGTGACATAGAAGTGTTCCTCACCGAGGCGACACGACACGCCGTCATCGATGATCACGCCTTGCTCGTTGGCCATGGTGGCGTAACGCGTGCGCCCCACCGGCTGCTTGAGGAAGGCGAAGGTGTAGAGGCGGTTGAGCAGTTCGGCGGCGTCCGGCCCGCGCAGCTCGATGCCCCCCAGGGTCGAGACATCGATCAGGCCCACGCCATTGCGCACGGCCAGTGCCTCGTTCTGCATGGCGTCATTGCGCTCCTCAGGGCGGCCATAGAAGGCCGGGCGCGCCCAGTGGCCGGCCGGCATCATGGTGGCGCCCAGATCCAGGTGGCGCTGATGCATCGGCGTCTGGCGGTAGGGGTCGAAGCTGCGACCGGCCAGCAACGGCAGCGGTTCGGCCACGAAGGGCGGACGCGCGGTGGTCACGCCGGTCTCGCTGATGGTGCACTGGGTGGCTTCGGCGACCAGACGCGCGGCCGGCAATGCCGAATGACGGCCCTGGGAGGGGCCCATGCCCAGCGTCGAGAAGCGCTTGACCAGCTGGATGTCGCGATAGCCGTGGCGGGTGGCATTGAGGATGTCGCGAATCTGCAGGTCTTCATCCAGATCGATGAATTCCTTGCCCTTGGGGTGCGCGAACAGTGGCCAGCCATGCTGACGGAAGGGGCGTGACGGCGTGATGGCCGCCGGCTCATTCGCCTCAGGCGTGACATCCACGACCTTGCCTGCGGCGGCCAGCCCGGCCAGTGCAGACCTGGCGGCACGCTGGCCATCGGCCATCACGTCCTTGAGGTGATAGAGGCCATTGGCGGAGCCAGCCATGTGCAGGTGTGCCGGCAGGCCGCTGAGGCTGAAGCGTGCATCGTCATCCAGATAGGAGAGCTTGGCGCCCGCCTGGCAGGCCAGCTGATAGACCGGCATGTAGCCCGCCGTCATGCAGACCAGATCACAGGGGATCACATCCCCCTCGGCGGCCAGTTCGCCGCGCGCGACGATCCTGCGTACCTCGACGCCCGTGACGTGATGCAGCGACTTCTCCGCCTGCGCTTCAAAGATGGCGTGCTCGAGCTTCAGGGCGATGCCACAGTGACGGACGGCATCGGCCAGACTTTCATCATCGGGCTGGGCGCGCATGTCGAGCAGGGCGACGATGTTGACGCCGTGCTCCATCAGGTCCAGCGCCGCCAGATAGCCATCATCGCTGCCGGTGATCACCACCCCTTGCTTGCCCGGCAACACGCCATAGTGCTGCATCAGGCGCTGGGCGGCACTGGCGAGCATGATGCCCGGCAGGTCGTTGTTGCGAAATACCACCGGCTGGTCGAAGGCACCGCTGGCGAGAATGCACTCCTTGGCCCGCACCTTGTAGAGGCGCTTGCCGCGGATCACCGGCAGGTAGTTGTCGGTGAACCAGGCATTGCAGGTCGCCTCGGTCATCACGTCGATGCGCGGATGCGCCGTGACGGCCGCGCCGAGACGCTCAAGCGTCTGGCTGGCCTCATGTCCTTCGGCATCGAAGCGCGCGTAGGTCAAGGCACCGCCGAGCAGGCGGCCCTGTTCGACCAGCAGCACGCTCGCGCCACCCTCGGCCGCCTCAAGTGCGGCCGTCATGCCGGCCGGGCCGGCGCCTACCACCACCACGTCGTGGAACAGATAGGCCTTGTCGTGATAGTCGCCGCGCACGTCCAGATTCAGCGTGCCGAGCCCGGCCTTGCGACGAATCAGCGGCTCCCAGTACTTCCAGACGCCCTTGGGCTTGTAGAAGGCGCGGTAATAGAAGCCCACCGGCATGAATTTCGAGAACTTGCCCAGGCGCATGTCGCGGTCGTTGTCCAGGCTGCCAGAGACGTTCTGGGCGGTGACTTCAAGCCCCGGGCTGATCTGGCGCTCATCGCCCAGCACGTTGGGCTCATCCGGCAACTGCACCAGGGTATTGGCATCCTGGCCGGCGAAGGTCAGGGCGCCACGCGGGCGGTGATACTTGAAGGAGCGCGACAGCAGCCAGCGGCCATTGGCGGCCAGAGCACTGGCGATGGTGTCGCCGGCAAAGCCCTGATAGCTCTTGCCGTCGAAGCTGAAGGTCACGGGCGTGTCACGGTCGATCAGTCGGCCCATCGGGGCCGGCAGACGTGCGCCTCGGGTCATGGGGACTCTGGCGTTCATGCGCGTTCTCCCGAGCTATCCGTGGTGTGCAGTGGGAACTCCACGCGCTGGGTGAAGCGCTCGGAGGGGTCGAAGGTGCGCAGGATCTCGTCGGTCACGGTGTGACGCTCGGCGAGGAACCAGTAGCTGGAGGCCGCGTGCATCCACCATTCGGTGACGACACCGGCGGTGTTGTCGCTGAAGAAGACGTAGTCGGCCCACTCGCGATCACTGCAGGTATCGGGGTCTGGCATGTCGGCAAGCTCGCCGCCATACACGAATTCGCTGATATTTCGGGGCCCATTGAGTGGGCAGGGCATGATCTTCATCGCGGAAATCCTTGACCGTTGTTCTTGTACATCCACCGTGGGTGCGCATTCCCGAGCAGTCATCGAGCCTTGTCGATCGAGCCGTCGCGAGCCGTCGCGAGCCGTCCAGAGGCATCAGTGGCTGGCGGCAGTCGCGCCCATCTCGTTGACCTGACGGAAGCGCGCGAAGCGTTCCAGCGCGAAGGGGGCAATCAAATCCGGGGTCTTGCCACCGGAGGCGACCAGCTCGGCCATGGTCTTGCCGCAGATCGGCGTCGCCTTGAAGCCCCAGGTGCCCCAGCCGGCATCCAGGTAGTAATTCTCGACGGGACTCTCGCCCATGATCGGGCTGTAGTCCGGCGTCATGTCGGTCGTGCCCGCCCATTGGCGCATCAGGCGGGCCTGGGACAGGAACGGGAACATCTCCAGCGCCGCCGCGATCAGGCTTTCCTTGAGATCCAGCGTCGAGCGGGTGTTGTAGAGCGGGTAGGGGTCGGAGCCACCGCCGAACACCACCTCGCCACGGCTGGTCTGCTGCACGTAGCAGTGCAGCGCCGAGGAGCTGACGAGCGGATCGAGGAACGGCTTGAACGGCTGGGTGACCATCGCCTGCAGCGGGTAGCTGATGATGGGCATGGTGAAGCCGGCCTTGCTGGCGAGTACCGAACTGTGCCCGGCCACCGCCTGCACCACGCAGCCGCACTGCACGGTGCCGCGATTGGTCTTCACGGCGCGGATCTTGCCGCCTTCGACCACCAGGTCCTGCACCTCGGTGAGCTGGTGGATCTCGACGCCGCGCTTGGCGGCTTCCTTGGCGTAACCCCAGGCGACCGCATCATGCCGCGCGGTGGCGCCATCGATGTGCCACAGGCCCGCCATGACCGGCAGGTGGCCGGGGTCCAGATTCAGGGCCGGTACCAGCTCGCGGATCTGCTGGCGATCCAGCATCTCGGTGCGCCCGCCGAAGTGGGTGTTGACCTCGGCGCGCTGGCGGAAGGCGCGCACGGTGGAATCGGTGTGCGCGAGGGTCAGCTGGCCGCGTTCCGAGTACATGATGTTGTAGTCGAACTCGTTGGACAGTCCCTGGAACATGCGCACCGATTCGCTGTAGAAGCGCACGCCTTCCGGCGTCAGGTAGTTGGAGCGAATCACCGCGGTGTTGCGCGCGGTGTTGCCACTGCCCAGGTAGGCCTTTTCCAGCACGGCGATATTGGTGATGCCGTGATACTTGGCCAGATAGTAGGCGGTGGCCAGGCCGTGCCCGCCGCCGCCGATGATGACCACGTCGTAGCGGGACTTCAGCTCCGTGGGCGGGGGGAGGTCGACTTCGGCCGGATACTCGGAGGACAGGCCGTACTTGAGCAGGGAAAAGGGCATCGGTGACTCCCGGTACGCGCAAACGTACCTCTAGTGGTTCAGGCCGACTGGCGACGCGCGGCAGTCAGGGTGTTGGCGAGCAGGCAGGCGATGGTCATCGGGCCGACGCCCCCCGGGACAGGCGTGATGGCGCCGGCGATCTTGCTGACCGCGGCGAAGTCCACGTCCCCGACCAGGCGGGTGCGTGCCTTGCCGGTGGGGCTTTGCTCGGCGGACTGCGCGATGCGATTGATGCCCACATCGATGACCACGGCGCCGGGCTTGATCCAGTCGGCGCTGATCATGTTCGGGCGCCCGACCGCGGCGACCACGATATCGGCCTGGCGGCAGAGTTCGGCGGGATTCTGGCTGCGCGAGTGCAGCTGGGTGACGCTGCAGTTGGCGGCCAGCAGCAGACTGGCCATCGGCTTGCCGACGATGTTGGAGCGGCCGATGATCACCGCATGCAGCCCGGAAAGGTCACCGCCGCGCTCGGCAAAGGTGTCGCGCAACAGGCGCATGCAGCCGGTGGGCGTGCAGGGCGCCAGGGCATCGGCGCCCTGCACCAGCGCCCCGACGTTCATGCGATGGAAGCCGTCGACGTCCTTGGCGGGGTCGATGGCCTCCAGCACCGCGTCTTCCTGGATATGCGCCGGCAGCGGCAGCTGGACGAGGATGCCATGCACCTCGGGGTCTGCATTGAGTCTGGCGACCAGGGCCAGCAACTCGGCTTCGCGGGTCTCGCTGGGCAGCACGTGCTCGAAGGACTGCATGCCACACTCGACGGTGCGCTTGAGCTTGTTGCGCACATACACCTGGCTTGCCGGGTCTTCGCCGACCAGCACGACGGCAAGCCCCGGTATCACGCCCTGTTGCGCGAGGCTTGCGACCTCTGCCGTGACTTCCTTGAGCAGTCGCGCCGAGGCGGCCTTGCCATCGATCACGGCGGCGGTGGGCTGTGCGAGTGTCTCGTCCGCGCTCGCGGTGGGTGTCGCTTGGGTATTCATGACTGCGCTTCCTCCCTTGGGTGACGGCCGATGATTCACACGTGGTCTGTCTTGCAGGCTTGTGCGACGCCTTGCTTGAGGACTTGTTTGAAGTCTTATTTGACGCCTTACTTGAAAATCACGGTGCGATCATTGGCGAGGAAGACGCGGTGTTCGATGTGATAGCGCACGGCATTGGTCAGTGCCTGGGTCTCGGTATTGCGGCCCGCTGCGACCAGATCTTCCGGGGCGAAGTTGTGTTCGACCCGCTGTACGGCCTGATCGATGATCGGCCCTTCGTCGAGATCCGCGGTGACGTAGTGAGCGGTGGCTCCGATCAGCTTGACCCCGCGGGCGTGGGCCTGGTGATAGGGCTTGGCGCCCTTGAAGCCCGGCAGGAAGGAGTGGTGGATATTGATGGCGCGCCCGGCCAGCTTCTGGCACAGCTCATCGGAGAGAATCTGCATGTAGCGCGCCAGCACCACCAGCTGAGTGCCGGTCTCGTCGACGATGTCCATCAAGGCCGCTTCCTGGCGCGCCTTGGTGTCCTTGGTGATCGGCAGGTAGACGAAGCGGATGCCTTCGCGCTCGACCATCGGGCGCAGGTCGAGGTGATTGGAGACCACCGCGGTGATCCGCATGTCCAGCTCACCCTTGCGGTAGTGATAGAGCAGGTCGTCCAGGCAGTGGTCGAACTTGGAGACCATGATCAGCACCGGCATCTTGTCCTGGCCACCGTGGATCTGCCATTGCATCTCGAAGGGAGCCGCCACGTCCTCGAAGGCCTGACGCATCTGGGCGATATCGCCTTCGACGCCTTCATTGAAGCGGAAGCGGGCGCGGAAGAAGAACTGCCCCTTGTCCTCATCATCGTATTGCGCCAGCTCACTGATGTAGCACTCATGGGTGGTCAGGAAGGTGGTGATGGCCGCCACGATGCCGGACGTCGCCGGGCAGCTGATGGTGAGAATGAAGTGATCGTCTGAGGTGCAGGTCGCGTGAGGCATTCTGGGCTCCGATGTCGGCAGAGAGGCATTGTTGTTGTGATGTGAAGAATGTCATTCACTGACGTGGCTGCGGCTCGGTTATTTCCTGTCAGTGACTTAATTTTCTTCTCAAGTAAATAACAATGTTTTTCTGGCGCTGGGTCAAGCCTGATCGACGCGCCAGCCGGCGTTAGTGCCCATGAAATGAAGACAATCGTTCACTGATGAATTTTTGTCGCTTTGGGGGAGTGCGGCGCAGGGCAAAGCCATGCGGCGGGCGAGGGTGGGACAGGTGCCAGATGAGACACGCTCGTCTCGAGATGGCTACAACTTTCGGATAAGGTGAAAGAAATCGTCATGTCAGGGATCGACAATTGCGAGCTTGAATATCAACACGTTAGTGTCTGCTCATGACAAACCTCGAGGGACGCCCTCCAGGACTCGCTATTCATGCAAGATGACGAGGTAGACACGATGCGCAAGTTGACGATCGCAGCACTGATGGTGGCCAGCATGGCCGGTTCCTCCGTGGCACTGGCCGGCAATCCGACGCTTGAGGCTCACAAGGACAGCGCCAAGACTCAGTACTCCCAGTCCAAGAACAGCGCCAAGTCCCAGTACAGCCAGTCCAAGAACAGCGCCAAGTCTGCCGCCCAATCCCACAAGGCCACGGCAAGCAGCAAGGCGTCGGCCAGGACATCACACGCCAGCCAGGCGGCCAAGTCAGCCAAGTCCAGTGCCAGCAACAAGGCGAGCGATACCCAGTCTCGTTACCAGAAGAAGAACTACGCCGACGTGCTCAAGAACGAGCGCCACTGAGGCATGACATCGCTGCCTGATGGCAGCTGAGTGCCCCGGGTGATGAAAACTCGAATGATGAAAGCCCCCCGCAGCCGCTGGCTGCCGGGGGCTTTTGCGTTTGGGCCTCTTTTGTTCAGATCCTGTCTCCAGACGCTGTGGCCAAGCCCTTTGCGTCAGGCCCTCGTCTCCAAGCCCTTTGCTTCAAGCTCTCGGATCAGCGCCATGCCCTCTGGCTCACGATGGCAGGGTGTAAAGAGCGAGTGGATATCAGCGTTCTCGAAAGCGCGACCTTCAAGACGTGCTGGGTGTCTGTCAGGCAAGACAGCTTCATCGCGTAGCGAAGTGCTCAGCTCGCCATCTTCAAATGAACGTCAATCAGCGGGGGAGAAGGCCACGATAGCGGGGCATCACGGGGCCTGTCGGCCTCGGCGCGAGCCGTTATCGGAAAATACATATGGAAATTCATATTTTCAGATAATCGTGAAAGTCGCCTTGTCACGCTCGCTCCAGGGCGTTGTCTTTGGACTGTCATGCGAGCGCATCACGTTCGCAATGCAAGCGTCATCCAATCTTCATACGAAGCGCCTACTTTACATCCGCAGCTGGATCTCGGTTCGAACGAAAAAAACTCAAGGGGCAGGGAATATGAAGACGCTTGGCTTGGTGGTAGGCGCGATGATGCTGGTTCCTTCGATGGCGCAGGCGGCGTTCAGTCTGGATAGCCGTTACAACGACGCCGATGGGGATCTGGTGGCGGATATTCCGACGGATGCCTCACAGCTCAAGGACCCGAGCACGCTGGTATTTGCCTATACGCCGGTGGAAGACCCGGCGGTCTATGCCGATGCCTGGTCTGACTTCCTGGATTACCTGGCCGAGAAGACCGGCAAGAAGGTGCAGTTCTTCCCGGTGCAGTCCAACGCTGCCCAGATCGAAGCCATGCGTGCGGGTCGTCTGCATATTGCCGGCTTCAATACCGGTTCCAACCCGCTGGCCGTGGCCTGTGCCGGCTATCGCCCGTTCACCATGATGGCGGCGGCGGATGGCAGCTACGGCTACGAGATGGAAATCATCACCTACCCGGGTTCCGGCATCGACAAGGTCGAGGACATCAAGGGCAAGGAAATGGCCTTCACCTCCGAGACCTCCAACTCCGGCTTCAAGGCACCGTCTGCCATCCTCAAGGCCGATTACGACATGGTCGCCGGTACCGATTTCACGCCGGAGTTCTCCGGCAAGCATGACAATTCCATCCTCGGCGTCGCCAACCACGATTACGTCGCCGCTGCCGTCGCCAATTCGGTGATGGGGCGCATGGAAGACCGCGGCGTGATCGAGGCGGACCAGATCAAGACGCTCTATACCTCGCAGACCTTCCCGACCACCAGCTACGGCGTCGCCTACAACCTGACGCCGGAGCTGCAGGCCAGGATCAAGGACGCCTTCATGAGCTTCCCCTGGGAAGGCTCCTCACTGGCAGCGGAGTTCTCCGAGTCCGGTGAAGCGCAATTCGTGCCGATCTCCTTCCAGAAGGAGTGGGAAGTCATCCGCAAGATCGACGACGCCAACAACGTTCAATACAACTGCCGTTGAACCCCGCAAGAGGGATCAGGCAGTGACATGACGGGCGTAACGCGACCTCCCGAATTGATGCCATATGTGGCTGGCCGGGAGGTCGTGAAGGGCCTAGGTCGTGAAGGGCCAGGCCCCTGAACGCCAGTGCCGCCAGTCTAAAATATTGGCTTATATGGATAAGTGAATATTGTCGGGTGGCGTCGCCAGCTGATGATATCTGTCCCGCGCGCGAGGCGGGGGGCAGACCAGAGAACACACGGGAGAAGGGAATGAAGCGTCTTGGATGGTGGTTGGGTTCATTGCTGTTGGTGCCGACGCTGGCGCAAGCGCAGTTCAGTCTGGGCGAACGCTACAGCGATGCCGATGGCGACATGGTGGCGGATATCCCCACGGACCCCGCCGAACTGAAGGACCCCGCCACCCTGGTATTTGCCTACACCCCAGTGGAAGACCCGGCAGTCTACGCCGATGCCTGGTCTGATTTTCTGGAGTATCTGGCCGAGAAGACCGGCAAGAAGGTGCAATTCTTCCCGGTGCAGTCCAACGCCGCCCAGATCGAGGCCATGCGTGCCGGCCGTCTGCAGATTGCCGGCTTCAATACCGGTTCCACCCCGCTGGCGGTGGCCTGTGCCGGTTTTCGTCCCTTCACCATGATGGCCGCGGACGATGGCTCCTTCGGTTACGAGATGGAAATCATCACCTATCCGGGCTCCGGGATCGACAAGGTCGAGGACATCAAGGGCCGCGAGATGGCCTTCACCTCCGAGACCTCCAACTCCGGCTACAAGGCACCGTCGGCGATTCTGAAATCCGACTACGGCATGACCGCCGGGACCGACTTCACCCCCGTGTTTTCCGGCAAGCATGACAACTCGGTACTCGGTGTGGCGAACAAGGATTACC
This sequence comes from Cobetia sp. 1CM21F, assembly GCF_023161745.1. Lineage (NCBI taxonomy): Bacteria > Pseudomonadati > Pseudomonadota > Gammaproteobacteria > Oceanospirillales > Halomonadaceae > Cobetia > Cobetia sp. 1CM21F. The sequence continues at coordinate 213,844 of NZ_JALNTQ010000002.1, read as the reverse complement.
CGGCCGCCGCGATCGCCAACAAGGTCGCCCGTCGCATGGAGCAGCGCGGTGTGATCAAGCCCGAGCAGCTCAAGACGCTGTATACCTCCCAGACCTTCCCGACCACCAGCTACGGCATGGCGCACAACCTGACGCCGGAGCTGCAGGAGAAGATCAAGGACGCCTTCAGAACCTTCCCGTGGGAAGGCTCGTCACTGGCAGAAGAATTCACGCCGGTGGGGGAAACCCGGTTCATCCCGATTTCCTTCAAGAAGGAGTGGGAAGTCATCCGCAAGATCGACGCGGCGAACAACGTTCAATACCACTGCCGTTGATCGGCAGGGGCGGGAGTCAAACGTGCTGAAACTAGAGAAAGTCACCAAGACCTACAAGACAGGCGATCTGGCGCTCAATGCCGTCAGTCTTGAGGTACCGGCAGGGCAGGTGGTCGGGTTGATCGGCCCGTCAGGGGCGGGCAAGTCGACCTTGATCCGCTGCATCAACCGGCTGGTCGAGCCGACCTCCGGCGAGATCAGTCTGGCCGGCGAGTCCCTGACGGGCCTCAAGGGGAGCGACCTGCGCCGCGTCCGTCGGCGTATCGGGATGATCTTCCAGGAATATGCGCTGGTCGAGCGTCTGACGGTGATGGAAAACGTGCTGTCAGGCCGACTGGGCTATGTCTCGTACTGGCGCTCGCTGTTGCGTCGTTATCCGGCGGCAGACGTGCAGCAGGCGTTTGCATTGCTGGAGCGGGTGGGGCTTGCGGGGCGTCACGACAAGCGTGCCGATGAGCTGTCGGGCGGGCAGCGTCAGCGAGTCGGCATCGCGCGGGCACTGGAGCAGAATCCGGAGCTGTTGCTGGTCGATGAGCCGACCGCCTCACTGGACCCCAAGACCTCGCGCCAGATCATGCGTCTGATCCAGGGCATGTGCCGCGAGCGTGGCCTGCCGGCGATCATCAACATCCACGATGTGATGCTGGCCCGCAACTTCACGGACCGCCTGATCGGGCTGCGTGCCGGGGAAGTGGTCTTCGATGGCCCGCCGGACGCACTGACCGACGAGGTGCTGACCACCATCTATGGTGCCGAGGACTGGACGCAGCTCAATCCGGAAGAGGGCGCCGAGGAGGCGGCAGATGAACCGGCGGTGCGCCCGCAGGCACCGCGCGAGCAGATGGTGGCGGCGACATGACAACGCCAGCTTCCTCTTCCTCCACCATGCCGACCCGCTGGCAGCGCCCGCCGGTGATGTTCAAGCGTCGCTGGCATGCCTGGCTGTTCATGCTGTGTGCCATCGCCTATCTGGTGGTGGCAACCTCGACCATCGAGGTCGACTGGGCACGGGTCCAGGAAGGCATGATCCGCGGCTGGCGCTTCCTGCAGGGCTTCCTGGTCCCGGATTTCACGTCGCGCTGGCGTGATATCCAGCAAGGGCTGATCGAGAGCCTGACCATGACCTGGACCTCGACGCTGGCGGGCATTCTGATCTCGATCCCCATCGGGATCGGCGCAGCACGCAATCTGGCCCCGGCGCCGATCTATTTCCTGTGCCGCTCCATCATCACGCTGTCGCGCTCCTTCCAGGAAATCATCATCGCCATCCTGCTGGTGGCCATGTTCGGCTTCGGGCCCTTCGCGGGCTTTCTGACGCTGACGTTCGCCAGCATCGGCTTCGTCGCCAAGCTGCTGGCCGAGGAGATTGAAGCCTGTGAGGCCGTCCAGATCGAGGCGATTCGTGCCACCGGTGCCGGATGGTGGCAGGTGGTCAACTATGCCGTGCAGCCTCAGGTCATGCCGCGCCTGATCGGCTTGTCGCTCTACCGTCTCGACATCAATTTCCGTGAGTCCTCGGTGATCGGCATCGTCGGCGCGGGCGGGATCGGCGCGACACTCAATACGGCGATCGATCGTTACGAATACGATTCCGCCGGCGCCATCCTGATCATGATCATCGCCATCGTGCTGGTGGTGGAATATTCCTCTTCCTATATCCGTCGGTGGGTGCAATGACAGTCATGACAGACAGTTCCTCGTCTCACGCCCCTGTCTGGCAGCGTTCTTCGTCGCGTCAGCGCCTGGTGAAGTGGGTTGGCCTGTTCTGGCTGGTGGCGTTCAGCGTCTACTGCTGGCAGGTGATGAATGAAGACACCATCTGGGCCTTCGTGGAGGATGCGCCCGCCCAGGCGGCCGATATCGGCGGGCGCATGTTCCCGCCTGAGTGGAGCTACCTGGGGCGCCTGTGGCAGCCGCTGTGGGACACCCTCAACATGGCGACGCTGGGTACCGTGCTCGGCGTGATCATGGCCGTGCCGGTCGCCTTCCTCGCCGCCAGCAACACCACGCCGAGCGTGCGCTTCATCCGTCCGCTGGCGCTTTTGATCATCGTGGCCTCGCGTTCGATCAACTCGTTGATCTGGGCGCTGCTGCTGGTCGCCATCATCGGCCCGGGGCTGCTGGCGGGGGTGATCGCCATCGGGCTGCGCTCCATCGGCTTCGTCGCCAAGCTGCTCTACGAAGCCATCGAGGAGATCGATGAGCGTCAGGTCGATGCCGTGCGTGCCACCGGTGCCTCGGGGCTGCAGGTGATGAACTACGCCGTGGTGCCGCAGATTCTGCCGGCCTTCTGGGGCATCAGCGTGTTCCGCTGGGACATCAATATCCGCGAGTCGACGATTCTGGGACTGGTCGGGGCCGGTGGACTGGGGCTCAATCTGCAGTCCTCGCTCAATGTGCTGGCGTGGAACCAGGTCAGCATGATCTTCGTGGTGATCCTGTTTACCGTGATCGCCTCCGAGTGGGTCTCGGCCAGGGTGCGCCAGGTCGTGTTGTAACCAGGCCCATCCCCAGATCCAGGCCCAGACCCTGAGGCATGTCCGCAACACGCGCAAAGCAAGACGCCAACACCTCTGTCGCGCGCAATGCGCACAGAGGTGTTGGCGTTCTGGTTGCGGCAAATGTCTCGCCAGATCGACAGACGACGAGCCAGCAAATGACGAGGCGGCTGTGCGCCTGTGCCCTGATCAGGCCGGTTCGCTGAAGGTCTCGACCAGGTGCTGGGCAAACGCCTGCACGCGACGCGGCTGGGCGCGCGCCGGCGGAAACAGCAGCTGCAGCGGCGAGGGCGGCGCGGCATGTTCCGGCAGCAGTTCGATCAGGCGACCCGCACGCAGATCCTCCTTCACATCGACTTCCGATTTCAGGGCGATGCCCAACCCTTCCAGGCACCACTGGCGCACCAGTTCGCCGTCATTGGCGATCCGGTTGCCACTCACGGTGACGATCTGCGGCACCTTGTGACTGCCGAAGCGCCATTCGTTGTCGAGGCTCTTGCCGAAGCGCATCACCAGGCAGTTGTGGTGCTTGAGGTCCACCGGCGTCAGCGGTGCTGGATGCTGCGCCAGATAGGCGGGGGAGGCGCATATCAGGCGGCGTTTCTGGCCCAGATGCCGCACGCGCAGCGTGCTGTCCATGATGGTGCCGAAGCGCAGGGCAAGATCGATCCCCTGGCCGACGATATCCACGTAGCTGTCCGACAGCAGCAGTTCTATCTCGATGGTGGGGTGCAGATGCTGGAATTCGGTGATGGCGCGTGACAGGGCATTGCGGCCCAGGTCGCTGGGCGCACTGACGCGAATGCGGCCGGTGAGGGTCTGGGCGCCCAGGCGGATGCGGGTCTCCAGTTCCGAGACGCTGTCGAGCAGGCCGCGAGCTTCTTCCATCAGTGTCCGGCCTTCTTCGGTCAGGCTGATGGCGCGCGTGGTGCGGTTGAGCAGCACCACCCCGTAATGGGCTTCCAGCGCGGCGAGGCGCTCGGACACGGTGGTGGGCGACAGCCCCGTCTCGCGTCCTGCGGCGGTCAGGCTGCCTTTCTCGATGATGGTCAGGAACAGGGCGATATTATCCAGCAGCATTGTACGGTTTTTCCGAATTATCTTTGCGTAAGTTGGATGTTTATACGGATGAGGCTTGTGGCTAGGATGACCACATCGCTTGCGCAACTCAAGCTTCCCGATCACGCCACGGAGTGTCTTTCATGACCCAGCTGACCATCATCGCCAATATCCATGCCAAGCCGGACCAGGTCGAGCAGGTCAAGGCAGCGCTTCTGGCACTGGTGCCGATCACCCGTGCCGAGGAAGGCTGCCTTGGCTATACCCTGCACCAGAACAACGATAACCCGGCGCACTTCACCTTTCATGAGAATTGGGCCTCGCGGGAACTCTGGCAGCAGCACATGCAGGCCCCGCACCTGGAAGAGTATGTGGCAGCGACCGAAGGCGCGGTCAGCGAATTCACCCTGCATGAAATGACCGCCTTCGACTGAGAGGCGGGCCTGGGCCCTGGATATGGGCCCTGGCTTACCACCGCGGCCATGCAGGCCTGCTCGCTTTCTTTCCCCTTCAACAATCCAATTGAGGCAGTCATGACAGACCCCATCCGTATCGGCCATATCGCGTTGTCCTTTCATGAGGCCAGTGCTCGGGAAGTGGCGCGTGTTCTGGAGAGCCACGGCCATGAGGTGACCTTCGCCTCTGCTCCCCACGAAGAGGCCTTCGCGATGCTGGGGCGAGGGGAGGTCGACATTCTGGCCTCCGCCTGGTTGCCGTCGAGTCATGAGACCTACCTGGCCCCCATGCTGGAGGACGTCGACAAGATCGCCGTCATCTATGAGCCGTATTGCATCTGGGGAGTGCCGGATTACGTGCCACAAAGCGCGGTGGCAAGCGTCACGGACCTGCTGCGGGAACCGGCGCTCAGCAAGATGGAGCTGATCATCCAGGGCATCAATCCGGGGGCCGGCATCAGTCGCTTCTCGGCCGAGATGATCAAGCAATATGGTCTGGACGCCGCCGGGTATGTCTTCCGCACCGGCAGCGAAGCGGACTGCTTCGATCGTTACGAAGCGGCGGTGGCGCAGGGGCGTTGGGTCGTGGTGCCGCTGTGGCATCCGCAGTTCCTGCATCACCGCTACCGGATTCGCGCCCTCAAGGAGCCCAAGGGGCTGCTGGGTACTCAGGATGACGCCACGCTGGTGGTGCGCAAGGAGGCTCGCCTGCGCATCGGCGCCGCGGCCCTCAAGGACCTCTCTCAGCTCTACATCGGCAATCCTCGCTTGAGCGAACTGGAAGACGACCTGCGTCGCCGCGCCTGATGCGTCGCACCTGATTTATCGCATCTGATTTATCGCACCTGAATCTTCTCGCCTGAGTCTCGACTAACCCCGGGCGATGGCCACGTCACCGCCCAGTCTCTTCATCTCATCATCATCGACCCTGCCGGGCTTGCGCACAGCGCCAACCGGCGGGCAAGGAGCCCCCATGCCGTTTTCTCGCCTCAAGACTGCCATTCTCATCGCCTCGCTGGGCGTTGCCACTGTCGCCGGCGCCACTCAGGCGGCCGCTGACAGCACGGCCGTGAACCCCCAGAATGCGCAAGCCGCCTCCCTGCGCGACGGTACGCTGACCACCGTCGCCGAATATTCGGACACCCGTCCTGGCAACATCACCTTCACGCCGGATGGCCGCTTGATCATGTCCCAGCAGCCTCTCGATGCACCGGCACTGCGCGTGGTCGAGATCACCCAGGACGGCAAGCGTGTGCCGTTCCCGAACCTGGACTGGGCCGATGGCCCGGAAAAGGGCGAGGTCGGCATCGCCTCGATCATCGGCGTGCACTCCGACAGTCAGGGCGTGGTGTGGATGCTCGACATGGGCAGCCAGGACAGTGCGCCCAAGCTGGTGGGCTGGGATACCCGCAGTGATTCGCTCAAGAAGGTGATTTCGCTTGCCGGTGACAGCGTGCTGCCGATCTCCTTCCTGCAGGATTTCGTCATCGATGAGCAGCGCGGCAAGATCTATATCGCTGACATGACCTTTACCGCGCCGGCCTCCAGCATGAAACCGGCCTTCGTGGTGGTGGATATCGCCAGCGGCAAGACGCGTCGCGTGCTGCAGAGCGATGAAAGGCTGATGCCGGTGGAACACGACATGGTCATCAATGGCCATCTGATGGCGGCCAAGGGCGACAAGAATGGTGAGCCGAAGCCCTGGTACCTGGGCTTGAATGCCATCGCCTTCGATCCGGCGGATGACGTCGTCTATTTCGGTGGCGTGAACGGCAGTGAGATCTATCGCCTGCCGGCGGCTGAGCTGGCCGATGACACTGCCACGGCGGCGGAACTGGCTCGCGCCATCACGCCTTACGCCCCCAAGCGCCCCAATGATGGCTTCATCTTCGATGCCAAGCGCGGCGGCATCATCTCCGGTGACGCGGAGCACAACGCACTGACCTTCTCATCGCCGGAGGGCATGTCGGTGATCGCCCAGGATGACGAGCGTCTGCGCTGGCCGGATGGCTTCGCCTTCGCGCCGGATGGCAGCCTCTACCTCACCACCAACCAGCTGAACGCCCACCCGGCACTCAATCAGGGTGTGGATGGCAGTGACAAGCATTACTACCTGCTCAAGCTGACACCCGCCAACTGACCCTTGCTCCCTTGGGGCTTGGTCCTCAGGCAACTCATTGCCTTGGCGCCATGGCTTTCTCGCTAGCCTGTGATCTGCGCAGGACGTGTCTCACGACCGTCCTGCGTTGTCGTTTTTATGTCTGGCCGGCGCATCTCGCATCGCAAGCCGATGACCCGTCGGCGTCTCCCTGCACGCAACACGCAAACTCGCCATACATTATCCGCTTTATCCGGATTAACCTTGCGGGTGAGGGCTGTTTTTACGCCAAGGCCAGAGAGTTAACATGCTGTCATCGCATCACGGCAAGGCCATTCAGTGCTGCCGTGACTGACATGATCTTTAGGAGAGACTCTGATGAAAGCCATTGGTTACTACGCTGCCGGTTCCGGTGATCGTGACGACGCCCTGGTCGATATCGAACTCGAGACACCGGTCGCCACCGGTCACGACCTGCTGGTCAAGGTTGCCGCGGTGTCGGTGAATCCGGTGGATTACAAGATTCGTGAGAGCCGCGAGCCGGCCGCCGGCGAAGCTGCCGTCATCGGGTGGGACGCCGTGGGCGAAGTCGTCGCCATCGGTGACCAGGTCACGGCCTTCGCCCCGGGCGACAAGGTCTGGTATGCCGGTGATCTCACCCGCGCCGGCACCAACAGCGAATTCCACCTGGTGGATGAGCGCATCGTCGGCCATGCGCCCAAATCCGTGGCGGCCCATGAGGCGGCTGCGCTGCCGCTGACCACGCTGACCGGCTTCGAGATGCTGTTCGATCGTCTGCGTGTCACCGAGCCGGTGCCGGGTGCTCAACGTGCCATCCTTATCATCGGCGGGGCCGGTGGCGTGGGCTCCATCACCATCCAGCTGCTGCGTGAGCTGACCGACCTGACCATCATCGCCACGGCGTCACGTCCCCAGACCCGCGAGTGGGTGAAGTCACTGGGCGCGCATCACGTCATCGACCACAGCCAGCCGCTGCCGGCCCAGATCGAGGCGCTGGGCATCGGTGCACCGGCCTTCGTGTTCTCGACCAACTTCTCCGAGCACTACGCGCCGCAGGTCGCCGAATTGATCGCGCCGCAGGGCCGTTTCGGCATGATCGATGACCCGGAGACCCTCGATGTGGTGCCGTTCAAGCCCAAGGCCGTTTCCATCCATTGGGAGCTGATGTTCACTCGTTCACTGTTCACTACCGCCGATATCACGCGTCAGGGCGAGATCCTCACCAAGGTGGCGGGTCTGCTGGACACTGGCAGAATCACCTCCACCGCGACGGAAACCTTCGGCACCATCAACGCCGAGAACCTCAAGCGCGCCCATGCCTTGCTGGAAAGCGGCAAGGCCAAGGGCAAGATCGTCCTCGAAGGCTTCTGATCGAAGCCACTGTCGAGGCGGTAATGTGAAAGGAGTGCGGCCGGGCAACCGGTCGCACTCCTTTTCGTGAAAGACACTCTCATTGCCACCCGGCACTCACAAGCCACCTTGTCTGCTGGTGAGTGCCGAGTGGCTGATACAATGATGGAACCCTGTCATGGGCATACAGCGCCTTGATCATGTGAACCTGCGAACCGGACAGCTGAGTGCCATGCTCCAGTGGTATGGCGATGTACTGGGGCTGTACAGCGGGCCGCGCCCCGATTTCCCCTTCGCCGGTGCCTGGCTCTACGCCGGGGAGGTGGCGGTCATCCATCTCATCGACATCGGTTGCCTGCCAGCGATCAGCAGTGATGCCAGTCTCCGGCTTGAGCATTTCTCGCTTGCCGCCACGGATATCGAGGCATTCGAGGCGCGTCTGGCGGCGTCCCGTACGCACTATCAGCGGATCTCGCTCGTGGGTGGCGGGCTTGTGCAACTGCACATGCGAGATCCGGACGGCAATCATCTGCATCTCGATTTTGCCACCGCACCCTGCCGCGCCGTGGCCTGATCTGGCTCTTGGAGGTCATATCTGGCGCTAGGAGGTCATATCTGGCGCCAAGGGGCTGCCAGACTTGAGGAAAGCGTGTAGATCGTGCGTTATCCAACCGCAAATTGCGCCGCTGACGCGATAAGCTGATGGTAGGGAATGGCGATCTGGAACGCAGGGTGTCCAGCCGTCAGCAAGATGGCCTGAGCTGGACTCAGCACAGCGCACGCATACGCAATCTGCCGAGGAGGCCAACATGGCGAAGCGGTCATTTGCGGTACTGACCCTGGTGTTGTCGTTGCTGGGTGCTGGCCTCGTGCAGGCTGACTCGGCGGGTGATGGCAATGATGACAAGGACGAGGAGCGTCTGCGCCAGAAGCATCATGATCTGGAAGGTCAGGTAAAGGCGCAGCGCGTTCAGGCGCAACAGATGCGGGAATTGAAGAAGATTCAGCACCAGGAAAAGCTGGCTGAGAAGAAAGCAGTGGCAGAGGCTTCGCCGGCACATGTCTGGAAGCGGGGCGGCAAGGTGCCGGACACTGTCGCCCGGGATGATGGCCTTCGGGTCGAGAACTGGCAGCAGCACAAGCTCTCGGAACCCGGCGCCAACCAGCGCTGGCTGCAGCTCAAGAATGCCTTCGTGCTGATGAATACCGAAAGCCAAGTCATCGATGAGATCGTGCTCGAGCAGTGATGCCGCGGATAGCGATGACATTACCTATCACCGATGCAAGCTGTCCTCATCTGGCGACGCTCTGATGGGGCACCCACCCCCTTGCGACCATGGAATGCGCAGGCACCAATGCTTGCCACGCGCCATGGCGTGCCATATCAGCCATTACGAATATCTGCTTCTCGATGTCGTCATTGCGCAACAAGGATGCGTCAACTGGCGACAAGTCGTTGCGAATTGTGCGCAAAAGTGGAGGTTGGCGCGCTGGCTTGCCGTGGCGAACACGAGACGATAGTGTTCTCTCATACCGTTTGTTAACACTGTTTCCTAACTCTGTCTCATGACCCCGTTTCATGACCCTGATTCACAGCCTCGGCATCCCTTGATGCCGAGTACGACGAGGAGGCCAGACATGCGCAATCGCACCCTGACCGTAATGATGATGATCTTCACCCTGATGACCGCGTCGCTGGCGCAGGCATCGCCCAACGACCGCGATAATCGTGGCGGTCAACACAACAGCCAAGGCAACCAGCACAACAGCCACGGCAATGGCCATCAGAAGAAAAAGCAGCAGACGCGTCACGACCAGTCTCAGCGTCATGATCAGCAAAAGCATCAGGCGCAGGCCAGGCATCAAGGTCAGAAGTCACACAACTGGCGTCGCGGCGACCATGTGCCGCGCAGCTACTACTCCAACAAGCGTTACTGGGTGAGTGACTGGCGTGCTCACAAGCTGTCTGCGCCGCCGCAGGGACATCGCTGGTTGAACATCGATGGTCGCTATGTGCTGGCGGCCGTGGCGGGCGGTGCCATTACCGCGATCATTCTCAATCATTGAGGACAGTCAGACTGTCCGCGTCATGACAAAGGGGCCTCCATCTGGAGGCCCCTTTTGCGTTTTTGCGGTCAGCCATTGTTGCGATTTGCAGCACAGCACTATTGCGCGAGCAGTGTCTCCAGCGCCTGGGCGACGCGCAGCAGCGCCACATCCTGGCCCTGAGGGCGCGACAGCATCAGGCCCAGCGGTTCTTCGTTCTGTGGTGCCGGCGCCGGAATCGAGATCGAGCTGGCATCCAGGTAGTTGAAGACGCTGGTGTTGCGCAGCGCGCGCTTGTTGAGCTGGGCGAAGAGCGCGCCATCCTGCTCCAGCAGGTCACGACGCGGGGCACGCATGGCAACGGTCGGCATCAGCACCGCATCGACGTCCTGCACCTGCTGGGCGAAGCGTTGCTGGATGGCGGTGCGCGGCCACAGGCGTGCCAGATACTCGCTGGAGGTGATGTCGCGTCCGCCGTTCAGGCGTTCGGCGATCAGCGGATCATACTGGGCTTCGTGGGCGGCCAGCAGTTCGTGATGCACGGCGGCCGCTTCCGGAATGACCAGCCCGCCGCGCTGGTTGATGGCGTAAGCGGCCTCGATGGCTTCGACCGGCGCAAGCTGGAGGCGAACCCCCAGACCATCGAGCCGTTCCAGCAGGGCGGCGAAGTCGGCGGCCACATCGGCGTCCACTTCACCGACCAGCTCGCTCTCCGGCACCAGCAGCGTCAGCGGGCGAGTGAGCGGCGTCGCGTCAGCGACCTCACCGCTCAGGACTTCCCACAGGCGGCGACAGCAGGCGACGCTGGGCGCGATGGGGCCGATGCAGTCCAGGCTGGGTGACAGCGGGAAGGCGCCATCCCCCGGCACGCTGGCCTGTGACGGCTTGAATCCCGTCAGGCCACAGAAGGCCGCCGGAATCCGCAGCGAGCCGCCGGTATCGCTGCCCAGGGTCGCGGCTGCCAGCCCGAAGGCGACGGAGGCGGCACCGCCGGAGGTCGAGCCGCCGGTGATGCGCTCGCCGTCGAAGGGGTTGGGCGGCGTGCCTACATGCGGGTTCAGGCCCAGGCCAGAGAACGCGAACTCGCTCATGCTGGTGCGGCCGGCATGCAGGATACCGGCGGCTTTCAGGCGGCTCAGCGCCACAGCGTCCTGATCGGCTGGTTGGCTTCCTGCCAGTGCCCGCGAGCCTGCCAGCGTCGTCATGCCGGTCTCGTCGAAGAGGTCCTTGATCGAGACCGGAACCCCCCCCAGCGGCAACGACGTCGCAGCCGCCTTGAGTTGCTGCTGAGCGGCGGCCTGCACGCTCATGCCAGCATCATCGCGGCTGATGATGCTGTGGCTTGCGCTCTCGCCCAGGGCCTGATGGCGCTCGGCAAGCACCGTGGCGGCCTGCTCGGGGCCGAAACTGCCTGTCTGATAGGCGGCCAGCAACTGCGTCAACGTGCGCTGGCGGGGCGGGCGCGCCCAGAATTCACGCGCCTGTTCAAGGCGCTTGTTCTCATCACTCATGCCACCACCTCAAGTTCTTCCACCTCGTAACGGTGCTCGATGCGACGACCGGTCTGCGGGTCGACCAGGCGCATGGTAAAGCTCGGGCTGGGGCGGATGCCACCGATTGCCGGCACGGTGCCGCACAGCAGCACGCTGTTGGGGGCCAGGCTGCCGTCCTTGGCGATACCGGCCGGCAGGCGCTCCATCAGGGTGGCGACCGGCAGCAGCTCGGCGAGAGTGCCCTGCTGATAGCGCACGGTCTTGCCGGCGTCTTCGATCTCGCTTTCGATCTCGAGGCTGTCCCAGTGGTCGATGACCTCACTGAGCTTCCAGGCGTGGCGGGCAATCGGCTTGGCGCACAGCTGCTTGGATTCGGCGACACCGACGGCTTCGAGCTTGCGGTCGGTGTGGTCCGAGGCGATCGTCACCCACAGGGTGCCCTCGGCGTCGCTGACCAGACAGGTCTCGACCTCACCGGAGCCTTCGCCACCGAGCATCGCGACCTGAGAGGCCTGGGTCAGGGTCTCGCGGGTCACGCGGTAGAACAGCGGGGTCTGGGAGGGCGGCGCCACGCCCAGCAGCTTGAGTTCGTCGATATGGTGCTGCACGCCCGCCTGGTCGCGTCCGGCCCAGCCGGCAATCGCGACGCGCTGGACATCAAGGGTGAATTCGCCGTTGTCATGGGTAAAGGTCAGCATGGGAATCGCTCCGTTATCGGGGGTTGTCGTTGTTCTGTGCAAGAAGTCTTTGGTGAACGGTGTTGCGTCAATGACACCTGCCGGCTTGCCAGCAGGTGTCAGGCAAAAGCGGCTTTACAGCGCCGAAGGCAGCCATAGCGCGATCTGCGGGAAGGCCACCAGCAGCGCGGCCATCACCAGCATCGCGCCCAGATACGGCAGGGTGCCGATGATGACGTCCGCGAAGGCTTCGCCACGCCGTGAGGCCTGCACGATGTAGAGATTCAGGCCGACTGGCGGGGTGATCAGTGCCAGCTCGACGAACAGGATCATCACGATGCCGAACCACACCTTGTCGTAACCGGCCGCCGCGATCAGCGGGGTGACGATGGGAATGGTGATGACCATCAGCGACAGGGTCTCGATGAAGAAACCGAGCACGATGAACAGCGCGATCACCGCCATCAGCAGCGCGAAGGGCCCCAGGTCATAGGCTTCGAGCAGGCCGGTGACCTGCTGGACCATGCCGGAGGAGGCCAGCGCGAAGTTGAGGAAGGAGGCCGCCATGATGATGAACAGGATCATCGAGGTGGTCTTGACGGTGCCATCCAGCGCGCGGCTGATCATCGTCATATTCAGCGAGCGGTTGATGGCGGCGAGGACCAGCGAGGCCAGCACGCCGATGGCAGCGGCTTCGGTCGGCGTCGCCCAGCCCAGATAGATGGAGCCGACGATGACGATGAACAGCACCAGCAACGGCAGCAGGAATGACAGGCTCTTGATGCGTGTGCTCCAGCTGGCGCTCTGGCGCGGGCCGCCCAGTGACGGCTTCCAGACACACAGCAGCAGCGAGGCCAGCATGAACAGCGCCGCCAGGCCGAGGCCCGGCACCAGGCCGGCCATGAACAGCTTCGGGATGGAGGTCTCGGTCAGGAAGCCATAGACGATCAGGTTGATCGACGGCGGAATCAGGATGCCCAGGGTGCCGCCCGCGGCGATGCTGCCGCAGAACAGCTTGGCGTCATAGCCGAGCTTCTTGCCTTGGGGGAGTGCCACGGTCGAGACCGTCGCCGCCGTGGCCACCGAGGAGCCGGAGGTCGCCGAGAATAGCGCAGAGGTGGTGATGTTGGCATGCAGCAGGCCACCCGGCAGCCACGACAGCCAGTGGTCCATGGCGCGGTAGGCCTTCTCGGCGATGCCGGCGCGCACGATGATCTCGCCCATCAGCACGAACAGCGGAATCGCGATCAGCAGGAAGGAGTCCGCAGCAGACCACAGGTTCTGGCCCAGCGCCTTGGTCAGCGGGAAGAAGGAATAGAACTGGTCGATCCCGAAGGCGAGCAAAAAGAGGGTGACCGCAACGGGAATGCCGGCCAGCAGCAGGGTGAGGATACCCACCGAAAGAAAGCCCAACATCAGCGAGTCTCCTTGGTCGTGGAGGCAGCCTGGGCCAGAGCCCCTTCGCTTTCTCCGTGATCGGGGCCGGCCAGTGTCTCGAGCGTGGTGGTATCACGCAGACAGGCGGCAACGAGAACGCGCAGTCCCAGCACGCTGGTGGTGATCGCGAACCAGGCATAACCGGACAGCCACAGCAGCTGCGGAATCCACAGCGGTGTCGCCAGCGGGGTGTTGGCGGTGGAGCCGTTGCTCAACGACTTGCCGAGCACCGGCCAGGCATTGATCAGAATCACCCAGGCCACCAGGTTCAGCGCCAGCATCGCGAGGATATCCAGGGTGTGGCGCGAGAAGGCCGGCAGCTTGCCGTGCACGACATCGATACGGATGTGGGCGCGCTCCATCAGGGTGTGGGAAAGGCCCCACGCCGAGAGCATCGCCAGCACATACCCGGCATATTCGTGCACGCCGGGCAGCGGATGATTGAACAGTTGGCGCATCAGGATTTCGGCGCCGATGAAGACCACGACGGCCAGCAGCAACAGGCCCATCAGGCGTGCGGCGTGGCGTGATATCGCGCGTGTCAGCGACACGAGGACATCGAGTGCGTGAATGAAGGAGTTCATGAGTCGGGTCCTGCTGGGGCGCTGAACGAAGGCCGCTTTCACGGAGCACGCTTTTTCAATCCACGCTGTCTGAAAGCGTGATTTTTGAAAGTCTGCTTTTGAAAGCTTGCGCTTGAATACACAGGCGCGAATCGTTCAGCGCTACGTCTCTGGGGAACATGTCTGCCACGTCGGTACAGGGCGGGGCTATCGGCACCTGCTCGCGAACAGGCTTCGGTGAGCAGGTGCCGCTGGATCACTCCGCGCTAGCGGTCAGGCCGACGACCTTGCCGACGCTCTCGTTCCAGGTCTTGCGGGTCTCGGCATCGACACGCGCCGCCCAGGCAGGCAGGACGGTGTCTTCGAGCGCCGCACGTGCGCGCTTGGCATCGTCATCGCTGAAGTCGACCAGCACCATGTCGGCGCTCTTGCCCAGCGGGCAATCGCCTACACCGGTCAGGCAGGCCACGCCACGCGCGGTCTCGCCACGCGCGTTTTCCCACACCGGCGCGGTGAACTCGCTATCCACCTGCTGCTGGATCAGGGTCTGGGTTTCGGCACCCAGGCCCTGCCACTTGTCCTGATTGATGGCGGTGATCACGTAATCCCAGCCACCCAGCGGCAGCGGCATCAGGTGGCTGGACACTTCATGCCAGCCGGCGCTGTAGCCGGAGAGCGAACCGGTGACGGCGCAGTCGATGACGCCACGCTCCAGGGAGCCGGGCACCTCGTTGAAGGCGATGTTGAGGCTCTGTGCGCCCAGCGCCTCGATGAACTCACCGGTGGAGCGGCCGCTGGCACGCACCTTCTTGTCCTGCAGGTCATCGAGCCCTTCGATCGGGGTGTTGCAGAACAGCACCTGAGCCGGATACGGCACGATCGCCAGCACGTGGCTGTTGAAGCGCTTGTTCATGGTGGACTCCGCCAGGGGGCGGAAGGCCTCGGCGACCTGCTGCGCTTCCTCGGCAGTGGGGGCCATCATCGGCAGGTCCAGCCCTTCGAGTTCCGGCGCATCGGACACGGTGTAGTCGGCCACGGTCATGCCGACATCGAAGACACCATCGCCCAGATAGCGATAGACGTCGGAGCCGGGGATACCCATCTGATCGAAGGTGGTCACCTGGGTGCTGAGATCGCCATTGCTGGCGGCCGGGAGGGTCTCGCTCCAGAACGGCTTCTCGAACTGACGGTTGAGCTCCAGGCTGCTCCAGCTGCCTACCACGTTGAGGGTGTCGGCAGCATTGGCGCTACCGGCGGCGGCGAGTGTGAGACCAAGGGCGGAGAGGGCAAAACGTGTCTTCATGGGAATCACCATTGTTGTTGTGCATCTGGTGTTATCGGAAAAGCTTGTTGGCTACATCTTTGCGGGGTGTGTCTTTCCCGCTGCTGTCCTGTGCGTTGCTGTGCTGTGTTTCGATTCGCGGTGCGTCCCTGCACTGCGCCGGGGGTGATGAGTGCGGATTTCTCTCATGCCCGGCAGCAGGTCATCCGTACTTGAGGCGATGATTGGGAATGTCGGTAATCAGCATGTGGCCCGGACTATGCGCGATCGCCAATGGCAGTCGGGCATTCTCCAGCGCCAGTTGTGGTGTGACGCCACAGGCCCAGAACACCGGCAGGTCGCCTGTCTCAAGCGTAGGCGCATCGCCGAAGTCGGGGCTTTCGATATCGGAAATACCGATCAAGGCGGGGTCGCCCAGATGGACGGGGGCACCGTGCACACGAGGCATGTCGGTGGTGATCTGGATCGCGCGAATGGCGTGCGCCGCCGACATCGGACGCAGGGATACCACCAGGTTGCCGTGGAAGCGCCCGGCACTGATCAGCGGAATATTGGTGCGATACATCGGCACGTTGCGCTTCAGGCGCGCATGGCGAACCTCGACACCCTCGTTGAGCAGCGCCTCTTCGAACGAGAACGAGCAGCCGATGGAAAACGCCACGAAATCGTCCTGCCACAGGGCGGCGATATCCTCGCGCGTTTCCTCAAGCTTGCCGTGACGGTAGATGTGATAGGCCGGCAGGTCGTGGCGCAGGTCGATGTTCTCACCGAGCCCTGTCGGGGCGGGAGAACCGACGGCCGTGACATCCAGCAACGGGCAGGCCTTGGGATTGGCCTGGCAGAATTGCAGGAATTCGCCGGCAGCCTCGGCTGGCAGGATGATCAGGTTGGTCTGGGCGTAGCCGGCAGCGATACCGCTGGTGTGGCTGACCCAATGACCGCTGCGGATCTGCTCGCGCGCCTCGCGGGGGGACGACGCGGCACTGAGAAGTGTCTGGGGCATCGTGGGGGCTTCTTGTGAAGTTATTGTTGTCTGTCTTCACCATAAGAAGCGCACCCGGATAAATCCAATCGATTTTTATCGAGTCAAGCCATCGGAAATTCCTTTCATAGGCAGGGCATAGTTTAGCCTGCAAAGCAGATAGTGATGAAAGTTAGATATTCCTATCCTCAAATATAAAAATTGTCCAGGAAATGATTATCGGCGATTGATTCCAGTCAATGTGTGCCATTTTAATATCAACAAAATCCTGAAAATAGTGTTGACGGTATGATGGTTAAAAAGTATCTTTCGCGCTCAATAATAATACAACTGCCCAGTTGCATGTTCTGAGTGCAGGGTAGGGATATTCCAATACGCAAGGGGAAGCAATGAAAGCCAAATATATCGTGGGCGCAATGATCAGCGTGTTGAGCTTGTCAGGCTGCGCCACAATTGTCGGTGAAAGGGACGAGTCCATTACATTGAATAGCTCTCCCAGCAACGCTGATATACTTATTACCGATGAAAAGGGACAGGAAGTTCTCTCGGCTACAACTCCCTCGACTGTTCAGCTCAAGAAGGCGGATGGTTCCTATTTCGGTGGCAAGACCTACACCGTGGAAGTGTCAAAGGCTGGCTATGATTCTCGTACGATCACTATCGAATCGTCAGCCAATGGCTGGTATATCGCTGGAAACCTTCTCTTTGGTGGTTTGATTGGCTATTTGATAGTGGATCCTCTGACTGGTGCGATGTACAACCTCTCACCAAACGACATCAACGCCTCTCTTGATGAGAGCGTTGCACGAGCTGAAGATGGGGGAAAAGTTCTCAATGTCGTGTTGCTGGAAGATGTTCCAAGCAGGTTGCGAGATGAATTGGTCCTCATCGGACAAGCTTGATTCAAGAAGCCCCGCATTGCGGGGCTTTTTCTTTTGTGTAGTAGTGATTCGCTTACCGTGCAAGCCCCCGAGGAAGATTTTCAGAGCAACTTCCGTAACGCCTCGAAGGTGATAATGGTTACGTTGGTAGCGCACCAGAGTGGCTTTTGAATGCCTCAAGCCCGCTGCAATCGGGATATTACCCTTGATGGTTATGCGCCTCCTGATCCTGGCGGGCGATCTCGATGGCGAGTTCACACACGCCTTCGGCGAGGGCGCTTTCCATATGGGTCGGCCAGGAGGCGGTGAAGGTCAGCTCGGGCAGGTCGCAGGGCAGGCTGAGCAGGGTGCCCTGGCGGATTTCCTCGGCGACGATACGTGGCGGGATGGCGCCGACGCCCAGGCCATCCAGGGTCATGCGCACGATGGTCCACAAGGAGCTTGAGCAATGCAGCTTCACGTCATCCAGCCCCATCTGATGGAGCATGGAGCCAAGTTCATGGTGCGGTCGGCTGTTGCGGGCAAACGAGATCAGCGGCAGAGAATTCAGGCGCCGCAACGAGAAATTGTCTTCGGTGAAGCCCAGCGCGGGGCTGATCACGAAGCCCATCGTGTAGTTGCAGAGAAAACGATTGAGCACGCTCTCAGCCGTCACCGGCCCCATCAGAAAGGCGAGGTCGATATCGCCGGCGGTGAGCATGGCGGCAAGCCCGGGGGAGCTGTCGACCTCGAGTTCCAGTGTGAGGTCCGGATAGCGGCGCGCCAGTTCGGCCAGAAAACCGGGCAGCCAGCTATGCGCGACGGTCTCGACGACGCCCAGTCGCAGCACGCCCTGGAAGGGCGTATTCAATTCCATCATGGATAGCGCTTTCTGGCGCGCTTCCAGCAGTGCCTCGGCGTGGCGATAGAATTCGCGCCCCTTGAGCGTCGGCTGTACCGGTCGGCGAGTGCGCTCCAGCAAGCGGGTCTCCAGCGTGGTTTCCAACTTGTTGATGCGTTCGGAAATCGAGGGCTGGGTCAGATGCAGATGCTGGGCGGCCAGTCGGAACGACCCCAGGCGCGTGATCCACACGAAGGCTTCCACTTCCTTGAAATCGAACATGGCCAGATCCTGTCGTGATTGATGCCGCAAGCTTGAGGCTCACATTACCACTCGTTGAGAAATTGCGTTCTCGATGGCGTACATTCCGGTACGATGTGGAGCATCGAGAAATGCGTATTTTCATGAAAAGGAATGATGATGAAGTCTAGCGTGCGAGTTGTCAGCCTGGTGATGCTGAGTGCCCTTTTCGTGGCAGGGTGCAGTTATACACCGGCGCGGATCGATGCCGAGCCAATCATCGAGATCGGTGATGGACACCATGACCACAAGCGGGGAGGCGGTGACTTCTGCCCGCCGGGGCAGGCCAAGAAAGGTAACTGCTGATCACGTCGAACCAGAAGGAGCCGCTCATGCGGCTCCTTTTTCGTTGTCGATCGCTTCCCGACATGGGCCTCTGGAGTCGCTCGGTCTGCAAGGATATCCTGCGTGATCCGA
The DNA here is from genome assembly GCF_023161745.1 of Cobetia sp. 1CM21F. Lineage (NCBI taxonomy): Bacteria > Pseudomonadati > Pseudomonadota > Gammaproteobacteria > Oceanospirillales > Halomonadaceae > Cobetia > Cobetia sp. 1CM21F. Next base: position 195,151 of record NZ_JALNTQ010000002.1, on the reverse strand, counting down.
GTCTTGCCTCTTTCTCCACTGCTGCTGGCAGGTATTGTCTCCATGCTCAATCCCAAGGCGCTGACGGCGCTGAATGAAATCATCCGCCGAGGCTCACTGCGGCGCGCGGCGCGGCATCTGAATCTCGACCCTTCAGCGGTGAGCCGCCAGATCAAGCAGCTGGAAGAAGAGGTGGGTGTCGCGCTGTGCGAGCGCAGCGAGACGGGCATGCGCGCCACCCAGGCCGGGGTGTTGCTGCTGGATCACTTTCATCGCCAGCAGGCGGCAGAGGCGGCAGCGCTCTCGCAGCTGAGCGCCTTGCAGGGCCTGCGCAGTGGTGAGGTGAGAATCGCGGTGGGCGAAGGCTTCATTGCCGATCTGATCTCGCTGCCGTTGCAGAGCTTCATGGCACGTCATCCCGGCATCGAGGTCGTGGTGCGCATGGCGGGGGTGAATGAGGCGACCGAACTGTTGCGCGACTTCGAGGTGGATATCGCGCTGCTCTATGCCCCGCCCGTCGATCCGATTCTTTGCTGCCATGTGGAGACCTGCCAGCCGCTGGATCTGATCGTGCCGGCGGAGCATCCACTACTCGAGATCGCAGAGCCGTTGACGCTTTCGCAGGTGGCGCAATGGCCGCTGGCGTTGATCGATGAATGTACCGGCATGCGCCAGATGGTCAATCAGGCGGCGCAGCAGGAGCGGGTCTCGCTGAGCGCGCAGTTGCGCACCAATTCCGTATCGGTGCTCAAGAATTTCGTGCGTTCGGGAATCGGCGTGACCTTCATGCCGGAGTTGAGCGTGGTGGAGGAGCTGCGGCGCGGTGATATCTGCCTGCTGCCGATGCAGCACCCCGCGCTGGCGACGACCCGTGCGCAGATGTGTACGCGGCGTGGGCGCGAGATGACTGTCGCCGTCGAGGCCTGCGTCACCCATCTTCAGCAGGGCCTGCGATTCTTTACCGCGGATGCACCACGATTGCTGGGCAAGTGACGTCCGACAAGTGCCATTCGCCGCGTGATATTCAAGCAGCATCGCTTGACGCACAGGCCAGGGTATCGGTGCTGACGGGCGCTTGCCCAGCTTTATCTCCTCACACGACTTTCCCATTGCACAGGCCATTCTCTCGCTCAGTGCAGCATGTCACAGAACTTCCCGACTGCCCCGTACAGCCCATGCTGGCGGGGCAGTCGTCGTCAGGAAGGGCACTATTCAGGCACTTTTTCAGGTGTGGACGAAAAAACAACACTCAGGCGATTGATTAGTCTACAGCGGCAACGCTACTTTCGAGGTGTGAAGGCGAAAGTCCCTCACCTTGACTGGCCGCAAGGCCACACTGACAAAGGCGGCGTCACTCCCGCCGCATACAACGAATATTTACAACAACAAAAGGGAATCCACATGTCCTTGTCCAAGACATCTCTGCTGCGCAAGACGCTCACCGGTTCCACTCTGGCGCTCAGCCTGCTGGCGGCCAGCGTGCAGGCCCAGACCATCAACCTCAGCTACAACGGTGCACCGGATGCCGACAAGAACGCGGTGCATGTCTTCGCCAGCAATCTGAAGACCCTGGTGGAAGAGAAGACCGACGGCGAGCTGGAACTCAAGCTCTATCCCAACAGCATGCTGGGCGAGGAGCAGGAGCGCATGGAGCAGGTGATCAGCGCCCCGAACCTGAACATCGCCTCCTTCGCGGGCATGGCCCCCATCGTGCCGGAAGTCTATGTCAGCGCGACGCCGTTCATGTTCGACGGCTTTGATGAGGCGCGCCGTTTCTTCGATGAGGGTCAGTACTGGCAGCAGGTACAGCAGCTGTTTAGCGAGCGCACCAATGGCGCCGAGATACTGGCCGTCGTGGAGGAAGGGGGCTTTCTGGCCTTCACCAACGACAAGCGCCCGATCACCAGCCCTGATGATTTCGAAGGCCTGCGTTTTCGCGCGATGGACCCAAGCCAGGTAGCGCTCTACGAGGCCTTCGGCGCCTCGGGCACGCCGATTCCGTGGACGGAGGTCTACATGGCGCTGCGCACGGGGGTGGCGGATGGTCAGATGAACCCGCCGATGTACATCCTGCTGGGCAGTCTGCAGGAAGTGCAGAAGTACCTGACACTGGCCAACATCCAGTATTCCGATCAGTTCCTGGTCGCCAATGGTCAGCTGCTCGAGAGCCTGTCGGACGAGGAGCGCACGGCACTTCTCGAGGCGGTTCAGGAAGCCAATGCCCAGGCCCGTCAGGACAACCAGAGCCAGGTCGAGTCACGCATCGCCTCGCTGGAAGAGCAGGGCATGCAAGTGATCCGTCCCAGTGAGGCTGATCTCGAGGCATTTCGCAGCAAGGGCCAGCCGGCCTACCTCGAGTGGCTCAAGAGCCAGGACATCGCGCCAGAGCTGATCGACACCGCCATGAAGGATGCCGGCCTTTCTTCGTGATGGTCTGTTGCGATGGTCTTTCGATATGGCTTGTCGCGATGGTCTGTTGCGATGGCCCTTCGAGATGACCTGACACGCTGACTCGGTGAAAGGCGAGTGACGCTCAAGTATCAGCGAGCATCCCGCTGCGGTACCCGGTGCCCGGGCAATGACAGTCCGGGCATCGAGGCTCTGAATTTCCCTCCTTGCTGGTGGATTGCGGTAAATGACTTCCATGACTCCTTCACGACAGTCTTCCCTGCGGGAAGGCCTGCTGCTTGCCTGTGGCCGCGTGACACTGGCGATAGCGGCGGTACTGCTGGCTTCCACGGTGCTGATCATGCTTTACGGCGTGGTGATGCGCTATGTACTGGGCGGCGCGCCCATCTGGGTCGATGAGCTGACCCGCTATCTCATCATCGCCAGTGTCATGCTGGCAATCGGCGTCGTCTGGGCAGAAGGGGCGCACATGCGCGTGGCGCTGCTGGAACGGCGTCTGCCTCCGCGCATGGCCACGGCGCTGGTCCATTACCAGTGGTGGCTGACGCTCGTGCTGATGGCGGGCGCGACCTGGATGACCTGGCACTACGCCATGTCGGCAAGCATGTTCCGCACCATGGGGCTGGGCGTCAGCCGCAGCGTGCCGATGCTGTCGATGCCGATCGGCTTCGCGCTGATTACGCTGCAGGTACTGCTGCATGGCCCACGGCCACTGACATCCCCGGCGCTTGAGATCGCGCCGGACGCGGAGGTCGACGAATCTGCGACACACGATGACAGGACAGGAGGGCCACGCACATGATCTGGGCAATGTTGGCCATCTTCGTCGTGCACGTGCTGCTGGGCCTGCCGCTGTTTCTCTCCCTGCTCGTCACCGCCGTGACCGGCTTTCTGTTCGTCGATATTTCGATGCTGGAGCGCCTCGGGCCGCAGCAGTTCTTCGGTGGCATCAATGCCTTCTCGCTGATGGCGATTCCGCTGTTCATTCTCGCCGGCAACCTGATGAACATCAGTGGCCTGACCGAACGCCTCATGCGTCTGGCACGCCTGATGGTCGGACATCTGCGCGGTGGCATGGGCCATGTCAACGTCGTCTCCAGCGTGTTCTTCGCCGGCGTCAATGGCTCAGCGGTCGCAGATACTTCCGCGCTGGGCTCGCTACTGGTGCCGGCCATGCGCAAGGAGGGCTATTCGACTTCCTTTGCCGCGGGTCTGACGGCGGGCAGCTCGTTGATCGGGCCGATCATCCCGCCCAGCATCTTCATGATCCTCTACGCCTCGCTGACCAACACCTCCGTGGGCAGCCTGTTCCTCGCCGGTGTCGTACCCGGTCTGGTGCTGGCGGTGGCATTCATGGCGATGAATGCCTGGTATGCCCGGCGTCATGGTCTGCAGGCACGTGGCCAGGCACCGGCGCGTCGCGAAGTGATCGCGGCGATCATCGGGGCACTGCCTGCGCTGGTGGCACCGGTGATCATCGTCTCCGGTATCGTGCTGGGCATCGTGACCCCGACCGAATCCGGCGCCTTGATCGTGGCCTATGTGCTGCTCTGCGGCTTGTGCCAGGGGCCGCTAAAGCTTGTCGAGGTGTGGGGGGCCATCAAGGACACGGCCCGCCTGACCAGCGCCATCTTCGTGATCATGGCGGTGTCGTCCATCGTCAGCTGGCTGCTGTCCTATGCCCAGGTGCCCAATCAGTTCGTGGCATTGCTGACACCCTATATCGACAGCCCGATCCTGATCCTGTTGCTGCTCAGCGCCATCACCTTCGTCACCGGCATGTTCATGGAGGAAGTCTCGGCCTTGATGCTGCTGACGCCGATCTTCGTGCCCGTGGCCATGGCCGCCGGCATCGACCCCGTGCACCTGGGTGTCATCATCACGCTCAATATCACCATCGCGCTGATCACGCCGCCGATGGGCGCCTGCGTGTTCGTGGCCGCCGCGGTCAGCAAGCTCGAGATCACCTCGCTGTTTCGCACCATCTGGCCGTTCGTGCTGGTGGCGGTCGCGGTGCTGCTGATGCTGATCATCTTCCCGCCTCTTACCCTGTGGTTGCCGACCCTGTCTGGATAACAACTCATGACGTCAACATTGAATCGCCCAATTCCCCCCATCCCGAGTCATGACGAGCCGGACTGGACGCAGGTCAGCCGAATCCCCGTCAAGGGTTGTGACAGTACTCTGGTGCCGACCAGCCTCGGGCCGTCATGTCTGAAGGTCTATCCCGCCTACGCGCGCCTCGGTATCCCCGGGGCGGTCAATGAATGTCTGGTGCGGCGTGCGGTGTATCAGCGCCTGTTGCAGGCCGCGCGCGCCTTGCCGCAAGGGCTGTCGTTGGTGGTGATGGATGGCTGGCGTCCCTGGCGGGTGCAGCAGTATCTGTTCGAGACGCTGTATCAGTCGCTCAAGACGCATGACCCCGAGCTTGATGAGCCCCAGCTGCTGGCGCGTACGCGCGAATTCGTCTCGCTGCCCAGCCGTGACCCGGACGCGCCGAGTCCGCATCTCACCGGCGGCGCCGTCGATGTCACCCTGTGTGACGCTGATGGCTTGCTGCTCGAGATGGGGACGCTGTTTGACGAGGCGACCCCCGAGTCCCACGCCGATCACTTCGAGCGTCATCCGCCTGCCGGCGATACGCCCCAGGCCGAGGCACGTGACAACCGGCGTCTGCTCTATCACGTCATGACCGAAGCCGGATTCACCAATCTGCCCAGCGAATGGTGGCACTTCGATTTCGGTGATCAGCTCTGGGCCTGGTACCGCGGCGAGCCCGAGGCGCTGTTCGGTCCGGCGGAGATGGACAGCATCGAGAGTCTCTGGAAACGCTCACTGGCGTGAAGGTGTCAGAGCATGCCTGACAGCCGCTGACCTGCAAGACACGAAAGCCCCGCTCGATGGCGACTCGAGCGGGGCTTTCTTTTCAGCAGCTTATGCGATCAGCGTTCAGCGGGCCGTGCCTGATGCTCAGCTGACGATCTCGGCCTGATCGAGCATGGCATGGAAGAGCACGTTGCAGCCGGCGTGCAGGTCCTTGGGCGCGGCGTTCTCGATCTCGTTGTGGCTGATGCCGCCTTCGCAGGGCACGAAGATCATGCCGGCGGGGGCGATACGGCCCATGAAGATGGCGTCGTGGCCGGCGCCGCTGACGATGTCGAGATGCGAGTAGCCGAGCTGGCTGGCGGCATTGCGCACCGCGTTCACGCAGTTGTCGGCGAAGTGTTCCGGCACGAAGTCGGCGGTGGGGGTGAGCTCGTAGGTCAGGCGATGCCGCTGGCTGACGGCTTCGACGACTTCTTTCAGCTCCGCGACCATCGCGGTGAGGGAGTCGGGTTCCAGTGAGCGCAGGTCGATGGTCATGTTGACCTGTCCGGGGATGACGTTGCGCGAGCCCGGGTGGACCTGCATCACGCCCACGGTACCGCGACCATGCGGCGCGTGATCGATGGCGATGCGATTGACGGCGACGGTGATCTCGGCCGCGCCAAGCATGGCGTCCTGGCGCAGTGACATGGGCGTGGGGCCCGCGTGCGCCTCCTGACCGGTCAGGGTCAGATCGAACCAGCGCTGGCCCAGTGCGCCCATCACCACGCCTATGGTGGTCGCTTCATCTTCCAGAATCGGGCCCTGCTCGATGTGGCTCTCGAAGAAGGCGCGCACGTTCTCGCGGGAGATCTCATCGCTGCCGCGATAGCCGATGGCGTCCAGTGCCTCACCGGCGGTCACGCCGTCGCTGTCCTGCTGGGCGAGCATCTCATGCAGTGACAACTGGCCGGTATGCACGCCGGACCCCATCATGCAGGGCGCGAAGCGACAGCCTTCTTCATTGGTCCAGACCACCACTTCCACCGGGCAGCGGGTCTTGATGTCGTGCTGGTTGAGGCTGCGCAGGACCTCAAGCCCGGCCATCACTCCGAAGCAGCCATCGAACTTGCCGCCGGTCGGCTGGGTGTCGATGTGGCTGCCGGTCATCACCGCCGGTGCGTCCGGATCGGTGCCGGCGCGGCGCGCGAAGATGTTGCCGATGGCATCGATACGGATCGTGCAACCCTCGGCCTTGCACCACTGAATAAAGAGGTCGCGCGCCTGGCGGTCCAGCTCGGTCAGCGCCTGGCGGTTGACGCCGCCCTTGGGCGTGGCGCCCAGCTCGGCCAGGGTCATCAGTGATTGCCACAGGCGATCGCTGTCGGTGCGCAGCTCGCTCAGGGTATTCGCGGGCGATGTGTCCATCTGGGCAGTGGTCATCGGCTTCATCCTCTCGTGGATATTGTTGTTGTGCTTCCGGTTCCGCTCTCGGTTCTGCTCTTGTATCAATTCCGCTCTTGTTTTGGGCTCCGCTCCTGTTTCGGTCCAGGCTTCGGCTTCGGGTCAGGTTCTGCTGTCGGCCATCAGCTGCGCGGGGGTGACGAGCAACTGGTCGGCCATTTCCACCTCGAGTGCCGTCATGTGGTGCTCGGCATCCTGCATGTGTTCTGTCATGAGCTGTCTGACCTGCTTATGGTCCTCGTGGCGAAACGCCGTGATCAGGCCGGAGTGGTAATGCTGATTGGCCTGGTCGAACTGCTTGCGCTCCGGCAGGTAGGCCTTCTTGATGACGACCAGCTCATGCAGCATGTCGTTGAGGAACTGGCACATGAAGCTGAGCAGCGGGTTGGGGCAGGCGCGGGCCAGCACCTGATGGAATTCGATTTCCAGGAAGCGCTGGCGCCGCTGGTCCTCGTCCTGTGGCTGGTGGCAACTGCAGTCATGGACATTGTTCTCGAGCGCCACCAGGTCCTCTTCGCTGAGCAGGCCCACCACCGAGACCGCCATCTCGACTTCCAGCAGTCGGCGTAGCTGATAGACCTGGGCGCCATTGAGCGTCTTGAAATGCAGGAAGCTCCTCAGCATGCGGCTGGCCGGTTCCATGCTTGGCGCATTGAGTACGGCGCCGCCATTGGGCCCCGTCTTCAGGGTGATCAAGCCCTCGACCTCGAGAATCTTGAGGGCTTCGCGCAGCGTGCCCTTGGCGCAGCCGTACTGGGCCATCAGTGCCTTCTCGTTGGGCAGCCGGTCGCCTTCGCTCAACCCATCGCGCACGATGCTGCGCCTCAGGTCATCACTGATCAGCTCGGCCAGCTTCTGCCGCTTGGGCAGGTGGGTGCCGGAGGCGTTGGCACTGGTGCTGGCACGTGAAGTGTCCAGGGGGGAAGGCGATGTCGGCATGCGATGTCCTGAGCGGCAGCGAGTCAGTTATATTTATTCGTATAAATAAGCTTTAGTCGCGGACTCGAGCGCTGTCAAACCCCAAGGTGGCCTCAAGCGTTGCGCAGGCGATCACGCCGATGATGCGTCGCATCAAAGGCAGCGCATTGGCGAAGTCATGCGTGTCAGTCTTGAAAAGCGCCTGGTCTGACATAAGGTTTCTATATTCGACCCCGCTAAAGGAGGCCCTATGGAAACGCATGATCCTCAGCCAACGCGCGACGCCGATATCGTCATCGTCGGTGGCGGTGCCGGCGGACTGGAGCTGGCGGTTCGCCTTGCCAAGGCAGGCCACAAGGACGTCTTGCTGATAGACCGCGACACCAGTCACGTATGGAAGCCACGACTGCATGAGATTGCGGCGGGCCTCGGGCGGCGTCAGGTCGATGAGCTGGGGTATGCCGGTCTGGCCGAGCAGTGGGGGTTCCGCTATGAGTGCGGCACACTCGAAAGCGTGGACCCTGAACAGCGTCAGATCACCCTGGCCGCGATCCTGGGCAGGGAAGATCACGCGAGCGCCGAGGTGCCGGCGCGCGTCAGGGGCTATCGTCAGCTGGTGCTGGCCCTGGGCGGTGTGACGCCGGACATGGGGGTCGAGGGTGTGCTGGAGCATGCCTGCCTGCTGGATTCCCCCGACGATGCCGAGCGCATCGCCCAGCAGTTCTCGCGTGGCCTGCTGGCCAACCATGTGGCGATGGAAACAGCAGCGACAGGCGATGCTGGCGTGTCAGCCAGCCAGGGCGGCGCTCAGGTTGGCACTGAGGGAGGCGCGCAAGATAGTGCCAAGGAGTCCCCGGGGCGGCCGTATCAGGTGGTGATCGTCGGTTCCGGCGCCACCGGTGTCGAACTGGCCGCCTATCTGCATGAGGCGCGTGGCATGCATGACGCCCCTGCACCCAAGGGCGCGCAGGTCGAGATCACGATTCTCGAGGCCACCGAGACCTTCATGCCCGGTGTCTCACAGGAACTGCGCGAGTCGATCCATCAGCGACTCGAGGAGCAGGGCATCAAGATCGAACTGTCTCGTCAGGTCGCCAAGGTGTCCCCCGGCAGTGTCGAGATCAGTGAAGGCGACGAGTCGGTGACGCGGGACGCGGATCTGGTGGTCTGGGCGGCAGGGCGCGTCGGGCCTGCCATCGTCGAGGAAATTGACGTCCTGGAAAGCAACAAGAAGCGTCAATTCACGGTGACGTCTGGGCTGCAATGCCTCGGCCACGACAGCATCTTCGCGCTGGGCGATTGTGCCAACATCGATGAGGCGCCGCTGCCGCCCACCGCTCAGGTGGCCAGCGAGCAGGCCGAGTTTCTCGCCGATGAACTGCCGCGTCGCCAGCAGGGTGAGCCGGCTCAGGCCTTCGAGTTCAAGGACCGCGGTACCTTGCTGTCACTTTCCAGCGCCGGCAGCGTCGGTGAGCTCAGCGGCAAGTTGAGTGACAAGCTGGGCAATGCCCAGGGCAGCAAGGGCAATGATGATCTGCAGGTGAGAGGACGCTTCGCGCGCGCCGCCTATCAAGGGCTGCAGCGCCAGCACCAGTTCCTGCTGCTGGGGCCGCTGAAGGGCTCCGCCGAGGTGGTCAGTGACGTGCTGCGCCGAAGCATGGGGCCGCGTCTCAAGGTGCACTGAGTCTTGAGCGGCTCTAGAGTGTGCCTTGAGCGGGTATTGAGAGGCGCTTGAGTGATTCTGGAGAGGCGCTTGAGTGAGCCTTGAGAGAGTCGCCAGCCAGTGATGACAGGCCGACATGTGCCGTGGTGGATTCCACTGCTGCATGTCGGCCTTGTGCTTTTCCGGGCGTTATTGCTCCGCCGTCGTGTTCAGGAGGTCGTGTTCAGGAGGTCGTGCCCAGCGCGTCATGGGGTTCCTGGCGGCGTGATTCTCGCGCTGCTTCGGCTTCGCTCTGCGAGCTGGCCACCGGATAGGTGCCGGGCCTGAGAATCCGCGTGTCCACGTCATGGATATCACGCAGTCCGCACAGGGCCAGCGTGGTGTCGAGTTCCTTGTGGATGATCTCCAGGGACTTGGTCACGCCTTGTTCGCCCATGGCGCCGAGTCCATAGAGGAAGGCGCGCCCCAGATAGACGCCCTTGGCGCCCATCGCCACCGCCTTGAGCACATCCTGTCCGGAGCGGATGCCGCCGTCCATGTGGACCTCTGTCCTGTCGCCGACTGCCGCGAGAATGTCCGGCAGGGCGGAGATGGAGGAGGCGGCACCATCCAGCTGACGTCCGCCGTGGTTGGAGACGATCACCGCATCGGCGCCTGCCTGCACGGCCAGCTCGGCATCTTCCGGTTCCATGATGCCCTTGATGATCAGCTTGCCGCCCCAGCGGTCCTTGATCCACTTGATGTCGTCCCAGCTCAGGCTCGGATCGAACTGGCTGGCGGTCCATTTCGAGAGGGAACTCAGATTCTCGGCATCCTTCACGTGGCCGGCGATATTGCCGAAGGTGTGGCGCCTGGTCTTGAGCATGCCGGCACACCAGCGCCACTTGGTGGTCAGATCAAGCACGGTCGCCACGGTGGGGCGAGGGGGCACGCTCAGGCCGTTGATCAGGTCCTTGTGGCGCTGGCCGATGATCTGCAGGTCAGCGGTGAGTACCAGCGCGGAACACTCCGCGGCCTTGGCGCGATCGATCAGTCGTCCGATGTAATCCTTGTCGCGCATCACGTAAAGCTGGAACCAGAACGGCCGTGAGCTGACCGACGCGACGTCCTCGATGGAACAGATGCTCATGGTCGAGAGCGTGAAGGGGATACCGAAGTCACTCGCCGCGCGCGCGGCCAGCATCTCGCCATCGGCATGCTGCATGCCGGTCAGGCCAGTCGGTGCGATCGCCACCGGCATGGCCACCTCCTCGCCGAGCATCTTCGTGCGCAGAGTGCGATTGTCCATGTCGACCATCACCCGTTGGCGCAGCCCGATCGCGGCGAAGTCGGCCTCGTTGGCCCGATAGGTGGACTCCGTCCACGAGCCGGAATCGGCATAGTCGTAGAACATCTTCGGCACGCGGCGTTTCGCCAGGCGTTGCAGGTCATTGATGCAGGTGATGGTCATGCGGGTCTCCATCCGTGGTGGGTCGCGCGGGGGCTGGCAGGGTCGCTTGCGCTACTGTCACCGAATCCGGTCTTGTCCAGCTATAGGCGATACGTCTAGGGGGAAGCGTTCGGGTGGTGGAATTCAATGAAAAAACCGCGCTTCAGCCCGGCCGACCACCCACAAGACAGTCGATTCCTCCAGCGCGTGTCGCGGATTGTCATCTTTGCGTGGAATACTATGGCATTGGGATGATTTCCGGGTGGATGGAGAGATGGCATGGATCAGGCCTGGCCTGAAAGCACGCGCGACAACCTTCGATTTCTGTGTTCGGAAGTGGATAGTCAATATGGCTGGCTGCAGGCGTTCGTGTCCGCGCCGACGGCGGCCATGGCGCGCAAGCTGCTGGAGCGCCAGGGGTACGCCGAGAACCTCTGCCAGCGTATCGAACAGGCATGCCCTGAAGCCCGAAACCACAAGCGCTCGCACGCGCGGGCCCGCTTCCAGCAGAGCCTGGTCGAGGTCGCCAGTGGTCTGGCACGGCTCAGTGAGCTGGCGCGCAGTTGTCTGGAACAACTGATTCGCGTCGATGATGTCCAGCTGGTCGATGATGTCGTGCTGGTCAAGTCGCTGCGCCGTGTGCGTCGCGGCATTCTGCGCAGCGAGATGTCGCTGGAGAACGGCTCCCTGTCCCTGGCCCTGAAGCTCGCGCGCAGTCGCGAGAAGCTGAAGCGGGACAGTGAAGGCCGCATCCGGGCACTCACCGGCCAGCTCAAGAAGAAGCGCGCTCCCGCCGAAGACCTGACACATCTGCTGTTCGTGGCCCGTGAAATCAGCCAGATGGGCGAGGTGCTGGGGCAGTTGGGTGAGGCGGTCATCTCGGCAACCCTCGGTCAGTCACTCAACTTCGAGCGCTATGCCTCGCTGACGCACCTGGTCAATGAACTCGGTGATGGCAGTCAGACGGCGGGCGAGATGCGCGTCGACACTTTGGCCGAGACACGTTCCGGCAGCCGGATCTCGGGGATTGCCAGCGAGAAGCCCAGTGAGAGGGCTGTTGAGAAGGTCAGTGACAAGGGCAATGACAAGGGCAAGCCGGCCAACGACAAGCAACAGGGCAGCAAGGCTGGCGAGTCAGGGGGCAGCAAGCAAAAGGGCAGCAAATCCAAGGACCGCAAATCCAAGGACCGCAAGCCAGCCGGTGATCTGCCGCTGACCTCGCCGGAGTATCTGGCCATCTTCAAGGATGGCCTGGGGCGCAAGGTCGAGGAGGAGCGTCAGGGCGTCGAGCGCTGGCACGACATCTATCCCGGCATCGCCCCCCGCATCCTCTCGCATCATCAGCAGGGCGACAGCGCGGCACTCTTGATCGAGCACCTGCCGGGCATGACCCTCGAGCATCTGTTGATCAACGAATCGTCACGCCTCAATCGTACCGCCCAGCAGGCGCTGGTCGAGACGCTACACTCGGTGTGGACCACCACCCGCCGCGACAAGCCGGTCACTGCAGGGCACATGCGCCAGCTGCTCAAGCGGCTGAGTGATGTCTATCAGATCCATCCGGAATTTCGCCACTGCGGTGCCTCGCTGTGTGGGCGCGAGATGCCCTCGCTGGAAGCGTTGATCGAGCAGGCCGCAGGTCTGGAACGTTCGCTCGAGGCTCCCTTCGCCGTCTATATCCACGGCGACTTCAATGTCGACAACATCCTCTTCGATCCGGCGAAGCAGAGCATCCGCTTCATCGATCTTCACCGCTCGGCCTATCAGGACTATGTGCAGGACGTGTCCGTGCACATGGTGTCCCATTACCGTCTGCAATTGACGGATTCGGCGCTGCGGGCCCGTATTCTGGCGCTGGCCCTGAGTTTCGGTCAGCAGATGCGTCGCTTTGCCCATGAGCAGGGCGATACCACCTTTGAATGGCGTCTGGCACTTGGCCTGGCGCGCTCCTTTGCCACTTCGACACGTTTCATCCTCGATGCCGGGCTGGCAGGGCGCATGTTCAACCGCGCACGCTTTATACTCGAGCATGTGCTTGGCGCCGACCCTGAACGGCCGGCCGATTACCGTATTCCCCTGGAGGAGTTGTTCGTTGACTGATTTCAAGATTGGCGTCGTGGGTATTCCCGGCAAGTGGTCGACCGAAGTGCTGGCGGATGCCATCGAAGCACGGACGGGCTTTCGTCTCGTGATCGACATGGCGGCCGTCTCGCTGGACCTGACCCGCAACTGCCTCGAATTCCGTGACTCTGCCGGGGTGCATCATGACCTGACCGAGCTGGACGCCCTGATCGTCAAGAAGATCAGCGCGGAATATTCCCCGGGCAGCCTGGACCGCCTGGAGCTGTTGCGCGTCGCCGAAGCCAGGGGCGTGCGTGTCTTCAGCAGCGCGGAAAGCATGATTCGCCTGATCGACCGCCTGAGCTGCACCGTCACGCTGGCCAATGCCGATATCCCGATGCCGGCCACTCTGGTCACCGAGGACGTGACGGCGGCCTGCGAGGCCGTCAAGCGCTTCAAGGCCGCCGTCTTCAAGCCGCTTTTCTCCACCAAGGCACGGGGAATGTGCATCATCGAGGACACCGGCGATGATGCCGCGCTGGAAGCTGCCGTGCGTGAATTCGCCGCCGAGCACCCGATGATGTATCTGCAGCAGCGCCTCGACCTGCCGGGGCAGGATTACGGCATGGTCTTCGTCGGTGGCCGTTATCTGTGCAGCTACGCCCGTGTCAGTGGGGGCGATGCCTGGAATACCACCATCCATGCCGGTGGCAAGTACGCACCCTTCGAGCCCTCCGAGGAGCTGATCGCGCTGGCGCAGCGTGCCCAGGCGCCGTTCAAGCTCGACTTCACCACCGTCGATGTCGCGCTGACCGCCGATGGCCCGATCATCTTCGAAGTCTCGGCCTTCGGTGGCTTCCGTGGCGCGCTGGAAGGTGCCGGTGTCGATGCGGCCACCGCCTATCTCGATCACGTGATGGAGTGTCTGGCATGAGCGCGACGACCTGTGACAGCCCGGCCAGCCTTGCCACGCTGCCCTTTGCAGAGTGGACGGCCGCCGCCTGCTTCACGGCGCTGACGCCGTCGCGCCAGTGCCTGAGCGAGGCGCTGCTGTTCGAGGTGGATGACTTTCGCCTGTGCGTGAAGACGGACATGCCACGGCTGCTGCAACGTCTGGCGACATATTTTCGCCATTGCGCGCGCATTGTGGCGCTCGACAATGTGCCGAGGGGAGCCAGGCTCGTGCATGTGCTCGAGGCGCCGGCCCTCAAGGACACGCCAGCGGCAGCGAGACTCGGCATCGTGCCCGAGGCCTTCGTCGATTGGATGCCGGAGCCCGGCAAGACACGCCGCAAGGACGCCATCATCGACCTGGCCGACGGGCGCCTGATTCACAAGGTGCGCACGGGCATGGCCTTTCTGCGCAGCAACGACCACAACCTGGCGTTCGGGCCCTGTGAAGACAATGAAAGCCAGGTGATCAACTTCCTGCTCAATCTGCACATGTCGCATCTGCAGCAGAATGACGGCTTGATCTGTCACGCATCGGCGCTGTCGAAGGGCGATCGCGCGGTGGCCATCGCCGCCTTCTCCGGCGGCGGCAAGTCCACCACCATGGTGAAGGCGCTCGACAATCCCGAGTTCGACTTCATCAGCAATGACCGGCTGTTCCTGGACCGCCCCGGGCGGGAGGGAACGCTGCGTGCCCGCGGCGTCGCCAAGTTGCCACGCATCAATCCCGGCACCATGCTCCACAATCCGCGTCTGCGCCCGCTGCTGGACCCCGCGCGTATCGCAGGCTATGAAGCGATGCCGCAAGACGCGCTGTGGGACCTGGAAGAGAAGCACGATCTGATCATCGAGGACGTCTACGGCCCCGGGCGTATCCGCGCCAGCGGCGAGCTTGCGGCCATGGTGATACTCAACTGGACGCGCGGCAGCGAGGCGCCACTCGAGGTGCGCGAGGTCGAGGTCAGCCGCAGCGAAGCGCTGATACGCGCGGTGATGAAGACACCGGGGCCCTTCCACCAGCAGCGGGATGGCCGTTTCGTGCCCAATGGCGCAAGCCTTGATCCCGCGCCGTATCTGGAGCGCCTGGCGGGAACCCGCGTGCTTGAGGTGACCGGGCGCGTGGACTTCGCCGCGCTGGTCGAGAACCACCTGACCCCCTTGCTGGAGGCTTGAACATGCGTCGTGAACTGCTGTTGATGCGCCACGGAAAGTCGGACTGGTCAGTGGCAGCTGACGACTTCCATCGCCCCCTCAAGGAGCGCGGCAAGCGGGGCGCCCAGCGCATGGGAGCCTGGCTTGCCCAGGAGGCGCTGGTACCGGATGCCATCCTGAGCTCGCCGGCCCTTCGCGCGCGCGCCACGGCGGAAAAGTGCGTGAAGTCGATGGGCCTCGGCGTCGACATGATCGAGCTCAAGCCTGCGCTTTACTGCGAGGGCGAGGCGCCGCTGCTCAAGACGGTGCGTGCCTGCCCGGACAGCGTGCAGCGACTGATGATCATCGGCCATAACCCGGCATTGGAAGATGCGCTGGTCTGGCTGACCGGCAAGCGGCCGCGTCCGCCCAAGGAGACCAAGCTGCTGCCGACGGCGGCGGTGGTCAAGCTGACCTTCGAGGGGCGCTGGGAAGACCTGCGCTCCGGCCAGATGAGCCTGGAGCTGATCCAGCGCGTGCGTGCCTTGCCGGATGGCTTCCCCTGGCCATTCCCGGCCGGTGAGGAGCGCCGCGAACGCCCCGCCTATTACTACCGCCAATCGGCCGTCCTGCCCTGTCGTCTGCAGGGGGAAGGCGACGATGCCCAGTGGGAGGTGCTGCTCATCGGCTCTTCCTCCAACCGTCACTGGAGCCTGCCCAAGGGGATCGTCGAGCCGGGCATGAGTCCGCTTGAGTCCGCGCTCAAGGAAGCCCGCGAGGAAGCGGGCATCGAGGCGGAGGCGCTGGACCACGCAGCGCTGGAATTCAGTTACGAGAAGTGGGGCGCTCCGGTCGCGGCCAGTCTGCACGCCGTGAGAGTCGTGCATGAGCAGGAAGAGAGCGAGCGGGAGGAGCCGCATCGCAGTCGGCGCTGGGTGGCGGCGGAGGTCGTGCCGAGCCTGTTGAGGAACCACGAGATGGGGCACGCCGCCATGGCGCTGCTGGCACGGCTTGAGCAGTCGCGTCAGGCGACGTGAGCGCGGGAGACTGGCGCCACCAGCTCCATTGGCGCCACTTGCCCCGTACGAGGCGACGCATGGCGAGGACCGCCAGCATGAATCAATACCGAGTGAAGACGGGAAGAGCGACGGCCGATGACTGATGAACCGACAATCCGACGTGTGGCATTGATTCGTCATGCCGACTATCACCAGCAGATTGATACCCCGAGCGCGCTGCAGCCGTTTCCCTTGACCCGTCGCGGTGAGCGTCAGGCGCGTGAGGGAGCCGAGGAAGTGCTGACGCTGTGTCAGGCACATGGCTGGCAACCGGCCAGCACGGTACATGCCTCCAGTCTGTTGCGTGCCTGGCAGACGGCGCAGGTGATGAACGAGGTCATGGGAGACAGGACAGAGCGTGAGTTCTCGCTCATGGCACATGATGCCCTGTGGGAGCGCAGTCTGGGCAGCGCCGCCAATCTGACCACGGCACAGATCGCCGAAGCGGTGCGTCATGACCCGCGCGTGGATTTCCTGCCGGCCGACTGGAAATCCAACAGCCACTTTCGCCTGCCGCTGCCGGGGGCTGAATCCCTGATGCAGGCCGGTCAGCGGGTGGCCGACTTCATTGCTTCGCTACCGGCTTACCCATCAGCTACTGCCTCGGCTCCCACATCGGGCGCCTCGCTGACACTGGTCGTCGGCCATGGCGCGGCGCTGCGGCATGCGGCGCATCTGCTGGGCGTGCTGGACTTCGACCAGATTGCCGGGCTGAGCATGCACCATGCGCGGCCGGTGGTCATCGAGGAAACCCCGTCAGGGTCATGGCGGCATGTGGCTGGCGACTGGAAGGTGCGCCAGCGTCACGAGCCCGCGCAGGACTGAGTTGGCGGCCAGCCGGCGGGGTACTGAAGTGCCGGGAGCGGGCGGAGTGCTGGAGAGCAGGGGATGGGCGGAGTCATTGACAGCAGAGAAGCAGGCCAGCGCATCAGGTGATGCGAGTCTGTCATCTTTCTGTGATCAAACGGTCATAAGCTTGTCGCCCTGTGCTTGTGACCTCATTCCGCATGCCCGCGGATGGTCCCCAAGGAGCGGCAAGGCGCTTGCTTGCCACAAGCCGGTGAGTTCAACGAGGCAAGCAGATGCCACAAGGAGATAGCCCAATGACCCTCAGTCCCCCCATGAGCGACGCCGTACCGCGTTACCGAGGCCCGACGCGTTATCTGAAGGCGCTGCCCAGTCACGCGGCTCAGTGGCCCGAGACACATCAGCACCTGCGCGCCGGTGACAAGGTGTCCCGCGCCGCTCGCAAGCTGGGCAGCAAGGACTGGCCACGCCGCGATGTCATCTTCATCTCCGATGCGCATGCCGACGCGGAAGCCTTCATCGCGTCTCTGGTGGCCAGTGGCGGTGTGCGCCTGACCTCGCGGGACAACCTGGTATTGACGGCGCGGGGCAAGCGCAGTGTCTTCGTCATCGGCGGTGATTGCCTCGACAAGGGCCCCAGCAATCTGGAACTGCTGGAAGCCCTGCGCACCTTGATGCGCAGCGGAGCGCGTCTCAAGTTGCTGGCGGGCAATCACGACATGCGGCTGATGCTGGCGCTGATGCGGCTGAGTCATGATGATTCGGCGCGAACCGATCATCTGTTCGTGCGCATGGGCGCCAAGGGGCTGGCGCTGCTCAAGGAAGTCTTCGATCACTATCTCGCGGACAGACCGCGGGCGATGAAGAGCATTCCCTCGCGAAGTGAATGCCGTCGGCGCCTGTACCCGGGGCCGGACTGGGCGGAGCAGTTTCGCAAATCGGCAGGCCATGTGCTCAAGGGGGAGGCGCTGGAGAAGGAGATCACTCGCCTGAGCGCCAAGGCCGATGGCTTCGAGCATGCCTGTGAGAAACATGGTCTCTCGTTGCGCCAGACCTATGCCGCCGCGCTCAAGGCCCACGAGCTGTTTCTCAAGCCCGGCGGGCGATTTGCCTGGTTCTTCGACGAGATGCGCCTTGCCTATCGCAGTGGCGCCTTCCTGCATGTCCATGCAGGCGTGGATGATGCCTTCGCCAGACGACTCGGCCGCCAGAAGGTCTCGCAGGTCAATCAGGAATTCCGGCGCATCCTGCGCGAAGACCCGTTCACCTTCTATTACGGTGAGCTGGCCAATGTACTGCGCACCAAATATCGCAAGAGCGACATGGTGCTGAGCGCCGCAGGCGTCAAGCGCCTGCACAAGGTCGGCATTCGTGCCGTGATGCATGGTCACGTCAATCATCAGGCGGGCCAGCAGCTGGGCTGGCGCCACGGGCTTCTGCATATCGAGGGCGACGTCACCCTGGATCGCAATTCACGCCGCAAGGAAGGGCTGGATGGCGTGGGCATGGGGGCGACGCTGATAGAAGCCTGTGGACGCATCGTCGGCATCAGCAATGACCATCCCGAGGTCAAGGTCTACGCGCCCTGAAACACGCACAGGAGAGGCAGGTGAAAGACGACAAGCAGGACAAGTCGCTGTTCCGACATGAATCATTGCAGTCCATCGATGGCGTTCAGGACATTCTCAAGGCCATCATCAAGGGGCTGGGCAAGGGACTGCTGTCATTTCGCGATGAGGACGGCGAGATACGGCTGGCACCGCGCGGCCTGATGACCCTCAAGGTCACGGCGCGGCGAGAGGATGATCATCATCGCCTCGATATTCGCCTGTCATGGCATGCCAAGCCCGGCGCCAAGCGCAACAAGACGCTCAAGGTTCTCGATGAGTGAGGGCAGCGTGCGCTGGCATTGACCCAGATCAAGTCTCTGCCAGTCCGCGGCCCGTAGTGAGATGGCCGGCATGTCCGCGCTTAAGCGGCTATGGTACATGTAGCATGCTGCATATTGGTTGTGTCTGCTGCGACACGACCGCTCCCCATGATCAGGACATGTCATTGATGCCTTCATCCCCTCAGCGCCTGTGCGGTGCTGATCACCCCTCGTTTCGCTTGCACTCCGCCAGCTTCGCGGCAAAGCCTGCCGCCAGGCCCACAAGGCGCTGGCAGCAGTGGCTGGCGGCCGCCGCGCTTGCCTGTCTGTCGCTGAGCGCTCAGGCCGCAGACGATGCGCTGGCCGCTGACAAGCCGCTCTCGGCGTCGGCCATTCAGGCCATCGAATCAGAGGTCGGCGCGCGAATCGGTGTCAGCGTTCTGGATACCGCCGATGGCACCCGTTTCAGCTGGCGGGGGGATGAGCGCTTCCCCATGAGCAGCACCTTCAAGGTGCTGGCCTGTGGTCATCTGCTCTCCCGGGTGGACGAAGGCCAGGAATCGTTGTCACGCAAGGTGGAGATTCGCTCGGCGGATCTCGTGACCTATTCCCCCATCACCGAGCACCACACCCGGGATGGAGGCCTGACGCTCGAGGCGTTGTGCCATGCCACCATCACGACCAGCGACAATACCGCGGGCAACCTGATTCTCGACGCCCTGGGCGGCCCGGCCGCACTGACGGCCTATCTGCGGCGCCTGGACGATGACAGCACGCGGCTGGACAGACGTGAAACGGCGCTCAATGAGGCCACTCCCGGTGACCCGCGCGATACCACCACGCCGCACGCGATGGCGGCCACCCTGCAGCGACTTCTGGTGGGGGATGCGCTGAGCGAGCCATCGCGCCTGGCTCTGCAGGGCTGGATGCTGGCCAACACCACCGGCGATGACAAGCTGCGGGCGGCCTTGCCCGATGACTGGCAGATCGCGGACAAGACCGGCGGCGGGGGGTATGGCACCAACAATGACGTTGCCATCCTGTGGCCGCCGTTGCGTGCCCCGTTGATCGTGGCGGTCTATCTGACCGAAAGCGAGGCCGATCTGGCAGCGCGCAATGCCGCGATTGCCGATGTCGGGCGTCTGCTGGTCAAGGAAGTGCTGGAGGGTGAGGCGAGTCGCTGATGGTGGGGCGCTGGCAGGGCGCTGATGGTGGGGCGTGCGTGAAGCATGGGCAACTCAGCGTTGCCGCCACCATGGCCAACTTGCGCTTGTGGCGCCTGCCCGGTGCCCGCATTGTGCTTGCACTGCATTGGCTTTGGCAGCACGGACCTTCTCGCCATGTTCGCGCCTGCGCCTTGCCGAACCCGCCCTGTCTGCCTCCAGAGGAACTCCATGTCCACACTGTTTTCACCGCTCACCCTCGGCCCGCTCACGCTGGACAATCGCATCATCATCGCGCCCATGTGTCAGTACTCCGCTGAGGAGGGCCAGATGCAGGCCTGGCATGATCAGCATCTTGGCAATCTCGCCCAGTCAGGGGCTGGGCTTCTGATCTTCGAGGCCAGCGCCGTTGCCCCGGAAGGGCGCATCACCCATGGCGATGTCGGACTCTACGATGAGGCATGCCAGCAAGCCATGCAGGGGGGCGTCGAGCGTATCCGCCGCTATTCACCGATGCCGCTGGCGGTGCAGATCGGTCATGCGGGACGCAAGGCATCCTGCCAGAAGCCCTGGGAGGGCGGTGCCGCCATCGCGCCAGGCAACGACAATGGCTGGCAGGTACTTGCCCCCAGTGCGATTCCCTTCAGCGAAGGCGGGCCGCTCCCCGAGGCGATGAGTGGCGAGCAGATCCGCCGCACCATCGCGGACTTCGTGGCGGCGGCGCAGCGCGCCGTCGACATCGGCCTGGACGGCATCGAGCTGCATGCGGCGCATGGCTATCTGCTGCACGAGTTCCTGTCGCCGTTGAGCAATCAGCGCGACGATGACTACGGTGGCTCGCTCGAGAACCGCATGCGTCTGACGCTTGAGGTCTTTGACGCCGTGCGGGCCGCGATCCCGCAGCATGTGATGCTGGGCATCCGGATCAGCGCGACGGACTGGGTCGAGGGCGGCTGGGACCTCGAGCAGAGCATCGAGCTTGCCAAGGCGCTGGACGGTCGTGGCTGCCACTATCTGCATGTCTCCAGTGGCGGGCTCAGCGCGCAGCAGCAGATTCCGGTAGCGCCCAATTATCAGGTGCCGCACGCCGAGGCCCTGAAGGCGCAGGTGAAGATGCCGGTGATTGCCGTTGGCCTGATCACCGAGCCGCAGCAGGCCGAAGACCTGCTGGCGAACGAGAGTGCCGATGCCATCGCGCTGGCGCGTGGCATTCTCTACGACCCGCGCTGGCCGTGGCACGCGGCCGCTGCGCTGGGTAACACCGTCAAGGCCGCGCCCCAGTACCTGCGATGCCAGCCGCATGGTCTGAAGTCGCTGCTCGAGAATCAGCAGGACTGAGCCGTGTGAAGAGACTTTGAGGACTGACGCCCGCGTTCACGAGCTCCTGCTCGCTGATCGCGGGCGTCTTGCTGTGCGAGGCTTGCCGTGAAGTTCTGGCTTTCCTTGACGTTCAGATTCGAGCGCGCCGGGCGCCTGACGCCATATCTTTCGTCTAACAAGCGCGGTGCCAGCGCATCACTCGAGTGCCGGATAGCGTGGCCTTGCGCCATCATGGGGGTTTCTGAAACGCGTCTTTGCGGCAATCGCGCCTGTTTCACCTCACGCGCAGGGTGCAAGACTTGATGGCGTGATGGTGGGACGATGCCACCGATGATCAAACGGAGCCGCTGCCTGCCGTGGGGTGATGTTGCAGCGCGATACGCGCTTGATCCTGGCCGCCAGACCGTCTGGTGAATGTGACTTGAAAGACCAAGGGGGCTTGAGTGGACAATATGCGTGGCAGTGTTTTCATGGTCATCGCGATGGCAGCATTCGCGGTGGAGGATCTGTTGTTCAAGTTGGCGGCGGGGCATACCTCGACCGGTATCACCCTGATGCTGTTCGGTCTCGGCGGCATGCTGGTCTTCATGCTGTTGACCTGCCTGCGCGGTGAGTCCCTCATGCCTGCGGCGATCTTCTCGCGTCCGATTCTGGTGCGTGTCATCTGTGAAATCATCGCCCGCAGCAGCTTCGCCCTCGCCATCACCCTGATGCCGCTTTCCACTGCCTCCACCATCCTGCAGGCGACGCCGCTGGTCGTGGTGGCCGGGGCGGCAATGTTCTTCGGGGAGCGCGTCAGCCGCAAGCGCTGGCTGGCAATCGGTGTCGGCTTCATTGGTGTATTGCTGATCGTGCGTCCCGGTCTCGACAGCTTCAACATGACCTCACTGTTTGCGGTGATCAGCACGATCGGCTTCGCCGGACGGGACCTGGCGACGCGCGGCGCGCCAGCGTCGTTGTCCAACGTCCAGCTCGGCATCTATGGCTTTCTCGCCCTGATTCCGGCGGGGGGGCTGATCGCTCTCTACCAGCAGACCCCGCTTGCGTATGCGCCCGAGGCGACCTGGCTGATCGTGGGTGCTGTGATACTCGGGGTCATCGCCTACAACGCCTTGACGATTGCCATGCGCAAGGGCGAGGTCTCGGTGGTCACGCCATTTCGCTATACCCGCGTCCTGTTTGCCTTGGCGCTAGGGGTCATGGTGCTGGGAGAAAGCCTCGATGCCATGACCTTGCTGGGCGCCGCCATCGTGGTCGCAAGCGGTATCTACATCGTCACCCAGGGCAAGCAGCGCCCGCCAGTGGCGAAGGTGGCCACGCTGTGAACCCCCTCGCTGCCATCAGGCTGGCAGCGGCAGGCTGTCATCATCGCTGACGCCGGCTTGCACCATCGACCAGATGACACATGTGAAAGGAGAGGCGCTTGCGCCTCTCCTTTTGTCGTTGTGGCGCGCATGTTTCCTCCAGAACAGTGCGGTGACGGCAACACCCCATCGATCAAGGCATTGGCAAGGCGATGAGGGAGCAGGGGAGCACGTGACGGTTGGCAGTAGTTATACGAGTGTGCAATAGTGAAGGTGAATCCATGGCAACCCACTCGCTGCCAGTCGTGTCACAAGGAGAGCCAATGCAAAGCCAAGCCCCGATTCTGGGTGTCTATCTGAGTGAATCCCTGGACCTGGACAGCGTCTACGGTGAAGCACTGCGCCAGCTGGGCGACGATGTCGTGCTGCGTCATCCGCATGAGATCGAGGACCCGAGCGCGGTGCGGTTCGCCATCTGCTGGCAGCCGGGGGAGGACGCCTTCGCGCCGTACCCGAATCTTCGGCTTGCCATGTCGATCGCGGCGGGAGTGGATGCCCTGCTGGGGCATCCGGGGCTCTCGGCCGAGGTTCAGGTCGCACGGGTGCGCGACCCGCATCAGGCGTATCTGATGGCCGGTTTCGCCGCTCACGAGGTACTGCATCGCGAGCGCGAGTTTGCCGTCATGGCCGACAATGCCACGCGTGGCGAATGGCAGCCGTTGGCAATGCGTGCGCCAGAGAAGGCACAGGTGGCAGTGCTGGGCCACGGCAGCATGGGGCGCGCCGTGGTCACTTCGCTGACGAGCCTGGGATTCTCGGTGACGGTCGCCTGTCGCAGCGAACCGGCCGCGCCGGTGCCGGGTGTGCGTTACCTGACCGGTGACGCTGCCGTCATGGCGGCGGCTGACGGTGCCGATTACCTGATCAATATCCTGCCGCTGACCCCGGTGACCGAGAACGTGCTGAATGCTGCCTTGTTCGCCCGGCTGCGCCATGGCGCCTGGCTGGTGCAGATCGGTCGTGGCGAGCACCTGGTGGAAGCGGACCTTGAAGCCGCGCTCGATTCCGGGCAACTGGCAGGCGCGACGCTGGATGTCTTCCGCGAGGAGCCGCTGGCGCCCACTCACCGCTGGTGGCAGGACGCGCGCCTGCGCATCACGCCGCACGTGGCCAGCGACTCGCTCCCCGAGGTGGTGGCCGAGCAGGTGGTGGCCACGGCGCGTGAGTTGCGCGATGGCCTGCCGCTCACGCTGGGCGTGGATCGCCAGCGCGGCTATTGAGGGCCGCAGCGTTTGAAACCCGCAGCGATTGAGGCCCGCGTCGCTTGAAACCCGCGGCACTTGAGCCCCGAAGGTGAACGCTTCAATGCTTTTGAGGGCTCAGCCGAGCCTTTCTCGACCCCAGACAGCGACATTGTGACCACAGGAGACAGCAACATGCCGGCATCGACCATGAGTGACGCGGAGTGGCAAGCACGCCTGGACCTGGCGGCCTGCTACCGGTTGGCAGCGCACTATCGCATGACCGACCTGATCTACACCCACATCACGGCGCGAATGCCGGATGAGGAAGGGCATTTTCTGATCAATCCCTACGGCTGGCGCTGGGAGGAAATCACGGCGTCCTCGCTGGTCAAGATCGACGTCAACGGCCAGAAGGTCGATGACAGCGCCGCGCGGGTCAATCCGGCCGGTTTCACCATTCACTCGGCGATTCATGCGGCAAGTCACTCAGCCAGCTGGATCATGCATACCCATACCCGCGCCGGTGTGGCGGTGTCGAGCCTGGAAGAAGGGCTCTTGCCCCTGAATCAGATCGCCCTGCAGTTCCATGGCCGCGTCTCCTACCACGATTACGAGGGTATCGCGCTGGATCTGGATGAGCGCGAGCGCATCGTGGCGAGCCTTGGCGACAATCCGGCGCTGATCCTGCGCAATCATGGCCTGCTGACCACCGGCGCCTCTGCCGCCGAGATGTTCAACAACATGTTCTATCTCGAGCGCAGCTGCGAGATCCAGGTCGCGACCCTGTCCATGGGCCAGCCGGTGCGCCGCCTCTCGCCGGAGATCTGTGAGCATGTGGTCGGTCAGTACGACATGGCCATCCACGAGGAGGGAGATCTGGCGCTGGAGTGGGAGTCTCATCTGCGACTGCTGGAGAGCCTTGGCTGTGATTATCGTTGCTAAAAGCATCGTTGTTAAAGGCATCGTTGCTGAAAGCATCGTCGTTGATCAGCCCATCGAGTGCCTGATGCGCGGGGCAGCGACTGGACGGGAGACATCACGATGAGTCGCAAGGCATTCCAGCGGCTTTCCCAGGACCAGCGTCGTCGCGACCTGCTGGAAGCCACCTTGAGCTGTGTCGCGCAGCACGGTCTGGCCGGCGCCAGCGTGCGCCGCGTGGCCGAGGCGGCCGGCGTCTCGCCCGGGCTGATTCGCCACCATTTCGGCACCAAGGACGACATGGTGCGGGCCGCCTACGCCTACATGATGGGCCAGTTGACCTCCGATATCGCCGATGCCAGCCCGGCCAGTGATGAATCCCCGGCGTGTCGTCTGGCGCGCTTCATCGCGGCGAGCCTCACGCAGCCCAACCTGGCTGCCCACAAGATCTCCCTGTGGGCGACCTTCATTGGCCGGGTGCGCCACGATGCCAGCTATTCGGCGGTGCACCAGGAAACCTATCGCGAGTTTCTCGATCTGCTCGCACAGCTGGTCCAGCCGGTGCTGAGTGCCCACGCGCTGCCCGCCACCGAGAGCGATTGTCAGGAGCAGGCGATCGCCCTCAATGGCTTGATCGATGGCCTGTGGCTGGAAGGCGGGCTGGAACACGGCCTCTATCCGGTCGAGCGGCTGCCCGCGATCGCCATGCGGGCGGCAGAGGGCATTCTGCGGCTGCCACAGGGCACCTTGCTTGAGCACGTCGCTATTACGACATCACCCCCACCTCACAGGAGTTGAGCATGCGCTACGCCACCATTACCGAACGACTGAGTGATCTGGGCGGTGACAAATGGGCCGTTCACAGCGCTGCCCGCCAGCGTATCCAGGCCGGCGAGCCGATCATCGAGCTGACCATCGGCGAGCCGGATATCGCCACGCATCCGGCCCTGGTCGAGCACTGTGTCGAGGCGCTGCGCGCTGGCCGTACCCGCTACTCTGATGGCCGTGGTGAGCCGGGGCTGGTTGCGGCACTGGCCGAGCGCTACGCCGCGCGCATGCCCGAGATCAGCGCAGACAACGTGCTGTGTTTCCCCGGCACGCAGACGGCGCTGTTCGCGGTGATGCTGGCACTGGTGGAGGAGGGGGCCGGCGTACTGACCGGCGATCCCTACTACGCCACCTATGAGGGTGTGATCCGCGGCGCCGGCGGTGACCTGCAGCCGGTACCGCTGCGCATGGAGCATGGCTTCGTGTTGCAGCCACGGGATCTGGCCGCGGCCATCACGCCGCAGAGCCGTGTGTTGCTGCTCAATACCCCGCACAACCCGACCGGGGCGGTGATGGATCGGGCGACCCTCGAGCACATCGGTGCGCTATGTCGCGAGCATGATCTGTGGATCGTCTGCGATGAGGTCTATGAAGCGCTGATCTTCACGGGCGAATTCGTCTCGCCGCTGGAAATCGAGGCACTGCGTGAGCGCACCGTGGTGGTGTCCTCCATTTCCAAGAGTCACGCCGCTACCGGCTTTCGCAGTGGCTGGGCCATCGGCTCGGCGGAATTCTGTCGTCGGCTGTTGCCTGTCTCGGAAACCATGCTGTTCGGCAACCAGCCCTTCATCGCCGACATGACCGAGGCCGCACTGCGCGGGGATTTCGATACCACCGAGCGTCTGCGCGACTCTCTCGGGCGCCGCGCGCGTCTGGTGCATGAGGCGCTGGCGGCCATCCCGCAGCTGTCCTCCAGCCTGCCCCAGGGCGGCATGTTCCTGATGGTCGATGTCTCACGCACCGGTCTGAACGGTGAGCAATTCGCCTGGCGGCTGCTGGAACAGCAGCAGGTGGCGGTGATGCCCGGCAGCGTCTTCGGCGATTGCGGTACGCCGCTGGTACGTGTCGCTCTGACCGTGCCGGACGACAGCCTGCTGGAAGCGGTGCAGCGCATGGCGCTGCTGTGTGATCAGCTGGAAGCCGAGGTCGTGGCCTGAGGTCTTTTCTCAGTGACTTTCGGTCAGTCTCAATGCCAGCCAAGGTCAGTCAAGATCAGGCATCACCCCGTCTCATCCTCTGTTGCGTAGACGCATAAACGCCGCCCTCGGGCGGCGTTTATGCGTTCAGCGATGCTCATGTCAGGTCATCATTTCCAGCCCGTCATTTCCAGCCCATCTGCCAGACATCATCTGCCTTGAGCTCGCGCCAGGCGAGGGTGTAATCCCTGCGTGTCAGCACCGCCTGCAACACGACCTCGACCACATGTTCGTCCTGCTCATCGCGAATCAGGCGTGTGACGATGAAATGGCGCTCACGTTCCCGGGGTGACACGGCGGTCCATTTGCTCTGCAACAGCTTGTCGGGGTTGATGAGATTCATGCTGGTTCCTCAAGAAACGGTTGGCAGGTGCGTGCTGGTCCTGTCAGTGCTAGTGAAGTCAGTGCTGGTCAAGTCAGTGCTCGGCAGACAGGTGAGCGCCAGGTGGGCTTACACCGAGGGTGGGCTCTCGTTGAGCAGTTGCCACAGCGACTCGGTCGCCGCGCTGTGCTTGCCACGGCGACAATAGCAGGCCACCTCGAGGGTCGGGCCGCCCAGATCATCCAATAGCGAGACCAGTCTGCCGCTCTCCAGATCATCCTCGATCAGGCCGTGGGGCAGCCAACCGACTCCCAATCCGGCCATCACCAGTTCACGAATGCCCAGCGTGAAGGACGTCTCGCAGATGATGTCGATGTCCTGGGCGCGCTGCAGGTCCATCAGGTAGGGCGAGGCCAGAATCTGGCCCAGAAAACTCTCCGGATCATAGGCGATCAAGGGCAGGCGCTGGTCACTGCGCGGCAGGTGCAGGGGGCGCCCCTGGGCGTCCGGAGCACACACCGGCAGCAGCCGCTCCAGCCCCAGCGAGATGCGCTGGGTGTCGCCGTTGTCATCGAAGATCGGTGCGCCCTGCAGTTCGGAGCACAGCAGCAGGTCTGCCTGGTCATGCTCGAACAGTTGCAGGCATTCGCTGCGATCCAGTGATTTCACCTGCAGTCCGGCTTCGGGGGAGTTGTGGCGGAAATAGCGCAGCAACCGCGGCAGATAGCTGACGGTGAGGGTGTGCTGGGTGGTGATGATCGCCTTCGGCCCCTGGCGGGCCTCGCTACGCAGGCGGCTGCGCAGCGTGTAGAGCCGCGCCAGCCATTCCCGCATTTCCTGTTCATATTCCAGCGCGTGCTCGGTGAGGATCATGCGCTGCGACTGACGATAGACCAGCTCGACGCCCAGCCACTCTTCCAGCTGCCGTATCCGGCGCGAGAAGGCGGGTTGCGTCACGTTGCGTCGCTCGGCTGCCAGCGAGAAGGTCCCGGCCTCGATCAATGCGAGAAAGTCTTCGATCCATTCGATCTTCATGCGTCGCCTGAGGAGATGTCGGTTGTTGTTGGAGGTCGGCCATCATGCACCGAGTGCTTGTTGGGGTGAAGCCCGCACGCACACCTCGGGTGCATGACATATCAATAGTTCGTCAATGGTGCCTCAGCGCCGAAGGGCCAGGGGCCACAGGCAATGGATATGACTGCCGGTCGGCGTTGCGGGCATGGCGATCTTCTGGATGCCTTCATCGGACCAGAGCAAAGAGCTGGTCATGCAGAAAAGTAACAAACTTTGAGAAACATGGCATTGGGACTGGCGAGAATCGCGGCTTACTGTTGAGAAGACCGCTCGGCGGCGTGCCGGAGTGATGTCACACATTCGACGAACGTCGTTATGAGAGTAACCCCCTATGACAACAATGACTCGCCTGGAGGCTCGTATGCATCTGTCCCGTTTTCCCCGTGTTCGCCTTGGTCACCTCTCGACTCCGCTGGAGCCGATGGACAACCTGAGCAAGCTGTTGGGTGGGCCGCGTCTCTGGATCAAACGTGATGACTGCACCGGGCTTTCCACCGGTGGCAACAAGACCCGCAAGCTGGAATTCCTGATGGCGGACGCGCTGGAGCAGGGCGCCGACACCATCATCACCCAGGGCGCTACCCAGTCCAACCACGCGCGGCAGACCGCTGCCGCTGCCTGCAAGCTGGGTCTTGAGTGCCACATCCTGCTGGAAGACCGTACCGGCAGCGACGACCGCAGCTACAACTACAACGGCAACGTCTTCCTCGACCAGCTGCATGGCGCGACGGTCGCCAAGCGTGAAGGCGGTGCCGACATGGCGGCCGAGATGGAAGCGCTGGCCGACAAGCTGATCGGCAAGGGCAAGAAGCCTTACATCATCCCGGGTGGTGGTTCCAACGAGATCGGTGCGCTGGGTTACGTGAATGCCGCCCTCGAACTGCTGTCCCAGGCCAACGACATGGGCCTCAAGATCGATCACCTCGTGCACGCCACCGGCAGCGCCGGTACCCAGGCGGGCCTGGTGACGGGCCTGACCGCCTGCAACTCCGGCATTCCGGTACTCGGTATCGGCGTGCGGGCCCCGAAGGACAAGCAGGAAGGCAATGTCTTCGCGCTGGCACAGAAGACCGAAGCCAAGCTGGGCCTGTCTGACGTGGTCAAGCGTGAAGATGTCGTCGCCAATTGCGATTACGTCGGTGAAGGCTACGGCATTCCGACCGAAAGCATGGTCGAGGCCGTCACGCTGCTGGCTCAGCAGGAAGGCATCCTGCTGGACCCGGTCTACTCCGGCAAGGGCATGGCAGGTCTGATCGACCTGGTGCGCAAGGGACACTTCAAGGAAGGCGAGAACGTGGTCTTCCTGCACACCGGCGGTGCCGTGGCCCTGTTCGGCTACCCGGATGCCTTCAACTTCGCGGATTACCAGGCCTGATAGCGTTTGCGGCCAGTGATGCGTCCCGCCTGACGACAGCGGCGTGACTGACGCATCCCGTAACGACACGCTCCCCGGCCCAGCTGGCAAGGGAGCGTGATGATCACAGCAGTTTTCGGGGAATCACAATGACAATCAGACACCTCAAGCTGGCTGAAGCAGCCGACGGCGTGGCAGAGGAAGATCAGCGCACCACGGCCATCGTCCAGGACATGCTGCAGGACATTCGCTCGCGTGGTGAAGACGCCGTGCGCATGTATGCCGAGAAGTTCGACAACTGGAGCGGCGATTTCGTCCTCAGCGAGGAAAAGCTGGCCACGCTGATCGAAAGCGTGCCGCAGAGCGTCAAGGACGATATCGATTTCGCCCATCGCCAGATCCGTCGTTTCGCCGAAGCGCAGCGCGACAGCCTGACATCCTTCGAGATCGAGACCGAGCCGGGTGTCGTGCTGGGGCAGCGCGTGCTGCCCATCGATGCCGCGGGTTGCTACGTGCCGGGCGGACGCTACGCGCATGCCGCCTCGGCGCTGATGAGCGTCGCCACGGCCAAGGCCGCCGGCGTCAAGCACATCACGGCCTGTTCGCCGCCGCGTGGTGACAGCATCAATCCGGCGGTGGCCTATGCCATGCATGTGGCTGGCGCCGATCGCATCCTGGAGATGGGCGGCGTTCACGCGGTCGCCAGCATGGCCTTCGGCCTGTTCGGCGGGCGCGAAGCCGACATCCTCGTCGGCCCGGGCAACGCCTTCGTGGCTGAAGCCAAGCGCCTGCTGTTCGGCCAGGTCGGCATCGACGTCTTCGCCGGCCCCACCGAATCGGCGGTGATCGCCGATCACACCGCAGACCCGATGACCATCGCGGTGGATCTCGTCTCCCAGGCGGAGCACGGCCCGAACTCGCCGGTGTGGCTGTTCACCACCAGTGAAGAGGTCGCCCGCCGCGTCATCGAGCTGGTGCCGCTGGTCGGCAACGACATGCCCAACGCCGAGGTCATCCACGCCGCCTGGCGCGACTACGGCGAAGTCATCCTGTGCGACACCCGCGAAGAAGTGGTCCAGATCAGTGATCAGTACGCCTGCGAACACCTGCAGGTGCTGTGTGAGGACCTGGAGTGGTGGAAGCAGAACCTCAGCAACTACGGCTCTCTGTTCCTGGGCGAAGGCAGCACCGTCACCCACGGTGACAAGTGTTCCGGCACCAACCACATTCTGCCGACCAAGCGCGCCGGTCGCTACTCCGGCGGTCTGAATGTCCACAAGTTCATGAAGGTTCTGACCACGCAACAGCTCAGTGCCGAAGCCAACCTCAAGTTCAGTGCCATCGGTTCACGCATCTCGCGCACCGAAGGGATGGAAGGCCATGCGCGTGCCTGTGACTGGCGCCTTACCAAATACTTCCCCGAGCAGGATTGGGACTTCCCCGTCTATGCCCAGAAGCGTTATTGAGGAGGCCACATGCGTCGTTTTGCCAAGTCATTCACCCAGCAGGAAGCCATCTCCGACACCGCCATCGAGGCTGCCGTCGCCGTGATGCGCAGTGGTCGCCTGCATCGCTACAACCTGGCGGAAGGCGAGCAGGGCGAAACGGCGCTGCTGGAGCAGGAATTCGCGGCGAGTCTGGGCATTCCCCATGCGCTGGCCTGTGCCTCCGGCGGCTATGCCCTGCAGCTGGCGCTGCGCGCCTGCGGACTCGAGGCCGGTGACAAGGTGCTGTGCAACGCCTTCACCCTGTCCCCGGTGCCCGGCAGCATCGTCGCCGCCGGTGGCGAGCCGGTGCTGGTGGATATCCTCGAGGACACCACGGTCGATCCGGAGGATCTGGCGCGTGCGGCAGATCAGAGCGGGGCCCGCTTCTTCATGCTCTCGCACATGCGCGGCCATATCGGCGACATGCACGCGATCATGCAGGTCTGCGACAGCCGCGGCATCACGGTGATCGAGGATTGCGCGCATACCATGGGCGCGAGCTACGACGGCAAGCCCAGCGGCACCTTCGGCAAGGTCGGCTGCTACAGCACCCAGACCTACAAGCACGTCAATTCCGGTGAGGGTGGCCTGCTGGCGACCGCCGATGATGAGGTGATGCGACGCGCCATCATCCTGTCGGGCTCCTACATGCTGTACGACCGCCACCTGGCGGCGCCGGCCGCGGAGAGCTTCGCTGAGACGCGCCTGCAGACCCCCAACATGAGTGGTCGCATGGACAATCTGCGTGCCGCCATCCTGCGCCCGCAACTGGGGGAGCTGGCAGAGCGTCGTGAGCGCTGGAATGCCCTCTATGCCCGCATGCAGGACCGGCTCGCGGCCATGGAGGGCGTCACGCCCATCCTGCGTGGCCCGCTGGAAGGCTACGTCGGAAGCTCCATCCAGTTCACGCTGGCGCAGTGCTCCCACGAGCAGATCGCCGCCTTCATCGCAGGCTGTGAAGCGCGTGGGCTGCCGGTGAAATGGTACGGCAAGCCGCTGCCGGAGGATTACACCAGCCGCTACGACAGCTGGGCCTATCTGGGCGGCCATCGTGCTGTGCCCAATGCCGACCGGGTGCTGGCGACGCTGTGTGATCTGCGTCTCCCGCTGACCTTTGACGTGCAGGACTGTGAGGTCATCGCGGACTTGATCCAGGACGCTCTGCACAGTGCACGACCTGTCTCGACCGTCGCGTGACTACGCCCGGCGGCAGCACGTGACGGGGATGAACCCATAACGATAACGCTTTGAAAGCCACATGATCTTCAATCCGCATGTCCTGGTGACAGGCCATGCGGACCCGCAACCAGTGGAGTAATAACAATGTTCAATAAAGCTCTCTTGGCAACCGCAGTGATGTTGGCGATGTCAGCGACCGCTCAGGCAAAGACCTTCAAGGTCGGCATGGGCGATCCGATGGATTCGGATCAGGGCGCGCTTGCTCAGCGCTTCGAGGAACTGGTCGAGGACCTTTCCGATGGCGAGATGCAGGTGGAGTTGTTCCCGGGCGGTCAGCTGGGCTCCGAGACCGGCATGATCCAGGACACGCGCATCGGCAAGCTGGACTTCGCGCTGATCGGCGTCGGCAACCTGACGCCCTACGCGCCGCGCCTCGGCGCGCTCACCATGCCCTATGCACTGCGTAGCCATGCGGATGCCGTCAAGGCCACCACCGGCCCGCTGGCGGATGAATGGAACCAGATCGCCGAGAAACAGGCCGGCGTCCACATCGTCAGCTGGCTGTATTCCAACTTCCGTTATCTGACCAACTCCAAGCGACCGGTGACGTCGCTGGAAGACCTTGAAGGCATGAAGATTCGTGTGCCGCAGAACAAGATCATGCTCGCCACCTATCAGGCCTGGGGCGCCAGCCCGATCAGCATGTCGTGGCCGGAAGTCTTCACCGGTCTGCAGCAGGGCGTGATCGATGGCCAGGACAACCCGGACATCGTCAACTACACGATGAAGTTCCAGGAAGTGCAGAAGTATCTGACCGAGGTCCACTACCAGTACTCCCTGCAGCCGATCGTCATGGGGGTGCGTACCTACAACAAGCTCTCTGACGAGGAGCGCGAGATCATCGATCGCGCCGGCCTGGAAGCCCAGCTCTATGCGCTTCAATTCCAGCTGACCGAGGCCTCTCAGGCGCGTGCTGCCATGGAAGCTGAAGGGGTGCAGTCCGCCCAGCTGACCGACGAGGACAAGTGGATCAGCATTGCCAAGGAAGAAGTCTGGCCGCAGTTCTATGAAGAGATCGGCGGCAAGGAATCCTTCGACGAATTGCAGAAAGCATTGGGCCACTGAGCCCGAGTGGGCGGGGTCGCTCGCGGCGTCAGCGTGAATGACGTCTGAGTGACCCCCGCTGCGTTCAATGCTATCGAGCAGGGATACCAGACAGTGCTGGTATCCCTCTCACAGTTCATCGTGAAGGAGGCTCGCATGTTGGCCAGATTGAACAATATCGAGGATTACGCCTGCCGCTTTCTGCTCGCGGTCTTCGTACTCCTGCTGTTTTCCCAAGTGGTATTGCGTGTCGTGTTCGGTATCGGCATGGCATGGATGGAAGAGCTGGCACGCTACGCCTTCGTCTGGTTCGTCTTCCTGGGGGCTGCGCACGCGGCTCACTTGAGTGCCCACAATCGGCTGCAGACCCATATCAATCTGCTGCCGCGCAAGGTGGCCAACGCCATCCTGCTGTTCGTCGACCTCATCTGGGCGCTCTTCAGCCTGATCATCGCCTACAAGAGCCTGGATCTGATCGGGCTTCTCACCGAGTTTCCCTATGAGTCACCGGCGCTCGGCTGGTCGCTCGCCTACGTCTATTACATCTTCCCCGTGGCCTTCACCTTGATGGCCTTTCGCGTATTGCAGGTGCAGTTCCTCAAGCTGGTCAGAGGCATCGAGCCCGGCAACGTGGACGACGAGGAAGTGAAGCGCATCACGGAAGCGGCCCCGGATGCCGCCGATGACACCCGCACCGCCAAGATGGGAGGCTGATGCCATGGCCGCGACTATTCTGTTCTCTCTGTTCGGTGCACTGCTGTTTCTGGGCTCACCCATCGTCGTTGCCCTTGGGGTGGCGTCCATGGCGGTCTATGTCGTCAGTGGTGATGACATCACCTCACTGGTGGAGCTGGCGTTCTCGGCGATCAACTCCTTCCCGCTGATGGCATTGCCGTCCTTCATTCTGGCGGGCGCCCTGATGGGCGACGCCGGCATCGCGCGGCGTCTGATTCGTATCGCCGAAGAGCTGGCGGGCCCGGCCGCAGGTGGCCTGGGGGCGGCAGCGGTGATGGCCTGCATGTTCTTCGGCGCCATCTCCGGCTCGGGTCCGGCGACCACGGCGGCCGTGGGCATGCTGGTGATTCCGGCGATGATCGAACGTGGCTACGGCCGCAGCTATCCGGCGGCGATCACCGCCACCGCTGGCGGACTGGGCGTCGTGATTCCGCCCAGCATGCCGTTGGTCATCTACGGGGTGACCGCCAACGAGTCGATCTCGGCGCTGTTCATGGCGGGTGTCATTCCGGGCATCATGCTGGGGGCGGCCCTGATGATCGCCAACTACATCACCGCCAAGCGCAACGGCTATCAGGCCCAGGGCGAGCCGTATGACAAGGCGCGAGTCTTCAAGGTACTCAAGGAGGGCTTCTGGTCACTGATGGCACCGGTGGTCATCCTCGGCGGCATCTACAGCGGTCTCTTCACGCCGACCGAAGCCGCCGTCGTCTCGATCTTCTATGCGCTGTTCGTCGGTGTCTTCATTCACAAGGAGTCCTCGCTGCTGGGCTTGAATGAAGCCTTCCAGAACACGACCTGGCTGACCGGTCGCGTGCTGATCATCATGTTCACCGCCACCGCCTTCGGGCGCATCCTGGTGGAGCACCACATTCCGGCCATGATCGCCCAGGGCATCCTCAACATCACCGACAGCCTGTGGCTGGTGTGGGTGCTGGTGATCGCCTTCCTGCTGATCGTCGGCATGTTCATCGAGATTCTGGCCACCATCATGATCGTCACGCCGGTGTTGCTGCCGGTGATGGTGGAGCTGGGCGTCGACCCGGTGCACTTCGGGATCGTGCTGGTGGTGAGTCTCGGGATCGGCTTCTCGACCCCGCCACTGGGCGAGAACATGTTCATCAGCTCCAGCATCGCCAACGTGTCCATCGAGAAGATCTCGGTGCGGGCGCTGCCGCTGGTCGGCACCATGGTGCTGATCGCCTTGCTGCTGGCCTTCGTGCCGCAGCTGACGATGTGGCTGCCGGACATGATGGGCTTCTAGCGGCGCAGCGGAGGGCTGTGGCTCGTCATCACTGTTTTCGTCAACACAGCCCTTCGCAAACAGTGCCTCATGAAACAGTTTCTCGAGAGGATGCCGGCCACGTCGCCATCCTCTCGAGCCTTGATCTTCAGTGAGAGTTTTGTCGGAGAACGACCAATGAGAAGCTCGCATGACGCCTCGGGCGCAGAACATATCGTCGTGGGCGTGTTGGGCGGCATGGGGCCGGATGCCACGGTGGCCTTCATGCAGCAGGTGATCCAGGCCACACCGGCCGAGGACGACATCGATCATGTACACATGGTGGTCGACAACAATCCCAAGGTGCCGTCGCGCATCAAGGCTCTGCTGGAAGGGGGCGATGTCTCTCCGGGGCCTGCCATCGCGGAAATGGCCCAGCGACTGGAGCAGTCCGGGTGTGATTTTCTGGTCATGCCCTGCAACACGGCCCACTACTACTGGCAGGATGCGCAGGACGCCGTCTCGATTCCGGTGTGGCATATCGTCGAGCGCACCCTGGACCGGGTGGCGGCGCAGTGGCCGGGCGCACGTGTCGGCATGCTGTGTTCCCCGGCGCTGCGCAAGATTGGCCTTTACGAAGGCTTCATCGAGTCGCGTGGTCTGTCGCTGGCCTATCCCCAGGATGAGGACGCGATGCTGGAGGTGATCCGCAGCGTCAAGAAAGGCCAGGTGAGTGATGACGCCGTCGGGGGAGCCTTCCGTCAGGCCGCCGCTGACCTGGTGGCGCAGGAAGCCGATGTGCTGGTGCTGGCCTGCACGGAGCTCTCCATTATCAGCCAGCTGCTGGATGACCGGCTGCCGATCGTGGATTCCGTCGAAGCGCTGGCCGTCAGCGTGGCACAGGCGGCCACTCAGTAAGCGTCGCCGTCACGCGCCGCCCATGCCACTGCTCGAGCGGCGTTGCTCGCGTTCCTGCAGGTAGCGGGCGGGCGTGGTGCCGAGCAGCTTCTTGAACATGCTGATGAAGGCGTTGACGGACTGATAGCCGACGTCTTCCGAGACGCGCTGCACGCTCATGCCTTCGGCCAGCAGGCGAATCGCCACCACCAGGTGCAGTTGCTGACGCCAGCGGCTGAAGCTCAGGCCGGTGTCACGCTGGATAAGCCGGGCGAGGGTGCGTTCGCTCATCGCCAGTTCGCTCGCCCACTCGGCCAGGGTGCGTCGGTCGTCCGGGGTCTTGATCAGGGCATCGCTGATGCGGGTCAGCCGCGGGTCTTCGGGCAAGGGCAGGTGCAGACGTTCGCTTGGCATGCAGGCCAGTTCTTCCAGCAGCACGCCGACCAGCCGCGCTGTCGGCCCCTGTTCAGGATATGGCTGGGGTAGCTCCGCCAGGCGCAGCACCAGCTCACGCAGCAGGGGCGAGATCGACAGCGTGCAGCTGTGGCTTGGCATCTCGAGCGCACCGGGCTCGATGAACAGGTGGCAGACGCGGCCGCCACGGGTCAGATGATTGCTGTGGGGCAGGTTGCCGGGAATCCAGACCCCGCTGTGCGGCGGCACCATCCACAGACCTTCCGGTACGCGACTGGTCACCACGCCATGCAGGGCGATCACCAGCTGTCCCTTGCGATGCTGGTGGATCGGCACCTCCATCACCTGCTGGCCGGTCTCGACATGCAGGGCGCTGGCCGGAATCTCGTAGATGTCCGGGTCGTGCTCGCAGACGCTGCTGGAGAAGGGCACCTGATCGGGGCCGCGGGTGCTGACCCCGGGCGATGACGGTAGAACGGGTGTGGTCACTGACATGGCGGCTCGCAGATTGTCTGATTTCAGTGATCTGATGTCATGATGGCTCAATTCTGCAGTGGGCGAGGGGATTAAGCTAGCCTCACTCTGTGCGCGGACTCATCTCTTGGGTGTCGTCCCGCCATTACCCCGTTTCACGATCGCTGCGAGCGCCTCATGACTGAACTCTGCCACTCGTCTCCTGTCCGGCGACTGAGCCATCCGGCCGTATTGATCGCCGGTATCCTGTTGATCGCCATGAACCTGCGTGCGCCCTTCACCAGTATCGCGCCACTGCTGGAGCGTCTGCAGGCGGCGCTGGGCTTCAATGCCACGGCGGCTGGCCTGTTGATGATCCTGCCGCTGCTGGCCTTCGTCGTCGTCTCGCCCTGGGTGCCGCGCCTCGCCAGAGGTCTCGGGCTTGAACGCAGTCTCTTCCTCGCCTTGCTGACGATCGCCGCGGGCATCGTGCTGCGGGTGCAGGGCAGCATGCTGGCCCTCTATCTGGGTATCGGCCTGATCGGGGCGGGCATCGCCGTGGGCAATGTGCTGCTGCCCAGTCTGGTCAAACGCAGCTTTGCGCAGCATGTCGCGCTGCTCACCTCCTGCTATGTGCTGACCATGGGCATCATGGCCGCCATCGCCTCGGCGCTGATGGTGCCGTTGGCCCAGGGCAGCAGCGCTGGCTGGCAGTACGCGATGCTCATAGTGGTCGTCCTGCCATTGGTGACGATGGTGGTGTGGTGGCCGCAGTTGTCACGTCGCTCCCTGCCGGCTGCGGCGAAGGAAGCTGAGAAGGGGGCCGAGAAGGGTGCCGAGAAGGACGTCGAGAAGAGTGCCGCGCCTCCGGTGCGTCAGGCAGCGGTGTGGCATTCGCCACTGGCCTGGCAGGTGACGCTGTTCATGGGCATCAATTCGCTGCTGTTCTATACCGTCAACAGCTGGCTGCCGAGCATGCTGGCGGACAATGGCTTCTCTGCCGAGAAGGCGGGCTCGTTGCATGGTCTACTCCAGCTCGCCTCCGCATTGCCGGGATTGATTCTGGTGCCCCTGATGCCGCGCCTGAAGGATCAACGCCTGATCGCCTTCGCGACGCCCTGCATGTCGCTGGCGGGATTCATCGGGCTATGGCTGATGCCGGAGTGGGCACTGGTGTGGGTGCTGTTGCTGGGCGCGGGCTCCGGGG
The DNA here is from genome assembly GCF_023161745.1 of Cobetia sp. 1CM21F. Lineage (NCBI taxonomy): Bacteria > Pseudomonadati > Pseudomonadota > Gammaproteobacteria > Oceanospirillales > Halomonadaceae > Cobetia > Cobetia sp. 1CM21F. The sequence continues at coordinate 157,185 of NZ_JALNTQ010000002.1, read as the reverse complement.
CCAGCTTCATTCTCGCCTTGTCATTCATGGGGCTGCGGGCGCGTGATGCCATGCAGTCGGCGTCACTGTCGAGCATGGCGCAGACGCTGGGCTATCTGCTCGCGGCCATGGGGCCGCCGCTGATCGGCGCGCTCTACGATATGCAGGGCAATTGGCAGCTGGCACTGATGGTCTGCGCCGTCCTCAGTGTGCTGATGGCGAGTGTCGGCTGGATGGCGGGCAGGGACCGCCAGTTGCCTGAGGCGTCGGCATCTGAATAATGGAGCGCTGCCCCAAGGGGCACTGGCACATCCCCCCATGACAAGGAAGTGAGAGATGGCGAATGCTTCATCGGCTAGCGAAGATCAACGGGCGTCTGACGCGCCAGGTGTTGCGCAGCACCCCGGACGTCGGCGCAAGCCGCCTTTGCGGGCAGCCATCCTTGGCCTGGCCAGTCTCGGAGGTATCTTCATGATCGCTCAGCCAGCCAATGCCGCGACGCTGTCACTGCGCGTGATCGAGACCACCGACATCCACGCCAACGTGATGGATTACGACTATTACAAGGACCGTCCCAGCGTGCGCATCGGCCTGGTCCGCGCGGCGAGTCTGATCAAGCAGGCGCGTGCCGAGGTGGCCAACAGCGTGCTGCTGGACAATGGCGACCTCATCCAGGGCAGCCCGATGGGCGATTACATGGCGGCAGAAGGTCTCGAGGAGGGCGATGTCTTCCCGGCCTACAAGGTCATGAATCAATTGGATTACGATGTCGGCAATATCGGCAATCATGAATTCAATTACGGGCTCGAGTATCTCGAACAGGCGCTGTCCGGCGCGCAGTTCCCCTATGTGAACGCCAACCTGCTGGACGCCACGACAGGCGAGCCGTACTTCACGCCCTACCAGATCACCGCCCATGCCTTCACCGACAGTGAGGGTAACGCTCAGACATTGAAGATCGGCTATATCGGCTTCGCGCCGCCGCAGGTGATGACCTGGGACCGCAAGCACCTCCAGGGCCGCCTGACGGCCGAGGACATCACCGAGAGCGCCAGGCGCTGGGTGCCCGAGATGCGCCGGGAGGGCGCGGATGTGGTGATCGCCATCCCGCACTCCGGCATCTCGACCGACCCCTACCGGGTGATGGCTGAGAATTCGGTGTATTACCTCTCGCAGGTCGAGGGCATCGATGGCATCGCCTTCGGGCATGCCCATGCCGTCTTCCCCAGCGAGGAATTCGCCGAGGTACCGGGGGCCGATATCGCCAGGGGCACCCTGAATGGCGTGCCGGCGATGATGCCGGGGCACTGGGGCAGCCATGTGGGCGTGATGGATCTCGAACTGAGCAATGCTTCGGGCCAGTGGCGGGTAGTGAGCGGCCAGACAGAGGCCCGCCCGATTCAGGTGGGTGGCGAGGCACAGGTGGCGGAAGATGCCGAACTGGCGGCGCTGGTCGATCATGAGCATGATGCCACGCGCGAGTACGTCAATCGCAGCATCGGCCGCGCCAGTGCGGCGATGAAGAGCTATCTGGCGCTGGTGCAGGACGACCCGACGATCCAGATCGTCAATCGCGCCCAGGCCGATTACGTCAAACGCTTCGTCGAAGGCGACCCGGACCTGGAAGACTTGCCGATTCTCTCGGCGGCTGCGCCGTTCAAGGTCGGTGGCCGTCACAATGACCCGACCCAGTTCACCGAGATGGAGGCGGGCGAGCTGAGCTTCCGCAATGCCGCCGATCTCTATCTCTATCCGAATACGCTGGTGGCGCTCAAGGTCACCGGCAAGGAAGTGCGGGAATGGCTCGAGTGCAGCGCCGGCCAGTTCCATCGCATTGATCCGGCGCTCGCCACGCCCCAGCCCTTGATCAACTGGGAAGGTTTCCGCAGCTACAACTTCGACGTGATCGACGGCGTCGACTATCGGGTGAATGTCACGCAGCCGGCGCGTTACGACGGCAATTGCACGCTGATCAACGCCGATGCCCACCGTATCCAGGGCCTCACTTATGAGGGCGAGCCGGTCAAGGACGACGATGTCTTCCTGCTTGCGACCAACAACTATCGCGCCTACGGCGAGGACTTCCCCGGCACCGGTGAGCCACATGTCGCCTTCGCGTCACCGGATGAAAATCGCAGTATTCTGGCCCAGTACATCTCGCGACAGACGCAGCAGCAGGGCGCGGTGGACCCCGCGGCGGACCACAACTGGCGGCTGGCCGCGATCGACACCGATACCCCGCTGGACATTCGCTTCACCACCGCCCCCGGCGAGGATGCGCAGCAATTCATTGATGCCCAGGCGGTCTACCCGATGACATTGGTGGATCAGGACGAGATGGGCTTTGCCCGTTATCGCGTCGGGCTGGACCGGATGAAATAGCCAAGGCAGCACATTGTCGAGCACGTCGTTACTGGCCTGGATTCAGGTGGGAAAGAACGCCAGTCAGCAATTGCTGACTGGCGTTTTTTTGTCGTCAGGCGCTACCCGCTATCTGTCTCATTATCCGCTTTTGCGTCAGGTTCTTGAGCGCAGTCCCATTGCGGGTCAGCGCCAGGGCGCGTGCAAGGCGATGCTCAGCAGTACGCGTTTGCCGCGCTCGATGCGGCTGACGCTGTGTTCGTGAAGGTCGGGGCGAAACAGCACCACGCGGTCCGCGAGGCGAAAGAGGCTGCCATCGGTCTCGAAGACACCGCCCTGGCGGGGCTTCTTGAGCACGATATTGAGCTTGTAGTAGCTGCCGCTGCCCATCGGGTCGTTGTGGCGCATCACGCTGTGGCCTTCGGGGTAGGTCACCAGGTTGATGGTCAGGCGGCGAAGATCGAGCAGACTGCGGTTGATGACACGGGCCATGGGCGTTTCCCTTGAATTTGATGGAGCCATTAAAGCGTATTTTGAGCAATCAATCAAAATCGTGCTTGAGTGGTCGCTCAAAAATCCGTAAGGTGGTCCCACGTTCACGGCAACACCGCGATATAGCACTGTTTCGCCAGGCCGTGATTGAGTATTCATCAAGCGAAGAGGTCAGCAATGAGCCACGACAACGTGACAATGGAAGCCCTGGAAACCCGTTATGCGATGATCGAAGGTCACCGCATTGCCTACAAGGAAATGGGTGAAGGTCAGCCGCTGTTGTTGATTCACGGCATTCCGACCAACAAGCTGATGTGGCGCGATGTGATGCCGGAATTGGCCAGGCATTATCGTGTCATCGCCCCGGACATGCTCAACTATGGCGAGTCGGACATGCCGGTGGATGCTGACGTTTCCATCAATGCCCAGACACGCATCTTCATCAAGCTGATGGATTCACTGGGTGTGGCGAGTGCGGATGTCGTCTCGCATGATATCGGCGGGGGCATCGGTCAGCTGATGGCCGTCAATCATCCCGAGCGTGTTCGCCGTCAGGTACTGATCGACAGCGTGTGCTTCGATTCCTGGCCGATCCCGGAGTTCAAGCAGCTGCTGGAGCCGGGCGTCGAGGAAGCGACCAGCGTCGAGGAATTCATCAGCACCATGCGCGGCTTCATGCCCAGTGGTGTGCATGATCCGGCCGTCGCGACCGAAGAGATGGTCGAGCGCTATGTGTCCCAGTGGAACAGCGAGCAAGGCAAGGCGGCTTTCTTCCGCAACATGCGTCGTCTCAACAAGGAATACACCCAGGCCATCGCCGGTGAGCTCAAGAATATCGAGATCAAGACTCTGGTGCTGTGGGGCGACAAGGACAACTTCCAGAAGCCGGATTACGCCCCGATGCTGACAGACGCCATTCCGGGTGCCGAGCTGATCTGGGTGAAGGATGCCGGTCACTGGGTGACGGATGAAAAGCCGCAGGATACCGTGCGCTATATCCTGGACTTCCTCGCCCGCTGAGGAGGAGCCCATCAGCCATCAGCGCAGTAAAATCTCACCCCTGATGGTGAATGAGCCCTGAACGACAATGCCCGGTCATAGGACCGGGCATTGTCGTATCTGGCGGAAATCGCGCACGGGAAATCGCCTAATGATGCGCGATATTCCGCGCGGCCGGAGGGGACTGTCGCTTGCGCTTGGCGGTGATCGTCAAGGCGTCTTCCTCGGTAAGGTCGTCGATGATCGTGTCGAGAGGCGCATTGCCCGACAGGGGCAGGGGCGCGTGATCACCCCGCGGGGCGAGCGTCGGCGCTGTCTGGAAGGCGAGGGGTCTTTCCAGTGCCATGATGCTGCCACTGCGCGTCGGGGTGCACTGCTCATTGACCAGGGTGAAACCGTGGCGCTGGTAGAGCGCCAATGCCGGGCTGTCGGAGAAGACTCTCAGGCGCAGCGCGCGCGGGCAGGGCTGAGCGCCCGGGGAGAGCTCGGAGGCTCGGTCTTTCATCAGCGACTGGCCGTACTCCTGCTGCGTTGCCAGCTGGATCAACCAGTTCAGGCAGGCGGAGCCGACACCACGGCCTTGCCAATGTGGCACCAGTTGCAGGTCGCGCAGATACAGGATGTCCGGCAGGGCCTTGAGGCTGATGAAGCCGACCCATTCGCCATTGATGCGTATCGCGTAGTTCTCGTTGTCCCGCCAGCGCTCGCTGAACAACTCCTCGTCCCAGCTCATGCCATGCCGTTTGTAGGTCGCGAGCATGTTGCCGCAGCACAGTCGCCGAGCCGCGGCGCTCAGATAGCTGCTGCAAGCCGAATCGCTGATAGGGGTAATGCTGAGATCATCCATGATCCTGTCGCTTATTGTTGAGGGTAGGGGCACAGATGCGCGGACTGATGACCATTCGTCCAGAATAGCGGACCAGTCGGTTAGCGCATACTAATGTAGTTTGCCATCTATCATCGGATGTTGGGTTGCCGCTGACAAGTGAATGCCTGTCCAGTACTTGTCCCGCATCTCTCAAGTGTCTCTCAAGCACCTCTCAAGCACCTCACAAGTGCCTCTCAAGTGCCTGTCCAGCTTTGCCCAGTCGTAGAAGGTGAGTCGAGAGTTGCCAAAACGTAATAGTTACACTATAACATTGCGTTTTTTGTTCGTCGGCGCCGGTTGCGCGTCGGCATCCATGCTCTTGCTCGGGACTCGCGATATCGATGGTCAAATTGCTCTCAAGGCTTCGGTGGCAATACCGAACCTTCCTTCACGATCGCAGGCAGCTGGCCGTCGCCAGCGTCGCGCTGAGCCTGGCCATGGTGCAGCCCAGCCATGCGCAAGATGCCTCAGCGGCGCAAGCGTCGGCGGCTGACACACGACGTCTGGAGATCGTGGCACCCTTCGACATCAAGGGGGCGGACCCGCTGCTCAGCGGCATTCTTTTCCAGCGCATGCAGATCGTCGAGACACTGGTCGAGGTGGATGCCACGGGAGAGCTGCAGCCGGGATTGGCGACCGATTGGGAGGTCTCGGATGACGGTCTGGAGTGGCGCTTCACGCTCCGCTCCGGCGTGCAGTTCCATGATGGCAGCCAGCTGGATGCCGAGGTGGCGCGTCAGGTGCTCGAGATCGCACGTGCCAAGCCGGGCCTTCTGAAGTCGGTGCCGGTCGAGCGGATCGTCGCCGAAGATGCCCAGACGCTGGTGATTGCCCTCAGCGAGCCCTTCGCCGCATTGCCCGCCTATCTGGCCGATTATCGCCAGCAGATACTCGCGCCGGCAGCCTTCGATGAGACGGGCACCGCCCAGCAGGTCATCGGCACCGGCCCCTATCGCATGCTGCGCATGACGCCGCCCTTGAGCCTGGAAGTCACCGCCTTCGAGGACTACTGGGGCCCGCAGCCCGAGGTGCGCCAGGCGCGCTATCAGGCGGTGAGCCGCGCCGAGGGCAGGGCATTGATCGCCGAGAGCGGAGATGCCGACTTCACCTACGGGCTGGACCCCGCCAGTCGCCAGCGTCTCTCCCAGTCACCGCGTGTGACTCTGGCGGCGGCCGCGACGCCGCGTACGATGCTGTTGAAGGTCAACGCCAATCATCCGGCCTTCCAGGACCCCGCTGTACGGCGTGCATTGAGTCTGGCGATCGATCGCACCGCCATCGCTCAGGTCGTGCTGCGCTATCCGCGTGGCGCCAGCCAGCTGTTCCCGCCGATGGTGGAAGGCTGGCATGACCCCGCACTGCCCGAGCTGCATCAGGATGTCGCCAAGGCGCGTGCATTGCTGGACGCCGCAGGTTGGAAGGTCGCGGAGGATGGCATCCGCCACAAGGATGGCCAGCGTCTCGCGATCAGCCTGATCACCTTCTCGGACCGACCGGAGCTGCCGCTGGTCGCCACGGTGCTGGAGCGCCAGTTCCACGCCATCGGCATCCAGGCGCGTCTGGATATCACCAACTTCTCGGCGATTCCGGCCGGCCACCACGACGGCAGTCTCGACATGGCGCTGTTCGCGCGCAATCTGGCCATGGTGCCGGACCCCATCGGCAACGTGCTGAGCGATTACGCGGGAACCCCCGAGTCCCCTGGTGGCGACTGGGGCGCGATGGGCTGGTTCGATGCGGACTTCACCGCCGAGCTTGAGCGCATGGCACGCGAGGGCTACGGGCCCACGCCCGCAGGGCAGGACCCGCGCGCCCGGGCCAGCGGCGTGATCCAGCGGGCGCTGCCCGTGATCCCCATCGCCTGGTACTACCAGAACCTGGCGATCTCCAATCGACTGCAAAGCGCTCAGGTAGATCCCTGGGAGCGTAGTTTCGGCCTTTCAGAATTGCGGTGGGCACAATGAATCTCCCTTCACGTCTGTTGCAGCTATTGATGGTGGTGCTGATGGTCGGCGGCGCCAGCTATCTGATGATGCAGAGTCTGCCCGGCGATGCCGCCTGGCGTATCGCGGCCGGCCGCTATGGCTATGATGCGCTGGATGCGGCCGCTGCGGCCTCGGTACGCGCCGAACTGGGCCTCGAGGCACAGGGCGGCTTGCACTTCCTTTACTGGCTGGGCGATATCCTGCGCCTCGAGCTTGGCACCTCGCTGATTTCCGGTGAATCGGTGTGGGTGGAGATTCGCCATCAGCTGGGCAACTCCCTGTCGCTCGCCGGTGCGGCGCTGGGCATCTCGCTGCTGATCGGCCCGCCGCTGGGGCTGCTGGCCGGTCTGCGTGCTGGTGGCTGGCTGGACCGTAGCCTGCTGGCCGTCTGCAGTCTGCTGCGCGCCACGCCGCAGTTCCTGCTGGCGCTGGTGCTGATCCTGCTGATCTCGGTGGAGATGGGGCTGCTGCCGGCCGCCGGCCACGGTGAGCCGCAGCACTTCATTCTGCCGGCGATGACGCTGGCGCTCGGGCTGGCAGCGGTATCGGCACGCCTGGCACGTGATGCCATGGCCGCCGTCACCCAGACGGCCTTTCATGATTTCGCGCGCTGGAAGGGCCTCAGCAACGCCCAGACCTTCTGGCGTCACGGCCTGCGCCATGTGGCCTTGCCGCTGGTGACCTATCTGGGACTGCAGTTCGTGACCCTGGTGGAAGGGGTGGTGGTGATCGAGAGCATCTTCGGCTGGCCGGGCATCGGCCATGCGCTGGTGCACGCCATCTTCTCGCGCGATGTGCCGATGGTGCAGGGCACCGCTTTGGTGCTGGGCGTCGGCTTTGTCTTGATCAATCTGCTGGTCGATCTGCTGGGTCGCCAACTGGACCCACGGGGTGTGAAATGAATCAGGTGGTGGAAGGGCTTGCGCCGCAGCGCGTGGAAGCCGCGCGTCGTCCACGTCTTGACTGGCCGTTGCGCCGGGTTATCGGGGCCGCGCTGGTCGCGAGCCTCGTGCTGCTGGCCTTGCTGGGCAATCTGGTGATACCGGGAGATCCGCTGGAGCAGCATCTCTATCGTGCACTGCAGGGCGCGGATGCCGTCGGTGTCTCTGACGCCGGCGAGGTGATCACCAGCGCCCCGCTGGGCTATGACCACCTTGGGCGCTCCCTGTACCACCGCCTGGTGGCGGCGCTTGGGCTGTCGCTTTCCATCGCCGCGGGGGCGGTGATTCTGGCCGCGTTTTCGGGCATCTCGCTGGGCCTGCTGGCCGCAGGACGCGGTGGCTGGGCCGAGCGCCTGTTGAGCCTGGTGGCAGACAGCCTGCTGGCATTGCCGGGGCTGCTGCTGGTGCTGATGGTCAGCGTCATTCTGCCGTCGACGCCGCTGGCATTGTGGTTGGGTCTGTCGCTGGTGCTGTGGGTGGAATTCTTCCGCCTGGCTCGCGCCACCGGTCGCAGCGTGCTGGCGAGTCCCGGCGTCGAGGCCAGCCGTCTGTTGGGCTTCGGGGCCTGGTACCGGTTTCGTCATCACCTGTGGCCGGAAATGGCGCCCGTGATGATGACGGCGATGGCCTTCGGCATGGCCAACGCCCTGATGGCGATTGCCGCGCTGGGCTTCGTGCACGTCGGCATTCCGGAGCCCACGCCAGAGCTGGGCACCATGATGGTCGAGCTGTTGCCGTACTGGCGTGAAGCGCCATTCGCGCTGCTGACGCCGGTGCTGGTCACCTTCATGCTGTTGCTGGGGCTGCTGCTGATGTCCGGCAGCAAGGCCAGAACGTCAACCGCCGCTGACACTCTCGAAGGAGCGCGCCCATGAATGTCGCGACAATGACCACGCCTGACTCTTACACGCGGCATGGGGCAACGGCGGATGATGTGGTGCTGAGTGCCGAGGATGTGAGCGTGCGGGTCCAGGGCGCGCAGACGGCGCTGTTGGAGCCTGTCTCGCTTGCGCTCAAGGCGGGCGAGCCGCTGGTGGTGATCGGTGAGACGGGGTCCGGCAAGAGTCTGCTGGCTCAGGCACTGCTGGGCACGCTGCCCCGGGAGCTTGTGGCCTCCGGCAGCCTGTGGCTCGACGACGAGCAATATCCTCTGCACACGCCAGAGAATCGTCGCCCGCTCTGGGGTCGCCGCCTGGCGGTATTGCCCCAGGAGCCCTGGCTGGCGCTGGACCCGCTGATGAAGGTGATTCGTCAGGTCGGTGAGGCATATCGACTGGTCGCGGGGCGTTCGGCGCAGGCCTCCCACGCGGCCGCGCGCAGTGATCTGGAGCAGCTGGGTGTCGCCGCGGCCAGCGAGCAGTTGCCGGGCAAGCTGTCCGGTGGCATGGCGCAACGTGTGGCCTTTGCGGCTGCCCGTGCCGGCGGCGCACCGCTGTTGATCGCCGACGAGCCGACCAAGGGTCTGGATGCCGCCCGCGTCAGCGAGATCGGCGAGCTGCTGCTCAAGTCATTGGCCGAGGCACCGCGTGCCGGCTTGATGGTCATCACCCATGACATGGCGCTGGCACACCAGATCGGGGGCCGTCTGATGGTGGTACGCAGGGGGCAGGTGATCGAGCAGGGCGCCACGCGTGACGTGCTGGCCGCGCCGACACATGCCTATACCCAACGCCTGGTGAATGCCGCGCCGCAGGCCTGGCCGGAGACCACCTTCAAGCCGGCAGCCGACAGTGCAAGTGGTGATGGCAAGGCGGCAGGCGAGACCATCATCCACGCCGAGAATCTGACCATCGCGCGCGGGGACACCACACTGCTGCGTGACGTGGAACTCAGCGTGAAGGGCGGTGAGATCATCGGCGTCCAGGGCGCTTCAGGCTGTGGCAAGTCATCGCTGGGCGATGCGCTGCTCGGCCTGTTGGCACCGCATTCAGGACGCGTGGTCCAGCATGCCGAACGCCTGGAGTATCAGAAGCTCTACCAGGACCCCGTGGCGACCTTCCCGCCACGCCGGACACTGGGGCGGCTGTTGAAGGATCTCAGCGCACGCCATCGTCTCGACGACAGCCAGCTGCCGCAGCTGATGGAACAACTGAGCCTGGCGCCGGAATTGCTCTCGCGTCTGCCGGGACAGGTCTCGGGTGGCGAGCTGCAGCGTTTCGCGCTGTTGCGTCTGATGTTGATCAAGCCGCGCTTCGTGTTCGCCGATGAGCCGACCTCACGCCTCGACCCGCTGGTCCAGCAGGAGGTGATCGCCTGCATGGTGAAGATGGTGCGCGAGCAGGGCACGGCGCTGGTGCTGGTCAGTCATGATGCGGCACTGCTGCGCAAGGTCGCGGATCGCGTGCTGGTAGTAGAGGAAGGTCGCTTGAAGGCGCGTCAGGCGATCTGATCGCTCACCAGGCCCGCACGGCGGCACCTGAGGACCGCAAGGCATCATCGCAACAGCAAGAATCGCAACAGCAAGATGACGCTTGATACGACAACGCCCGGCCGAGACTCATGCGAGTGTCGGCCGGGCGTTGTCGTTTGGTATCTGCGGGGGATGTTCTGGCGTCGGGGGCCGAGTGCTGGCCGCTCTTCTGTCGTCAGGTCGATCGCTGACGGTTCAGCCGCCCAGCAGGGCCGGATTGGCTTGCCAGACGGACCAGGTCAGCGCACTGGCCAGCGTTACCCACGCCAGATAGGGCAGCATCAACAGCCCGGCCAGGCGACTGATACGCCAGAAGGCGATCAGGGTGACGGCGATCAGCGTCCACAGCACCAGCACGTCGATGAACGCCGCCTGACCGAGATGCCAGGCGAAGAACAGCCAGCTCCACAGGCCGTTGACGACCAGCTGCACCACGAACAGCCCGAGCGCCAGACGATGGCGCCAACGGAAGCCATTGCTGGCATGCAAGCCATCGCGCGCGACACGCCAGGCGGCGAGCGCCATCATCACGAACAGCGCCGTCCACACCGGCCCGAAGGCACCCGCCGGCGGGGCCCAGGCCGGCTGGGTGAGGCTTGCATAGAAGGTCTTGGCGTCAACCGAGGCCAGCGCGCCGATGGCGGCAGTGAGGAAGCTCAACCCGAACCACACCACCATCTGGGCGGTGGAGCGCGCAGCGGAGGGTGGGGAAGACGCGGAACGTGGCGATGTCATCTGGCGGTCTCCTGTCTCGAAAAGCGTGATAGAGGAAAACACGATATCCCACGCTGCGTCCTGATTCACCGTCCCGTTCTTCCTGAAAGGGGCACCTGAACGGTTCAGCTGAGAGGTACGTCTGCACGGTTCAGCTGAACGGAACATCTGAACGGCTCAGCTGCAGACGGCAGCGCCATCCTCAATCCGGCACTGGTCCATCGAAGACTTCCTTGCTGCGACCGGTCAGCGTCGTGCCCACCGAGGCGGCGATGACCAGGCCGATGGCGAGCCATTGGAAGATGCCCAGCGTCTGACCGAGGAACAACAGGCCGGAGAGCGCCCCGATGGCGGGTTCCAGACTCATCAGGGTGCCGAAGGTGTGGGTCGGCAGGCGCGGCAAGGCCACCATCTCGAGGGTGTAGGGTAGCGCGGTCGAGAGTATTGCGACGGCCAGTGCCAGCGGCAGGATATCGAGGGAGAACATGGCGCTGCCGGCCTCCATCAGGCCGACGGGCGCAACGACCAGCGCCGCGATCGTGATGCCCAGCGCCGCGCTCTGGGTGCCATTGCCTGCGCCGGCCTTCTGGCCGAACAGGATATACAGCGCCCAGCAGAGGCCAGCGCCGAGGGCGAAGGCGGCACCGACGGGGTCGATCGGCGCGGCGGTGTCCTCACCCAGCAACAGCAGCAGTACCAGTCCGGTGATCGCCAGTGCCACCCAGCCAAGGTCGATCCAGCGGCGCGAACTCAGCAGCGCCACGGCCAGCGGGCCGGTGAATTCCAGTGCCACGGCGATGCCCAGCGGTACCGTCTTGAGGGCCTGGTAGAACAGCAGGTTCATCACGCCCAGTGCCACGCCGTAGATGGTGATGGACTTCCAGGCCTTGCGCGTCACCGGCTTGCGCCACGGGCGCAGTATGGCCAGCAGCAGAATCGAGGCGATGATCAGACGAATCGCCGTCGCGCCCGCCGCGCCGATCATCGGGAACAGGGAAGTGGCCAGCGAAGCACCGCTCTGGATCGAGCACATGGCGACCAGCAGCATGGCGACGGGCCACAGACGAGAAGAGGAGGCGGCGACGGCAACGGACATGGGGGGTCTCCTTGAGCGATCCAGTGGATGACGGGCATGGTCAGTCAAGAACACATGCGGCATGATTCAGGGACATTGAGGTAGCAAGGGAAGGGAGCTTGAGGCCAGTGGGATGCCGGCTTCCCTCATCGTCAGCGGGATTGTACGGATGCGCACTATATTGCACAACAGTAAAGATCGACCCGATGTTCTGGTCCATGTCGCGGCCAATGTTCGCCGTCTGCGTCTGGCCGCCGAGCTGAGCCAGCAGGCACTCGCGGATCAGGCCGAGATCAGCCGCCGCATGCTGGTGAACATCGAGAAGGGCGACGTCAATGTCAGCCTCGGCACGCTCGACAAGCTCGCCGAGGCGCTTGGGGTGCTCTTCTACGCGCTGGTGCAGCCCCCGGAAAGCGAAGATTCGGCACGCATCAATGAGGTGGCGTGGGTCGGGCAGGCGCCCGAAAGCCGCGCCGTGCTGCTGGCCAGCAAACCGGCGACCCAGGAAGTCGAGTTATGGGACTGGACCCTCGCCCCCGGCGAGCACTATGACTCCGCGCCCGATGATGCCGGCTGGCACGAGATGCTGGTGGTCACGCAAGGCGAGCTGACCCTCACGCTGGAACACGAGGAAATCGTCATTCACGCCGGGGATTTCCATGTCTATCCCAGTGATCAGGCCTACCGCTACCACAACACGGGCACCGGGATGCTGCGCTTCATTCGCAATGTGCTGCACTGATGATGATTGTGGTTCAAGGTCTTCAAGTGGTTAGTACGAACTCAATCCCGCATGGCCTGTCCCATTGTCATGACGTTTCATTTCAAGGAGCCATGCATGGCGAAGGTACGTATCACGCAACAGGGCACGATCCATTGTTTTCCGGCCGGCTTGAAGGATGAGGATGGCAAGCTGGTGAACGCGGAGATTTCCGCCGTGGCCTATAACGGCGAGCGTCTGTTGATGGCGAGTGACAAGCCGATTCCGGGCGAGGGGCGCTCGGCGGTCTTCTCCTTGCCACTGGATTCGCAAGGGCCCGATGACAGTCAGCTTGAGTATCTGACCACGCCGCTTATCCGTCAGGCGGTCAAATATGAAGACTTCGCGTTGACCACCGATGGCCGTCACATGTTGGCGACTACCGGGTTTGATCGCATCGACAGCGAGAGCCATGCCCTGAATGCCTACAACCACCTGTTGATCTGGCCGCTGGGCGAGCCGGACAAGGTACAGGTGGTCGACCCGGACCCGCGTGACGGGGTCGAGGGCTCACTGGAATTTCGTCAGAAGCTGGAAACGGCCATTGGCCAGCCGTACTACAAGATCGAAGGCCTGGCGGTCGTGCCGAGTGACAAGGGCGATGGGCTGATCCTGTTCGGGGTGCGCGAACAAGGCAACTCGCATGATGACTTCGCGTACGTGCGTCGCGTCATCGGGGCGCGCTATGCCATGACCGACAGCGACAATATCGAGTTCATCGAGGACCTTCACGACGTCTATGCCTTTGATCCAGCCGAGTATGAGGGCGTGAATCACGAGTGTGGTCTTTCGAGCCTGGAATATGATCCCTATCACGCACGTCTCTATCTGGTGACCAGCTTCGAGACCGAGCAGGGCAGTGAAGAGGTGATCGGGGGCTATCTGTGGGTGCTGTCGCTGGCCGACTTCCACGCAGGCAAACCCCCGACGCTGGTGACGCATGAGGATGGTCGCGTGCTGGAGTTCGAGCACAAGGCGGAAGGGCTTGCGGTACTGGATCGCGAACGGCTCTTCGTGGTCTATGACAATGATCGCAATCATGAGCTGGGTAGCGTGGATGAACGCGATGAGCGCCACTCCTGTGAAGCGCCCTATACGATGCTGGCGCTGGTCTGACGGCAGCTCGCTGGATCAGAGATCGGTTCACAGGCCGGGGGAATGATCTCACGGCTTTGGCACCGAAATGGGAGGCTTGACCGTCTTCGTGATGGCTTCCCTGATCACCTCTTTTAGCGTCGCTGTTATCGCCTGCATGATCACCGGATTTTGCTTGTTCAATTTCATGCTGAGTCGTCATTTCTCCGCCGGGATTGATGACGACAAAGCCCCGACATGCCTATGCATGTCGGGGCTTTTCATGATCGCACCTTCCCTGTGTCAATGCGCTTTGTCACACGACATCGAGTGGTGAATCCATTCTATTCAAGGCTTGAGATTACATGGCCTTGTAGAACAGATAATCGGCCTGGTACATCACGATTTCGATCTTGTCCTTGTGGGCTTCATCACAGGCCATGACAGGTGCGGCACCGCCCTGGGTATTGAGGCGCTGAACATAGGTGACGCCCTGCATATGCCCTTCACCTTCGGCCGGGTTGGCTTCGACAAGCTGCAGCGGAATATTGCCCTTGCCGTTGGGCTCAACCGCCAGCTGTGTGCCGGTGATCTTGGAGCCATCCATGGATTCCCAGGTGGCGGGCGGGCCATAGTATTTGCCGACCTGCTTGCCATCGGCATCATTCAGCGCGGCATCCGGACCCTTGAAGACCCAGCCCATGGTGCCATCGTCCTTGGCTTCGCAGGCCCATTTGATCTTGCCGACACCGACGGTTTCCATGGCGACTTCATTGCCTTTTGGCACCGTGACGCTCTCGGGAACCTCCATGGCTTGAGCCAGCGGGCTCAATGCGAGGGCAGCGAAAATACCAGAGATACAGGCGATTGTTTTCATCTTGACGACTCCGTAGACAGATAAGGTTCAGCTAGCGGTTGCAGGTGTGTCGTTGTCTCCCTTGCACTGTTCATAACGCTGGCCTTTCCCGTCTGGATGTCACGGGGTCACATTTTTTTCGTGGGTTATTCATGGCCTGTTTTCAGCGCTTATCAGCGGCGTCATGAAAAGAGACCAAAAGCGCAAAGCGGGCGAGGTGAAGGCCAGGTGGCAAGCAACAGACCCAGATATACAGACGCCCCGCAGCACGAGGCTGCGGGGCGTCTGTGTGACGGCGTGAACCCTGAAGGATTCAGTCGTAATCGCGGGTGCCGCGAATCGGGTAGTCGTTATCCGGCTTGCGGATGAACTCGATGCCACCGACGAGAGTATCCAGATCAGGGCGCACGAAGGGCGCGTTGGCGATCTCCTGAATCTGGATCTTGCCTTCGCCATTGACGATGAAGAAGGCAGGCTCCGGGAAGTCGTGATCGGTTTCCTTTTCGCTGCGCGGCGTCGAGATGAACAGTCCCAGCGATTGCATCTGTTCGAGGGTCAGCCCATACGCGAGCGGGAAGTTGACCTCCAGCGACTCGCGATGCTGCGTGAGCTGCTGCTCATCATCGGCAGACACGGCGACCAGATCGACGCCCTGGGCGCTGAAGCGCTCGCGATAGCTCTCCAGCTTGTTGAGAAACTTGGTGCAGATCGGGCAATGCTTGCCGCGATAGACCACGACCAGCTGCCAGTCATGCTCGCCCTGGGGCTTGCCGAGGGTCAGTGCCTCACCGTCGCTGCGTTTGACCTGGATGGCCGGGAATTCACTGCCTGGATGAAGCTTGCGTGTATACATGCAATCTGGCTCCCTTTGGAAGATCACGGCATTGGCTTTCATGTCATCGCTGATCAGGCGGCGGATATCACGTGCCTGGATATCAAGCGGCTTGAATGATCAGCGACAGAATACGCCATGTGTCCCCCTTGAATGACGCCATTGTCAGGGTTTTCAAGGGGGCCCTTGGCGCAACGCGAGGGTGCGTTCATCGCCAGGGGCCGCCACGGGGCCGTTCGGGGCGCTTTTCAGCAGAGGATCAACCCAGGTAGCCGGTGTGATCCAGCAGGATGGTCGTGCCGATGCCGATCAGCACCAGGCCACCGATGATTTCCGCGCGCTTGCCGACCATCTTGCCCAGCACACCGCCCAGCATCACGCCGGCGGTGGCCATCACGAAAGTGGCGGTACCGATCGCCAGCGCAGTGGTGACGATGTTCACGCCCGCAAAGGCAAGCCCGGCACCCACGGCCATGGCATCGATACTGGTGGAAAGGCCGGTCAGCATCAGACGGGGCAACGACTGAGGTGTGGTGCAGTCCTCGTCTTCCTCGTCCTTGGAGAGCCCCTCATGAATCATGTGCAGACCGAGCAGCAGCAGCAGGGCGAAGGCGATCCAGTGGTCCCACTGTTCGACATGGACGGCCAGTGAGCGACCGATCAGCCAGCCGATCACGGGCGTGATGGCTTCGATGACCCCGAAGATGAGGCCGATGCGCAGGGCGTCTTTCAGAGAGGGGCGACGTATGGCGGCTCCCTTGCACAGGGCGGCAGCAAAGGCGTCGCAGGACATGGAGAAGGCAAGCAGAAATGTCGGTAGCAGAGGCATGAGTCAGGATGTTCCAGGCCGGTTGCGAGTCAATAACAGAAAGACACCACCGGCCGGAAGCGTCTGACTGTCATTGGTCTCGCCGAACCTCGTCCTGACTGATCACGGGCATGATCGGATAGGTGGGTCCTCGGTGCCACGGCAATGCCTGCCGACCATGTTGACATCCGAGACTCTCGTTGGGTGACGAGAGCGGGCTACTCCCCAAAAACTGGTGGCATACTAGCAACAAAATCTTGTCATTTCATCCCCTTGTGTCACGAGCGCCTTACCGCCATAACATGTCTACCGAGTCAGAGCGGCGCCACGCCGACGTGTCTGACGTCACCGAAGTCTTGAAGTTTCAGTCTTGAAGCTTCAACAGGATGCCAAGGAGTCAAGGGTATGAGCGACAGTTATCAGCCGCCCAAGGTCTGGACATGGGAAAGCGAGAGTGGCGGCAAGTTCGCCAGTACCAATCGGCCGATCGCGGGCCCGACGCATGACAAGGAGCTGCCGGTCGGCGGGCATCCCTTCCAGCTCTACTCCATGGCGACACCCAACGGCGTGAAGGTCACCATCATGTTCGAGGAGCTGCTGGCGCTCGGGCATAGCGGCGCCGAATACGATGCCTGGCCGATCCGTATCGGCGAGGGCGATCAGTTCGGCAGTGATTTCGTAGCGATCAATCCCAATTCCAAGATCCCAGCGCTGATGGACAGAAGCGGCGAGACGCCGATTCGCGTGTTCGAATCCGGCTCCATCCTGCTGCATCTGGCCGAGAAGTTTGGCGCCCTGATCCCCAAGGACCTCGCCAAGCGTGTCGAAGTCATGAACTGGCTGTTCTGGCAGATGGGCTCTGCGCCGTACCTGGGCGGTGGTTTTGGCCACTTCTATGCCTACGCCCCGGAGAAGCTCGAGTACCCGATCAATCGCTTCGCGATGGAGACCAAGCGTCAACTGGACGTGCTGGATCGTCAGCTGGCCGACAACGCCTACATCGCCGGTGACGAATACAGCATCGCGGATATCGCCATCTACGCCTGGTATGGCGCACTTGTCGAAGGCAAGCTCTATGACGCTGCCGAGTTCCTCTCCGTGCAGGACTACACGCACGTGCAGCGCTGGGCCAGGTCGATTGCCGAACGCCCGGCGGTCAAGCGGGGTCGCATGGTCAATCGTTTCTGGGGAGAGCCGCAGGAGCAGTTGATCGAGCGCCACTCGGCGAGCGACTTCGAGACCAACACCGAAGACAAGCGTAGCGACTGATTATCGCGACGCGAGTGTATGGCTGTCTTGTTGTCAGGCAGTGACCGTCGAGCAATGATCATCGCGCAATGACTGCCGAGCAATGAGCGTTCAGTCACAACAAGGGCTACCCATCGGGTAGCCCTTTTGCATTCTGGCCAGTCGCGCGGGCAGGGCGCTTTCAGTCCTGACGGACCTTGAGCACGACCTTGCCCACGTGACCTTTCTGCTGGAAGACCTCCTGAGCGGTGGCTATCTCGGCCAGCGCGAAGGTGTCAGCGACCAGCGGCTTGATGTTGCCTTGCTCGATATGGCGCACGAGATTGGGGAAGACCTCCGGTTCCAGCACCGTGCAGCCGAAGAAGCTCAAGTCCTTCAAGTACAGCGTGCGCAGGTCGAGTTCCACCATCTCGCCACCGATGGCGCCCGCGACGGCGTAGCGCCCCTTGTAGCCCAGGATATCCAGCAGTTGCGGCCATTGCGGGCCGCCCACCAGATCGATGACCACCTCGACACTCTGGCCGTTGAGCGCCTCATCGAGTGGCTGATCGCGCAGCACGATGTCATCGGCTCCGAGATCGCGCAGGGCATCGGCCTTGGCCGCGCTGGTCACGGCAATCACATGGGCACCACGGGCCTTGGCGAGCTGGACGGCCGCGGAGCCGACCCCGCCGGAGGCGCCGGTGATCAACACGCGCTCGCCCTTGGCAAGCCGTGCGCGGGTCAGCATGTTCTCGGCGGTGGAGTAGGAGCAGGGGAAGGAGGCGAGTTCCACATCGCTGAGTGAGCTCTCGACGCGCAGGGCATGGCGCGCCGCTACCCGGGTGTATTCGGCAAAGCCGCCATCGCATTCGGCGCCGATATACCAGGCGGACTCCAGCGTCTGGCCGTCGTGCTCCCTCAGGCAGGGCTCGATCAGCACACGCTCGCCGAGGCGCGCCTGGCTGACGTCTGAGCCGACCGCGACGATCTCGCCGCAGATATCGGCCCCCTGGATGCGCGGGAAGTGGATCGGCTGCCCGGACCAGCTGGCATCTTCCGCGTCACCTTCTCCCTTGGAATACCAGGCCAGCCGCGTGTTGAGGTCGGTATTGTTGACGCCAGCCGCGCCGACCCGCACCAGCACGTCACGCGGGCCGGGTGTCGGGCGAGGAATGTCGTTACGCACTTCCAGCACTTCCGGGCCGCCATGCCCGGTCAGATAGACGCCGTGCATGCTGTCTTTGCTTGTGGCAAGTGAGCTCATCGGTGGGGTGCTCCCAACAGGGTCAGTGTGGTGGAAAGTGCGGCCTCGATGGCCTTCTCGCCCAGCACCAGCCAGGCGGAGGAGGCGCCTTCATGGATCAGGAACAGCTCGGTGGCGAGGTCCTCGCGGCGGCTGCGTTGGCCGAGCCACTCGAGAATCTCGTGCTTGTGGCGATCGACCGCTTCGCGCACCTGCGGGTTGTCGGGAAAGGCCGCCAGGGCATTGACCGACATGCAGCCATTGGGCGCCTCGAACGCCATCCAGTGGCCCAGCCGCTGGTAGAGGTGGCTGAGCGCCGCAGGGCCATCCTCGGGCACTCCCTCTTCGAGGAAGGCCATGTAGCGCTCGTGGCGATGCTGAAGCGCACCGATCACCATGCTCTCCTTGGAGGGGAAGTGGCGATAGAGGGTGCGCAGACTCACGTCTGACGCTGCCTTGAGCTCGGCAACACTCGGTTCTGCGAAGCCGCGCTGGCTGAAGAGCGTCTCCAGGCGGGCGGCGATATCGTGCTGGATCATGTCGGTGCCATGGTCGAATCAACGAGGGAGAGTGTTCGTTCTACCTATGCAGGGTAGAGCGTCCATTCTCCCTGTGTCAATGCAGCGTTTCCCAAGCCTTGTGTCATTGCGCCCATGTCCTGACGTCGCGCATTGCGCGTGTGACGCTTCGATGTCAGTACAATTACGCAAATAGAGGTTTGCTGAGCGTTAAATAAGGCAAAGCTCAGGTCATTCCGCGGAAAAATCACGCACTTTTCGTTGCGGTAGCATTTGATAAAGATTAGCATTCGCGACTCATTTACTGGCGCGGGGGGCGTCAGTCATGGCCACTTTCTGCTCATCGAGCGGATGAAAGGTGTGGTTCAGCAGGACGCTGTCGCATCGCGTACAAAGGGTTTTCAGGTGCCAAATCATTCTCGGGATAGCGCTGCAAGCACGAACAAGGGACATTTCTCCTGCCTGATCTTCAGCCTGATGGCATTGCCGGGCACTTCGCTGGCGGCAGAGGGTGCCACCTCAAGCGAGTCGCCAGTCGCGAATTCGGTGATCGTGGTGACCGGAGAGCGTGAAGGCGAAGTGGCGCCGGGCAGCTACCGCGCCGAGGCCTCGAGCCTGGCCAACAAGCAATCGGTGGACTTCCTCGAGCAGGCGCGCACCATCAATGTCGTGACCCAGCAGGTCATGCATGATTTCAATCTGGATGATCTGGAAGAGGCGCTGCAGCCGGTCGCGGGTATCCAGCTGGGCAACACCCTGGGGGGCACCGAAGACGGCTTCGTCAAGCGGGGCTTCGGCAGCAACAGCGATGGTTCGATGCTGATCGACGGCATCCGTCAGCCGCGCCGTACCTACACCACGGCGACCGTGGACCGCGTCGAGGTGCTCAAGGGGCCGTCATCGCTCTTTCAGGGCCAGCAGAACCCCGGCGGCGTGATCAACATGGTCACCAAGCGTCCGCAGTACGAGACGCATACCGAGATCAGTGGCGAGGTCAGCTCCTTCGGCGGTGGCAATACCACCCTGGACACCACCGGCCCCATCGAGGATACCGGCCTGGCCTATCGCTTCATCCTCTCGCATGAAGATGAAGACTCCTGGCGCGAGTACGGCAATGACCGTCGCACCACCATCGCCCCGTCACTGCGTTGGGAAGGCGAGCACAGCAGTGCCCAGATCAGCTACGAGTACCAGGACTACGAGCTGGATATCGACCGTGGCACCGTCTTCTACAACGGCAGCGCCGCCAACGTCACGCGTGGCACGCGTTTCGATGAGTCCTGGAACCGCGTCTATGGCCATGACGAGTCCGTCAATGCCTGGTGGAAGCAGGAAGTCACCGACAACTGGGACATGAAGCTGACCTACGGCTGGACGCGTCGTCAGTACAGCGATGCACGCGCCAATGTCACCGACGTCAGCGACAGCGGCGATGTGACCGTGCGCGCCGAGGAGAACCAGGGCTATGATCGCAGCGAGCACTACACGGCGCTGGACGCCATGGGCGATGTCGAGATTGCCGGCCAGCGTCACCAGCTTGTCATCGGGGCGGACTACGAGACCACTCGCGACTATCTGGATGAGCGCTATTTCGGCGATTCCGTCACGGTCTCCACCGTCACTGACGTGAACCACGGCCAGCTGGCCCAGGTGACCTCCGACGACATCAACACCTCGCGCAGCAATCGTCTCGACGAGACCCAGGCCATCGGGGTCTATGTCAGCGACCGCTGGTATCTGACCGACAAGTGGATTCTGGGCCTTGGCGGGCGCTACACCTGGTTTGATCAGCAGAGCGGGCAGGGCGAGGACTTCGTGTCTGACCCTGATTACAGCGACGACCTGTTCCTGCCCTCCGCGAATCTGCTCTATCGCATCGACGATGCGAGCTCCGCCTACATCAGCTACAGCGAATCCTTCGTGCCGAACGGCAGCGACAGTGACAGCGGCGAGAGCCTCGACCCCGAGCTCGGCAAGGGTTACGAGATCGGCTACAAGCGTCAGTGGAATCCGCGTCTGGCGACCTCCGTGGCGCTCTACCAGATCCGCAAGGAAAACGTCGCAGTCACTGACAATGGTGTGACTCGCACCATCGGTGAAGCCGGCTCGCAAGGCCTGGAATTCAGCCTCGATGGGGCCCTGACGGACCGCACTTCCTTGCTGTTCAGCTACGCCTACACCGATACCGAAGTGCTGGAGGATACCGAAGGCACCGAGGGCAATCGTCTGCCGAATGCGGCGCTCAACGCGGCCAGTCTCTATCTGGCACATGATCTGGCGATCGATCCGTCCTACGGCGAGTGGCGTGTCGGCGGTGGCGTGCGCTATGTCGGCGAGCGTGAAGGCGATGACGACAACAGCTTCTCGATGGACGCCTACACCGTCGCAGATGCCTTCGTCGGCTGGCGTCACGACTTCTTCGGCCCGGACACCGAATTCAAGCTGAATGCGAAGAACCTGTTCGATACTGGCTACTACTACGGCAGCGGCGGCGATACCCGCGTGCTGGTGGGTGACCCGATGGAAATCACCCTGTCAGCCAGCGTCGGCTGGTAATGCGGCCGCCTCTGGCAGGCTGACTCGCCAGGGGCGGCTAGATGCCAGGATAGTCACGACATATAGACAGTCACGACATATAGACAGTCACGGCATCCAGACAGGCAAGACGGACGATATAAGCCAGTTTCGGAAGTCGGGTGATCTGGTAATAGACTGGTGATCTAGAAATAAAAAAGGGGCGCTCATCAGCGCCCCTTTTTCATGTGTTGTTTACCGCTCACGATCCCCACGCGCCATCTGTCGTCTTGAAGACCTTGTGACAGAAGACGTCGATGCGGCTGGTAGACTGCTGGCATGATGCTCCGTGACTGACTGTCTTCGATTGCGTGTCTTCGGTCGAGTATCTTCGATTGAGTGTCTTGGCGTGCCTGCCTCTGTGTTCCCTTTCGACATTCCACCTGCCTGGAGAGCCCCATGCTCGAGTCGCTTCCTCTGGCCGATATTCGTGCCTTCGTCATGACGGCGGATCATGGCAGCTTCACCCGCGCCGCCGAGCAGTTGGGCGTGTCGCGGTCGCAGGTCTCCAAACAGGTGACTGCGCTTGAACAGGCACTGGGCGTGTCGCTGATGCAGCGTTCGACACGCTCGTTGCGACTCACCGAGAGCGGTCATCTGCTGCATGCCCAGTGTCGTAGTGCGTTGGGCGACATCACCCAGATCGTGACGCTGGTACGTGAGGAGCGCAACGCCATGCGCGGGAGGCTGCGCATCAACAGCGTCGGCGGGCCGATCGGCGAGCGGCTGCTGGCACCCGCCGTGCACGCCTTCATGCAGACCTGGCCGCAAGTGCAGGTGGAGCTGGATTTCAGCAGTCATCGCGTGAACCTGATTCGTGATGATTTCGATATCGCCCTGCGCATGGGCGCCCTCGAGGATGCCGATTTCATCGCACGTCCGTTGATGACATTGCCCTACGTGGTGGTGGCCAGCCCCGACTATCTCGCTCGCCATGGCGCGCCAGACACGCCCGGCGAGCTGGTGGATCACCGCTGCCTGGTCGGCTCGGTCTCGCGCTGGTCCTTCACCGCACGCGGGGCAGAGTCTCGCGAGTTGCAAGTGGATGTCGGGGCTCAGCTTGAGTGCCGCAACGGGCATGTACTGGTCAGTGGTGCCATCGCCGGCAATGGCATCATTCGCGTGCCCAGGCTCTACTGTGAATCAGCCATCGCGCGAGGAGAGCTGCAGGAGTTGCTGAGTGACTGGCAGCCGGCGGATGTGCCGTTGTCATTGATCTATCATCGTGAGCGCCATCGCCCGCTGCGCACGGTGCGCTTGATCGAGCATCTGCTGGAATGGTTCGCGAGATGATATGCGCGCGTCTCTGAGCGCGGTATGCGTCATGCTGCAATACGAATAAGGTAAAGATTTGATGAAGGAAACATTGGGTATCCGGATTAGCTGGTTGAAGGAGCCTCCAAGCCCCTCCGAACCCTTAATCCTCCCAGAAGGTTGATAGATCGACGCCGAAGTTCTTCTCGGGCTCGGGGAGACCCCTTCCGTAGGTCATGGTGGCCTTGCCCAGGAACGGGGACTCCTTGATCTGCGGTGCCTTCTTCTTGTGCTTGGTGGTGTAGAGCATCCGGGCCCGCATAACCTCGAATGAGTAGCCCCGGCCATCGCGGTTCTTGTCCTTGGCCAGCCGGTTGATCGACTCCGTGAAGGCGTTAGTGATCGGGATGTCAGTCTCGAAGTAGGTCAGCATCTCCTCACGCCAGCCACTGACGGCGCTGACGAGATCCTTCCAGACCTCCTTCTGCCCCCGAGGGATGTCGTCAATCCAGGCAGCCAGCGCCTCATCGGCATCACGCCGGTTAGCGCAGTCCCAGATGTGGAAGAAACGCTCCTTGTACTCATAGGCCGCCAGAAGCTGGGGAAGGCTCCTGTCCAGGTCTCCATGATGAGTCGTTCTCGGTCTGAGACGTCATAAGCGCGCTTCAACAGGATCTTCCGGTCCCCCTTGAGGGTTCGCCGCTGGTTGGCCGTCAGCCTCTTCCTGAGGCCTTTGCGGACCTTCTCCAGAGCTTCATTGGCCATACGCATGACATGGAACTTGTCGACCACGATGCAGGCCTGTGGCAACACCGCCCGAACGGCGTGGCGGTAGGGCTTCCACATGTCCATGCTGACTATCTCCACCTGGTGGCGGTCGGTCATGTTCATGAGGCGTCTTGTCACCGCGTCCTGTTGGCGACCGGGCAGCAGGTCCAGCAGGGTGCGCTCCTCTAGGTTGGTCAGGATGCAGCGGTAGCGACGGTTCAGATACAGCTCGTCGATACCCAAGCAGCGGGGCGTCTCGAAGCGATGCCAGCGACCCAAGAACTCGGCCTTCTTCCTGAAGATCTCGCGGACGGTCTTCTCGTCGAGCCCAGTGGTATCGGCCACGTAAGCATAGGGATGATTGAATGCCTCTTTCTCGACATGGGTGTACAGACGCTGAGTCATGCGACGATCATCGACCATATCGGGGAGGTCAGGCCGAAACGTCTTGCCACAAGCGCGGCACGTATACCGACGACGCACCACCCAGAGGGTGACCCGCTTGCCATGGATGGGAAGGTCTCGGTAGGCGACATCGCGCTTACCGAAGCGGACGAGCTCGCCTTCAACGCCGCATTCCTTGCAATCTTTAGGCTCTGGAGCTTCGACTTGGAAGTGATAATCATGCTCTTCCACCTTAGTGTCCAGAATATGGTATTCCGGCAGGTGCAGAATGTTGTCGGGGAGGCTAGTCACGCAACTCCTTTTCATTTCCTATCTTGCCCAAGGCGAGCCTCGTTGTACTGATTGATTTTCAAACAGCTACAGGGTGTGTACGAAATGACGTGTCTCACAACGGAAGTAAAACGGCACGGGTGGAGAGACTTTCGCCTAGGAGGAATCCTTGGTGTGGTGCGCTCTACCAGCGCCTAATTAGGGTTGGTTACAACTGGATTAATCAGCCGCTGAAGCGAGTCAGGGATTCAACGGTTGCCGTGGAGCCCCCGCACACAATGACCAACACGTTACCGAGGTCACTGATAGGGACCTTCTTGCCATAGAGCAGTGCCAAAGAGGCGCCGCAGGCAGGCTCAACGAGCATGCGATGATCATTGAGGAAGGCTAGGCAGGAATCGACGGCTTCATGGTCGGTGACTTGGACCGGCACGACCGGCCGTTCCTGTGCCAGTTCAAACGCGCGCTGGCATACTTGGCGGGCCCCAAGGGAAGTCGCCACGCCGGAAATCTCTGTTAACTCAGTCAGCTGGCCCGCCTTGATCGAGGCATTGAACGAAGCCATACCTTCGGTTTCAGCCGCATAGATAGGTACGTCGTCCAGGCCGTTGCGCCGCATACCTTCAACCACACCGGCTAGCAGACCACCACCACCCACAGAGAGAATCACCCCATCCGGGCACACTCCCTCGGCTACCACTTCGTCGATCATCGAAGCATGGCCATGCCAGAGAAGAGGGTCGTCGAACGGATGCAGGAATGCGTCACGAGGTGTCTGCATCGAAAGTGCGAGCTCGTTAGCTTCGAACCAGGACTTGCCGTGGACAAAGACTTGCGCTCCTTCCAACTCCAGCAGGAGCCTGGCCCTTTCAGAGGTTGTTTCCGGGACAACCACCACTACCGGCACGCCGAGTCTGCGACCGGCATAGGCCACTGCCAGCCCCGCGTTTCCGCCCGAAGACGAGATGAAACGCTGGGCGCCACAGGCATAATGCTGCTCACAGGCATGGCCGATTCCCCGGATTTTGAAGGAACCGGAGGGCTGCATGGCTTCCATTTTCATCCATACCTTCGTGCCATTGAGTTGACTCAAAGGGAGGGATTCTAGAAGAGGGGTTCTGATGCTCAAGGACATGCTTGGTGTCAACTCCGTAAATCAGGGGGATTCGTCAGGCCAGTGTCTCTGCTTCAAGCTCGGTAAGAGCAAGGTTCAGCCGGCGGACCTTCGTGCCGTGCGTCGGGCAGCGTTTCGGCTTTCAACTGTCTGCGTTTTTCAGCTCGTCCAAATAGTTGTAGATGGTGTAGCGGGTCACACCGAGGGCGCCCGCCGCTTTTTCCACACCACCCTTGATGAGAAAAATCCCTTTCTCCTGCATCTGCTGCACTGCAAGAAGGTTAGCCTTCTTGGTTTCCGCCCGGCTATTGCCTGGGTTGAGCGCAGTAGCCGTATTGATGATGTCGCGCATCAGGTCTTCGATGTTGTCGCGTGCTGGCTCGGTCGCAGAAACGCTTAGGCGCTGTGGTTCATCCCGTTTTGGCACCGATGCGCCGACCAACCCCTGCAGGACACTGATGGCGCTTTTGATCCCGGCGTTATCCACGTTGATGCAGAGAGCCGCAAAGGCTTTACCCTTTCTGTCATGGTAGAAGGCAGTGCTGCTACGCAGCGGGTTACCGTCACGAGAGAACGTTGGGTAGTCCAGCATATATGAGACCAGTTCCTGGCTCTCTTCTAGCGCGTTGATGAAAGCTTTGTCAGTCCTTGTCCCTGCGAGAACGGAGTCGCCCTGCTTCCTCCCTGTCACGTGGGCGTTCACGATCTCGGCGATCGAGTACTTAGGACTTCTCAGATCGTGTAAGACTATTTCTGCGTTGTCGGCTAGCACACTGCCGACGGCGCGTACGGTCCCTGCGAGGAGCTGAAGCACTCGCTCTTCGTACAGCGAATCGTCATCAAATGACGTCATAGGCCAACCAACCTTTCCGTTTACAACATTTGTTTAAACGGTACCACGCCTCTTGCATGTTATCAACAATTTGTTGATATAAGGAGGCAAGAGAATGCTCCCTAGCACCTTAGGTAAACAAATTGTTGAGCAAGCCATTGGCTCAGGTGCGGCTATGGCTAATTACTCAGCATGGTTAGCTCAGAAAGAAAACACTACCGGGGGAGAAACTGATCAGCGAGTAGTAGCATAGCGATGGCCACCATAGCCGCGCCCGAGGCGCGACTGACGAGCGCGGCAGCGACCGGCCAAGTCTTGAGAACGGCCTGCGAGCAGTGCCCAACCAGCAGGTAGACGATGCCGCTGCTGATGATGTGGACCAGCCCCAGTGCCACAATCTGCAGGGGCACCGGCCATAAAGCAGATGGATCGACGAATTGCGGTAGCAGCGCCAGGAAGAGCAGGGTGACCTTTGGATTCAGGCCACTGACGCAGGCGCCCTTGAAGGCCCAGCGTGCCCAAGAAGTGGATTGCTGCGCCATGCCGGCCTGCGGAACGGCTGGCCGAGTAAAGGTTCTGATACCCAGCCACATGAGATAGCTTGCACCCGCCACCGTCAGCGCCATTAGGGCAATAGGCTGACTGGCAATAAGCCCCCCCCACGCCTGCCGCTACCAGAATCGTCGCGATCAGGTGCCCGATCAGCAGCCCCCCCACGGCGGGCACGACGACACGTCCCACAGAGCCCGCTGAGATCGCATAGGCCCAGTCCATGCCTGGGGTGATCACAAAAAGAAGCGATACCGCCCAGAAGGCGGCGAAAGCGCTGATGCTCATGGAGGGGCCTCACAGAGTCCGATGGTTACGTGGGTAAGCAACCTTGAAATTCAGCGCAAGAATAATGGAGTATTGCTAGAATGTGCTCTTAAATATCACCCAATCTTGACCATCCTTGAGGAAATTATTCCGCGTGAATCCTGTTGGCAGAAAGATTCTTGCTGAGTTGCAGCGTGACGGGCGCCAGTCCCTCACCGATCTGGCCGAGCGGGTAGGCCTCAGCCTCTCCCCATGCCACCGCCGGGTGCGTGCCCTAGAGCAGTCCGGCGTGATACTCGGCTATCGAGCAGAGCTCAATGCCAATACTCTGGGCCTGGAATTTTCCGCCATGGTATTCGTGACTCTTCGCGAGGGCGATAGGAATGCCGTCAGTGCATTCGAAAGCGCTCTGGAAACGATCCCTCAAATCGTCGAAGCGCAACGGCTCTTCGGTGATCCAGACTATCTTCTGCAGGTCATCACCCGGGATCTGATGGCATTCCAGCGGCTCTACGACGAGCAGCTCTCCGCACTACCCAACGTCCAGCGCCTGACGTCTACGTTGGTCATGAGAAACGTGATTCAAAGCCGGGCGCTTCCTTTGTGATGGAGTGTGGGTCTCCCCACCTTGTCAGAGCGACAGGATTACATATCTAATCAATCAAATAATCCGGTTGGTAAGCGGTTAGGCTCACTCCTTTGATTTGAAGGTATCAACCACTTAATCCGGATACCCAAAACATTGAGGCACGTCATTATTATCGCCTAATATTCACCAAGTACCTTTTATCACGTGCTTTCTATCAAGTGCTGTCTATCAAGTCCTTTTTAGCAAGCCCTTTTTAGCAAGTGCAGGGTCTTGGAAGAGCTGGTCTTCAAAACGGATATGAAGGCCCGAGCTTGCGAGACGGATGTAAAACACAAATCTAAAAAACGAACGACAAATAGGCGTTCGTCATTCTGGGCTGATGCGACCCTATCTTGCGCATCGATCATGAGCCCCCTGATGACTCACGACCCTTGATAGGCAGATTGAACAGGGAGCCCCCATGAAAAATGCCCTGTGCGCGACGCGATTCGCGCCCGCCGGTGATGCCTGCTTGCCGGATTACCTCTTCAAGCCGCCCCCCGGGGCGAAGACGCTCGAACCCGGGGTCCTGGCCCTGGCGCGCCTCCTTCATCGTCATCATGGCGATACCCTGGCGCATTCCTGGCGGGTGGCGGGGCTGACGGTATTTCTCTACGCAAGGCTGTTGCCGTCCGATCAGCGCAAGGTGCCACTGCATGACCTGCATAGCGCAGCCTTGCTGCATGATATCGGCAAGGTCGGTATCTCGACGGAGCTTTTGAATGCCCCGCGTGCGCTCAGTGATGAGGAGCGCGTCACGATGCGCGATCATGCCAGTCACGGCGGGCGTCTGCTGTTTACGCTGCGCGGCCCCCTGAGAGCGTTGGCCAGCCTGGTGGCGATCACCCACCACGAGGGCTGGAATGGCCAAGGGTATCCTGCCGGATCCGCCGGGGGTGCCTTGCCACTGCATTGTCAGGTGGCCGCGATGATGGATGTCTTCGATGCTCTGGCCTCGCCGCGCGCCTACAAGCCGGGCTGGTCGTTGAAGCGTCTGGTCGGATTGTTCAGCGAGGAATCCGGCAAGCAGTTTGATCCTCGCCTGATTGCCCGCATGGCGCCGCTGTGGACATCGCTGCATGCCGAACATCGCCGTTTGTATGAGCAGACAAGCCGAGGGTGAGGCGGCGATGTCCGTACATGAAAGGCAAAGCCCCCTGTCGAGAGTGTCGGCAGGGGGCTTTGTTACATCAGTACCCGATAAAGGCGATCAGCGTGTCAAAAGCCGCATCAGCAGCAGCGCTCACGCTTGATGGCGGCCCAATCGGTGGTGGGGTGCTGGCGGCCGTGATTGCCGGCGTAAGCCGCGACCTTGGGCGACTCCCAGCCTGCGAGCACGTCGCCTTCCAGCCGGTAGATCTCGACACCAAGCGGGTTGCAGGTCTCGAGCGGGTCACGCGCATCAGGGCCCCACAGGTCCACTGACAGATCGCCACCCGGGCAGCAGGACATCGCGCACAGCAGATCCGTCTCGGCGAAGAACTCCAGGTAATCGCCCTTGCGTGCCGGGCAGGCCTTCATGAAGTACTTGTCTTCATTGTTGAGGCCGGTGCACTGGAAGATGTTGAGCACATCGTGGATATCGAATTCGGTCAGGCCCCAGGGCTCCACTGCGCGGACCAGATTGGAATGGCAGTGGTGATCGAAGTCCTCGCCGGTCAGCAGGCGATTGACGTAGGGGTCGCAGCGCGTACCCAGCAGATCATGCACGCGACCGCCTTCTGCATCGACGCCATAGTCGGCGAGGGTGTCATCGATGATGGTCGCCATCGGGCGCAGGTAGGGCAATGTGGACCACAGGCGATCATAGGTGCTGACATGCGCGCGCTGCAGCTGGCGGGTGCGAGATGCCCACATGCGCTCACGCGGGTTGTGCAGGTTCCACATGTTGAAATCGCCGACCTGTGAACCCTCGGTGATCTTGATGCGCAGCACGTGGCCCGCCGGCACTTCCCACGCCAGGCCATCGCGCAGCGGCACGGTGTGGGTCGCGACCAGGGTGCGCTCGGCCTTGCCTTCGGTGAGGCTGTCGTAGAAGTCGCGATCGACGTCCAGAATCGAACCCTTGCTGGCTTGATAGGCGGCAGGTACATCACTCATGACAGGACTCCTCGTAAATCGAAATTGGATCTGATGACCAGGCCGGACTGCCTGGAATTCGCTGCCCGGCTGGGGGCTTTCGTGCACTGCCGGCAAGTGTCATGGCCGGCAGTGGCGGTATCTGCAGGGCGCAGGGGGAGGTTCTCGGTCCCCCTGCGCGGGGTCAGGCCTGTTCGCGGCGCCAGTGCTTCATCAGGCGGTCGAAGCAGGCGCTGGCGGCAGGTTCTGCGTTCATGCGGCTGACGATGACGACGGCGATCAGGGCGAACAGGAAGCCTGGCACGACCTCGAACATGTCGAATATCTCCAGCGGGCCGCCGCTCAGCGGCTTCCAGATCGCGACGGTGAGGGCACCGACCAGCAGGCCGGCGATGGCGCCATTGCGGGTCATGCCACGCCAGAACAGTGACAGCAGGATGACGGGACCGAAGGCGGCGCCGAAGCCACCCCAGGCGTAGGACACCAGGCCCAGGATGCTGCTGTCACGCTCGCTGCCCATCACGGTGGCGAGCAGTGCGATGCCGATCACGCTGGCACGGCTCAGCCAGACCAGCTCCTTCTGCGTTGCCTTGGGGCGAATCAGGCCACGGTAGATGTCTTCGGCGATCGCGCTGGAGCAGACCAGCAGCTGGGAATCGACGGTACTCATGATCGCGGCCAGGACGCCGGCCAGAATGAAGCCTGCCACCCAGGGGTTGAGCATGATCTGGCTCAGGGAGATGAAGACACGCTCGCTGTCCGTGAGACCGCCACCCAGCTCACCGCCGAACCAGTAGTAACCCAGCACGCCCACTGATACTGCAGCCGCCATGGTGATGGCGGACCACAGCAGGGCGATACGCCGCGACACCTTGATATCTTCACGCTTGCGCACGGCCATGAAACGCACCACGACGTGTGGCTGGCCACAGTAGCCGATCGCCCAGCCGGCCAGCGACAGCATGCCCAGGAAGGTCACGCCTTCCATCAGGCCACCGATGGGGGCGACATCCTGCGCCGCTGCCGAGGCGGCTGCGCCATCGCCGAACAGCGCCACCGCCGTCATGGCAGCCACGGCACACAGCGAGGCGGCCATCATCAGGCCCTGGATGAGGTCGGTCCATGAAGCGGCGAGGAAGCCACCGAGGAAGGTATAGCCGACGATGACCAGCGCGCCCAACCACAGTGCGACGCGGTAATCGATGTCGAAGAGCCCTTCGAACAGCACGGCACCACCGACCAGACCTGCCGAGACATAGAAGGTGAAGAACACCAGCATGACCACGGAAGACAGGGTACGCAGCACGCGTGAGCGGTCTTCGAAACGCGCTTCCAGATAATCCGGCACCGTCAGCGCATTGCCGGCCGCTTCGGTGAACACGCGCAGTCGCTCGGCGACCAGGGTCCAGTTCAGGTAGACGCCGACCAGGGTCCAGACCGCGATCCAGGCTTGTGAGAGGCCACCACTGAAGATGGCGCCGGGCAGGCCCATCAGGGCCCAGCCGCTGAGATCGGAGGCGCCGGCACTCAAGGCCGCGACGCTTGGCGGCAAGCCGCGTCCCCCGAGTATGTAATCCGACAGATTGTGGGTGATGCGATAGAAGTAGATGCCGATGCCCAGCATCAGCAGCAGATAGAGCCCGAACGACAGCAGGACAGGTAAGTTCATCCTAGGAGACCTCATGGTGACGCCGAGGCGTCTTGTTATTGTTCACCAGTGGTGTCGTGTTGCAGCAGGCTTGCGCGGAACAAGCAGCGGGGAGCTGGCAATATCACTGACACCTTCACCTTAGCCATGAGGTGGATTGCAGAAAACTGACCATTTTTCGTTTAATCTATGACTCAATATCATGGGTTGCCGTCATATGCTGGTTGACGCCTTTCTTCCATCAGGGCGCTCTCGCAAGCGCTCAGCTCAGCACTCAGCCCAGCGCTTGGCACAGGCACCCAGCACCCGGTTTCTGGCCCCCGGCCAGGCCAGTCATCAAGGACATCCCATGCGACCCAGTCTGTCATCGCTCAATGCCTTCGAGGTCGTGTCACGCCTGGGAAGCATCACCGCGGCTGCGGATGAGCTCAACATCACCCAGTCGGCGGTGAGTCACCAGATACGCCGCCTGGAGGCCACGCTGGAGGTCAGTCTGCTGGAGCGGGCCGGACGCGGCGTGGTGCTGTCACACGCCGGACGCCGACTGGCCGATGGCCTGCAGGCCGGCTTTGCCAGAATCGAGCAGTCGGTGGCCGAATTCGAGGTCGACCCACAAGGCGTGCATCAGCGGCGCCAGCTGCGCGTCAGCTGTCTTCCCTCGGTGGCGGTGCGCTGGCTGATTCCGCGGCTCAACAGCTTTCGCGAGCAATGCCCCGATATCGCGGTCAGCCTGCAATATGCCGGCATCAGTGCGCGTGGGCTGCTGCCGGAGGTCGATGTGATGATCACCTGGCAGGACGAACTCCCGGACAAGGCATCACAGGCGTTCCGCTTGTTCTCGGGGGCCACTCAGCCGGTGGCCAGTCCGCTGTATCTGGAGCATCACCGCCGCCCGACCCAGCCGGCGGACCTGTTGAAGCTGGAGCTGATCCACGATCAGTCGCGCCAGCCCTGGCATGACTGGTTCAACAACTGCGGGCTGTATCCCTCCCAGCTCGACAAGGGCGATCTCTATCAGGATTTCAGTCTGCTGAGTGCTGCGGTGGTCGCGGGGCAGGGGGTCGCGCTGTGTCCGCCACGCCTGATCCGCAAGGAGCTTGAGGACGGCACCCTGGAATGCCTGTTCGAGATGGCCGCCAATCCCCAGCGTGCCTATTGGCTGTTCCATCACCCGCAGCCAGCCAGACATGTGCAGCAATTCTGCGACTGGATGCGCGCGGAGATCGCCGCCGAGGGAGAAGCGGCCGACAGCGGGGTCATCGTCAGCCGCCGCCAGCCCTGACGGCGGGCATCTCACTGCCAGTCAATGGCGCACGCAACGCAAAAGCCCCGCCGGGATTCGGCGGGGCTTTCTTGTGCAAGTGCTCATGTCATGACGGCCATGAGCCATGGCCCTTGGCCAGGAGATGGCGGCCTCTCAGCCATTGAGTACGCCCAGCCAGGCCCACAGGCCGAGCAGGGTGGCGACCAGCACCGGCGGCGTCAGCACCAGGCCGACCTTCATGTACTGTCCCCAGCTGATGTGATGGCCTTTCTGATCGAGCACATGCAGCCACAGCAGTGTGGCGAGACTGCCGATCGGGGTGAACTTGGGCCCCAGATCATTGCCGATCACGTTGGCGTAGACCATCAGCTCACGCGTCGCGTCACTGACCTGCTGCGCGGTGAGGTGGTCGATGGCCAGCGCGCCGATCAGCGTGGCCGGCATGTTGTTCATCACCGAGGCGGTGACGGCGGCCAGCACGCCGGTGCCGAGGGTGGCGACCAGCTCGCCCTGACTGGCAAGCCAGGCGAGGATGTCGCTGGCGTGATCGGTCAGGCCGGCATTGCCCAGCCCGTAGACCACCAGATACATGCCCACCGAGAACAGCACGATCTGCCACGGCGCACCGCGCAGCACCGGGCCGAGTTCGATCACGGCATCACCGCTGCCCAGCCAGCGCCCGGCGATGGCCAGCAGTATCAGCGCGGCGCTGCCGGTGACGACGGCGAGCGGAATGCCCAGCGGTGCGGTCACGAAGTAGGACACCAGCAGCACCCCCAGCAGCGGGAAGGCTGCGCGGAATACCTGAGGGTCCTTGATGGCGCTCGACGGTGCCTCGAGCTTCTCCAGCGCGTAGTGCGAGGGCAGCTCCTTGCGGAACATCAGCCATAGCACGATCAGCGTGGCGGCCAGCGCGATCAGATCGACCGGCACCATCACGGCGGCGTAATGCGTGAAGGAGATGTCGAAGTAGTTGGCACTGACGATGTTGACCAGATTCGAGATCACCAGCGGCAGGCTGGTGGAGTCGGCCACGAAGCCGGTGGCGATGATGAAGGCCAGTGAGGCCGCCGCCGAGAACTCCAGGCGCACCAGAATCGCGATCACGATCGGCGTCAGCAGCAGGGCCGCGCCATCATTGGCGAAGAAGGCCGCGATCACCGCGCCCAGCAGCACGATGAGCGGAAACAGCTTGCGTCCGTTGCCGCCGCCCCAGCGTGCGACATGCAGTGCGGCCCAGCTGAAGAAGCCCGCCTCATCGAGGATCAGCGAGATGATGATCAGCGCCACGAAGGTGAAGGTGGCGTCCCAGACGATGTCCCAGACCACCAGCACATCCGGCAGATTGACCACGCCGCAGGCCAGCGCGACCACGGCGCCGCCGAGGGCGCTGGTGCCGATGCCCAGCCCGCGTGGCTGCCAGATCACCAGTGCCAGCGTGATGGCGAAGATTGCCAAGGCAAGCATGACGTCTCCTTGTCGAGGGTGAAGAGTAAGTGAGAAGCCGCGTGTGCGACCGCGGATTGCGTCAGATCGTGCTCTGGTTGACGCGACGGGAGACCTCTTCGGGGCTCTCGACACGCTCCGAGTAGCGCTCGGTCAGATAGGCGCTGCGGTCGCGGTTCATCCAGGTGAACTTCATCAGCTCTTCACAGACATCGACGATGCGCAGATACAGCGGCGACAGGCGCATGCGGCCATGCTCGTCGAATTCATTGAAGGCCTTGGGCACGGATGACTGGTTGGGGATGGTCAGCATGCGCATCCAGCGGCCCAGAATGCGCATCTGGTTGACGCTGTTGAAGCTCTGGCTGCCGCCACTGACCTGCAGGATGGCCAGCGTCTTGCCCTGGGTGGGGCGCACGCCGCCCAGTGACAGGGGAATCCAGTCGATCTGTGCCTTCATGATCGAGGTCATCGCGCCGTGGCGCTCCGGGCTTGCCCACAGCATGCCCTCGGACCACTGGGCCAGCTCGCGCAGCTCCTGCACCTTGGGGTGATCGGCCTCGCAGTCATCCGGCAGTGGCAGGCCAGCTGGCGAGTAAAGGCGCACCTCGGCACCGAAGGCGCGCAGCAGGCGCGCCGCTTCCTCGGCGGCAAAGCGCGAGAAGGAACGCTCACGCAGGGAGCCGTACAGCACCAGAATGCGCGGTGCATGACGCGGGGCATCCGGTCCGACCAGGCGATCGATCTCCAGCGGTCGCCAGTGCTCGGCATCGATATTGGGCAGGTCGGCGAGTGCCGCTTTCATCTCATCGGTCATGAGTTCATTGGTCATGGTGTCGCCTGTGGGCAGGTGAGACGTGTCGGGAGTGTGTGCGTTCATGGTTCAGGTCCTGGGGGCGTGGACGACGTCGCCGTCTTCCTTGGTGTATTGCGCGACCGGGTTGTCCAGCAGCTCCAGTACCGCCTCCGACGGGCGGCACAGACGCGTGGCCTGCGGCGTGACCACGATGGGGCGATTGATCAGGATCGGGTGGGCCATCATGGCGTCGATCAACGCCGCATCGCTCAAGGCCGGGTCATCCAGATTGAGCTCGTCATAGGGCGTGCCCTTGCGGCGCAGCAGCGGGCGCGGACCGCCCCCCATGGCGGCAATCAGGGATTCCAGCGTCTCGCGCGTCGGCGGGGTGACCAGATACTCGATCACCTCCGGTGTCTCGCCGGAGGCCTTGAGCATGGCCAGCACATTGCGTGACGTACCGCAGGCCGGGTTGTGATACATCGTGATCTTGCCGGAAGAACGGACGGAATCAGTCATCGTTGCCAGGCTCCTGAGAAGCACAGGGGGTAGAAGAGGCGCTGCAGTCGGGCACGGTGAGCGAGGCCAGCAGTGGGTCGCAGACCACCGAGGAGCCCGCGCAGCAGTCACGTACCAGAAACTGCACGGTGGCGAGCATGTGCTCGAGGTTGGCGCGGTAGATCAGCGAGCGGCCTTCGCGCTGGGAGTGGATCAGCCCCGCGCGGCTCAATACGCCCAGATGGGTCGAGAGTGTGTTGTGCGGCACCTCGAGACGACGGGCGATCTCGCCGGCAGGCAGGCCTTGTGGCTCATGGCGGACCAGCAGGCGAAACGTGTCCAGACGCGTGGCCTGGGACAGCGCCGCGAAGGTGTCCAGCGTGGCCTGCGGGTCTGGCAGGCTGTCGGAGTCATTCATTTGATCTGTCCATATGTCGAGACTTGTCGAAATGACGATGGTCCGATGATAGATCAGCGTGCTGCAGATGGGAAGATGCTCGGCTACGAAGGCGAGCTTTGAGCCCTTGGCCAGGCTCGATTGTTTGCCGGGGCGTGCATTCCGGTCAGGCATTTGCCCGGCAGTATTGGTAGCATGTGCGCCATTGATTACCGGACAAGGGAAGATGGCACGATGATGATGGTATTGCAGATTCTGGGCGGCTTCGTGCTGACAGCAGGGGTACTGCTGGCGGCAGTGCCGGAGCTGGTCAACCGCTTCAAGGGCCCGAGCGACACGCCGCAGACCGTGCCGAAGGAGACCGGCGCGGCGATCTCGCGGCGCATTTGTTGGGGCTGGGTCATCGCGGTGGGGTATCTGCTGATGTATCCGCCGATCGGCCTGGGTGTGTTGCCGGTGCTGGTGACGCTCGCGGTGGCAGGTATCGCTGGCATCATGACGGCCCGTCTGATGGGGCTGATGCTGGATGGCATCGAGATGCGCCATCTGTTCCGCTTCGCCGCCGAGTCGCTGATTCTGGGCGGCCTGTGGACCTGGTTCGTCAAGCTGTCTGCCTGACGCCATTGCCGCGCACACTATGCCGTCAGATCGCCAATTACTGCATTCCGGGAGTCGTCCATGCCGCTCAATGCGTCTACGCAAGCCTTGTTGGCAGGGCTGGAGCGATCGCGTCCGGTACTGGTGACCGGCGCGACCGGCTATGTGGCGGGGCAGCTGATTCGTCGCTTGCTGGAAGAAGGCCTGACGGTGCATGCCGCCGTGCGCGATCCCGGCAATAGCGAACGTCTGGCGGCGCTCATGGCGCTGGGCGAGCGCTTGCCGGGGGAGCTACGTGTCTTCGCCAGCGATCTGCTCAAACCGGGTTCCTACGCTCAGGCGATGGCAGGCTGTGGGGTGGTCTTTCATACCGCCTCGCCCTTCGTGGTCAGTGTCCTGGACCCCGAGCGCGATCTGGTGCGCCCGGCAGTGGAGGGCACGCGCAATGTGCTGGAAGAGGCCAATCGTCAGGCCAGTGTCGAACGGGTGGTGCTGACCAGCAGCTGTGCCGCCATCTACAGCGACAATGCCGATGCGCAAGACACCCCGCGCGGCTGTTTCGACGAGAGTGTCTGGAATACCACGGCGTCGCTTGAGCATCAGGCCTATTCCCATTCCAAGACGCTGGCGGAACAGGCCGCCTGGCAGATCGCCGAGCGGCAGTCGCGCTGGCGGCTGGTGGTGATCAACCCCTCGCTGGTGCTCGGCCCCGCGATCAGCGATGACACGCGCGGCGAATCCTTCAGCCTGATGACGCAGCTATGCGATGGCACGCTCAGGATAGGCGCACCGGATTACGGCATGGGCGTGGTGGATGTGCGGGATGTGGCCGAGGCGCATCTGGCGGCGGGATTTCTGCCCACGGCCAATGGGCGTCACCTGGTCGCTGGACATTCCTCAAGCTTCATTGAGCTGGGGCGGGCCTTGCGCCGTCACGCCGGCCCGCAGTACGCGATTCCCACTCGCCAGCTGCCCAAATGGCTGGTGTGGCTGGCGGGTCCGCTGGCCAACAAGGCCGTGACCCGCAAGGTCGTCGCGCGCAACGTGGGCCATCCCTTCATCTTCGACAATACCCGCAGCCGCGAGCAGCTGGGTCTGATCTACCGGCCCCTCGAGGCGACGCTGCACGACATGTTCGATCAACTGGAGGCCAGCGGCCGCCTGTCGTGATTTTGGTCAATACATTGTCGGGAAAAGCCCCAGTGTTCCGCTTGGGTCATACCCCATTCTATAGCGTATTGTTGTATTGGGAGTAATGGTGTCTTTCACTTCTTTTACTCCAGTCTCACAAAGCCCTTGATCCGCTGAAGCGCTGACGATATATGTACCCGGAGTAAGATCCAGCGAGACAGTTTCTGCAGGGTCAAGCTTGGCGGTTAGAACTCCATTGATTTTTACAATGATCCCGCAAGCGCTGCCTAACAGCCCACTATCACGGGTCAGAGTCAATGTCCCATGCTCCTCCTGTAAAGGTTGATTGTGTGCATAGATTCGTTCAGGAGGGACGGGGTCGGCATCTAATGATGAAATTGGCGTAGTAGAGCAACCTGTAATGGTAAGCATGAGTACAGTTGTTATTAGTGTGCGTGTCATGATTGCCTCAGAAATGGTGGGCATGAAGTTAGGAGCATGCAAAGACCATCATATATTTTGGTTGCTCGCAGGTATATTTAAATCAACTTAATCGACAGCATAATTCTCTTTGGCTTTAGCGTTTTCTCAACGGCTCCAGCAGCGCATTCAACCCGTTGTGATCAATCTCGTGCATCAGCGCGAGCAGGCGACCGATCTCGCCCTGCGGGAATCCCTTGCGCGCAAACCAGCCCAGATAATCCCCGGGCAGGTCGGCAATCAGGCGTCCGGCATACTTGCCATAGGGCATCTGGCGGGTCGTCAGTTTCTGCAGGTCTTCAGGGCTCATCCTTTGACTCTCATTCGGTTTCGGTAGGGGGATGCTCTTCGCTGGCGGTGCCATTCTGGCATAGCTGAGTTGCGGTGGTTGGGTTTTGCCACACTATCGCCATGTCTCCTGTAACCCCATAGCACGGAGAGACTCATGCCTCGCGATTACCAGAACCTGGAGCAGCTACCTCTCGCCGGTGAATGGCGTGCCGGACGAGCCGGCAAGACGCTTGAGGTGTTGGACCCCTTCGATCAGAGCTCGCTGCTCTCGATTTCCATGGCCAACGCCGAGGATCTCGACGCCAGCTATCGCAAGGCGCGCGATGTCCAGCCTGACTGGGCCCAGACGCCGGCAAGCGAGCGCGCGGGCGTGATGCACAAGGCGGTGGAGCTGATGGACGAGCGACGCGAGGAGCTGCTCGGCTGGTTGATTCGTGAGTCCGGCAGTACTCGCATCAAGGCGCAGGCGGAACTGGCCGCGGCTCGCGCGATCACGCTGGAATCT
Source organism: Cobetia sp. 1CM21F (assembly GCF_023161745.1). Lineage (NCBI taxonomy): Bacteria > Pseudomonadati > Pseudomonadota > Gammaproteobacteria > Oceanospirillales > Halomonadaceae > Cobetia > Cobetia sp. 1CM21F. The sequence goes on along the minus strand of NZ_JALNTQ010000002.1, from coordinate 118,247 downwards.
GCCGCGATGGCCAACCGCGTGGCCGGAATGGCGATGGAGGCTCAGGTGCCGGGCAAGGAGAGCCGTGTCTTTCGCAAGCCGCTGGGTGTCATCGGCATCATCAGCCCGTGGAATTTCCCGCTGCATCTGACCCAGCGTTCCCTGGCACCGGCATTGGCGCTTGGCAACAGCGTCGTCATCAAGCCGGCGAGTGACACGCCGCTGACCGGTGGCCTGCTGCTGGCCAGATTGTTCGAGGAGGCGGGCCTGCCTGCCGGCGTCTTGAGCGTGGTGGTCGGTTCCGGCAGCGAGATCGGCGATGCCTTCGTGGATCACGAGGTGCCGCGGCTGATCTCCTTCACCGGTTCCACCCAGGTGGGCAAGGGCATCGGCGAGCGCGCCGTCGGTGGTGATCATCTCAAGCACGTTGCCCTGGAACTGGGTGGTAACAGTCCCTGCGTGGTGCTGGATGATGCGGATATCGAGCAGGCGGTGGACGCCGCTCTGGTCGGCAAGTTCCTCCATCAGGGGCAGATCTGCATGGCCATCAACCGCATCATCGTCGATGAGTCGGTCCATGACGCCTTTGTCGATCGCTTCGTGGCGCGTGCCCGTGCACTCAAGGTCGGCGATCCCGCACAGGACGATACCGTCATCGGGCCGATCATCAATGCCAAGCAGCGTGATGGTCTACTCGAGATGATCGAGACGGCCAAGGGCGAGGGCGCCCAGGTGATGCTTGAGGGCGAGACGCAGGGTCAGCTGGTGCCGCCGCATGTGTTCACCGAGGTCACCAATGACATGAGTCTGGCGCGCAACGAGATCTTCGGTCCGCTGGTCGGCATCCAGAAAGCCCGTGACGAAGCGCATGCGCTGGAGCTTGCCAATGGCACCGAATATGGCCTCTCGGCGTCCGTCTTCACCGCGGATATCGCACGTGGCGAGCGCTTCGCGCGCCAGGTCGAGGCTGGCATGGTGCACGTCAATGACATGCCAGTGAACGATGACCCGCGCGCGCCCTTCGGTGGCGAGAAGAACTCCGGCCTGGGGCGCTTCAATGGCGACTGGGTGCTTGAGGAATTCACCACCGACCAGTGGGTCAGCCTGCAGGTTGAGCCCCGCCAATATCCGTTCTGATGTCTCTTATCTGTAGTTGACGCATGACAAGCAACGCCCCGCTCAGCCTGATGCCTGAGCGGGGCGCTTTTGATGGTAGGTAATGCTGACGCGTCATGATGGGCGGAACAGGCAACAAGACCAGCTGAGCGTGATACCCGGGGCATCCCTGTCTAGAGGACAGGGGTGCAAGCTGTGATCATCAGCGCACCGGTGATGATCAACAGCGCAACCGCCAGATGTCCCATGTGCGAGAAGCGGATCAGGGCGTGGCTGGCGGCGGATCAATGACTGATCAGAGAAGCGCTACCCAGCCAGGCAAGCCTGAGCGCCAGCAACGACAGCGCCCATTTGAACAGGCCATCGAAATGCCGGTTGGAGACGCGATCCAGAAAGCGCAGTCCGAGGCGGGTGCCGATCAGGCCCGCGCCGATCATCAGCACGATCAGGGGCAACCACTCATGGAAGAGAAACCCTGCCATGCCGAAGATGAAGGCTTTGGTGAGGTGCTGCGCGACCATGCAGGCCGCGAAGGTCGCCACCTTGGCGTGACGCTCGCCGCCGCCTTGCTTGATGAAGCTCGCGACCAGTGGGCCGCTGGCACCGATCAGACTCGAAAGGAAAGTCGTGATGGCACCGGCGATCAAGGTGCCCGTGCGGCTCAAAGCTCGCTTGGGCAGTGCCGGCCCCCAGCAGGTGAACAGCACGAACAGCGCGATGGCAAGCTCCAGCACCCCTTCAGGCAAGCGGATCAATACCCAGGCCGCGACCAGCGCACCCAGCGCCACACCGGGCAGAAAGGCCAACAGACGGCGCATGTCGATATGGCGCCACGTCATCGCCATGCGCCCGCCGTTGGAACCCAGCTGCACCATGCCATGCACCGGAATCAAGGCAGCGGCAGGCATCAACTGCGCCATGAACATGATCAGCAGGGTGCCACCGCCGACCCCGACAGCTGCAGACATGGCTGACGTCAGCAGGGCAAGCAGCAGCAACGCGCAGACGATAGGCAGCGAGAGCGGGAAATACTGCGCGAGGCCATCAAGCAGGCTTGCGAGGTAGGGAATATCGGCGGGACTGGCGAGCATTGCGGGCATCCTGTGGAGATAGCCAATAAAGATGGATAGGGGGTCAGGCAGCCGACATGACGCATGACCTGCCTGACAGGCGTGCAAGGCTACCGTGACGGGGAGGCGCTATCCAGCCAGGCGTGCTTGGCTGAATAGCACATGGGAGATTCGAGCGGCTTCACGTGGTGGTGAGATTATATGTTGCTGTCTTTTCAGCCAGTGATCAGCTTTCCCCCATAGGATGGTGAGGCTTACCATGACATGTTGGTTTAGCACTATGCCGCAGTGTTCAGTGGGTGTTTTGTGGATCAGGAGAAAGCTGGCATGAAGCTGTTGTTGCTTGAAGATGATGACCTGCTGGCGGAAAGCCTGGCCGAACTGCTTGAGGACAATGGCTACCGGTTGGATGTCTCCTCGAACTTGAATGATGCGCAGGCCTTCATGGCAACCGAGCAGTACGCGTTGGCCATTCTGGATCTGGGACTACCGGATGGCTCCGGGTTGGATTTGCTCAAGCGCTGGCGTCAAGGACAGGTGGATATTCCGATACTGATTCTCACGGCCCGTGACACGTGGGAAGACAAGGTCGTCGGTTTGCGCAGCGGGGCAGATGATTACCTTACCAAGCCATTTCATGAAGCAGAGTTGTTGGCACGTCTTCATGCGCTTCTTCGGCGTCGCCAAGGGGCAAGTCATGGGTATCTTCAGGTAAGCGGAATTCAGCTGGATGAAGAGGCGCAGCGTGTGTGCTGCGATGGAGAGCAGTGGGCGAGCTTGACGGCCACCGAATTCCGCCTGTTGCGCTACCTCATGCATCATCCAGACAGAGTGCACTCCAAGGCACAGTTGCTGGATCAGCTATATGCCCTGGAGCAGGACGCCGCGGCGCCCAATCTGGTAGAAGTCTATATCGCTCGCCTTCGCCGCCGCCTGGGCAAGGACTTGATACAGACCCGCCGCGGACAGGGGTATCTGCTTGTTTCACATCGATCGTCGTAGCCTTCGTTTTCGCCTGCTGACCCGCCTGGGAGGAGCATCTCTCGCGGTGGTGCTGTTTGCCTGGTATCTGCATGGCTTCTTTCTCCACGAGCTGGCGAAGGACTTTCTTGGCGAGCGTCTCAAGGATGAGGCATCGCATATCGTCACCTTGCTCAAGAAGGATGAGCGGCCTGTTACCCAGCTCATGGCGGCTGCGCGTGAGGAGTCCCTGAGCTTTCATCATTTCTATGTGTTGCGAGTCGGGGAGAAGGTCAGTACTTCGCTGCCTGCCTTGCCGACGCAGTTGCTCCCTTTGCTTGAGGGCAAGGGAGATGCGTTGTTCATGCATCAGTTTCAGCAACAGCCACTGTTGGTCTATCGACATGTCTTCGATATCCGCGGGGAGGCGGTGCAATTGCTGATTGCCGAGAATTTCTCGCCAGTGGAGCAGGGCTTGACCCGAGTTCATTGGTGGATTGCCGCCAGCGCCATCCTGTTATGGGGAATTCTGATATCACTCAATCTGCTGGCGGTAAGGCGGGGGCTCAGGCCGTTGAGTGTCCTGCGTCATCAATTGAGTGAACTCCAGTCCGGGCACCGAAAGCGGATTGTGCTTGAGGCCCCTTCCGAGCTTGATGCGTTGGTATCACAGCTCAACACCCTGCTGGATGAGTTTGATCGTCGGTTGTCTCGTTCACGAGAGTCTGTGGCGAATCTGTCCCATGCGCTCAAGACACCCCTGACGGCACTGGCACAGGTGCTGCGCGGCAAGCGACCGATCAATGAGGTACGTCGTGGCAAGATGCTGCAACGTGTAGAGACGATTCATTCCCAGCTGGAGACAGAGCTCAGGCGAGCCCGCATTGCTGGCCCGCGCGCCGGTCAGACAACACGCCCGGTTGAAGAGGCCCAGCGCTTGATCGAGATGTTCCAGGGGATCTATCCGCAGCGTACCTTCTTGCTGGAGTGTCTGGGCGTATCTAATCAGCATGCGGATAGCTGGGTGAATGTCGAGACACAGGATTTCACCGAAATGCTCGGCATATTGCTGGATAATGCGGGCAAGTGGTCTGTCAATCAGGTGCAATGCCGATTGACGATAGAGAGAGACCAGATCGTGCTCTGCGTCGAGGATGATGGTCCGGGGGTGCCGCAGGCACAGTTGGCCCATCTTGGCGAGCGTGGGTGGCGGCAGGACGAAACTCACCCGGGGTATGGGCTGGGGCTCTCCATTCTTGCGCATCTCGTCAAGCATTACGCTGGTTGCGTGAGCTACTCAACAGCAGCCGCAGGGGGATTGAGAGCCGAGGTGCATCTGCCCACCCGCAAATAGGCACTCCATTCAGGTTCGTTTCAGCTTGCCGTGGCTTCATCCATGTCATGACTCATCATTCATGACTCGGGAGCAGCTACGGCCATGGCACCAAAACCGTCTGAATTTTCTGTATCACGTCGTCAGTTGCTCAAGGGAGGTTCTGCCCTGGGGCTGGGCGCAATGGTGTCAGGCGTAGCACCCGCCTGGGCCAACCCCTGGGGGCGCACATCAGGTTACTCCCAAGGGGTTGAGCATGGGCCCGAGATCTCTCTTGTCATTCGACGTGAAGACATCGACATTGCCGGGCAATTCGCTCGTCCCATCAGCATCAATGGCAGTAGTCCCGGGCCCATGGTGCGCTTGAAGGAAGGGCAGGATGCTGTCATCAAAGTGACAAACCTGCTCGATGAGCCAACCTCCATTCACTGGCATGGCATCATACTTCCCCCGGAAATGGACGGTGTGCCGGGTATCAGCTTCGCAGGGATAGCACCGGGCGAAACCTTTACCTATCGGTTCCCTGTCACTCAGAGCGGTACCTACTGGTATCACAGTCATTCAGGCCTCCAGGAGCAGGAGGGCCACGCAGGTCCATTGATCATCGACTCCGCAACACCGGAAGCCTTCACCTATGATCGTGAGCATGTCCTGCTGCTGACTGACTGGACATTCGAAGACCCCAAGTCCGTATTTCGCAATCTCAAGACCATGGAAGGCTACTACAACTATCAGGAGCGTACCGTCGCTGATTTCTTTGCGGATGTACGACGGGGTGGTTGGGTGGACACGATCGAGTCGCGCAGCATGTGGGCAGAGATGCGCATGAGTTCACGGGATATTGCCGATGTCACCGGCAGTACCTATACGTATCTTCTCAATGGTCATTCACCAGAAGAAAACTGGAGCGCGCTATTCAAGCGCGGGGAAACAGTGCGTCTGCGTGTCGTCAATGGCTCGGCAATGAGCTACTTCGATTTACGCATTCCCGGCTTGAAGATGACCGTGGTAGCGGCAGATGGACAGCCAGTGCAACCGGTAGAAGTGGATGAGTTCCGTATTGCCGTGGCGGAAGCCTACGATGTACTGGTGACACCGGAAGATGACAAGGCCTACACCATCTTCGCCGAAGCCATGGACCGCAGTGGCTACGCGCGAGCCACGTTGGCACCCCGCCCCGGGATGGTGGCGCCCGTACCTGAGCGACGGCAGATCGCTGATCGCGGGATGGAGGCCATGGGCGCTCATGCTGGAATGGACCACTCGCAGATGGCAGGTATGGATCATTCGCAGATGGCAGGCATGGACCATTCGAAGATGGCAGGTATGGACCATTCGCAGATGGCGGGCATGGACCATTCGCAGATGGCGGGCATGGACCATTCGCAGATGGCTGGCATGGACCATTCGAAGATGGCAGGCATGGACCATTCGAAGATGGCAGGCATGGACCATTCGAAGATGGCAGGTATGGACCATTCGAAGATGGCGGGCCTGCAGGCCGATGCAGCCCAGGGCGGCATGCTGATGGCGGGTGCTGTTCAGCAAGGGGCTCGTTATGACCAGGCGGGAATCGGTCTGGACCAATCGCTGCGTCGTGTACTGGTCTATCAGGATCTCAAGGCCTATTCACCATGGCCGGACAGACGCGGCCCCATGCGCGAGATGGAGTTGCATCTGACCGGCAATATGGAACGTTATATGTGGTCCTTCGATGGCAAGAAGTTCAGCGAAGTCAATGGCCCTATTCATTTTCATAAAGATGAGCGCCTCCGTCTCATCTTGATCAATGACACCATGATGGAGCATCCCATTCATTTACATGGGATGTGGATGGAGCTCGAGAATGGCCACGGTGACCTGATCCCTCGCAAGCACACCTTGAATGTCAAACCCGGTGAGCGCGTTTCAGCGTTGATCACTGCCGATGCAGAAGGTAGCTGGGCTTTCCATTGTCATCTTCTGTACCACATGGATGCAGGTATGTTCCGTGTCGTAAAGGTTTCCTGAGGAGTCATCATGTCAATCAGTCAGCATTCATTTCGTCTTGCCTGCGTGACGGTATGTCTATTCTCCGGTGCTGGTGTCTCCCAGGCATTTGCGCAGGATGGATATGATGCCCCGGCGTCATGGCCATCGCCCATGGCCGAACATCTCCAGTGGAGCGCAGTCTTCGATCGCCTGGAATATAGCCTTCCGGACAAGGGAGAGGACTCCCTGGTGTGGGATTTTCAGGCCTGGTATGGCGGAGATACCCACCGCGTCTATCTCAAGTCAGAAGGGGAGAATGTCCAGGGCGATGGGGAAGAAGCCGAGTTTGAATCCCTTGAGCTTCTCTACAGTCAGCTGGTTGCCGATTTCTGGGAGTTCCAGATCGGAGCTGGCTATCAGGGTGGTGTGTTCAACGATGATCATGATGAAGGCGTGTATGGGGTGTTCGGCTTTCAGGGAACCGCCCCCTACCGGATCGAGACGGATGCCGCAGTGCAGTACCGAGAGGAAGGTATCGTGACTGCCAGCCTGGAGCTGGAACATGATGTGCGCCTGACCCAGCGCTGGTATCTACAGCCACGCAGTGAAATGGTGTTCGCTGCCAATGAGTCCAGGCAACAGGGGATTGGAAAGGGCCTCAACTCAGTACGAATCGGCTTGCGTGCTCGCTATGAGATAACTCGGCGGGTAGCGCCTTACGTCGGCATGTACTGGCAGAGAGAGTATGGCGAAACCGCTGATATGCAGCGTGAAGAAGGTGAGGATGTGGAGGATACGGCTGTCGTGGTCGGTGTGCGCTTGATGTTCTGAATCTCGATGGTTGTCGTGTATTGGCTGCTGGTGGTCGAAGTCATTCTCTGGAGGTGTTCCTTGAATGATACAGAGACAGCTCAATGAAATCGGACAAGCGTTTCAGGTGCCAAGGCGCTGCCCGATGCATCGCGTCATGTCGCCGGTATTGTTGGCCGTCAGCCACCGGCTTTTTTACATAGCGGTCTGGGCGTTGAATCATGTTGTTTCATCAAGGGGGCTGACATGAAAAAAGTACTGGTAGGGATGTGTCTGGCATTCCTGGTGCTGCTGGCAGCCGGGGCTGGAGTCATTTACTCCGGCGTCGTCAGTGTCGCGGCAGATGATCCGCATGGGCCATGGGTCTATGGAATTCTTGAAACGGCGCGTGATCGTTCGATCGAGAGCCACGCGAGTGATATCGCAACGCCATCCCTCGATGATGAAGCCATGAAAGTGGCGGGGGCCGGTAATTATGCATCGATGTGCGCCTCCTGCCATCTCGCGCCAGGCATGCAAGAGACTGAACTCAGCAAGGGGCTTTATCCCAGTCCACCGAATTTTGTGACTTCGGATATCCATGGTGAGCCTAGAGAGCACTTCTGGGTCATCAAGCATGGGATAAAAGCCAGTGGAATGCCGGCATGGGGCAAGAGCATGCAGGATGAATATATCTGGCAGATGGTCGCTTTCATGCAAGAGCTACCGGGCATGAGTGCTGCGCGTTATACGGCTCTTGTGGCAGCAAGTGATGGTCATCAACATGGCGGAGGCGAGACTGCACAATCACCGTCATCGCATCATGACGATGACACCCGCCAACCACATCACGCTAGGGAAGCTGATGGGCCTGCTGATTTACAAGACAGCCATGAGCCGGAGGGCAGTCATGAGCCGAAAGAGAATCATGAGCCGAAGGACAGTGGCCGGGCTGAGGATCATCCTCACTCATCACATGATGCAGAGCATCAACATTGAGGCCAGGGCCAGCATCAGGCATCGGAAGTGACGTACACGGCCAGCCGCAAACAACATGACCTGCCTGACAGGCGTACGATGCCAGAGCCGGCCTCAGCTTGAAGAGGTGGTGCACGGCGACATTCTCGATGTGCTGGCAGAGACGCCGGCATCCTGCGTGGCGATCAGCTGTCGCATCAGTGCCAACTGGCAGCAGGGCGAGCAACTCGCGAGACTCGTCGAGGTGATTCTTCGTCATCCACGCCTGCGAATCGTGATCGATGCCTTTGATCTCGAGCGTCTGCCGTTGTCCACCCGCATCGTGTCGGGCAGCGGTCGTCATCAACTGGCCTGGCAGACCCTGTCACGTCACATGCTGGAGCCGGAATGGGGCATGCATGCCGTCCACTGGCGGGGCGAGAAGCCTGATAGGCTGGCATGGGTCAGCGCCTTTGAACCTGCGACGCTGACCCGATGTCTTGCCCACCAGTTGCCCGGCCATGAGGTGCGTTGTCTACCGCCCCTGATCCCGCAGGACCCCGGTTTCACGCTCGTCATCACGCCACGCACGCCCTGATTCCCCGCACGTCCTCATTCTCATGTCGGCCATCGGCGTGAGCAGAGGCACGACGAACCGAATCACACCGCCTGGCTGGCTTCCTCGACCCGCTCGGCGCGTTCGGCACGCTTGAGCATGCGATAACGAGAACGCACTTCGTCACGCTCCAGGTAGCAGCCCTGCAACCAGCGGCTGCCGCTGTCGCCCTCGAAGGCATCGCGGGCGTGCAGCAGGCGGCGATTGTCGAAGATGACCATGTCGCCGGGGGCGTAGGTGAAGCGCATGGCGAAGCGCGGCTCACGCAACATGCGCTGCAGCGTCATCAGTGCTTCATAGGCGGTCTCGGTCTGCTCGAACGGCGCCATCATCGGCCCGCGCAGGAAGTCGGCGATCCGCACCTCCAGCAGTTCTCCTGCCTGACCCAGCACGATCATCGGCGAATACCAGACATGATCGGTATTGCGCGAGGTATTGGCGTAGCGCCAGTGCACCGTGGTGAGTGTCTCGTAGGCCTCGGGGTGCTCTTCCTTCAGCGCCGCCGCGATGGCGAAGCCGTCCATCATCACCGCCATGCCGCCTTCCACGGTGTTCTCGAGACAGTAGAGGCACTGCAGGCCCGGCTGATATTCCCGGGTCGGCAGGTCCACATGCGGCGGCAAGGCGATGGAGGTATAGGCGTTGGAATCCGGGTTCTGGATCGCGCGGACATTGAAGAGGTGGCCGAAATTGGTGGTGCGGATCGAGCCGATGCGCTCGGCGACCTTTTCGATGGCGCCTTCTTCCGTCGGCAGGTTGCGCAGGCGCACCAGGCCCTTGCCGAGCAGTTCGTGCAGGGTGGGATACAGAATCTTCGCCTCCTGCGCGCTGCCATGGTCGGCCTCGGCCAGGCGGGCGGCATCGATGGTCGGCGGCTGTTCCAGCTGCTCACCGTGCCAGAGCGTCAGCGGCGGCAGCTCCGGCGGCAGCGCGTCCTGGTTGTCATAGTCATTGGCACGCAGGAAGCCCGGGTGGAAGCGCAGGCGGCGGTCTTCGGGCGTGAACAGCACGCTGAGTGCGCCGTCCTCATCGATGCTGGCCTCGGCGATTTCCGGCCAGGCGGGAATCTGGGAGAGGTCCAGAATGCGTTCGCGCGTCGCCGGATTGACGGTGGTATCGTCCGCGGCGTTCTCGCGCAACCAGACACTATGAAAACGGCTGACGCGGCCATCGCTCCAGGTCACGCTCAGATAGCGTGCTTCGTGAATGACCTTCACGAGAGGCTCGTCAATTGGCCAGCTGTCGTAATCGGGTGTGATCGGGAGCGCCATGGAGAGTCCTTCCTTCTGTCAGGTGAGCGATTCCCCGACAGAATGGCAGCCCACGGCGCTCGCTACTGTGCCCAATTCGACACCGACTGTGCCCAATTCGACATCGCGTTGCGGGTATCGGGTGTGGATCACCCCAGAGGACGTGGTGGCTGGCGGCGTGCCTGGGTCGGGGTAATGCCGAAGCGACGGCGAAAGGCGCGGGTGAAACTCGAATGCGAGGTGAAACCGCAGGCCAGGGCGATATCGGTCACGCCATGGCGGGTATCGTGAAGCAGGCTGCGTGCATGCAGCAGGCGACGCTCCCCATGATAGGCGCGAGGCGTGCAGCCGAGCCCTTGCTGGAAGCGGCGCTCCAGCTGGCGCCATGAGAGGCCGAGTTCCTCGGCGAGTGCCTCGATGCTGAGCGGGGCCTCCAGGGTGTTCTCCATGCGCGTGATCGCACGCCTGAGCAGCGGGTCAGCCAGATCGGCCGTCTGCTGACTGATGCCGCGCTGGCGGCTGGCCGGCAGTCGGCCCTGATCGAGAATCAGCTGTTCGCGTACCGCTTGATAGAGTGTCTGGCCATGCTGGCGGCGAATCAGCTCCAGGCTCATGTCCAGCGGGGCGCTGCCGCCGGCGCAGAAGAAGCCGTCGTCACTGATTTCATACAGTGACTCCACGGCGTCCACCTCATCGAAGCGCTGGCTGAATTCCGGCAGGCTTTCCCAGTGCAGCGTCACCGTCTTGCCGGTGAGCAGGCCGGCGCGTGCCAGCACGAAGCAGCCGGTGTCCACACCCCCGAGCTGGCAGCCGCTATGGGAGCGCTCCTGCAGCCAGCGCAAGGTGCGGTCTTCCAGATAGGCTTCCGGGGCAAAGCTGGTGCACACCACCAGCGTGTCCACTGCGGCAAGCTCGTCACGTGCGGTATCCACCGGCAGCACCATGCCGTTGGAGGCCTTGACCGACGCGCCATCCTGGCTTGCGAGTGTCCACTGATACAGGCGTGTTCCGCGCAGTCGATTGGCGATGCGCAGCGGCTCGATCATCGAGAACAACGCGACCATCGCGAAGCCCGGCAGCAGGAAGATACCGAGTTGGTGACGGTCAGCGGGGGCAGGCGAGGCAAGGGTGGCGGTCAAGGGCGCAATGCTTGTGGGCTGGTCAGACAGCACGCCGTCTTCCGGGAGGCCGAAGGCATAGGACGCATCGGGCGGCGTAGCGCTGGAATCGTGTGAAGGCATGAGGATAGGCAACGACGACGTCGGGTGGCTCAGCAGTAGGGGATGGGCCTGACCTTAGCGTGTTCGCTACCTGAGTGCGAGAGGGGGGATGACGTGACGCGAGGGCTTCGGCGAGAGGGCTTTGGTGAGCGGGCTCCGTCCTGCTTGGCGCTCCTGATCAGGCCAGGCAGGACGGAGCAATTCACGCATCATTGCGTTACAGCATCCTGAGGCAGTTGCGTCCTTCTTCCTTGGCCGCGTACATGGCTTCATCGGCGCGTGCGATCAACTGCTCGCGGGTGGCGCTGTCATCGGGTTCCAGGCAGGTCATCCCGATGCTCAATGACAGGGGCAGACGTTGGCCAGCGTATTCCACGACACTGTCCTTCATGCGTTGTCGCAGCAGGTTGATGCGCGTGGCCGAGTCACTGAGCAGCGAGTCAGGCAGAATCGCCAGGAATTCCTCGCCACCCCATCTGGCGAGGGTGTCGCCGGGCAGCAGAATCTCCTCGGCGAGGACGCTCAAGTGTTGCAAGGCAAGATCACCGGCGTCATGGCCATGATTGTCGTTGATCTTCTTGAAATGGTCGAAATCCAGCAGTGCCACGCACAGGGGGTGGTCAACCTCGGCGGTGGCCAGTGCCGCGATGCTGTCATCCAGTACCTGCTGGGCATGACGGCGATTGTAGAGACCGGTCAGCGGGTCAGTGATCGCGATCTTCTCGAGCGCCTGATGCGCTTCCTTCAGGGCATTGATGTCATTGGCACGCGCGACTTCGTGGCCGGCCCACAAGGCGATGAGACGTACCAGCTCGATGTCCTGAGCGGTGAAGGGCGGCACCGGGTCAGGGCTTGAGAAGGTGAAGGTGCCGTAGCGTTCACCATCCACGATCACCGGTGCCCCGATGTAGGCTTCCAGATTGAAGTTGGCATAGCAGGGATGGTTGCGGATCTCACTGCTGGCCACATGATGGAAGGCCTGAACGCAATCGGCCCTGTAGACGTGATCGCAATAGGTATCGCTGAGCGAGAAGCTCAGTCCCGGTTCCAGCAGGTCTTCCGGGTGACAGGCGCGCTGGACGACGTATTCGCCGTCCTGGATGCGGCTGAAGATACCGATCGGCAGGCCGAAATGGGCGCAGCCCAGTTTCAGCAGCTCATCGATGCGCTCATTGAAGTTGAGTTCACGTGATGAGGTGATGGCATGCAGGCTGTGCAGGGTATGTTCCGCCGTCACGCGGCGTGAGACATCGCGGATCAGCCCGAACATGAAGATGTTGTCGCTGGTGGGGTCCTTGATGGGGCCGCCGAGCGTCTCACCATAGAAGTAGGTGCCATCCTGGCGTCGGTAGCGGATGACCCGGCCTTCCTTGGCGGGCTGGGCATCGACACGAAAGCGCCTCTGCCCCTGGCGCTCGAACTCATCGCTGGAGGCATACAGCATACGTGTCTGCTTGCCGATCAACGCTTCACGTGGGTAGCCGAATGCCTTCACCGCGCTGTCATTCAGGTAGGTGATGTGGCGCTGATCATCTGCAAGCAAGATGATGTCGTCGATCTGGCCCAGCATCTGGCCCAGCAGGGTTTGAATCATCTCAAAGCGTTGCATGACGCAGGCTCCTTGTGGGGTGCCGCTATCTCGGGAGAGGCATTCCTTGCCGCAGACATCCATCCTGTCGCCGGGAAGGCACGGTATTTCCGTCGTCAAGCTCAGGCTTCACGCCGGATGTTGTACGATACAGAATTCATATTATCGTATGAGGATGCAGACGCGTCTTGCTCTCATCCTGCCCGGCATTCGTATATTCAACGTAAAGGTAATGCAGTGCCAGAGGCCGCATCCGAAGATTCCCGCCACGCTCCTGTTGAACTTCATGGCTTCGTGCTGACACGTCATTGGCGGGACACGCCCGAGGGGGTGGTGATCAGCTTCTGGATTCGCACCGACGAAGGTGCCGTACGTGTCGAATGTGCGCCCCAGGAAGTCGTCGCTTTCCTGCCCGCCGAACAGCAGGTGCTGGCTCAGACACTGGTGAGCTTTGAGGCCGGCGCCGAGCTGCGTCCGCTGGCACTGGAAGACTTCCACCATCGCCCGGTGGTGGGGCTCTACTGTCGTGAATATCGCACCCTGGGCCAGCTGGCGCGCCGTTTGAAGGCGATTGGCGTCGACGTCTATGAAGCGGATGTTCGTCCGACGGACCGCTACCTGATGGAGCGTTTCATCACGGCAGGCGTCACGGCACGCGGCGAGCGCCAGCCTGATGGCAGCGTGAAGAATGCGCGCCTGACACCGCTTGGGGGCTATCGGCCACCGCTGCGCTGGGCATCGCTGGATATCGAGACCGATGCGCGGGGCAATCTGTATTCCATCGCGCTCGAGGGCTGCGGACAGCGTCAGGTCTACATGCTGGGGCCTCCCAATGGGGAGGAGAACGCCAGCTGCGATTTCTCGCTGGAGTACCGGGATAGCCGGCGTGAGTTGCTGCAATGCCTGCTGGACTGGGTCGCAAGGCATGATCCGGATGTCATCATCGGCTGGAACGTCATCCAGTTCGATCTGCGCATGCTGGTGCGGCTGTCAGAGGCCGAAGGTCTGCCACTGCGACTGGGGCGTGACGCCAGCGTGATGCAGTGGCGCTCTCATTCCCGCCAGGCCGAGCACTTCTTTGCCGAGATCGCCGGGCGTTGGGTGGTGGATGGCATCGAGGCGCTCAAGTCAGCCTTCTGGCATTTCGAGTCGTTCAGCCTCGAGAATGTCTCGCGTGAGCTGTTGCAGGAAGGCAAGGCCATCGATGACCCCTATGGCCGGCTGGACGAGATTCTGCGCATGTTCGCCGAGGACAAGCCTTCCCTGGCGCGCTACAACCTCAAGGATTGCGAGCTGGTCACGCGCATCTTCACGAAGACGCGACTGATGGAGTTTCTGCTCGCGCGGGCGGCAGCCACGGGGCTTGAGGCAGATCGCAGCGGTGGTTCGGTGGCGGCCTTCACGCATCTGTATCTGCCGAGATTGCACCGGCTGGGCAAGGTCGCGCCCAATCTGGGAGACGTGGTGGGGGAGGACAGCCCCGGCGGCTTCGTGATGGATTCCCAGCCCGGGCTTTATGACTCGGTGCTGGTGCTGGATTTCAAGAGTCTGTATCCCTCCATCATCCGCACTTTCCTGATCGACCCGCTGGGCCTGATCGAAGGGCTGCGTGGGTCGGAGAACGTCACGGATGATGCCTCAGAGGCCGGTGTGCCCGGCTTTCTCGGCGCGCGCTTCTCGCGTGACCGACACTGCCTGCCGGGTATCGTCGCCGAGATCTGGCAAGCACGTGACGCCGCCCGCGCGGCGGGTGACGCCCCGCTGACCCAGGCGCTCAAGATCATCATGAATGCCTTCTACGGCGTGCTGGGGTCACGCGGCTGTCGTTTCTTCGATCCACGGCTGGCGTCCTCGATCACGCGGCGTGGCCATCAGATCATCCAGCAGACGGTGGAGTTGATCGAGGCGCAGGGCTATCGCGTCATCTATGGCGATACCGACTCCACCTTCGTGTGGCTGGGCGCTGCGCATGAGGAAGCCGAGGCGAGTCGGATCGGCCGTGAGCTGGCGGCGCATGTCACCGACTGGTGGCGACGGCATCTCAAGGGCAGTCTCGATCTCGACAGCGCGTTGGAACTGCAGTTCGAGACCCACTATCAGCGCTTCGTGATGCCGACCATTCGTGGGGCCGAAGAGGGCAGCAAGAAACGCTACGCCGGGCTGCAACAGACAGGCAGCAGCGGCCAGACGGAACTGGTGTTCAAGGGACTGGAGTCGGTGCGTTCCGACTGGACGCCGCTGGCCAAGACCTTCCAGCAGGGACTCTATCGCAGAATCTTTGAAGGCAGCCCCTATCAGGAGTATCTGAAGGGCTACGTGCAGGATTACCTGCAACGCCATGCCCATGGCGCGGCGGACACCTCGGATGTCGAGGCCTTGATCTACCGCAAGCGCCTGCGGCGCAAGCTCGACGACTATCAGCGCAACGTGCCGCCCCATGTCCGTGCGGCGCGTCTGGCGGATGACGAGAACCGCCGGCGTGGCCTGCCGTTACGCTATCAGCGCGGCGGCTGGATTCGCTATGTGATGACCACCTCCGGCCCGGAACCCGTCGAATATCTGCGCTCGCCCATTGATGTCGAGCACTACCTGAGTCGTCAGCTAAAGCCCGTTGCCGATGGCATCCTGCCGTTCGTCGACGATGATTTCGATCGCCTGCTGGATCGTCAGATGACGCTGTGGTGATTCGCACGCTTAGGCGGTCCAGTTTCCGTCACCACAGCGTCTGCGCCCGGTTATCAAAGCGCCAGATGCCTGGCTACATCAGCGCCAGGTGATTGTCCCAGTGGGTATTCGCCAGCCGCACCGGGCCAAGCGCCGGCAGCCCCTCCTCATCGATCAGCAGCCACTCGCCGCGACCATTGCTGACCACGAAGCCTGCCGGCGTCTGCTGCGTCGCCGGCACCGCCAGCACACCAGCGCAGTCGGCGAAGTCCAGAGTCGTGTCCAGCTCTCCCGTCGCGAGATTCCAGAGCGTGATCAGATTGCCGCGTGGGGCGGTCGCCACGGCCAGTCGCCCATCGGGGGAGACGGCGACGCTGGCGATGTACTGCTTGAACTGCGCGACGTATTCCCGCGGCAACGGCAGTTCCTGCAAGCGGTCACTGCCGGGCTGCTTCATCACCACCAGCGGGCGGTGGTCCGCCGCGGGGCCCTGGTACTGATAGCCCGCGACGATGACGCCCTCGCGGCTGACGTCCAGGTGGCGCAGTGACAGCTGGTGATGGGAGGGCTCGCCTTGCCAGCGAATCTCGCCCGAGACACGGTCGAGCAAGGTCAGATTCGACTGCATGCTGTCCAGGTTGAGCTTGACCCGACCGGTTTCAGGCCGCGTCAGAATCCCGCCATTTGCGATGATTAGCTGCTGACCATCCGGGTGCAGGCGAATTTCATGCGGGCCGATCCCGCCACTAGCGAACTCGCCGATCCGCGCGAAGTCGCGATTCACGTCGTAGATGCCGATGCGGCCTTCTCCGGGCGCGATGGCATTCTCGGTGGTGTAGAGCAGGCCGCCATCCGGGCTGAATACGCCATGCCCATAGAAGTGGCGGTCCGGTGCGGCCTCGATGCGTGCGATCCGCTCGCCACTGTCGAGGTCGAAGACATTGATTTCCGTCCCGGGACGCCGTGAGAAGATCAGCGCCCACGGCTTGTGAGGGTGCCGAGTGGCACCGTGGGCGCGTTGGCGTATCGGCTGGCGCCAGCGCTCCACTCCCTGATAACTGGTGCAGCTGGCAAAGTGCTGCCCCGTGTCATCATCACATGCCGAGATGGCCACCCCGAGTGGCTCGCGCCCCTGGGCACTGGCGGCGTTGTTGCCGCCCGCCACGGCCATGCCGCCGGGCAGCCCCATCATTGGCGTGCAGGCCAACGCCTTGAGCAGGCGACGTCGCTGATGCGCATCGGCACGCCGGGACTCCAGCGTGCCTTGAGCTGTCTTGTTCACGCCTCTCACTCCCGGATCAGTCGCCATCGGTGCTGTTGAAGCCCAGAGACAGGCCCAGCGCCGGGTTGAGCGTGTCGGCAAAACCGGCCTGCAGGGTCTCGACATGGATCATGGCCTGCTGCAGCTCACCATTGCGCGGGTCATCGCGCAGTATGCCGGCGAGGTCCTCCGGCAGGGCGGCGAAGGCCTGGCGCGCATCGACGAAATCGCTGGTGGTGGAGGCCACCATGCGCGGGTCGACCTGGCCATTCAGGTAGCCTTGAATGCCAGCGACATCGTCATTGCCAAGCCAGAGGCGTTCCATCATCGCCAGGGTCGCCGCGATGTTGGCAAGCCCCATGCCGCCGCGCCAGGACTCAGCCGCATAGGGATTGGCCGTGCCGCCGTTGTCGAGGCCGATCGGCCGGCGCAGTTTGCGGTCCTTGATGGCTTCCAGCTGCACGGTCAGCGCGCGAACCAGAGACAGCACGGCGTCGCGTGAATCGCTGAAGGCGCCAGTGCCTTCGGCCAGTTGCGGCGCGAACTGCTGCCACTCATCACGCAGCGTCTTACCGGTATTGGCGGCGTAGGCGGTGTTGGCCGTCATCAACTCGCAGCGTCGCGAGTCGGCCGTCAGGGGCGAGTCGGCATAGCGGGCATCGAACAGCTGATACTCCACGCTGCCCAGCCCCTGCATGACGATGGATTGCTCTGCCAGACTCTCGACCGTGATCGGGGCATCACCGGCAAGCAGGGCGCGGGTCTTGCGCGCGACCAGATCCTTCTTGTCCGGCCAGAAATACAGCTGCCATTGACGCGAGTTCTGCAGTATCGGGCCCATTTCCACCCAGTTGACCTGATTCAGCCCCAGCATGGCGCTTCGCCAGTCCTGCTTGAGGGTGTCGAGGGTCACGTCACCCTCGGCGGAGCAGAACGCTTGAGTATGCTGCGCGAGCTGTTGCAGGCGGCTGGCAAGTTGCTGGTGCGCCTCGCTCAGCGTGTCAGCGGCAAACTGGCTGACGGCCGCTGCGCTGTTGGTGTCAGTGGTGGCAGCGTCTGTGTTGGCGGCAGAGGAGTCCGTCGCCGCCAGTGTGCTTGTCGAGAACAGCGCGGCGCCCAGCAGTGTCATGCCACAGGCCATCAGGGCCAGAGGCGAGGCCTTGCGCAGGCCTGGTTTCATCGGGGTTGCAGCTGGGGTGAAGGTGTCGCGGGGCATGAACGGGTATTCCTTGTCAGAGAGTCTCGAGGAAGCGCAACAGGGCTTCACGCTGGTCAGTCGGCAGGGCCACGACGGCATCGCGGCTTGGCTGGGCTTCGCCGCCATGCCAGAGCACGGCCTCGAGCAGGGTGCGTGCACGGCCATCATGCAAGAAGCCCGTGGCAGGGTTGACCGTCTGGGCCAGGCCGATGCCCCACAGGGGCGGCGTGCGCCATTCCTGGCCGCTGGCCTCGAATTCGCGGCGATCATCCGCCAGTCCTTCGCCCATGTCATGCAGCAGCATGTCGCTGTAGGGCCAGATCGTCTGCTCGGCCAGTTGTTCCGCCACGCCGCCGGACCGGGTGGTCAGGCGTGGGCGGTGACAGCTGGCGCATTCAAGCTCGCGGAACAGTCGCTCGCCTTGACGCACCGTCGGGTCATCGATGTCACGCCGGGTGGGCACGGCCAGATTGCGCGAGTAGAAGGCCACGTTGTCCATCACGTTGTCGTCGACCTCGATCTCCCCCCCATCGGGCAATGTCTCGCACTTCTGGAGCGGGGTGCAGTCGGTGGAGCTGACCAGATTGGAGGTCAGTCCCATGTCGCCGGCGAAGGCCTTGGCGCTCTGCTGTCGCACATCGGGTTGGCCGGCCTTCCAGCCGAAACGCCCCATGACCTCGCGTTGCTCGGCGAGTGACCAGACAGTATTGGCGCGCCCGCTGATGCCGTCGCCATCCGCATCCTGCGGGTCGGCCCACTCGAGCAAGGTCTCGTCGCTGACCGCCTCGAGCAGCCCCAGCCCCACCATGCCGGGGGCGAGACGCGGGGAGAGCGCGATGGGGCCCGGGTCACCGAAGCCGGGTTCGACGATGGAATAGCGCGGCTTGCGCAACGCGATCACTTCCCCGTCCGCCAGGGGCACCGTCACGTCCTCGTAATCCACCTGCATGCGGCCTTCGCGCTCGATGCCGGGCACGGCGGCATTCTGCAGCTGGGTGCCATAGACAGGATGTGGCATCACCCCGGCGATACGCCGGAATTCGCGCTCCTCATCGCTCCAGCTGTCCTCGTGGCTGTCCGGCAGGCCCAGGCGCAGGAAAAGGCCCACCGAGGGGTCGCCCTCGGCCGGCAGGCTGCCGCGACCATCCTTGACGTGGCAGTTCTGGCAGGCGTTGGTGTTGAACAGCGGGCCGAGGCCATCGCGCGCGGTGGTGCTGGCGGGCGCGATCACCCAAGGGCTCTTGAAGAAGCTGTTGCCGACACTGAAGGACAGACGCTGATCGAAGCTCAGGTTCTTGGCCGGCAGGGAGTAGGCATTGGTGTCGTGCTTGGGCACGCTGCCGTCGCCACCGCTTCTGTCGGTGTCCTGCAATGGCAGGGAAGACAGATAGCTCATCACTGTCATCGCGGAATCTGCCGTGGGCTTGGGATGATCTGCCGATGCCGACTGAGCAGGCAGGCACGCCAGGGCGATGGCAAGTGGCAGGGAGCGGGTCAGGGAGGGACGCAGCATCATGTCGTGGTGCAATATTGGCATACAGGGTTTTCCCGGCTTGCGCGGTCAGGCTGCTCGAAGAGTCGCCTCTCAGGACTCTATCGGCAGACGCGCATGAAAAGCTGGCGCAAGAACCATCAACGCCCGAACCTGTCGTGAGAGAGGTTCGGGCGAGGATATCAGCGCGACGCGAGGCAGCTTGGGGTCTTCAGCCAACTCACGCTTGGCAATGTGGAGCAGTTGATCAGAATTCGTGATCTGCCGTATCGGCTTCCAGGCCATCGATACCGACGGTGCCGGCAATTTCTTCGATCAGACGGGTCTGGGCGACCAGATCCTGAATGCTGGCATTGATGATCTCGGCGCCTTCGGCATTGCCCGGGGCGATCATCTGGTCAAACTTCATGCCGCCGTCGGCTTCTGCCGTGTCGACCATCACCTGCAGCTGGCCCATGGTGGTGTCGAGTGCCTCGTGCATCTTCTCGGCAAGTTCCGGGTCATTCTGGGCGACGAGTGCATGCAGTGACGGGCCTTCGAAGGTGCGACCGTCCAGGGTCACGTACTTGCCTTCGTAGACGTTCTGGATGCCCTTGGCATTGTAGAAGTGCGAGTAGTGGGTGTTGTCGGAGAAGCAGTCGTGCTCGTCTTCATAGGAGTTGGCTTCCAGCGCGACCTTCATGCGCTCACCGGCCAGCTCACCCAGTGACAGGGAGCCCATGCCGAACAGCATCTTCTCGAGGCCTTCACCGGCCGGCAGTGAAGTCAGTTCCGCGCGGTAGTTGTCCTTCTCGCCCTGTGCCCACTGGCCGACCATGTATTCCAGGTCGCTGATCAGCAGGTCGTTGGCGGCCAGCAGGTAGGCGCCACGACGGTCACAGTTGTCGGCGGTACAGGCATCGCCCTTGGCGAAGTCGGTCGCCGGGCGCTCGCCGGCACCGGCCTCAAAGCCGTGCATGTCCTGACCCCAGAGCAGGAATTCGATGGCATGGTAGCCGCTGGCCACGTTGGCCTCGAAACCGCCCAGCTCGTTGAGGGACGCCAGCAGCTCCGGGGTGATCTCGGTGGTGTCGATCTTGTCGGCACCGATCTGCACGCTGTCGCTGGCGATGATGTTGGCGCTGGCACCCGGGTTGCCCAGCTCGGCCTGATAGCCGTCGCCTTCGACGTAATCGATCAGGCCTTCATCCAGCGGCCAGGCGTTCAGCTGACCTTCCCAGTCATCGACGATGGCATTGCCGAAGCGGAACACTTCACTCTGCTGATACGCCACGCGCGCCTGCTTCCAGGCGGCACGTGCCGCGGCCAGCGTCTCGTCGGACGGAGACTCGATCAGCGCGGCATTGGCGGCGCGCAGGGCATTGGCACTGGCCAGGGCATCACTGTAGGTGGCATGCGCGACGTTGGCGTACTGGGCGACGACAGCGTCGGCCGTCAGCGCCTTGTCATGCGCGTCGCCATGATGCTCTGCCAGAGCGGCACCGGTGAACATGGAGGCTGACAATGCGATGGCAGCTGCCAGCGGCTTGCGTGAGGCAAAACGGAAAGAGGCAGTCATGTGGATCCCTTGATCGGTCTGTTGTTATGCAGTGCGCGCAGAACGGCAGTGCGTGGGGCCGCTCGAGAGAGGGCGGGAAGTCATTACACGATCTCTCGATGGTCGGCCCGCATCTCACTGGATCATATTGAGAACCTTTATTATTTGCAATCGACAAAACGTGCGTCCTGCAACGCAGGGGTGCACTGACTGCAATGCGCCAACGCCCTGCTCATCATCTGTGGCTGCCCGAGCAGGGCGATCGGCATGCTATGGCAGAGCAGAGCAGAGCAGAGCAGGGCAGAGCAGAGCAGGGCAGGGCAGGGCAGAGCAGAGCAGAGCAGAGCAGAGCGTGTCAGGCCAGACCCGCGGCCTGTATCAGGGCGCGCGTATAGTCTTCGCGGGGATTGCCGAGCACTTCTGCCGTCGTGCCCGTCTCCACCAGGCGTCCTTCACGCAACACCATCACTCGATGGGATAGCGCGCGTACCACCGCCAGGTCATGACTGATGAACAGATAGCTCAGGCCTCGGCGTGTCTGGAGTTCACGCAGCAGGGCAATCAGCTGTTTCTGCACGCTGCGGTCCAGTGCCGAGGTGGGCTCATCGAGCACCAGCAGTCTGGGCTCGAGGATCAGGGCGCGCGCGAGGGCAATTCGTTGACGTTGACCGCCGGAGAACTCGTGGGGATAGCGATCGGCACACGCCGAGGGCAGTTCGACTTCCTCCAGCACCTGCGCCACACGAAGGCGAACCTCGTCGTCGCTGAGCGTTGGATGATGAAAGCGAAGCCCCTCACTGATGATGTCCGCCACCGGCATGCGTGGCGACAGCGAGCCATAGGGGTCCTGGAAGACGATCTGCATCTGGCGGCGACGCAGGCGCAGCGTATTGCGATCCAGCGTATCGATGCGTTCGTTCTCGAGGTGGATCTCGCCCTTGGCGGCCTGCAGCTTCAAGAGCGCCAGGGCGAGTGTCGTCTTGCCGGACCCCGATTCCCCGACCACGCCGAGCGTCTCGCCGCGCGCCAGCGTCAGATCCAGCGGATGAACGGCGACGAAGTCCGCGGGGCGCTTCTGGAACAGCTTCTTGCTGCGCGCGAAGCGCACCTCCAGCTTGCGCGCGGCGAGAACCGGTGTCGCAGCGTCCTCGTCACTCAAGTCGCTGGCGAGGCCTTCGGGTTCGGCGGCCAGCAGCTCGCGGGTGTAATCGGCCTGCGGCGCATCGAATACCTCGTCGACGCGCCCTTGCTCGATGCATTCCCCGTCGCGCATCACGATCACACGGTCGGCGTGACGGCGCACCAGATTGAGGTCATGGCTGATCAGGACCATCGCCATGCCCTGGTCGCGGCGCAGGCGATCCAGCAGCTGGAGTATCTCCTGCTGCACGGTGACATCCAGCGCCGTGGTCGGCTCATCGGCGATCAACAGCGGTGGCTGATTGGCCATCGCCATGGCGATCATCACGCGCTGGCGTTGCCCCCCGGAGAGCTGGTGCGGCCAGGCGTCGATCAACTCCTCGGGACGCGGCAGCTGCACCTGGCAGAGCAGTTCCAGCACGCGCTGGCGGGCGGCATTGCCGCGCAGTCCCTGCTGGAGGCGCAGGCTTTCACTGATCTGTTCGCCGACACGCGTCAGCGGATTGAGCGAGGTCATCGGCTCCTGGAACACGAAGCCGATCTGGCCGCCGCGCACCCGCTGCCACTGGCGTGGCGTCAGGGCAGCGAGATCCAGCGTCTTGCCGTCCGGCCGCGTGAATTCACGCTGCCCGCTGACATGCGCATGCCCCGGCAGCAGGCCGAGACTCGCCAACAGACTGACGGACTTGCCCGACCCGGACTCACCGACGATGGCCAGACATTCCCCCCGTCGGACCTCTAGGGAGAGATGCCTGACGACGGGTGTCTGGCCGAAGCGGATGCAGAGGTCGTCGAGTCTCAGCACGCTGGCAGCGGCTCCGGTGTTGTCCGCAGGTGAAGAGGGATGACTCATGCGTTCTGCTCCCGAGCACTGATATGACGTGGGTCGAAGGTATCGCGCAGCCCTTCGCCGATGAAGACCAACAGCGTCAGCATGATGCCGAGGCTCAGGAAGGCGGTCATGCCCAGCCACGGTGCCTGCAGGTTGTTCTTGCCCTGGGCGACCAGCTCGCCCAGCGAGGGAGAGCCGGCCGGTAGGCCGAAGCCGAGGAAATCCAGCGCGGTCAGGGTGGTGATGGCGCCGGTGAACAGGAAGGCGATGAAGGTCAGGGTGGCGACCATCGCGTTGGGCAGCACATGACGCCACATGATCAGGCGCGACGGCAGGCCCATGGCCCGGGCGGCGCGCACGTATTCCAGATTGCGCGCGCGCAGGAATTCGGCGCGCACGATATCGACGATGCCCAGCCACGAGAACAGCAACATGATGCCGGTCAGCCACCACAGGTTCGGCTCGACGATGCTGGCGAGAATGATCAGCAGGAACAGCACCGGCAGGCCGGACCACACCTCGATCAGACGCTGGCCGATCAGGTCGACCTTGCCGCCGAAGTAGCCCTGCACGCCACCGATCACCACCCCCAGCACCAGCGAGCCCGCCGTCAGTACCAGCGCGAAGATCACCGACAGCCGGAAGCCATAGATGACGCGCGCCAGCACGTCACGGCCCTGGTCATCGGTGCCCAGCCAATGCCGGCCATTGGGGGCCGACGGCGCCGGAGAGCCCAGATTCAGATCCAGGGTGTCGTAGGAGTAGGGAATCAAGGTGTTGAGCATGAAGCCCTGCGCCTCGATGGCCTCGATCACATAGGGGTCGCGATAGTCGGTGGCGGTGGGCAGGAAGCCGCCGAAGGTGGTCTCCGGATACTCGTGCAGCATCGGCAGGTAGGTCTCGCCCTGATACTCGACCAGCAGCGGGCGGTCATTGGCGATCAGCTCGGCCCCCAGCGAGAGCACGAACAGCACGCCGAAGATCAGCAGCGACCACCAGGCGCGACGGTTGTCACGAAAGGCCGCCATGCGCCGTCGGGTGATGGGCGACAGGCGTGAGGCGCGCGGGCGTTGCAGCGTCTGCTGATTGGCGTCGCTTACGTCGTGAGTGGGTGTTTCGTGGAGCGTTGTCTCTTGGCGCATGTCAGGCCTCCCGTGTCGCGAAGTCGATGCGCGGGTCGATCCACACATACATCAGATCAGAGACCAGCTTCAGGATCAGACCGATCAGGGTATAGAGATACAGGGTGCCGAAGATCAGCGGGTAATCGCGCTGCAGAACAGCCTCGAAGCCGAGCAGCCCCAGCCCGTCGAGGGAGAAGATCACCTCGATCAGCAGCGAGCCGGTGAAGAAGATGCCGACCAGCGCCGCGGGCAGCCCGGCGATGATGATCAGCATGGCGTTGCGGAAGACATGCCCGTAGAGGATGCGGTTCTCGCTGGCTCCCTTGGCGCGTGCCGTCAGGACGTATTGCTTGTGGATCTCGTCCAGGAAGCTGTTCTTGGTCAGCATCGTCAGGGTCGCGAAGCTGCCGATGGCGGAGGCCAGCACGGGCAGGGCGATGTGATGGAAGTAATCCAGAATCTTGCCGGCGGTGGACAGCTCATCGAAGTCCGGCGAGGTCAGCCCCCTGAGCGGGAACCAGTCCAGATAGCTGCCGCCGGCGAATACCACGATCAACAGGATCGCGAACAGGAAGCCCGGAATGGCGTAGCCGACGATGACGACGCCGGAGGTCCAGATATCGAAGCGCGAGCCATGCACCAGTGCCTTGCGGATACCCAGCGGGATCGAGACCAGATAGACCAGCAGCGTGGTCCATAGCCCCAGCGAGATGGAGACCGGCAGGCGCTCCAGCATCAGGTCGATCACCGGGCGATCACGGAAGAAGCTGTCGCCGAAATCGAACTGCGCGTAATCGACGACCATGTCGGTGAAGCGCTCCCAGACCGGCTTGTCGAAGCCGAACTGCTGCTCCAGCTCCTCGATCAAGGCCGGGTCGACCCCTGAGGCGCCGCGATAGGTCGAGGAGCCCCCGCCACCGCTGGTGACGCCATCACCGCCGCCACTGTTGAGGCGGGTGCTGGCACCGGCACTCATGCCGTCCAGACGTGACATCAGTTGTTCGATCGGGCCACCGGGGGCGGCCTGAACGATCAGAAAATTCAGTAACAGGATTCCGAGCAGCGTCGGAATCATCAACAGTATCCGGCGCAGAATATAGGCACCCAATGGCAATCTCCCTGCGTGCCCCTCATCGCCGGCATCTGATGTGCGGTGCAAGGGACATCGGTTATTGGTGTCGTGGACGCATCAGCAGGGCGTCAGTCCCGCCAGGCGTCTATGCCTGGCATATGCGCCGAGCGTATTCTTCAGGCTTGTTGACCAGGCTTGCTGAGCAGGCATGTTCACCCGGCTCATTCACCTGGTTCATTCTCCCGGCTTATTCACCTGGCTCCAGCGAGGCATCCTTGTCGGGCTCGATCCACCAGCTGTCCAGGCTCAGCTGGTATTCCGGGAAGGGCTGCGGATAGCCGAACTTGTTCCAGAGCGCGATACGCGTCGCCGCCAGGTGCCACTGGGGCACGACATGGAAGCCCCAGCGCAGTACGCGGTCGAGTGCCCGTGTCGCGCTGAGCAGGTCTTCGCGGGTTTGCGCCTGAATCAGGGCGTCGGTGAGCGCGTCCACCACCGGGCTTTTCAGCCCGATCAGATTGCGTGAGCCGGCCACGTCGGCATAGTCGCTGGTCCAGTATTCACGCTGCTCGCTGCCGGGGCTGTTGGACTGCGGATAACTGCCGACCACCACGTCGAAGTCGAAGCTGCGACGGCGGTTGATGTACTGATTGACGTCGACGGTGCGAATCCGTGCCTTGATGCCGATGCGCGCCAGATTGCGTATCCACGGCTGGATGATGCGCTCGAACTGGGTGTCGTAGTTGAGCACCTCAAGCGTCAGCGGCTTTCCGCTGCTGCGGCTGACCAGCTGGCCCTTGACCACTTCATAGCCCGCTTCGCGCAGCAGCCCCAACGCCTTGCGCAGGCGGGGGCGCAATTCCTGTGGCTCATCGATCGGCAGGGGCTTGTCGAAGACCGCGTTGGGCAGCTCATCCTTGAAGGGCTCAAGCAGCGCGAGTTCCTTGCCGGTGGGCATGCCATCCGCGGCCATGTCCGAATTCTCGAAATAGCTGTGGGTCTGCTGGTAGGCGCCGTAGAAGAGGTTGCGGTTGATCCAGTCGAAGTCGAAGACCAGCGCCAGTGCCTCACGCACTCGCGGGTCCTGGAAGCGCTCGCGGCGCTCGTTGAGCACGAAGCCCTGCATGCCTGCCGGGTTGCTGTCCGGGACTTCCAGCTTCTTCAGGCGCCCCTCGTGCAGCGCGGGAGTGTCGTAGGCGGTCGCCCAGTTCTTGGCGCTGCTTTCGACGTGCAGATCGATGCTGCCGGCCTTGAAGGCTTCCAGCGACACGGTCTGGTCCCGGTAGTAGTCGTAGACCAGCGTCTGGATGTTGTGGCGGCCCTTGTTGACCGGCAGGTCCTTGCCCCAGTAGTCGTCGACACGCTCATAGCGAACCTGGCGGCCGGCATCCAGAGACGCCATGCGATAGGGTCCGGAACCCAGCGGGAGTTCCAGGGTGGCGCGCGTGAAGTCGCGGCTCTTCCAGTAGTGCTCCGGCAACACCGGCAGCTGGCCGATGATCAGCGGCAATTCGCGCGCGGCGCCTGGCGCCATCTCGAAGCGCACGGTGTCGGCATCGATCACGCTGACGCCGGTTACATCGTGGTAATAGCTCTTGAAGAACGGCAGGCCCTCATCCTTGAGCAGGCGATAGGTGAAGACGACATCTTCGGCAGTCACCGCCACGCCATCGTGAAAGCGCGCCCGAGGGTCGATATCGAATTCGATGGCGCTGCGGTCCTCGGCCAGGCGGACGCCGCTGGCCAGCAATCCATATTCGGTGAAGGGTTCATCAGCGGAGGGGATCATCAGGGTGTCGTAGATCAGTCCCCCGAAGTAGTTGAGTCCCGCCACCGAATTGCCCTTGAGGATGAAGGGATTGGTGGAGTCGAAACTGCCGATGGCGGCGCGCGTCATGCGACCGCCGACCGGCGCCTCTGGATTGACGTAAGGAAAGTGCGTGAAGCCGGGCTTGTGGGCGGGCTCGCCGTAGATGGCCAGGCCCTGCACGGTCGGGACGTCCAGCGGTGTCTGCACGTTCGAGGTGGGGATATTGGTTGCCTGCGCGCTGGTTGCCTGCGTTGCCGACGCCATGTCGGCGCTGGAGCGTGAATCGGCAGATTGCTCGCTATTCGCATTGGGCCCGGCTGCATTGGGCTCAGCCGCGTTGGCCGTGGCAGTGAACGAGCCGCTCACCATCAGCGCCCCCAGGCATAGCGCACGTAGCGCTGCCCAGCGACGGTGGGTGAGTGAAGAAACACGCTGCATCGAAGACTTCCTTGACTGAATGACCCGGGCCTTGCGGCCGTGATGAAATGACCGGTATCAGGGCGGCGGCTGGTTTGCGCCTGACTCGCCGTCAACTCCGCTGGCTTGGGTGGCCTCAGCGGCTGACTGCAAAGCTGTCGACCGTGAGCTGCGATGAGCTGATGGAGAACTGCGGAAGCGGTGCAGCAGGTGCACGCCACGCGCCGGGCTGCGGCCGGTCTCCTTGCATCGACCTCGCCAAGAGTAACGAAGTTCCCTGTCAGCGGCCATGCTGCGGCGTTTGAATCGCAAACGCCCCCACCATCGAAGATGGCAGGGGCGTTGAGGAATCGCCTATCAAGCGTCGTGCAACGACGCGTGAATCGACTGACTCAGTTGGCGCTGTAAAGGGTCAACATCTGACCGGGGCGCAGGTAGTCCGCAGATGACAGCTTGTTCCAGCGCGCGAGCTGGCGAGTGCTGACATTGTGACGTGCGGCGATCAATGACAGGGAATCGCCACTCTTCACGCGCACCTTCTTCTCGCCGTTGGCCGAGGCCAGCTGGGTGGCCACCGAGGCGCCGCGGTCCGGCACCATCAGTGCCTGGCCGATGCGGATGGTGTTGCCCGAGAGGCGGTTCTTCTGCTTCAGCTCGGAGAGCGTCAGGCCATTGCGGCGCGCGATGACGGACAGGGTGTCGCCGCGCTTGACGCGATAGCTGGCCCAGCTCTGGCGCGCTTTTTCAGGCAGCGTGGCCAGCTGGCTGAGGAAGGTGTCGCGGGCGGTGGCGGGAATCACCAGTGAGCTGTCACCCGGCGTGGTGGCCCAGCGCTTGTAGGCCGGGTTCAGGGCGCGCAGCTCATCTTCACTGATGCCGGCCAGCTTGGCGGCGGTGGACAGGTCCAGTTGTCCGCCCGTCTCGACGGCCGCGATTTCCGGCCTGTCGTCAATCTTCGGCAACGACAGCCCATATTCCTCAGGGTCGCGAATCACCGCGGCCAGTGCCAGAAGCTTCGGCACGTATTCCATGGTCTCGTTGGGCAGCTTGATGTTCCAGTAATCTTCATCGCCACCGGCGCGGCGGCGTGCACGGTTAACGGTGCCGGCACCGGCATTGTAGGCGGCCAGCGCCAGCTCCCAATCGCCGTCATACCAGCGCTCGCCCTGGGTCTCCAGGTAATCCAGCGCGGCATCCGTGGACAGCAACACGTCCTTGCGACCGTCATACCAGCGGTTGCGTGTCAGCCCCATGGCGTCACCGGTGCGCGGCATGAACTGCCACATGCCGGTCGCACCGCCCGGATGCGCGGCATCCGGATCGTAGGCGCTCTCGATGAAGGGCAGCAGTGCCAGCTCTGCCGGCAGGCCGCGTGCTTCGGTGCGCAGTGTCACGTAGCGAATCCAGGGGCGGGCCTGTTCGGCGATACGCTCCACGTGGTGGGGGTGCTCCTGATACCAGCTGATCCATTTGCGCACGCGTGGACGACCGGTGTCCTGCTGCAGCTGATAGCCGGCGCGCAGGCGCTCCCAGACGTCGTCGTAGTGCGCGGGAATGGCGTCGACGGCCTCCATGAAGTTCAGCGGGGCGCGCTGATATTCACTGGTGGGCGAGACCCCGGACACCATCGCTGAATTGGCGCTGGCGGTCAGCGGCATCAGGCACAGGGTGGCACCCAGAGAGGCGAGGCGAATCAGGTGACGCAGTCGAGCCGGACGGAAGGGGGCCTGGGTCGGAGTGACACGACACGGCGTGTCGGCGGCCATCTGGCCGTCGGTACGGAGGTCTTGCTGATGCATTGACGAAATACTCTCTGGCGAGCCGCGGCTGGATGGGTCAGCAGCGGCTCGGCTGGCCGGTCATGCCGGCACGAATCAGTGACTGCGGGGGCTGATCGAGATCAGGAATGTTCTCGACCCGCTGTCACGCGAAATGCCATTCACGCCGCGCTCCAACCGCTCACCTGGGGGGCGTCGGAACGGGGGCAATGGCACGCGGGCAGCAGGGCTAGAAGTTGTCCTTCCACTGACGCAGTGCCGTGAAGGCCGCCAGTGGAGAATCTTCCTGACCCGAGGGTGCCGAGAGGCGTCCTTCCTGTTCGAGGTGGCGTTGCAGCGCCACCTCATCACTGCGCAGGAACGGATTGATCTGCTTTTCTCGAC
This sequence comes from Cobetia sp. 1CM21F, assembly GCF_023161745.1. NCBI lineage: Bacteria > Pseudomonadati > Pseudomonadota > Gammaproteobacteria > Oceanospirillales > Halomonadaceae > Cobetia > Cobetia sp. 1CM21F. The sequence continues at coordinate 88,689 of NZ_JALNTQ010000002.1, read as the reverse complement.
CGATGAGGGTGGGCAGCGTGGGGCGGCCCAGTGAACGCAGCTGTTCACATTCTGCGTTGAGGGTGTCTCGCGCCGGGTTGTTCGGCTCGGCGGCTCTGGCGAAGGCCAGATTGGCCAACGTGTATTCGTGTGCCGGGAAGACGAGCGTCTCTTCCGGCAGAGCGGCGAGGCGCGACAAGGAGTGATGCATCTGCTCCGGCGTGCCCTCAAACAGGCGACCGCAACCGCCACTGAACAGGGTGTCGCCGCAGAAGAGCAGTCCCGGCATGCCGGAGCTGACAAAGGCGATGTGATCCAGTGTATGGCCCGGCACTTCCATCACCTCGAAGAGGCGGCCCTGCAGGCGGAAGCTGTCGCCATCGCCGACACGCTCGTCGATACCGTGGATGGCCGGATTGTGCGGGCCAACCACGCGAGGCTGATAGCGTTCGATCAACTCCGGCAGGCCGCCGGTGTGATCCTGGTGGTGATGGGTGATGAGGATGGTATCGAGGGTCAGGCCTCTGGACTCCAGGGTCTCCATCACCGGGCGCGCATCACCGGGGTCGACGACCGCCACGCGGGGGTTGTCGTCGCTCTGTATCAACCAGATGTAGTTGTCCTGAAAGGCCGCTATGGGCGTTACGCTCATCATGGTGGTCAGGTGCTCTTGATGTCTTGCAGTCGTCGATCGAAGCAATGACAGGCCAGTGACGCGAAAAGGGGCTTCATACGTCCTCGCCGAGGAATCGGCCAGGCTGAAGCAGATGAACATGGCATGTCATCGTCGCCTGCAATGCTGATGGGCAGGCGGTTCCATCGACTCCTTACTGAGAGTTAGTTGTCGAAAGCGGCATAAGATCATGCTCAGAGACGGCTCAGGACGGTCGTGCTCCTGGCCGCTCCCCTGGCCGCGTATGTGGGCGGGAGGGGCAATCCGTATGCTCTATCATCGACAACGCATATTTATGGGTCATTCGCAGGATGTTGGGCAACACCTTGCTTCACTCTATCCTGAGTGTCGGGCCGGGCGTGTCGAGACGCTCGGTGCCCGCAGTCCTGTTCAAGACTCGCTTGTCGGCATTTCGTTCACTATCAGACTCGCCGTGTGCGATCAGGCGCCGGGTGGCTGACGCAGAGCCCAACAAGAAGAGTCCATCAGGAAAAGCCCAGCAGGAAAAGTCACGACTGGCCGCCGGTGCCAAAGTCCATGAGCGCCATCAATCGCAAGGCCAATAGCCAGCACGGTGATGCCCAGTGGATTGATTCGTGGCGGGAATCTGAATTTTCCGGATAACAAGCCTGACGAGCCAGCAGGTAAGTGTCAAACCTCTTATGGTGTGAGAATGTAGACAAGTGTCAAAGCCTGTCTATGCCGTGGGGAGTGTCTCCCCGCCTGAAGCCCGGGAGATGCAAGATGTGGAAAGGCCCCTTTGGTGTGAATGACTCCGGTGCGGACAAGGCCAGCGCGTCCCTGACCGCCGAGGAGCGCCAGCGCCAGCATGCGCGCCAATTGAGTGCCCATGTGCGCGCCATGCGTGCCTTTTTCGAGGGCCCGGATGGGCAGGACATCCTGACGGCGGAGCGCGAGATGCTGGCGCCGCTGTTCGAGCGCTGCTTCGGTTTTCACAGCCTGAACCTGGGCCCGGGCGGCAATGACCTCCTGTCACTCTCCGCCATTCGCCATGCCATCCAATGGAGTCCCGAGGCGGCGCTCGCCGAGTCGCCATCCACCTTGATCTGCCCGCTGACGCAGCTGGCTTTACCGGACGAGAGCATGGATCTGGTGATGCTCCACCATCTACTGGAGGTCGCGCCGGAGCCGCACCGACTGCTGCGTGAGGCGGCCCGCGTGCTGCGCTCCAGTGGCTGTCTGGTCATCGTCGCCTGGCAGCCGTTATCTGGCGAGGGGCTGCTGCGTCTGGACCCGCGGCGTCGCCACATCACTCCCTGGGAGGGTAGCTGGCGAACGCCGGCGGCCCTGCGCGATTGGCTGGCCTTCGTGGATTTCGAGATCGAGCGTATCGACTATGCCGGCTTCCACCTGCCGGGGTTACGCCTGCGACACGGTTGGCTTGAACGCATGGGGCGCCGCTACAACCTGCCGCTGGGCAGCCTGATGTTGATACGGGCGCGGCGCAATGTCGGGTACGTGCAACCCTTGAATGCCAAGCGACCGCGAGTCGCCATCCCCGGTGTCTCCATCGGCCAGGCCACGCGGGTGCATTCCCGGGAGGGGCATGTGAAGCGTGAGTCGCGCAGAGACCTGTCCGAGCGCGGCTAGCTTGGCGGCTCGCTGCAGGGCTCCCTTTTCTTCAAGGCTTCAGTCTGATGGGAGCTGTAAAAAAACACAGGGACTTTGGCCATGCTGCATGCGAGTGGGTAGAATGACGCTCATTGTGGCGAGGCCTGCTGTTGCCGCGGGAGGGCTACCGGAGAGTGATTGTCAGGGGGCGGTTTCCAAGCCCCGCCTCTGCGGGCCAGACTTGCCCCTGTCGTGACAGCCAGCGCCGTCGCACTTGCCCGTCTTCGTTTCCTTTGTCGAGAGTGCCGTTTGTGAGCCAGAGTGCATCCACGTCCGAACCCCAGAATCCCTCCGCTGCTGCGACGTCCGAATCCAAGGCGGCGCCGACTCGCGTGGTCATCCACACCGATGGTGCCTGTCGTGGCAACCCGGGGCCGGGTGGCTGGGGCGCGATTCTGGTCAGTGGCAAGCATCGCAAGGAACTCAATGGCAGCGAGGCCCAGACGACCAACAATCGGATGGAGATGATGGCGGCGGTCGAGGCGCTCACCGCGCTCACCAAGCGCTGTCAGGTGGTGCTGTGGACCGACTCCGAATACGTCAAGAACGGCATCACCAAGTGGGTGCATGGCTGGGTCAAGCGCGGTTGGAAGACGGCAGCCAAGCAGCCGGTCAAGAATGAAGATCTGTGGAAGGCACTGCTGGCCCAGAGTGAGCGTCATGATATCGAGTGGCGCTGGGTCAAGGGTCATAGCGGCGATGAGGGCAACGAGCGCGCCGATGCGCTGGCCAACGAGGCCATCGACGAGATGCAGCGCCGCCGCTGAGCGCCTCGGCTGGCAGGCACGCCGAGCGCGGTGGCCCGCCGTGTTTTAGCACGGACATGCAGGATCCGATATTGAGGCACCCTGATGCGTGGCCCGAAGGTGAGGGCAGATGTCGGTCAGGGAGCTGTCACTGTTTACCAAGAGGTCTGAGATGCGTCAGATTATTCTCGATACCGAAACGACAGGTATCGATCCGAAGGAAGGCCATCGCCTGATCGAGATCGGCGCGGTGGAGATGATCAACCGCCGCCTGACCGGACGCACCTACCATCAGTACGTCAATCCTGAGCGCTTGATCGATGCAGAGGCGATCGGGGTGCACGGCATCACCGATGAGCGAGTCGCCAACGAGCCGGTCTTCGCCGAGATTGCCGATGCCTTCTGGGACTTCATCAAGGGTGCCCAGCTGGTCATCCACAATGCGCCCTTCGATGTGGGCTTCATCGATCACGAATTCGGGCTGATCAATCCCGGGCGTGCCAACCCGTTGGGCCCGGTCGCCGATCACTGCGCCATTCTCGATACCCTGAAGCTGGCCCGAGAGAAGCACCCCGGACAGCGCAACAACCTGGATGCGCTGTGCAAGCGCTACGATATCGACAACGGGCATCGTGTGCTGCACGGCGCCTTGCTGGATGCCGAGATTCTCGGCGACGTCTATCTGGCGATGACCGGTGGCCAGACGGCACTGGGCCTGGACGTGATAGAGGAAGGCGATGGCGAGGAAGGCGGTATCGTCGGGGTTCGTCGCCTGCGTGCCGATCGCCCACGTCTGGTCACGCCCGGCCTGTCCGCGCTGGAGCTTGAGCGTCACTCGGCCTGGTGTGAAGAGATTCGCGGCAAGGCGGATGAGTGCCTGTTCGATCGCCTCTCGATCGATGCACTGGGCAGTCTTGATAGTGTCAGTATTGATAGTGCCAGTCTTGATGGCGCCAGCCTGGACAGCCGAGGCAACCGCGGAGACGACGCCTGATGTTGATTCGTGATCTCTCGCGTGTGACCCAGCGCCATGGTTATCTGATTCGCGTGGGGCGTGATGGCGTGGCGCCTGCGCCGGATGGCGGCATCATCCAGCCCATCGCTGACTGGCCCAGCGGCGCCGTGGCCCTCGGGGAATGGCAGGGCGCGCCGATTGCGGTGTTCGGTGAGAATGGCAGTGCCGATTGGCCCGCCGCGCGTCAGTGGCTGCATACGCTGCCACGCGATCAGTTTCCGCTGCTTTCCAGCGCGCTGCAGGTGCTCAAATGGCTGCGAGACCATCGATTCTGTGGCCGTTGTGGCAAGCGCATGAAGCGTCTGGAGCATGAATTCGCCATGCACTGCACCGGTTGTCAGCATCGCAGCTACCCGCGTATCTCGCCGTGCATCATCACGCTGATCACCCGGGGCCGCGAGATGTTGCTGGCCCGTAGTCCGCGCTTCGGGCCGGGCATGTATTCGACCCTGGCGGGCTTCATCGAAGCCGGTGAAAGTGCCGAGGAAGCCGTGCGGCGTGAGGTGCACGAGGAAGTCGGTGTTGAGGTCGGGCGAGTCAGCTATTTCCAGAGCCAGTCGTGGCCGTTCCCGCACTCGTTCATGCTGGGCTACTACGCGGAATATGCCGGTGGCGACATCACCATCGATGGTGTCGAGATCGAAGATGCCCAGTGGTTCACGCCGGAAGACTTGCCGGGGCTGCCACCGAAGTTCTCGATCTCGCATGCCTTGATCGACAACTTCCTACGCTCGGTCGCGACGGGCCGCTGATATTGCAGGCTCTCCCCAAAGAAAACGCCCCGACCATTGGCCGGGGCGTTTTCTTTGGCTGGTGCCTCAAGCGAACCTTTCCATCGGGCTTGTTCGCAGCGATGCACCTGCTCAAGCAGACGCTTACTTGTTCGGGAACAGAGACGTCAGCTTGGTGGCCAGCATGATGTTGCCGGTGGCTTTCAGGCGGCCTGTCATGAAGGCCTGCATGCCGTCGACTTCGCCCTTCATCACGCCCTTGAGGGTGTCGCTGTCGGTGCTCAGGGTCACGGACGGGTCATCGTGCTCACCTTCGCCGACGTCCAGAGTGCCGTCCTTGACGACCATGTAGTAGTCATCGCTGTCGGTGATGTTGAATTGAAAGACCTCATCCATGCCCTTGGCGGCTTCGGGGTTGAAACGGCTCTTGAGCATGTCGATGACGGCGTTGGCGTCGGCCATGGTGATATTCCTTGTCAGTGCTAGCGGTGGAGAAAGGCCAATGATCACGGGGAAAGATGACGTACATGGCAAGGGGGAGGTGTCGTTCATCACCTTGCTCACCATGAAGTGATCACGCTGTTGACCTTCAAGACTGACATCAGACTATTTCAAACGAGCGTTCCAATCAAGTCGCGTGATCGATCTGGCGTGTTCCGCGCTTCATCGCTCAGTTCTGAACCCTTTAGAGATAGCGTGCAGAGATAATGTGCAGAAGTAACGTACACAGATAACGTACAGATCGCGTCCAGGTCACCTGGAGAACTCGCACAGGCGGCACGCCAGTCCCATGACAATACGAGCAGTGTGAAATCTGCCCAGGTGCCTGCCAGCCTTGCAGGCGGGCAAGCTTGCCCCCATATCGAGTACCATCCCGCACCGGCCCTTTAGCCGGTGATTTCGTTATGGGGTCCTGGTCGTGTGGCAGAGGCCTTGACCTTCTGCCTGACAGCCATGCACTCGAGAGCGAGCGTTCGCCGCTCACGTGCAGGCGAGAGATCAGACACCTTCTTCAATGTTTCAGGAGCAAGTGCATGCAATGGATTTCACAGTACGGCCTCTTTCTGGCCCAGGCGATCACCGTAGTGGTCGCGATCGCGGCCATCGTGCTCATCATTGCACGTGCACGACAGGGGGAAGCGGGGGAGCGCCAGGCCAAGCTGAAGATTCGCCCCTGGCATGAGCGCATCAAGGGCTATCAACGCGAATTGAGCCACGCCGGACTGGAAGAGGCCGAGTACGCCGCCAAGGAGAAGGCGCGGGCCAAGAAGCACAAGCAGGAAGCCAAGGCGCTCAAGAAATCGCTCAAGGCCAAGGCGAAAGCCAACAAGGGCGGCAATGCGGACAAGGACGATGCGCCGGCCAGTACGCGTGGGCGTCGGGTCTTCGTGCTCGACTTCGTCGGCGACATCAAGGCCAGCGGTGTGGAAAGCCTGGCGGAGCAGATCACGGCGCTGGAAGGCGTGCTGGGTGAGCAGGATGAGGTCGTGCTGCGACTGGAGTCCGGTGGTGGCCTGGTGCATGCCTATGGCCTGGCCGCGGCACAGCTTGACCGTCTGCGTGCCAGTGGCGCGCGCCTGACGATCACGGTCGACAAGGTCGCGGCCAGTGGCGGCTACATGATGGCCTGTGCGGCGGACCACGTGGTGGCAGCGCCCTTTGCGGTCATCGGCTCGATCGGTGTCGTGGCTCAGGTGCCCAATGTGCACCGTCTGCTCAAGAAGCATGATGTGGATGTCGAGATTCTGACGGCGGGGCGTTACAAGCGCACCTTGACCATGCTCGGCGAGAACAGTGAAGAAGGGCGTGAGAAGTTCCTGTCGGACCTGGCGCGCACCCATGAATTGTTCAAGCAGCATGTCGGCAGCCGTCGTCCGCAATTGGACGTCGAGGCAGTGTCCCAGGGCGATATCTGGTATGGCAGTGAAGCCATCGATATCGGTCTGATCGACGAGGTCGGTACCAGTCAGGCGTTGCTGGCACGCTATCTGAAGGAAGAGGTCAAGATCTTCGAGGTGAGTCTCGAGAAGCCGCGCCGCGTGATGGACCGTTTCGGCAAGGGCGTGACATCGAGTCTGGATCGTGTGCTGGACCGCGTGCTGGAGCGCAATGCGGAGTCGCGCTGGCATCAGCAATAAGCGACAGATTGCCGTCGCGGGCGAAGAGAAGAGGCTTGGAAGGCCATTCCGTGGCCTGCCCGATCTTGTTGGAGTCGGCGAGTGATACAGATGTCTAGCGGGTCACGATCAGCGTGACTCAGCGACATTCCCCTCAAAGGGCGTCAGTCACCGGCTGGCGCCCTTTTTCAGTTATAGAGATCCTGCAAGGCACGAATGACACCTGCGGCGTTGGGGCCTTGCAGCGAATAGTAGATGGTCTGCGAAGCGCGGCGCGTACGCACCATGCCTTCACGACGCAGAATCGCCAGATGCTGCGACAGCGCGGACTGCGACAGTTCCAGGCGCGAGTTGAGCTCGCTCACCGACATTTCGCTGTCGCTGAGCAGGCACAGGATGCGCAGACGATTCTCGTTGCCCATCGCCTTGAGCAGGGCAGTGGCTTCTTCGATGACGCGGTCACCGGCCTGGTGCAGGGTGATGGCATCGCTGGACACTGGCATGGGGTTATTCCTTGCAGCTGTAGAAAGTGTTGCGTTCATGCGGTCTCTCCCGGTCGGTCTATCTTGGTGCATCCCGAGGGACGCAATGGGCCATTGGCATGTTGTTATGACCTAACCTTGTTTTAGTGAATGATCAATAACTCCGCGTGCTACGTCCAAGACAATCTTAAACGATAAATCATCGACTTTGTCGTTCTCAGGCTTTGACTTTTTGTCGCATCTGCTGTGAGACCGCGTTCAAGCGTATGTTTTATTGCGCGAATGACGCCTTTCACGCTGTCAGCTCGTCTGTGACCAAGGATTGAGTATAAGACCATCAGACGCTGAAAACGGTGAGCCGAGCACCTTTGAAGGGCGATTTTTGGCCTAAGGTTTCAACGTAACTATCGGTTCAGGCATCTCTGTCCTGCCTGTCCTTCCTCCATCGTCGTCTGTCGCATCGCCGTTGGCGAGCGACATCAATGACGACATGAAAAGAGGTCCGGTCAACGGGCCCCGGAGACAAGGCCTTGCGCCAGGACAGGCAAGGGATGCCCACAAAGCCATTCGTGGATCACGAGGTACGCCATGCCCGACGCCAATCACTCCTGTGCACGCGAGCGTTATCTAGCCCTGACGGCGAGAGCCAACGAGACGCCAGAAGACTTCTGGGCTGAGCAGGCGCAACGCATCGCCTGGTTTCGCCCGCCGCAGACCATTCTGGCCTGGGATGAGCAACAGCATGCACGCTGGTTCATCGATGGCGAGATGAACATCTGCCATGCCGCGCTGGATCATCATGTCGCCAATGGGCGCGCGGATCAGGTCGCGTTGTACTGGGATTCGCCGGTCACCCAGAGCAAGCGGCAGTACACGTTTCGTGAGCTGCGTGATGAGGTGGCCCTGTTGGCGGGGGCATTGCGCAATCTCGGGGTGGAGAAGGGCGACCGTGTCGTGCTCTACTTGCCGATGGTCGCCGAGGCCATGATGGCGATGCTGGCCTGTGCACGTCTCGGGGCGGTGCATTCAGTGGTCTTCGGCGGCTTTTCCCCCAAGGAGCTGGCGGTACGTATCGATGACGCCGCGCCCAAGGTGATCATGGCGGCGTCCTGCGGGGTAGAAGTCGATCGCATCATTCCCTACAAGCCCTGGCTGGATGAAGCCATCGAACTTGCCGAGCATACCCCGCAAGCCTGTCTGATCCTGCAGCGTGAACAGCAGCGGGCGACACTCGGGCCGCGTGATCATGACTGGCATGAATGTCTGGCCAGCGCCCAGGCCACCGAAGCGGTCAGCATGCTGGGCAGCGAACCTCTCTATGTCCTCTATACCTCCGGCACCACCGGCAAGCCCAAGGGAGTGGTGCGTGATCACGCCGGTTACGCCGTGGCGCTGCATTATTCAATGGAGCTTCTCTATGCGACCCGCCCCGGGGATACCTTCATGGCGGCCTCGGACATCGGCTGGGTCGTCGGCCACTCCTATATCGTCTATGGCCCGCTGCTGATGGGGGCCAGTACCGTCATGTATGAGGGCAAGCCGGTCAAGACACCGGATGCCGGAGCCTTCTGGCGCCTGATCGAGGAATACCGCATCAATTGCTTCTTCACTGCGCCGACGGCATTTCGCGCCATGAAGAAGGAAGACCCGGAAGCCAGTCATATGGCCGATTACGACCTTTCCAGCCTGCGCAGTCTGTTCCTAGCCGGAGAACGACTGGACCCGCCGACCTATCACTGGCTCGCCGATCTCCTGCCGGTGCCGGTCGTCGATCACTGGTGGCAGACCGAAACCGGCTGGCCCATCGCCGGCAACCTGCTGGGCCTCGAAATGTTCACCGAAGGCAGCCGCGAGGTGAAGGCGCCGGTCGAGGCGCGTGCCGGTAGCGCCACCTGGCCGTTGCCGGGCTTCAATGTACAGATTCTCGATGGCATGGGGGATGAGGTACCCACGGGAGAGCAGGGCAATGTCGTGTTGCGCCAACCGCTGCCGCCGGGCTGCCTGACCGGACTCTATCAGGACCCCGGACGCTTCCATTCTGCCTATCTTGCCGCCTACCCCGGCTATTACCTGTCCGGTGATGGCGGCTACTTCGATGAGCAGGGCTATCTGTTCGTGATGGGACGCATTGATGATGTCATCAACGTGGCGGGGCACCGTCTGTCGACGGGCGAGATGGAGCAGGTGCTCGGTGCACACGCCGCGATCGCGGAATGCGCGGTGATCGGCATCGAGGATTCGCTCAAGGGCGAGATGCCGTTGGGGCTGGTGATTCTCAAGGATGGCTGGCAGGGGGATGAAGCCAGCCTGTGCGCCGAGCTTGCCCAGCGGATACGCCAGGAAATCGGGGCCTTTGCCTCGCTCAAGGAGGTGTTGATCGTCGAGCGCCTGCCCAAGACGCGCTCCGGCAAGATACTGCGCAAGATGATCCGTCAGATCGCCGCGGGCGAGCAATACCAGGTGCCCTCGACGATAGATGACCCCTCAAGCCTGGAAGATGTGCGTGAAGCGCTGAGCGAGGCCGGCGTCGGTCAGGCGAGTGAGGCACGCAGCGCATGAACCGAAGCGCGTGAGTCGAAGACGTGACATTGCGGACGCATGACGCGGCTCGCGCTGTTCCAATGATGAAAAAGCCCCCGCCATGAGACATGGCGGGGGCTTTTTTTCAGCAAGGCAGCATTCATTGCATCAGGTGCGTGCCACGACCGGATTGGCCATCTCGCGGCGTGCAAGCCAGGCAATGCTGATGACCAGCAGACCCGCCAGGCTCAACCAGCCGAACAGGGTACTGTCGGTCAGGCCCATCACCAGGTAGGCGATCAGCGAGATCGCGGCACCCAGCAGGGCGTAGGGCAGCTGGGTCATCACGTGATCGATGTGATGGCAGCTGGCACCCGTCGAGGACAGGATGGTGGTGTCGGAAATTGGCGAGCAGTGATCCCCGAACACGGAGCCGGCCAGCACCGCGCCCATCATCGGCAACATCATGGCGAGCTCGGTGGCGGCCGCCATGTCACCGGCAATGGGCAGCATGATGCCGAAGGTGCCCCAGCTGGTGCCGGTGGCAAAGGCCATCAGGCCGGAAAGCACGAACAGCAGCATCGGCAGCCAGGTCGGAGACACGACGCCCTCGACCAGCGTGGCCAGGTACTGGCCGGTCCCCAGAGAGCCGATGATGCCGGTCAGCAACCAGGCGAAGACGAGGATATAGACGGCCGGCAGCATGGAGCTGGCGCCCTGGGCGATGGCGCTCAGGCTGCGACCAGCGCCCATGCGATGACGCAGCAGCATCACTACCGCGGCCAGCAGGCCGATGGCGCCGCCGATGATCAGCGACTTGGCGACATCCGTCAGCTCGAAGGCGCGAATCAGGCCGAAGGCCTCACCCTCGGCGGCCAGTGCGCTGGCGCCGGTCTGCACGATCATGAAGAAGGTCGCGATGACCAGCACGATGATCGGGATCAACAGGTCCATGGGGCGGCCACGCTCGGACTCTTCCACGTGGGTGTTGCCCGGCGGATTGCCGCGCTTGGCATCGAAAAGCTCACCGTCGCGCGCCGCGATGGCATGACGGCGCATGGCACCGAAGTTGATGTCGAACCACGCCGAGGCGATCACCAGCACCAGCGCCGCAATCGCGTAGTAGTTGAGGGCGGACAGCTCGAGGAAGGCACCGAACGGGCTGACATCCGTGATGTGGTGGGTCGCCAGGATACCGGCGATCAGGCTGATGATGTAGGCACCCCAGCTGGAGATCGGCGTCAGCACGCAGACGGGCGCGGCGGTGGAGTCGATCAGATAGGCCAGGCGCGCGCGCGACAGCCCCTGACGATCGGTCAGCGGACGACAGATATTGCCCACGGCCAGGCTATTGAAATAATCATCGATGAAGATGAATACCCCCAGCAGCACGGTCATCAGCTGCGAGCCACGGCGGGTCGTGACTCGCGCCCGCGCCCAGTTGCCGAAGGCACGGGTGCCGCCTGCCAGCGTGATCACGCCGACCATGGCACCCAGTGCCAGCAGGAACAGCAGGATATAGACGTTCCAGCTGTTGAGGCTGGCCTCGGCAAGCTGACCGCTGTCCGGCATCTCGATGAAGACGGCAACCAACTGCTGCCAGAGATAGTGCAGCGTGACGAGCGGCGAGAAATCATTCAGCAGCAGGGCGCCTGACACGATACCCAGCCCGAGGGAGAGCATGACACGACGTGTCAGTATTGCGAGACCGATGGCTATGATCGGGGCGAGCAGCGAAAGCGGGGACGCCGCGTAGCTGGTCAGTTCCATGTATCACCTGTAATCAAAGGCAGGCGCCGGGACAAAGCGCGCTACCGGGTGCCGTTATGGCGGTTATGGTGCGTGGGTGTCAGGGAGTTGCACCGCCTGATCGCAGCGCACACTCGCGGGATCGCCGTTGCGCAACGGCAATCGATGAGTCGCGAGCCTGCGCCCGACAAGTCCTGGGCCGCCACTGGCAGGCGGCGACTTCCGGAAGGGGGCGCATTATGCCCGAGCCAAACAAGACGTGAAACATTACCGTGTTCATCTAAAGTCTAGGTCGCAGTGAAAAACACCGCCATTGCGCTATTTTTCCCCTAGAATTCGGGCGTAGAAGTCCGCTTTACAGTGGGCTCTTCTTGCTTATCCCCGTGGGATATGAAGAATGGCGCTCACCAAAGCATGTCGAGCAGCCCGATCGTAGTGGTTGCTCGCTGTCAGTCGCAGGAAAGTCATGGGCTTTCCGTTGCCCTGGCAGCGTCGACAAGACCAAAAACCCGCCAAAGCGAGACCGACATGTCGGAAACAACGTCCATCATTCCAGCGCCGATTCTGGCGTTGATCGATGCAGGCAATGGCCTGCTGTGGGGCAGTGTATTGATTTACCTGCTCATCGGAGCGGGTCTCTTCTTCACGGTCATGACCAAGGGTATCCAGTTCCGCTATTTCGGACACATGTGGAAGCTGCTGGCCACGTCTCGTCAGGGCAGCGAAGGCGGCATCTCTTCCTTCCAGGCACTGGCTACCTCTCTGGCGGCGCGCGTCGGTACCGGTAACCTCGCCGGTGTCGCCGTGGCGATTTCCCTGGGTGGCCCGGGCGCCATCTTCTGGATGTGGATGACGGCGCTGGTCGGCATGTCCACCAGCTTCATCGAGTCCACCCTGGCGCAGGCCTACAAGGTCTCCCACGATGACAACACCTTCCGTGGTGGACCGGCCTATTACATCGAGAAGGGCCTCGGTCAGCGCTGGATGGCGATCCTGTTCTCCGTGTGCCTGATCATCGCCTTCGGCCTGGCCTTCAACTCCGTGCAGTCCAACTCCATCGCACTGGCCATGGAGCAGGCCTTCAGCGTGCCGCCGTGGATCATGGGCGTGGTGCTGGTCGTGGTCATGGTGCCGATCATCTTCGGCGGCATGAAGCGCATCACGCGTACCGCCGAGCTGATCGTGCCGATCATGGCGCTGCTCTATCTGCTGCTGGCCATCTTCGTCGTGGCCATCAACATCACCGAGCTGCCGGCGGCGCTGGGCACCATCTTCCGCAGTGCCTTCGGCCTTGAGCAGGCCGCAGGTGGCGCGCTGGGTTACACCATTGCCCAGGCGATGATGAACGGCATCAAGCGGGGTCTGTTCTCCAACGAAGCGGGTATGGGTTCCGCCCCGAACGCCGCCGCGATGGCGACCACCAAGCACCCGGCGTCCCAGGGCTTCGTCCAGATGCTGGGCGTGTTCATCGACACCCTAGTCATCTGCACCGCGACCGCGGCCATCATCATCATGAGCGGCACCCTGGGCAACGATGGCGGCAATGACGGCATCCAGATCACCCAGGCAGCGCTGTCCTCACAGGTCGGTAGCTGGGGTGGCGGCTTCGTGGCCATCGCCATTCTGCTGTTCGCCTTCACCTCGCTGGTCGCCAACTACTCCTATGGCGAGTCCAACATCGAGTACATCGCCGGCAAGAAGAACGCCAAGGCCGTCATCATGGTCTATCGCTTCGCCGTGCTCGGCATGGTCATGCTCGGTGCTGTCGCCAGCCTGAAGAACATCTGGAACTTCGCTGATCTGTCGATGGGCGCGATGGCCTTGATCAACCTGATCGCCATCCTGCTGCTGTCGCCGTTGGCCTTCCGTATCTTCAAGGATTACGACCGTCAGCATAAGGCCGGCAAGGAGCCGACCTTTGATCCGGAGCAGTTCCCGGAGCTCAAGGGCAAGGTCGATGCCAGCATCTGGAAGAAGTGACTCTGACACTCGCTTTCATTGCATGGATTTCATTGCATCGCTGTCTTTGCAGCATAAGGGGCTCCGGGGGAGACTGACGGCCTGACCATCTGGCCAGATTTTCCCCGCAGGTACCTGTCAATGGCCGCGCATCGTGATACGATGCGCGGCCATTTTGCGTTCTGGCAACGTGCAAGCCTTGCGGCGGTTGTCAGTGAAGCATGTCGGCTGACGCATGCCTGCAACGCTCAATCGCTGCGACAAGGCGACAAGGCGACAAGGCGACAAGGCGTCAAGGCCGATGTCAGGCCATGGCAGCTGATGTCAGCATCGACGACGCAAACCTCAACACGCTCGTGACAGGGTTCCCTCACCCCTGGACGGCGGCTTTGATCCAAAAAGGACCTGCAATGCTACTCCTCTCGTCTGCCCAGACGCAGCGCGCACTCGTCGCCCTGGCCCTGTTTCATATCCTCATCATCACCGCCAGCAATTACCTGGTGCAGTTGCCGATGACCTTGTTCGGCTTCCATACCACCTGGGGTGCCTTCAGTTTCCCGTTCATCTTCCTGGCAACGGATCTGACGGTACGTCTGTTCGGCAAGTATCAGGCGCGGCGCATCATTGCGCTGGTCATGCTGCCGGCGCTGTTGGTCAGCTACATGGTGTCGGTGATGTTTCAGGCGGGCAGCTTTGCCGGGGTAGAGGCACTGGCTGACTTCAACTTGTTCGTGGCCCGTATCGCGCTGGCAAGCTTCATTGCCTACGTGATCGGTCAGTTGCTCGACATTCAGGTGTTCGATCGTCTGCGTCGCAATGCCCACTGGTGGATCGCGCCGTTGGCGTCGACATTGTTCGGCAATCTCGCTGACACCTTTGCCTTCTTCTCGGTGGCGTTCCGCAATGGGCCCGATGCTTTCATGGCGGCTCACTGGATCGAGATCGCCTGGGTGGATTACGCCATCAAGCTGGCCATCTCGATATTGCTGTTCCTGCCGATGTACGGATTGTTGCTCAATCGCCTCACGAACCAGTTGCTCAAGCGCGGCCTGGTCGATGAGCGAGAGCCTGTCTGACATAAAACTGTCATATCATTTTCTCCCGTTTCGCCGTTGTCAGTCAGGGATATGGCGCCGGATTGTGCTAACGTTGCACAAACTGGAATGACGGGAGGGAGCCATGAAAATCGCTGCGGTGTACAGCATCAAAGGGGGCGTGGGCAAGACTGCTTCTGCCATCAATCTGGCGCATTGTGCCGCCAACAGTGGCCTGCGTGTGTTGCTGTGGGATCTTGATCCGCAGGCCGCTGCGACCTTCTACGTGCGTACCAAGCCCAAGCTGAAGGGCGGGGTCGAGAAACTGATCAGCGGCAAGCAGGACATGTCCCGCGTGATCCGTTCCACGGATTATCAGAACCTGGATGTCCTGCCGGCGGAATTCTCCTACCGCAATCTCGACCACATTCTCGAGGAAGAGAAGCGCACCCGACTGCGCAAGGTCCTCAAGCCGGTGCGCGATGACTATGACCTTGTTATCCTCGATTGTCCGCCGAGCATTTCCAGTCTTTCCGAGCAGGTCTTCGCCTCTGCCGATACCCTGCTGGTGCCGATCATTCCCACGGTTCTGTCGCTGCGTACCCTGGAGCAATTGAACGCCTATCTGGCCGAGATCGATCTCGATGTGCCCGTCTGGCCGTTCTTCACTCTGGTGGATCGCCGCAAGACATTGCACAAGGATGTGATGGAAGCGCTCAAGCAGGATTATCCGTTGCAGCTCAGTGGCTTTATCCCGTATTCCAGCGTGGTCGAGCGCATGGGGATCGAGCGCAAGCCCATCGGGACTTTCTCGCGCAACAGCTCACCGGCGGTCAGCTATCGCAGCCTGTGGCAGGAAATCGGCCAACGGCTGAGCCTGCTCAAGGAGCCGACGGTGGCGCCAGCCGCCGCCAAGGCCGCTGAGGCTGAATCAACCGCCACCGCGCCTCAAGGTGCTGCCACCGGCAAGGCCAGCGCCAAAGGGGAAGCGACCAGCAAGCCAGCCGCCAAGCCCGCAAGCAAGGAAGCTTCGAGCAAGCCAGCGGCCAAGCCTGCCGGCAAGGCAGCTTCAAGCAAGAAAGCGCCCAGCGCTGACAAGAAGCCGGCGAGCAAGGACTCTGCCAGCAAAGATGCCAGCAAAGACAGCAGCAAGGCGACCAGCAAGTCGGCCGCCAAGGGCAAGAAGAAGGGCGGTAACCTGGGCGATTGAGGCCGAGTGTCAGCCAGCCAGAAACACAGAGCCCCGCCAATTGGCGGGGCTCTTGCGTATTGCAGCGGTAGTCTGTCATTAAAGTCATGTCATGAAAGTCAGTTCATGAAAGTCATGCCATCACAGCCGCGTCACTACAGTCCTGTATTTGAGTTCTTCACTACAGCCCCGGCAGCCCTGAACTGGCATCGGCCTCTTCCAGCAGGCGCTTGAGCGGAGCATGCAAGGCCGGTGAGGCCACCACGATATTCTCGCCATAAAGCTCATCGGGAATGCCGTCCGGACAGCGATACAGATGACCCGTGCGTGCGCCGGCTTCGCGCGCGATTAGAAGGCCCGCCGCAAAGTCCCAGGGGGAGACGCTTTCGTAATAGGCGTCCAGACGGCCGCACGCCACATCACAGAGATCCAGCGCGGCACTGCCGTTGCGGCGCACATCCTGACAGACCAGCAGCATGGCCGAAAGGCGCTTGAGCAGCGGCGGACGGCTGTCACGGTTGTAGGGGAAGCCGGTCGCGACCAGCGCGCGGCTCATCTCATCGGTCTCGCTGACCGAGATGCTCTCGCCGTTGAGCCAGGCCCCCTTGCCGCGGATGGCGGTGAAGGTCTCGCCGAGGAAGGGTGCATGCACGACCCCCATCTGGATCTTGCCGCGCTCGCACCAGGCGATGGACACGGCGACATGGCGCAGGCCATGGGCAAAATTGACCGTACCGTCGATGGGGTCGATCACCCACAGGCCGCCCTTGGTACCGATCACGTCACGCTCAGGTGACAGCTCTTCGGTAAGGCGCGCATCCTCGGGAAATTCGGCTTCGAGCGCTTCCGCCAGGAAGGTATCGATCGCCACGTCGATGTCGGTGACCAGCTCATCGCCTTTCTTGTAATGGTGCGCGAAACCCTGTTCCTCGCGCGCTTGCACCATGCGTTCACCAGCCTGTCTGGCCAGTTCCGTTGCTCGTTCCAGGCGTTGTTCCAGCGTCATGTGGCTCTCCGGCAGCGATGATCAGGTCGGATGAGGCAACCCTCACTCATCCGATGCCTCCTTGTATAACAGACTCATGTGGCGAGTTCAGCCTCGGGCAGTGAGCGCCGGCGCATGAAACAGGTAATGAAAGCGTCGATTCAGCTCATTCATGCCCCGTCATGGTGCCTGGCAGGCAAGGCATGCACTGTCAGTGCGATACTGGGCAGTGTGGTCAGTAAAATTATAGCGTTATCTTGCAGGCATATTGTCTTTTACCGGGCTGTCTTTCTGTCACTCGGTTATCAGAGAGCCTTTTGCCACTCGATGCCCACGCCATGACAGGGGGGGCTCCCGTCGAATACATCCGTAATTCAACATTTGTTTCATTTCTGAAATTCTGGCGCACTTGTTGCAGTAGTCTGGGCATGAGGCTCGGCGAGTTGGCGAGTCTTCCCCTCATTCCATGCCCTGCTGCACGAGGAGCGACCGTGAGCCCGACCTTTGACCAGATTCATCCTCCCCAGCGCCTGCTGATGGGCCCCGGTCCGATCAATGCGGACCCGCGTGTATTGCGAGCGCTTTCCGCTCCCTTGATCGGCCAGTACGACCCGGCGATGACGCACTACATGAACGAGACGATGCAGCTCTATCGCGGCGTCTTCGAGACCACCAATGATGCGACCCTGTTGATCGATGGCACCTCGCGTGCCGGTATCGAGGCGGTGCTGGTCTCGCTGATCCAGCCGGGGGAGCGTGTGCTGGTGCCGATCTTCGGCCGTTTCGGTCATCTGCTGCGCGAGATCGCCGAGCGCTGCGGTGCCGAGGTGCATACGCTGGAATGCGAGTGGGGCCAGGTGTTCCGCCCGGAGCAGATCGAAGCCGCCATTCGCGAGGTCAAGCCCAGCGTGCTGGCACTGGTGCAGGGCGATACCTCGACCACCATGTGCCAGCCGCTGGAAGACATCGGCGCCATCTGTCGCCGCGAAGGCGTGCTGTTCTACAGCGATGCCACTGCCTCGCTGGCGGGCAATCCGCTCAAGACCGATGAGTGGGGGCTGGACGCCGTCACCGCCGGCTTGCAGAAGTGTCTGGCGGGGCCGTCAGGCAGCTCGCCGCTGACGCTGTCGCCGCGTGCGGTGGAGGTGGTGCATGCCCGGCGGCATGTCGAGGCGGGCATCAGCAGCGGCAGTGATCGTCTGGCGGAGCCGGGCGCGCGCATCCGCTCCAACTATTTCGATCTCTCCATGGTGCTCGATTACTGGGGAGAGCTGCGCCTCAATCACCACACCGAAGCCACCAGCATGCTGTATGGCGCACGTGAGTGTGCGCGCCTGCTGGTCAATGAGGGCATGAACAACGCCATCGCGCGCCACGCGTTGCATGGTCAGGCGATGGTCGAAGGCTTGAAGGGGCTGGGACTTGCGCTGTTCGGCGACCAGGCCCACCGCATGAACAACGTCAGCGCGGTGATTATCCCCGACGGTCTGGATGGCGATGGCCTGCGCCGCAGCATGCTGGAGGACTTCGGCATCGAGATCGGCACCAGCTTCGGCCCGCTGCACGGCAAGGTCTGGCGTCTCGGCGTGATGGGCTACAACGCGCGTCGCGATACCGTGCTGACTACGCTGGCGGCGCTGGAGCAGACTCTGCGCCGGGGTGGCGTCAAGACTGTGGCCGGCGGTGGCGTCGGCGCCGCGCTGGACTTCTATCAGGAGCATCAGGGTCAGGCGGCCAATGGCCACGCCGATCCCGGCACGGGAGGCCAGTCATGAGTGATGCCGAATCCATACCCCCGGGCGCCATCGCGCCGCTGGAAACGGCCGCCGATGTGCTGGCCGCCTGCGACACCCTGGCGGCCATCTCACGCAGCGATAGCGGGATCGACCGCCGCTATCTGACGCCGGAACACGCCGCCGCCAACGCCACCACGGCTGGCTGGCTCAAGGCTGCCGGTCTGCGCAGCTGGCAGGATGGCGCCGGCAATCTCTGGGGCCGCTGGTGTCCACCCGCTCTCGCCGCTGCCGCTGACAGCGAAGCCGGCGTGCCGCGACTGGTGATCGGCTCGCATCTGGACAGCGTGCCGGACGCTGGCCGTTATGACGGCATTCTTGGTGTACTGCTCGGGGTGGCTGCCTTGACGCACTTCAGGCAGCGCGCCGATGCCGGCGAGCAGAGCTTGCCCTTCGCGCTGGAAGTGGTCGGTTTCGGTGATGAAGAAGGCACCCGCTTCGGTGCGACCCTGCTCGGCAGCCATGCCATCGCCGGACGCTGGCAGTCGGACTGGGAGCGGGTAGAGGATGAGGACGGCATCACGCTTGGCGACGCGCTCGAACGCTTCGGGCTTTCCGGGCAGACGGCCGCCAGGGCCAGCCTGCAGGAGGATCCGCCGCTGGGTTATCTGGAAGTGCACATCGAGCAGGGCCCGGTGCTGGAAGCCGAGAATCTGGCGCTGGGCACCGTGACCGGTATCGCCGGTGCGCGACGCTTCGCGGTCAACTTCGTCGGCCAGGCGGGGCATGCCGGTACCACGCCGATGGCACTGCGTCAGGATGCGCTGTGTGCGGCGGCGGAGTGGACACTGGCGGTGGAATCGCTGGCGCGTGATGTCCAGGCGGGCAAGCGCGCTGACATGGCGGACCACTCGCTGGTCGCGACCGTGGGGTGTTGCGAGCTGCGTCCCGGGGCGGTGAATGTCATCCCCGGGGGAGCGGCACTGAGTCTGGATATCCGCGCGCTGGATGATGCGCAGCGGGATCGTGCGCTGGATGAACTCTTGAACGAGGCACATCGAATCGCGGCGCGACGGGGCCTCACCTTCCACTGTGAGCAGACGCATGCGGCCGATGCCGTGGCCTGTGACGAGGGGTTGATGCAGGCCGTCGATGCCGGTAGCGCGGCTACCGGTCAGGCGCCATTCCGGCTGCCGAGTGGTGCCGGGCATGACGCCATGGCGGTCAGTCATCTGTGTCCGGTGGGCATGCTGTTCCTGCGCTGTGAGCGCGGTATCAGCCACCACCCGCTGGAGGCGGTGACCGAAGACGATGTCGCCAAGGCCCTGGCGGCACTGATCGCCAGTATCGAGGCCGTGGCCGTCAGGTACGTGTAGGACAGCACGCATGAGACAGAACGCGTAAGACAGCACGCCTCGGCGGCCGCAGAGGCACTCGTGGCTAACTGGCCTCGAGCAGCCTCGGCAGGCGCACTGCGGCGATCGCATTTATCTGGGCCAGAGCCTCCTGATATTCCGCCTCGGTGGATTGCGGCAGACGGCGCTCCAGTTCCTCGAGAATGCTGGTGGCGCTGTGGCCCTTGACGCAGATGATGAACGGAATGCCGTGGCGGGCCTGGTAGTCGGCATTGGCCGTCAGGAAGCGTTCACGGGTGGCGTCATCGAGCTGATCGAGCCCTGCGCCACGCTGCTCGCCCTGCGAGGCGGGCGTCAGGGTCTCCAGCTTGCCGGCAGCCAGCTCAGGATGGGCCAGAATCAATTGGTGGCGCTCGACATCACTGGCCTGGCGTACCGTATTGGCACACGCCGTCAGCAGGACTTCCATGCTCGCGAACGGGCGCTCTGCCGCGGCGCGCTCCACCACCCAGTCCGAGTGCTCATAGAGACCACTCAAGCGTCGTGCCAGCGCCTCGGGTGGCAGGGCGTTGAGCGTGTCCAGCATCACCAGATAGTGCATCGGGGTCTCGATTGGCATGCGCCTTGCTCCAGAGAGAGGGATAGGTTTGAAAAGCTCAAGGAATCATCAGCTTGCAAGGCGCATGCCGTCGCTGGCAACGCGTCTGACCAACGCTGTGTCACACGTTGCATCGCCATGCCAGCGGGTGGAAGACAAGGCTGTATCGCCACTGACCTGCCTGACGGCGCCGAGCGGCGTCTGTCCTGGGGCGATACGGCCTGCACCTTGACCGATCGGTCAGAATGCAGCAATGCACTCATCGGGTGCAATACCACCAACCGCTGACGGCAGGCCAGAGCAGGTCAGGCAAGAGCAGGACAAGCCAGAAAACCGAAACACAGTCTTCATACGTACAGCTTCCATCTGCCCAGATTCGAGTCGTACCCGCCACATCCACACAAGAACAGGAAATCGCCATGCCCAGACTGACGACGCATGTGCTCAATCAGGCCGAAGGCATCGCTGCCAGTGGTGTGCATATCACCTTGGAGCGCCAGGATGCGCAGGGTCACTTTCACGAGATCGCGCAGGCCACGACCAATGCCGATGGGCGTCTCGATGTGCCGCTGCTTGAGGAAACCGAGGCTTCCGCTGATCTCTCCGGCGTCTATCGTCTGACGTTTCAGGTCGGGGATTACTTTGCCAGCCGCACGGTGGGCAAGGGCATGCTCGGCCGCGTGCCGGTCGAGTTCACCCTCGAGGCCAGTGGCCATTATCACATTCCGCTGCTGGTCACTCCGTGGGCCTACAGTGTCTACCGCGGCAGCTAAGGAGCCGGCATGAGCGCATATCTTCTCGATTGGGCGATGCTGCTGACCCGCTGGCTGCATGTCATGGCGGGGATCGCCTGGATCGGCGCATCGTTCTTCTTCATCTGGCTCGACAATCGGCGAAAGCCGGCCACTCATGCGGTGGATGGCCGCCCCGGCGGCGAGCTGTGGGCGGTGCATGGTGGCGGTCTCTATCATCTGTTTCGTCATGATGGGGTCAGCGAAACGCTGCCCAGCGAGATCCACTGGTTCAAGTGGGAGGCCTATGTCACCTGGTTGTCCGGGATGGGGCTGTTCACGCTGATCTACCTGCTGCAGCCGCATGCCTACCTGATCGACCCGCGCGTGTTTGAGATGAGCGGCACCCTGGCCGTGTGCAGCGCTCTGGGCGTGCTCGTCGGTGGCTGGCTGGGCTACGAGGCGCTATGCCGTAGCCCCTTCAAGCGCCATGCCGGGGCGCTGTTCGTCGCGGTCGGTGTGTGGCTGACGCTGGCGGCGTGGGTGGCGACCGAACTGTTCTCGGGGCGTGCCGCCTTCCTGCTGATGGGCGCGCTGATGGGCAGCATCATGGCGGGCAACGTCTTCAATGTGATCATCCCGGGTCAGAAGGCCCTGCTGGCCGCTGCCAAGCGTGGGGAAACGCCGGACCCGATCCACGGCCAGCGCGCAAAGCAGCGTTCGGTGCACAACACCTTCATCACGCTGCCTGCGGTGCTGATGATGATCAGCAACCACTATCCGCTGCTGTATGCCAATGACTATCGCCTCGGCGTCATTCTGCTGTTGCTGGTGACGGGCGGTCTGATCCGCATCGCCACGGTGGAACACCACAAGGGCGTCAAGCGCCTGTGGGTGCCCGCGGGGGCAGTGTTGGCGCTGATCGGCGTGATCCTGCTCTGCGCGCCGCGCTCACAGACGGCGCCCGCGACTGGCGAGACAAGCGTGCCTTCAGCGTCCGTTGCGGCCAGCAGTGCCGCTGACAATGAGGCCCCGGGGGAGAATCAGGCCTTGCGAGACAAGGTCAGTCATATCGTCGAGCAACGCTGCGCCGGCTGTCACAGTGATACGCCGAACTTGATCGGTTTGACGGCTCCGGCAGCCGGCGTGGCCTTCAATGGCTGGGATGACATCCAGCGTCAGGCCATGCGTATCCATCAGCGCACGGTGGTCGACAAGAGCATGCCGCTGGCCAACATGACGCAGATGACCGATGCCGAACGCCAGCTGCTGGATGACTGGTGGCAGGCGACACGCTGAGGGGTAATGGCCGAGAGAGTCATGAATGCGGGCGCACTGACCAGCGGCGCTCCAAGTCGCCGCTGGTCAGAATCAACTCGCAAGAACTCGTCAGCACCCAATCGTCAGCAGCATCGCTACAGTTCTGAGTCCGGTGGCCGATAGACGTGATACTTCTCTCATGGATCGGGGTATCGCGTAGTGATGACAATAAAAAAGCGTCTGGCCCGCGCTAGTGTCGGCAGCAAGCTTGCCTTGCTGGTATTGCTGTTGATGATGGCGGCCTTCACGGCGCTGGGCCTGGTGTTCTCGACGGCCAGCATGCATCAGGTGGAAGGCGAGACAGAACGCGCTCTCGCTCAGCAGCAGCAACAGATCACCAACACCATCAAACTGTTCGATACCACCATGCAGTCCAGCGTGACGCGCATGCTCAATGCCTTCCTGGCGACCATTCCTGACAACTTCACGCTGATCGAGGATCGACGTCTGCCGATCGGCGAGCGCGATGCGCCGGCGCTGCTCAATGCCGGTTTCATGCTCAACAATCAATCCGGTTATCTGGCCGACTTCGCCAATCGCACCGGTGCGCCGGTCAGCTTCTTCGTGCGCGATGGTGAGGATTTCGTGCGCATTGCCACCACCCTCAAGAC
The DNA here is from genome assembly GCF_023161745.1 of Cobetia sp. 1CM21F. Lineage (NCBI taxonomy): Bacteria > Pseudomonadati > Pseudomonadota > Gammaproteobacteria > Oceanospirillales > Halomonadaceae > Cobetia > Cobetia sp. 1CM21F. Next base: position 65,530 of record NZ_JALNTQ010000002.1, on the reverse strand, counting down.
CGATGATGGCTCGAGCCTGCTCGGGCTGACGCTGAGTGGTGGGGTCAAGGATGCGCTGAATGCCGGCCAGCCCTATACCGGCATGCTCTATCTGGCAGGCCGTCACTACATGACGCGCTATCGCCCGATCACCGACTTCAATGACAACCTCATCGGGGCCTCGTTCATCGGGGTGGATGTCGGCGAGCAGATCGATGAGCTGTATGCCACCATCACCAATATCCAGTTGCATGAGAAGGACTTCAGTCTGGTGGCGAGCACGGCGCCGGGCCAGCAGGGCAAGGTGCTGACGACGGGTCAGTGGCAGGGCCGCTCGCTGATGGACTTCAAGAATGCGCAGGGCGAGCCGGCCTTCGCGCCGCTCTTCGCCGCCGACAGCGGTCAGATCGATTACCGCCTGGCGGGTGAAGACAGTGACCGTATCACCAGCTTCCAGCACTATCCCGCCTGGGACTGGGTGGTGGCGACCACGATCGACAAGCAGGAAGTGACGGCGGGCATCACGCAGGTCCGCAATCAGGTCTTCGGGCTGGCACTGCTGTTGGCGCTGGCCGTGGCCGGCATTCTCTACTTCCTCGAGCGGCGTCTGATCAGCCGTCCGCTGGATGCGCTGGTATCACTGGCGCAGGCACTGGCGCGGGGCGATCTGTCCCAGCGCATCACCAGTCAGCGTCAGGATGAGATCGGCAAGCTGACCGCGGCCATGAACAGTGTCGGCGAGGACCTGAGTCGAGTGGTGGGTCAGGTGCGGGGCACCACGGGCGCCGTCAATCAGGCCGCCGGCGAGATTGCCCAGGGCAACGAGGAGCTTTCGGCACGCACCGAGCAGTCCGCCTCCAGCCTGCAGGAAACCTCGGCCTCGATGGAGGAAATCACCACCACCGTGCAGCACAGTGCCGATTCCGCCCAGCAGGCCAGCCAGCTGGTCAACTCGACCTCCGAGCAGGCGCGCCGCGGCAATGACGACATGCGCAAGGCGCAGGCGAGCATGGAAGACATCAACCGCTCCGCCGAGCGCATCAGCGAGATCATCAGTCTGATCGATGGCATCGCCTTCCAGACCAACATCCTGGCGCTGAATGCCTCGGTGGAAGCGGCGCGGGCCGGTGAGCATGGGCGTGGCTTTGCGGTGGTCGCGCAAGAAGTGCGCACCCTGGCGACGCGCTCAAGTGATGCATCCCGCGAGATTCGCGGCCTGATTGACGAGTCGATCTCGCACACTCAGCAGGGCGTGGCGCAGGTGAAGGACGCCAGTCAGGCGATGGCCGAGATTCTCTCAAGCGTCGAGCGCGTCAACGACATGATCGCCGAGATCAGTGCCGGCGCACGTGAACAGAGTGCCGGCGTCGGCCAGGTGAATACCGCGGTCAGCGAGCTGGATGCGATGACGCAGCAGAACACCACGCTGGTCAATCAGGTCAGTGGCGCGGCGCGCAGCATGAGCGCCCAGGCCCAGGCGCTGGAGCAGCTGATGGCAGGCTTCAAGGTGGCGGGTGGACAGACCATGACAACACACGCCATGCCACGCCAGTCCGTGTCGCATGAGTCCATGTCGCACATGAAAACTCAGGCCATGGCGGATGGCGAGCAGTCTGCCTTCACCCCGCCGGCACCGGCCACGCGTGGGTCCCAGCGTCGCGAAGAGGAGGAGTGGGAAGCCTTCTGAGCCGCGCTCTGCTCCAAGCTGACCCCTGAGCTCGATCCTGCGCCAAGAGCTTGATCGAGCGCCATTGAATGTGACAGCTAGCCGTTGATGTTTCTGCCAAGCCCTTGCCGACTGCCGTCGGTGAGGGCTTTTTCGTGGCCAGGGCTCATCTGATCCACGCTCATGTGGCCAACGCCCGCCACTGATATCCGCACCATATGAAAGTGTCATCTTGATGACAATTGGTGGTGTTTTTTGCTGTCTTCTGAAAAATGATGAATTCTTTTTTCTGGCCCTTCAGTTAAGTCAACGTTGGTCGATAGTCGGTGAACTTCCACCACACCGGGTACCCGCGGTATGACTTCACTCAGACAGCGTCTGGCGCATGCCAGCGTCGGCAGCAAGTTGGCGCTATTGATCCTGATCCTCATGATGGCAGCGTTTCTGACGCTGGGACTGGTGTTCTCGAGCGCCAGCGCACGCCAGGTTGAAGGAGACATGGAGATTGCCCTCAAGCAGCAACAGCGTCAGGTCACCCAGATGCTCACCTTGTTCGATACCTCGATGCAGGCGAGTGTCACACGCATGCTGAGCGCATTCCTGGCCACGATTCCCGACAGCTTCAGTCTCGATGACAGCCGCAGACTGAAAGCTGGTGAGCGTCTGGTACCGGTGCTGCGCAATGCCGGCATCATGCAGAACAGCCAGCCACTGTATCTGGACAATTTCACCCAGAGGACCGGCGCCCCTGTCAGTCTGTTCGTGCGCGATGGCGATGACTTCATCGGCATTTCCACCTCGTTGCAGAATACCGATGGTTCACGGATGCTCGGCTTCGCTCTGGAGGGCGAGGTGCTGGCTGAGCTGCGCAATGGTCAGTCCTACAGCGGCTTGCTGAACCTGGCAGACAAGCATTACATGACGCGTTATCAGCCCATCGAGGACGAGGCGGGAGACATCGTGGGTGCTTCCTTCATCGGGGTGGATATCGGGGCTCAGATCCAGGAGCTCTACACCACGATCACCAATGTGAAATGGCATGAGGGAGATTTCAGTCTGCTGGCAAGCACTGCCGCCGCGAGCCCTGGCCGGGTGCTGGCTGGCGACCAGTGGCAGGGGACTTCATTGCTTGATGTCCGTGATGACCAGGGGCGTCAGATCTTCGCGAAGTTGCTCGATCAGCCCCAGGGCCAGATGGAATATCGCCTGCCCGGAGAGACGGGCACCAAGGTCACGCGCTTCGAACAATACCCGGCGTGGGACTGGGTGGTGGCGACCACGGTCGACAAGCAGGCCATCACCGCCGATATCATCCATCTGCGCAACCTGGTGCTCGGCCTTTCGTTGCTGTTGGCATTGGCGGTGGCGGGCCTGTTGTACTGGTTGGAGCGTCGCCTGATCAGTCGTCCGCTGGATGCGCTGGTGTCACTGGCTCAGGCGCTGGCGCGAGGCGATCTGTCCCAGCGCATCACCAGTCAGCGTCAGGATGAGATCGGCAAGCTGACCGCGGCCATGAACAGCGTCGGCGAGGACCTGAGTCGAGTGGTCGGTCAGGTGCGGGGCACCACGGGCGCCGTCAATCAGGCCGCCGGCGAGATTGCCCAGGGCAACGAGGAGCTTTCGGCGCGCACCGAGCAGTCCGCCTCCAGCCTGCAGGAAACCTCGGCCTCGATGGAGGAGATCACCACTACCGTGCAGCACAGTGCCGATTCCGCCCAGCAGGCCAGTCAGCTGGTCAATTCGACCTCCGAGCAGGCGCGCCGCGGCAATGACGACATGCGCAAGGCGCAGGCGAGCATGGAAGATATCAACCGCTCTGCCGAGCGCATCAGCGAGATCATCAGTCTGATCGACGGCATCGCCTTCCAGACCAACATCCTGGCGCTCAACGCCTCGGTGGAAGCGGCGCGGGCCGGTGAGCATGGGCGTGGCTTCGCGGTGGTCGCGCAGGAAGTGCGCACCCTGGCGACGCGCTCGAGCGATGCATCCCGCGAGATTCGCGGCCTGATCGATGAGTCGATCTCGCACACGCAACAGGGCGTGGCGCAGGTGAAGGATGCCAGTCAGGCGATGGCCGAGATTCTCTCCAGTGTCGAGCGTGTCAACGACATGATCGCCGAGATCAGTGCCGGGGCGAGAGAACAGAGTGCCGGCGTCGGCCAGGTGAATACCGCGGTCAGCGAGCTGGATGCGATGACGCAGCAGAACACCACCCTGGTCAATCAGGTCAGTGGCGCGGCGCGCAGCATGAGCGCCCAGGCCCAGGCACTGGAGCAGCTGATGGCAGGCTTCAAGGTGGCGGGTGCTCAAGACATGGCAAATCCGTCCATGTCGCGTCAGTCCATGTCGCACCAGTCCATGTCGCACATGAGCACTCAGCCGATGGCGGATGGCGAGCAGTCCGCCTTCCCGCCGCCGGCAAGCGCGACGCGTGGATCCCGGCGTCGTGAAGAGGAGGAGTGGGAAGCCTTCTGAACGCGCGGCCCTGAGCCAAGAGCTTGATCGAGCGCCATTGAACACAGCTAGCCGTTGACGTTTCTACCAAGCCCTTGCCGACTGCCGTCGGTAAGGGCTTTGTCCTTTCAGGCCGGGTGTCGCGCCGCAAAGCGTGCCAGCTCCTGAGGCTCGCAGCGCTCGCCGACGAAGACCTCGACATACTCGGCGACGCGGCTGATGCGCTCGCTGACGCTTTCCTGAGTGCGCATCGACAGATAGCCGATCTGGGTCAGGTAGGTGGTGCGTGCCCGCACGTTGGCGAGTTGCTCGGGCTGGCCGTAGCGCATCAGCATGCTGGTCAGCGCTTGAATGCGTGCCTGATCGGCGCGGGCGACGGCAGCGGCGACCTCCGCGTTCTGAGAGGCCCAGTTGCGGATCGCCAGCTCGAAGCGTGAATCGAACAGTGACGCATCCAGCCAGCAGTCGAAGACATTGAGCATGGCTTCCACCACCGTGGCGGCGTATTGCTCGCAGCGGCCGATCAGGCCGGCGGTATTGTGAGCATCCCAGCGCGCGAGCAGCGCGGTGAGCAGGGCGTCGCGGTCCCTGAAGCTCCAGTAGAAGCTGGTGCGTGACAGGCCCAGCGTCTTGGCTAGTGTCAGGACGCGCACCGAATCCACGCCGCCCAGCAACAGCTGCTGATAGGCGGCTTCCAGCCAGTCCTCGGCCTTGCCGCGCCCGGCAGCCTGGGCGCCGTCACTTGCCGGGGGGACGCTTGGGGACTCTGGCATGGGCGGTCTCCTGAAAGCCGGGGGATGGTGAGGCTCATGTAAGGTCGATCGTGCGATGACGCCAAGAGCATGCTGTTTGCGACAGCGATGAGTCTGGCTGCGTCAGGCGGGCGAGAACGGTGTTTCCCGCGACGCATGGTCTGAAGCCTAGGACTATAGTCAGCACCTGTACACAGGTGTACGCAATAAAGACACCCCTGTTCTCGCTGTCTGCTCATCAGGAGGCCACATGGCTCAGGACCCGCTGCTCACGCCGTTCACGCTCAAGCATCTGACCCTCAAGAATCGCTTGATGATGACCTCCCACGAGCCTGCCTATCCGGAAGATGGCATGCCCAAGGCGCGTTACCGCGCCTATCACGAGGAGCGTGCGCGTGCCGGCATCGCCCTGACCATGACGGCGGGTTCTGCCTCGGTCGCCAAGGACAGCCCGCCGGTGTTCAACAACATCCTGGCGTATCGCGATGAGGTGGTGCCGTGGCTCAGCGAGCTGACGGATGCCTGTCATGAGCACGGCACCGCGGTGATGATCCAGCTCACTCACCTGGGACGCCGCACGCGTTGGGACAAGGCCGACTGGCTGCCGGCCGTTTCGGCGTCCCATCGTCGTGAGGCGGCGCACCGCGCCTTTCCCAAGCGGGTCGAGGACTGGGATATTGCACGACTGATCCAGGACTACGCCGACGCCGCCGAGCGCATGCAGGCAGCCGGTCTCGACGGTATCGAACTGCAGGCCTATGGCCATCTGATGGACCAGTTCTGGTCGCCGCTCACCAATACCCTTGAGGGCCCCTACGGCGGCAGTCTCGAGAATCGACTGCGCTTCACCATGGAAGTGTTGAGCGCCATTCGCGCACGGGTGGACAGCGAGTTCATCGTCGGCGTTCGCTACACGGGAGATGAGTGTCTGAGTGGCGGGCTGGATGCCAGCGATGGCCTGGAAGTCTCGCGTCTGCTGCGCGATAGCGGTCAGGTCGATTTTCTCAATGTGGTGCGCGGCCATATCGATACCGATGCGGGCCTCACCGATGTCATCCCGATCCAGGGCATGGCCAGTGCGCCGCATCTCGACTTTGCCGGACAGATTCGCGAAGCGATGGATTTTCCGACCTTCCACGGCGCCAAGATTCAGGACATTGCCACCGCACGTCACGCCATCGCCACTGGCAAGGTCGACATGGTCGGCATGACGCGCGCCCACATGGCGGACCCGCACATCGTGCGCAAGCTGATGGCCGGGCAGGAGGAGACCATCCGCCCCTGTGTCGGGGCCAACTATTGTCTGGATCGCATCTATCAGGGCGGCTCCGCCTACTGCATTCATAACGCTGCGACCGGGCGGGAGCTGGAGCAGCCCCATGACATCACGCCTGCTGAGGTCACCCGAAAGGTCGTGATCATCGGCGCGGGCCCGGCAGGCCTCGAGGCCGCACGCGTCGCCGGTGAGCGTGGCCATCAGGTGGTGGTGCTGGAAGCGGCCGACCAGCCGGGTGGCCAGATTCGCCTCACCGCCCAGAGCGAGCGGCGACGCGAGATGATCGGCATCATCGATTGGCGCATCAGTCGCTGTGAGGCGCTCGGCGTCGAGATGCGCTACAACGTCTTCGCTGAGGCCGAGGATGTGCTGGCGGAGCAACCCGATGTCGTCATCGTGGCCACCGGTGGCTATCCCGAGGAAGACATGCCCCAGGTCGGCAGTGAGCTGGTCGTCTCCAGCTGGGACATTCTCTCGGGCCATGTCACGCCTGGCCGCAACGTGCTGCTGTTCGATGACGCGGGTGACCACGCCGCGCTACAGGCCGCCGAGATGATCGCCAACTCCGGTGCCAGGCTCGAGATGATGACGCCAGACCGCACCTTCGCGCCGGAAATCATGGCCATGAATCTGGTGCCCTACATGCGCAGCCTGCAACGTCTCGCCGTCACCTTCACGCCGACCTATCGCCTCGGCAGTGTCACGCGCAGTGAGGATGGCCAGCTGATCGCTCATATCGGCAGTGATTATCTGGATGACGCCGTGGCGCAGGGCAAGGGCACCGGTGCCTACGCGGATCAGCGCCTCGTCGATCAGGTAGTGGTCAACTACGGCGCCCGCCCGATGGAAGACCTCTACTTCGAACTCAAGTCTCACTCACGCAATGGCGGGGCAGTGGACTACGACGCCCTGATCGCAGGCCTCGCCCAACCGGCGGACGGCCCGAGCCCGGAACACACCGAGCGCGCAGCAGAGGGCAGCTTCCAGCTCTATCGCATCGGCGACGCCGTCGCGACCCGCAATACCCATGCGGCGATCCATGACGCGTTGAGGCTGATGAAGGTAGTGTGAGGGGGGGGGGCAGAGAAGGGGGGCCACTGCAGAGGCATGACATGGGCTGGGGGAAGTCTCACAGGGCGGCGTGAAACGTCTCACATAGTGCTTTGAGAAATGGATCGAATTACCCGCCCCTGGATCCACTCGCGCATCAGCAAGCCCATCTTTTCAGTAGAGGTACTGTCGGGATGGGTGCCTTCCAGCCATAGCATGCCGTCTGGCTGTATCTTGCAGATGCGCTTGATGATGCGGCCGAAGTGGGGGTGCTGTGCCACCACGATATCGCCGATGCGATAGCGCGATTTCCAGCGTTTCAGCGTCACGACATAATCTCCCGGCGCAAGGCCGGGAGACATGCTGAGTCCATTGACGCGATAGAGTCCGATCGGCATCCGTTCACTCTTGATCAATTCACTCTTCATCAGTTCTTTGGCGCGTCATGTCGTTGCCTCTATCCATTACGATAAACTCGACATGGGCGGCTAACATGACGCCAAAAGAGATGAAACTGCGCTTTACCGCATTGCCTGGGGCTGACTTGTAGATGGCCTTGAGGCCTTGGCCCCCTCAAGATACGAGAGCGGTATTGTCATGAGAAATGGAGGGGCTGCTGACGCAACACCAAGGACTCCGCCACGCTACCTTCGCAGAGGGGTATCAGTCGCCAATTGCAGATACTGAGGGTGATATGGTTCATGCCAGCAGGTCATGCCCCTGCGGGGATTGGAAGGGTATTGGCGCAGCAATCAAGGAAAGAATGGGGAAGGCGGTAAAGCCGCCAGGCAAGAAATTCATGGCAGGAAATTCATGGCGGGGCATGCATGGCTGGGAATGCACATTCATGATCTGTGTCAGGCGCAGCATGAAGATTGATGCAGTGTCTTGCGACGCAGTGCATCGGTGTTCAGAGTCCGGGGTATGATGCAATGCAAGAGCGAATATCGAGCACAGGAATCCACTTCATGGGGCTCGCAACAAGGAGAGAACAATGGCACTGAAGATTCTGGTCTTTCTGGGGTCGGTGCGGACCAGCACCCCCCCCGCACCTGCACGTCTTGGGGAAAGGGTCGCCAGGTGCTGCGTCGCACAGCTCGAGGAAAGTGGCCATGAGGCGGTATTGATCGATCCACTCGATTACGATCTGGCAGACCCCTTCAAGCCGCTGTTCTCCTATGCGCAGCGCAATGCCCCCCAGGACTTGCTCAACCTCGCCCAGCAGATCGAAGCGGCGGATGGGTACGTGATGGTCAGCCCCGAGTACAACCACTCCATGAGTCCGGCGCTGGCCAATCTCCTGAATCACTTCGGCAGCTCGCTTTACTCCTACAAGCCCTCGGTGATCGCGACCTATTCCGCAGGGCAGTGGGGTGGAGTGCGAGCAGCGGTCAACATGCGCACCTTCCTCTCGGAGCTGGGCTGCTTGCCGGTCTCGGCGATGATTCACGTGCCTCGAGCGCAGGAAGTGCTCAATGAAGATGGCGGCTACGCCGAGAATCAGGATACCCGGGAATGGGGCGGCTATCTCGAGCGCGCCTTCGAACAACTTGCCTGGTGGGCGAATGCCGCCAGGCGTTATCACGAGAGCGAAGACGGTGAGAAGCGCCCCGGCGCCTTCACGCGTAATCCCTCGCAGCGCAACGCGCCTTGAAGGAGTGATAGCGTCCCTTGTCTCGAAAAAATGGGTAATACAGCAAAAAGGGACTGCCTGAGCAGTCCCTTTTTGCATTGATAGTCAGTCACGTTTCGTCATGTGACTGCCGGCTCACTCGAAGTAGCCACGCACCTTGTCCATGTCATCGGTCTCCGTAAGCGCCAGCGAGAGCAGAATGCGCGCCTTCTGAGGATTGAGGGCGCCACTGCCGATGCCTTCTTCCTTGGCACTGACGATACCGTTACCGGTACGGGTGCTGCGCACGACCGGGATGCCATCCGCCATGGCCTGCTTGACCAGCGGCTTGACGGTCTCCGGAATCGAGCCATTGCCGCTGCCGGCGATCACGATGCCTTTGGCACCGTTGTCGAGGGCGGCGGTGAACAGCGCCGGGTCCATATCCTGGTGGGCGTAGATGATATCGACCTTCGGCAGGCCATCGAGGGATGTCACGTCAAAGTGAGGCTTGTCAGTCGGTGTCGCCGGTGTGTAATAGAAGTGCGGCTTGCCGCTGATGAAGGCACCGAGGTAACCCTGCTCGGTCGCCTTGAAGGTGTCCATCATGATGGCATTGGTCTTGGTGGTGTAATACGCCGAGCCGATGCGGTCATTGAGCACGATCATCGCCCCACGACCCTCCGCGCCTTCATCGGCTGCCAGGGTGACCGCCTCCAGCAGGTTGAACGGGCCATCGGCACTGATGGCAGTCGCCGGACGCATGGCGCCCACCATTACCACCGGCTTGTCACTGTCGACGGTGAGATCCAGGAAGAAGCCGGTCTCCTCCAGCGTGTCGGTGCCGTGGGTGATGACCACGCCGTGGGTGGCGTCCGTCGCGAGCTCTTCATTGATCGCCTTTGACAGCTTGAGCAGGATTTCCTGATCGATATTGCTGCTGCCGGTATTGGCGATCTGTTCACCGGTCACCTCGGCGACATCGGCCAGTTCCGGTACGGCGTCCAGCAGTGCTTGCACCCCCAGGCTGCCGGATTTGTAGTTGGTGGTGTCCGTGGAGGAGGCAGAGCTACCCGCAATCGTGCCGCCGGTGGCATAGATCTTCACCCCCGGGTGTTCCGCGGCGTTGGCCTGAATGCCATAGGCCAGGGAACAGGCGGCGATCGAGATGGCAGCTACAAGGCGGCGGGGAGTCATGAAGTCAGCTGTTGTCATTGTGGTGAGTCGCTCTGTCGTTGTTATGAGGTCAAATGAAGGTCGTGTCTCAATCTTTCATTATTCATGAATAAGGAATGTCTAAATTTAAGGGGTCAGTTCTCCTTGTCATCTTGTGTGGCGATTGATGCTCAGCATGGGGTGGAGGCGGTAGTCAGGCGAAAGGCTTCATCCCCCATCGAGTCAAGCAAGAAGCCGGCCAGTTCGTGACATGACACTGGCCGGTTTGCATCACGTCAGTGCCGCGCCACCATCACTGCGCGGGTCGTGGGCCGCCTCGACCTGCCCATCCGGGTGGCGCATCACGGCACCGGCGTGCCCCAGGGTGTCGCTGAAGGCCTCATCGAGGACTTCCACTTCATGGCCCATGGCTGCGAGTGTCTGAGCCATCTCGCCCGCGAGGCGTGATTCGAGCTTGAGGCTGGTGCTGACATCGCCCCAGGTGCGACCGAGCAGCCAGCGTGGTGCGCTGATCGCGGCCTGCAATGACATGCCGTGGCGGGCGATGCGCGTGAAGACAGCCGCCTGAGTCTGCGGCTGGCCTTCACCGCCCATGGTGCCGAAGGCCATCACACGGCCATCATCGAAGCAGGCCAGTGACGGGTTGAGGGTATGGAAGGGCTTGCGGCCCGGCGCCAGGCTGCGCAGTCTGTCCGGCGCCAGGTCGAACGCCAGCCCACGGTTCTGCCACATCACGCCACTGCTGGGCAGTACCATGCCACTGCCGAACTCCCAATAGACGCTCTGGATGAAGCTGACGGTGGTGCCGTCACTGTCCGTCGCGCCCATCCAGATGGTGTCGCCTTCGGCGGGCTCGTACGGCCAGCCAAGCGCGGACTGCATGTCGATCATCTCGGCCTGGCGGGCAAGGGCCTCCGGAGAAAGCTGTGCCTGTTGCGTGGCGATGCTGCCTTCGAGGCTATCCTCGAGCGCCCCCTCGATGCATTCCGGCGAGGTGATCAGGCTGTCGCGTACCAGGAAGGCGCGCTTGGTGGCTTCGATCAGCGCATGCAGGTGACGCGGGGTGTTGCCGTCCGCTTCGCTGATGCCATGCGTCGCGCTCAATGCATCGTAGAGCCCCAGAATCATCAGCGTCGCGAGGCCCTGGGTCGGGGCGGGCAGGTTGTATACCTCACTGTCACGCAGGTGGACCTTGAGCGGCGTGACGCGCTGGGCGCGATAGCCGTTGAGGTCTGCCAGGCGCAGCGGGCTGCCGGCGGCTTCCAGCTCCTGTGCCATGCGCGTGGCAAGCTCACCACGATAGAAGTCATCGAGTCCGGCATCTGCCAGACGCGAGAGCGTCGCGGCCAGCGCCGGCTGACGCAGTCGCGCGCCTTCTTCCAGCGCGATCGGCTCACCTGACTCGCTCTGACCCAGATAGCGCTCAGCGAAGCCGGGCTGCTGCGAGAGCACGGCCAGGTGTTTTTCGCTGAGTGCCTTCTGGCTGGCGCTGACGGCCACGCCATCATTGGCATGCCGGATGGCATGACTCAACAGTGTCGAAAGCCCCAGGGGCGAGCGCTCATCCGCCGAGGTCTCGGCAGAGAAGGCCAGCGCCTCCTGCCAGCCGCCGATGGTGCCGGCCACGGTCAATGCCGACAGCGGCCCGCGGGTCGGGATGCTGCTGCCGTTGGCCAGAGGAGTGGCCCCCTCACTGTCAGCCGCATAGCCATGGCCGTGCTCGGCATAGAACTCGCGGCTGGCAAGCCCTGCCGCCGGGCCACAGGCATCGATCGCCAGCGGCGCCAGCCCCGGGCGCTTGATCAGCCAGAAGCCGTCACCGCCGATGCCGTTCATGTGGGGGTAGACCACCGCGATGGTCGCTGCCATCGCGACCATTGCCTCGATGGCGTTGCCACCATCGCGCAGGATATCGCGGCCCGCTTGCGCCGCCAGATGATGGGGCGCGGCGCAGGCGCCGCCAAAACCACGTCGGGTATGAATCATGGCGTCTTGCTCCTGAGGATTCCGTTGTTGTTATTGAGCGTCCAGTGAGTCTCAGCTACCGGTGAACAGGTCGTAGAACATGCGCAGTGCCGTGAACATCAGGAAGATGGCGAAGACCTTCTTGAGCTTGGCGGCGTCCATCGCGTGGGCCAGCTTCGCGCCGATCGGGGCGCACAGCATGGTGGCCGGCACGATGGCGGCGAAGCCGAGCAGATTGACGTAGCCGATGGAGCCCGGCAGCAGGTTCGGTTCGCCGATGCCATTGAGCAGGAAGCTGGCGGTGCCCGGCAGGCTGATGACCAGACCCAGCGCCGCGCCCGTGCCGACGGCCAGGTGCATCGGGGTGCCCAGGGTGCTCAGGGTCGGCACGCTCAGGGTGCCGCCGCCGATGCCCATCAGCGTCGAGACGCCACCGATGAAGGTGCCCAGTGCGCCGCTACCCAGCGGGCCCGGCAGGCCAGAGCCCAGCACGGTGGACTGACGGCGGAACATGTTGAGCGCGACCAGGAAGGCCACGGTGGCAAACAGCCCCATCAGTACCGCACCGCTGAACAGGTTGGAGAGCAGGCCGCCGATGATGACGCCGATGATCACGCCCGGCAGCAGGCGCTTGAGAATCGCCGGGTCCAGATTGCCCTTGGCGTAATGCGCCCTGGCCGACATGATCGAGGTGGGAATGATGGTCGCCAGTGAAGTGCCGACGGCCTGGTGCATGCGCACCGCTTCATCGACGCCCAGCAGGCTGAAGAGGTGAAAGAGCACGGGCACGATGACGATGCCGCCGCCGACCCCCAGCAGGCCGGCCATCACGCCGGCAATCATGCCGGTGACGATCAGTGCGGCGATCAGGCCGAGAATCCAGTGCAGTGGATAGGCTGAGAACAGTTCCATGGTGTTTCCTTGTCGTCCCGTATGGCGCGGGGTGGTTCATTGCTGATGAAGGTTGCCGATGAACGCCATCGGCAGTCGATGCATGTCCCTGGAGCGCTGGCGGGTGTGCTGTCTCCAGGGGAGGCGAGCCGGTGGGCAGGCCACAAGACATTACGCGTTGCTGAATTACCTTTCCAATGGCCTTTGCGCTGAATCCCTCGTCAAGTGTCCCGAAACGCGCCGGTACATGGATTGCCGGCTTACCAACCGATCGCCTCCGGCAGCCAGGTAGCGAGCCCCGGGAAGCAGAACAGCAGCACGACTGCCGCAGCCTGCAGGCCCACGAAGGGCAGCACACCGAGATACAGATGGCGGGTGGTGACTTCGGGGGGAGCGACGCCCTTGAGGAAGAACAACGCCCAGCCAAAGGGCGGCGTCAGGAAGGACATCTGCAGATTCATCGCTACCAGCACGCCCAGCCACACCATGTCGGTGCCATAGCCGATGAAGACCGGCAGGAACATCGGCAGCGCGATATAGCTGATCTCGATCCACTCGAGGAAAAAGCCGAGCACGAACAGTATCACCATCAGGAAGATCAGCGCGCCCAGCTCGCCACCCGGCAGCAGGTTGAACAGATCATGCACCATGTTCTCGCCGCCAAGGCCGCGGAAGGCCAGCGAGAAGGGCTGCGCGCACAGCAGGATGAAATAGACCATGGCGGTGATGGTCAGGGTCGAGTGCAGACAGGCCTTGAGCATGGTGAAGTTGAGACGCCGCGCCAGCAGCGCGATCAGCATGCTGCCCAGGGCACCCATGGACGCCGCTTCGGTGGGGGCAGCCACGCCACCCAGAATCGAGCCGAGCACCGCGAACACCAGCATCAGCGGCGGAATCACGCTACGCGCCAGGTCACGCAGCAATTCCTTCAGGCCACCGGCAGCGGCGCGCTCCTCTTCCGGGATGGCCGGGACGAGGTCCGGCTTCCACCAGCCCAGCACCAGCAGATAGACGATATAGATGACGGCGATGGCCAGTCCCGGTACGAAGGCGGCGGCAAACAGGGTGCCGACGGATTCGCCGAGAATTTCCGAGAGCAGGATCAGCACCAGACTCGGCGGAATGATCTGCCCCAGGGTGCCGGAGGCGCAGATGGTGGCCGAGGCCACGCCCGGGTGATAGCCGCGCCGCAACAGGGTTGGCAGCGTCAGCATGCCGACGGTGACCACCGTCGCGCCGACGATGCCTGTGGAAGCCCCCATCAGCACGCCGACCAGGATGATCGCGATGCCCATGCCGCCATTCACGCCGCCCATGGCGCGCCCGATGGTCTCGAGCATGTCCTCGGCGACCCGCGATTTCTCGAGCATGACCCCCATGAAGACGAACAAGGGGATCGCCAGCAGGGTGTAGTTGGTGACCACGCCATAGAGACGGGCCGGCATCAGACTGAACAGCAGCGGGCCAAAGCCCGCAAGCCCCGCCACGAAACCGGCCACGGCCAGGGAAATCGCGACCGGAATGCCGATCAGCATCAGGACCAGAAAACCGCCGATCATGGCCAGCGCGATCCACTCGTTCGGGCTCATGGCGTCACCTCGCGTTCCAGGTCACCGTCGACGGGCTTGCCGGACAGCACCAGCAGCGCGCGCAGGCAGTCTGCCACGCCCTGCAGCGCAAGCGCGGCGAACCCGAGGGGAATGAAGGCCTTGAGCAGATAGCGATAGGGAAGACCGCCGGGGTCGGGCGAGCCTTCCATCAGCTGCCAGGACTGCTCGGTGTAGCTCAGGCCCAGCCAGGCGATGGCGGCGCCGATGGCGATGGTCATCAGCGCACCGATCAGATCCACCAGCGCGCGGCCCTTGAGAGAGAAACGGTCGTAGAAGACATCGACGCGAACGTCGGCGCGATGCTTGAGGGCGTAGGAGATGCCCAGCAGCGCGATGGGAGAAATCAGGTGCCACTCGAATTCCTGGAGTGGCACGGGGCTGATGCTGAAGAAGTAACGCAGCAGCACGTTGCTGGCGACCAGCAACACGAGCGCCAACAGCGAGTAACGGGCGATGACGCCCAGTCGCTCGATGATGCCCTCGATAAAATGGATGACGTACAGCATGGCATGGCCTCATGAACGCCACGACGGGACAGGTCGTGGCGTTGGACAGGGAAGCAGGAAGACGGAAAAAGGCGTTTGCGCTCGGGGCTTGTACCTTGAGTTCGCCCCCGCAGCGCAGCGCGAGTTCATCGGGCGACGGGTCTGAACGCGAGACGCGAGACGCGAGTCGACAGATGTGAGCCGCGAGCCGCGAGCCGCGAGACCCGAGACACCAGGCGTCAGAGCGCCAGGAAGGTCTTCTCGCTGACGGCGGCCCATTCCTTGTGCTGGTCGCGGAAGGCCATGAAGGACTCGTGGACGCGCGCGGTATCCGGATCAGCCGCCGCCATGTCGGTCAGCGTCTTCTCGGTGACTTCCTTGAGGCGCGCTACCACCGCGTCCGGCAGCGGCTGGGCTGTGACGCCTTCGTTGTCGACCAGATCATTGAGCGCCTCGGCATTCACCGATTCGCACCAGGCCTGGCTCTCGACATTGCACGCCTGGGCGGCGGCCTTGACGATGGCCTGCAGGTCTTCGGGCAGGCCCTCCCAGGCTGCCTTGTTGATCATCAGCTCGGTGACGTTGGTCGGCTCGTGCCAGCCGGTGGTGTAGTAGTACTTGGCGGCCTTCTGCAGCCCCAGACGGCGATCCTGATAGGGGCCGACGAACTCGGCGGCATCGATGACGCCACGTTCCAGCGCCGGGAAGATCTCTCCGCCGGGCAACAGACGCACGGCCACGCCCAGTTCGGCGTAGACCTTGCCGGCCAGCCCCGGGATACGCATCTTCAGGCCCTTCAAGTCCTCGACCGTATTGATCGGCTTGCGGAACCAGCCGGTCATCTGCACGCCGGTATTGCCCATCGGGAAGGCGATCAGCCCCTTGGGGGCGTAGAGCTCATGCCACAGCTCCAGACCGCCACCGTGATACAGCCAGGCATTCATGCCCTGGGTATTCATGCCGAAGGGCACGGTAGTGAAGTACTGGGCGGCGGGAATCTTGCCGGCCCAGAAATAGGCATTGCCGGCGTTCATCTCCACCACGCCACTGGCGACGGCATTGAAGCCCTCCAGGGCCGGAATCAGCTCACCGGCCGCGAAGTGCTGGATCTTCATGCGCCCACCCGACATGGCCTCCACCTTGCGGCAGAAGTCGGTCGGGCTGCCCGGACCCTCGACATAGAAGGGCGAGCCCGGACCATAGGCATTGGTCATCTTCCATTGATAGGTCTTGTTGGATTCCGCGCGCACGATGGCGGGCGCACCCATCACGAGTCCAGCGGTTGAGGTTGCCAGTGCGGCACCCAGGAACTTGCGACGATCGAATGTCATGGGAGGATCTCCTGCGGACGGATGACCAGTAATGCCCTTGCGACAGACTGCTTTGAATGCTCTGTGTGAAAGAGTCTTCTGTCTCAAGGGGCGCCTGTACGGCATGCCGACATCGAGGCCGGCGATCTTGTTGTGTAGGTGTTTCTGCATGTTCTTGAGTAGCGTTGCCTGTCATTTGTCAGCCAGGAGGCTGCCATTTGTCAGTGGGCTACGTGGAAGACATTGCAAGGCATGTGCCATTTGGCGCGTAGGGAGATTTATTCTGTATTTTCAATTGATTGCATGGGGGTTCTGGACGCTGTGTTCCGCTGATGGAGCGTGAGCGCGCCCCTGGCGTTGCCCAAGTGAGGCCGTGGCAGCGCTGATTGGCAGAGTTCACGGCCTGACAAATGTCAGAAGATGGTGCCTATCGCGGCATTTGTTCACCGATAGCGACGGGGAGGGTGACATCTGGCTCACGAATGTGGGGTGGGGATGATCAATTGTCATGCTTGCGACCTGATGGTGCGTGCGATCGATCATGGTGCGCCTGGATAGGGGCGCCCAGAGTCGGTCAATCAGCGTCGGTCAATCTGAGCAGGTCAATAAGAGCCGGTTCGCCCACATCGAGTCTTCATGCGAGGCGCCATAGACGACAGTCTGACGGGTCGGTGGCATCATGCGGCTTTGTCCTGATGGAGCGTTAGATGTCACCTCATGAGCCTGAAGAGCCCGCCACTCGCTCGGAGTCTTCGCCTGCCGCCGGATCCACCTGCGTGACGAAGACTGCCGGGCCTCGCCTGCCCGCCACGCCCGGGGCACCAGGAGAGGCACAGGTGCCGCGCATCCTACTGGTCGCCATCCTGGTGGTGATGGCGGTGCTTGCCTGGTGGGAAATGCCGCAGCAGTGGGCGCTGGATTTCCTCGACGCCACTCTGGGTCAGGCCTTCAGTGCCTTCGCCATCGCCAAGGGCCTGAACGCGACCATCTCGGTGCTGCAGTCCTCGACCATTGACCTGCAGGTGTTTCAGGTCTCGCCCGGGGAAGCGCTGGACCCCGCCAATGACATGATCGAGCGCTTCTCGTGGGTGATGTTCGCGGCGACCGGCTCGCTGGCGCTGCAGAAACTGCTGCTGGGCATTTCCGGCTCGCTGATCATCAAGGCCTTCGCCAGCGGTGCCTGCCTGCTGGCGGCGCTGGGGCTACTTACCGGCAATCGCCAATCGGTCGATGGCGTGCATCCCCGTCAGCGCTGGTGGCAGGTGGCCATTCTGCGCGTGGCCCTGTGGGGCATTGCACTGCGCTTCGCGGTGTTGAGTGTCGCGCTGGCCAGCGGCGCCGCGGGCCAGGCATTTCTCGATGACAGTCGCGATACCCAGATGGCGCAGCTGAGCGTGACGCAGCAGCAGCTGGCGGAAGTCGCCGACAAGCAGGTAGGCGGCGCGCACGAGGAGCGCAGCTGGTGGCAGCAGTTCAAGGGCAGCATGGAAGGCTGGGTCGGCGGGCCGATCACCAGTGTCACCCAGGGCTTTGATGCGATGACCGACAAGGTGATCGATCTCACCATGCTGTTCATCACCCAGACGGTGCTGTTCCCGCTGGGCTTTCTGTGGGTCGCGCTACGGCTGCTGCGTGGGCTGGCAAGATTGCAGTGATGCCTGCAGTGATATTCGAGGTGTCGAGTGAAATGACGGCTCCGGCTCCGGCACCGTCCGGTGCTGCGGCGTCAGAAACAGAGGCAGTGACAGAGACAGAGACGTCATAGCCGCGCACCGCCACGCCGGTGCTTCACGCGCGTCATCAGCGACTTGCAGTCGACGGAGAGAATCTCGTCGCGATTGAAGATATGCGCGCGCACGAAGGCATCGAAGGCCTCGTAGCTGTCGGTGAGGGTGTGGATGTGCAGGCTTTTCAGGTCGCTCATGATATAGAGGCTGACCACCTCGACGCAGGCGGAAAGCTCCTCGGCGATGCGTTCGATGGCGCTGGGAGCGACGGTCAGGTCCACGAAGGTGGAGATGCCCTTGCCGAGCTTGTCGGGGTTGATGACGGCGGTGAACTGTTCGATCACGCCGCTCTCGACCAGCGCCTGGACGCGGCTGCGCGCATGGGCACGCGAAATGCCGAGCTTGCGGGCGATATCGGCGTAGGACATGCGACCGTCCTTGATCAGCAGGTTGAGCAGCTCACTGTCGGTACGGTTGAGGTTCATGGGTCAGGGTCTCGACGGTCTTTGTTGTAGTGGTGCGCATGTCTTATCAAACCTGTGCGATCCGCACTTGTATAGTCCGACTTCCGCCTCTGGCGAGGATATTCCTGCTCTGGAAACGACAACGGGACGCCAAGGCGTCCCGTTGTCATGTGCATGTTTAGAGCAGAAGCCTCAAGCGTCACTGATAGACGATCTCGCCCTGGGGCGCGTACGGCGCGACGTCGATCGGGCTCTGCTCGGCAAGGTAGGCCTTGAGCACGTCGGCATCGACGAAGCCGGTATCCAGGTAACCCGGCAGGTCAGTGACCTTCGGATAGCCATCCCCGCCGGCGGCATTGAAGCTCGGGATGGTGAAGCGATACTGGGCGTCCATGGCCAATGGCTGGCCCTGAATCATCACGTCGGAGACGCTGCCTTCCTCGCGATTGACGCGCAGGCTGACGCCGGCGAACTGGGCATAGGCGCCGGAGTCCACCGGTTGGGTGGCCACCGCCTCGAGATACTTGAGCACCTCGCTGCCCGACATGGTCACGACCCCCACGGTATTGCCGAAGGGCAGCACGGTCAGCACATCCTTGTAGGTGATCTCGCCCGCGGGCAGCGAGGCGCGTACGCCACCTGCGTTCATCACGCCGAAGTCGGCCTTGCCGGCCTGCATGGCGGCGGTGGCGATCAGACGTCCCAGGTTGGTCTGGGCAAAGCGCACCACGTCGCGATCACCCTCCAGCTTGCCGTTGCTCTGTGCGACCGTGATGTTGAGCTGCGCCTGGCCCTTTTCCTGATAGGGGCGCAGGAATTCGCGCAGTTCGCTGTCCTCGGCAATTTCCTCCGCGACCAGCACCTTCCTGCGCTCGCCATTCTCCTCGACGGTCTTCTTGAGATTCACCGGAATCAGCTGATAGTTGACCATGGTCAGCTCGCCATTGCGGAACTCGTAATCGGCGCGCCCCACGTACTTGCCCCATTCATGCGCCTGCACGATGTAGGTGCCGTTCTGGCGGTCCGGCTGGCAATCATCGCCGGGCGCAAAGTCCGCCATCCGGTTGGCGCCCTCCATGCAGACCGGCTCCTGGGAGTGGCCACCGACGATCATGTCCAGTTCGCCGTAGGGCAGATAGCGCGCCAGCGAGACATCGCCCGGCGCATTGATGCCATGCTCGGCATTCTGATAGTGGCCCATGTGGGTGACGGCGAAGATCAGGTCCGGCTGCTCATGCTCGTTGAGCTCCTCGATGGCCTTGCGGGCCTCTTCCTTGGGGTCACGGAAGTCGAGATTGCCGAAGTATTCGGGATTGCCGATGCGCACGGTGTCTTCGGTGGTCAGGCCGATCACCGCGATCTGGATGCCATGCTCATCGAAGATCTTCCAGGGCGCGAACAGGCGCTCGCCGCTGGTCTTGTCGTAGATATTGGCGGCCAGCATCGGGAAGTCGGCCCAGTCGCGCTGCTTGAGCAGCACCTCCAGCGGGTTGTCGAATTCATGGTTGCCCACCGCCATGGCGTCGTAGCCGATGCGATTCATGCCCTTGAAGTCGGGCTCGGCCTGTTGGAGATCGGATTCCGGTACGCCGGTATTGATGTCGCCACCCGACAGCAGCAGCACGCTGCCGCCTGCGGATTCCACCTCGGCGCGGATGCGGTCGACCAGCGTCTTGCGCGCCGACATGCCGTATTCGCCATCACTGCTTTGCCAGAAGCGACCGTGGTGATCGTTGGTATGCAGCACCGTCAGGTGATAGGTAGTGTCGGCCTGCCATTCATGGCCCGCCTGGCTGGCACAGGCACTCAGCGTGCTGAGCAGTGCAGCCCCCAGCAGGGCCTTCAGCGCCATGCGCGAGCGGGTAGGCGCGCACAAGCCCGGCGCATTTGATGAGGTGAGTCGAGTATTCAGCATGAGCGATACGTTCCTTGTGTCTGGCTCCGGTGCGCAATGGCGCGTTCCAATCTGTTAGTGCTGATTGCAAGAGTGCTGATTGCAAGAGTGCTGATGGTAAAACTGCTTGAAGGGTGGGGACGGCATGAACAACCCCATGCAGTCTGCCTCATTGCTGTGGAGATTGGATGACCGACGCCCGAAGTGCGAGGCTGGCGCCGCTTGCGAGCGTCAGCGACTGGCATGAAGAGGGAGTCCGACATGAAAAAACCGGCCAATGATGCGCCGGTTCTTTCATGTCTCATCGCTGCGCCTGCGGGTCAGGCGTGTTCCTGGTCCGCGCTGATGCTGTCGGTGGACTCACGCTCATTCGCTCTGGGGTTGAACACCTCGGCGTCTTCCATCTTCGGCAGCAGCAGCTCGGCGATGATGGCGGTCAGGCCGCCCATGGTGATCGGCGAGCGCAGCGCATCGGCGAAGGCGCCCGGAATGGCGTTCAGCACATCCGGCACCATGCCGACGCCAAGCCCCAGCCCCAGGGCCAGCGCGATGATCATCATCTCGCGGCGCCCGATGGGCTGTGCCATCAGGATGCGGATGCCGGACACCGCGATCAGCGCGAACATCAGCGTGGTGGTGGCACCGAGCACCGGGCGCGGCATCTGGGTCAGCAGGGTGGCGATGAAGGGCGACAGGCCCAGCAGCAGCAGGAAGCCGGCCACGTAGCGGCCCACATGGCGGCTGGCGATGCCGGTCAGCTGGATCACGCCGGTGTTCTGGCTGAAGGTGGTGTTGGGGAAGGTGCCGGCCAGCGCGCCGAGCGCGGAATTCAGGCCATCGCCCAGCACGCCGCCGCGCAGACGCTTCTGGTGCCGCTCATCATCCACGGCCAGACCCGAGGCGCGTGCGCTGCCGGTGAGGTCACCGACCGTCTCGATGGCCGTGATCATGAAGATGAAAGCCACCGGCAGGAAGGCGGCCAGCGAGAAATCGAAGCCGGTATTCAGGGTCGCCGGATGCGGCAGGGCCAGCAGGGCGGCATCGGCCAGCTGCGGTGCATCATAGAGGCCACCGATGGCGGCGATGATGCAGCCGACGGCCATGCCGATGAAGATGGAGGCGATTCTCAGCCACGGATGACGCGAGACCTGACAGGCCAGCACGGTGATCAGCACACAACCGGCCAGTGCCAAGTTGGCGGGCGCACCGAAGTCCTCGGCGCCGAAGCCGCCGCCGATATCCGTCATGCCCACCTGGATCAGGCTCAGGCCGATCAGCATCACCACCACGCCGGTGACCACGGGCGTGATGACCCGCTTGAGCCACGGCAGCACCGTGCCCAGCGCCATCTCGATCAGGCTGCCGGCCAGGCAGGTGCCGAACAACACCGCCAGTACCTGTTCGTCACTGGCATTCTGCGAACGAGCGATCAATCCGGCGGTGATCAGCGCGGACACGAAGCTGAAACTGGTGCCCTGGATGCTCAACAGCCCTGAGCCGAACGGGCCGATGCGCTGGGACTGGATCCAGGTGGCGACACCGGAGACCACCAGTGCCATCGACAGCAGGCTGGCGGTGTAGGCATCGAGGCCCAGCGCGCTGGTGATGATCAATGTCGGTGCAATGATACCGGCCAGACTGGCCAGCAGATGCTGGGCGCCGGCGAGGGCCGAGATGGGGACCGACGGGCAGCTTTCGAGGCCGAGCAGTGGTTCGTCGATCCCCTTGGAATCGGAAGAGGATTGGCTCATGTGACGCTCCTTGTTCTGCTCGCGATGCAATGGCGGAAATGGTGTCGGGCACTGGAGTGTTC
This sequence comes from Cobetia sp. 1CM21F, assembly GCF_023161745.1. Classification (NCBI taxonomy): domain Bacteria; kingdom Pseudomonadati; phylum Pseudomonadota; class Gammaproteobacteria; order Oceanospirillales; family Halomonadaceae; genus Cobetia; species Cobetia sp. 1CM21F. The sequence continues at coordinate 43,406 of NZ_JALNTQ010000002.1, read as the reverse complement.
AGCGCGGGCAGCCAATTATAAGCAAGATGTGAACCAAGTTCAGTGCTCGTATCGATTTTTCCATCACTTGTTGCGTGTCCCGCGGCCAGGCCAGCGGATGAGCAGGCCAGGCCCGTGTGCCACAAACGCAAGATCCCCGCCGGGCGTGATGCCCGGCGGGGATCTGTCTTTGCTCTCGCGGCACCTTGTCTGAGCGAAAGTACGCCCAGCGGCTCAGCGGCTCAGCGGCTCAGCGGCTCAGGGCGTCAGCAGGCGCTGGATATTGAGGCTGATCTCGCCTTCGCCGAAGGTGCTCAAAAAGCCCTGGAAGTGCTCGGTGGCCACGTGGGCTTCGATGGCGTCTTCATCCCACCATTCTTCCAGTACCACGAAGTCGCCTTCCGGTACCGGCTCACCTTCCGCGACGTTCTTGTCGATCGCGAAGAATTCGTACTGCAGGCAGCCCTTGTCGGACTGGCTCTTCTCGACCAGTTCGGCGAGAGCATCGCGTGCCTTGTCCTGCTGGTCGGCGGGGAAGGTCAGTGTCGCGATAAGCTTGATGGACATGGCATGAATCCTGTCGTGGGCGTAAGAAGTGTACGTAACAGATGGGCGAAACGAATCAGGCACGCAAGCCGGACATCGCCGCCGAGAATGCACTGCGCTGGCCTGCCTCGAAAAGGTGGCATGTCCGCCATCGGGATGCAATGCGGCGGGCACGGGCGGCGACTTGCCCCCGTGCCCGCCGTTGGCCCGCAAGGCGGACACGTCGATGTCTTGCGGGCAGCTGCTGTGAACAGATCTTCAGAATCCGCTTGAGAGCACGGCCTTGAGAGCGAGCCTTACAGGCGAGTGAAGATCTCGTCTGCCGGCAGACGGGACTTGGGCAGCTCGGCATTGAAGTCGTCAGCGGCGCGGTAACCCAGGCTCACGGCGACCAGGGCGTTGAAGCCTTTCTCGCGCAGGCCGAATTCTGCATCCAGCGCCACCGGGTCGATGCCTTCCAGCGGCACCGCATCGATGTTCAGGCTGGAGGCCGCATACAGCAGGCTGCCGTAGTTGAGGTAAACCTGCTTGTCCATCCAGTGCTGCAGGTCCTTGAGGTCATGACGGTGCAGGTCGATGAACAGACGACGCGCGCCGTCCATCATCGCGCTGAATTCGTCATCCTTCTTGAAGCGGCCATCAGACGCTTCGGTGTCCAGCAGGTGGTTCAGGTAGTCGTCGTCCAGGGTGGAGCGAGTGCAGAACAGTACGACGTGAGACGCATTGGTGATCTTCGGCGAGTTGAAGGCGTACTTGTCATCGGTACCGGCGCGCGCGAAGCGCTGCTTGGCATCGTCGGATTCCAGCACCAGGAAGTGCCACGGCTGGGAATTGACGCTGGAGGCGCTCAGGCGCATCACGTTTTCCAGTTCCTGCCAGTCGGCGGCGCTGATCTTGCGTGCCGGATCGAAGGCCTTGGTGGAATAACGACGTTGCATGATGGCGGTGGGAGTCATGATGATGGTCCTCGTAGTGGCAGGCCAGTCGCTGAGCGTCCATGACCTTTTGGAAGAAGATGTCGCCATCATAGCGAGTGGATTCAGCGTTGAGTATCCGCGTTGCGCGCATCTTTAAGATGAAAAAATGGCACCAATCCCGAGAATTGGTGCCATATGTCAATTACTTGTCATCGCTGTGATGCTTTCATGGCATTAATGCTGCGGCAGGCTCTCTGGATGGCGTCTCAGAAGAAGCACTCAGCATCAGGCCGTGCAGCTTGCGGCACTGGCCCGCCACATGGACTTCGCGTATCACGCGGTCGTCGCCCAGCATCATCAGCGCGAACAGCACCTCCTGCAGCGACACCTGGCTGGACTGACCCCAGCGAGTGCGCCGTGCCAGCAAGGGCGTGGCGGCGGGGTCGAGCACGATGACATCGGCTTCCATGCCCGGACGCAGCTTGCCGACCTTGTCTTGCAGGCGCATGGCGCGCGCATTGCCCAGCGTCAGTTGATAGAAGCCCTGCCAGGGTGTCAGCGGTTGATTGGCGCGTGACGCGAGCCCTGCCACATCATGGGCGACCGCGCCGTGAAGCTGGCCGACCTGATAGGCGGCCTTGAGGCTCTCCAGCTGACACAGGCTGGAGCCACCGCCGACATCGGTGGCGATGCTGATGTTCATGCCCATGGCGCGGGCACTGGCGCGATCGAAGAGTCCGCTGCCGAGAAACAGGTTGGAGGTCGGGCAGAAGGCGATGCTGGCACCCTGATCCGCGATGCGCTGACGCATGCCATCGTCCAGGTGGATACCGTGGGCGAAGGTGGTGCGCTCATGGCTCAGGCCGACATCCTCATAGACCGCCAGATAATCCCGAGCGTCGGGGAACAGCTCGGCGACCCACTTCACCTCATCGAGATTCTCGGCCAGGTGGGTCTGCAGGTGCAGATCCGGCTGGCTCTTGAGCAGTTGGCCGGCAGCCTTCAGCTGCTCGGGCGTGGAGCTCGGCGCGAAGCGCGGCGTCAGCACATAGCCGAGGCGGTCACGCCCGTGCCAGTCGGCGATCAGGCGCTCGTCGTCCTTGAGCGCGGCGACCCCGGAGTCCAGTAACTCGGGCGGGGCATTGCGGTCCATCATCACGCGCCCGGCGTGTACGCGCATGTCGCGCGCCCGGGCAGCCCGGAACAGGGCATCGGCACTGCTGGCATGTGAGGTGGCGAACACCTGGGCGCTGGTCGAGCCATGACACAGCAGCGCATCGAGGAAGGCATCGGCGACCTCGGCGGCATGTGCGGGGTCGGCGAAGCGCTGCTCGGCGGGGAAGGTGTAGGTGTTCAGCCAGTCAATCAGGCAGTGGCCGTAGCTTGCGATGATATCCAGCTGCGGGAAGTGCACATGGGTATCGATGAAGCCCGGCATCATCAGGCCTTCGACGTTGCGCGGCGGACACAGGCGCATCAGCTCGCCCACGGCCTCATGCCGGGCAAGCGAGCGATGATCCCCCACGGCGACCACATGGCCTACATGCATCACCAGCAGCGCATCGGTGTAGTGTTCGACGGCGCGCGCCAGGGTCGCCGCCATGTCAGAGGCTCGTGTGCCTCCCTTGTCGCTGCCATCGCTCGAGGCCGCCTCACTCAGCATGGCGTCTGCAGGGTCGGCGACGAAATGCAGCAGTGCTCCACGCAGCAGGCTGACGCAGGAAGCGTCCTTGGCGGCCGCGCGCAGGGCTGCCGTCAGGCGCTGCTCATCCAGGTGGCAGGCCGCAGTGTGCGACGTGTCTTGGTCAGTCATCATTCGGCCTTCTGTGTCGTTTCTGTCTGGTGCATCGCGTCAGGGGCAAAATGGGCGCGCAGCTGGCGGGCACCCTGACGCGTCAGCCCATGGCTGTCCAGTGACGTACCTTGAATTGACGTGCCATGTCCGGTGACCTTGTCGGGCGAGTTCACGGCCGCTTCGTCACTGCGCCGCGCCTCGATCTGCAGCAGTTCCGCGACGACGCCAATCGCGATCTCCTCAGGGCGTTTGCCGGGAATGCCGGGCACGCCGATCGGGCAACGAACGCGGGCGATCTGATGCTCCGCGAGATCGCCGCGCAGGCGCTGGCGAAAGCGCGCCCACTTGCTGCTGGAGCCGATCAGCCCCAGCGAGGCCAGGTCATCTCGTGGTGCGAGCGCGGCGATCAGCGCCTGGTCCTCGACATGGTCATGGGTCAATACCAGCACATGGCTGCCCGCCAGCACGGGTAGTGACTCACTGGCGGGCGCGGCCTTCGCGGTCGGCAGGTCAGTCAGGATATTGAACGCCTGACACGCTACACGGCCCTCACAACCCGCGGGGGTCGTGGCGGCCGTGAGCTGCTCGGGGCGTGAGTCCCGCCAGTCGATCTGCCAGCCCAGCGGTGCCAGCAGCGTGGCGATCGCCTGCCCGACATGGCCGGCGCCGAACAGGGCCAGCCGTGGCGCAAGCGCCGGGTAAAGCTCGATCAGCACCTGCACATGGCCGCCGCAGCATTGCTGGGCATGCTGGCCGAGCGCGATCTCCTCGAGCAGGCAGCCTGACTGTCCCCGGGCCAGCCTCTCGCGGGCGCGCTCCACCACCAGCTGCTCCAGCCGACCGCCGCCGAGGCTGTCGTGCAGCGTATCGGGGGTGATCAGCATCTTGCTGCCGGCACCACGCGGAGCAGAACCCGCCACCGTCACCACGGTGGCCAGTGCATGCGCCGTCAATGCTGCCTGGGCCTCGGCGAGCGCCTGATACCAGCGGGCACTCATGACGGCACCTGCGTTGGCTCTGCGCCAGCAGTGTCGTGCTGCTCCTGCCAGTCACGCTGTTCGCGCGCCGCCAGCATCACGCGCTCCGGCGTGGCTGGGGTATCCAGGCGCACCGCGCGGCGATAGTCGGTCAGCGAGGCCAGCGCATCGCGCAGCGCCGCCCACACGCTGATGGCGAGCATGAAGGGCGGCTCGCCGACCGCCTTGGAGCGGTAGATGCTGGCGGCCGAGTTGGGATGTCCCTCCAGCAGGCGTACCTTGAGCGCGCCGGCCGGCACGTCACTGATCGCCGGAATCTTGTAGGTCGCCGGGCCATCGGTGAGCAGCCGGCCGTCCTCGTTCCACTTGAGCTCCTCCGTCGTCAGCCAGCCCATGCCCTGCACGAAGCCGCCCTCGATCTGACCGATGTCGATGGCCGGATTGAGCGAATCACCGACATCATGCAGGATCTCGGCGCTTTCCAGACGGTATTCACCACTCAGCGTATCAACGACCACTTCGCACAGCGCCGCGCCGAAGGCGTAGTAGTAGAAGGGGTGGCCGGTACCGCTGGCGCGATCGTAATGGATATCCGGGGTGGCATAGAAGCCCTTCTCGGACAGTGAGATGCGTTCCAGATATGCCGCCTGGATCAGCTCGCCCCAGGTCATCAGCACACCACTCGGGCCATGTAGCTCGCCAGCCGTGAGACTCAGGCTGACGCGTGGCTGGGCGAGATGCTCGGCGGCGAAGTCGAGCAGGCGCATCTTGAGGCGCAGGCAGGCATCACGCGTCGCCATGCCGTTGAGGTCCGCCCCGGAGCTTGCCGCCGTCGGCGAGGTGTTGGGCACCTTGTCGGTGCGGGTGGCGGTGATGCGTACCTTGTCCACGCTCAGCCCCAGTTCACGGGCCGCGACCTGGGTGATCTTGGTGTGCAGGCCCTGGCCCATCTCGGTGCCGCCGTGATTCACCTGCACGCTGCCATCGGTGTAGACATGCACCAGGGCGCCTGCCTGATTGAGGTGCTTGGCGGTGAAGGAGATGCCGAACTTGACCGGTGTCAGCGCCAGCCCCTTCCTGACCACCGGATTGGCGGCATTGAAGGCGCGTATCTCGGCGCGGCGCGCCCAGTAGCGGCCGCTGTCCTCGAGCTGATCGATCAGGGTCGCCAGCAGCGGGTGCTGATTGACGTGTTGGCCATAATGCGTGGTCTCACGGCCCTCGCAGTAGAGATTGCGCTTGCGGATCTCCAGCGGGTCACGCCCCAGACGCCGGGCGATATCCTCCATCGCGGCCTCGACCGCCAACATGCCCTGGGGGCCGCCAAAACCGCGGAAGGCGGTATTGGACGCCACATTGGTGCGTGCGCGAATGCCGCGCACGTGGGCATTGCCCAGGTAATAGGCGTTGTCGGCATGGAACATGGCGCGATCGACGATGGCATCCGACAGATCCGGCGAGTGGCCGCAGTCGCCGGTCAGCTCGATGATGGCGGACTCGATGCGCCCACTGTCATCGACGCCGAATTCATAGCGATGGTGGAAAGGGTGGCGCTTGCCGGTCAGGCGCATGTCATCTGCGCGTGCCAGTCGCAGGCGTGCCGCGCGGCCCGTACGCCGGGCGATCATCGCGGCCAGACAGGCCACCGGCGCGGCCTGGGTTTCCTTGCCGCCGAAGCCGCCCCCCATGCGGCGTGTCTCCACCGTGATGGCGTGGAAGGGCACGCCGAGCACCTCGGCAATCAGCTTCTGGACTTCGCTGGGGTGCTGGGAGGAGCTGTGCACCAGCATCTCGTCATCCTCACCCGGCAAGGCAAGCGCGGCCTGGCTCTCCAGATAGAAGTGTTCCTGGCCGCCGCTTTCCAGCTCACCGCTCAATTGCCAGGCGGCTTTGGCAAGTTTGGTGCTGATGCTGTCGAGATCGCCGGCGCGACCATTGGCAAGCCGCGCCTGGGTGTGGGTCGGACGCACCAGATCACCGCGGCTGGCCGCCTCGCGCGGGTCCAGGCACACCGGCAGAGGTGTCGTGGCGACCTTGGCCAGTCGCGCGGCCTGACGTGCCGCGCGCTCGCTGTCGGCGGCGACCACGAACAGCGCCTGACCATGATGGCTGATGATGTCACTGACCAGCAGCGGGTCGCCGGGGAAGACCGGCCCCACATCGCTGTGACCGGGGATGTCGGCGGCGCTGAGCACGCAGACCACGCCGGGGGCACGGCGTACCGCTTCGAGATCCAGCGCATCCAGAGTGGCGTGCGCGACCTCACTCATGCCGATGGCCAGATGCAGCGTGCCGGTGGGCAGTGGCAGGTCATCCACATAACGCGCCGAGCCGCTGACATGGCGCTGGGCGCTTTCATGCTGACGTGACTGGAGAACGGGGGCGGCCGGCGCGGCGCTGGCGTCGGACTCAAGACTGTGCAAGGTACGCATCGAGGCTCTCCAGTGGCGTGAGGGAGGTCGTGGGCTGGCGCTCATTCAGGATGCGCTGGGCCACGCGGGGAATCAGATGGCTGGCGGCCAGCAGGCGATACTCGCGTGAACCGCGCACGTCACTGAGCGGTGAGAAATCGGCCTGCACCGCCTGTTCGATCTGCTGGCGAGTCTGCGCCGTCAGCCTGGCGGGAGTGAGGGACTCCAGCGCTTGCAGTGTCAATAGTGCTTCAAGGTGCGGGGCGCGGGCCGGAACCCCGGCCATGCCGCCGAAGGCCACCCGCCAGTGTTGCGCGCGCCCGCTGGCATCCCGCCGCCAGGCGAAGACACCGAGCAGGGTGGAGATGTCATCGTCACGCCGCTTGGACAGCTTGTGCACCGCCAGTCGCTGGTTGGGCAGCGGGCGCGGCAGGAAGACGGAGTGGATGATCTCGTCCGGCATCAGCTGGGTACGCTTGTAGTCGAGGAAGTAGTCCTCGAGCTTCAGGATGCGCTCATTGTCCTGGCTCATCAGCTGGATATAGGCGTCCAGCGCGATCAGCAGCGGCGGCATGTCACCGATGGGCGAGGCATTGCCGATATTGCCGCCCAGGGTGCCACGATGGCGGATCTGCTCGCTGCCCAGTCGCGTGAGCAGCTCCGCGCCATCCGGGTAATGTTCCCGCAGCAGCGGCATCAGCTGGTGATAGCTGACCGCTGCCCCGATCCACCAGCCTGCCTGACCGGCGTGCTCGCCTTCCTCTATCTTGCCAAGCGCCGCGACCTGGGTGGTGTCGATCAAGGCCGGGAAGTCGCGCAGGCGCTGGGTGTGTTCCAGCATCAGGTCCGTGCCGCCGGCGATCAGCGCGGCGTCCGGGCGCTCGGCGCGCAGTGCCAGCAGGGCCTGCAAGGTGACCGGCCGATAGAAACGCCCGGTGTCTCGCTCGTCATCAGGGGCGGTGTCGTGCGCTTCCGCTGTGCTCGCGCCAGCGTCCTGCAGGCTGGCTGGCCCGAATTCGCCTTGCAGCAGGCGGTGAGCGGCCTCGCGGATCGGGCGATAGCCGGTGCAACGACACAGATTGCCGCCCAGTGCATGGTCGATCATGGTGTCGCGCTGTCTGGCATCGATCACTTCGCCCTGATCGATCTGGCGCTGATGACGGGCATGCAGCACCGCAAGGCTCATGGCGATGCCCGGGGTGCAGAAGCCACACTGGCTGGCATGGGTGCTGACCAATGCCTGCTGCACCGCCGAGAGCGAAGACGCCTGGCTGGCATCCGCCAACCCCTCGACGGTGATCAAGTCACAGCCGGCCAGCTGGTGGGCGGGCATCAGGCAGGCGTTGGCGGTGCTCACATTGTGGCCCGGCCCCTGCAAGGCAATGGTGCAGGCGCCGCAGTCGCCGGAGGCACAGCCTTCCTTGGTGCCGTCTTGCCCAAGTGAGGTGCGCAGCACTTCGAGTACGCTCGTTCCAGGTGCAGGTGAGGGCAGTCGGCACGCGCGCCCGTTCAAGGTGAAGTCGATCATGCGGGCATCCTGTCAGGTCGTATTGTCATTGTGGTGCCTTGTTGCGTACAGCGTGGTTCCAACGCTCAAGTCCTCTGTTCTACGCTGCCGGCGGGCTGGGCTGTCTTGCCAGCGGGCTGGGTCTGCCATGGCGGCGAGCGTCGGTCTGCAGGCTGTTGTCTCTATCAATGTAACAGGTCGTATTGTGATTCCTGCAAGAATCTGACCAAATGGTCAGTGCATGTTGTGGTATTTTGTTCGCCGGTGTCTCAACGGGCTGTTTTCACTGCTGTTCCAACGCCACGTGATAGTCGCTTGACCAGAGCCTCCTGCTTGCGCACATCGCCGCTGACAGGCGAGTGAGATAGACAGGGGGCTGTCGCCAAGAGACTCGAATGCTTTTTTCTGACCTGATGAGTGATGCCGATGCCCGCGGATTCTCCTTCTTCCCTTTACGCTGAAGTCCGTCGTACCCGTAGCGCGGAATTGAGCGTGCCGCCCGCCAGCTCTCCGCGTGAGCAAGCCGAGAGCCGCATTCTCGAGGCCGCCGAATGTGTATTCGCCTGTCACGGTTATCGCGGCAGCACCTTGAAGCAGATTGCGGAAGTGGCCGAGTTGCCCAAGGCCAATCTGCTCTATTACTTCGGCTCCAAGGAGAAGCTCTACGTTCATCTGCTGGAGCAGACCCTGACGCGCTGGAATGCCTCGCTCGAGGATATCTCGCCCGATGATGAGCCGCGTGAGGTGCTGGAAGCGCTGGTGCGCGTCAAGCTCAAGCTGGCACGCCAGGCACCGCAGGCCTCGCGTCTGTTCGCGGCGGAGGTGATCAGCGGGGCGCCTTTCCTGCGCGATTATCTCAGTGGCGACCTGCGCGACTGGGTGCAGGCGCGCTGCGATGTCATGAAGGCCTGGATGGCCGCGGGCAAGCTGCGTGAGGCGGAGCCGATGTGGGTGATCTACCTCATCTGGTCCACCACTCAGCATTACGCGGATTTCGCCGCCCAGATCGATCAGCTGGGAGGAGCGCCGCAGAGCGATGAAGACTGGGAGCAGCTGGCGGATTTCGTGGCCAGCACGCTATGTGATGGTCTGTGCCCGCGACAGTCATGAGCGGAATGAGCGCTTGAGCGGCATGAGTGGCGTAAGCGCTTGAGCCGGCGGGTTCAGCGCTCTGTCAGTCGCCTGTTGTTTGTTGTCTGTTCTCACAGCCTCGCCGCACAGCAAAAAGCCCGCCCCGGAATCGGGGGCGGGCTTTCTGGTTCTTGAGTCTAGAGTCGTTCTTGCGTCGCTCGTTCTTGCGTCATTCTGGAAAAGCGAAGGAAAGGGCCATCAGGGGGTCAGCTTGCCATCTCCAAGGGCATGCCAAGATCGCGATCCAGCACGGCTTCTTCCTCCTGCTTGGCCCCCGACAACTCGGCTTTCTCCAATTGAGAGAGGTCACAGTGTTGATGCATCTGCCAGCCATCGCGGGCATCGTCGGCCAGGTAGATCAGCGCGGCATCGGCACTGGCCCACAGCCGGGCGAGGTCACGTTGGTGGCGGGTGCGGTTGGCCAGCGGCAGCGCATCGGCGGTGACTACCACCACCGGCGCCTTGCGCAGCCAGCGCGGCGCATGACTCGGCCAGCTGTGATGCACGGCGTCCAGCCAGGGCGCCTGGGGATGGCCGGGCGATGACTGCCAACGCCAGCCACGCCCGACTTCGGTGATCCCGCGCGCCGTCCAGATCAGGCTGCGGCGCGGCAGCTGCGCCTCCAGGCTTTTCAGCAATGCATCGTCGCTATCCGTCAGCGGCTGGATGCCTCCTGACATCATGCTCAGGTACTCGCCAGCGTGCTGGCCGGCGGTCAGTTCCAGCTTGATGCGAGGCGCCGGGGCGAGGGCGATGCTGTTCTCCAGCGGTATGTGCATGCCGCATTCCATGCCGATGGTATAGACGCTCATGCCAGCATTCCTCGACGCGTCATGCTCTGACGCAGCAGGGTGTGGTGACGGTGCATCGCCTCCCAGTCAGCGTGAGCCTTGTGATTGATGTCAGGGTTGAAGACGGCTTTCTGCTGCGCGATGGGCGATGCTGTCGAGGTCGAAGTCGGAGTGGATGTCTCGGCTGAGGTCTGGGCCGCCACGGCCGAGGCGGCAATGTCAGCCTGGCTGCGCGTGTCATGGGCCGGTGAAGGCGTCGTGGGGGCCGCCGTTGCCTTCAGGCTCAGCGGCGGTGCCTCGTAGCCCATCGCCATCACGCCCAGCAATTGAGCGGACTGGGCATTGGCGACATCCTGAGTGGCGCTGCCAGAGCGCGGCAAGAGGGTGAATGTCTGTGTCGTGACCTTGGCTGTCATGGCTCGGCAGGTATCGAGGAGGGCAGTCATCGTTGAGGTGGCCATGAGAATGCTCCTTGCGCATCGCGAGCGCTTTATCGGGAATATTGCAGTCCGGCAAGGGTCGTTGGCGTTACTGCGCGGCGTATGACCTGTCGGCTGGCTAGTCTTGATCAAGCGGCTTGCGTGCCGATTTGATGTGATGAACAGTAAAAACAGTCGCTTGTGTCTGTGGTGCTGTGAGGATGGTTGGCGTCGTGAAGCGCTTGAGAGCGTCAGAGGCGTTCAGGATGAGGAAAAAGCGCTCATCGCGAGGGTTACGCCTTTCGTCTATGCACTGTCAGTCAGCACCTGGCCCAGGCTTTGCACTGTCTTGATGCAATCGTTGATGCAATCGTTGCTCTGCGCTCACGCAGAATCTTTTCAGGAGTGTGTCTTCATGCCACGAGCGCCCATAGATCACAGCGCGCCCCCCGAGGATGACGTGTCCGGTGAATCCCGGGCAGTGCACCCGGATGGGGAAGCGCCTGCCCCCGAAGCCGATGCCACCGTCAATCTTGCTACCAGCCCCGCTCGCCATGCCGCAAGGCAGGGCACCAGGAGCCTGAGTCTGCATCAGCGTCTGACCCGTTCGCTTGAGGAGCTCACCCCGAATGAGCAGCGCATCGCGCGCTTTCTGCTCGCGCACCAGGATGAACTGGCGCTATACAACGCCGCGGAACTGTCACGTCTGACCGACGTCTCCAAGGCGACGGTCAGCCGCCTGTTCCGCCGTCTTGGCTATCAGGACTTCCGTGAGGCGCGGGATCAGGCGCGCAGTCTGCGTCAATCCGGCGTTCCGGTAGCGGCAGCGCCGACGGCAGACCATCACCAGCGTCACTATGAGCAGGAGTGTCGCAACCTGCGTCAGGCGCTGGCGGCGCTGGACATGCTCGATATGGAGGCCTTGAGCAGCGCTCTGGCCAAGGCCGAGCGGCTGCAGATCATCGGCTTCCGCAATGCCTATCCACTGGCGCTGCACCTGCGCCAGCAGTTGCTGCAGTTGCGCGCGCAGGTGGCGGTGTTGCCGCAACCCGGCCAATCGCTCGGCGAGGAGGTCGCACACCTGGGCGCCGATGATGCCGTGGTGGTATTCGCCATGCGCCGGCGACCGCAGGGGCTGGCACGATTGCTTGAATGGCTGGGTCAGGCACCCTGCACGGTGCTGCTGGTCTGCGATGACAGCCTGAGCAGCATCCCCGCCGGTATCGAGCATGTCCTGCGCTGCCCGTTGGACAGCGTCAGCGCCTTCGACAGCTACGCCGCAGCCATGAGCCAGATCAATCTGCTGGCCACGCGCCTGTTGCATGACGACCTCGTCGGCGGGCGCAGCCAGATTCGCCGCGTGACCGATACCTTCGATGCGCTGGAGGAACTGGGCGACGGCTGATCGTCCAGCTTGAAGTGCTCCTGCCTTTCCTTCCTCTCTATCTATCTCCCTGTGGGCCGCCAGCCTTGCTTCTGATCTGTGTGGCGGCCCGATTCGACTCGCCGCGCTCTGCGCACCCGCAGGGCGCATATGCCTGCCTGACTGCACCATCTGCTGCCATATCGCTGGTGTCGGCGCCCTGATCTCGCCGCCCGGTGAGGTCGTCATCCACGATTTCGTCTCCCGCAGACGTGTATCGCTTCTTCTCGTTGCTGCTCGCTGTTTTGCTTTCGGGCGCGTGCTGAGGCGCCTTATCAAGCCCCTGCTCAGGCGTGTGAGCCGCAGGTGACTCTGCGCTGCCTGCAACTCGATCAGCTTATTGAGCTTGTAGCGAAAGCTTTGGCACACCTGTTGCAAAGATTGATAAGGGAATCACTTGTTTCATTGGTCAGGTTCTGAAGACGAATGGGGCAGGGAGTCACTGGATCTGACTCGGCGAGACACTCGGCAAGAAGCACGGCGGGACACTCAACAACAACCAACAACAATCCACTGCCGCAAGGCACCAGGCGCATGACGAGTCGTTCTCGTATCAGCGCCTGGCATTGACGGATACCGGAGTCGACCGATGAGCAAGCGTCACGAGAGCAAGGCCCAGCAGCGCGCCACACGGACAGGCAACAAGCAGCGTCTTGGCAACTGGGTCCGCAAGGGAATATTGCTGGCCCTGTGGGGCACGTTGGCGTCCACCGCCCTGAGCGCACACGCGGATGCACTGAGTGACATCAAAGATAGCGGGGTGTTGAAAGTGGCGGTGCCCCAGGACTTCCCGCCCTTCGGCTCGGTCGGCCCGGACCTCAAGCCGCGTGGCTACGATATCGACATGGCGCGCTATCTGGCAGACGAGATGGATGTGAAGCTTGAGCTGGTGCCGGTCACCTCGGCCAATCGCATCCCTTACTTACAGACCCGCAAGGTCGATCTGGTGATCTCGAGCCTGGGCAAGAATCCCGAGCGTGAGAAGGCGATCGATTTTTCCGATGCCTATGCGCCGTTCTTCCTGGGCGTGTTCGGCGAGAAGGGCAGTGAGGTGGACTCCGCGCAAGGACTGAGCAAGAAGACCATCGGCGTGACACGTGGCTCGGTGGAAGACATGGAGCTCAGCAAGGTGGCACCGGAATCGACCACCGTGAAGCGCTTCGAAGACAACAACACGACCTTGTCGGCCTTCCTGTCGGGCCAGGTCGAGATGATCGCCACCGGCAATCTCGTCACCGCCGCCATCGCCGAACGCAATCCTGCCCGCGTGCCGGTCAGCGTGCTGCCGCTCAAGAATTCTCCCTGCTATGTGGGCATGCGTCATGACACGCCGGCGCTCAAGGCGCGCGTGAATGAGCTGATCGCCCAGGGAATCGAGGATGGCACGCTCAATACGCTCTCCGAGACCTGGTTCAAGGCGCCGCTGCCGTCACTGGATGCCTGACTCGAGACGTCACACGTCTGATCCCTTTGCCCGTGAGGCTTGATCGATGAATTATCTCCCGGATTTCCCGCGCCTGTTGCCGTATCTGCCCGACCTGATGGCCGGGCTGATGACGACGGTCTGGCTGACGGCGCTGACCACCACGCTGGGGATACTCGGCGCGGTGCTGTGTGTCTGGCAGCGCCATCGTGCGCCGACCAGCCTCTTCAGCCGGCTGCTGGGCATGCTGGTGGAGCTGCTGCGCAATACGCCCTTCATCGTCCAGCTGTTCTTCATCCTCTTCGGTCTGCCGGCGCTGGGGCTGTCACTCAGTGCCGAGATGGCCGCGGTGATCGCGATGACGCTCAACCTGGCGGCCTACAGCAGTGAAATCCTGCGTGCCGGGGTCGATGCCACCGGTCGCGGCCAGTGGGAAGCCGGGCGGGCACTGGGGCTTACCCGTTGGCAGTGCTATCGCCATGTGGTGCTGATGCCGGCGCTGGAACGCATGTATCCGGCGCTGACCAGCCAGTGCGTGATCGTGATGCTGGGCTCCGCCGTGGTCTCCCAGATCAGCGTGGCGGACCTGACCTTCGCGGCCAACTTCATCCAGTCACGCACCTTCCTGAGCTTCGAGAGCTACGTGGTGACGGCAGGCATGTACCTGCTGTTGGCCATCGCGATGCGCGCCTTGCTCAACCGCATCGGGCGTCACCTGTTCGGCTTTCGCCACCTGACGCCGGCCCCGCGCAGCCGTCTGTCTTCCCATGTCCTGAAAGAGGCCCACTCATGATCGACTTCACGCTGTGGGACATTCTGCGCAACCTGTTGCTGGCGGCGCGCTGGACACTGGCGCTGTCCCTGATCGCCTTCATCGGCGGCAGTCTGGTGGGGCTTGCGCTGACCTTTCTGCGCCTGACCCGCTGGCCGGGGGCGGCGCTCTTCTGTCGTCTCTATACCGAGCTGTTCCAGGGCACGCCGCTGTTGATGCAGCTGTTCCTTGCCTTCTTCGGCGTGGCGGTCTTCGGGCTGGATGTCTCGGCCTGGACGGCGGCGGCCGTGGCGCTGACGCTGTTCAGCAGTGCCTTCCTGCACGACATCTGGCGCGGCTGTGTCGAGGCGGTGCCCAAGGGGCAGTGGGAAGGGGCGCGGGTGCTGGGGCTCGGCTACCTGAAGACCATGCGTCATATCATCCTGCCGCAGGCGCTGCGCATGGCCATCGCGCCGACCGTCGGCTTTTCGGTGCAGATCATCAAGGGCACTGCGCTTGCCTCGGTGATCGGCTTCGTCGAGCTGACCAAGGCCGGCACCATGCTCAACAACGCCACCCTGGAACCCTTCACCGTCTTCGCGCTGGTCGCGTTGCTGTATTTCGCCATGTGCTATCCGCTGTCGCGGCTGGCTCGCCATCTGGAGGCACGTCTCAATGTCACTGCTCGCTGAAGTTTCTGCGCTGGATAGCGCCTCATCCGACGCCGCTGTCTCCGAGAGCGCACCTGTCTCCGACAGCGCCCCTGTCAACGAGAGCGCCAAGGCGCCGCTGGTCAGCCTGTCGGCGCTGACCAAGTCCTTCGGTGACGTGGCGGTACTCAAGGGGATCGATCTCGAGGTGCGTCCGGGGGAGGTGGTGTCGATCATCGGTCGCAGCGGTTCCGGCAAGAGCACCTTGCTGCGCTGTATCAATCAGCTCGAACAGCATGACGGCGGCACTATTCATGTCGCCGGCAAGCTGCTGGACGGTAGCGAGATGGACGCCGCCGCCTTGGCGCAGGATGTCGGCATGGTGTTCCAGAGCTTCAATCTGTTTCCCCACAAGCGCGTCGGCGAGAACGTGATGCTGGCACCGATGCTGGTCAAGGGCGTCGCCCGCGATGTCGCCGAGCGCGAGGCCCGCGAGATGCTGGCCAAGGTCGGGCTGGGGGAGAAATTCGATGCCTGGCCGAGTCAGCTCTCCGGTGGTCAGCAGCAACGGGTGGCGATCGCGCGCGCCCTGGCGATGCACCCCAAGGTGCTGCTGTGCGATGAGATCACCTCGGCGCTGGACCCGGAGCTGGTCGGCGATGTGCTCAAGGTGCTGGAACAGCTCAAGCGTGAGGGCATGACGCTGATTCTGGTCACCCACGAGATGAATTTTGCCCGTGATGTGGGGGACCGTGTGATCTTCATGCACCAGGGGCGCGTGCATGAGTCCGGGAACCCCGCGACACTGTTTGCCAATCCGGCCACGGAAGAGCTGCGCCAGTTCCTCGGTGCGGTGCTATGAGCGCAGCGTCTTGAGCGAACAGCGGTGGACCACATCATGAGTCGAAAGGAGTCGCTTCCAGTGGACAAGCGTATCTATTTAGCGCCGGCACGTTTCTCGGGGCCGCGGGGACAGCGGCGGCAGGGACAGGGGCGGCAGGAAGAAGGCCCGCTGAATGGCCAGCGACTGGTGGTCAAGGATCTGTTCGCGATCAAGGGCGAGCGCATCGGCCAGGGCAATCCTGACCTGCTGGACAGCGCCCCCATCGAGCGGCAGACGGCGCCTGCTGTTCTCGCGCTTCAGCAGGCGGGGGCCGATTATCGAGCCCGCACCACCACCGATGAGCTGGCCTATAGCCTCAATGGCACCAATGCGCATTTCGGCACGCCGGAGAACCCACGCGCGCCGCTGAGGTTGCCGGGCGGCTCGAGCGTGGGCTCTGCGGTGGCGGTGGCACGTGGCGAGGCGGAGATCGGGCTGGGCACCGATACCGGCGGCTCCATCCGCGTGCCGTCCAGTTACTGCGGGCTTTATGGGCTGCGCCCGACGCATGGTCGTATCTGCATGACCGGGCTCAAGCCGCTGGCGCCGCGCTTTGACACCGTCGGCTGGATGACGCGGGATCTGGCGACGCTGACGCAGGTCAGTGAAGTGTTGATGCCGGCAACGACAGCCACCCGACTGCCGGCTCGTATCATCCTGCTGGTGCCGGAAGGGCTGGCCGCGGGGCCTTATCAGCGCTTGCTGGGGCCGCTGTCCCGGCGTCTTGAGTCGCTTGGCTTTCAATGTGAGCGGCGCATGCTGAGTCAGACCTTCATGGCACACGCCAGTGAAGCCTTCCGGATTCTGCAGGGCTGCGAGATTCGGCGTACTCACCAGGCGTGGTTGAGTACGCCGGAGCAGGGGCCCGAATCGCGCTGGCCGCGCCTCAACCCGGATATCGCGGCAAGACTCAAATGGTGCATGACGCTGAGTGATAGCGATGAGCAGGCAGCAGAAGCCAAGGCAGACACCGTTCGACGCTGGTATCGCCAGCAGCTGGCGGCCAGTCATGAGGGCGGCGTGAGTGCCTGCGAAGATGACAGTGAGGCTGCCCACGCCCAGGCCGAAGCCACCAGCGAGGCGGTGTTCGTGCTGCCCACCACGCCGGGTGCCTCACCGCTGCTGGGTGCAAGCCTTGAGGTGATGGAGGCCTATCGTCATCGCCTGATGGGACTCACCGCGCTGGCGGGCTTGAACGGTGCGCCGCAGCTGAGTCTGCCGTGGCTTGCCGACTCGGCGGCACGTCTGCCACAGGAAGCCGCACCCCCGCCCTGGGGCGTGTCATTGCTGGGCCTGCCGGGACGTGATGAGAGCCTGCTGGCCTTGGCCTGCATGTTGGAAGACTGACCTGCATGTTGGAAAACTGACCAGCGCTGCCTTGCATGTGCGATTGCAGACATTGTCTGGAGTTGACCAGAAACGCCGCAGCCCTTTCGGGATGCGGCGTTTCTGGTGCTGGCGCTTG
This sequence comes from Cobetia sp. 1CM21F, assembly GCF_023161745.1. Lineage (NCBI taxonomy): Bacteria > Pseudomonadati > Pseudomonadota > Gammaproteobacteria > Oceanospirillales > Halomonadaceae > Cobetia > Cobetia sp. 1CM21F. The sequence goes on along the minus strand of NZ_JALNTQ010000002.1, from coordinate 26,338 downwards.
AAGGGATGGTTCTTCAGCTGGCGGGGGTATAGGGATGTTCGCGCTGCCAGTGCTCGGCGATATCGATGCGCCGTGTGATCCATACCTTGTCATGCGACTGAACGTAGTCGAGGAAGCGTTTCAGAGCCGCGAAGCGTCCCGGGCGGCCGGCGATCCGACAGTGCAGCCCGACGGAGAGCATCTTGGGCACTGTCTCGCCCTCGGCATAGAGCACATCGAAGGCATCGCGCAGGTACTGGAAGAAGTCCTCGCCGCTATTGAAGCCCTGGGCGCTGGCGAAGCGCATGTCATTGGTGTCCAGGGTGTAGGGCACGACGAGATGCGGCACCTGCTCGCCATTGGCGGTAGTCACCTCCATCCACAGTGGCAGGTCATCGCCGTAGTAATCGCTGTCGTAGGTGAAGCCGCCGTGTTCCACCACCAGACGGCGGGTATTGGGGCTGTCACGTCCGGTATACCAGCCCTGCGGTGCATGGCCGACCAGCTCGCGATAGCTTTCCACCGCGCGTTCCAGGTGGGCGCGCTCATGGGCCTCATCCATGTGCTGATAATGAATCCAGCGCCAGCCATGACTGGCGATCTCGTGGCCATCCTCCAGGAAACGCGCGACCAGATCCGGATGGCGCGCCAACGCCATGCCGACCCCGAAGACCGTCAGCGGCAATTCCCGGCGCTTGAATTCATCCAGAATCCGCCACACGCCACTGCGCGAGCCATATTCGTAGATCGACTCCATGCTCATGTGCCGCGCGGGATAGGCCTCGGCACCGATGATCTCGGAGAGAAACTTCTCGCTCTCGCTGTCACCGTGCAGCAGGCAATTCTCGCCGCCTTCCTCGTAGTTGAGCACGAACTGGACCGCGATCTTCGCGCCACCCGGCCAGTTGGCATGGGGGGGATTGGCACCATAACCGATCAGATCACGCGGATAGTCGTCGCCCCACAGGGCGTTGTCGTTGTCTGGCATCGTGCGGCTTCCTTGCGGGTGGCTAACGAAATGAAGAGCGAAATGAATACCCCATCAGTCTCCATTGATGTGCAGGCTTTGTGCCATCACGGCGCATGGTGGCGACGTCACGCTTGCAGCCCGCATCAATTCGTCGGTGACCACCAGCGAGGCAGCAACCGTGCGACTTCCGGGCGCATGAAGCGGTCATCGATCAAGTGGATCACGCCCTGATCCTGCTCGCTGCGAATCACTCGGCCGGCAGCCTGCACCACTCTGGTGAGCCCCGGGTACAGATAGGTGCAGTCATCGGCATTCAAGGGCTGGATGACCGGGCGCGGTGTGCGCGTATCGTCGCGTGAGTCGTCTTCAGCCTGTTGCGGCTGGCTACGCCGCTGTGCGTCGTTGTCCAGCCACGTGGCCAGACGCTGCTTGAGTGCTTCATTCTCGGGACTGAAACCGGCCAGTCCCAGGGTGGCGATGAAGGCCCCGATCAGACGCGAGCCGGGCAGATCGATCCCTTCGCCGAAGGCGCCACCCAGTACCGCGAAGCCGATGCCTTGTCCCTCGGGCGTGAAGCGCTGAATGAAGCCGGTGCGCTCAGCCTCCGTCATCGCGCGGATCTGGCGCCATTGGGGAATCTCCGGCGCCAGCTGTTGCAGGGTGCTGGCGACCTGTTCCAGATAGGCGAAGCTCGAGAAGAACGCCAGATAGTTGCCCGGGCGTTGCCGGTATTGGCGCGCCATCAACTCGGCGATCGGCCGGCAGGAGGCGTCGCGATCCCGCAGGCGTGTCGAGAGCCGATGACGACTGACCTGCACTTGGGCCGCGCTGAACGGGGAATCGACACTCAACCAGACCGCATTGTCCGCCAGACCCAGCAGGCGATGGTGATAGGCCGGTGGATTGAGTGTGGCCGAGAACAACAGGGTGGCGTGACTGGCGCGCAGGCGAGGTGCCAGCCACGGCGCCGGGCTGACGCAGCGCAGTCGCGGCTGGATCTGACGCACGCTGCGCCCACGGGCCTTGCGTGACCGGGCTGCTGCTTCTGATCCTGCATCCGATGCTGCGCCGGAACTCGAGCTTGAATCGCTGGCAAGCGACGCCTGCCGCGCAGGGGGAGTGGCGGCGAGTTCGACCTCGAACAGCGAGTGATCGCCGAAGCCTTCGGCGAGTCGCGCCAGTGTCAGTGCCGCAAAATACGCCTCCATCATCTCGACATCGGGTTCTACACGGCGCCTGGCCGTGGAGGAGGCCGAGCCGGAGTCTGTCGTTGCAGTGCCTGTATCGGTAGCACTCGGAGCAGCAGAGGAGGTATCGCTTGCGATCAGGCCCAGCTGTTCGGGGGCTTGCGTGGCGGTGGCTCTCGCTGGCTGTTGCCTGGCCGCAGCAGGGCTTGCGGCCTTGTCAGGCTCCGCCAACCAGTCGCCCATAGCGCCGGTCCATTGGCTCAAGGCCTTGAGAAAGTCGCCGGGCAGCGCCTCCAGCGCAAGGCGCTGCGCCTTGTGGCCCTCGTCCTTGCTATCGACCTTGCTCGCCTGTGTCTCGCCGTCAGTACCCTGTTCGATCTGCTCCAGCGCTCGCCATTGGCGAGCCAGCGCGCGTGAAGCCGAGCGCAGCGGGGCCGGATGGCCCGTGCGGCTCAACTGCTTGAGCAGGAAGTGGAACTGGCGTGCGTCAAGTTCGGTACTGTACATGCCACGGGCACGCTCGATGAGGTTGTGGCTCTCATCGACCAGCACCACCGTGCGCCAGTCATTGGCCTGGGCCAGGGCGAACAGCAGCGCATGACTGTCGAAGTAGTGGTTGTGGTCGCCGATGATGACATCCGCCCAGCGCGAGAGCTCCTGGGCGAGAAAGTAGGGGCAGATGTCGTGGGCCAGGGCGTGGCGGCGTGTCGTCGCCAGATTCAGGGGCCGTCGATCGGCGAGCGCGGCGTCACGCGCCGCGGGCAGGCGATCATAGAACCCGCGCGCCAGCGGGCAGGACTCGCCATGACAGGCGAGGGACGGGTGCTCGCAGGTCTTGCTGCGCGCGCCCAGTTCCAGAATGCGCAGCGGTGTCGCCGGTGTCTTGTCCTGCCCCTCGCTGTCGTCAGTGGCTGGTGCCAAGGTGTCCAATGCGTCGAGTGCCAGCGCGCGGCCCGGGGTGCGGGCGGTGAGGTAGAAGAGCCTGTCCGTGCCGCTTGCGGGCATCGCGCGCAGTGCCGGATACAGCGTCGCCAGGGTCTTGCCGGTGCCGGTCGGTGCCTCGGCAAGCAGCTCGCGGCCGGTCATCACCGCCTTGTAGGCATGCTCGGCCAGTTGGCGTTGCCCGGGGCGCCAGCTCGGCCACGGAAAGGCCAGGCGGCTCAGCGCGCTGTCGCGGGCACTGCGATGGGCCAGCTCATTGGCGGCGAATTCGCTGAAGCGTGCCGCCAGACGTGCCAGCTCCGCCTCCAGCGCCTCACGGCTCCACCAGGCTTCCAGACGCTGCTCATCATGCTGTGCCTTGCGGCTTTTGGGGTCAGCCTGGTCAGTCTGCTCGTCTCGGTCAGCCAAGGCGCCTGCGTCCTGCTCGTTCTGTTCTTCTTTCTCGTTCTTGGTGCCCCTGGGCGCATCTGCCGCGATGTCCAGATAGACCAGCGCCAGTGTGATGCCTTCAAGGTCTCGGCTGCGACACATCAGGGCGCCGTAGACGCGTGCCTGGGCCCAGTGCAGGGCGCGATGGTGTGCGGGCTGGCGGGAGAGGTCGCCGCGATGGGTCTTGATCTCCTCGAGGCAGTTGCGCTTGGGATCATAGCCATCGGCGCGCCCACGGATGGTCAGGTTGCCGATGTCACCGCTGAGCGAGATCTCGCTTTCATAGTCCTTGCCGCGTCGGCGCACGATACGCTGATGACCCCGGATGCCCTGCTGGGCAGTAGGTGATGGCGTGAAGCGCAGGTCCAGATCTCCCTCGCGCGCGGCAAAGGCGCACAGTTCGCGCACCGCGATCCGGTAGCGTGCGGGCTCAGCGCGGGTCTCGTCCGCCTTGATCATGATGCAGGAGGTGCCTTGTGCCGGGAGCATTCGTCCGCTGAGGCCTCGGTCGCGCTCTGCCATTCGACGCGACACTCCAGCGCCGGAATCGCATGGCGCGCGAACAGGGCCAGCCATTGACGCTGGTTGTCCTGCAGACGGTCGGTGGGCGCCTTGACCTCGATCAGCCGATAACGGTCGCTGCTGTGCTCGGGGAAGAACTGGATCAGGTCCGGCAGGCCGGCGCGATGTTCGCGAGGGTTGGCCAGCAGGTGGCGGAAACAGGCTTCCAGATGCGCGGGTGGGATGCAGTCCAGTGCGTGGTTCAGCAGTTGTTCGCTCAATAGCTCCCAGTGCACGAAGGGCGCCTGAATGCCCTGTTTCTGCTGGTGGCGTTCACGAATCACCGTCTGGTAGCTTCCGTCGTTCAGGCGCGCGAAGCAGGCCTCGAAAGCGGCCTGGCGACGGCTGACGAAGTCAGGACGATAGAGGTCCGCCGGGCCGGTATGGAAGGCGTGGAAGAAGGCCCCCGGCAAGGGGGCGAACAGCACCTCCCAGCACAGCAGGGTGAAGAGCGCGGGAATCAGGCCATTCTCGACATAGAAGACCGGTGCCTCGGGCGTGGCCAGCGCATGGGCGGCCGCGCGCTCGACGCCGTGGATACCATCAGCCGCCGAGGTGGCAAGGTCGGGCACCGTGAGGGTGATCTGTGGAGTGGTCGGCGCCTTGGCGCGTCTGGGCGCGGGCAATCCGAGGCCACGGCACAGACGCGGCAGGGCGCGTTCGAGTGCCAGCTGCTCGTCCAGCGTGATCTCGGCGCGCGCCAACCGCTCGCTGGCCAGCGCGTGAGCTGCGCTGATATCGCCCGACAGCTCCAGTGCTCTCACCCGGCGCGGCATGGCACGCGGGGCATACGCGGAGTCCTGGAGACAGGCGTACTGGCGGGCGGCCGCCTGATGCCAGCCCTGGCGCTCGGCGTCGCGGGCCAGCGAGAAGCGCAGACGGTCACGCCGCTGCGCCAGCCAGGCATTGGCACGATCATCAATAGCACGCCCGTCAGTGGCATGAGCGTCAGTGAGCTGTTGAGTCGCCGACGGCTCACTGCGGAGCTCGTTTGCCGCTGCAGACGGCGTCGCATCCAGCGCCGCGACGATGCGCTGCCAGTGCCGCTCAAGCTCAGCGTTCGCCGTGCGGTCCAGCCGCTCGCTGGCTTGCTGCCAGTCCTCACGCAGTTGCTCCAGCGCCAGATAGCGATCCACCTCCCAGCGATGGGTGAAGGCGCGCGAGGCCGGTGACAGGGTGACCGTCTCGCAACGCAGCAGGCCCAGCTCGCTGAGTACGAAGTCCGACAAATTCTGGCGCAGGTTGCCGAAGAACATCAGGCTCAGGCGTCGCGACAGCTCCCCCAGCCCGACACTCAAGGTGTCGGCGGCAGGGTCGTTCAACCACGCTGGCAGTGGCCGTGGCGTGACATCGCCCAGCAGCTCGCTGATGGCATCATGCATGCGACGCTTGGGCGTGCTTCTGGGCAGCTCGGGAAAAGCAGCCCGGAGGCGCGGCAAGGTCACCAGCGCCAGCATCTCGTCCAGACTCAGATCGGCATTGTGGCGGCACAGGCCGTCAGGCGTGGCACTGTCGGCGAGCGGTGTGATCAATGGCTGGCTTGCGGCCTCGATCGCACCGATCTCGGGATAATGCAGCTGCGAGCGCTCGAAATGATCGCCCTTGCGCATCAGCAGTCGCACCAGCAAGGCCCGCGAGGCATCCGGCAGGCAAGTGATGGCGTCCACCGTGGCACGCTCCGCCTCTGTCAGCAGATCGGCGTGACACTGGCAGACCCAGTCGATCAGGGTGTCGAAGTTGGCCAGGTAGTAGCGCGGATTGTCGAGGGGAGCGGCTTGCATGGCGGCCTGTCGAAGTGGCGGGCAGTGCGGCGGTTTGCTCGAAAGCATGGTGTTATATACAGTATATGGCCATCTGTCGCGCTGCAATCTCTTGCAAAGCCTGTCACGAGTCACCACCTGACTGTCATCCAGTGGTAAAATCGTTTCATCTGCATGTCTTGAAAGCTTCATGACACGACAGGTGGGCAGGCGTGACAGCGCGTCGACCGCGATTCCTCCCCTCGGAGGCATTTCCGCGATGGTTCAGGACGGGCCATCGATCATCATTCAAGCAGGGCAGGAAGGCAGTCCATGTTTCTTGATCAGTTTCACCGGGTCGAAGATGGCCGCGTGCGGATCACCGCCGAGCAGGCAAGTCGTTTCGCCAAGCAGATGGCGGGGGATTACAACCCCATTCATGACCCGGACGCGCGACGCTTCTGTGTGCCCGGCGACCTGCTGTTCTCCCTGTTGCTGGCGAAATTCGGTCTGTCGCAGTGCATGACTATCCGTTTCTGCGGCATGGTCGGCAACGATGTGCCCTTGATCTTCGAAGCGCTGGACGCCCCCGACGAGAATGGCGTGTCCCTGCTGGTGCGCGATGAAGCCGGCAAGGTCTACCTGACGGTCGAGCGCAGCGGCGATACCACCCATGACGAGGAAGTGGTCGCCAATTTCACCCGCCAGTACATCGCCTTCTCCGGGCGCAACTTCCCGCACTTCCTGCAGCCGTTGATGCTGGAGAAGGGCGTGATGTTCAACCCGGCACGCCCGCTGGTGATCTACGACAGCATGGGCTTCTGTTTCGAGCGCCTGGATATCGCCGACCTGCACCTCGATTTCGTGGGGTCCTCGCTTGAGGTCAACGGCAAGCGTGGTGATACCCTGCTCGAGTTCAGCATCCATGATGGCGAGCAGTGCATCGGCAGTGGCTCCAAGAAGCTGGTCGTCAGTGGGCTGCGGGATTATTGCGCCGAGACCATGGATGCGTTCGTGGAGTCCTTCGAGGCGCTCAAGCGCGAAGCCGAAGCCTGAGATAGCCGGTCAGTCTGACGCTTGTCGCCAGGCGCCCCGCGCATGAGTCGGCAGTCATGAAGACGCCCGCCAGAGAGTTCTCTGGCGGGCGTCTTGGCATCTGAATGTCACAACGCTTAATGTCACAACGCTTGTGAAGCATCGCTGGGTGTCGCCGGTTGTCAGTAACCGCCGGCTGGCTGGCTCACCGTCTAACCGCGCTCAGTGCTTGATGCTGATCGGCGCCAGTGCATCGCCCTGGGGCGTGATGCGCCCGATGATGGCGCTGGCGTGATAGCCGGCGGCCTTGAGCGCGGCCAGACAGGCCTCGGCTTCCCCGGGCGGCACACTGGCCAGCAGGCCACCGGCGGTCTGCGGATCGAACAGCAGCGGATAGCGCGGATGATCGATGACGCCGGCCTGATCCTTCAGGGCACGCTTGAGGCGCAGATTGGCCGGTTGCAGCGAGCTGACCACGCCGCGGGCGACACAGTCCTCGGCGCCGTCGAGCACCGGCAGGGCAGCGATCTCGAGCTCGGCATCCACGCCGCTGGCGCGGGTCATCTCGACCAGATGGCCGAGCAGACCGAAGCCGGTGACATCGGTGGAGGCGCTCGCCTGATGCGCGCGCAGAATATCCGCCGCGCGCTGACTGGATTGCTGCATGCTGTCCAGCGCGGCGTCGATCCAGCGGCCGCGGGCTTCCAGGCGTGCGTGCGCCGCCAACAGCGTACCGGTGCCGATGGCCTTTGTGAGCAGCAGCACATCGCCCGGTTGCATGCCGCCCTTGCAGGTGACGCCGGCCAGGCTTTCCTCCACCAGACCATTGAGCGCGAAGCCCAGCGCCAGCTCCTGACCTTCACCGGTGTGGCCGCCGACCAGACAGCAACCTGCCTCGTTGAGTACCTCGGTCGCGCCTTGCATCAGCTCGCGCACCAGCGGTTCGACCTTGCGCTCGACCCCCTGTGGCACCGTGGCCACCGCCGTCGCCGTATGCGGCGTCGCGCCCATGGCGTAGAGATCGCCCAACGCGTGATTGGCCGCGATGCGCCCGAACAGGTAGGGGTCATCGATGAAGGCGCGGAAGAAGTCGACGCTGTGCACCAGCGCCTGTCCTTCGGGTACGCGCACGATGGCGGCATCATCCGGGGCATGCAGCCCGACCAGCACGTCCGGGTTCTCGCGCGGGGCCAGGCTCTGCAGCGCTCGCGACAGCACGCTGGCGCCGACCTTGGCCCCGCAGCCGCCGCAGCGCATCGCCAGTGCGGACAGGGCCTGATGCGCCTCCTGCTCATCCAGCTCGGCGGTCAGGCGCGGATGCAGCTTGCTATCGCTGCCCTTGAGCGCCTGCCAGGCAGCGCTGATACGCTGATGCAGCCCGGCAAGGCCGCCGGCATTCGCGGCGTCCTGCATGCTGGGCAGTGCATTGAAGCGAGCCATGAACTGGCGATCGATATGGTCCTTCCAGCGCCACAGCCACGGGCGCAGACGCGGGGCGACCAGCCCCAGCTTGCCGCGTGAGGCGATGGCGTCGCGATCCCCGGTGCTGATCAGCGCCAGCCAGCGCGACTGCGGGATATGCGCCTTGAGTGGCTCGCCGCGCACGGCCCGGCGCAGATTATCGGCCAGCGGCCGCGCCTGGCGCACGGCAAACACGCCGGCCTTCTCGCGGGGATGGTTGAGCTGATGTGCGATATCGCCCGCGGCGAAGATGGCGTCATCCTCAAGCGTCTGCAGGCTATCGCGAACCTTGAGGAAGCCATCCTCGTCCAGGCTCAGTCCGGTCTTCTCCAGCCAGCGCGCGCCACCGGCCCGTGTCACCCAGATGGCCTCATCGGCCTGATGGCAGGCACCGCTGGCACTGATCAGCTGGCGCTGGGCGGTCGAGGATGCGCGTTCGACGGCCGTGATCTCCTCACCGAAATGCACCTGGATGCCGCGCTCGTGCAGGGTAGTGGCAAGCGCCTCACTGACCGTGTGCGCATGGGTGGGCAACAGACGCTGACCGCGGGTGATCAGCGTCAGGTTCGGCGCGAGCGCATCGGGCAACTCGGTGGCAAGGCGCTGCTGGATGGCCAGCAGCAGTTCGACACCGCCGGCACCGCCGCCGACCAGCACGATATCGAGCGGACGCTCGGCGCTCCTGGCGCGCTCGAGCAGACTCAGCCAGCGCTGCTGGAAGGTGCTGATCGGCTTGACCGCCACCACGGGGGCGTCTGCGGCTTCAGGGTCACCGATACCATCGATGTGGGACAGGCGAGGCGTGGAGCCGATGTTGATCGACAGCAGGTCGTAGTCCACCGCCGGGCGCTCGGCGCAGATCACGCGGCGCTCGCGGCGGTCGATATCGATCACCTGATCGCGATAGAAGCGGGCACCGGCGAACTGACACAGCCGGCGCAGGTCGATATGCACATCGTCGAACGTATAATGACCGGCGACGTAGCCCGGCAACATGCCGGAATAGGGCGTGTCGGTGTCGCGACAGATGACGGTCAGGCGGACACCGGGCTCTGGCTGCATGGCAAAGCGCATCAGCACGCCGACGTGGCTGTGCCCACCGCCGATCAGGACGATATCACGCACGATAGGCGCTTTGACTGGCATGGAGGCGGACGGCATCGTGAATCTCGATAGTCAGTAGAGTAGGGAAACAGGAGCAGGGGTATGCATTGCCAGGGCGCGCCAGATGAGACCGGCGACAGGATTCGCAAAAGCAGGAGTCTAGCAATTTGAACTTTCTCGGTCATGCACGCCTGAGTCTGGCGGGCAGCGATAACTTCCTGTTTGGCAACCTGATTGCCGATGGCGTGCGCGGCAGTGACCTGAGCGGCTGGTCGCCGGAGGTTGAGGCGGGCATCCGCTTTCACCGCCGCTGTGACGCGGTGATCGACGCTCATCCCGAGACACGCTGGTTGTTGACCCAGGTGCCGCCTTCGTCGCGACGTGTCGCCGGCATCGCCTTCGACATGATGTGGGATCACCTGCTGGCCGCCGAGATGCATGATGACGATATCGAGCGCCTCTATCGCCTGCTGGCGCGAGAGGAGGTGCCGTCACGCCTGTCGAGCCTCATCGAATGGATTCAGGTGCGCGATGCACTCAGGCGTTATCAAGAGCTGGAGTTCACGCTCGCGACCATTGCCAGCATCGGCGAGCGCATGACGGCCAGACGCCGCTTACGCCAGACAAGTGATACTCGCAATGAAAGGCTTACGCACAAGGTGGGGAATCTGGATGCAGGCGCCAATCCGCTGGCGGACATGACGCCGTGGCTGGCGGATAACCGCGCGATGCTCGAGGGCAGCTTCGCGCGGTTGTGGCCGGACATGCTGGCATTGCGCCAGCCGCCCGCTATCTGACGATCAGGCTTGCGCTCAGCGCAGCTCCAGACGCGTGAATGGCCTCAGCAGGTAGGAGAGCACGCTGCGCTCGCCGGTCTCGATGTCGACCGTGGCGACCATGCCCGGCTTGATAGGCAGCGTCTCGCCATTATGCTCAAGTGCCGCGGTCTCGCTGCTGACAAGCACCCGATAGTAGCTTTCCTCACCGCGTGGCGTTTCCTCCTCCAGGGTGTCAGAGCTGATGCGCACGACCTTGCCTTCCAGTGTGCCGTAGACCGCATAGTCGTAGGCGCTGATGCGGATCGTCGCCGGCATGCCCGGGGCGATGAAGGCGACATCCTGCGGGCGAATGCGCGTCTCGAATACCAGGGTGTCCTCCAGCGGCGTGATCTGCATGATCTCCTCGCCGGGCGGAATCACCCCACCGCGCGTGGTGATGGCGATGTTGTTGACCACCCCGCGCACCGGCGAGAGCAGCCGGGTACGGTCCAGCTGGTCGCGGCGCTGCACGCTGGTTTCCTCGAGGGCGGCCAGCTCGGACTTCTTGTCGGCAAGCTCGGCGTAGGCGTCCTGCAGATAGGTGTTGCGGATCTCGGCCTGACGACCGTTGAGCTCGGCGATCTCGCGATCCAGCTTGAGCATTTCCATCTCGCCCACGGCACGCCGCTTGACCAGCGGACGAATCACCGCGAGCTGACGCTGGGCCGCACTGATTTCCTTGCTGACCGCATTCAGGGCGCTGTCACGCTTCTTGCGCCGGGCCGTGAACAGCTCGCGCTCGGTGGCGGTCAGTGCCTCGTTGTCACGCATCTCCTCGGGGAACTCGATGCTCGACTTGTCCAGCACCTCAGCCTCCAGACGAGCGATGGTGGCACGCAGCGCCTGCGCCTGACTCAATGACTCCATGTAGGCCGAGCGGAAGCGGGTCTCGTCGATGGCGGCCAGCAGTTGACCGGCCTCGACGATCTCGCCCTCGCTGACCATCATCTCGTCGAGGATACCGCCCTCGAGGCTCTGGATGGTCTGCTGGCGGGAGGAGGGAATGACCTTGGCTTCGCCACGCGCCACCTCATTGACCTCGGCCCAGCTGGCCCAGGCGATGAACAGCGCGATGACCAGGAAGCTGGCCCAAAGCAGCGGACGCGACCAGTGGCTTTCCAGCTTCTGGTCCGGCGCGCCCAGCTCGCGTTTGATGAGTTCGGGATCGAAACGCTGGCTCATGAGGCCTCCTGGCGCTGACGGGATGCGGAGGTGGCCGGTGTCTTGCCGGCCGTTTGTCTGGCCATGATCTGATCCAGCGGGCCGTCCATGACGCGCTTGCCGTGGCGCAGCACCAGGGCGCGTTCGACCCAGCCGAGCAGTGACTTGCGGTGTGTGGCCAGCACCAGAGTGCGGCCGGCAAGCCAGGGGCCGAGGGTCTTGATGACGTGTTGCTCGGTGGCCTGATCCAGCGAGGCGGTGGGCTCATCCAGCAGCACCACGACCGGGTCCTGCAGGACCAGGCGGGCAAGGCCGAGGCTCTGACGCTGGCCACCGGACAGGCTGTGGCGGTCATGCAGCATCATGTCCAGCCCCAGCGGGTGGCGGCGCACGAAGTCGCCCAGTCCGGTCATCTCGATGACCTCCAGCAGGCGCATGTCGCTGACATCTCGCCCGTCGATGCACAGGTTGTCGCGCAGCGTACCGCTGAACAGGCTGATGTCCTGCGGCAGATAGCCGATGGCGCGCTGGCGGTCGGCAGGGTCGATCTGACTCAGGGCGAGGTTGTCGAGGGTCAGCTCGCCACTGGTGGGCGTGAAGTAGCCGGCCAGCAGACGCAGCAGAGTACTCTTGCCGGCGCCGTTGCCTCCCAGCAGGGCGAGGTGCTCACCGGGTGCGATGCTCAGTCGGTCCAGTGCCAGGGCTTCCGGGGCTTCCTCGTCGTAGCGCCAGTGCAGATTCTCGGCCTGGTAGTGACCGCGAGCCTGGGCGAGGCGCGCGAAGCGACGATCGCTGGGACGCTCGATATCGGTCTCCATCAGCGCATCCAGCCCTTCCTTGGCAACCTTGACATGCTGCCAGCGACTCAGCAGCGCACTGATCTGCAGGGTCGGGCCGATGGCGCGCGACGAGAGAATCGAGCAGGCGATCAGGGCACCGACACTCAACTCGCCGGCCATGATCAGGTAGACCCCGGCGATGATGACGCCGACGTAGGCCAGCTGCTGCATGCCGGTGCCCCAGCTGGTCAGCCAGGCGACTGCGTGGCGGAAGGTGACGCCGCGGTGCGTCTGCTCGGAGGTCAGGCGCTGCCACTGACGGCTGGCATGGCCCTCGGCGCGACAGGCCTTGAGGTTCTCGAGGTTGTCGAGGGTCTCGAGCAGCACGCCATTCTTGACCGCCGATTCGCGCATGCCTTCACGCGACAGGCGTGACAGCCATGGTTGCGCCAGCAGCACGGGAATCAGCATCAACACGATGGCCGCCACCGGTACCCAGACTACCGGGCCGCCCAGCAGGGCGATCAGGCCCAGGAACAGCAGCGCGAAGGGCAGATCCCCACAGGCGCCGAGGGTCGAGGCGGTGAAGAACTCGCGAATGGCGTCGAAGTCACGAATCTGGCTGGCCATCGCCCCGGTCGAGCGCGGCTTGGCGGCCAGGCGCATCTGCACGGCGTGACGGAAGATGTGATCGTTGAGTTCGAGGTCGATCTTCTTGCCCGAGTTCTCGATCAGCTGCGCCCGCAATGCGCGCAACAAGGCTTCCAGCCCGATGGCGAGCATCACGCCGATGCCCAGCGCCCACAGCGTATCGACGGCGCCGGTCGGCACCACCCGGTCATAGACCTGCATCGCGAACAGGGCCGTGGCCACGGCCAGCAGGGCGGCAAGCGAGGAGGACAGCGCGACCTCGGCGAAGACGCGCCAATGCGACTTGAGCCGTGAGGTCAGCCAATGCCCCCTCTGGGTCTGGCTGTAGCCTTCCGCGCGCTCCAGCGAGATCTCGCCATGCGCAAAAAGCGCAATGCCGGCGTAGGTAGCAGCCAGCGCGTCCTGTGGCAGCCAGTAGGCGCCACCGGACAGGGGATCGAGCAGCTTGTAGCCGGGGCCGTCGGGGGGGGGGGCCAAGTCATCGTCTGCCTGGGTGTTGCTCGTGTCGCTGCTCGACTCGGCAGACCACTGATGCGAGGCCTCATGGGACAGCAGCACGCGACTGCTGCCGTCTTCCAGCAGCACGACACAGGGCATCAGGCTTTCGGGAATCTCGTTGAGCGGCGCCTGGCTCAGACGCGCGGCGATGCCCTGGCGCGACAGGGCCTGCTCCAGATCCTGCGGCGCCAGTTTACCCTTGGTGAGTGGCGTGCCGTGTCGTAGGCGTTCGAGATCGATGCCGTGGCCCTGCAGGCGCAGCAACTGGCGAACGCTCTCCAGCAATGGGTCGGGTTGCGATGTCGCCGTGGCCGAGGAGGCGGTGGTCTGTGGGGCGCTCATGGGCTAACTCCCTGGCTGGCATGGTGATGAGAGTGGGGCAGCGAGGTGTGCGCCGTCTCTGGCGGGGTGGCAGCGGCTTCGGCCCGATAGGGCGAGGAGACAAGCGGCAGCGCACCCAGCTGGGTCGCCAGGTCATATTGATCGGTGAGCAGCTGGGTATTGAGCTCGATCATCTGGCGCCGTGCGGCGAAGATCTCGCTCTCGATGGTCAGCAGGTCCTCGATATTGCGCGAGCCGGTGATGAACTGGTCGCGATAGCTGCTGCGCAGGCGTTCGCCACTGCGCGCCTGCTGATCCAGCGCCTTGATACGTGCCTCGACCGCCGGCTGACTCGCTGACAGACGCTTTATCTGGCGGCGCAGCTCGCGGGCGGTGGAGGCGGTCTCGAACTGGGCGGCGGTCAGGCGTGCACGGTCCGCTTCGGGCTGGCGCAACGGTGTCAGACCCTGGAACACCGGGGCCTCGATGCGCAGACCGATGCTGGAGTCGCTGACCATGTCGTCGTTCGACTCATAGCGTGAGCTGGTCGCCTCCAGACGCAACTCCGGCCAGCGCTCGGCCTCGCTCAGGCTCAGGGCGTGGCGCGCGGCATTCTGCTGACTGACATGACTGCGATAGGCCGGCGCGTTGGTGATGGCGGCATCGGTGGTGGCGGGGTCGCGGGCCAGATCCGCCACGATCGGCAGGGGCGGCGGGGCGCTCAGGGCGACATCCCTGAAGGAGCGGCCGCTGAGTATCTCGAGCTCCTGACGGGCGGTGTCGGCATCGCCCTGCAGGCGTGCCAGCCACTCGCGGGCACTGGCCAGATCAACGGCGGCCCGGTCCAGCTCGACCCGATCCCCATAGCCCGAGAAGGTGCGGTCATTGGCCAGGCGCTCGAGGCTTTCGAGCTTCTCGATGTAGTCGCGCACGCGGCGCATCATGGCGCGATTGGCGCCCAGATCGATATAGGCAGTGATCGCCTCCTGGGCGATTTCCATGCGGGTCTGATCCAGGGTGTCACGCTCGACGTTCTGCTCCGCCTTGCGCTGCTCGACCTCGGCCTCTACCTGGCCCCAGTCGTACAGCATCTGGCTCAGGGTGAGACGGTAGCCGCCCTCGGTGAAGTTGTCCTCGGTGCCGACACTGCTCTCCAAGCGCGGCCAATAGCCATCCTCGGCGATCTCGATTTCCGTCCCTGCGGCACGCACATTGGCCCGGGCGGCCTCGATGCGAGGGTCATGGGCAAGCACATCGCTCAGCACGGCGGCAAGATCACGACTCGTCTGGGCAGTGGCCGGGAGTGATGCTGAAAGCCCGGCGGAGATGACACAGATGGCGACGCAACGCTTCGTCGCTGGCATGCGCGGAAGTGTTGCCTGTCTGTGGGCAGACGGGCAACGAAATAGGGTGGGCATCATGTGACTCCTTGTCTTCAGAGTATCCTCTGAAGTGCTGCGTCATCCTGACGCTCTAGTGTTTCTGAATCATGCTGATCATCAAGGGAGGTGCCCCTTGCGGGGCACCTCGATCAGGCTTATCCGTTGCTGGTATTCACGGTCACGTCTTGATCGATATACAGCGTTGCCTCACCAAGCTGATAAGTATCATACGTCGTGCCGTTGAACTCGGTCGTTGTCGCGGAGGATGTTGCCCCAGCCGCTTCCACGCTATCGCCTTCATCGCCATCGATATACAGCTCGTTATCGCCATCGGTGAGGTTCAATACCGTATCGGCATCGATTTTCAGACTGGTGCCGGTCTCGCTGCTGGCCGAGATATCGAGCACTTCGATGTTGGTCATGACACTGGGCTCAGCCTGGGCGGACAAGGCGACGAGATCGATGCCTTTTCCTGTGCCATCGAAGCTGACGGTATCGATGTCAGCGCCACCCTCGATGGTGAAGTCCAGGCTGGAAGTGACGATCAGGTCATCACCCGCGCCACCATCGAAGGTGTTGCTGCCCGAATCGCCAATCAGCAGATCATTTCCCGCATTGCCGACCAGGGAGTCATCCCCTTCACCACCTCGAATGACATCGTCAAAGCTACTGCCGATGAGAGAGTCATTGCCGGAAAGCCCGAAGATCGCGCTGCCTTCGAGGTTGGCTGAAATATCGATTTCATCATCGGTCAGCAGGCTACCAATAAAGGTGTTGCTCTCGTCAATACCGGAGAACAGGGGTTCATTGGAATCAAGCAGCTCCACACCTGCCAAAGAGGAGATGGCATCCGTGGTGCTGGCATCGTAGGCATCGGTCGCCGTGATGCTGTAGGCATCAAGTAGGTCGATGTTCGCCAAGTTGAATTCGGCAGCACCGCCATCATCGAATCCGATGGTCGCCAGGAATTGAGTGAGCGCCAGGTTGTCGATGTCTCCACCGTCAGCCGCGGTAATGGTCAGCTCCGCGGAAGTGGCGAGTGTCCCGATGATCCCGCCATTGCTACTTGTAACTGATAGGCTAAGCGAAGTCGCCAGGTCGTTGTCCCAAGTGAATTGAGGATCAGTGAGCAAACCGCTCAGTGCACTGACATCCACGACTGCAGCGTAATTGATCACGACTTCGCGCAGGTTGTTGTCAGGGTCTGCGACGAAGACCTGGTTGTTGGAAAGGTCAATCAGGTCGATTGCCTCGAGACCGACCAGGCCCAACAGCTCAGAATCCTGCAGGGTGACGATAGGGGCGGTATTGGTGACCGCGTCCAGGCTTTCTTCACCGACGAAGGTGATTTCACCCGTCGCCGTATCGCCATCACCATCCACGACCGTGACACTGACATCAGACTCATTGACCTCCGTGCCCACCAACAACTGCTCGCCGCTGATGAGGGAGTCGATGACCTCACTGCTCGTCAAGGTGCCACCTTCGGTCAGATCGAGTCCGTCGATATTGATGACCTGGTTGGCGGACGCGGCAGGATCAGCGGTCAATCCACCCTCTGTGTTGATATAGAGGACGGTCGCACCGGCTGCCGAGACATATTCGGCACTGATATAGCTCGCAAGATTGTTGGTGGCGCTATCGACATAATAGGCCCCGTTGAGCATATCGCGCAGATCAAGAATGTCTCCTGATCCGGCGCCACCATTATTGAAGTTGAGCACGGTGTCTGTTGCCGCAGCAGCGACAGTGCCCTCATCACCGGACTCCCAACGAAGGATGTCGACTCCGTCACCACCGTTCAGGGTGTCGTCGTCTGCACCGCCGATCAGCAGGTCAGTCGCACCACCTCCGTTCAGTTCGTCATTGCCGCTACCGCCGCGCAGGATGTCATTACCATTACCACCAGTTAGCTGATCATTTCCAGCGTAACCGTATAGCCCTTCTCCATCGGAATTTGCATTTAGTGAATTAGATGTATCATCACCTTCCTTTACTGCTGGCTGATAATCTGTGCTCAACAGATTCAAATTGATTAGAGTGGCATCTGCAGCGGGAGTAGATGTCGCATTCAATGCATCAGTGGCAGTTATTACTGTGCTGCTCACTATATCGAGTAGTAGAGTGTCAAGATCAAGTAGATCTAAAGCAGCATTAAGTACAGCACCCAGGCCTGTAGGTGATTCAAGTGTTAATTCAACTGTGCTCAATATTTCGTTGACTTTAAGGTTTGATATAGAGCCTTCAGAGGCTGATATATCCAGGACGACTTCACCAGCAGTGTTTGTGTTCTGCTCAACATTCAATCCTAGTTCAGTAGCTAGCTGTTCGCTCCAAGACCAGGATACAGCGCCAACCAATGCTGATACTAATCCTCCTAAAAGAGTGACACTTTGTACAAGGCTAACTAAGCCATTCGTGCTGATGGTTGCAGAAGTCAGGTTTTCATCAACATCATAGGCATTGAATAACTGATCATTATTGAGATCGATAACATCCAATGCATTGAGGCCGACAACACCCAATACGTCACTGGTCTCATTGGCTAATACCACAGGGCGTGTATTGGCTGCCTCTGTTGCGCTGAACTGGCCCTGGTGGCTGTAGCTATAGTCCCCTGAGTCGATATTCAGGCTAAAGGTTTCACCCGACAGCGTTTCGACCGCCAGAATGCCATCGACGATGCTGACAGTATCACCAGCTTCCAGACCAATCTCGGCAGAGGTGCCGGTCACGTCCGCATAGGTGCCATCATCAGAGACAGTGAATGTCAGGCCCTTGAACGTGAAGGACTGCACCTGCCCATTTGCCGCATCAGCCCCAAACCCGAAGTCATCCTCACCATCGAAGATGGAGCCGGTGTAATCCGTATTCGAGCTCAGAGTCTCCACGACGGTACTTGCCGCAATCGTCGGTACATCATCAGCGATATCGATGTTCAAGGTACTACTGGTGCTCGATGTCCCATCGCTCAGAATGACAAGTACATCCACCGTGGATGACTCGGCATTCGCCTGATCAATGTTGCCGAGCAGTTCTGCGCTATAGACAACTTCCGAGCCATCCTCGGTCACCGAAACGACCATGACGGCCGTCGCTGCAGCGTTGTCGACATCACTTGCCAGTGTGAGTGTGCGTCCTTCATCCGTGACGACCCAATCAAGCGCCTGGCCGTTGCTGGTGAGCGACTCGGTAGAGCTGAGTGAGAGTGTTGCCTCACCGCTGGTATCGGCGAATGTTTGAGTGCTGGCGACGGCGCCCGCCGCAGAGGCGATCAGCGCTTCCGAGATCGTGAGACGGTTGGCATTGCCCAGATCGAGGAAATCGTCGCTCAGCTTGGTCGCCGTATCGGTCACGGCGGCCACATTCTCATTTCCTGCATCGTCCGTCACGGTCATGGTCACGGTCAGCAGTCCCTCTGCCAGACCGGTGAGGTCGACGCCTGACACAGTCACTTCGCCCGCCGCCGAAACAGTGATGTTCTCGGTTGGGACGGTGACGGAGCCATTATCGGTATCAGTGATCACGATCGTGAGGTTGCTGCTGGTCAAGCCGGCTTCAACAGTGCCTTCGAATGTCACATCTGTCGCTTCTGCAGCGTTGATGTCCCCATCAGCATCCGTGAAGTTGATGAGACTCCCTGTCGGAGCGGTCGTATCAATGACGACGTCTTGACTCTCGATGGTGCCATCGTTGCCGGCGGCGTCCTGCACCTTGAGCTGCACGGTGGCAGAGGCGGTGAGGTCGGCATCGGCATAGCTGACAGTAGTACCGGACACGCTGTCGGTGATGTCGACCCAGGTGGTGCCATCAGTGCTGTAGAGCAGAGCTTCCCCAGTGGCGAGCTCGGCACTCAGCGTGGCGGTGACCGTCAGGCCATCATCGTCATTGGTGATGAAGTCATCGGCTGCGAGGCCAGTATCGTCACTGATGGAATCGATGGTGACAGTCGTTGTGGGGGCAGTGGTATCTATGGTCACTGTGCCCAGATTGACTTCATTGCTGACATTGCCTGCGGCGTCAGTAATGACAGCTGAGGCGTTGTAGCTACTGCCATCGGTCAACGTGTCAGCCGGGATGGTCACAGTCACAGTGCCTGCGTCGATATCCGTTTCTACCAGCGCCACATCAGCAGTAATCACATTATCCGCATCATCTGTGTCAACCAAGGTGACAGTGGCCGTATCCCCTGCAACGGTATCCGCACTGAGCGCGACCTCGGCTTGTAGCCCATCTGTCAGCTCCTCGATATTCACGCCATTGAGGGCTTCATCGATGACCAACGTCGGCGGCGCGCCCGGGGCCGTATTATCTACAGTCACGGCGCCCAGGTTGACGGCGTCGCTGACATTGCCGGCGACATCGGTCTGACGGATCTGCACAACGCCATCGGCGTAGCTGCCTTCGGCGAGGGTGAAGGAGGTGCCGGTGCCATCGATCCAGTTGCTGCCGCCGTCGAGGGAGTACTCCCAGCTGGCGTCGGCTTCCAGACCGCTGACGGTGACTTCACCATTGCTGGTGATGCCGTCGTCGGTGACGTTGGTGTCGGTGGTGAGCGCAAGGCTCGGGACTTCAGGTGCCGTGAGGTCACTGGTGGTGATGTCGTCGGTCTCGAACGTATTGCCCGCCACATCGGTCACGGTCATCGAGACGGTGAGGGCGCCTTCAGTGAGCCCGGAAGTTGCGGTGCTCAGGTCCAGACCGGTGACGGACAGATTGCCGGCACCGTCGACCGCAATGTCAGTCGTGGCGACGGTAATCTCGTTGGCCGGATCGGCGCTGTCAGTGATGGTGATCACGACATTGCTGCTGTCGAGACCGGCCTCGATGCTGCCAGTCAGATCGACGGCGCTGATGTCTGCCAGATTGAGCAGGCCATCGTCACCATCGACGAAGGCGATGCTGCCCGTCGGGGCGGTCGCATCGACCGTCACGGCGCCCAGGTTCACGGCGTCACTGACATTGCCGGCCACATCGGTCTGACGGATCTGCACAACGCCATCGGCGTAGACATCTTCGTCCAGCGTGAAGGTGGTGCCGGTGCCATCGATCCAGTTGCTGCCGCCGTCGGTGGTGTACTCCCAAGTCGCGCCGGCCTCGAGGTCACTGACGGTGACTTCACCATTGCTGGTGATGCCATCGTCGGTGATGTTGGTGTCGGTGGTGAGCGCAATGCTCGGTGTGGCGATGGTCGCATCGACCGTCACGTCGCCCAGGTTCACGGCGTCGCTGACATTGCCGGCCACATCGGTCTGACGGATCTGCACGTCACCATTGGCGTAGACACCTTCGCCCAGCGTGAAGGTGGTGCCGGTGCCATCGATCCAGTTGCTGCCGCCGTCGAGGGAGTACTCCCAAGTGGCGTCGGCTTCCAGACCACTGACGGTGACTTCGCCATTGCTGGTGATGCCGTCGTCCGAAATATTGGTGTCGGTGGTGAGCGCAAGGCTCGGAGCGTCGATGGTCGCATCGACCGTCACAGCGCCCAGGTTCACGGCGTCGCTGACATTGCCGGCGACATCGGTCTGACGGATCTGCACGCTACCGTCGGCATAGCTGCCTTCGGCAAGGGTGAAGGTAGTGCCAGTGCCCGCAATCCAGGTCGTGCCACCGTTGGTGGTGTACTCCCAGGCCGCGTCGGCTTCCAGATCGCTGACGGTGACTTCACCATTGCTGGTGATGCCGTCGTCGGTGACGTTGGTGTCGGTGGTGAGCGCAAGGCTCGGTGCGGCGATGGTGGCATCGACCGTCACGTCGCCCAGGTTCACGGCGTCGCTGACATTGCCGGCTACGTCGGTCTGACGGATCTGCACAACGCCATCGGCGTAGACACCTTCGGCCAGCGTGAAGGAGGTGCCGGTGCCATCGGTCCAGTTGCTGCCGCCGTCGAGGGAATACTCCCATCTGGCGTCGGCTTCCAGATCGCTGACGGTGACGTCGCCATTGCTGGTGATGCCGTCGTCGGTGATGTTGGTGTCGGCGGTGAGCGCAAGGCTCGGCGCGTCAGGCACCGTGAGGTCACTGGTGGTGGTGCCGTCGGTCTCGAACGTATTGCCCGCCACATCGGTCACAGTCATCGAGACGGTGAGGGCGCCTTCGGTGAGCCCGGAAGTTGCAGTGCTCAGGTCCAGTCCGGTGACGGACAGATTTCCGGCACCGTCGACCGTAATGTCAGTCGTGGCAACGGCGATCTCGTTGGCCGGATCGGCGCTGTCAGTGATGGTGATCACGACATTGCTGCTGTCGAGACCGGCCTCGATGCTGCCAGTCAGATCGACGGCGCTGATGTCTGCCAGGTTGAGGAGACCATCGCCACCATCGACGAAGGCGATGCTACCCGTCGGGGCGGTCGCATCGACCGTCACGTCGCCCAGGTTCACGGTGTCGCTGACATTGCCGGCGACATCGGTCTGACGGATCTGCACGCTACCGTCGGCATAGCTGCCTTCGGCAAGGGTGAAGGTAGTGCCGGTGCCATCGATCCAGTTGCTGCCGCCGTCGAGGGAGTACTCCCAAGTGGCGTCAGCTTCCAGACCACTGACGGTGACTTCGCCATTGCTGGTGATGCCGTCGTCGGTAATGTTGGTGTCTTCACTCAGCGCAAGGCTCGGAGCGTCAGGTGCCGTGAGGTCACTGGTGGTGGTGTCGTCGGTCTCGAACGTATTGCCCGCCACATCGGTCACGGTCATCGAGACGGTAAGGGCGCCTTCGGTGAGCCCGGAAGTTGCGGTGCTCAGGTCCAGACCGGTTACGGACAGATTGCCGGCACCGTCGACCGTAATGTCAGTCGTGGCGACGATGATCTCGTTGGCCTGATCGGCGCTGTCAGTGATGGTGATCACGACATTGCTGCTGTCGAGGCCGGCCTCGATGCTGCCAGTCAGATCGACGGCGCTGATGTCTGCCAGATTGAGCAGGCCATCGTCACCATCGACGAAGGCGATGCTGCCCGTCGGGGCGGTCGCATCGACCGTCACGTCGCCCAGGTTCACGGCGTCGCTGACATTGCCGGCTACGTCGGTCTGACGGATCTGCACAACGCCATCGGCGTAGACACCTTCGGCCAGCGTGAAGGAGGTGCCGGTGCCATCGATCCAGTTGCTGCCGCCGTCGAGGGAATACTCCCAGCTGGCGTCGGCTTCCAGATCGCTGACGGTGACCTCGCCATTGCTGGTGATGCCATCGTCGGTGATGTTGGTGTCGGTGGTGAGCGCAAGGCTCGGAGCGGCGATGGTCGCATCGACCGTCACGTCACCCAGGTTCACGGCGTCGCTGACATTGCCGGCGACATCGGTCTGACGGATCTGCACGACGCCATCGGCGTAGACACCTTCGTCCAGCGTGAAGGTGGTGCCAGTGCCAACGATCCAGTTGCTGCCGCCGTCGGTGGTGTACTCCCAGCTGGCGTCGGCTTCCAGACCGCTGACGGTGACTTCACCATTGCTGGTGATGCCGTCGTCGGTGACGTTGGTGTCGGTGGTGAGCGCAAGGCTCGGGACTTCAGGTGCCGTGAGGTCACTGGTGGTGGTGTCGTCGGTCTCGAACGTATTGCCCGCCACATCGGTCACGGTCATCGAGACGGTGAGGGCGCCTTCAGTGAGCCCGGAAGTTGCGGTGCTCAGGTCCAGACCGGTGACGGACAGATTGCCGGCACCGTCGACCGCAATGTCAGTCGTGGCGACGGTGATCTCGTTGGCCGGATCGGCGCTGTCAGTGATGGTGATCACGACATTGCTGCTGTCGAGACCGGCCTCGATGCTGCCAGTCAGGTCGACGGCGCTGATGTCTGCCAGATTGAGCAGGCCATCGTCACCATCGACGAAGCCGATGCTGCCCGTCGGAGCGGTCGCATCGACCGTCACAGCGCCCAGGTTCACGGCGTCGCTGACGTTGCCGGCCACATCGGTCTGACGGATCTGCACAACGCCATCGGCGTAGACACCTTCGCCCAGCGTGAAGGTGGTGCCGGTGCCATCGATCCAGTTGCTGCCGCCGTCGAGGGAATACTCCCAGCTGGCGTCGGCTTCCAGACCACTGACGGTGACTTCGCCATTGCTGGTTATGCCGTCGTCATCCGTTCCGGTATCGCTAGACAATGCCAAGGCCGGACTGGTGGGCACAGTAGTATCGACAGTAAGCGTGAACTCGCCAGACGGCGCGCTTTCGTTGCCGGCAGTATCTGTCGCGGTGACGCTGAAGACATGCTCGCCATCGGTGAGATCAGTGCTCGGGGTATAGCGCCAGGCGCCATTGGCATCCGCCGTCACGCTATCAACGACTTCGCCGTTGTGGGTGATGGTGACGGTGCTGCCGGCCTCGGCGCTGCCGGTGAGGGTCGGCGTCGGGTCATTGGTGCTGTCGCCGGAGGCGAGGGCACCGGTATCGGCTGCCACGTCGTCGGTCGCAGAGGCGATGGTCGGCGTGTTCGGTGCGGTAACGTCAGCATCTTCCGGCACATCAAGTGCCGCGGACGCTGCGCTTTCATTGCCGGCCGCATCGGTTGCCGTGGCTGTCAGTGTGCTGCCAGCTTCCTGCTCCGGTGAAAGCTCAACCGAGAAGTTGCCTTCTGCATCGACGACCGCTGTTCCCAGCACATCATCGTTGGCATTGGTGATCTCGACCGTGGTGCCCGCTTCACCGGTCCCGGCGACGGTGGTGCCATCGGTCTCGGACAGGATCGGTGCGTCCGGCGCGGTGGTGTCGACGGTGAGGGTGAACTCGCCAGACGGCGCGCTTTCGTTGCCGGCAGTATCTGTCGCGGTGACGCTGAAGACATGCTCGCCATCGGTGAGATCAGTGCTCGGGGTGTAGCGCCAGGCACCATTGGCATCGGCGGTGGCTGCCGCGATTTCCTCACCGTTGTGGGTGATGGTGACGGTGCTATTGGCCTCAGCGCTGCCGGTCAGCGTCGGCGTCGCGTCATTGGTGCTGTCGCCGGAGGCGAGGGCACCGGTATCGGCTGCCACGTCGTCGGTCGCAGAGGCGATGGTCGGCGTGTTCGGCGCGGTAACGTCAGCATCTTCTGGCACATCAAGTGCCGCGGACGCTGCGCTTTCATTGCCGGCCGCATCGGTTGCCGTGGCTGTCAGTGTGCTGCCAGCTTCCTGCTCCGGTGAAAGCTCAACCGAGAAGTTGCCTTCTGCATCGACGACCGCTGTTCCCAGCACATCATCGTTGGCATTGGTGATCTCGACCGTGGTGCCCGCTTCACCGGTCCCGGCGACGGTGGTGCCATCGGTCTCGCTCAGGACTGGGGCATCCGGCGCTGTGGTGTCGACGGTGAGTGTGAACTCGCCAGAGGATGCACTTTCGTTACCGGCGGCATCGGTCGCGGTGACGCTGAAGACATGCTCGCCATCGGTGAGATCAGTGCTCGGGGTATAGCTCCAGGCGCCATTGGCATCGGCGGCGACTGTCGCGATTTCTTCACCGTTGTGGGTGATGTTGACGGTGCTGCCGGCTTCGGCGCTGCCGGTCAGGGTCGGAGTCGCATCGTTGGTGCTGTCGCCGGAGGCGAGGGCACCGGTATCGGCTGCTACGTCGTCGGTCGCGGAGGTGATGGTCGGCGTGTTCGGCGCGGTAACGTCAGCATCTTCCGGCACATCGAGTGCCGCGGACGCTGCGCTTTCATTGCCGGCCGCATCGGTTGCCGTGGCTGTCAGTGTGCTGCCAGCTTCCTGCTCCGGCGAGAGCTCAACGGAGAAGTTGCCTCCTGCATCGACGACCGCTGTTCCCAGCACATCATCGTTGGCATTGGTGATCTCGACCGTGGTGCCCGCTTCACCGGTCCCGGCGACGGTGGTGCCATCGGTCTCGCTCAGAACCGGCGCATCCGGCGCGGTAGTGTCGACGGTAAGCGTGAACTCGCCAGAGGTCGTACTCTCGTTGCCGGCGGCATCGGTCGCGGTGACGCTGAAGACGTGATCGCCATCGGTGAGATCAGTGCTCGGGGTATAGCGCCAGGCACCATTGGCATCCGCCGTCACGCTATCAACGACTTCGCCGTTGTGGGTGATGGTGACGGTGCTGCCGGCTTCGGCGCTGCCGGTCAGCGTCGGAGTCGCGTCATTGGTGCTGTCGCCGGAGGCGAGGGCACCGGTATCGGCAGCCACATCGTCGGTCGCGGAGGTGATGGTCGGCGTGTTCGGCGCGGTAACGTCAGCGTCTTCCGGCACCACCAGGGTGTCGGAGACTGGGCTTTCGTTACCTGCGGCGTCGGTGACGGTGGCGGTTAGCTCAGCGCTGGCTTCCTGCTCCGGGGAGAGCTCAACCGAGAAGTTGCCTTCTGCATCGACGGCCGCGGTGCCCACAACATCATCGTTGGCATTGGTGATCTCGACCGTGGTGCCCGCTTCACCGGTCCCAGCGACGGTGGTGCCATCCGTCTCGGACAGGATCGGTGCATCCGGCGCGTTGGTGTCGACCGTGAGCGTGAACTCGCCAGACGCTGGGCTTTCATTGCCGGCTTCGTCAGTCGCGGTGACGCTGAAGGCGTGGTCGCCATCGGTGAGATCAGTAGTCGGTGTGTAGCTCCATGTGCCATTGGTATCCGCCGTCACGCTATCAACGACTTCGCCGTTGTGGGTGATGGTGACGGTGCTACCGGCTTCGGCGCTGCCGGTCACCGTCGGCGTCGCATCGTTGGTGCTGTCGCCGGAGGCGAGGGCACCGGTATCGGCTGGTACATCGTCGGTCGCCGAGGTGATGGTCGGCGTGTTCGGCGCGGTAACGTCAGCGTCTTCCGGCACCACCAAGGCGTCGGAGACTGGGCTTTCGTTACCCGCGGCGTCGGTGACGGTGGCGGCCAGCTCAGCGCCAGCTTCCTGCTTCGGAGACAGGGTGATGCTGAAGGTACCGTCATCGGCAACAGTACCGCTGCCCAGCAAGTCGCCATCACCATTGGTGATTTCGACGGTGCCGCCGGCCTCGGCGCTGCCATTGACGGTGCTGCCATTGGCCGTCTCGCCATCGGTCTCGGACAGGATCGGGGCATCCGGCGCGACGGTGTCGACCGTGAGCGTGAACTCGCCAGACGGCGCGCTTGCGTTGCCAGCAGCATCGGTCGCGGTGACGCTGAAGACATGATCGCCATCGGTGAGATCAGTGCTCGGGGTGT
Source organism: Cobetia sp. 1CM21F (assembly GCF_023161745.1). Classification (NCBI taxonomy): domain Bacteria; kingdom Pseudomonadati; phylum Pseudomonadota; class Gammaproteobacteria; order Oceanospirillales; family Halomonadaceae; genus Cobetia; species Cobetia sp. 1CM21F. Next base: position 205 of record NZ_JALNTQ010000002.1, on the reverse strand, counting down.
AGCGCCAGGCGCCATTGGCATCGGCGGTGACTGTCGCGATTTCCTCACCGTTATGGATGATGGTGACGGTGCTACCGGCTTCGGCGCTGCCGATCAGGGTCGGCGTCGAGTCATTGGTGCTGTCGCCGGAGGCGAGGGCACCGGTATCGGCTGCCACATCGTCGGTCGCGGAAGTGATGGTCGGCGTGTTCGGCGCGGTAACGTC
>NZ_JALNTQ010000019.1:0-434 GCF_023161745.1 Cobetia sp. 1CM21F | reverse complement strand
GCGTCAACCGTGTAGGTGCCGTTCTCGACAGTCGCGGTGACGGTCTGCTCGTTGCCGTCGCTGTCGGTGATGACCAGCGTGACGGTGCTGCCATCGTCGGCATCGGTGGTACCGACGATGGTCGGCGTGGTGTCGGAGGTCAGTGCCGGGGCATCGACAGTCAGCGCCGGCGCGCTTGCGTCGATCTCGCCCACGTCGTTGCTAGTCGCGGTGTTGCCGGCCGGATCGGTGACCGAGGCCTCGACGCTGTACTCGCCTTCGCTCAGCGGGGTCTCGGCGTCGACACTGTAGGTGCCGTTCTCGACGGTGGCGGTGACGGTCTGCTCGTTGCCGTCGCTGTCGGTGATGACCAGGGTGACGGTGCTGCCGTCTTCGGCATCGGTGGTACCGACGATGGTCGGCGTGGTGTCGGAGGTCAGTGCCGGGGCATCGAC
>NZ_JALNTQ010000018.1:0-501 GCF_023161745.1 Cobetia sp. 1CM21F | reverse complement strand
TGTCGAGAACGGCACCTACACGGTTGACGCCGAAACGCCGCTGAGCGAAGGCGAGTACAGCGTCGAGGCCTCGGTCACCGATCCGGCCGGCAACACCGCGACCAGCAATGACGTGGGCGAGATCGACGCAAGCGCGCCGGCGTTGACCGTCGACGCACCGGCACTGACCTCCGACACCACGCCAACCATCGTCGGCACCACCGATGCCGAAGACGGCAGCACCGTCACCCTGGTCATCACCGACAGCGACGGCAACGAACAGACCGTCACCGCGACCGTCGAGAACGGCACCTACACGGTTGACGCCGAGACACCGCTGAGCGAAGGCGAGTACAGCGTCGAAGCCTCGGTCACCGACCCGGCCGGCAACACCGCGACCAGCAATGATGTAGGCGAGATCGACGCAAGCGTGCCGGCGCTGACTGTCGATGCCCCGGCACTGACCTCCGACACCACGCCGACCATCGTCGGTACCACCGATGCCGAAGACGGCAGCACCGT
>NZ_JALNTQ010000017.1:0-542 GCF_023161745.1 Cobetia sp. 1CM21F | reverse complement strand
ACCGTCACCCTGGTCATCACCGACAGCGACGGCAACGAGCAGACCGTCACCGCCACCGTCGAGAACGGCACCTACAGCGTCGACGCCGAGACCCCGCTGAGCGAAGGCGAGTACAGCGTCGAAGCCTCGGTCACCGATCCGGCCGGCAACACCGCGACCAGCAATGACGTGGGCGCCCTGATTGGCGGCGATTCTGGAGAGGTAACGGAGGATGGCGTTACCGAAGCTTCCGGCGCGCTTGTCGATGTCGAAAGTACTGATGTTGTCGCTGGCACCCAAAGCGGTGATTACGGCACTTTCAGCGTCAACGAGGCAGGGGAGTGGACCTACACCCTCAATAATGAAGCCGCCGTCGTTCAGGGGTTGAATGAAGGTGACACTGTCAGCCAGTCGTTCGTGGTCGAGCTCAGTGATGGCTCGACCACCACGGTCGACATCGTCATCACTGGCGTGGATGACTCGGCGCCGACCATCACCTCGCTGGATGACCAGTCGGTCACTGAGGCGACCGGCGGCACCGTCACTGACACCTTCCAGGTGGA